>NZ_AP042424.1:0-1961496 GCF_055386755.1 Thermococcus fumicolans | reverse complement strand
GAATAATGAACACCCACAACGACATGAACGCCACCTTCGTCATGGACGCAAAGAAAGGCGATATAGCCTTCATAAGCCAGAGCGGTGCCCTGGGAGCCGGAATAATCTACAAGACCGTCAAAGAAGGAATAGGCTTCTCCAAGTTCGTGAGCATCGGCAACATGGCCGACGTTGACTTCTCCGAGTTCATGGAGTATCTAGCGGACACCGAGGAGGACAAGGCCATAGCTCTCTACATCGAGGGCCTCAAGGACGGCAGGAAGTTCATGGAAGTGGCCAGGCGCGTGACCAAGAAGAAGCCGGTGATAGTCCTCAAGGCAGGGAAAAGCGAGAGCGGCGCCAGAGCGGCCTCAAGCCACACCGGTTCCCTCGCCGGAAGCTGGCGCATCTACGAGGCCGCCTTCAAGCAGAGCGGCGTCATCGTTGCCGACACAATCGACGACATGCTCAGCATGGCGAGGGCATTCACCCAGCCCCTGCCGAGGGGCAGGCGCGTCGCCATAATGACCAACGCAGGCGGCCCCGGAGTTTTAACGGCCGATGCGATAGACAGACTTGGATTGAAGCTGGCCGACCTCGAGGAGAAGACGATAGAGGAGCTCCGCTCGTTCCTTCCGCCGATGGCGGCGGTGAAGAATCCCGTCGATATGATAGCCTCCGCCAGGGGAGAGGACTACTACCGCACGGCCAAGGCCCTTCTGGAGGACCCGAACGTTGACATGCTCATAAGCATCTGCGTCGTCCCGACCTTCGCGGGAATGACTCCCACAGAGCACGCCGAAGGGGTCATCAGGGCGGTTAAGGAGGTCAACAACGGTAAGCCCGTCCTCGGCCTCTTCATGGCGGGCTACGTGAGCGAGAAGGCGAAGGAACTGCTTGAGGCGAACGGAATTCCGAGCTACGAGAGGCCCGAGGACGTTGCGGCCGGGGCCTACGCCCTCGTTGAGTTCGCAAAGTCGAAGGGAGTTTTGAAGGAGGAGTGAGGTGATTTTGGATGGCGAAAGTTACCGACATGGTTTTGTGGGACAAGCCGGGGGAGAAGGTTCTCCTGCTCGGCAACCAGGCCATAGCCAGGGGTGCTCTAGAGGCGAACATAGCTGTCTATGCAGCGTATCCAGGAACCCCGAGTTCAGAGCTTACGGACACGATGGCGGCCGTTGCCAAGAGGGCCGGCGTCTACATGGAGTACTCGACCAACGAGAAGGTCGCCTTTGAGACGGCCCTTTCCGCGGCCTGGAGCGGTCTGAGGGCCATGACGGCCATGAAGCACGTCGGCCTCAACGTTGCGGCGGATACGTTCCTAAGCGCCGTCGGTATGGGCGTCGAGGGCGGTTTCGTCATAATGGTCGCCGACGACCCCAGCATGTGGAGCAGCCAGAACGAGCAGGACACGCGCGTTTACGCCAAGTTCGCCAACGTGCCGGTTCTCGAGCCCACTTCCCCGCACGAGGCCAAGGAGATGACGAAGTACGCCTTCGAGCTGAGCGAGAAGTTCAAGCACTTCGTGATCCTCAGGACTACCACGAGGAGCTCCCACGCGAGGGGCGATGTTGTCCTCGGCGAACTCCCCGAGGAGATAAAGACCGGCAAGAGGAAGTTCGGAAAGTTCAAGAAGGACCCGACGAGGTTCGTCGACATCCCGGCCCACTCTCGGAAGTTCCACCCGCAGATCCTTGAGAAGATCGAGAAGATCCGCGAGGAGCTAAACAACTGCCCATTCAACTGGATTGAGGGGGATGAGAACGCCAAAGTGGGCATAATCGCCCCGGGCCTCAGCTATGCATACGTCAAGGAGCCCTAGCGTGGCTCGGCGTCGATAACGTCAAGATACTCAAGCTCGGTACACCATTCCCAGTCCCCTACGGTCTGCTTGAGAAGTTCCTAGACGGCCTCGTGAAGGTTCTCATCGTTGAGGAGCTCGAGCCCGTCGTCGAGGAGCAGGTCAAGACCTGGGCATACGACAGAGGCCTGAGGATCCCGATCCACGGAAAGGACCTCGTGCCGAGGGTTTACGAGATGACAACCAGGAGGGCTGTGGAGGCCATAGCGAAGTTCCTCGGCCTCGAGACCCCGATAGACTTCAGCGAAATAGACGAGAAGTACAGGGCCGTTCAGGAGATAGTCCCGCCGAGGCCGCCTTCACTGTGCCCGGCCTGTCCGCACAGGAACACCTTCTTCGCCATAAGGAAGGCGGCTGGGCCGAAGGCGATATTCCCGAGCGACATAGGCTGTTACACCCTCGGTGTCCTCCCGCCGCTTAAGACCGTCGATACCACCGTCGCAATGGGTGCCTCTATAGGCGTTGCCCACGGCCTGAGCGTGGCCATAAACGGAAGCATAGCCGAGGACGAGCACAGGGAGGGCAAGGGCAAGCAGATCATCGTCGCCACCATAGGAGACTCAACGTTCTTCCACACAGGCCTCCCGGCTCTCGCCAATGCGATCTACAACCGCTCCAACGTCCTCATAGTCGTCCTCGACAACCTCGTCACGGCAATGACCGGCGACCAGCCCAACCCGAGCACCGGTCGGACACCACACGGTATGGGTAAGAGGATTCCGATAGAGGATGTCGCTAGGGCTATGGGTGCCGATTTCGTCGAGGTCGTCGACCCCTATGACATCAAGGCCACCTACGAGGTCATCAAGAGGGCCCTTCAGGTGGACGGCGTGAGCGTCATCGTCTCGAGGCAGGTATGTGCACTCTACAAGATTGGCCAGATGCGCAGGAGGGGCGAGAAGTGGCCGATCTACTACGTCATCGAGGACAAGTGTACCGGCTGTAAGATCTGTATCAACGCCTACGGCTGTCCGGCCATCTACTGGGACGCCGAGAGCAAGAAGGCCAAGGTTGACCCGACGATGTGCTGGGGCTGCGGAGGATGTGCCCAGGTATGTCCGTTCGATGCCTTTGCGCCCATGGAGGAGGGTGAGTGAGATGAGGGAGTACAACATTGTCATAACCGGTGTCGGCGGCCAGGGAATCCTTACGGCTGCCAACCTGCTCGGCTGGGCCGCCTTGAGGGCCGGCTACAAGGTCCGCGTTGGTGAGGTTCACGGCATGAGTCAGCGCTTTGGGAGCGTCATCGCCTACGTCCGCTTTGGCGAGGACGTCTACGGTGCGATGGTTCCCGAGGGGAAGGCGGACGTCATACTCAGCTTCGAGCCGGTTGAAGCTTTAAGGTACATCAACTACCTCAAGAAGGGGGGCTTAGTCTTCACGAACGCGAGGCCCATTCCGCCCGTTCAGGTCTCGATGGGTCTGGCCAGCTACCCGACCCTTGAGGAGATGAGGAAGATCATCGAGGAGGACTTTGAGGGCAGGTTCATGGCCTTCGACGCCGAGAAGCTCGCGATGGAGGCAGGAAACATCATAACTACCAACGTCGTCCTCATCGGAGCGCTAACCCAGACGCCGGGCTTCCCGCTTGATGCCGGGCACGTGAAGGACGTCATCAAGGTCAGCGTCCCGCCCAAGGCCGTCGATGTGAACATGAAGGCCTTCGACCTCGGCGTTAAGGCCGCGAAAGAGATGCTGGGGCTTTGAGAGAACGCCTTTGCTTTCTTTTTCCTCCTCTTCTGGTGAACTCCGCTGTGTGTCTTACTGCTGGCTCCGTCACTCGAAATCCTTATAACTTACCCCGGGGTAAGTAACTTACGGTGGGGTAAGTTGCTGTTCGACCTGCAGCCAAAAACCAAGCGGGAGGATCTGTACGACAGGGAGAATGAACTGAGGGAGTTTCAGAGCGCAGTGAACCTGGGGGAAAATCTGATCCTCCTGCTCGGCATAAGACGCCTTGGGAAAAGCTCCCTCCTAAACGTCGCCCTCACTGGGTCTGGAATGCCCTATGCGAAAATCGATGTCCGCTCCCTCTACTTCACCCACGGCTCGATACCCCAGGAGATTCTGGCCCGAAAAATCCTTGATTCGCTCCTCTCAACTGTCTCGGGCCGTAAATCGCTCAGGCTTAGGCTTGAAAAGGCCCTGGGTTCTATCCGTGGAGTGAGGGTTTCGGGCCTGAGCGTGGAGTTCGATAGGAAGCCTGACCTTGCAGAAATCTTAGAAAAGATAAGCTCCTGGGCTGAGAACGAGAACCTGAGGGCGATAATTGCCTTTGATGAAGCCCAGTACCTCAGGCTTTCGGGGATCAGGTACGACGGCCTGATAGCCTACGCGGTGGACAATCTGCCCGGGATAACCTTCGTACTCACCGGATCTGAGGTGGGAATGCTCCACGACTTCCTTGGTCTTGAGGATCCCAAAAAACCTCTCTTCGGCAGATACGCGAGAGAGATAGTGCTTAGAAGGTTCAAGCGGAAGGAGAGCGTGGACTTTCTCAGGAGGGGTTTCGAAGAGGTCGGCATCAAACCGAGTGAAGAAGAAATCGAGGGAGCTGTTGAGAAGCTCGACGGTATAGTCGGCTGGCTCACGATGTACGGTTATCTCCGCGGGGTTAGGAAGCTTTCCCACGCCATGGATGAACTCTTCAACATGGCCGAAAAGCTCATCCGGGAGGAGCTTTCGTCTCTCATCCAGAACAGCAGGAGGTACGGGGCCATATTGAAGGCCGTCGCCATGGGGAACGTTAGATGGAGCACCATAAAGGAGTACGTGGAGTTCAAGATGGGGCCGGTAAACGACGCGAAGTTTTCCATCCTTCTCAAGAACCTCGTGAAGTACGGCTACCTTGAAAAAAGAGGCAACGAATACGCCATCCCGGATCCTGTCGTCAAGGAAGTCGTGAAGAACCTCCAACTTACCCCCCGGTAAGCTCCTTACCCAGGGGTAAGCTACAGCTCCCACCACTCCCCCTGAATTCTCTTAACCCGCTCAACAACCAGAACCGCCTCACGGGATGGGCTTACCTCAACCGAAGGCTCTTTTCCGGAGAGATAGCCCTCGATAAACGCCGGCAACCCCCTGTCAAGGCCGATGGAGTAGCCACCCTCGAAGATCACCGCGAGCGAGTAGCGAGACAGCGTCGCGCCCGCGTGAGCAAAGAACGCATCGCTCAGCCCCAGCGTCGTCAAATTCTCGCCGAGAAAGCCGTCGAATCCGGCCGAGACCACTATCAGCTTCGGCTTGGACTGATGGATTATCGGGAGGACCACCTCGTCCCAGGCGTGGATGTAGTCGTCATCGGTCGAGTAGTGCGGCATAGGGAGGTTGATCTTGCTTCCCTCCGCCCCTTCCCCGCCGATTTCGTCTTCGTAACCGCTCCCCGGGTAGATGTCGCGCTCGTGGAGATCTATGTGAACGACATTAGGGTCGTCCCACAGTATCTCCTGCGTCCCGTTGCCGTGGTGGGCGTCGAAGTCGATAACAAGAACTTTTCCGGCTTTCTCCTCGGCGACCTTGGCGGCGTAGGCCGCGTTGTTGAATATGCAGAAGCCCAGCGTTGGCGCGTTAAAGGCCCTGCCGGCTTTTCCGGCGTGGTGTCCCGGTGGTCTGACAAGGGCAAGATAAAGTCCTTTATCCTTGAATGCGAGCTCTACAGCCTTTCTAGCGGCTTCAAAGGCCCTTAAGGCCGCCTCCCACGTGCCCGGGGAGACGTAGGTGTCAGGGTCTATATAAGCGAATCCCTCACCCAACGACTTCACCAACTCGACGTACTCCCGCGAATGGACTTTGAGGAGCTCTTCCTCCGGGACGGGTTCCGGTTCGACGACGTTTCTCCAGAGCCCGGTCCTCTTGAGGCTCTCGACTGCCCCTATGAGCCGTTCGGGGTTCTCGGGGTGGTAGTTCTTGGGCCCGTGTTCGAGAAAAGCAGGGGAGTAGAGAATCCCGAACCCCACTCAGAAGTACCCCCTGTCGTCCCCTTTCATTGCCTTCCTTATCTCGTTCAGGAGCGCCCTTGCCTCGTTCTCGGACATGCCCACCTTCTTGGTCAGGAAGTCGATTATCTCCCTCTCGCTGGCGCCCTTCTGGAGCCGCTCTATTATCATCATGCTGAGCCTCTCGAATATCGCCTCCTGGAACTCCTCGGTTAGGCCCAGTGCGTCCATGAGGACGTTCATTCCCACGAGGAGGGCCGTGAGGGCGTCGTTGAACTCCTCCTTTCCAAGGCTCTTCTCGTCCAGGTCGACCCTCAGCGTTATCTCGTCGTTCATGCCGCTCAGTGTGAACTTGAGCATGTTCATCCTCTCGTTGAGGACGAGGAGGGTGTGATACGTTTTGACCCTATCCTCTAGCCTCATGGCTATCGTCTCTACCCCCGAGGGGACCGCGAGCCTTATGAAGCCATCCGCGAAGACTACGTTGAGGATGAAGGGTATCTTTGGGTGCTCCGCTACGTAGTGTCCTTCCCCCGCCTTCTCCACCTTCCAGGGGAGGTCGACTATATCTTCCGCGTCGTCCCTCCCTGCCTTCAGCCACTCCAGCACCTGGCTCTGCATGTGTACCACCTGCGGTACTACGGCGGAGGGATAAAAATAGTTTGCCCAAAAGCTTTTTTAGATCGTGCCTTCTCCCTGCCGGGGGTGGGGATATGGACTTCCTGTACACCTACGAGACCCTCAAGCTTGAGTTTCCCCTCGTTGAGCCGGAAAAGGCCATGTTCACGATCCTCGGTGTTCCCTTCGACGGGACGACGAGCTTTAAAGCGGGAGCGCGCTTCGGCCCAACGCTCATCAGGCATGCGACTCTCAACCTGGAGAGCTACATCCTCGACTACGGAGTTGACATAGCCGAACTCCCGATAGCTGACATAGGCGACGTCGCTGTTGTGGCCGGCGACCCGAGGAAAACTGCGGACCGGGTTAGGGAGACGGTTGAGGAGCTCAAAAGGGCCAACCCACAGACCATCCCGATACTGCTAGGCGGCGAGCACTCCCAGACCCTCGGGACGGTCGAGGCATTGAAGCCAGCGAGCTACGTCGTCTTCGACGCCCACCTCGACCTGCGCGACAGCTACGAGGACAACCCCTACAACCACGCCTGCGTCGCCAGGAGGATAAGTGAGCTGGGCGTTAGAGAGGCGATGTTCGGGATAAGGAGCGGGACGAGGGAGGAGGTGGAGTACGCCGAGGAGAAAGGCATCCGCTGGGTTCACGCAAGGGACTACGACTTCGACGCCTTCGTCGAGCTCGTAAAGCCCCTTCCAGAGCCGGTCTACCTCTCCATCGACATAGACGTCTTCGACCTCTCGCTGGTTCCTTCGACCGGAACGCCCGAGGCCGGTGGCTTAGCTTTCTGGGACGTGGTTGAAGCCCTTGAATGGCTGACCGAGAACAAAAAAATAGCGGGCTTCGACATAATGGAGGTCGCGGGAGAAAAATTGGGGGAGATAACGGCCCTAACAGCCGCCAAGCTGCTGTTCTACTTCATCGGCATGATGGGGAGGTGATCAGCCGAAGAAGGCCCCCATCATGTCCATCTGTTCCTCGCTCATGCTCTTTATCTTGAACTCCGGCATCTCGGCTTTGAGCCCCTCGTACTCCTCCCCCGTTATCTCCCTCGCCTCACCGTTCTCCACAACGTAGAAGATCCCGTATTCGGGGTCGCGGTAAGCCACTAGAAACTTCTCGACCTCGATGTCGTCGAAGTTCACGAAGATGACGTTTCCCCCGGTGTAGGGGCGCTTGCACTTGAAGGGGAAGCTCGAGGAGTTGAGCATCGCATCGCCCAGGGCCTGGTTGGCCTTCTCGCCGTTTATCTCGGTCCAGAACTTCCTCCCCTCGAAGTCGCCCTCAACTACTATCAGAAACCTCTGGCCGTCGAGCTCCACCACCGGCGCGCCCTTCTCCTGGAGTATTTTGAAGAGCTCGCCGATGGTCTCGGCGTTTCTAAGCGAAGCAACGAACCCTTCAACCTTCATGTTGTCCACCGGATGGGGTTTGGCGCGAGCCTATAAAAGCTTAAGCTTTTTAGGTATCGGGGGTACGAAGGGATATGAAGTCCGGGGCCGAAGCTTATGCTAGGCGGTGGGCCACGGTCATCTTCTTCTCCATCATAGCAGGCCTAGTCGGCGGCCTCGGCGCTGTCCTTTTCAGGCTCGTCATAAAGGCTTTTCACGTTCTCTTCTTCGAGCGCTTCCTACCCTTCGTCACACTCAACTTCCACGGCTTCAACCTAGGGTACGTCCTCCTCCCTGCCTTTGGATCCCTCCTCGTCGCTTTCCTGGTGGTTCGCTTCCCCCAGATTCGCGGAAACGGTATTCCGGAGGTCATAGAGGCCGTTATATTCAGGGGTGGGAACATCCCCGGCCGGTTCGCTGTCGTCAAGACCCTCGCCACGGCGATAACGATAGGATCGGGCGGAAGCGTCGGGAGGGAGGGGCCGATAGGCTTCATAGGGGCTTCTCTGACCTCCATCCTGGCGAGATGGTTTGGCCTCTCCAAGGAGATGAGGAAGCTCCTCGTCACGTGCGGCCTCGCGGCCGGAATAGCCGGGACGTTCAACACGCCCCTGGCCGGAGCAATGTTCGCCCTTGAAGTGGTCTACATGGGGGCGTTCTCGATAAACCTCGTGCCGATCTTCATAGCATCGATAACCGGAAACGCGGTAACGCTCGCCGTCCTCAGGAAGGCCTTTGAAATCGACATCCCCGGTGGAATAGGCCACACGCTCCCGGAACTTCCCCTCTTCTTCCTTCTTGGCCTCTTCCTCGGCGTCTTGGCCGCGTTCTACGCCAAATTCCTCTACCGCGTCGTCGATGCCTTCGAAGGTTCCCGGGTCAACCCCCTCTTGAAGCCCGTCCTCGGGGGCTTCGGTGTGGGCTTTCTGGGGATGCTCTTTCCCGCCTATGGGATCTTTGGCATAGGCTACGAGGGCATGAGGATGGCCTTCTACGGTGAGCTGGCAGTGGGGATGCTCCTCGTCCTCGGGTTCGTCAAGATGCTAGCGACGGCCTTGACCGTGGGTTCAGGGAGCAGCGGTGGTGTCTTCGCCCCGAGCCTCTACGTGGGTACGATGTTCGGTGCGGCTTTCGGTGAGGCCGTCGGATCCCTGTTCCCCTCTCTCGGGGCCAACCCCACAGTTTACGCCCTCGCTGGGATGGCGGCCTTCTTCAGCGGCATGACCCAGGCACCCCTGACCCAGATACTCATGGTTACCGAACTCACGAGGAGCTACGCGGTCCTGCCGGCGGTCATGACCTCCGCTACTATGGGCTTTCTCACCGCGAGGTTCTTCCTCGGCGGCGAGTCGATATACACCCTCAAGCTCCTCCGGAAGGGCTACCACGTCAGGACGGGCAGGCCTGTTATCCTGGAGACTATCTCCGTGGGGGAGATAATGACCCGGAACGCCGTTTACGTTACACAGGACATGACGCTCTTTGAGGTGGAGCATCTGATAGCTGAGACCGGCCACGACTGCTTCCCGGTCGTCAACGAGAAAATGGAAGTCATCGGGATAATCGGGGTGAAGGATATCCTCAAGAGGAGCAGCTCGATGAAGAGGCTTCCAATAGGGCGCTTCGTCAGAAGGACCTATGGAGTTACCTATCCCACTGAAACGGCGCAGGAGGCCTTTGAGAAGCTTATGGCCCACGACCAGAACCTCCTGCCCGTGGTTGAGGGCCCCGAGAGCAGGAAACTGGTGGGGGTCATAACCAAAAGGGACATATACCGCGCCTACTACCGCGGACTGGAGGGGATGTACATCGACTGAGGTGATAGGATGCTCGTTGATGCCGACCTTCACATTCACTCCCGCTACTCCAAGGCGGTTTCAAAGGCCATGACGGTTCCGAACCTCGCTGAGAACGCCCGCTTCAAGGGTCTCGGCCTGGTGGGGACCGGCGACATACTGAACCCGAAGTGGGAGGAAGAACTGCTCAAATACGCCCGAAAGGTTGATGAAGGAACCTACGAGCGCAACGGGATACGGTTCCTCCTAACAACAGAAGTCGAGGACAATAGAAGGGTTCACCACGTCCTGATTTTCCCGGGCATCGATACCGTCCGCGAGATGAGGGAGAGGCTAAGGCCTCATTCAAGTGACATTGATACCGAGGGAAGACCGCGCGTGAACCTCTCCGCCGCTGAAATAGCCGACCTAGCCAACGATCTCGACGTTCTCATCGGCCCGGCGCATGCATTCACCCCCTGGACGAGCCTCTACAAGGAGTACGACTCGTTGAAAGAGGCCTATGGAAACGCGAAAATACACTTCCTCGAGCTCGGCCTCTCCGCCGACAGCGAGATGGCCGACATGATAAAGGCCCATCACAAACTCACCTACCTCAGCAACAGTGACGCCCACTCGCCCATGCCCCACAGGCTTGGCAGGGAGTTTAACCGCTTTAAGGTTGAGGAGGCCACGTTCGAGGAGATCAGGAAAGCCATCCTGAATCGCGGTGGCAGGAAAATAGTCCTCAACGCGGGCCTCGATCCTCGCTTGGGTAAGTACCACCTCACGGCCTGCTCGCGCTGTTACACCCACTATTCCCTCGGCGAGGCCAAAGCTTTCAAATGGAAGTGTCCTAAGTGCGGGGGCAGGATAAAGAAGGGCGTAAGGGACAGGATTTTTGAGCTTGCCGACACTGATGAGAGGCCGAAGGAGAGGCCGCCCTACCTCCGCCTGGCCCCCCTCGCGGAGATAATAGCGATGGTTATAGGGAAAGGCGTCGAGACGAAGGCCGTGAGGCTGATCTGGGAGCGCTTTCTGAGGGATTTTGGGAGCGAGATAAGGGTTCTCGTTGACGTGCCGGTTAAGGAACTCGCTGGAGTTCACGAGGAGGTTGCAAAGGCCATCTGGGCCTACAGGAACGAAAAGCTAATCGTAATCCCGGGCGGAGGAGGGAAATACGGGGAGATCAGACTGCCGGAGGAGATAAAGAACGCTTCCATAGCCGAGCTTGAGAGCGTTGACGTCGAGCTTCCGGAGGAAAAGCCAAAGCAGAGGAGCATAACGGAGTTTTTGAGGCCTGGGTAAAGTTGCCAAACGTGATTGGCAAGATTGGCAAAAAGTTGCTAGATAGAATTGGCAAGATTTTTAAGAAGTTGCCACTTAAAATTTCAAGGTGTGAAGAATGGGTGCGGTCAGGGAGGTTGTGGAAGACTACCTTGAGGTGGATGTTGAAGGCGTTGAAAGAGAGCTCAACGTTCCACTCCCGAGGGTTCCGAGGGCCATAGCGATAACCGGCCCCAGGAGAGCTGGAAAAAGCTTTTACATGCTCCAGAAGTTTAAGAGCCTGCTCTCTCATGTTCCCTCCCTCTATTTGCCCCTCGATGACGACAGGCTCTATCCCCCGACTCTTGAAACCCTTGGGGAGTTCCTTGAGGCGTTCCATGAAATTCACGGTGAGAAAAAAGGTGTTTTGTTCTTGGACGAGGTCCCGGAGGTTCAAAACTGGGAATTGTTTGTTAAAAGAGCAATTTCACTCGGCCACACAGTTTTTGTTTCAGGTTCGTCTTCAAAGCTCCTCAGCAGGGAAATCGCAACCCAGCTCAGGGGCAGGGGAGTTTCCTTTGAGCTGTATCCCTTCTCCTTCCGGGAGTTTTTGAGGGCCAAATCCTTCGAACCGGGCGAATCCCTTCCAAAGAAGGCCAGAATCAAGGCCCTTCTCGAGGAGTACCTTACGTGGGGCGGTTTTCCGGAGGTTGTTTTGGAGGACTCGGAGCTATTGAAGAGAAAGACCCTGGAAAGTTACGTTGACTTGATACTCTACAGGGACGTTGTCGAGCGCTTTGGAGTGAAGAACACGAGGGCGCTTAGACTTTTGCTGAAGCTCATCGGGTCGTCCTTCGGCTGGGAATTCTCGATAAACAGGACGGTTAGGTACATGAAGGGAATGGGGATAGAAGCCAACAGGAACACGCTTTCGGCATACCTCGAGCACCTTGAGGACGCTTACCTCGTTGTTAGGGTCAAGAAGCTAGTGCCATCCAGGGAGAGTGAAAAGGCCCTTCCAAAGGTTTATCTCGTTGACACCGGCCTCGCGAGGGTTTTCAAGGAAAACTCGGAACTGGGAAGGCTCATGGAGTCAGCGGTTCTAACGGAACTTCTCCGTCGGGGAATTAGGCCGTATTACCTCAAAACCCAGAGGTTTGAGGTCGATTTCGTGGTCAGAGAGGGGGATTCACACAGGTTAATTCAGGTAACGCGCTCCCTTGAGGGGAATACCCTTCGGAGGGAGATCAGGGCCATTAGGGAGGCCTCAAAGCTCATCCCGACCCACGAAAAAGTTCTAATAACGTGGGATGAGGAGGGAGAACTCGGGGGTGTGAAGCTGGTACCCCTGTGGCGGTGGCTCCTGGGGGTGGAACCTTGAGGGAATCGGAAATAATCGAGCTCTTCCTCAAACACTTGAAAAAGCATGGCGATCTGCCCCTCGGCGACGATGCGGGAGCGATAAGGCTCGGCGATGGCTGGCTTGTAGCTACAAACGACATGCTCGTCAGAAAAACAGACGTTCCCGATATAATGACGCCGGAGCAGGTTGGTTTTAAGGCGGTAACGATGAACGTGAGCGACGTTGCCGCGGTGGGTGGTAGGCCCATAGGCTTCCTGTTCTCGCTGGGAATACCGGAGGATTTGAGCGCTGACTACCTTGAGGGGATAGCGAGGGGTATTGAGAAGGCCCTGGACTTCTACGGCGTCCCAGTTCTCAGCGCCGACACCAACGAGGCGGACGATTTGATAATAGACGGCATCGCCCTTGGGATAACTGAGAGGCTTCTCACCCGCTCCGGGGCAAAACCGGGCGAGCTGGTCTGCGTCACCGGCGACATTGGCAGGGCCTTGGCCGGCTACCTGGTCTGGAAAAACGGCCTCGAGGTCTCTGGGGGAACGCTCAAGGCCCTCTACGAGAAGTTCCTCGAGCCGAGGGCGAGGGTTGGGGAGGGGATGGCCCTCCCGGGGGTTGCAAGTGCTGCGATAGACGTCAGCGACGGCCTCGCCAAGGAGCTCCACCTCCTCGCGAAGATGAGCGGTGTTGGGGTTGAGATCCGCTCCGCCAGCCTTCCTATCCACGGAAGCGTTTTTGAGGTGGCTGATCTCTTGGGCCTGAATCCCGTTGAGATGGCCATCGCCAGCGGGGAGGAGTTCGAGCTGGTCTTCACGGTAAGGCCGGAACTTGTCTCCGACATTGACTTCGAATTTTCCGTTATAGGGAGGGTTGTTGAGGGCAGCGGGGTCTACCTGGATGGGGTGCCCATGAGGCCCCTCGGCTGGGAGCATCTGGCTTCAAATGAAAATTTTTAAATAGTGAGGGGGAGTTTTAGTCTCAGGTGAGCGAACATGAAGGTTAGGGAGCTCATGGAGAGACTTCCGGACAAACAGAAGAGGAGCGTTGAGAAGTGTGTTGAGAAGTGTGATCTGGTCAACTTGGACGAGGAGATCCCCACCGAGGTTCCGAGGGAGGTAGTTGAGTTCTCCAAGGTCATCTCGAACCCCCTCAGGCTCAGCATACTAAGAATGCTCAGGGACCGCTGGCTCTGCGTGTGCCTCATAGCCAAGGCCCTCGATCAGGATCAGACCCTCATAAGCCACCACCTCCGCACCCTTAAGGGCCTCGGCCTCCTGGAGGAGAGGAGGGAGGGCAAGCTCCGCTTTTACCGCGCGAAGAGGGACGTTATCGGGAAGTACCTGGACGCCCTCCGCTCAGAGCTCCTAGGGTGATGGTGTTGGAGGGCCAGAGGGACGTGGATGAACTCATAAGGTCTTTGGGCGGCTACTGGAAGCCCTTCGAGATGCTGGCGGCCCTGGTCGAGGAGGTCGGCGAGCTGGCCGACGTCATGCTGGCCGTTGAGGGCCTCAAGGGGAGCGCCGAAAGGGAGCGGCTTGAGGAGGAGCTCGGCGACGTTCTCTTCGCCCTCTCCTGCATCGCCAACCACTACGGGATAGACCTCGAGAGCGCGCTCATGAAAACCGTCGAGAAGTACCGTTCCAGGGATCTCAGGTGACTTTCTGTTTTCATTTCGATGTCCGTGGAAGGTAAAGTTTATAATCCCCTCATCCATTACCCTCCGAGAGAGGAACTGAGAATGCATACGGGGGTTAAAAATTGGTGTTCGGGAGCATTCTGGGGAGCGGGAGGGAGTACCTAGCAGTTCTTGGTCGCGTCTCGGTACTCTACCTGTTACTGGCCATCTTCGTGTACTACTTCAGCGTCCTCATCTACGCCCTCCGCTGGAAGCTGGTTCTGCGGGGCATGGGAAAGGACGTCCCGTTCCCCGAGCTTGTCAAATCCATCCTCGCGTCGATCTTCATGAACAACATAACCCCCATGAGCCGCAGCGGCGGCGAAGTCCTCAGGATAGCGTGGATAAGCCGGAGGGGAAAGGTTCCCGTTGGACTCTCCACGATGAGCGTCGTGTATGAGCGCATCCTGGAGACCATACCCGTTTTCGTCCTCTTTCCTAGTGGGGATGCTCTACTTCTCATCGATGCCTGGTTTTCTCTTCGTCTTGGGCGTCATCGGGATTGCCCTCGTGTGGATCAGGTGGGAGGACTTCGTCAGGATCTCACTTAGGGTGTTTAAGGCCTCCGTGAGCGACGAGGAGATGGAGAGGATAGTGTCCCTCAGGAGGTGCCACAACATAACCCTCTGGGGGATCCTCCTCAGCTCGGCCATATGGATCCTCGACGTCGTCAGGCTTAAGCTCATAACCCTGGCCTTTGGGCTACATCTCAGCCTGTCCATCCTTGTCGTCGTCTCGATAGCCAACCTGATCCTCGGCCTGGTCGCGCTCACCCCTGGAGGAGTCGGCATCATAGAGGGCGGACTAGTGGGTACATTGACTCACTTCGGCCTTCCGCTGGCCATGGCCGTCTCGGTGACCCTTCTGGAGCGTTTCGTGTCCTACGTGCTCAGCACGGTCGTGGGCTTCGTTGTACTCGTGACCTCGGGGGGAAGGGAAGTATGGAGAGCCTTAAAATCGCCATAGCAAGCGACTGGTTTTTTCCTAAAATCGGTGGGATCGAGACTCACATGGACGAACTCGCCCGCAACCTGCTGAAAGCCGGGCACGAGCCCTACGTCATAACCCATGACTACCGCCACCTCGGCCCGAGGGACGATGGGTTTCCATATCCCGTCGTCAGGTTCAGGTCGCCCATCTACATAAAGAGGCACCACATAAGCCTCGGCCCCTCCCAGCTATGGAGGATAAACCAGTTCTACAAGGAGGTTCGCTTTGATATAACCCACGTTCACAGCATATACTCCCCCTTCTCGATAGCCGTGGCGAACCTGTCCCGGGGAATTCGGGACGTGCCCGTCGTCGCCACCAACCACTCCTTCTACGGCAACCCAAGGGCCGACCCGATAATAGGCCCCATGCTCAGGTATTACCTAAGGCGCGTGGATTCCTTCGTTGCGGTAAGCACGCCCGTCGCGAGGGACACGAAGCAACTTTTGGGGAAGAGGCTGAACGGAAGGCCCGTACTCGTCGTTCCGAACGGTATCGACGTGGAGAAGTGGCGTCCTCCGGAACCGGAGGAGAGGGAGAGGGCCAGGAGAAAGCTCGGGCTTTCCGACGAGATAGTCCTCTTCTACACCGGCAGGATGACGGAGAGGAAGCAGGCCCACAGGTTGCCTTTCATAATCTCGCGGGCGCTGAAGAGCTCCGGGGTTTCTGAGGAAAAGATAAAGCTCATAGCGGTTGGCAATGGGGAGATGAGGGCCGAGTTCGAGGAGAACCTCAGAAAGACTGGCCTAGGCTCCCGTGCGATGGTTTTCGATTTCCTCCCCCGCGAGAGACTCCTGGAGTTCTACTGGGCGGCGGATGTGGTTCTGATGCCCGGAATACTTGAGGCCTTCCCGATGGTCGGCCTCGAGGCCTCTGCAACGGGAAGGATGATAGTCGGCAGGAACGAGAGCGGCCTCTCGGACCTCATACTGGACGGAACGACCGGGTTCCTTGGGGACAGCGAGGAGGAAGTCGCTCAGAAGCTTGGGGAAGTCCTTTCGGATCCTGAGATCATCGAGAAGATGGGCAGGGAAGCCAGGGAACGCGTTATCAGGGAGTTCTCCTGGGAGGTCGTTTTGGAGAAGATCCTCGACGTTTACAGGATGACCCTTGACCTCGCTGACGGGAGCGACAAGAGGTACCTCCTTTACAAGCTCTGGAGGAGGGCGAGGGGATGATCGTTTCAATAACCTTCGACGTGGAGCACGACTGTCCGCCGTACCTAACAACGACGAGGGGCATGGAAGAGGGCCTCCCGAAGCTCCTCGACCTGATGGGGGAGAAGGGGATAAGGGCGACCTTCTTCTTCACGGCTGAGATGGCGAAGCGCTTTCCCGAACTTGCGAAACGCGTGGTCGATGAGGGGCACGAGCTCGGGAGCCACAACTACAACCACGAGAGGCTCGACAAGCTGAGCTTTGAAGAGGGGAGGAAGGCGATAGAGAAGTCGCTCGAGGTTCTCAGGAAGTACGGGGAGGTGGTCTCGTTCCGCGCCCCCAACCTTCAGTTCCCCAACGAGTACTACCGGGTTCTTGAGGAGAACGGTATCCTTGTCGATTCCTCCAAGGCCACCTACAAGGGCTATCGCTCGGGCGTGAAGTTCTTCGGGGGTGTTTTGGAAGTTCCAGCCTCGACAACAAGCTCGGTCATAAGGCTCCCCTGGAGGTTCCAGAGGATAATTCACTCACGCCTCAAGGAGCCGAGGGTTTACTTCGCCCACCCCTGGGAGTTCGTGCCGATGCAGAGGGAGAAGATACGGTGGGATTGTCGCTTTAACACCGGAGATAAGGCCATCGAGCTCCTCGGGATGCTCATAGACCACTACAGGGCACAGGGCGCGAAGTTCCTCACCATGCGCGAGTACTATGACCTCTACGGAAACCTTAAACGGGAGTGAGCCTATCCCCTATTGGTGAAAGGCATGAGGGAGGCCATGTACTGGGAGCCGCTCGAGGGGGGGAAGGTTCGCTGTAAACTCTGCCCCCTCAACTGCATAATCAACGAGGGAAAGCGCGGCTCCTGCAGGGTTAGGAAGAACATCGGCGGAAAGCTCTACACCCTCAACTACGGCAAGGTTTCGGCCATCGGAGCGGACCCGGTTGAGAAGAAGCCGCTCTTCCACTTCTGGCCCGGTTCGTGCGCCCTCTCCATAAGCACGGTCGGCTGCAACATGCACTGCAAGCACTGCCAGAACTGGGAGATAAGTCAAGCGGATGAGAACTTCCCATACATCCACGAGATGACTCCAGAGATGGTCGTCGCTATAGCGAAGCGCTACGGCTGCGAGAGCATAGCCTACACCTACAACGAGCCGGTCATCTGGTACGAGTTCGTTCTCGAAACGGCGAAGCTTGCTAGGAAGGAGGGGATCTACAACCTCCTCATAACCAACGGCTACATAAACGAGGAACCGTTTAGGGAGCTGGCTCCTTACATAGACGCCATGAATATTGACATTAAGGCCTTCGACGATAAGTTCTACATGAAGATAGCGAGTGTCCCAAGCGGCGAGCCTAGCAGAAAAACAGCGGTGATAGCGAAGAATGAATACGGAATCCACGTCGAGCTCACCTATCTCATAATCCCGACGCTCAACGACAGGGAGGAGGAAATACGCTCATTTGCCCGCTGGGTGGTGGAAAACCTTGGCGACGACACTCCGGTCCACTTCTCGCGCTTCTTTCCTCACTACAGGCTCACGCACCTGCCGCCGACGCCCATCGAGACGGTGGAGATGGCCTACCGCGTCGCTAAGGAGGAAGGCTTAAAGTTCGTCTACATCGGCAACGTTCCGGGCCACGAGGGTGAGAACACCTACTGTCCCAAGTGCGGGAGGCCGGTTATAAAGAGGTGGGGTTTTGAGATAACCGACTACCGCGTTGGCCCCGACGGGAGGTGTGAGTACTGCGGTGAAAAGCTCCCGATCGTGGGGACTTACACAAAGAGGAGGTACCCTGGGATGTGGTGGTGAATCATGATCGAGGCGGTTCTCTACGTTGAGGCCCTCGGCAGGACCAGGCTCTCGGTGGAGGAGAGGGTTAAACGGACTGTCGAGGGGCTTCAGAGGTCTAAACTCCGCGTTAAGGCGATCGAGGTCGGGGACGTCATAGAGGACGAGGAGATGGATCCCCTTAGGTTCTCGGCCCTGGTGGAGGCCAGAGTAGAGGGCCGGCTGGAGGACGTCCTCGACGCTGTAATCGCCTACGCCCCGACGATGGTCGAGATCCTCCGGCCTGGAAAGGTCGAGGTCAAGGGTGAGGAGCTTGAAAACCTCCTCATGGGGGTGAGGGATGCCGTTCTCCTGAGGATGAAGGAGCTCAACGCAGCTCCCGCTCTGCCTGACCTCAGCGAGATCCCTTCCCCACCCATAGGCTTCGACGAGGAGGAGCTCTGGGAGATGATTTATCAAGGCCGGGGGATTTTGTACAGGGCTTCCCTCCTGATGCGGGGTCCGGATGAGGGAGAGGTTAAAGACCTCGTGTCGAAGCTCTTCCTCGTTGAGGGGTGCGGGATAAACTCCCTCGACGTCAGTGTTGAGCGTGAGGGGCTCTTCAGGGTCACGGTTGAGGCGGTTTCGTCCTTCGAGTCCCTAATCGCGGTTACCGCGAGGTACCTCCCGAAGGGGGTCGAGGTTGAGGAGCCCACAGTCATCGACGTAACTGCCGCCGAACTCCAGAATGCCCTGAGCGATCTGGGTGCTTTCATCAACTCACTCCTCCTTGGGGAAGATCTTGAAAAGGCCTACGAGAGGGACACTTTCTCCTTCAAACTGGCCTGAGCGAGAGTCGAAAAGTATATGAGGAAAGAGGGACAGAAAAAAGATGACGCAGGATAATAAGGGGGTATGATGATGAGAATCCTGAAAGGGAAGGGCTTTATGAAGGTGTTCGCCCTCCTCATGGGGGTCATCTTTCTGCTCTCCGTGGGCGGAGCTTCAGCCGGTTCCAACTACATAGTTCCTACCGGGCTCAAGGATATAAGCAGCGTTCCCAGGAGCTTTTTTGTCAACCCGGACGGCACCCCCAACGTCAAGATAGTCGTGGGGAGCTATGCTCGGGCCGAGGACGTCGCCAGCGCCGCCGACATAGCGGCGGCCCTTGGGAGTATCCTCTACAGGGAGGAGGAGGCCAAGAGCATAGCGGTCAAGCTGAGGAAGGCAGGAGAAACGAACGTCGCCCTCCAGCAGGTCATATACCGCTACAACTACGAAACCATGACCGTTGACCACAACCTGCCCTACAACAGCGGGCTCGTCAACTGGTCCACCTCATACGATGACCTCCCAGCGGACTACTGGTACAACGGGGCGAGCTACACCGCTAACTACACCACCTGGGCCAGCTCTTTCTCCGCGCAGTTCAAGGTCAAGGACAGCGACGCCGTCAACGGCAACTACCTCTACGGCTGGGCGATCGACATAAAGGGCCTCTCACTCAGCTCTGTTGATCCGGTGGACTGGAAAGGGATCGCCCCGCCGAAGAAGGCGAACGTGGAGATCCCGCCGAGGGGGATTTCTGTTTCCGTTGGCTACACTCTCTACAACTACACCGTGACCGTTGAGAGGACCGTGAGGGAGGCCTACCCCGACTGGGGCGTCCCCGAGAAGAAGAACGTGACAACCGAGAGCAGGATAGGGAACTTGGTCGACGTTGAGAGGGACGGCGGAAAGATCGTGAGCGTGATAAGCCCCGGCGTTGCCGCTGGGGATGAGTTCACCCTCCTCGGGACCAAATACCACGTCTTCTCAGTGGGGGCGGAGAGCTTCACGGCTGGAGAGGTTCTGGGAACCGGGTGGTTCGCACAGAACGAGAGCAAGCTCCTCGGAAACAGCAGGTGGAAGATAACACTCATCGGTGCCAACCCGCTTGAGGGCTCGGCCATTGTCACCGTGGTTGACACGAAGACCGGCGAGGTCTACGGGCCTTCGGTTCTCAAGCTCGGGGAGCCCACAAACGTGGTCGTCAACAGCGACACCGTGGAGCTCCAACTCAAACTTGAGGCCCTTTCGGAGAACCTCATCCTGGGCAAGATAGCCCAGATAAGCGGTTACGGGGACATAAAAACCTATTCCACAGGGACGGAGATAGAGTACAAGGGCCAGAGATGGCTGATGAGCGTCGATTCTGACGGCCAGTACATCAAAGGCATAACCCTGACGAACGAGAACGAGCTCTCCGGAAACCCGCTCGACGTACTCAACATCTACACCATCGAGTACTCCTTCGACATGAAGTCCCTCAACGAGAAGGACGTTGAGTTCGACATAAACAGGGACGGGAAGATAACGGACACGAGCTACGTGGTTGCGGAGGCCACGATAAAGATACTGGAGAACAATCCGAAGGTCAGCGAACTCACCCTCACCATAGGCGACGAGATCCCCGGCACGGACTACATCATAGCCGGCTTCGAGGGCGTCACGAACATAGTGATCCGCACCCCGACTCAGCCACTTACCGTGCTCGACACCGAGGTCAACTTCGCGAACCCCGATTCCAACTACATCCTCGTCGGATCCAACAGGGCTAATCTGCTCACCTCGATGATCTTCGGCCGCTACCACCTGCCAACGGACTTCAGGGTCTGGTTCGGTGAGTACCCCGTTCTCGGCTACATCCCGAAGTGCGACCTCCTTGGTGGCAAGGGCGTCATAATCGTGGCGGGATCGACGCCAGAGGCCACGAGGAAGGCTGCAACGATACTGATGCAGTACATAGCCGGCCTTTCCTGACCCTTTCCCTTTTGCTTTTCGGTGGTTGGTATGAGGAGAAAGGCCCTTGTTTTCTTAGCCGTTCTCCTGGTCTTCGTAGTTCTTTCGGCCTGGACTATCGGCTCGTGGTATTCCCGCTATACCTCACTCTTCGGGGGCAAACCCATCCATTCGGTGACTATCACGGACAAAGAGGGAGTGATAACCCTCGAGAGCTACCTGACGGGGGATCCCTTTCTGGACCTCAACATGACGCTGTACCACCAGTATGATCGGGTCACTATAGTCCTCGGGACATCAAGCACGAAGGACTACTGCGACAGAACCGGAAAATGCAGGTTCAGAACTATGGCCGCCGTCGAGGTTTCCTGCCTCGTCGGCAAGATACTGGGGGCCGAGTACTATGAAACGGCCAGGGAGATGGGCTACAGCGATGCAGAGGCCAGGAAGTTTGCCTTTGAACAGGTGTCCAGAAGGGTTGAAGCCGGCCGCTGGGCCTCGTTTTCAACGAAGCTTGAGATAGGCAGGGGGGACGTAGGAAACGTGAAGCACCTCCTGATATTCCTGAGGGGCCCGCTCGACAGGGCCGAAAAAGACAGGATCTACGTTCCGAGAGAAGGGGTTCTCGTTCTGGAGGCCCGGAGCGACGAGGCCCTGTACAGGGAGGCCCTAGTACTGGAGGGCGTGCTTGGAATAAGCTGTTCCGCCAAAAGTTGAAGGGTGAGGGGGTTCACCACTCCTCTTCCTCTTCTATGAGGCTGTACTTTTCGAGCTCCCTCAGGAGCTTTCTGACGGCCTCCCAGGCGTCGTCCTCACTTTTGGCACCGGAGCAGACTATCTTGCCAGAGGAGAAGAGCAGGATGACCGCCTTGGGGTCTTTAACGCGGTAGATAACGCCCGGGAACTGCTCGGGCTCGTACTCACAGTTGGGCAGGCTCAGGGCAACCGCGTCGAGATTGAACTCCATGCCTATGTCGCCGCTGAAGACCATATTCTGGATGTCTATCTGGGGCGGCTTGGTGAACTGGGTCCCGACCTTCCTCTTGAGCATGTCTATTAGCTTGTAGACGGCCCTCTCTATGTCCTCGACGCTCTTGGCCCCGGTGACGACGAGCTTTCCGGAGCTGAATATCAGGAGGGCCACCTTGGGTTCCTCAAAGCGGCAGATGATGCCCGGGAACTCCTCGGGGTTGTACTTGGAGTTCGGGCAGATTTCTATCACCTTCTCGAGGTTGAGCTGGGCGAAGAGATCCACAGAAGCGACTATATTTTCAATCCTGAGCTTTACATTGCTCATGTCGACCAAGGCTTACACCTCCGGATGGTGGGTTTAAAAACCCTTTATAAATGAACCCGGAGAGTTTTTAAATGTTTAGGTCGGTCGGAAAATTGAAAAACTTGGGGGTCCTTCAGCGTTTGCTCTCCTGCTTCACCGGGTAGGGCATGAACTCCACGGTACCCCTCTGCTTTGTGGGTTGCTTGTAGAGCTCCATCAGGGCGTAGACCTCCTCCGGAACGTCCGTCTCAACGTGAAGTCCGAGCTCCTTGGCATGCTCCACGGTTATCGGGTAGTCGTGCGTCCACCTGCCCTCGGTGAGGGCCTGTGCCAGCTCCCTGGCCTTCTCCTCCCCGTAGCGGTCCTTCAGGAGGTTGTAGACGAAGTCCCGAACCTGCTTTATGGCCTTCTCAGCAACATCCGCCAGGATGAGCGTCTGGTCGTCTACCTTATCTACGCCCTTCTTCTCAACCGCTCTAACAATGCTCGGGGCTGGGTACTGGCCGAGCTGTGGGTCAACTGGGCCCAAAACCGCGTGGGGATCCATTATGATCTTGTCTGCGGCCAGGGCTATCAGAGTGCCACCGCTCATGGCGTAGTGGGGGACTATGACGCGAGTCTCAGCCGGGTGGTCCTTGAGTGCCTTGGCTATCTGGGTTGCTGCGAGAACAAGACCGCCGGGCGTGTGGATTATTAGGTCTATCGGCTTATCCTTCGGAGCCGCCCGTATGGCCCTTAGAACCTCCTCGCTGTCCTCGACGCTTATGAACTTGTAGAAGGGTATCCCAAAGAGACCTATACTCTCCTGCCTGTGGATCATGGTTATGACCGTTGAGTTCCTCTTCCTTGCTAGAGTCTGCATTATCCTCGCCCTCGCTATCTGGAGGCTCCTGTACTGGAGCTGGGGCCACATCAGGATGTAGAGGAAGAACAACACCCACAGCAGGGATCCAAAGAAGCCGCTTACTGGATCCATGGCCTTCACCCCATTCGGTTTAATGTTTAGCTGGTTTGCAATTAAACCTTTGCCCGCCAACGTTTATAAGTTGGACATCCGAGTACGTTCCGGTGAGACCATGAGAAACACGATCGTTTTGGTGAGGACCGACAGCTTTCAGAAGGCGAGCGTTGCCCTCGCTGATCTGGTGCGCTACGGCGGGATGAGGATACGGGGCCGGCCGAGGATAGTTTCCCCTGCCCTCTCCGACTGGGTCTTCGAGAGGGTGAGCGGCGAGAAGCCGAGGAAGAAGTTTAGAGCGCACGTCGTGGCCCAGATAGACCTCCCCCCGAAAAAGGCGATAGGCAGGCTGATGGATATCCATCCACCAGCTCACGTCCTCGTTGTGCCGCCTGAGAGCGATGCTTGGAGGGAGCTGATGAGGCTCTGGGGGAGCTTCGAGGAGTTGCGCGGCTTTCATCCCCCGAAGAGGACGAAGGCTGAGGAGCTCAAACGGAAACGGGAGAAAAAGATGGATGAAGATTGGAGGTTAGATGAGCTTTAATCCTTCTTTCACAGCCGCGCTCTTCAAGTCTCCATCCAGTGTGGCCAGCGTTTTAATCCCGTTTATCTTACACGATGCGAGTATGAGAGCATCGTTTGGAAGGAAGTTGTGTGCCCTCATTAGGTGATACGCGGCCTCGTGGTCTCCTCATCCGTTGGGAGGATATGGAATTGGTTAATAAAGTCCCACGGTTCATCTTCCAAAATAAATTCTCTTATCTTTCCCGTCTGTTTAATCGTAAACGGAGAAACACCTGATTTCAGGCGAATATAATGGAACAGGAACTCACTAACGACGATATCGTTTTAATTGCGATGGTGTTCTCTTCCGCCAGTAGGTTTAGGATCCTAACGGCTTCTGGGTTTCCTTTTAGCCCCTCAATCAGACTGAAGAATCGACGAAGACCTCAATCATTGGAGGTACTACTCCTCTTCATCAATGGTGTTATGAAATTTTCCCAGGTACTTTTCCAGGATTTGCCTTTTAATCCCTTTTTTGCCCTCCCGCTCTAGGAGAGTGGATATCTTCCGCTGAATAATTTTCTCGAGTCCGTTGGGCACGCTTATCACAATCTCCCCCATAACTCCCACTAATAAAAGTTGGTCAAAGAAGATTTAAACGTTCACTTCTTCTTCCGCTTCTTGATTCTTATGTTGGCGATGTCGCCGAGCGTTGGCTCGTAGTCCCTTGGGATCGTCTTCTTCCTCTCCAAGAGCTCTTCCCCACCGCTCTCGATGAGCTTTATCTTGAAGTACTTCTCGAGCTTTCTGGCTTCCTTGATGGTCGGCTCGCGGTGGCCGTGGGCTATAGCGCGGAGATCGTTCATTGAAAGCCCTATCTCCTGGGCCAGCTCCTGGTAGCTCTTCTTTGAGCGCTGTATGGCCTGGTAAACCCTCTCGGCGTAGTCCTCAACGATCTCCTCCGTGTAGAGCGGCCTCTCGGTTCTCGGTTTTGGAGCAGGCTTCGGTCTCGGGCTTGAGTACGTCCTCCTCCTCGGCTGCCTTCCGGTTGGCATTATGCTGAAGGTTCCGGGCTTTTTGCCCCCGTACTTCTCGTAACAGCGGTCGCAGACGAGGACTTCAGCACCCTCAATCCTTATCCTGTGGCCGGGCCCCCTTATCGGTGCGCCGCATATCTCGCAGTATTTGGGCTTGGCCTTTCCCATCTCAATCACCTTCTTGCTCCACTTAAGGCTCGGAGCCAGGCTTTTTAAACCCCACGATGAGCTTGTATTGATGGAGGAGGTAAAGATAGAAAGACTTGAGAAGCTCGATCAAGAAACGCTGGAGAGGCTGATAGAGATCTACATGAGGGGCTATGAAGGAATGCGCGAGTACGGCGGCGAGGGAGAGAGCTACGCGAAGCGCTACCTTAGATGGTGCTGGAACAAAGCTAAAGACGGCTTCTTTATCGCCAAGCTCGGCGACGAGATAGCGGGCTTCATAGTCTGCGACAACGACTGGTACAGCAAGTACGAGGGCAGAACCGTCGGGGCGGTGCACGAGTTCGTGGTGGACAAGCGCTTCCAGGGCCACGGGATAGGCCACAAACTCATGGAGAAGTGCTTAGAGTATTTGAGCAGGTACAACGACAGGATAGAGCTTTGGGTCGGTGAGAAGAACGAGGGGGCGATGAGGTTCTACGAGGGCTACGGCTTCAGGAAAGTTGGCCAGAGCGGCATATGGGTGCGCATGGTGAAGGATGTGCGAAAGGATGATAAAGAATCGGGAGAAAGTTAACGGGGTGGAAGAATGCCGTGCATAAAGCCACCTCAGCCGAGAGGGTGAGAGGATTGAAGGAAGAGAGCTTCATACGAGAGGGGAAGGGAAAGGTCAAGGTCATCATCGAGAGCGAGGGCGAGAGGCTCGAGACCACGATGAGCGGCTCGCTCAAGAGCGTCGATGAGATAGCGGAGATGCTGGGCGTCGAGGCCGAGAACGGGAGGATAGAGGCCGTCGTCGACGGTGTGAAAGTCAAGATGGAACGCGGAAAGCTCGAGCTGGAGTTCGAGAACGGGGATAAGGTGAGAATAGAGAAGGCCTGAGGTATCTTTATCTCCCGGTTTGAGCCTCTCATCGTTCCAGTATTATCGCGTTTCCAAGGAGTTTGAAATGGTGGTCCGTCGTCAGGACCACCGCGCCGTATTTTCTCGCGGTTTCCGCTATTATGCAGTCGGCAAGGGACACGTTCTTATTTTTCTTCTTGACCTTTGCATGGAGAGCTCCAGCGTTTATCGCGACCTCCATCTCCAGCGGGATGACGAAGCCGTTCCCCGCCACCATATCAACTATCGAGGCATCGAGGTTGTTCCGCTCAAGGAAACTCCTCAGCTCCGCCAGAACAAGAGTGGGAATCAACACAAGCTCAGAACCGTTTAGTATTTCCTCGGCGGCTTTCCCTGCGTCGCTGCCCTGATCAGCTCAACGATGGCTGAGGTATCAGGGATGACTATCATACCCTCACATCCACCCTGTCTTCTTCTTTAAACTCGGGGGCGTTCCGGGCAATCCCGAGTAGCTTTGACCATGCCCCCCGCTTTTTCTTTCCCTTCAGAATCCTTCTGAGCTCCTCATCGCTGAGCGGAACCTTAATCTCCACGGCCTCCATCGTCCCACCGCTGAAGGTTGGAAGAAAAAGTAGATAAGGCTTGCGCCTCACTTCAAAACCGGCCTGAACTTGTAGGCGTAGAGTATTATTCCGTCCTCGTCGAACTCCCTGACCTTCCTGGTGACCATCTCGACCTCCATTCCGAAGTCGATCTCCTCCGGGTCAACGTCGGTCAGCTGGGCTAAAACCACTGGCCCCTCCTCGAGCTGGACGAGGGCGAGCGGGTAGGGCTTGTAGTACTCGAGCCCGCTCGGCGGGTTTCTAACTATCGTCCAGCTCACCACCTTGCCCTTCCCGCTGAACTGGTACTCCTCAACGTTCCTGGAGCCACAGACAGGACAAACTTCCCTCTTCGGGAACATCAGGTGACCGTTCTCGCACTTGCCCCCAATGAGAGAGTACTTCTCGCGGAAGTGCCTCCAGTGCCTAGAGACCTGCATCGGCTTCCCCATTTCAGACCCTCCTAAACACGTTGACCGTTATGTTCGAGCCGGTACCACCTATGTTCTGGGTCAGGCCGATTTCAGCATCGGGCACCTGTACTCCCTCGGGGGCCTCGCCGCGAAGCTGGAGTACTGCCTCGACCGTCTGGTAGACACCGGTCGCTCCGACCGGGTGGCCCCTGCTCTTCAGTCCGCCCATGGTCTGTATCGGGTAGTCACCGTCTATCGCTATCTGGCCCTCCTTGGCGAGCATCGCGCCCTTGCCCTTCTCGGCAACACCGAGGGCCTCTAGGCTGAGCGCCGCCATGACGGTGAAGGCATCATGAACCTCGAAGAAGTCGATGTCCTTTGCCGTAACGCCGGCCATCTTGTAGGCCCTCTCTGCTGCAACCTTGGCCGCGGTTAGGGTGAGGAACTCCTTCCTGTTGGCCAGGTTTATGGTGTCTATGGCCCTTCCCATTCCGGCTATCTCCACCCACCTCTCCTTGGGAACGCCGAGTTCCTTCGCCTTCTCGGGAGTGGTGATTATTACAGCGGCCGCGCCATCGCAGACAGGGGAAGCGTCGAAGAGCTTGAGCGGGTCGGCAACGTAGGGACTCTTCATCACGGTCTCAACGGTTATCGGCCTCTTGAACATCGCGTAGGGGTTTTTAGCTCCATTCGCGTGGGCGTTGACCGCGAAGAGAGCTAAATCCTCCTCGGTGTAGCCGTACTCCTTCATGTAAAGGCGCATGATGAGCGCGTTGAGGGCGACGAAGCTCGCTCCGTGGAAGAGCTCCCAGTCCGCGTCGGCGGCATAAGCTAAATAGCGCGTCGCGTCGCTCGGCCAGGCATCCGTCATCTTCTCGACGCCGACGACGGCGACGACGTCTTCCAGCCCGCTGAGAACGGCCTTTGCACCCTCCTGGACAGCGGCTCCACCGCTGGCGCATGCCGCTTCGACCTTAACGGCCGGTATGTGTCCCAAACCAGCCCAGTCCGCTATGAGCGCACCGAGGTTCTCCTGCTCGACGAAGGAGCCAGATGCCATGTTTCCGACGTAGAGCGAATCGACCTCCTCGATTCCAGCGTCGTCCATCGCGTTGAGCAGAGCTTCGACGGCCATGTCCCTCAGGGGCTTCCTCCAGTGCTCACCAACCGGAACCATCCCGGCACCGATTATGACGGCCTTCCTCATTTTGACCACCTCACAGTATGTACTTCCTCCTCGCCTTCGCGTAGAGGGCGTAGTCGATGTACTTCTTCCTCTCCACGTAGTCCCTCGTCTTCGGAGCAAGGTCGCGCTTCTCCTCTATGGCATCCTGCACAACGACGCTGAAGGCGTCGCTTCCGGCTCCTGAACCGAAGGAGACCCAGAGAATCCTGTCGCCGGGCTTGGCTATGTCGAGAACGGCTGAAACACCGACCATCGTGGCGCCGCTGTAGGTGTTGCCGATTATCCCCGTGAGGAGGCCGGGGAGAACCTTCTCCTTTGGGATTCCAAGGATTTTGGCCGCTGTGAGCGGGAACTTGACGTTGGGCTGGTGGAATACCGCGTAGTCAAAATCGCTTGGCGAATAGCCGAGCTCCTCCATCAGGGTTTTAGCTGCAGTGATGACGTGGTGGAAGTAGGCCGGCTCGCCGGTGAAGCGGTTGCCGTGCCTTGGGTAGTGCTCGTGCTGGCGCCTCCAGAAGTCCGGCGTGTCGGTAACGTAGGAGTAGCTCGCCTCGAAGTATGCAACTGTCTCGGAGCTCTTCGGGCCGACTATGAAGGCCGCTCCTCCTGCTCCCGCCGTAAACTCGAGGTGGTCGCCGGGCCTTCCCTGGGCGGTGTCCGCTCCGATTGCCATCGCGTAGTCGGCCATTCCCGAGCCGACGAAGCCTATCGCAGTTTGGAGGGCCTCCGTTCCGGCCTTGCAGGCGAACTCGAAGTCCGCCGTGCTGACATCAGGCGTCGCCCCAATCGCCTCCGCTATGACAGTACCCGTGGGCTTGACCGCGTAGGGCTTGCTCTCGCTTCCGAACCAGACGGCACGGATGAGCTTGGGGTCTATCCTGGCCCTCTTGAGAGCGTTTCTTGCCGCTTCAAGTCCTATCGTGAGCGCGTCCTCGTCGAGACCCGGCACGGCTTTTTCCTCGATCGGGAAGCTTGAGACCCCCCAAACGCGTCCTATCTCTTCCGCCTTGATTCTATACATCGGGACGTAGGCTCCGTAGCCCACGATACCAACCTCACGGTTTGGCCTCAGGAGTTTTCCCATTGGGCACCACCTACAAAAGTTGAACATAACTTCGCCTAAGGTTCAGGGGGGAGTTATAAAAGTCTTTCGGTAAAAGTGAAAGGGCTTTTCGACGATAGGCGATAAAAGGGGAAAGGGCTCAAGGCTTCCTGACAACAAAGAGAGCGTGGTCCTTCTCGTAGGGCTCGAGGCTTAAGCGTTCAACGACCTCGAAGTAGCTTGCGAGCTCCTTCTCGACCTCCCTGAAGACCTGCTCTGGCTCCTTCGTCACGTCGATGCTCCTGCTCTTGACTGATATCATGCCGTAGCCACCGCTCTTGAGGAAGACCTTGGCGTTGTCTATCAAGATCTTCGCCTGCGTTGGCTGGGCAACGTCCTCGAAGATGACGTCGACCTTCGGAACCAGAGCGCGGTAGCCCTCGGGCTTGGTCGCGTCGCCGAGTATGGGCACGATGTTCCTCCTCTCCTCGACGAGGGGGACGAGCTCCCTAAGGACCCTCGGTGAGAACTCCACTCCAAAGACCTTGCCCTCCCAGCCGACTATGTCGCTGACGTGAGATGCTGTAGTTCCGCTCGCGACACCGAGGTAGAGGACGGTTGAACCCGGCCTTATCGGGAAGTTCTTGAGGCCGTTGAGTATAGCCGCAGCCAACTTCGACCTGCTCGGGTTCCATATCCTGTACTCCTCGCCCTCCGCCTTTATTAACCTCTCGCCGTAGACCTTCTGGCCTGGAACCAAGTTTTTAGTCGCGATCTTCTCGCTCCCGTCCTCGTCGATGAAGACGTAAACGCCCGGGAACCTGTGCTTCTTAATCCTCATCCCAATCACCTCTTGTTCTTAGCCTTCTTTTTCTTTCCGCCTTTCTCCCTCTTGCCCTTGGCCTTCTCCTTCTTCTCGAACTTCTTGCCCTTCTTCTTGCCTTTGGCCTTCTTCTTTTTCTTGGCCGGCTTTGCCTTCCTCTTCGGCGGGTTCGGGTACTTCTGCTTTATCTCCTGGATGCGCTGCTCTATCTCCTGCTTCAGCTCCTCGGCTATGTACTCGCCGGAGAAGTAGTCAACGCGCGCCGCTATGGCGAGCTTGCCTGCCAAAGCCCTCGCGATCTTACCCCTCTGCCACCAGGGCGAGCGGTTTATAGCTGGATACTGGAAGATGACGCCGTGCTTGGGCGGCTTGGCACCTGTCCTCAAGTGCCTGAAGAGGGCTTTCTCGGCCCCGAGAACCTGGATCGTCGATGCCGGCATCATGGCAAGCTCCCTGAGGCCGCCGGCGAGGCTCATCAACCTAGCGGCAAGCTTCGCCCCGACGAGGGCCTTGAGGTTAGGTGCAACCTCGTCCATCGCCGTCTCGAGGTAGTCCTCTATCTGCCTCCTGAGCTTGTAGAGGTCGCTTATCTCGCCCGCGAGCTTCCTGATGATATCCTCGTCGAACTTGCCGAGCGGTGCACCCATCGACTTCTCCGCAGCTTTGAGGATCTTCTCCACCTTAGCGTCGGGGAGGCCGAGCGACTTAAGCCTCTCCTCGGTGGCGTTCTCCCTAGAGCCCACCGCGCTCACGAAGGCCACGTACTGCTCGTGCTTGGGTAAGATCTCGTCCAGTTCCGGAAAGTGGAGGCCGTACCACTCCCTCAGGCGGGAGACGAGTAAATTCACGACCTTGTCGATGTCGTCGAGCGCTTCAATGGCCTGGATTATCATCTTGTCCCTTGCTCCGCTCTGCTCCTGTATGCGGAGTCTCGTTAAGGCCACTCCCACGTTGAAGTACTCGTCAAACCATCCTCCGCCTAGGAACTCCCCCGGGTTCGCGCGGAGCTTCTCCCCGGCTATGTTTGGAAACTCCGCCGTCGCGCTGTAGCCGAGCTCCTTGAGGTTCCTCGCGAGCTCCGTGTCCTCAACTATGAACTCGGTGTAGCCTTTCTCACTCAGTTCGTCGATAAGCCTGATGAGCTCATCAACGGGTTCTCCCTTCAGGAGTTTGTCAAGGCTCGCTTCCGGTTTTTTGGCAAAGGGCTTGCTCTCAATGAGGTTACCGTCCCCGTCAAAGGCGTAGATACCCCTGACGTTTTCAGCGATGTAAGCTTTCATCGTCATCACCCTACACCCCTTTGCAATGGTTGTATAAAAGCTTATAGCTTTTCGGGGATTCTAAAGGCCTATAAACCCCTCCGTTGATGGGTGGGTGGTGTTCGGTATGGGGGATGCGAGGAAGTTCATAGTGAAAACCCAGAGGGGGATGGAGAGGGTAGCGGCCAGTTACATCGGCGAAGCCCTCCCCGGTTCTAAAGTTTGGGCGTCTCCAATGGGTTATTCTGGGCTCGTTGTGGTTGAGAGCGACGATGAAAACTCGATGGAGAAAATCCTTGAGATCCCCGAGGTGGAGCGCGTTATCCCGGTTCTGGTCGAGGTTCCAGCTGAGCTCGAGGCGATAGTGAGCGCCGCCGAGAAGGTAGCTCCGCTTATCGGCGAGAACGAGACCTTTGCGGTTAAAACAAAGAGGCGCGGGAAGCACGGCTTCTCAAGTCTTGACGTCAACAGGAACCTCGGTGCAAAGGTTCAGGAGCTCACCGGGGCCGATGTGAACCTGAGCTGGCCTGACAAGGTGGTTCAGGTCGAGATCATCGGCGATAGAGCTTATATCGCGGTCGTTCCGGGTGAGGAGTTCAGGAAGTTCACTCCGGACAAGATCGACGCCAGGAAACTCTTCCGCAAGCTGACGATAGTCCAGATGCCCTACTGGGGCGACTACAAGGCCTGCCGCTCCTTTGGCGAGAAGATAGGCAGGGCTGCCCAGGCTTTTGAAGTCAAGGAGCTCATAATTGCGCCAAAGGAGAAGATGGACGCCTTCGAGCTGGCGGAGTTCATAAAGGGCGTGAGGATCGGCCAGGAGAGCAGGCATCAGATCCAGAGGGAGGCCTACCCCTGGAAGGTGGAGAAGGTTCCCGTTTCAGTTTGGGATCTCTACCAAGTGGCCCGGGACAAGAGGGGGAGCAAGAGGCTGCTCATAATCACCGACCCCAAGGGCCCGACGCTATCGGAGGTTAAGGATAAACTCGCGAGGGACATGTTCTACGCGAAGGAAGTCGTCGTCTTCGTTGGGTCCCGCGAGGGAATCCCGCGCGGCCTCTTCCGCTTCGCCGACTACGTAGTTGACCTCGCACCCTACATGACCTTTGCAACTGAGCACGGCATTCCAGCGGCCTTGGTCTCGCTCTGGGAGGTCTATGAGGAGTATCTAAGGGGCAGGGAGGAGAAGGAGTGAGCTCCCGTTTCTCCTCTCGTTTTTGGCCGGCGTCAGACCCTAAGGTCGTCCTCACCGCTCGGGAATCCGCCGTAGTCATCATCCGCCTGCGTCAAACGGCTAAGATGTAGAAGAGGATCGCTCCCGCAAGGCCTCCGAGCAGGCTCGCTAGGAAGTTGGTGGAGTTGTTGTCGGTTATTCCCATGTTCTCGAGGGTGGCCCCTATGAGGCTGTCCAGGTTGACCCCTATGAACCCCCCGAGGGTTATAGCTGCAACCATCGGGATCTTGTAGGCCGTTAGGGGGAGGGCGAAGGGGGCTATCACGAGGGATCCGAGCAATGCGAAGGCCTCGCCTGCGAGGGAGATCCCGCCGTTGGTTCCGGGCTTGACGGGTTTGAGGTTCGTTATGAGCCTTGGCCTTTTCCCGTGGATCTTCCCGAGCTCGCTCGCGAGGGTGTCCCCGTTGACGGTGGCTATTGCCGAGAAGGTAGCGGCCCAGAACGTGTCCTGCCGGGTTATCCCCTCGATTATAAGGAACAGGAGAACGGCAAGCCCGTTGCCCAGGACGTTCCCCACTCCCCTCGTCTTCTCGTTCTTTGACGAAAAGCCGAGGCGAACCTTCTCCTCGAAGCGGTACTTGGTGGCGAGAACCCCGAGGATCAGGAATACCAGCAGGGCCAGGAAGGTGTAGATACCGCCCATGTACAGCACGGCGAAACCGAGAACGGTTGAGAGCAGGGCTCCCCCCCTGTCGAGGGCCCTGAACTTGTAGGCGGCTATTCCCATCAGTGGGGTCAGGATTCCAGCGATGAGTGAATGGATGATATTCTGCATCACTGCCACCCCTTGGGCCTGAATGGAACCGCTTGATTAGACCTCCGTTTGTTGGACTGATGCTGAGTAATCCTTTATTACTCTTTCCGTCGACTATCGACGAACCCCATGAAGAAAGGTGGCGAATTAAGAATAGAGGGTTCAGAAAAGCTCGTACTTGCAGGTCTCTGTGAGGAAGGTCACGTCCATGTGCTCTATACCGGGCATGGCCTTGGATATGCCCTCTATTATTTCCTGTATCTCCTTCATGTCCTTGGGGGCGATCACGTGAACCACGAGGTTGTGGGTCCCGAGGGCCTTCTGAATTATAACCACGTGCTTGTTCTCCTTCAGCCTCTCGACGACTTCATCGATGTCGGTCCCGGCCTTCAGGGTTATGCCAAGCAGGATGTGGGAGTAGCCCAGGAGGTCGAAGTTTGGAACAACCGTGTACCTCTGAATGACCCCCATGCGCTCTAGTTTGTCCATCCTGCGGGAGATCCTCTGCCTGGTCGTTCCGAGCTTCTCTGCGAGCTCCTTGTACGTCATCCTCGCGTTCTTCGAGAGGAGCTCAATTATCTTGAGGTCTATCGGGTCAATTTTAGCTCTACCCATCATGTCGTACCCCTCCAATGGTATCACATCATACTAAACCCGGTGGCGGTTATAAGATTTTCGGAAAATTTTCAATATATTGGCCTCGTCTTACTTTTGGTGTTCCATAACGTTACAAAGTTTGACAGATATCTTCGTTTTGTTGAGGAATGTCCATGTCATTATGCACTGAAATTACAAGGTAATTATGTCGGAAAAACTTTATTAAGTCGGGTATTACTTTTAAACTTCGTAACAATGGGGATTGCGAAACCCTTAAATCTCGGTGATGGTATCCCTGACGGTGATACCATGCGCAGGGTCACGGGAATAGCTCAAATCGAACCCGAAAACCTAAATTCTGTTATTGATGGCCTGTCGCCTGGCCTGTATCTGATAAAAGCCAACGGGAAGCCGGTTCTACTGGTAGACGGAACGGGAAGGAGGTTTCCCCTCGTGGAGGGGCTTTCGGGTGTTCTTCTGAACGTCGAGATTCATGAACTGGACAGGTTCGAGTTCCTCGACTTTCTTGCAGGCTCTGCTTCAAAGTCTGGGCCCCTTGGAGTCCCTAATTCCGTATCATTCTCCTACTCGACCCGTTTCTCTGGTATGCCACCCTCGCTGTCCCTCAGGGTTGAGGGGTCAGTTGGGCGGATCGTTAAGCGGGCTTACTCAAGGGGTATTGCGCTGGAATCCCTCGAAATCTCGTGCGTCCTAAGACAGGGGGTAACAGGGAGGGACATCCTTAAGGTCACGGCCAATGCCAGGGGCTATGCCACGGTAGACGCCCCCGAAGTCCATCTCAAGAGGATTGTCTCGGAGATAATCTCGAGGGAGACAGGTTTTGAGGTGAGGGCCGTTGTCAGGGGGGATTTTGTGAGGGTGGAGGATCTCCCGATGATGAGGGCCAACGTGACCGGAATAGCCGTCGGCGGCGGGGAGATAGTTGAGATCCCGCTTCAGAGGGACAGCACTGGGGTGGGCAGAGTAAGGCTTGACCGCAACGCCCTGGAGCGTGAGGTGGAGAGGATACTGAGCGAGGCCGGAATAGGGGAGATTGCCGAAAACCTCAGGGACACAAAGGCACGTGGCGAGGTTTCCTTAGGGGAGGCTGCGTCAGTGGTCCGTGATTCCCTTTCATCCCTGAAGGGGGTTACTACTATTACGGTGAACCTTATGCCTGGTTCGGACGGTTACAAGGCTGTACTGCGCGTTAAGAGGGACAGAAAGCTCTCAACCGGCACTCTGGTCTCAATGGTCTCGGATGCACTTAAGTCCGCCCAGGGCAAGATCAGGGCCAGGGGGTTGATGGTCGAGCTTGAGAAGGCGTACTTGATAATAGAAGAATGAAAGGGCTCAGGTCCTCCCCAGCGGGAGGCTCTCCCTTATCTTCCTCAGCAGTTCCTCCTTTTTAGCCGAGTCGGCAAGCGCTATCTCGAGGACTTGATCTATGGTCTCCACTGGCACTATCCGTATTTTTGCCGCCTTGTCCGGGCTGAGGAAGACGTCCTTCTCGTTTGCCTTGGGTATTATAACGGTCTTTATGCCCGCTTCGATTGCGGCCTCGATCTTGGGCGTCGCTCCTCCTATCGGGAGCACCTCTCCGCGGACGCTTAGCGAACCTGTCATCGCGACGTCCTGTCTTATCGGTATCTCCTCAAGGGCTGAGATGACGGCAGTTGCAACGCTTATGCTGGCTGAATCGCCCTCAACGCCCTCGTAGGTCTGAAGGAACTGGACGTGGATGTCGTATCTGCTGATGTCCTCCCCCTTGTAGCGCTTTATTATCGCCGAAACGTTCTGGACTGCTTCTTTGGCGATCTCACCGAGCTTTCCGGTGACGATTATCTTGCCCTCCTCCTTGCTCGCCGCTGGGGCGACGACGGCCTCGATCGGGAGCACTATACCGCTCTGCTCCCCTATAACCGCCAGACCGTTGACCCTTCCGATCTCACCGCCCTCCGTTTTTATGACCTGGTACTCCTTTTTGTTCTCTATGTACCAGTCCGCCAGCTGCTTCTCCAGGGGCTTTGCGACCCTCATGGCTTCAAGAACGTCCTCCCTCTCGACCAGCTTTTTGCCCTTCTTGACGGCTATGTCGCCCGCGGCCCTCACTATACCGCCGAGGTCCCTGAGGCGGAGCGTGAGGTGGCCTTTCCTTCCGGCCCTCTTCTGGGCCTCCCTGACTATCTCCTCGACGGCTTCTCTGGTGAAGTGGGGAATCTTGCCGTCGCGCTTTACCTCCTGCGCAACGAACTGAACGAGCTTTCTCCTGTTCTCTATAGTGTCCGGCATCGTCGTCCTCATGTAGACCTCGTAACCGTAGCCCCTTATACGGGAGCGCAAAGCCGGGTGCATCTTGTCGACGGTATCTAGGTTCCCCGCCGCGACTAGGATGAAGTCACACGGCACCGGCTCAGTCCTCACCATGGCACCGCTCGACAGCTCGCTCTGGCCAGTTATCGGGAACTTCTTCTCCTGCATGGCCGTGAGAAGGCTCTGCTGCATTTTCAGGCTCAGCGTGGCTATCTCATCTATGAACAGAACGCCCTTGTGGGCGCGGTGTATCATCCCCGGCTCAACGCGCTCGTGGGCCGGCGTTCCAAGGCCACCGGAGTTCTTGACGAAGAGGCCGTTGGCGAGCAGGTTGCCCTTCTCCGTGGTGAGGTTGTACGTTACTTCCACTTCCTCCCAGGTCTCTACGAAGGCTCTCCTCTCGCCCCTGAGGATTGATTCAAACCTTTCCCTGAGCTCGTCGAGCCTCTCGGCGTGCCGTGAGTTTTCTGCATTCTCAAGGTACCTTCTCACTTCCTCCAAGAACTTGGCCTTCTTTGCGGGAGAGAGGGTTACCGGCACGAACTCGAGGAAGGTCAGGACGTTGTCCACTGACTGGGAGAGGATTAGCCTGACCTTGTGCTTGCCCTTAGCTTCGTCAACCCGTACCTTTGCTTCGATGCCGAAGAGGCCGAGGTGCCAGGCAATTTCCTCGAAGAAGGGCACCTTCTTCTCGGGTTCATCCGTCAGCTGTGCTATTTCGAGGGTCCCTTTGAACTTTATCCCGTCAGTGTAACGGGCAAACCTCGGGACGCTACCGTCGCCGCTGTAGAGGCCGTCGAAGAAGGCCAGGAACAGCGAGGGCCTGAGCTTAACCCACCACGGGAGTTGGAGCTTCACCTTCGTCTTGTTCCCAACTGGAGCGCCCAGGGCGACGAAGAACCTTATTATCCTCCTGTCCCATGTCCTGAAGAGAACGCTTCTTCCCCTTGCCTCGCGGTTATCTTTAATTTCGTAGTTGAACTCGCCGAAGAGCTCCCTGAGTATTCCCGCGAACCTTTCGACGGCTTCCCTTTCGCTGGAGACGAAGCTGAGCGTGTTGAGGTTTCTATCTACGTTGCCATCGCTGAAGAGGGCACCCATGATGAGGGCGACTTTCTCAAGTCTCTCATCATCGCTCGTGAGGGGGAGTAATCTAAGGCTCCTGAGCTCGTCCGCCATCCTCAGGGACTTCGGCTTTGCCCCGCTCTCCCACCAGCGGAGCGTGCTGGCCTTTATGCCGAGCTCCTTGGAGGCCTTTTTGTAGCCATGACCGGTCCTCTCGTGGTGCTCTTTCCAGCGGAGGTAATCCCTCAGCTTCCCTTCCTCGCCGTAGGTCCTCGCTATCGTGAACTCGTCGAGAACGGTCACTGGAACCCTTATGAGGCCGTCCTTCTCCGTTATCTCGCCTGCTTCTCTAAGTCCCTCCTCAGTGTAGACCTTGTGGTCCGGTGTCAGGGCGAACCAGTAGTCCTTCTCCAGGTTCACAACCCTTCTCAGCCTCTGCTTTCCGACCCTCTTGTTGGCGTAGAGGAGCTTTGTGAAGCCGTCCCTGGTGAGCACCTCGACGTTCTCGTCCCTGAAGTCGTGGTAAACAACCCTGACCTCGCCGTCCATTCCCTCGCCGGATGGGTTCCTAAGAGCGTTCTCAACGAAGTCCTTGAGCTTTAGAGCCTTTACCTCGCCGTTTTCCCTGATTACAACGCTCTCCTCTCCGCTAAAGCACTGGAAGGGGTCGTGTCTTACGTCTCCGAGCAGTGCGCCTGCATGGGCCCCAGTCGCGTCGACGAACGGGGCCTTCCTCCTTCCGCAGTTGTCCACGAGGAGCTTGGGAACGAGCACGCTGGTTCTCATCCTCATGTTGGAGAGGACCATCATGGTGAGGATTATCACGAAGAGCCCCATCAGGAAGTTGGTCGTGCTGTAGTCTATCATGATCGCCATCATGACCATGAAGACCACTGCGAGGAGGAGGTAGGACTTGACGTTCTCCTGGCTTTTGGCCTTCTCCCTGTACTTCTCGACTATCCTCTTGCCCTGACACGCCGGGACGGTCTTTATCCTCGGCATGTTCTCGTCTTCCGGATTCGGAAAGACCAGTACGTCCTCGAGGTTCTCGGTCGGGAGTAGCTCGGCCATTGCCTGGCCCAGCATGGACTTTCCGGTGCCGGGCTCGCCTATGAGGAGGACGTGTCTCCTCTGGCCGGCGGCGGTCTTTATGACTTCAACGGCGTGCTCCTGCCCTATGACCTGATCGATGAGCTTTTCGGGTACTTTTATCTCCTCTGTGGTCGAGAACTCGATGCCCAGATCCAAGGTCTCACCGTTCTGGCTGGAGGTGACGGGTTTCCCATCCTCCATGTGCATCCCTCTTAAGCTCGGTTCTCACACTGATGGTGGATATCCGGGCCGGCTTATAACTTTATCCTCCCTGAACCCCCTGGAGGAAAAGCTAAAATACCCGGGGATCTAGGTTCCTCTGGTGGAGATGATGCCGAGGGGTGTGGAAGATCACGTGATGTTTACTGCGAGGCACGGCAGCTGGAAGGTAGGGGATAAGTTGCTCGACATGGACGATAGGGCCAAGGTTGCCCACTTCCTGGCGATGGTTTCCAACACTGTCAACTCGAAGATCCCCGAGTACCTCACGGGGGTCATGAACGTCGCTGGTATAATGAGCCTGGCCGAGGAGCTGGCGAAGGACGATCTTACGAAGGCGGTCGTTTCCCTCAAGTCCCCCGGGACTTCCAGAAAGCTGGGTGCTCTCGTCTTTGAGGACGATAAAAAGCTCAAGAAGCTCCTCGTGGAGGTGGCCAAGGCAGTCCTAGTCAGGATGACGCTCTCGAAGTTCGTCCCCGTCACCTACCCTGAGGGGGAGCTGGGGGAGGTCAAGGTCGTCTTCCCCTTCCCTGAGGACCACGTTAACTTCACGGCCAAGCACGGGAAGTGGATAGTTGTTAAGAGGCTCATAATAGACGACGCGACGCCTATGGTCGACGTCGCGAGGCTTTTGGCCAGCATAAACGAGACGACGACCCTTAAGATACCCGCCTATGCCGATATGGACGTTGAGGGTATTGGTGACTGGTTCGGAGGCTTTAAGAAGGTCAAGAAGTCCGAGATCCCGGCTGTTGTCGAGAAATACCTGCACTTCCAGCCTTCGTCCTTTGCCTCGGCGGAGTTCGAAGGGCACGCGAGGGTTTACGCCCTCAGGAAGGCGCTCGAGGTTGTGGGCCTTTCCCTGGACGTGCCGGCCAAGAGCCTGGAGAAGTACCTTGAGAAGAAATGATGAGGCCGAGGACACCCGAGGGGAACCGATGAGGAGTCTTCGCTTCGCTGAGGTGGTGAAAATGGAGAAGAAATTGGTGGCTCCTTCGAACGCCCCCGCCCCGGTCGGGCCGTACAGCCCGGGGATCCTGGCCTCCGGGAGGTTCCTCTTCGTCTCTGGCCAGATCCCACTCGACCCCGCGACCGGAAAGCTCGTTGAGGGTAGCTTTGAGGATAAGGCCAGACAGGCACTGAGAAACCTCCTCTCGGTAGTTGAAGGCGCTGGGGGGAGCGCGGACAACGTGGTGAAGGTTACCGTGTACCTCAGGGATATCGGCAAGTACGGTGAGTTCAACAGGGTCTACTCTGAGTTTTTCGGCGAATCCAAACCTGCCAGAGTGGTCGTCGAGGTTTCAAACCTTCCTAAAGGCGTTGACCTTGAGGTGGAGGCCATAGCGGTGCTCTGATTCCCAATTTTTTGAAGGTGAAACCCTTGGCCGTCAAAGTGAGGATCCGCGAGGAGCTTTTGGACTATCTCCTTGAACTATCCAGGGACTTCTACCCGAACGAGTTCGCGGGGTTTCTAAGGGAGAAAGACGGTGTTTTAGAGGAGGTCTTAATAGCCCCCGGTGGCCATTTCGGTCCAACGTCTGCCTTCTTCAACACCTGGCTCCTGCCCTTGGACGAGGGGATAAGGGGAACCGTCCACTCGCACCCTGACCACGTGTGCCACCCATCATCGCAGGATCTGTGGTTCTTCTCCAAGTTCGGAGGCTTTCACCTGATAATATGCTACCCCTATTCGCGGGAAGACGTGAGGGCATACGACAGCGAGGGCAAACCCGTGGGGATCGAGGTTGTCCCATAACCCGAAAACTACTTAAACATTTTTGGCCATCCTAACACAGGTGAGGTCGTTGGAGGTAAGCAAGCGCGAAGAGGAGTACCTCGAGACCATGTACCTCCTCCACAAGAACAAGGGCATCATACGCGTGAAGGATATAGCCAGGATGATGAAGGTCAAGCCCCCCAGCGTCGTCGATGCCCTGAAGAAGCTCAGCGAGAAGGGCCTGGTTGAATACGAGAAGTACGACAGGATTCTCCTGACCGATAGGGGCCGGGAGATCGCCGAGAAGACCTACGCAAAGCACCAGCTCCTCACCAAGTTCTTCGTCGAGATACTCGGTATTCCCCCAGACGTTGCCGAGCAGGACGCCTGTCAGTTCGAGCACTACGTCCACGAGATTACCGTTAGGAGGATGAGGGAGTTCGCCGAGTTCGTGAGGGAGCAGTGCCCCTACGTCATAAAGCAGTTCGTTAAGGAGAAGCTTGAGGAAGGCTGATTCTTAGCCGCTGATTTAAAAATAAAATGATTCAAAAGGCGCCCCCGAGGTAGGCGAAGTAGGCCACGAACACCAGCGCGAGGATCCACATCAGGGGGTGTACGTCCCTCCACTCCCCCCTGAAGGCTTTTATCACCGTGTAGCTTATGAAGCCCAGCCCTATTCCGACGGAGATGGAGTACGTGAAGGGTATCGACATCACTATCAAGAAAGCGGGGATCGCCTCGGCTGGATCGCTGAAGTCGACTTCCTTTATGGTGCTCATCATGTAGTAGCCCACTATGACCAGGGCTGGGGCCGTCGCGAAGGCTGGGATCGCCTGGGCCAGCGGCGCTATGAAGAGGCCTATCCCGAGGAAGAGCAACCCGACAACGAGCGACGTCATCCCGGTTCTTCCGCCCTCCTCTATTCCGGCCGCGCTTTCTATGTACGTGGTCACAGTGGACGTCCCGAGGAGTGCCCCCAGGGTCGTTCCAATGGCGTCCGTGAGGAGAACCTTCTCCGCATCTGGAACCTTCCCCTCCTTTGTGAGGTATCCGGCCTTGGCACTCAGTCCAGTAACCGTTCCGAGGGTATCGAAGAAGTCCACCATGAAGAAGGCGAATATGACTCCGAGTGCCCCGACGTTGAGGAGACCTTTGAGGTCGAGCTTTAGGAAGGTGTAGCTTATGTCTGGGGTGGAAAACAGGTGGCTGGGCCACGGGGCGGCGCCGGTTATCCATCCGAGCACCGCGGTTGTGAGTATCGATATCAGCAGGGCCCCCTTAACGCGGTAGCTTATGAGGATCGCCGTCAGGAAGAGTCCAAAGAAGAAGAGCAGGCCGGGTTTGCTTATCAGCATGTGGTAGTTCAGCTCCGTGAACTGGAGAACGCCGTTGGTTGTGACTCCGTTTATTAAACCAACGTCGTTGAGGCCTATGAAGGTCAGGAACAGTCCTATTCCAGCCCCGACCGCGTACTTCTGGCTTATCGGGATGGCATGAATTACCGCGCTCCTGACCTTGGTGACGCTCAGGACGATGAAGATCAACCCCTCGACGAAGACCGCCGCGAGCGCGACGCGCCAGTCGTAGCCCATTCCGAGGACAACGCTGTAGGTGAAGTAGCCGTTCAGCCCCATTCCCGGCGCGAGGGCGAAGGGCTTCTTGGCGTAGAGACCCATGATTATCGTTGTTATGCCCGCCGCGAGGGCCGTAACGGCGACCAGTGAATCAAAAGCCTTTGGTCCCATGGCCTTGCTCAGTATTATGGGGTTCACGATGAGGATGTAGGCCATCGTCATGAAGGTCGTGATCCCCGCCACTACCTCGGTTCTCATGTCGGTTCCGTACCTATCGAACTCGAAGTAATCCTCAAACCAACCCATCGTGGCACCTCCTTTCTTGACTGGTCCATGGTGAAAATTAGGTTTTTTAAAGCTTTTTTTGACATGTACTTGTTAAAACCGGGGACCTCCCTGGGGGCCTCCGTCGGTGCATCAAAATGGGTCTGTCTAAAATCTGATTCTAGGGCTCTTCTCAATAAAAGCCTTTCGGAAACCACCGAAAGCTTTATAAGGCAAATAGGCGAAAACTTTAAAAGGAGATGTCCTTTTGGGGTGGGGCTATGAGGAAGCTGGGCAGGGTTTCTCACTATGCAAAGCAGGGGTTTCTCATACTGAGAACGGGTTGGGTACCCAATCTTAACGATCGCGTCGTTGACAAGGATCTTAACATGGTCGGCGTTGTCAAGGATGTTTTTGGTCCTGTTAAGGCCCCTTACGTCGCTGTGAAGCCCCGGGTCAGGAACCCGGAGGAGTACGTTGGTGCCGTTCTGTACGTCGATACCAGGAAAAAGCGGGAAGGGAAGGCCAGGCCCCCTCGCGGGAGAAGGCATCCCAAGCGACGCCCCACCCCCAAGAAGAGGGGGTGAGAACCTTTGGCTGATAAGAGGGTGTGTCCCGTTTGCGGTTCGACCGAGTTCTTCTACGACCGGACTAGGGGTGAACTCGTCTGCAGGGTCTGCGGCTACGTTCTCGAGGAAAACATCATTGATGAGGGTCCTGAGTGGCGCGCTTTTGACCCGGATCAGAGGGCAAGGCGCGCGAGAACCGGCGCGCCGATGACTTTGATGATCCACGATAAGGGCCTCTCCACGGACATAGACTGGCGCGACAAGGACATCCACGGCAACCAGATAACGGGCATGTACCGGAGCAAGCTCAGACGCTTAAGGATGTGGCAGAGGAGGATGAGGATAAACGACGCGGCCGAGAGGAACCTCGCCTTTGCCCTCAGCGAGCTCGACAGGATGGCGGCCCAGATGCGCCTCCCACGCCGCGTCAAGGAAGCCGCCGCCGCGCTCTACAGGAAGGCCGTTATGAAGAAGCTCATCCGGGGAAGGTCGATAGAGGGCATGGTTTCGGCAGCTTTATACGCCGCCTGCAGGATGGAGGGCATACCTAGAACCCTGGACGAGATCGCAAGGGTCTCCAAGGTCACCAAGAAGGAGATAGGGAGGAGCTACCGCTTTATGGCGAGGGGTCTGAACCTCAACCTCCGGCCGACGAGCCCGATAGACTACGTTGACCGCTTTGGCGACGCCCTGGGCGTTAGCTCGAGGACGAAGAAGAGGGCCAAGGATATCCTCCAGGAGGCCATAAGGCGCGGGATAACCAGCGGCAAGGGCCCCACCGGTCTGGCCGCCGCGGCCCTCTACGTGGCCTCCCTGCTTGAGGGCGAGAAGAAGACCCAGCGCGAGGTGGCCGAGGTCGCCCACGTCACAGAGGTCACGGTGAGGAACAGGTACAAGGAGCTCGTCGAGAAGCTTGACATAAAGGTCCCGATCTGAGGTGGTTTCGTTTTGAGGGTTGTTCTCGTCAGCGACACCCACGTGGGGGACAAAGCCTCCGCCCTTCCTCCAATCCTTTTGGAGAAAATCGCCGCTGAAAAGCCGGACTACATCCTACACGCCGGCGACGTTACCGACGGTTCGGTTCTTGAGGAGCTCGAGGACATAGCCCCCACCCTGGCCGTCAGGGGAAACGCCGACGGACTTTCCCTGCCCGAGGAGGAGGTTCTGGAAGTGGGGGGGTTTAGGATAGGCCTTCTCCACGGACACCAGTTTTTCAGCCTGAACAGCTACTTCCTGGCGTTGAAGGCCATTGACATGGGCGTTGACGTTCTCGTATTCGGGCACACCCACAGGTTCTACCACGATGTTGCATCGGTACACGGAAGAAAGGTGCACCTGATAAACCCGGGATCCCCGGTTTTTCCCCGGTACGACCACCCGTCCTTCGCGGTTCTGAAGCTGGAAGGAGAAGAGCCCGCCGTGAAGAGGGTAACGCTCTGGTAAAACTGGAAAGAAAAGGAAGGACTTCAGCTCCTGATGGCGAGCTTTATGTCCTCGGCCTTGACGGTCTTCCTGCCGGCGTGGTGAGCGAGCTCGACGGCCTTCTTGGCAATCTCTATGGCCTTCTCCTCAAGGTGCTCGGCGAGAACCTTGGCGGCCTCCTCGCTGACGCGCGGAGCACCGGCCTTCCTTATAAGCCTGTCAACTGGGGCAATCGGCAACTCGGCCATTTCTTACACCTCCATCAAGTGGTTTGAATTGCCACTGCAGTCTATTTTAGGCGTGAAGGAATATATAAACTTTTCGGAAACGGCCGCCTCTTCGTCCCGTAATCTTGGATTTGATACGTTGGACGTTCCGATTGATGGAACCAAGTTTTGTCCCATGGGAGGAGATCGAGAAAAAGTGCTGACGCTGATGACTCTCATCCGCTGCTCGCAAGCTGTTGTATGTACTCGGCGAGGTTCTCCGAGCTCTGGTTTATTGTTCGTGCCGCCTGCTCTGCCGCCTGCTTGACGTACCTTATGACTATGAGCACCATCGTGAGGGCTAGGGCGATCATCATGAGGTACTCTATCGCCGCCTGCCCCCTTCTCATGCCCTTCACCTGTTACGTTTTTACGCATGTTGTTCACTTAAACCTTTGGGGGATCTTCAAAAACCGGCTAACGTTTTAAACTCGGGCGCCGCAGAATATCTAGTGGTCGGCATGAGGTTCGTCCTCGATACGAGCATCTTCGTTAACCCCGAGATACGGTCGGCCTTTGGAGACACCCCAACCGAGGCCATGAAGATCTTCCTGAACTACGCTGCGAGGCTTTTCGGCAGAGTGGAGTTCTACATGCCGCCCGGGATCTACAGGGAGGTCATGAACTTCGTTGAGGAGGAAGAGGTCTCCCCCGAGCTGGAGCTCTACATAATAAGGAAACCCCCCAACGTCCACGACATCAGGATACCTGCCTTCGTCGTCTACGAGCTCATAGACGACATACGGCGGAGGATAGACAAGGGCCTCCGCGTTGCCGAGAAGGCCGTTCGCGAGAGCGTCATCGAGACGGACAACGTTGACAGGATAATCCAGAAGCTCAGGAGGAACTACCGAAAGGCGCTGAGGGAGGGGATAGTTGACAGCAAGGAGGACTTTGAACTAATTCTCCTCGCGAAAGAGCTCGACGCCACGATAGTCTCGGCCGACGTTGGTATACTAACGTGGGCCCAGAAGATGGGGATAAAGTGGATCGACGCCGCTAAATTCAGGGACGTTCTTGAGGGTCTCGTTGAGAAGCTCAACCAAGAGAAAAATTTATAAAGCCTCCCCTTCATCGTATCATCGACGCCCCGGTGGCTCAGCCTGGTGGAGCGGCCGCTTGGTAAGCGGCAGGTCGCGGGTTCAAACCCCGCCCGGGGCTCCAACTTCTTGGGGGGCCGTGGGGTAGCTTGGCCTATCCTTCCGGCTTCGGGAGCCGGGGACCCGAGTTCAAATCTCGGCGGCCCCACCATTAACTCTCTGATTGGCTTTTGGTGGTTTTGTGGTGACTTTGGAGCTTTTCCCTGGATCTGGAGAATTTATCCAAAAGCTTATATACCCGTGCGTTTTTCAATAACTGGACAAATAATCCAGGTGGTGCACATGAGGAAGGTGCTCTTCGTTGTGATAACCCTGCTCCTTCTGGGGGCGGTTTTTGCGGCCGGTTGCATTGGGGGCGGAAACGGGGGTGAAAAGACTTCCTCTTCCCCGACGAAAACGACGCCCACTCCAACCGCATCCTCTACTGCCGAAACCAGCGGAACGACCACCTCTTCCGCGGCACCCACGACAACTACGTCCGTCTCCTACTACCCAATAACGGTCCGCGATTCCCTCAACAGGACGGTAGAGATTAAAGCCGAGCCCCGGAGGGTAGTTACCCTCTCCCCGGCCATAACCGAGGACCTATACTACCTTGGCCTCTTCGACAGGGTCGTTGGTGTTACCGACTACGACGACTTTCCGCAGGGGGTCACGAACGTAACCCGCGTCGGCGGCTACGGTAAGTACGCCAACCTAGAGGTCATCGCCAGCCTCAACCCTGACCTCATAATAGCAGACACGTACTCCCAGGGGATTCTCGATAAGCTTGAGGAGATAGCGCCCGTTGTGGTGCTGAGGTCTCATAGTATTCAGGATATAGCGGACAACCTCAAACTACTTGGAAAGATCTTCAACAGGGAAGGGAAGGCGAGAGAGGAGATTTCCACCTTTAAATCGCAACTAGGGGAGATAAGCTCGGCCGTTTCGTCTGAGCCAAAGGTTAAGGTCTTCTACGTTACTTGGAACAATCCCCTGATGAGCGTCGGAGGCGACGCCTTCATAAGCGAGCTCATAACCCTCGCGGGGGGCGTCAACGTGTTCAACGACACCACCGGCTGGCCCACCGTGAGCGTGGAGCAGGTCATAGCGAGGGATCCGGAGGTTATAATCCTCACCCCCCACTGCGGCATGAGCGTTGAGGAGGCCTATAGCAAGTTCTCGGGAACTTCTGCGGCCAAGAATGGTCGGATATACATGATCGAAAACGAGAACGACCTCATCCACCCGAGCCCGAGGCTGGTCAAGGGCCTCGAGGTTCTGGCCAAACTCCTCCACCCGGATGCCTTTGAGGAGAAGTACCCGATGACGGTAACGGACTTCGCGAACAGGACGGTTACCATAGAGAAAGAGCCCAGCAGGATAGTCTCCCTGGCCCCGAGCATAACGGAGACGCTGTTCTACATAGGGGCCGGCGACAAGCTCGTTGGCGTGACCCAGTGGGCTGACTGGCCTCCCGCGGTGAGGAACATCACCCGCGTCGGCGGCTACGGTAAGTACGCCAATCTTGAAAAGATAGCCGCACTGAACCCGGACCTCATAATAGCCGACGATTACTCCATGTCAATACTCGACAAGCTGGAGCAGATTGCCCCCGTTGTGATAGTTGCCCCCAAGAGCATTGACGGTATCTACCGGCAGATAGAACTTCTCGGAGAGATAACCAACAGGAAGGAGGCCGCTGAGCTCGTTATCGGAGAGATGAAGGGTACGATCTCCTACGTGCAGTCCACGGTAGCCAACCTGTCGAGACCCAGGGTGTTCTTCATCCTGAGCTACTACCAGGGCTACTGGACGGCCGGGAAGGGCACTTTCATGGACAGCGTCATAAGCCTCGCCGGGGGTAGAAACGTCTTCAACGACACCACTGGGTGGGTCAAGGTGAGCGACGAGCAGATAATAGCCAGAGACCCGCAGGTCATAGTGATCCTCCCAACAGCTGGTATAAACGCTACCCAGCTCTGCACTGGCCCCCTGGCAGAGACGGAGGCGGTTAAGTCCGGCAGGGTCTACGTGGCCTCTGATCCCAACATCTACCAGAGGCCCGGCCCGAGGATAGCCCTGGCCGTTGAGGAGATGGCCGAGTTCCTCCACCCGAGCGCCTTCGACATGACCTTCAACTCCACGACCTGCGCGGTTTCAAGTTCCAGCGGTTGACGGGTTCTCCTTTTATTTTCCGAAATCTATTTAACTCCGCCACTTTTCTATATAGCGGTGGATGATGTATGGAATTCCGCAAGATCCAATTTACCGGAAGGAGTTCATACATAGTTTCCCTGCCGAAGAAGTGGGTTCTGGAGAACAACCTGAAGCAGGGCGACACGGTGCCCCTGATAATAAACCCCGATGGGAGTATAACCATACTTCCCAAGGAGCCCAAGGACATCGGGGAGAAAAAGGAGCTCGAGATATCCAAGGAGTACTCCCCAGACATGGCGGTGCGGCTCGTCATATCCGCGTACATCCAGGGGTACGATACCCTGGAGATCCTGTTCCTGGACGAGATGCCCTTCTACAAGGTGAAGATCAGAAAGATCCTTCAGGGCCTCCCTGGGGTTGAGATAATCCTGGACGAGCCCCAGAGGATAATAGCCAAGAGCCTCCTGGACGAGAGGGAGGTAAACCTTTCCGAGATCCTCATGAGGATACGCTCCATCGTGATCTCCATGATAGGGGATCTTGAGCTCCTCGCTGAAAACCCTGGTGAGGTCGAGGTGCTTAGGGACCTGAGCGATTTGGAAAACGAGCTCGACAGGTTCTACTTCCTCACGATAAGAACTGTCAACAGGCTGTTGTCCCAGAGAACTGCCTCTGAGGAGAGCGGGATAATCCGGAGGTACTTCGACCTCATAGGCATACTCTTCATAGTCAGGAACATCGAGAGGATTGGGGACCACATAATCCGCATATCCGAGAGCCCCGAGGTTCTGGACTTTCCCAAGCTCAGGGAGCTGTTCACCGCCGTGATGGACAGGATCTCCGACAGGGACCTCAGGAGGATAGACAAACTCATGCTCGAACTCAAGGAGATGATAAGGGGCATCGACTCGAAGGAGTCCACCGCGAAGGAGAGCTACCGCAGGATCCTCGAGTACCTGGAGAACATAGGTGAGACCGTGATCAACATGGCCCTGAGCTGACTTTTCCCTTATTCATAAACGTTATAAGCCCGGCCCCGATCCAGCTCTGGGATGGAAGATGAGGGTTATAATGACCACGAAAGTAGACCTCGCCTCGATGAACATAAAGGACAAGCTCATCCAGCACTTCGGCTTTGAGGAAACGGATGCCGTTTTTGACGGAAACCCCGTTTTCAGGAGGGGGGACGACGTCATCCTAACGACCAACGACGAGATGATCTACTACGACAACCTCGACAGATCTATCGAGGGGCAGCTAGGTGAGAAGCCGGAACTCATAGTATTCGCCTCGAGACACTCCAGCAAGGCCAAGATGCCAGCTTTAACTGTTCACGTTACCGGAAACTGGGGAAAGGCTATGTACGGGGGGAGGGATGGTAGCCTCGCCATAGCACACCCCTTCGCCATGAAGCTCGCCCTCCTCAAGCTCAACGAGCTGAACGACCTTGGGTGGACCGTCTGCTACGAGGCGACGCACCACGGCCCCAGTGAGCTCGAGGTTCCCAGTCTCTTCGTTGAAATCGGTTCTAGCGAGGAGGAGTGGGTCAACGACAGGGCCGGGGAGATACTCGCCGAGACGATAACCCACCTTCTGGACTCCCTCGACAGAGGGGTCTCAAAGGCCGGATTCAAGCCTGCCCTGGGAATTGGTGGGGGCCATTACGCCCCCAAGCAGACGAAAAGGGCCCTGGAAGGGGACCTGGCCTTCGGTCACATCCTCCCCAAGTACGCCCAGCCCGTCGGTGAGGACCTCCTCTTAAAGGCTATAGAACGCACACACGGGGGGGTAGAGGCGATATACGTGGACTGGAAGGGCAGCAGGGGGGAGACGCGTCAGATGGCGAAGGAGCTGGCCTCAAAACTTGACCTTGAGTTCATCAGGGACTGAAACGTGACGAAAGGTTTAAAGACTTCAAAATCAACATAACCCAGCATTGGACAACTATGTAGCTAACTTTATATACTTTCCACCTGCAATTGGTTGCAGGTGTCAAATTACACCCGGAGGGTCGGAAGATGTTGAAACTGATTGAGGATGCTATTGATAAAACGACGGCCACCCCCGCTGGATCAAAGACTGTGCCCGAGGTTCCAGCCCCCCAGTCCGATATTGATGAGGAGCTCAAGAGGCTTCTTGAGCAGATTCAGGCGAAGATCTACGTTGTAGGCGTTGGCGGCGCCGGCTGTAACACCATAAACAGGATGATGCAGGTCGGCATTCAGGGGGCGAAGATCATTGCCGTCAACACCGATGCCCAGGACCTTCTCAAGATAAGGGCCCACAAGAAGATCCTCATTGGCAAGGAACTCACCAGGGGTCTCGGTGCCGGGAACAACCCCAAGGTCGGCGAAGAGGCCGCCAAGGAGAGTGAGAGGGACATCAGGGAGGCCCTTGAAGGGGCCGACATGGTCTTTGTTACCTGCGGTCTCGGCGGTGGAACCGGTACCGGTGCCGCTCCGGTTATAGCCGAGATGGCCAAGAAGATGGGTGCCCTCACTGTTTCGGTCGTCACGCTCCCCTTCACCGTTGAGGGAATAAGGAGGATAAAAAACGCAGAGTACGGCCTCGAAAGGCTTAGAAAGGCCAGCGACACCGTCATAGTCATCCCGAACGACAAGCTCATGGAGGTCGCTCCAAACCTGCCGATCCACATGGCCTTTAAAGTTGCGGACGAGATACTCGTCCAGGCGGTCAAGGGCATAACCGAGCTCATCACCAAGCCCGGCCTCGTGAACCTCGACTTCAACGATGTAAGAGCCGTCATGAAGGACGGCGGCGTGGCAATGATCGGTATCGGCGAGAGCGACAGCGAGAAGCGCGCTCTGGAGGCGGCCCAGCAGGCTTTGAACAGCCCGCTCCTCGACGTCGACATAAGCGGCGCCAAAGGCGCACTGATAAGCATCAGCGGAAGCGACGTCAAGCTTGAGGAGGCCCAGCAGATAATCGAGCTCGTTACGAGCAAGCTCGACCCGGAGGCCCAGGTCATCTGGGGAATCCAGCTCGACGAGGAGCTCGGCAAGATGATCAGAATCCTCCTCGTGGTCACGGGTGTGAGCTCCCCGTACGCCGTGGTTGAGGAGGAGTCCTCCCCCTACGAGGAGGAGAGGAGAGTAGTCAGGCTCGACCTTGAGGAGTTCTGACCCGACCGTTACCTTTTTATTTGCTTTTAATCTGGGCTTAACTAAGTGTAGAAAGGGGTGTTCATGATGGCCGAGGGCTTTAGTGAGAAGATCAAGAACTTCCTTGCGGAGTCCAGGAGGGTGCTGCTGGTAACGAGGAAGCCGAGCTGGAAGGAGTACAAGATGGCCGCCAAGATAACGGGCATAGGCATGATAATAATCGGCACCATAGGCCTTTTGATAACCATGATCGGCTACCTTATTATGGGCGGCGCGGGCCTCTGAAGCTTTCGGGTGATCCCAATGGAGGAGGGCAAGATCTTTACAGTGCGTGTCACAGTGGGTCAGGAAGAAACTACCGCAAAGCTGATCTACAGCAAGGTTAGAACCTACAACCTCCCGGTCTACGCCATACTGGCCCCCTCGAAGGTCAAGGGTTACATCTTCGTCGAAGCGCCGAGCAAGAGTGCCGTCGATGAAGCAATAAAGGGCATACGTCACGCCAAGGGGACCCTGCCGGGGGAGGTCAAGTTCGAGGAGATAGAGCACTTCCTCGAGGAGAAGCCCGCTGTGAGCGGCTTCGAGCCGGGGGACATCGTTGAGCTCATCTCCGGCCCGTTCAAGGGCGAGAAGGCCAAGGTCGTCAGGGTGGATGAGTCGAAGGACGAGATAGTCGTTGAACTCATCGGCGCCATAGTCCCGATCCCCGTTACCGTGAGGGGAGAATACGTTAGACTTATAAGCAAACACCAAAAGGAGTGAACGGTTTACAGGTTGAGAGGTGAGAAAGATGCCACAGGTCGTTGAAGTTCTCGTTGAGGGAGGAAAGGCTTCCCCGGGTCCACCACTCGGTCCCGCTATCGGTCCTCTCGGACTCAACGTCAAGCAGGTCGTTGACGAGATAAACAAGGCCACGAAGGACTTCGAGGGGATGCAGGTTCCCGTCAAGATCATCGTTACCGATCCCAAGAAGAAGACCTTCGAGATCGAGGTCGGTGTCCCGCCGGTCAGCCAGCTCATCAAGAAAGAGCTCGGCATAGCTAAGGGTTCAAGCGAACCCGGGCACAGCCCGGCCGGCGACCTGAGCATGGACGCGGTTATAAGGATCGCCAAGGCGAAGATCGACCAGATGCTCGCACCCAACATCAAGGCTGCGGCCAAGGAGGTCATAGGAACGGCTTTAAGCATGGGCGTTACCGTTGAGGGCAAGGATCCGAGGGAAGTCCAGAGGGAGATAGACGAGGGCGTTTACGACGAGGTCTTTGCCAAGGCGGAGGAGGCCGAGTGAGGCCTCTTTTCCCGCATTTGATGTGGTTGGGGAAAAGTTTAAAAACACCTCCCTTTACGCATCTTTGATTCTTCGTCTGTTGCTAAAATCAAAAAACAGAAGGAGGGCTGTAAAGTGGCCTTCGACAGGCAGAAAATCGTGGAAGCGGTGAAGGAGGCGAAGGCCCGGGCTAAGCCGCGCAACTTCACACAGACCGTCGAGATGGCAGTCAACCTCAAGGATATAGACCTTAAGAAACCCGAGAACAGGTTCAAGCTTGAGGTTGTGCTGCCCCACGGTCGTGGGAAGGAGCCAAAGATCGCGGTCATCGCTGATGGTGCCGTTGCCGAGGCGGCTAAAAAGCTCGGGCTTGATGTGATTAGTGGAGAGCAGCTTGAGGAGCTCGCAAAGAGCCCAAGGCAGGCAAGGAAGCTCGCGAAGAACTACGACTTCTTCATTGCCGCGGCTCCGCTGATGCCGAAGATCGGTAGGTACCTCGGTAGGTACCTCGGTCCGAGGAACAAGATGCCGCAGGTCGTTCCACCGACCATGACCAACCTGGAACCGATCGTCAACAAGCTCAAGAAGACCGTCAGGATCCAGCTCAAGAACAACCCCGTCGTTCACGCTAGGATAGGAACCGAGGACATGGACGACGAGAAGCTAGCTGAAAACGCCGAGGCAGTGCTCAACGCCATCATCAACAAGCTCGAGCGCGGCGAGAACCAGGTGAAGTCAGTGTACATCAAGACGACTATGGGCCCGGCCGTTAAGGTTGAGAGGTGAGGAAGATGGCCCACGTAGCAGAGTGGAAGAAGAAGGAAGTTGAGGAGCTCACCAAGGTCATCAAGAGCTACCCAGTGATAGCGCTCGTTGACGTGGCCGGCGTCCCAGCCTACCCGCTCAGCAAGATGCGTGACAAGCTCCGCGGAAAAGCGCTCCTCAGGGTCAGCAGGAACACCCTCATAGAGCTGGCAATAAGGAGGGCCGCCCAGGAGCTCGGAAAGCCGGATCTCGAGAAGCTCATCGACCACATCCAGGGAGGGGCTGCGATACTCGCCACCGACATGAATCCCTTCAAGCTCTACAAGCTCCTCGAGGACAGCAAGACCCCTGCCCCGGCCAAACCCGGCGTTCCGGTCCCCCGTGACGTCGTCATCCCGGCCGGACCGACCTCACTCGCCCCGGGCCCGCTCGTCGGTGAGATGCAGGCCCTTGGTATCCCCGCGAGAATCGAGAAGGGTAAGGTCAGCATCCAGAAGGACTACACCGTCCTAAAAGCTGGAGAGGTCATCACAGAGCAGCTCGCCAGGATCCTCAACGCCCTCGGAATAGAGCCGCTTGAAGTTGGCCTAAACCTGCTCGCGGCCTACGAGGACGGCATAGTCTACACCCCGGACATCCTTGCCATCGACGAGAGCGAGTACATCAACATGCTCCAGAAGGCCTACATGCACGCGTTCAACCTGTCGGTCAACACCGCCTACCCGACCAGCCAGACCATCGAGGCCATCATCCAGAAGGCATTCCTCGGTGCGAAGAGCGTTGCTGTCGAGGCTGGCTACATCACCAAGGAGACCGTCGAGGAGGTCTTTGGCAGGGCCCTTCGTGCAGTCCTGCTCATAGCGCAGAACCTTCCGGAGGAGCTGCTTGACGAGAAGACCAAAGAGCTTTTAAACGCTCAGGCGCAGATGGTTGTAACCTCCCAGCCGCCTCAGGAGGAGAAGGTCGAGGAGGCTGAGGAGGAAGAGGAAGAAGAGGAGGCATCCGAGGAGGAGGCCCTCGCTGGACTGGGCGCTCTCTTCGGCTGATTTCATTTCCCTCTCCATGTCCCGTATGAAACAAAAAAGATGAAGATGATTGGAGGTGCGAAAAATGGAGTACGTGTATGCCGCTCTGCTGCTCCACGCCGCTGGTAAGGAGATAAACGAGGAGAACCTCAAGAAGGTCCTTGAGGCTGCCGGCGTTAGCGCCGATGAGGCAAGGATAAAGGCCCTCGTTGCAGCGCTCGAGGGTGTCAACATCGACGAGGTCATAGAGAAGGCCGCCATGCCGGTCGCCGCCCCGGTGGCCGTTGCCGCTGCCCCAGCTGCCGCTGAGGGTGGCGCCGCCGAGGCTGCCCAGGAGGAGGAAGAGGAAGAAGAGGAGGAGGCCTCCGAGGAGGAGGCTCTCGCCGGTCTCGGCGCCCTCTTCGGCTGATTCCGTTTTCTTTTCCCGCCCTTTGGCGGGTCAAATCTTTATCCTTCTTGCTGGTTTTTAGGGGTTGAAAAATGAGTTGCTCTAGAGCTTCTTCCTCTTTGAGAGGGCTATTCTCCTGCTTCCCTGGTAGTTCCCCCTATAAGGCTTCTCTGCCGGCCCTTCGAGGCGTATGAACGCTATCTGGACGAACCTCTCCCCATAATTCAGCTCAACGGGCTCCTCAGATGTGTTGAAGACCATGAGCGTCAGGTTGCCGTCCCATCCTGGATCGACCCACGCGAAGGAACCGAGGAGACCCTCCCTCGCGAGGCTGCTCCTTATCTTCATATCGCCCATCACGTCGTCAGGGAGCTTAACGCGCTCAAGGGTCAGGATTAAGGCATGGGTCTTGGGCGGGATTACAATTTTGCCCTCCTTCTCGACATCTGTGAGTTTTCCGTTCATGTACGCCTCCTTACCAACCCGCAGATCGTAGCCGGCAGGCTGAAGGGACTTCTCGTTGAAGGGCTCGATGAGGATCTCCTTTCTGATTTTCCAGTCCGGGAGCATCATTCCAACCACCGCAAGCTTTATTTTACCGCCCCTTAAAACACTTCCGAGGGCCCGTGGCCTAGGGGACATGGCGCCGGCCTTCGGAGCCGGTAGTCGCGGGTTCGAATCCCGCCGGGCCCGCCATACAGCCCTTGCAAAGCAAGCGCTGGCGGAATGTTAAGAACTATTTTGAAAATGCTAAAATGAGGGGATTCCTTTTATCTAACTGGCGCAATTTAGGTTGAATTCCCCGTTATTGTCTTTTTTAAGGAGTTCCTCTCCTTTGACGCCCTTCGGGCGTCGATTAAAATCGAACTCTCATTAAAACGCAAACCAACAAGGGCAGAATTCAAAATTCAGTCCAGAGTTTTCAATGGAATCCCCCCCAAACTGGCGATTTAAAGTGAGCCACAAACTTTGATGAAACCTTTGCGCGAGCAAAGTTTCCTGTACTCTCAAACCCCGGAGTGGGGCTTCGCCCCCACAACCCCGTTTTCTCTTAAACTCTGGGGGGCTAACGCCCCCACGCCCCCAGAAACTTTGCCTGCGCAAAGTTTCATCAAGGTTCTCATGTCACTTTTTGGACCCTCAATCTTGAGATGGGTTTGCTCCTTCACCTGCTGATTCTGCAGTGTTTCAATGGGAATTTGAAACCTGTTTTAGCTTGCTTTTTCAGGTGCAAACCCGCTTTGAGCTTGCAATCTTGAGAGAACATACGAACTCATTCTGGCGGTTTTGGTGAGATTTTACTCTTTGATCAAAGTTTGCAGAGCAAAGTTTGCTTGCTGGCGCAAAGCGCTGGCGGAAAGGAGTTGACTTGTTCTTTGGTTAGTGTTTGTTGTACAAAGGTTGTTGTCCTAGGCCCGATCCCGTTAAACGTTCAAAATTAATTTTCGGTAGCCTTGTCTCATTTTCAGGCTGTTTGGAATGATCATAAAGGTAGGCCAAAAATCTCCGCCACGATGACCTGGAGGATGTAGACCATTATCGGCAGAATAATAGCACCAGTGAGTTCAAGGATGATGTCTATCTGCAGGGGGTACACGCTGACGTCCCGGTACAAAATAAACTCATCCTTTACGGCTTCCAGCTGGGTGAACTTTTCAATACAATCATTTCCCCGGCAGTTCTTTAGCTCCTCCCTGAGTCTTTTGTATTTGTCCCTGAGGTTGGCAAGCTCTGAAGAGCGCTTTTCATCCGCAACTTTGTATATTCTCCACGTTGGATAGAAGAACGACACTGCCACGAGAATGGCATACATTCCCATTATGATCATAACAAAGTGCTTGGCTATTAGCCTGGAGCCCTCCCCTGCGTGATATGCCGCAAATGCCATGGGGAAGAACAGGGCCCCCGTTGATAGGATCTTGGTTAGTTCAATTGAGAATTTACCTATTACGCTCATTCCCCCAAGGCCGTCGGGATTCAGGGGGTCGATACTAAGGTTTGCCCTTTCGATTTCCCGTATTATTCTTAGTGCTATGATCCCTCCGAAGAATCCGAGGGCTGCAAAGTACCCCAGCAATAATGGGGGGATTATGGACGGATAAAACCAAGGGTCGTGCTTCCCCATCATTCCAGGCGCGATTGTCTCCGAGAATATTTGGAGGTAAGTCGCCACGATGAGTCCTTCAAGTGGAATTAGTATCGCCCAGAATATGATGTCCTTTTTGTAGTTCTTAAGTCTCTTAACATGGCTTTGTATTTTTCTCACGGTTTTTTGGTACGAGTTTTTGCCATTATCGTCTTTGCAATCTATTATTTCCCTTAGCCCGTATTCAAGCTCGGGTATTACAACAGTTTCCGCGCGCCAGAGGAGATGCGGCACCAATGCGAACCACAAAACGACAAGGGCATACGCAAACTTGAATTCCACTCCAATATGATTCCATCTCTGGTACATGAATATGACCATGGGGATACTGAACGGTATTCCAAACCTTATCAGTGAGTTTATCAGCGCATTTAGATGTACATAACGGCAACTTTCTCCTTTTTCCAGATTTTTCTCACTGTTGCACAGTTTTTCTGGGTCTACCTCTATTTCATCGCGTGGGCATTCTTTGGGATTTATGAATCTGGCCAATAAAAAACTCGGCATGTGATAAAAAATGCAAATGATTTTATTAATTTTTCGGAAAGAAGACCTGCTGTCAGTCCTCTGCTGGTCACAAAGGTTGTTGAGGGTCAGTATCCTCCCCTCACCTCCTGGTTGGCCCTTTTTAAGAAAATTAAAGATGCCCTTTCAGCAATGTTTCACTGTGAGGACAACACCCGAGAACTCTGGGATAAGTTGAGGAGACATATTGCCCTGAAGCTCCTCAATTATCCCTCCCGTTCCAGTCCTCCAAAACGTGGGTTTGTCCCATCTTGCCCGCTAAGTCCCAGAATCTTGGGATAGCCCGCCAGGATATAAGAGTTGTGCCCCCAATGCCGAGGGCAAAATTTATAAATCAATCCCGTAAGCTATCAACGGGTACAGCCCCGTGGTGTAGCGGCCAAGCATGCGGGACTCTGGATCCCGCGACCGGGGTTCGAATCCCCGCGGGGCTACCATTCAACCGGGCTCCAGATGAACTTCGAACCCCATATTCTACCTTTCATCATAACTCGTGCCCCCGTGTATTTCCTTGGCTTTTTCGCGGATCATTGGAATACATTCAGGATATTGCCGGGTTCCTGCTTCATCTCCGAGTTCCTTTAAAGCTGGGCTAGTTCCGCTCCTTGGCTTTGCGGATCAATTTTAAGGCCGCCTTTCTTTTCCCGTGGATTTTCCTCCTTGGATTGTCTCCCAGCAAATCGCCTGAAAAAGTCTCTTTTCGTCAAAAAGGCCGAGAATTCGAACTTTTTAGGAAGCCTTTTAAGGGAGAGTCCCTAGTAGAGTTAGGTGGGATTTTAGTAACTTGTAGGATTCTAGCGCTTTAATCAGCTGAGACCGGTAGGTGGTGATTGACACGAATGGAACGGTGAACCTTGAGAGTGAGATCAGAGCCCTTCTTCAGAAAAGGGGCCCCCTTAGTGTTGCGTTTATCACGAGGTTTTTGAACGAGATGGGTGTGGAGTGCACCCGGCAGAAGGTCGAGAGGGTTCTCAGGAACCTAGTTTTGAGGGGTGTGGTGGAGGCCTTCTACAACGGCGGACGGTACAACAGGAGAAAGCATTACAGGTTGAGGTGAGCGAGTTGATCAGTAACAACGCGTCCTCCAACATGATCCTTGGAAACGAGAGGAGGATGCTACTTATAGAGTTCCTTCAGATGAGGAACGGCAGGGCTGAGCTCAGGGACATAGTTGAGTACATCGCTGAGAAGGAGGGGAACCCCGATAGGAAGCACAGGAAGAGCGTCTACGTGAGCCTCATGCAGACCCACATCCCCAAGCTTGAGCGTGAGGGTGTTCTGGCCTTTGAGCGTGGTGTGATAACACTCCTCCAGGTCCCCGACAACGTCACCCTCTACATGGAGGTCGTTCAGAGGAACGACATAAGCTGGAGCGCATTCTACGCTGGCATCTCCTTCATCTTCTCCCTTACCGCCCTCTGGTTCGGCAACTTCCTCCTTTTATTTGCCTCGCTGACCTACCTCACGGTTGCGGTGATCCAGCACGCGAAGACCTACAGGGTGTTGAGGCCGAGGGACGATGAGGGCCGTGGAAAATCCGACGGTAACGGTGAGTAACGTGGCGTTACCCCCTGGTAACTCCCAACTTCATATATATCCCGGGAGTCTAAGCAACTGTGGAGCGACCGTAATGGTTGCCCGCCAAGGGGCATCTATATGGTGCAGTTGAGTTGCAGAATGAGTGCCGCGGAATTGAAGCCGGTCCTTTAGGGCCCAGCACTCACAACCGTGGCCTGTTCCATGATGCCTCCAAACGGAGGCGAAAAAATTGAGGAAAAATCTTGCCTTAGGAATTTTTGGCCTGTTGGTGGCCTTTGGTCTCGTTTTGGGAGCCGGAGCCAACTTCAGTGACTATAAAACCCAGAGGAGCATCCACTGGGATATAGTGGCAGATGACAATGAGCTCATTGACCTGACTCCAGTGCAGCCCTACGCATACATAAACGATGCGGGAGTTCTAGTGGTTGACATCAGCCCGGAAAACCCGAAGTGGCCCGGATACGGAAACGGCCTCAGCCCGAACTCAGAGTACAACTTTGATGAGGTATTCAACGTGAGCAACGACCTGTGGGAAGACGGTATGGCAATAGTAGTCAGGATAACCAGCGACAACACGGACATCCAGTTCTACGGCGCTGACGAGAACATATATGAGAGTACAACAGGTGTTGTTGCCGCTTACAGTGACACGGCTAAGAATGATGTATGCTTTGTGGTGCAGAACGGAGACGCGGTTAGCGTTGGCATGGACTTCACCGTCGGAAACGACCCGATTGACAGCGTCCACAACGCGGTAATGCATATTGAGGCCTACAGACTAGGCACCGAGCCGGCGGAGCTTGTAGGGAACTGCGGTCAGTGAAGGAGGAATGAAAGATGAACAAACTATTTGGATTGGCCTTCCTTATGATTGGAATGCTCCTGGCAGTCGGCGCCGGTGCCAACTTCAGGTACTACTCTGCCGACAGGTCGGCATCCTTCCAGGTCGTCTCAGACGACAACGAGCTCATTGACCTTACCGCCCTTCAGCCCTATGTGAGATACGACGCCGGGAAGCTCTACGTGGACATAAGCCACAACAACCCCAACCACGACGGTGGAGACGGCATGAGTCCGAACACCACCTACGTCTTTGAGGAGATGTTCAACGTAAGCAACGAGCTCTGGGAAAACGAGCAGGGAGATTACCCAATCTGCGTCACCCTTTCGGGAGTCCCCCAAAACGAAAATGTGCAACTATTTGCAGGAACTTACGACAACCCGATTGCAGGTCCAGGAACAACTATAACATTTACCGTTACTCATGACAGCCCAGTATCGATCGGGATGATCTTTAACAACACAAACGTCGCTAATGGAACCAGCCATCAGTTCGACCTAAGCATAACGGCAGTTGCAGGTGCATGCACCACATGATTTCCTTTCTGGAGCCTTTGCTCCAATTTATCTATTGCCGAGGGATGAGAAGAGATGAGTATAAAACGGGCCGCTGAGACGATTATCACCCTGATAGTTCTCATGTTCCTGCTAGTCTCGGCCCTGGGCTTCGTCCTCGGCAGACCTGTTTTCCTCTCCTACGCTTATTCTGAGAGCATGACCCCGACGATAAACAGGGGAGATCTGTTCTTCATAAACCCCCTCTCAAAGGGAGGGGACGTTGGGGACATCATAGTCTTCCACAGACGGGACGGCTGGACGGTTCACAGGATATTCGCCGTTACAGAAGCTGGCTACATAACCAGGGGGGACAACAACGTCGCCACGGACCAGCAGGACGGTGGCTATCCGGTCGTCAAAAAGGCCGACGTGGTCGGTGAAGTGGTGACGGTTTTTGGCCGTCCGCTCGTCATCCGGGGCGGGGGCTCGTTTATAGAGTCCGCGAGGAGCAGGCTTACCAACGTCTACGCCGTCGCTATCTTTCTGCTTCTCGGTGCCCTCATAACCTTCTCGGGCGGTGGAAAGAAGGGACATAAGCGAGGAGGTGGTAAGAGGTACCTGAAGGTCAGAGCTAGAACTGTCTACGCCCTGATAGCGGTTTCAATAGTAGCCGGTTTCCTCTTCATCACGGTTGCATCGTGGGGGACTCTGGCTTTCACCTACTCGTCGACCCTTGCTGGAGGCCAGAGGGAGGGCTGGTACCTCCCCGGGAGCACCTTTGAGAGGAACCTGAGCGTGGAGAACAACGCCCTCTACCCGTTCCATTACTTTGTCGAGCCTAAGGGAGACAGAATCAAGCTCCTCGGGGAGAGCGAGTTCACCGTCGATGGAGGGGACTCCCACACCCTGGGCGTGGAGGTCTCAGTCCCAGAGGACACGAGGATCTACCGCGAGGAGGTTCGGGTTAGATCCTACCCCGCGATACTGCCCGGGGCAGCGATCGAGTTCCTCTATGCCCTGAACCCCTACCTCCCCCTCCTAGCGTACGCCCTGGAGCTGACCGCTGTACTGCTGGCGTTCTACTACCTGGCGGAGATAGGCAAGGGGGACGTCCTGAGAATCAGAATTGGGAGGAGAAGCCTCCTGAGCAAACTTGCAGGAGATGGTTGAAGTGAGAGTGACCTTTATTTTCATCGCACTGGTTCTTGGGGTTCTCCTCGTGATCGGTTCGAGCGGCAACTTCAGGGGCTACAGCTCCACCAGGGAGGTGGCCGTTAGTGTGGTGTCGCACGATAGGGAGTACCTGGGGTTCACGTGTGATGAGTCCATGACCGTGACCTTGAGGGCGAATTCCTACCTGGACTTTGACGCCATCACCGTTACGAACAACCTGCCCGAGGACAAAGCCGTGAGCATAACTCTCTACCCTGATTACTCGGGCCTTCCCCTGGGGCTCTGGGTGGTTCTAGAGAGCGATGATGGGAACCCCGTGACCTTGGATCCCGGTGAGGGGTACACGTTTCAGGGTCACGTTATAGCGGGCAACGTCGCTCCGGGGGAGTACTTGATCCCCGTGAGCATACACGCCACGTGGGATGGAGGGGGCGCCTCTATATCCACGTGCCCCATAAAGGTCGTGGTTGTGGGCGATCCCACCATCAAGAAGACCCTCCTCTCAGGGAACACCAGCGGCATACCTCTGAAGACCTTCCAGAAGTGGACGTTCCGGATCGAGGTGACGAACCCCACCGGGGAGGATCTTAACCTTACCATAGCGGACACTATTCCAGCGGAGTTCAACGTGAGCCTGGCAGAAACGAGCGCCAGCGCTGGAACGTACGAGTTCTGGCCTGCAAACGTCGGAGGGTGCGGCCACTGTGGAGGGGGGCACGGGGGGCATCATGGGACCCCGGCAACCAAAATGGAGTGGAACGTCACGGTTCCAGCCGGCGGGAGCGAGGGCATAGACGTCACGATATTCACGAGGGTCAACAACGGTAACCAGCAGGAGTTCACCTCGTGCGGCTGTTATCCCCTGAACGAGGGGGCCGTGATAAAGGGCTACGGCATAGTTAGTAACGGCCTGTGGGTTTCAGTGGGATGCGCGGGGGGTCACCCGTGAGGCATCTTTTCGATTTTTCATATGAACTTAAGGGAGTGTGTGGTTTATGAGAAGGTTTTCAGTTGATCGGAATAAAGTCCTCAAGGTCACGATGGTGGTGTTCATAGGCATGGCCGTCCTCTTTGGGGCCTACGCTGTGGCGGCCTATTCGACCCCGCCCAGCACCACAATGGTCACGTACAAGGTTCTCTACAAGGAAAGGGGTGAGTTCTCCCACATCGGCTTCTTCTCCAACGAGTCCGTCTACCGGAACGGGACGAGTCTGACCTATTACCCCGGTAAGATAACCCGGGTGATAAACGGCAGCTACATGTACACCATCACGCCCGAGAAGTCGGGTGATTACATCGTCGTGCTGAGGACGGACTACTACGTAACCGCCAACAAGAAGCGCTTCTACATAATGAACACGACGAGGGGTTCCTGGAGCGGGGAATTCTCGGGCTCCTTCTCGGTACCTGTGACCTTTGATATCGGAAGGCTCGAGGGGGATCTCAAAGAGGTCAGGGACGGAACCGGCCTCTACCGGGCTAACGGGGACACCTACCTGCTCGTTGAAGTCAGGATACCCGGGAAGGACCCTTTCACCCAGAAGGTGTCGCTAACCACCGACAGTTCGGGGATGCTCGGACTGAGCGGGGCCACCAAGGACTACAAGAAGGTCGGGAGGTACACGAACACTACTGTGCACAGCATGACCTTCGGGGGGAAGGAGATAGGGGTATCCGAGGGAAGGACGCTCTTCCCGGCGATGGCCTTCCTCTTCCTCCTTCCCCCGCTGGGCTTTGCCTACTCCCGCAGGGAGAGGAAGCCCCCCGATGAAATGAAAAGCCTGAGGAAGTTCATCGTCGAGGGGGTTCCGAGTGAGATAGAGGCAATGGATCCCGTAGCCCTGAACTCCGTTGAGGATCTCGAGAAGGTATTTGACCTCGTGGACAAGCCTGTGGTCCACTACGTTGAAGGGAACCATGACGTCTACGCGATAGTCGACGGTGAGGTGATCTACGAGTACAGGAGGAAGAGGGCCAGCTGATGGCTTTCTTTTTCAGTCCTCTGGGTTCTCCTAACCAACAACTTTAAAAGCCCTATCCAAAAGCCTAACGTAGAGTTCTACAAGGGGTAAGAGGTGGTTAGAGATGAACCCGTTCCACGAGCTTGAGCCCGGACCGAACGTTCCGGAGGTCGTCTACGCTCTCATAGAGATCCCAAAGGGGAGCAGGAACAAGTACGAGCTCGACAAGAAGACTGGCTTACTTAAACTTGACCGCGTCCTTTACAGCCCGTTCTTCTACCCGGTCGACTACGGAATCATCCCGCAGACCTGGTACGACGATGGAGACCCCTTCGACATCATGGTCATAATGCGCGAGCCGGTCTACCCGCTCACCATAATCGAGGCAAGGCCGATAGGCATCATGAAGATGGAGGACTCTGGCGACAAGGACTGGAAGGTTCTGGCGGTTCCGGTCGAGGACCCGTACTTCGAGGACTGGAAGGACATCGATGACGTCCCGAAGGCCTTCCTCGACGAGATAGCCCACTTCTTCCAGCGCTACAAGGAGCTCCAGGGCAAAACTACAACCGTTGAGGGCTGGGGAAACGCCGAGGAGGCCAAGAAGGAAATACTCCGCGCCATAGAGCTCTACAAGGAGAAGTTCGGGAAGAAGGAGTGACCTCTTTTCATCCTTTATCTGGGAGGTAACGGCATGTACAAGCTCCTGAAGGTTAAGGACGTCGTCAGGATTCCGCCGAGAATGTTCACCATGGATCCAAAGGAGGCCGCCGAGATAGTCCTCAGGGAGACCTACGAGGGCATCTACGACAGAGACGAGGGGGTAGTCCTCGCGGTGCTGGATGTTGAGGAGGTCAGCGAGGGCGTCATAGTCCCGGGTGACGGTGCCACGTACCACGAGGTGGTCTTCAACGTGCTCGTCTGGCAGCCCTACATGCACGAGGTCGTTGAGGGTGAGGTCATCGACGTCGCCCCCTACGGTGCCTTCATCAGGATAGGCCCGATGGACGGTCTCGTCCACATAAGCCAGCTCATGGACGACTACGTTGTGTTCGACGAGAAGAACAAGCAGTTCATAGGCAAGGAAACCAACCGCGTCCTCAAGCTCGGCGACTACGTTAGAGCGAGGGTCATAGCGATAAGCGTCAAAAGCAGGATCATAAGGGAGAACAAGATAGGCCTCACGATGAGGCAGCCGGGCCTCGGAAAGAGGGACTGGATAGAGAAGGAGAAGCGCAAGGAGGCTGAGGCTTAATGGTGAAGGAGCGCGCCTGCAGGCACTGCCACTACATAACCACCGAGGACCGCTGTCCCGTCTGCGGCAGCAGGGATCTAAGCGAGGAGTGGTTCGACCTCGTCATCATCATTGAGCCCGAGAAGAGCAGGATAGCCGAGAAGCTGGGGGTCAAGGTCCCCGGCAAATACGCCATCCGCGTGAGATGACTATGTGCCCCGACTTCTACTTCCTTTTGACCCCCGAACTCAGGGGGGAGCTCAAAGAACCCCTGGGAGAGCTGGTTAGGGGGGAGATTCCAGCCCCGTACCTCAGGATAGCTCCCCTCGTTAGGGGAAGCTTCCTCGTCACCGTTGGGGACGTTGTTACAGAAAACGCCCTCCGGGTTGGCCTCTCACCGGACCTGGCCATATACGACCACAAGACGAAGAGAAGGGAGTACAACCCGGCCGTTGATTCCAACGCAGTCTTCTTAACCGTTAAGAACCCTCCCGGGACTGTAACGAAAGCTTTATTAAACGCGATCAAAAAGGGTGTTGAGATCGCCCTTCGCGGGAGGAGAGTTCACATCAAGGTCAACGGCGAGGAAGACCTGGCGGCCATTCCGGCCGTCCTCTACGCTCCCACCGGCTCGGTCGTGCTCTACGGCCAGCCGGATGAAGGGGTAGTGCTTATAAAGGTAACACCCGAATGCAAGCGCAGGTGTGCGAAGATACTCTCAAGAATGGAGGTGGTTCGTGATGGAGATTAAGGTTACCGAGATAAGGGAGAACAAGCTCCTCGGGAGGAAGGAGATATACTTCGATGTCATCCACGAGGGCGAGCCAACGCCGAGCAGGGCCGACGTCAAGGGCAAGCTCGCCGCCATGCTCGACCTCGACCCGAACACCATGGTCCTCCAGTACATAAGGAGCTACTTCGGAAGCCACGTCAGCAAGGGCTACGCCAAGGCCTACGAGACGAGGGAGAGGATGCTCTACATCGAGCCCGAGTACATACTCCTTCGCGACGGTCTGATCCAGAAAGAGGAGGAGTGAGGTGGTTTAGATGGCCAAGGGGAAGAAGAGGACGAGCCAGAAGTGGAAGATGTACGAGGTTCAGGGCGGGAAGGTCAAGAGGAAGGGCAGGTTCTGCCCGCGCTGCGGTCCGGGCGTCTTCATGGCCGAACACAAGGACCGCTGGAGCTGCGGCCGCTGCGGCTACACCGAGTGGAAGAGGAAGTGATTTCCTTTTCCCTTTACTAAAATTACAATCAATTTCTTGGCTTGGCAATTCCTAAACCGCTGAGCTCTGTAGGGTTCTTCTGGATAGAACAGAAGAACAAAAAGAGAAAATCAACCTATGGCCTCCTGAACGGCCAGGTCAGCTCTGACTATCCCGTAGCCATAATCGGCGTCCCAGCCGGCGTCTCCAAGGTCGTCCGCTGTCGAGTGGAGGATTCCCCTGACGGTGGTTGTGTCCATATCATCGAAGGTTCCGACAGGAAGAACCCTGCCGTACTTGTTGTAGTAGGCCGCTTGAATCAGGGCAACGACGCCGCTTACGTGAGGAGTAGCCATCGAGGTTCCGCTGAGGGTCTCATAGCTGTCGTCCGGGTAGGTGCTCAGTATGTCAACGCCGGGAGCGCTGACCTCGGGCTGTCTGTTGCTCCATGAGGCAACCTGGTCGTTGCTGTCAGTTGCACCGACCGCTATGACCTCTGGGTAAGCCGCCGGATAGCTCGGGCTCGAGGCGCCCTCGTTGCCGCTGGCGGCAACGATGACGACACCGTAGTTGTAGGCCTGGATAATCATATCGTGGAGGTACTGGTCGTCGCTCGGCCCGCCAAGGGACATGCTTATTACCTCTGCGGCGTCGTCATCCGGGTCACCGGCGATTATCCCATCCCCGTCCTTGTCAAGTACTCCATCGGGGCCAAGTAGTGCCTGCTCTATTCCGATGGCTATATCACTGTAGGAACCGCTACCGCTTGCATCCAAAACCCTGATGGAATATATCTCAACCCCGGGCGCAACGCCAACAACACCAATGTCATTGTTGAGCGCTGCTATTGTTCCTATAACGTGAGTCCCATGGCCGTTCTGGTCTTTGCACTGGGCTGGATTCGTTGTAACTCTGCCCCGGAGGGTGCTAACGCACCATGCTATGTTGCCTGCCAAGTCTGGATGGTCGTAGTCAACTCCAGTATCGAGAACTGCAACCTCTATAACACCACCGGACCCATCCGTTATGCTCCACACATCGGGGGCCCTAACTCTGCTGATTCCCCACGGGATCTGCTGGGAAGGTTGACTACCACCGAGCCATGAGGGCGGTCCGACAAGTATACTGGCCTTATTGTCGAATTCTATCATCTTAACCCCTGGAAGCTTTTTAAGTCTCCCCAGCGCTGTTGAGGGTACTTCAACTACCACAGCGTCTATCAGTTTGAACTGGTAAACAATGCGACCTCCTGCCCTGGAAATCTCCGCAGGCCTGAAGTTCTCCTTGTCTATGTGGACTATGGCTTTGACCATCTCAGGTTTCTCTGCCGTCGCTGGGACCGCAAATAACGCGGCTATCAAAACGGCTATCAATACCACACTGAGTACTCTCCCGTGCACTAACTTTCACCTCCGTATAGCAGATGTCACCAATGTATATAAACAGACACCAATTTAAATCTTTCGCAACTATTGGGGAAATGTCCAAACAGCCTGGTGTTCTGGGAAACATTTTTAGTCCAAGCTTCTGGATGGAAATAGAAAGCATTGGAGAACAAGCCTCAGGTGCGACCAATGCCGGTTTACTACGGCCTTGACATCAAGCTCCACCCCCAGGTTTACGAGCCCGCAGAGGACACCTTCCTTCTCGCCGAGAACCTCGCGGTTGAGAAGAATAGCACAGCCCTCGACGTCGGCACGGGGACTGGTTTAATAGCCCTCCAGATGGCGAGGAAGGCCCGCTACGTCCTCGGTGTTGACATCAACCCCATAGCTGTGGAACTGGCAAGGGAGAACGCCAGGATGAACGGCATCAGAAACGTCGAGTTCCGCCTTAGCGACCTCTTCGAGAACGTCTCTGGAAAGTTCGACGTGGTAACCTTCAACGCTCCCTACCTGCCCGGTGAGCCGGAAGAGCCGATAGATTTGGCACTAGTCGGAGGAGAGACCGGGCGGGAAGTCCTCGACAGGTTCATCGATGAAGTGCAGGACTACCTAAAACCGGGCGGGATCGTTCAGATAGTCCAGAGCTCGATAACCGGAGTTGAGGAAACCCTTGAAAGGCTGGAAAAAGCCGGATTAACTGCGGTGATTGCCGCTAAGAGGCACGTCTTCTTCGAGGACATAGTGCTTATAAACGGGAGAAAAGAGGAATAGGTCACTCAATTTCTATGAGTGGGTCGCCTGTGTTTACGGTGTCTCCTTCTTTGATGAGGATTTTTTTGATTATGCCGTCTTTTGGTGCTGGGATTTCGTTCTCCATTTTCATGGCTTCGAGTACGAGTAATCCTTGTCCGGTTTTTACTTGTTCGCCTTCTTTGACGAGTATTCTGAGGATTTTGCCGGGCATTGGGGCTGTGACTACGCCTTCTCCAGCTGGTGCTGGGGTCGATGCTGCTGGAGCGGTTGGAGCTGGAGCCGGTGCCGGGACTGGAGCAGCAGGAACACTCGGGGTGGAAACCGGTGCAGTAGTTGGGGATGCCTGGACAGGACCAGCCACCAGGGGCAGGTACTTGAGGGCGCTTAAATCGATGCCCTCAACTCCAACCTCAAACTCGACTCCGTCCACGTAGAGCTTGAACCGCTGGGCGCTCACGGGTATCTCCGGCCCCTTTCTTCCGGCCTTCCTCCTCTCGAAGAACTCCTTCGCTATCTGCGGGAAGAGGCAGTATGTGAGTAGATCTTCCTCCTTCTCGAGGTACCCGAGCTCCTCCAGTTCCTCCCTGCACTTATCCAGTGCGGGCTCAAGAAGCTCGCCGGGCCTCACGGTTATCGGTTCCTCCTCCCCGAGTACCTTTGCCTTAAGCTCGGGGTCTATCTCAGCCGGCGGTCTGCCGTAGAGACCCTTAATGTAGTTCTTGACCTCCTCGGTTATACGCCTGTACCTGCCGAAGAGGACGTTGAGAACCGCTTGAGTGCCGACTATCTGGCTCGTTGGGGTAACCAGCGGCGGCCAGCCTAAATCCGCTCTAACGCGCGGTATCTCCTCGAGCACCTCCTGGAGCCTGTCTAAGGCCTTCATCTCCTTGAGCTGGCTTATCAGGTTGGAGTACATCCCGCCGGGAACCTGGTACTTGAGGACGTAGGGGTTGACCATGAGCGTTTCTTTGTGGAGCAGGCCGGAGTACTTCTCGTCCAGGAGCTTTTTGAGGTAGCGCGATACCTCGTGGATCAGCTCGCGGTCGAGGTGGCTTCCCACTGCCTCCGGCAGGGCGTGCCATATGGTCTGTATGCCCGGCTGTGCAGTTCCGAAGGCGAGCGGACTTATGGTGGTGTCGATGAAGTCGGCACCGGCTTCAACTGCCTTGAGGTAGGTCGCGACGGCCATCCCTGTTGTGGAGTGGGTGTGAACGTTAACGGGAACACCATAGCGCTCCTTTATCTCGCTGACCAGCTCGTAGGCCTTCCACGGCGTCAGAAGGCCGGCCATGTCCTTTATTGTTATGACGTCAACGTCTAGCTTGAGAAGCTCCTCAACCTTTTTCATGTAGTACTCGAGCGTGAATATTTTGCCTGTCGTGTAGGCTATCGCACCCTGGACCTCGGCACCAACTTCCTTCACCTTCCTTATCGCCACCTCCATGTTCCTGATGTCGTTGAGTGCATCGAAAACCCTGAATACGTCGATTCCGTTCTTGTGGGCCAGTTCCACGAATTTTTCAACCACGTCATCTGGGTAGTGCTTATAGCCGACTACGTTCTGGCCGCGAAGGAGCATCTGGAGCTTGGTCTTCCTTATGCTCTCCCTCAGCAGGCGGAGCCTCTCCCAGGGGTCCTCGTTGAGGTAGCGGATGCACACGTCGAAGGTCGCTCCACCCCAGACCTCCATCGAGTAGAAGCCTATCCTGTCCATCTTCTCCGCTATCGCCAACATGTCCTCCGTCTGGAGGCGCGTTGCCATGAGCGACTGGTGAGCGTCCCTAAAGGTGGTGTCTATGATCTCAACCCTCGCCACTCTTCTCACCCGTTTATAGGTTCTCGCCGGCTTTTTAATGCTTTTCGTTTTATGACGACGCTTAATTAGGCAAAAAACGAACAGATGCGTGCAATAATGAACCGGGGAAGGTGGACGTCCCAACATGATCCTCAAACTGGACGGGGTTAGGGGTTTAGAAAAAGCTTAAGTACGCCTGCGCTTTATTATGGGCGGGTGAGTAAGTGTCCGTTAACGTGCCTGGATTGGCGGCCGGTATCGTTGCCCTGCTGGCCTCCCTGGTGTTCGGAGTTCTGGCCTACTCCTACTACCACCGCCTTACAACGCCGGCATCGAAAGGATTGGCCTTCAGGATACTCCTCTCCAGCCTCCTCGGAGTTGTGGGCAGCCTGGGGGTTATAGTGGACTCTGTTACCCGTAGGAGTCTATGGTGGATAATGGCGTCGGCTTTCTTGGTCTCCTACCTCGTCATAATGGTCTCCGCGGTTCACTACCTGAAGCTCTCGGTCCAGTTGTTCGGACAGCCGAGGTCTTCCCCCGCTCCGGGCAGGAACCCCGCCGGGAGGAAGGTGGCAAAGCTTCCCGTTACAGGGGGCTTCAGCGTCGATTCAAAGCACCTGCCAAAGATAACCCCCCTATGCGAGCTCGTCAACGGTGTTGTCTACGTTGGGCGAAAGCAGAGGCCTCAGATCTGTGAAAGGGCCGATAAGGTGCTCTGGCTCACCCGCGTCGAGGCACCCAACTCCGTCGATCCCTCAAAACTCCACGTGCTAATGGAGAAGGTCATGCGCTTCGTCTCCGAGAGGGGAGGGGGTTGCTTGATAATCCTCGACGGCCTCGAGTACCTGCTGCTCCACAACGACTTCAAGGGCCTCATGAAGTTCCTCGCGGCCATGAAGGACTACGTTCTCCTCTCAAACTCCCTCCTGATAGTCGTCGCCGACGAGGCGACCCTCGGCAAGAGGGAGCTCTCGGTTCTCAAAAGGGAGTTCCCGGAGTTCGACGTCGAGGAGTTTCTGTCCAAGGTCGAGGGGAGGGCCCTCTTCGGGGTTCTCAGCAGGGAAGCCCTGGAGGAAGAAGTAGGGGGAGAGGAAGAGGAGGGAGAAGCCGGTTAATCGATTATAACCAGCTCTACCTCCGCCTCCGTCTCGGGATCCTTCAGGAGTTCGACTATCCTCCTGTCTACGTCCTTGGCCGCCTTGCTGGCCCTTATCGCCAGCGTCCTCGCGTCTATGTAAGTGCTCTTCCTCACGACCATTGAGTGGGGGTGGTCGAGTATCAAGTCCGGGCTGCCCTCGGCCGTTATCTCGTCCACGAGATCGCCCACCCTAATCCGTATCAGGAGCTTTTTCCCCTCCCTAAGGGACTCCTTGAACTCCTCGCTCAGGTCGTTTATCCCCCTGTCGGCTGAGACGCAGATTATGCAGTCGCCCCTGGGCGTTAGGTAGTCCTCCTTGGTGAACTCCAGGGTTGAGCGGTGGGTAGCTTTTACGTTCTCGTGGCCCCTGCAGCGGATTATCTCGATTAGCTCACCCCTCGGGGACGATGTGGTGCTCCCTGCACCTCGCCTCATAGCTCTCCCTCCCGCCCACTTGTATGACCGGCGAGTTCCTTGGAGCGGGCTTTCCATCTATTAGCCTTTGACTCCTCGTTGCCGGCCTGCCGCAGACCGTGCAGACCGCCGTTAGGTAAACTATGTTGTCAGCTCTGACTAGGAGCTCTTTGGTTACCGGAAACGGGTCGCCTTTGAAGTCGAGGTTTAATCCACTGGCTATGACGTAAACGCCGCTGTCGGCCAGTTCGTTTAGGACGCTGACTATCTTCATCGGAAAGAACTGCACCTCGTCGATGCCTATTACCCCAAGGCCTTCCCTTTTCGTGATCTCTCTTATTAGCTCCACGCCTTTCTCGCTCGTTGGCACGACGTAGGCTCCGTAGCTCAGCCCGTTGTGAGCAACTACCTCCTCGGCAGAATAGCGCGTATCTATTGCCGGCTTGAAGAGCGCGACCTTCCTCTTGGCGAAGGCCTGCCTCTCGACCCTCTTTATGAGCTCGGTCGTCTTCCCCGCGAACATCGGCCCAGTGATTACCTCAAGAAACCCTCCGGGATGCATTTGATCACCAGAAGAAGTGGGGGAGGCGGGTTAAAACTTTACTCCTTCGCCTTCCTCACGATCAGCTTGACGCCGTCGATGCCAGTGACCTCCACTTTGTCTCCCGGCCTCAGGGTATCCTCGCTGAGCGCTATCCACCGGTCTCCCTCGAGCTCCACGATGTAGTGGTCCTCTCCGACTTTAACGACCTTCCCGACCTTCCCGACTGGGTCGAAGGTGTACTTCTTCTCCCTCTCGCCGATGTCCTCAACGTCCTTCCTTATGTACCTGCCGACCGCTATGTAAGCCACCACTGCGGCTATCAGGGCCAGGACGAAGCTCTCCATGAAGTTCATGCCGAAGCCGAGGAGCAGGCCCAGGGTCGCGAAGGCCACGCCGATGGGCGTTATGAAGGCCGTGACCATCATGTCCAGGAGGATTATGAGGAGGCCCAGGATGAGAAGGGAAATGGGGAGGGGATCCATGCTCCCTCACTCCATCATCTTTTTGACCCTCTCAAGCTCCTCGGGGCTCATACCGCCCTCGGTTCCCTGGGGCTCCTCCTTGTCGCTGGGCGGCGCGGGCGGTATCGGGGTGTCCTTGACCTTCTGTAGTATCCTGAGGAGGCCGATGAGGGATTCGGTGTCGTAGGGAACTATGAGGTTGCCGTACTTAGCGAGGTCAGGCAGCTTCTCGATGTACTGCAGCGTGAGGTACTTCTCGTCCGCCATCCTAAGCGCCTCGAGGACCTTCCTTATCGCCTGGGCCTGGCCCTCCGCGATGAGTATCTGTCTCTGCTTCTCACCCTCGGCCTTTAGGATGGCCGCCTGCTTCTGACCTTCGGCCTCCCTGATGGCGGCTTCCTTCTTACCCTCCGCGAGGAGGATCATGGCCCTCTTCTCACGCTCGGCCGTCATCTGCTTTGCCATAGCCTCCTGGATGTCCTTCGGTGGGTCTATGCGCTGTATTTCGACGCGGGTTATCTTGACGCCCCAGCGGTCGGTTATCTTGTCGAGCTCTTCCCTAAGCCTAGCGTTGATTATGTCCCTCCCGCTCAGCGTCTCGTCGAGCTCCATCTCACCGATTATGGCACGGAGGTTCGTCTGGGCGAGCTTGATTATCGCCATCAGGAAGTTGCTCACGTTGTAGACGACCTTAACGGGATCGAGGATCTGGTAGTAGACGACGGCATCGACGGTAACGACGACGTTGTCCTTACAGATGACCTCCTGCGGCGGCACGTCTATGACGTGTTCGCGCATGTCGACTTTCTTAACGCGCTCCATGAAGGGTATTATGAAGTGGACTCCAGGGTCGAGGATCCTGTTGAACTTTCCGAGCCTCTCCACGAGGCCCCTCTGGTACGGCCTTATGACCTTCACTCCAAGCACAAGCAGCAGCAAAAGAAAACCGCCCAGCACCAGGAGTGCAACCGCGGCGAAGCCCATTACCATCACCACCAGGAAATTTTCATGTTCGGTTGGGGGTTCTTTCTTATAAAAGTTTCCTCCGAAAAGGGTTTGGAGTTGGGTTGAAAAAGGTGGGAGGGCCGGTTCAGGCCCCGTTCTCTCTTGTTTATCTCGTGTATCAAAACCTTGGTTTTTCGATGAAGTCTTTATAAACCCCTGCTCCCTTCTCGCCTCAGGTGAGAACATGGGAAGGCCGGTGTTCCTCGGTAAGGCTTACATAAACTGGTGCGAGAAGTGCAACGTCCCGCTCATTGGCGATAGCTGTGCGATACACGGAAAGGAGAGCGCCTTCCGCCTCGACGTAACGCCACCAGGCGATTTGAGGTTCGCCTTCGAGAGGGATTTGGAGTTCATCAAGGAGGTTTTCAGAGAGCACTTCGGCGTTGATATTGGGAAAGTCCTCGACGGAAAAGTTGTTCTCCTCAACAAGCTTCCGAGCGAGGATGATGCCTACGAGATAATCGTTGATGGTTATATCTTCGGCTATGTTAAGTTCGACCCCGTCGAACTTAAATGGCGGGCCGGTTTGAAGGTCGAAGGAGCCGTTGCCCTCTGGAAGCTCTACGGAAAAGATATGAAAAAGTGGGTTATCGTTGACAAAGGCGCGGTGGAGCCGATAAAGAGGGGAGCTAATCTCTTGGCAGTTGGTGTTCTAGAAGCTGATTCCAGTATAAGGGTAAACGACGATGTAATCCTCGTCTCGGAGGAAGGCGAGGTCTTCGCAACGGGAATAGCCAAGAAGGACTACGAAACTTTAATCAAGGGCGAGCGCGGGACTGGAGTTAAACCGAAGAGGCAAAAAAAGGTCAGCTACCGCGAGGGAAAGAAGGCGACCCTTGAGGACGTCCTCAGGGCGAACAGCATAGCCCTTGAGGAGAAGGTGATGAAATCCAGGGAGTTCATGAGGCGCGTTTCTGAAAAATACTCCGACCTTCCCGTGGCGGTTGCCTTCTCCGGCGGAAAGGACAGCCTGGCAGTTCTGGGCCTCGCTTTGGAGGAGTTTGGAGAAAACTTCACTGTCTTCTTCAACAACACGGGGATAGAGTTTCCGGAAACCGTTGAGTACGTGGAAGAGCTCAGAAGGGAACTCGAGCCGAAAGGCATAAAGTTCGTCGTTGCAGACGCTGGAGATGCCTTCTGGAGGGCTTTGTACGTTTTCTCGCCACCGGGGAGGGACTACCGCTGGTGCTGTAAGGTAACGAAGCTCGGGCCGATAACTCTGGCCATAAAGGAGAACTATCCCAAAGGCGTTCTAATGTTCGTCGGCCAGAGGAAGTACGAGAGCATAAAGCGCTTCAAACAGCCCAGGGTTTGGAGAAACGAGTGGGTGCCCAACGAGATTGGGGCATCGCCAATATTCCACTGGAGGGCCATAGAGGTCTGGCTCTACATCTTTAGCAGGAAGCTCCCATACAACCCTCTCTACGAGAGGGGTTTCGACAGGATAGGCTGTTTCCTGTGCCCGAGCGCTTCCCTCGCCGAGTTCGAGAGGCTCAAGAGGGAAAAGCCGGAACTGTGGGAGAAGTGGTTTAAGGCCCTGGACTACTGGAGGAAGCGCTTTAACCTTCCGGAGGAGTGGATTACCTACGGGTTCTGGCGGTGGAAGAAGCTCAGCAAGGGTGAGAAGGCCATAGCGAGAAAGCTCGGCGTTGAGATTCCGGAGGAGCGCTCGTGGGAGCCGGTAAGGGTGGAGATACTGGAAACGGCAGAGGGCTACGAGCTGGAGTTCAACACAGTCCTCAACAAAAGGCGCCTCCTTGAGGTCGCCCCAATCCTCGGAGAGGTTACCGTTGAGGGGGACGTTATCAGGGCTGGAGAGGTTGAGTTCCTCCCCGGGACGAGGAAAGCCAGAGCGCCGAACGAGGGGGAAGCGTGGAGCGCCTACTATCTAGTTAAAAGGGCTTACGAGTGCGTTGGCTGTGGCGTCTGCGTTGGGAAGTGCCCTGAAAATGCTCTAAGCATAGACGAGAGGAGCAAGAAGATAGTGGTCGACTGGGATAGATGCGTTCACTGTCGTGAGTGCATGGAGGTCTGCCCCCTGTTGAAGATTAAAAACCCCGAGGAGGGGAGCCAGCTTTAGCATCGTAGGGCACCTTTATAAACTCCTTCTCTTTTCTCCCATCGGTGAGGAAAATGGAGGAGTACTTCATCTGTCCCGAGTGCGGTAGCGATGACGTTGAAGTTATTAAAGAGCGCGGAAGAGAGCTGACCCTACGCTGTAACGAGTGTGGCAACGTCTGGCACGTGACCCTTCCGAAACTCATAAAGATCCCGCTCATAGTGAGCAAGCACGAGGTGAGCTTCAAGAGCGAGGCGGAACTGCCGGAGGGGGAAGAAATCAGGGTCGGCGACATCGTTGAGACCGAGGAGGACGAGGTTAGAATCACTGGAATCGAGCTCGAAGGCGGAAAGAGGGTTAACAGGGCCAGGGTTGGGGAGATAAAAACCCTCTGGGGCGAGAGCTTAACTTACCCGAAGGTCATCAAGGTTTCCATATACCTTCCCAAGGGAATAACCCAGTCCTTCCGCGTTAAAGTTCCGAGGGACGAGGAGTTCGCGGTTGGGGAGGTCGTCGAGGTCGGCGGCTACGCCTTCAAGGTTGAGAAGATCAAGACCGAGAGGAAGATGCTCCACCACGGGAAGGCCAGGGCCGATGAGATAGTGGCCATAATGGGCCACCACATCCCCAAGGCTAGGGCCAGGAGGAGCCTCGAGATATACAGGGGCTATGAGGAGGAATCCTGAGCTGAGGAGTGATGAGCTTGGCCGCTCCCGAGCCCCGAGGTGAGAGATATGGAGAGGAAGGCTGTCTACCGCGCTCTCCTCCTTCTCGTTCTTGTTTTGACCGCGCTCTACACCCTAGGCCTCGTTGGCGTGGTCCCCTTCAGGGTGAGCTACTACATAACGATCTTCATGATCCTCCTCTTCGTGATCCTCAGGATCGACTACCACCGGGGGAAGAAGGGTGCCTGAGCACTTCATAATGCCCTTTTCCAGCCCAATGCTGGCCCTCAGCAACGCACCCCATCGCGGTGGATTAAGGGGGGCGAACGGCTTCTTCTTCATGAAGGTCCCCAAGAACTACTCCGGCGACTACAAAGTGGACTGCCTGGCCTTCGAGCGAGATCACGGCCTGAAAAACTTCGTCGGCTTCATGACTGCGGCTGACGTTGAAAAAGTCATCTCCATAGCCAGAAGCGGGAGCGTTACGGCCTACGTAACAGCTGGAATAACCAACCCGGCCATAGCCGGTGAAGTTCCTCCGCCATGGAAGCCGGGGACGATAAACATCGCCCTCGTCATCGAGGAAGGCCTAACCGTTGGTGCGATGGCCAACGCGGTAATGACGGCAACCGAGGCGAAAACCTACACCCTTCTAAAACTAGGTTACAACACCACCGGAACGACGAGCGACGGGATCGGGGTTTTTGCATTTGAAGGTGAAAAGGAGTGGGCGGGAACGGCGACGGAGCTTGGTTTAAATATTGGAAGGGCCGTGAGGCAGGCTTTAGAAGAGAGCTTGAGGAAGTGGGAAAAGACGAGAAGGGTTAAATAGCTTCAATTCCTATTAAAGCCGGTGGGAACATGGAGGACGTTGAGAGGCAGGTTGAAAGGCTCTTCCTTGATGCTCAGAATCTCCTGTTAAAGTTACGGTTGAGGGAACTTCGGAAGAGCAAGGTTACCCTTGAGGACGTTGAAAAAATCGTGCAAGAAGAACTGGAGGTTGAGAAGGATCTAGATGACATAACTGAGGTAATTCGTCAGATGAGGGAGAGAGACTATGAGTTTGAGTACTGACGTTGTTCTGGATACCAGCGTCATTGTTAAAGGGATCCTGCCACCTTTGAGGAGGAAAAGGGACGATATTTATCGAAGACAATTCTTGCTCCACAAAAGTGCCAAAGAGTTGCTGAGAAAGGCTCAGACTGGGGAGTTTACGCTTCATGAACCATTAATAGCGCTTGTAGAAACTTCAACCGTGCTGTGGAGGCTTTCAAAGAGTGAGAGAATAGCCGATATAGGCGTTGAGTTTTTGGAAACTTACTCACTATTTTACTCCGACGCCTATCTTCTCGGGGATGCCATTAGAATAGGAAGAGCCACAGGGACTAGTGGCTTCGACGTCCTCTTCCTGGCCTGCGCAAAGAAGGCAAACGCCAAGCTGATCACCGACGACAAAAAGATGTATGAACAAGCGGTAAAAGCTGGGATAGAGGCCGAACTGCTCAGGAAGCTTTCATCTCCATGAGCCTCCTGTAAAGCTCCTCGACCTTTTCGCTGACCTCTTCCGGCGAGAAGCCCGCCTTTACGGCGAGCCAGGTAACTCCTCCAGCGCCAACGCCCTCCTTGACGTAGCCCTTCTCGTAGTCCCTCAGGCCCTTAAACTCACTCTTCGAGAAGTCCAGATCGGCGGCGTAGGTTATTACCCCTATCTCCTTTGCCGTCTCAATGAAGGTGGCACTCTTATCGTTGACCACCCACTTCGTTGTAGCTATCATGAAGCGGCTCAAATCCTCACCCAGGGCCTTAAGCAGAGCTGAAACGGCTAACATCTGGGTTCCCCCAGCGAGGACGACCTCCTTCCTGAAGCCCAAGGCCAGGCCTACGACCGTTGCCATCATAGGATCTCCAAACTGCCTCAGCGCTTCAAGTGGATTGTCCCCCAGCTGGCCCTTTTCAATGCCGACCCTATTGAAAGCTTCGCTGATTACCTTCTCCTTTAGACTCTGAGGGTTGTCCGGCGAGGCCGAGGAGGTTCTGGCTTCGTAACCGAGGGCCCAGAGAATAGCTTGAGCGGTTGTCGTCCCCCCCGGCGTTGATTCACCGATAACGAGTTCCTTGATTGGCATCTTGTTGAGTTCCTCTCCGAAGAGCTTGGCGCGCTTTATTATCTCGCCGAACTCCGGTAAAGCCGGCTCCTTTCTAAAGTCCCGTCCAACGGCATCGCTTACCTGGACGTGCGGAACGAGTGGAGCTAAATAAGTCCCACCGCGAACCACGAGAACAGGGAAGTTCGCCAGTTCTTTAGCCGCCTTGGTGATTATGGCTGGAGTTGGGTGGCCCTCGGGCGTTACCGGGATAACGTCTATCGTCAGGGGCTTCTCGTGAAAGAGGTATTCGGCATCGGCAACGGGTGTTAGCTTCGTAAGCTCGGGCGTTGCTCCGGCCACGCTAATTCCCGGAACGGTGCTTATCTCGGTGTTCCCCAGAACGAGAAGGAAGAGGCTCTCCATTCCAACCACCGCTGGAGGTTTTATCCAAGGGTTTATATGGCCTTCGGCCAACGTTCCCTGGTGGGAAAATGGGAAATACCTTAATGGTTCAGGGTACCTCATCTGGCGCTGGCAAATCCCTCCTCGTCACTGCATTATGCAGGATTTTCTCCAACCTCGGCTACGACGTCGTTCCCTTCAAGAGCCAGAACATGAGCCTTAATTCAGCGCCGAGCATCGAAGGAGGTGAGATAAGTCGCGCCCAGTACCTCCAAGCAATAGCCTGCAGAAAGAAGCCGAGTGTGAAGTTCAACCCAATCCTCCTCAAGCCAGAAGGAGAGATGAGGAGCCAGGTCGTCTTCATGGGAAGGCCCATCGGCAGCGTCTCAGCCAGAGACTACATGCTCTCGCGGAAGGAAGAGCTCTTCCGAAAGGCAATGAGGGTCCTCGACGAGCTGAAGGAGAGGCACGACCTCGTTCTAATCGAAGGCGCCGGCAGCCCGGTGGAGATAAACCTGAAGGACTACGACATAGCCAACATGCGCGTGGCAAGGCATGCAAACGCGAAAGTTATTCTCGTTACAGACATTGACAGAGGGGGTAGCTTCGCTTCAATAGTCGGCACGATGGAGCTTTTGAGCGAGGAGGAGCGGGAACTCGTGATGGGCTTCGTTTTCAACAAGTTCCGAGGTGACGCCTCCCTCCTAAAGCCGGGCTTTGAATACCTTGAGAAGCGCTACGGGAAGCCGACCCTTGGCGTTATACCCTACGTTAAACACCGCCTTCCAGAGGAAGATTCCCTAGCGGAGTTCCCCAAGGTTAGGGGCGAGCTTCACATCCAGATAGTTAAGCTCCCGCACATAAGCAACTTCACCGATTTCGAACCGCTCCACTGGGCGAATGGCGTTGACTACGTTACCAGAGCCGAGGAGATAGAGGGCGACGTCATTATAATCCCCGGAAGCAAGAACACGGTCGAGGATTTACTCTGGATGCGCGAGAACGGCATCGAAGAAGCTATAATTCAGGCCCACCGCGAAGGGGCTTTCGTCGTCGGAATCTGCGGCGGTTTCCAGATGCTCGGGAGGGAAATTCTCGATGAAGTCGAGTCGAAGCGCGGAAGGGTCAGGGGCATAGGACTCCTCCCGGCGAAAACCGTCTTCACAAGGGAAAAGCGGACGAACCATTTGGAGGCCGAAATCCTATGGGAGAAAGCCAGGGGTATAAGCGTTGAAGGTTACGAGATACGAATGGGCCGTTCCGTCTCAGAGAGGCCATTCTCGGTCATAACGTCGGTAAACGGGGCGAAAACCTTTGAACCGGAGGGGGCAATAGGCGAGAGGGCCTTTGGAACTTATCTCCACGGCATCTTCCACAACTTTGAATTCACGGAGAGGTTTTTGAACTTCCTCAGGCTGGAGAAGGGGCTTGAACCGGTTTCAGTCGAAGGATGGAGCGTTGAGGAGGAAATAGAGCGGTTTGCGAAAGTTGTTGAGAATAACCTTGACGTGGAGAGGATTTTAGGGGAGCTTGGACTCTAAAAATAATCCTCCAGACTCTCAAGCTCCTTTGGGGGATGTCTCCGGAGCCACCAGAGCTTCAGGCGGAGGTAGATGTAAAAACCGAGGAATATGAGAACGCCAAGGAGCATTAGGACGACAGCAACAACGAGAAAGCCGAAGAGAAACAGCAAGCCCAGTATTAGAACACCGGCGAGGGCAAGGGCACCTTTTATTTCCTCCTTCATCTTCCCACCAGCCCCGCTATCCTGTTGGCGAGCTTTAACTCTTCCGGCGTGTTCACGTTTAAGGCCAAAAGCGGGTTGCTCAGCTTGAAAAACTTCTCTCCTTCGCTTCCGACTGCGTTCAGCCCTACTATCGCATAGCCTCTATAGGTTGGGGGCCTCAAATCTCTCGGGACCTTCTCAAGTGGAAGGACACCCGTGAGACTCGTCCTCCCGTCGAAGGCTTTCGCGATTGAACTAATATCCGAGGCCTTGACAAAGGGCAAATCGGCGGAAACACTGACAAAAGGGCCGAACTCACGGAGGAGCCATTGAACGTCTTCAACGTAACCCCTTCCTGGCGTTTCGACGAAGGGGACTCCTTCCCGAAGGCACAGCTCTCTGGTCTTCGGTGTGTTCCTTGAGATGGCCACGATGATTTCCTCTATTGCTGATGCCTCATTGTAAACCCTAAGGAGCATTGGCTTTCCTCCGACCTTCAGGACGGGTTTTTCCTCCCCCATGCGAGTTGATTTCCCGCCGGCGAGGATGAGTATCATGGGAGTCAGTATGGACCAGTGGTTATAAGGCCTTCTGAGCATAAAACCCCAGAAACATCACGCTTGTCACTCCAGGGCTTTGTGCTGAAGCTCGACGGATGTAAGCTTAACGTCCTTCAACTTGCCTTCCCATGAGAACGTGAAGTCCCTTCTTTTTCCACCTTTTCGACCGTACTTCTGCAGGAGAAACTCGGCGTAAGCTAAAAGCTCCCTCCGCGCCTCCGGCGGAAGTTGGGAGAGAATTCTCTCAATGTCCTGCATGGTTTCACCATCTAAGTTTAGGTGATGCAATATTTAAAGGTAAGCCCACGCAAAAGATAGAACCAACAGCGTCCCTGTCCTCGTTATCTCGGCAATCGCTCCAAGGCAGTCGCCGTTTATCCCGCCGAAGTTCCTCAGGGAGAGCTTTATCGCATACGCCCCGAAGAGAAGGCCGAGGGTTCCAAAGAGGGCAGGCGGGTCGAAGAGCGCTATCGGAAGGTACAGGAGAATGTAGAGAATCGTTCCAACTGCGAACTGCTTTCCCTCCATTTTTTCCATGAAATACGCACCCAATCCCTGGCCAAGGGGCCTTTTTGTCGCCAGTCCAAGGAGGAGTGAAAACTTGGAGTTGAGCTCTGCGAGGTAGATGGAGTAGAAAGGAACGAGTTGGAGCGAGTAGACCTGGAGGAACAGCACCATCACGACGGCAAAAACGCCGGCTATACCAGTGTTGAGGTCCTTCATGGCTTTAACCTTCCTCTCGCGGTCGCCCTTGACCATTATTCCATCGGCCCAGTCCGCTAACCCGTCGAGGTGGAGGAGGCCTACGGTGAAGTAGAGAGCCAGAAGGGCAAGGACGTTGGAGAGGGGTAGCCTGAGGTATAAGGGGACGAGGGGAAGGGCCGAGCTTATCGGAGCTATTAAAGGAAAGGCCCAGAGCTCATTCCGGGCCCTTTCAAAGTCTCCTTTGACCGGAACCCGGGTTAGGAAGGGGAGGATGTTTCTCACAGGCCCACCTCTGTCCTCTTTTCCTCGAACTCTTCCCGGAGGGTTGAAAGCGTTTCCTCATCAACGAACGCTAAAACAACGCCGCAGTCGAGGCAGAGCCAGGGGGTTGCCTCGATGAAGGGCCTCAGCAGGCCGGTAGTTCTGCTCTTCCACGGCGGCTGCCAGAAGAACCTTGCGTGGCCGGCCATTTTTGCCTTGCTCTTCACCATCGTGCCGCCACAGACGGGGCACTTTCTGGTCTCAATCCTGCCCATCCCAATCACCCTCAAAGAGCCTTGTCATACAGCCCGCTATAAACCCTCCTATCGCATCGTCGAGGAAAGGCGGTAGTTCGGCAAGAATCCCCGGCTTCCGCGTGTCGTAGTAGAAGAAGTTGAAGAGGGCCATTTTACCGCCTATGTACTCTGCGATGTTGATTCCGATGAGCTCGTCCGCAACCAAGTTGACGGGGTCGCCTTCAACCCTGAAGTTCTCCTCAAGGAGAATGGCCGACAAAAGGAGGGCCTGAATGTTGATATCATTGAGGTAGCGAAGCATAACCCTCTCGAGTCTTCTCCTTACCTTCTCACCCTCATCCCCAACGTAGAGCTCCATTGCAGTGTCGAGCATTTCCTCCAGCGTTACGCCGTGCCTTTCGAGCCTTTTGAGGATTTCTTTGGCATTCACGCTCTCACCAGCCCGAAGCGAACCCAGTGGTATCTCTCGCTCTCCTCGAAGGAGTTTACAGCGAGTTTGAAACGTCCCTCGAAAAGGGGCGATGCTAAAACAACCGTGTGGAACTCTCCAAATTCTCCAATCGGGTCAACACCGGGATAGGCTTTCAAAAAGCCCTCCAGGTCGTTTTTTGAGCTGAATGTGTAGGCCAGCGCTTCTTTTGGCAACTTTTTCTTATCAACCGCTATAACTGCCCACTCGAAGCCCTCCCGGAGCATTTCGAGGGCAAGGTCGAAGGTGTTCCTCCCCCACAACGGCTCAAGGGCCTTAATTCCGGCCTTCTCAGCGAGGGCTTCAACCCACACCCTGTGGTCCTCGAGGAGAACGTCCCCAGCGATGAGGTAGTCAACATCGAGGGAACCGAGGAATTCAGCTAAAGCGTCGCTTCCATTGGCCATGTCAAAGGTGAGCAACTCCTTCCCCATTGCCCCGGCGAGCGTTTTTAAAGCCCCAAAATTTTCCCAGTGGGGGGAGAGGCCTATCGTGGTTTTTAAGGCCAGAAGATAAGGGACCTCAATTCCACTCCTCTCAGCGAGGTAAAGGGCATAAAGCCCGTCCTTGCCCCCAGAGTAGAACGCAACTCCCCTCAAGCTATCGCCTCCGTCAGGGTTATAAGGGACTTGGAGCTTTTATCCATTATGCTCCTGAAGGTCGAAGAGCTTGAGAGAACGGGTGGAATCTACCTCAACCCCCGGAACCTCAGGACAAAGCCTCTAAAACTCACGAACTGGCGTGATCTGCTTTCCCTCGATGAAAAGACCTACGGAACTTACGCGAGAACCATTTACAACCCACGCGAGAGATTCCTCGTAAGCGATGAAGAAAGCGAGGCCAAGGGAATCGAGCTTTCTGCATTATACTGCTCCCTCTTAACCGACCCGGAGTACTTCTGCGGTGAAGAGAACCTGATGTACCAGCTTAAGGTCGGTGAGTTTGAGGGCCTGCCCTTTGCCAACGGTTTTGCAGGTTCAAAGGTCGTCCTCGTCGGCGAAGCCCCCGGAAGGCGCGGGTGCGGGAAAACGGGAATATGCTTCTACCGCGATGCCTCCGGAATGTTGCTCCGCAGGGTTCTCTTCTCCCTCGGGATAAACCCGGACTTCCTATACATTACCAACGTCCTCAAGTGCAATCCACCGGAGAACAGGCTGAGGAGGATCCCTCCGGGAGCCTACGAGCTTTTGGCGAGAGAACTTGAAATTTTGAGACCTGATGAAATCTTTGCAATAGGCAGAACTGCCGAAAAAGTCCTGACCGAACTGGGGTTCGAGGCTGAGTACTTGAGGCATCCCGCCTGGTACGTCAGGAGGGGCGTTAGGGAGCCGAATGATGAAATTCTGGAGGAATACGGTAGAATCAGGGGAGTGTTGGGGGAATGGACGCCTTGACGGTCTTTATTCTGGCACTCTTCTGGGATCTCCTCCTGGGGGAGCCTCCTGCATTGGTTCATCCCGTCGTGTGGTTCGGGAAGCTCGCGGGGTTCATCGATTCCCGCTACAAAAGGCGTTCTCCAGAGCTTGATTTTCTGGCTGGAATGGCTGCGGCAGTGCTGGTTATTGCCTTCGCGTTCCTCCTCTCTATCTCACCCTTCTTTGCTCCATATCCGCTCAACTACGCCCTGGCCGCTTATCTTCTCAAAAGCTCCTTTGCGATTAGAAGTTTGCACGAGCACATAGCGAGAACGGTAACGGACGACATCGAGGAGAAGAGGAAAGCGGTCTCGATGATAGTCAGCAGGGACGTGAGGAAGCTTGACGAAGCCCACCTCAACTCCGCAGCAATAGAGAGCCTCGCCGAGAACCTCAACGACTCCGTAATTGCCCCCCTCTTCTACTTCCTCCTTTTCGGCTTGCCCGGTGCCTTAATCTACCGCGCCGTCAACACGCTCGACGCGATGCTTGGTTATAGAAACGAGCGCTACGAGTACTTCGGCAAGTTTTCTGCTCGGCTTGATGACGCTCTGAACTTCATACCAGCTCGCCTGACGGTCCTCCTCTACCTTTCCCTCGGTGGAAGGAAGGTTTTTCGCTACTACCGTCTGGCGAGGTTCAAAATAAACTCCGATAAGCCTATGGCAGTAATGAGCGCCGTCCTCGGAGTCTGGCTCGAGAAGCCCGGGGTTTATCGCTTTCCGGGTAAAGCTCCTGAAAACGAGGATATAAAGCGCGCCCTGAAAGTTTACTGGATTATCGTTGCCGAATGGCTGGTAGTCGTCTCCATACTCCTCGCGAGGGGGCCTGCCCATGCTTGAGCCGGTGAAGTTTTCAACCTACCATGGGGGTTCAAGGGAAGAGGGTTTGCTCGACTTCTCCGCATCGCTCAATCCATACCCTCCAGAATGGCTCGACGAGATGTTCGAGCGGGCAAAGGAGCTGAGCAACCGATACACCTACTACGAGAGACTTGAGGAGGACCTTTCGGAGCTAATAGGCGAACCCTTAACCGTAACCGCTGGAATTACAGAAGCGCTCTACCTTATCGGAATCCTCGCGCTCCGCGGGAGGAAGGTTGTAATCCCGCGCCACACCTACGGTGAGTATGAAAGAGTTTCGAGAATTTTCGGGGCGAGAATCGTTAAAGGCCCCAACGAGCCCGAGAAGCTCGCAGAACTGGTTGAGAAGGATTCGGTTGTCTTCTTCTGCAACCCCAACAACCCCGACGGAAGGTTTTACCGCGTTAAGGAACTTAAACCCCTCATCGATGCAGTTGAAGACAGCAAAGCCCTCCTCGTTCTTGACGAGGCCTTCATAGACTTCGTTAAAGACGCCGAAAGCCCGGAAGGAGAAAACCTTGTAAAGCTCAGGACGTTCACAAAGAGCTACGGCCTGCCTGGAATAAGGGTTGGCTACGTTCTCGGCTTTCCAGAGGCTTTCAAAAGCGTCAGGATGCCATGGAGCATAGGTTCAACGGGTGTGGCTTTCCTTGAGTTCCTAATCCGGGACAACTTCGAGCACATGAGGAGGACGATGCCCCTAATCTGGCGCGAGAAGGAGAGGCTTGAGAAAGCTTTGGGAGTTAAAAGCGACGCCAACTTCTTCATCAAGCGCGTTGGGAACGCGGGGGAGTTCGTCAAAGCTGTGAAAGAACGCGGAATCCTAGTGAGGGACTGCACGAGCTTCGGACTGCCAGAGTTCATCCGCTTCTCTGTGAGAAAGCCAGGGGAGAATGAAAGACTTATCAGGGCGTTTCGCGAACTTGAAGTCCGCTGACCAGTATCTCCTCCAGTTCAAGGCTTCCGTTTTCGGATTTCACCGCCGAGAGCTTTATCGGGAGGAGCTTGTAGGTTCCTCCGTTTATGATCCTCCGGACGAGCTTCTCAAACTCTTCCGCCTCCTCCTCGCTTGAGAACTCCACCTTTGCTATGAAGTCGTACTCCCCGTAGAGCCAGCTCCCCTCGACGGGCAGCTCCTCCAGCACCTCGTCCCTGACTCCCCATACCAGGAGTATCGCCTCCGTTGGGATCACCCTTTTCAAAGAGCCCTTTAACCGATAAAAGATTTTCTAAAATTTGGCCGTCTTTCTGCTTATTTGTCCAATTTTTTCAGGAAGAAATTCGTCATAATGACAAGCGAGGTTTAAAAGGCCATTCAAGATTCTGGATTGGGGATGTGCATGGTCAGGGCGGTCTTCTTTGACTTCGTCGGGACGCTGATAACGAAGGCTGGGGAGAACGTCACCCACCAGAACATCGTGAGGGAAGTCCTTAGAAGGGCAGGAGGGGGAGACTTGGACTATCTCAAAATCTGGGCGGAGTACGAGGAGGAAAGCTCGAAACTCTTCAAGGAGCTCGCCGGAAAACCCTACGTTAAGATAAGGGATGTTGACACCGCGGCCATGAAAAAGGTCGCGGATAGGTACGGCTTCACAGTTCCAGAGGACTTCTGGGGAATAAGCATCGAGATGCACGCGAAATACGGCGAGCTCTTCCCCGACGCCGTTGATACCATAAAAGCCATTAAAGACCTCGGCCTCCACGTCGGTATAATCACCGACTCGGACAACGACTACATAGAGGCCCATTTGAAGGCCCTCGGCATTTACGACCTCTTCGACAGCATAACGACGAGTGAGGACGCGGGCTTCTACAAGCCCCATCCGAGGCCCTTCCAGCTGGCACTCGAAAGGGCCGGAGTTAGGCTGGGAGAGGCCCTCTACGTGGGCGACAACCCTGCCAAGGACTGCGTTGGGGCAAAGAACGTTGGGATGGTTAGTGTTCTCCTCGACCCGGACGCCTCAAAGCAGTCCCTTTGGGGCAACTGCGACTTCGTGGTGTCCAAGCTTCTGGACGTTCTGGACGTTGTTAAGGGGCTCAACGGGGATCTTTAGCCCCTCCGACACTTTTATAACCTTTTCGACGAATATCTTAACGGTGGTACCATGAGGCCAAAGGTGGCTGTTCTTTTTAAGATGAAGAGCAAACCGACTGAGGAGCTCAGGAAGTACGCGGACGTCGAGTTCATCCTGTATCCGAGCGTCGATGAGTTGAAGGAACGAATAGGCGAGTTCGACGGGCTTATAGTTTCACCCCTCAACCCCGTTCCGGGGGAGGTCATTGAGAGGGCCGAGAGGCTGAAGGTGATAAGCTGTCACTCCGCCGGCTACGACCACGTTGATGTCAAAGCGGCCACCGAACGCGGGATTTACATTACCAAGGTTTCCGGGTGGCTAAGCGAGGCGGTCGCTGAGTTCGCCGTTGGCTTAACTATAGCGCTCCTCAGGAAGATAGCCTACTCGGACAAGTTCATTCGCTCCGGCAAATGGGACTCCCACAGAACCGTGTGGGGTGGCTTCAAGGAGGTGGAGACGGTTTACGGTAAGAAGGTCGGAATCCTCGGAATGGGTGCCATAGGGAAGGCCATAGCGAGGAGAATAAAGGCGATGGGGACGGAGATACTCTACTGGTCCCGGTCGAGAAAGGAGGACATCGAGAAGGAGGTTGGAGCTGTTTACAGGCCCCTGGAAGACGTCCTCCAGGAGAGCGACATAGTTATCCTCGCGCTCCCGGCAACGCCGGAAACCTACCACATCATCAACGAAGAACGGATAAAGCTCCTCGAGGGCAAGTACCTGGTGAACATAGGGCGCGGGACGCTGGTTGACGAGAAGGCTATTGTCAAGGCCATCGAAGAGGGCAAACTCAAGGGCTACGCCACCGACGTCTTTGAGAAAGAGCCCATCCGGGAGCACGAGCTCTTCAGGTACGAGTGGGAGACGGTCTTAACGCCACACCACGCGGGCCTGTCAAAGGAGGCAATGGAGGACATGGGCTTCCAGGCCGTTAAGAACCTCCTCACAGTTCTCAGGGGCGAAGTTCCAAAAGATCTCGTGAACAGAGAAGTTGTTAAAATCCGCCCTCCGGAAGAGGTCAAGATGCTCTGAGGTGGTTTGAATGGTCGTCGAAGAACTTAGGGAGATAACGTCCATACCGGGTATTTCCGGCTACGAGGAGAGGGTGAGAGAAAAGCTCATCGAGTGGATAGAGCCCTACGCCGACTACACCGTCGACACCATCGGAAACCTCGTCGTCGAGCTCGGTGAGGGTGAGCTTAAAGCAATCTTCATGGCCCACATGGACGAGATTGGGCTGCTCATCACGGGAATAAGGCCCGACGGGAAGCTGACCTTCAGGAAAATCGGGGGAATAGACGACAGGCTTCTCTACGGCAGGCACTTAGATGTTATCACCGAGAGCGGGAAGCTCGACGGCGTTATCGGTGCCCTGCCCGTTCACCTGAACCTCGAGCGGAAGTTTGACACGGTTCCATGGAGCAAGCTCGCCATTGACATCGGTGCCGAGAGCAGGGAGGAAGCTGAGAAGCTCGGTGTTAAAGTTCTCGACTACGCCGTCTTCAAGAAGCACTTCGCGGTTCTCAACGACCGCTACGTCTCGACCCGCTCGCTGGATGACCGCTTCGGCGTCGTGGCCCTCGTTGAGGCCATTAAAGACCTCGTCGACCACGACCTCGACGGGCGCTACATCTTCGCCTTCACCGTCCAGGAGGAGATAGGCCTCAAAGGTTCAAAGTTCCTGGCTGAGCGGTACTCTCCAAAATATGCCTTCGCCATAGACTCCTTTGCCTGCTGCGGAGACTTAACCGGCGATGTGAGGCTTGGCGGTGGCGCTGTGATAAGGGCCGTGGACAACTCCGCGATCTATACGAGGGGCCTTGCAAGAAAGGTCGCCGAAATCGCCCACAGGAACGAAATCCCGCTCCAGGTCGGCGTTACCGGCGGCGGAACGGACGCTTCGGTCTTCCAGCACAAGAGCGAAGTTCTCGCTTTGAGCGTCCCGATAAGGTACCTCCACAGCGAGGTCGAGACGCTCCACCTCGGCGACCTTGAGGCCCTGATAAAGCTCATCGAGGCTATAACACTGGAGATGTAAGGTTTAGGAGTCAGCCTTGGAGACGGGATTGAGAAGAAGCTCTCAGGGGTGTTTAAGAGATGGTTGCCTTTGGCGAAGTTCGCGCTCATTTACCGTCAGGCATGCTCAGAGGAGCGAACAATGGAAGGATTGCAGAGGGAGGAGCACCCTCTCTCGGGAGAAATCGGGGTCTGATAGCTAAGGGCTTTCCGCGAGCGCTTTGCGGAGCAAAGGGCTCTGGGAGGTGATCCCTTGCTCAAATACCTGGGCTACTTCGGTGTTGGAATCTTTATCGGAATCCTCGCGGCGATGTTCGGCCTTGGCGGAGGCTTTCTCGTCGTTCCTACCCTCAACTTCCTCGGCGTCGAGATACACCACGCGGTGGGAACTTCGAGTGCCGCTGTAGTCTTCACCTCGCTCAGCTCGGCCATAGCGTACCACAGACAGCGCAGGATACACTACAAAGCCGGCCTCCTGCTGGCCCTAACGGCTGTTCCAGGTGCCTACATAGGCGCGTGGGCGACGAGCTACATTAGTCCAGCTCAACTCAAGATAATCTTCGGCGTCGTCCTCTTCCTCGTTGCGATAAAGATCTACCGGAAGAAGAGCGTCGAGCCCCACGAGGTCAAGCTCGAGGAGGTTGAGCTCGACTACAGGCTCATCCCGGTCGGGGGCTTTATAGCCGGAATCGCGAGCGGGCTTTTGGGCATCGGCGGCGGTGCCATAAACGTCCCCTTCCTGACCGCTATGGGCCTGCCCATCCACTACGCGGTGGCAACCTCCAGCTTCGCTATCGTCTTCACGGCAACTAGCGGGGCGATAAAGCACTACATGCTGGGCAACGTTGAGACACAGTGGCTACTCCTCCTCGTGCCCGGCCTCATAATCGGTGCCCAGCTGGGGGCGAGGATAGCGAAGAGGACGAAGGCCAAGAGCCTCACAAAGGCATTCGCAATTGTCCTGGCCTTCCTGGCCATCAGAATGGTTCTCAAGGGGCTGGGTTATCCCGTTCCGTGAGCTCCTCACTCTTTCTGGTTTTCATGTAGATCACCGAAAGAACCACCGAAACCGCCAGGGAGGCGAGCCACGCTGAAACGAGGGGCCGGTCATGGGGGTAGTAAAGTTCTCCCGTGAGAGCGTGGGGGATGGCCATCGGGAGCAGCATCAGGGCCAGGATCAGCCCGATGAAGCCGCCGACGATGAAAACCAGAATGTTGGAGCTCCCGTAGCCCATCTCGCCCCTGATGAAGCCCTCCGCCCAGTAGCCGAACCATATAGTTGAGGCGGCTATTACGGACGTCAGGAAAGGATTGATGGGGTGGAGTTCTCCCCTTCGCCAGAGCATGATGCCGTAGGCCGTTACGAGGAGAAGGAACGCCCCGGCACAGCTTAACCACACCGAGAGGTCCTTGTAAAAGCCGTAAGGCGCGTCCCAGTTGGCGAAAGCTATCGCACCAGGCTGGGTGAGGGTGAAGGCGAGGCTGACGAGGAGCCAGTACAGGGGAGGTTTTAACTTCATGATCGAGTATCGTCCTCAGTTCACAAAAGATTTTCGTCAATTTTTTAAGAGTCCTTCTCCAACTGCACTCCATGATTTCCTACCTCCTCGACTTCCTCATAGGCCTTGGCATAGGCTTCATCGCGGGTTTGCTCGGCGTCGGGGGCGGCTTCCTCATAGTTCCGACCTTAGTCCTCCTCGGGGAGCCGATACACCTGGCCATAGGAACGAGTTTGGCCTGCATCACGATCAGCGCTTTAGCAGCAGCGTACACCCATCTCAAAAAGGGGGCCGTCCTTTTCAAGGTGGTTTTGATCAAGGAGGTCTTTTCGATACCCTTTGCCGTGGTTGGGGCCTACATGTCCTCCCTCGCCCCCGAACTCTATCTCAGGTTAACCTTTTCAGGATTGCTCCTCTACCTTTCCTACACTCTCCTCCGGGAAAGGGGGAAATGCCGGGAGAAGGATGCGGGGGAGCTGAGGTATTCCAGAATCCCCATCGTCGGCGTCCTGGCCGGCCTGACGAGTGGGTTGCTCGGCATAAGCGGTGGCGTCCTGAACGTTCCCCTCTTCCATACCTTCGTCGGGATCCCAATGAGGTACTCCGTGGGGACGTCCAGCCTCTCCCTGTTCTTCACGGCTCTGGCTGGCCTATCCGAGCACTACCGTCTGGGCCAGGTCGACCTTCACATGGCCCTTCTGTTGGCACCGGGTCTCATCGTCGGGGCGAGGCTTGGGGCCACAACGGTTCACCGGGTTGATCCCTCACTCGTGAGGAGGGTCTTCGCCTTTCTCCTCGTCGCTGTTGCCATCAAAATGATATGGGGCTGCCTTTGAATTCTCTCCCTTTCTGGGGTTTTAGATAAAACAAAAACAGGTCAGAACACCGAGTTCAGCCTTCCGCCGTCGACTGGAATCATCGCACCGTTTATATAGCTTCCAAGCTCGCTCGCTAGGAATGCCACGAGGTAGCCTATCTCCTCCGGCTCGCCGAGCCTTCCGAGGGGTATCGGCTTCGCGTAATCGGCAAGGGCCTCCTCAACTGTCTTCCCTTCCCTCTTTGCCCGGTCCTGAGCGAGCTGTATCATCCTGTCAGTTCTTATTATGCCCGGCATTATCCCGTTAACGGTTATCCCCTTCGGCCCGAGTTCTTTGGCGAGTGTTCTGACGAGGCCTGCCATCGAAATCCTGACGACGTTGCTGAGGGCTATGTTTGGTATCGGCTCCTTTATGGCGACGCTGGTGGAGTAGACTATCCTTCCAAAGTTCTTCTTCTCCATCGCCGGAACGAGGGCCTTGGTCAGGTAAACCGCAGGGTAAAGGAGTAACCTAACGGCACCCTCCCAGTCGGCTATGTCCATCTCCATGAAGTAGCCGGGCTTTGGCCCGCCGGTGGAGAAGAAAAATACCTCAGGTTCGCCGATGTTTTCGAGCTCCTTCACAGTTCTCTCAAGGTCTTCGCGCTTCGTCAGGTCGGCGACGATGTAACTAACTTCCACGTCGCTCTCGGCCTTTATCTTCTCCCTCGCCCTCCTCAAGTTCTCCTCGCTCCGCGAGAGGAGTATCACATCTGCCCCAGCCTTTGCAAGAACCCTCGCCACTCCGAAGCCTATACCCTTGCTAGAGGCGGTCGTAAAGGCCAGCTTCCCGGAGAGGTCTATCCCGATCACGGCGACCACCATACGGGTTTCTCCCAACCGCTAGAAATACCTTTTGGGCGGGAGGGTTTATAAGGCCCGGTTCCTAGGGCGGTTGGGATGCCTATGGAGGAGCTCTTCAGAAGGGTTAAGGAGGAGTACGGGGTCGAGATAAGGGACGAGGGCGACATGACGGACGCCTGGAAGCTGGTTGAAATACTCAAGGAGAAGGGCTGGGTGGTCTATATAATCACCGCGAAGGGCCGGGAGCAGGTCGATGCGTGGCATCCCTCCTTTGGTTCCCTCTTTGCCCAGTTCGGTGAAACTCCAAGCTTTGGAAGCGTCCTCGAGGGCATATGCAACGTCGCCCTGCTGATAAGGGAGCTTGAGAAGGAGGGGGCCGTCTAGTTCAGAGTTCTATCGCCTTTCCCACGTGCAGTGGCTCGACTTCTCCAAAGCCCGTCTTCAAATACGCGTACTCGTCAATCCCGGTGCAGTGGCCTGCGTAGAGCTTCTTCACCCCGAGGGCCTTTAACTTAGCAATGGCCTTCTCGAGCATCGCCTGACTCGCGCCCCTGAGGTGGAAGCCGCCGACGAGGGCCCTTATCGGCTTTCCGGTGAGCTTTATGGCATGTTCCGCTATGTTGATGATCCCGCTGTGGCCGCAGCCGGTTATCACGGCAACCTCCTCCCCCAGATCCACGATGAGGGCCATGTCATCTTTTACCGGGTCTTTGATATATTCACCGTTCTCCACTAAATAGCCGACTGCCCTGTCCCAGTGGGTTCTCCCTATCTCGCCCGAGCTGATGAAGCCAGGTAAAAACTCCGCCGGTTTCGGGCTCAAGTGAAAAGCCGCACCAAGGCCTTCGAGCTCCTCCTTTGTGAACGGAATCCCTATCTCCCTGAGCTTCGGCTTAAGCGCGACCCTCCTCCGGAAGATGCCCGGATGAGCGTAGACGTCAATTTCCCTGCCCCTAACTTCGAGAAAGGCCTTCATTCCACCGGTGTGGTCGTAGTGGCCGTGGGTTATGAAGAGCGCGTCTATTTCTCCTGGAGAAACCCCAAGGGCCTCCATATTCCTGAGGAGAACCTCGCCGTCGGTTCCCGTATCGACCAGAACCTTCTTCCCGTTGTGCTCCACCAGCGCGGAGAAACCGTGGTAGCCGAGGAGGCCCTTTCTGTAGCCTGCGTGGTTCTCAAAAAGGACGGTGAGCTTCATCTCGACCACCTAAAAAGAATGAAAGCTCACCAGCCTCCCCGTCCCCAGCCGCCACCGCGGCCCATTCTTCTGCCCATACCTCCACCGCGGCCGTAACCTCCCATACCTCCACCCTCTGGACCCATGATCGGGCCGGAGAGCTCTCCCCTCAAGAAGGCCTCAACGGCCTCTCTAACCGTCATGTTTGCAGGCGCGGAAGCCATCCTTATTCCGGCGGCCTGAAGAACGCCGGAGGAGTTTGGCCCGAACTGGCCTGCTATGACGACCTCCGCTCCCTGATCTATGGCGAACTGGGCCGCGGTAACGCCAGCACCCCTCGGCTGGGAGTAGCCGGGGTTTGGGATCACGTGGACGTTTACTATCTCCCCGTTCTCGACATCAACAATCGTAAAGGTCGGGGTCCTCCCGAAGGCAGGGTTAACCCTGTCGTCAAGCCCTCCGTTCACCGTTGACACGATAATCCTCACTCACACCACCTCCACTCGAATTAGGAAAGCCTAAGTTAAAAGGCTTGTGCATATGCTCATTACACACACTTGTTCCAAAATGCTTAAAAAACGTCCCATAAACGCTACCCATGGAGGTGAGCTAATGCTCAAAGTTGAGAACCTTCACGTTTCAGTCGAGGACAAGGAGATACTGAAGGGTGTTGACCTTGAGGTCAAACCTGGCGAGTTCCACGTTATAATGGGCCCTAACGGCTCCGGAAAGTCCACCCTTGCGTTAACCATAGCTGGACATCCAAAGTACAGCGTTACTGACGGCAGGATAGCCTTTGACGGTGAAGACATCCATGAACTCGGTCCGGACGAGAGGGCCAAGAAGGGGATCCTCCTGGCATTCCAGGTTCCGCCGGAGGTCGAGGGGGTGAAGATAATCGAGTTCCTCCAGCAGGTTCTGGTGGAGCTCAAGGGCATGGACCCGGTCAAGGCCTACGACCTGATTGTCGAGAAGGCAAAGGAGCTGTGGTTCAGGGAGGAGGATCTGCACCGCTACGTCAACGTCGGCTTCTCCGGTGGTGAGAGGAAGAGGCTCGAACTCCTCCAGGCTCTGCTCATCGAGCCGAAGCTCCTCATCCTCGACGAGCCTGACAGCGGCGTTGACGTGGACTCGCTCAGCATCATCAGCAGGAAGATAGAGGAGCTTCACAAAAGGGGAACGGCAATACTCCTCATCACCCACTACGGCAGGATCCTCGGCCACCTCGACAGGGATAAGCTTACGGTCCACGTCATGAAGGACGGCAGGATAGTGAAGACAGGCTCTGGAGAGCTCGTGGACAGGATTGACAGGGAAGGATTCGCCAAGATATTCGAGGAGGTGGGAGCATGACCGAAACTATTACCATGAGCGATGCCAAGGCCATAATTGAGAACCAGATTGAAGAACTCGCGAAGAGGAACAAAGAGCCGGAATGGATGACGAGAATAAGGTACAAGGGCTTGGAAGCCTTTGAAAAGGCTCCCCACAACGACCCGATAATAAGCGAGGAGCAGCTCCTCCAGTTCATAGCCAAGCCGGAGGTTGTAGGAATTCCTGAGAAAATCGAGAGCCTTGACGACCTTCCGCCGGAGATGAAGGCCCTCCTAGATAGACTCGGCATAGACGAGGTCGAGCAGAAGTATCTGGCAGGACTGGCCGTCCAGACCGATACCGGTGTCATATACAACCAGTTTCTCAAGGACTGGGCCAAGAAGGGTCTTATAGTCCTCCCGATGGAGGAGGCCGTCAAGAAATACCCGGATATCGTGAAACAACACTTCCTCAAGCTCTTCCGCGTTGATGAGAGCAAGCTGACAGCATACCACACGGCGGTGTGGAACGGGGGAATCTTCCTCTACGTCAAAGAGGGCCTCAAGGTGCCGTTCCCGCTCCACCTGTTCTTCCTCATCCAGGAGAGCGCTTTAGCCCAGGCACCGCACATAATCATAATAGCCGAGAAGAACACTGAGTTCCACCTTATAGAAGGCTGTACCTCGCCAGTCCTTCTAAAACACTCGCTCCACCTTGACATGACAGAGGCATATTTCCACGAGAACGCCAGGGGCCAGCTCACGGTTTTACAGAACTGGCCGGAATACGTCCACACCAGACCAATGACGAGGGCTAAGATAGGAAAGAACGCGCGCTTCATCAACACCACCGTTACTCTCGGCTCTGGAAAGAGCAACATCGGCGACCCACGCTACTGGGTCGACGAGAGCGGCTACGTCGAGCTGAACGGGATTCTCCTCGGTCAGAAGGACTACTACATTGACCTCGGAGGCAGGATGTTCCTTCAGGGAAGGGGGGCCTCAGGTATAAACGCGAGCAAGGCAGTCATAATGGACGAGAGCAAGGTCATAACGCGCGGAGTAATAACGGCCGAGGCACCGAAGACCAAGGGCCACATAAGCTGTGACGCCCTGCTCATGAGCGACAAGGCGGTAATGGAAACGTATCCGGGACTTGTCAGCAAGGTTGACGACGCAGAGCTGAGCCACGAGGCTGCAATAGGCAAGATACGCGAGGAGGAGCTGTTCTACCTCATGTCGAGGGGACTCGACGAGGAGAAGGCCACACAGCTCATAGTCAAGGGCTTCCTGGAGCCGATGCTCAAGGACATCCCAATGGAGTTCCTGGTCGAGATAAGGAAGATAATAGAGCTTGCCGTCAGCGGGGGCATGTGAGCCCCCTCCCGGTGATTTTTGTGTATCGGGAGAAGTACGACAGGATAGCCAACTTTTACGAGCTCCTTGAGAGGCCGCTGGACAGGTTCTTCAACCCCCTCCGCGAGAGGGCCGTATCTCTCGCCCGGGGAAGAACGCTCGAAGTAGGTATTGGAACGGGGAAAACCCTAAGGTACTACCCACCAGGTGTTGAGCTCTACGCCGTCGATGGCTCTAGAAACATGCTCGAAATCGCGAAGAAGAGGGCTGGGGAGCTTGGTCTTCACGTGGAGTTCAGGCTCGCTGAAGTCGAAAGGTTGCCCTTCCCGGATAACTACTTCGACGCGGTCATCTCTTCCTTCGTTTTCTGCACAGTCCCTGATCCTGAGAAGGCGATGGGAGAGATAAGGCGGGTTCTAAAGCCCGGTGGAAGGGCGATTTTTCTCGAGCACACGAGGAGCTATGATAAATTCGTGGACTACCTCTTCCTCCTGCCTATGAAAGCCCTTCTGAAGCCCCTCCTAGACGACGACACGCTGAGGGAAACGCATAAGCTTGTTCGGGGTTTCTTTGAAGTGAAAAAAGAGGAAACGTACTACCGCGGGATAGTGCGGCTTATATTGGCCAGAAAGGCCTCCGATAGGGCCTGAGAAAGCCCCAGAGCAGGAACAGCACAACTAGGGCCACCACGTAGCCAGCAGCAACCAGGAATAGCTTGAAGAGTACGTAAAGGATCAGGAGGAGAAACACTAGGTCTAGTAGCCCGTAGAGCCCCCAGAACGGTGAGAACCTGTACCCGGGGTAGTTTCCCCTGAAACCCCTGCCGTAGCCCCTTCCCATTCCCCTCGGCATTTTTTGACCTCCTAAAGGTCAAAAAGGAAAGCTCACCACCAGCCGTAGAGCCAGCGGAGTGTTCTCCTGCTCGGCTGGCCGGTCCACGGACAGTAGCCGAGCCGGGCTCCCCAACCTCTGCCGCCTCTGCCCCATCCGCGTCCAAATCCGCGTCCTCTTCCCCAGCCGCCACCGCGGCCCCATCCTCTGCCCCAACCGAAGCCGTAGCCGTAGGCCGGGTATGCCGGGTAGGTCGGCGTAGTCGGGTACGGGCCGTAAGCCGGGAAGGGAGTCGCTGGAGCAACTGGCGCGGCCGGTGCCGTGAACTGTCCGACGCTCCCACTTGTGACGGCCTTTATGGCCTCCTCAACTGGAGTTCCCGGGGCGACCTGGTAGAGCCTTATGCCAGCGGCCTGTACGGCTCCAAGGGCGTTCGGGCCGACCTGCGGGGCTATTATCGCCTCAACGCCTTCGTTGATGAGTGTCTGAACCGCCATCGGACCGGCTCCGCCGCCGGCCATGGCCGCTCCGTTCTGGATGACCTTTTCATTGATAACGTTGCCGTTCTCGTCTATATCCGCGATGTAGAACGCGGGCGCGCGGGCGAAAACCGCCGCAACCGTGTCGTTAAGTCCTCCACCGTTGGTGGGTACCGCGATCCTCATTCACATCACCTCCGATATTTTGTGCATATGCACACCATTTAAACTTTTCGGTGGCCCTAACACTTATAAGCCAACCCCTGAAGTTCTCGGTGGTGATGCTCATGAGCGGGAGATGCCTCAAGGTTGCTTTCGGAATGGAGGACGATGAACACCTCATAGACGCCCACTACGGCGACTCGGAGTTCTTCGCGATCTACGAGGTCTGCGACGATGGAAGCGTTAAGCTCCTCGAAAAGAGACATAATAAAGCGAAAGACTTCGAGGAGGAAGAGGACGAGGGCCACGGCGACCCGAGGAAGTTCAAGGCCGTTGTGAGCCAGCTTTTGGACGTTGACGTTTTAGCGGCCTTCAGGATGGGGCCGAACTTTTTGAGAATCAGGGACAAGACCAACAAGGTGGCATTCTTCACCAGGACCAGAGAGCTAAAGCTCGCCCTCCAGAGGGTTGTCGAGAACTTCGACGACCTCTGGGAGCAGGTCGAGGAGAAGAAGAGAGCCATCGAAAAGCCGATCGTCGAGGAGTGAGCATGAGGTTCTGGGGCATAGAGCCGAAGGTAGCCCTAGCCGCCGGTCCTTATGTCCTCCTTGCATTTTACCTGGACTCCCGATTCGAGCTTAGCGGCTCTTTTCCGGCTTTGGGCATTTTTCTCCTCGCGGCCGGTCTGGTCCTCTGGCTCCTCTGCTACCTACAGGTTTCGAGAGCTTATGCTAGGGGAATGCTTTTAACTAAGGGCTGCTACTCCAGGGTCAGGCACCCGATATACTCGGTCTGGGGCTTTCTAATACTTCCGGGCTTTTCGCTCGTTATCGGCGGCTTCATGCTTCTCCTTCCGGCCATCTACTGGCTCGCGGTGGTGAGGTTTATAGGTGAGGAGGAGAAAGCCCTCGAAAGGAGGTTCGGCGATGGGTGGCGAAGATACGCTGAAAGAACGCCCCGCTTCGTTCCGAGGCCTTGAACTCCTTCCGGTTCACCTCTACGTTTTGGCCCACCTCAAAAAGGCCGGCGTCGACTACGCCAAGATGATGGGTAAGATGAGCGAGTTACCGCTTCCCCTCATCGAGGGTGCGATAACCGGCCTTATGGAGGCCGGTCTCATCGAAAGGGGCTCGGGAAGCGCGATAAAGCGGAGCAGGGCGAGGTTTAAGAAGGCCTTCGAGGTTCACAAGCACCATACATACTACAGGCTCTCTCGCGAGGGGGAACTCCTCGTGCGCTCTATTGACGAGAAGTGGCTGGAAAGCTATTTTAACTCGCTTTTTCCTGGTGGTTGGGAGGTGGTTGTGGCCCTAACGAAGGTCAAAGGCTTCAATGAGCTTCCGAAGGAGTTAAGAAACGATGGAATCAGGGAGGAACTCGTTCTTCACCGCTTTATAACGCCAAACGGGCGAAAGACAGCGTTTTTTAAGTTGCTGGCTGAGTTCCTCGGAATCACACCTCGATGATGGTTCCGGTTCTCACTTCCACGAACTTTTCAGGATACCTTCTCCTCACGTAGGCCTTCGCCTCATCGCCGGAGCAGTGCGCTGGGGCTATGAACTCGGCAATCTCAGCTAACCTATCGAGGGTTCTCCGCGATGGATAGTGGAAGCCGCCGATAACGAGATGGGCTTTTTCATGGCCCGAAACTTCGAGTATGGCATTAGTAAGCCTGTCAACACCCGGGTGGGAACAGCCGACGATGACGACTAAGCCGGAAGGAGTTTCAACGCCAACGGCGTGCTCAAAACCTTCCAAAGCGCCTGAAGTCCATATCCCCTCGGCAATTTCTCCAGGGCTAATAACTTCAAAAACGCTCAGTCCTTCTATCCTTCCGCCGGGAGGAGCGTAGAGTCTCAAACCAGGGTTAAGGCTGGCAATTAGGGGAAAACCGCCGTAGTGGTCGTAGTGCCAGTGGCTTAAAACCGCGAAGTCAGGGTTTTTCAGAGAAAGGCCTAAAACCCTCGAGTTATGGGCCAGGACCTCCCCCCTCGTGTCGGCATCGAAGAGGAAGCGGTAGGTTCCTTCAACAAGAACGCTCCAGCCCCAGTCGTTGATGAGACCCTTTGCTGGGGTGTTGTCGTTGAGGATTGTGAGTTTCATTCAACCCTCACCACGTACTTCCTGTTCCCCTCTTCGAAGCCCCTGAAACTTCCAAGCTTCAGCCCGAGGAGGGCTTTCTCAAAATCGATCACCTTCATCGAGGCCAGGTGAGTAACGCGCGTCCCCCTTAGGAACTCGGGCAAAAGCTGGCCCGTTGGGCCTGTAAGGATGAAGAGCTCAGCCTTCTTCGCCCTATTGAGGAGCATATCAATAGTTCCGTTTACCAAGCAACTTGCGCTCGCTATCACTGCCTCCATCTCGGGGAGGAGGTGGTATTCCAGAGCGTCACTGTAGGTATCTTTGTCCCAGAGCTTCGCGTTCCTCTCGAAGACATATATCTCGTGGCCCTTATTGCGAAGTTCCCTCACGAGGGGTGGCATGTTGCCTATTAGGGCAATCTTACCGACGTTTTCAGGCAGGAGTTCAAGCACGTCGGCAAATTCAGCGTCGCTCAGGTCTATGTGATACTGCGAGACAGCGTTAATGGCGGCCAGTCCTAAGGTTCTCTCTATGACGTTCAGGCTGTCGGCCCTCTCGATGAAGGCATTGAGTGAAGGCTCATTTATAGAGTTCCTGTAACGCTGGATTTCCTCGGGAAGGGTCATTGCAACACCGAGTGCCTTTCTTTCAGGCCCCCTAACCAAAACCCACGTGTAAGGTAAGGCAAAGCTGAAATCCACCAGCTCAAGGCCGTCGGCCAGTTTTAAAGCCTTTTTCTTTATCTTCGATAGCAACATTGGCATCACTTCACGGCCTTTATCACCACGAAGCTCCCCTCGCCGTAGCCGGGCTTAACGGGTTCGACTTCCTTTATCTCGTCGAGCCGATGGAAGAGGGTTTGAACAACCTCGAACTCCCTGAAGCTGGCCTTTTTGAGAAGCTCCAGGAGTTCTTCCGTCGAGAAGAATCTCGCGTCCCTGTAAAAAACGCTCTCCTCTTTGTGTTCCTCGTAGTATCTACCTATTGGGCTGTTCCTGTCGACGAAGCCTATTACCAACGCCCCTCCCGGTTTGAGGACGCGGTAGGCTTCTCTTAGAGCCTCATCAGGGTCGTCGACGAAGCAAATGGTTGTAACCATAAGGAGGTAGTCTAGGCTCTCATTGGGGAAGGGAAGGTTTTCCGCAACGCCTTCGATGACATCTATGCCTCTCTTCCTCGCTATTTCTGCCATCGCTTTGGAAGGCTCGACGCCGAGCTTTATCCCGAGCGGTGCCGCAAAGCGACCGGTCCCAACACCTATCTCCGCCCCTCTCCCTTCCTTTGGTAAAAGCCTCCTCACAGCCTCAAGCTCGGAAAGGTAGGCATATTCGTGCCTTTCAAACCAGCCCTCGTACCGTTCGCGGTGCTTCTCGAATGGTTCCACCTTGGGCATCGACACCCCACCCCTGGATGGGCTTTTCCCCTTATCACCTTTGGGCAGGAAACGTTTATACGCTTTTAGGCTGACCTAATTCCGGTGGTGGTATGATAGCCTTCGGACCGGTCCCATCGCGTAGGCTCGGGAAGAGCCTCGGCGTCAACAATATTCCCGACAAGGTCTGCACCTATGCTTGTGTTTACTGCCAGATCGGCAGAACGCTGAGGATGGAGGTCGAGAGGAGGCCCTTTTATGAGCCGGAGCTGATCTTTGGGGAGGTCAGGGAAAAGGTCGAGGAAGCCGAGGAGAGGGGCGAGAGAATAGACTACATTACCTTCGTCCCCGATGGTGAACCAACCCTGGACATCAACCTCGGGAGGGAGATAGACCTTCTTAAGGAGCTTGGCATAAAACTAGCGGCCCTCACAAACGCCTCACTCATCTGGCGCGAGGACGTGAGGAATGACTTGCTAAAGCTCGATTTCGTCTCGCTAAAGGTCGACGCGGTCAGCGAAAACCTCTGGAGGAGAATAGACAGGCCCCACAAGAGCCTGAGCCTTGAGAGAATCCTCGAAGGAATGCTTGAGTTCAGAGCATACTTTGACGGAAAGCTCGTCACCGAGACGATGCTGGTTGATGGAATAGACTACGGCGACGAGTTCGAGAGGATAGCGGACTTTTTAGCGGAGCTCAAGCCCGATGTGGTGTACATAGCTATCCCAACCAGACCACCTGCTGAAACTTGGGTTAAGCCCGCGAGTGAAGAGACGATAAACCGCGCCTTCCAGACCTTTGTCGAGAGGCTCGGTGGGGGGCGCGTTGAGTACCTGATAGGCTACGAGGGCAACGCCTTCGCCTTCACCGGCAACGTCGAGGAGGATTTATTGAGCATAACCTCTGTCCACCCGATGAGGGAAGACGCGGTGGAGGAGTTCCTCAGAAAGGCAAACGCCGACTGGGGCGTCGTTGAGAGGCTTTTAAGCGAGGAGAAGCTCATAGAGCTGGAGTACAACGGAAAGCGCTTTTACATGAGGAAACTGAAGAGCAGGGAAAAGCCTTGAAGTTCTCTTTCTCCCTCATTCCCATTTCACTGGGCATTAAACTTCTGTGCTTATGCACAAACCTTAAAAGGAATTCGGCTCCCCTAACTCCGGAGGTGAGAGCTTGCAGATAGCCGTGAGCGGTGGAAAGGGAGGGACCGGAAAGTCTACGGTAGCGGTTAACCTTGCGGTAGCGCTCAAAAAACTGGGAGCTAATCTCACAATGGCCGATCTGGACGTTGAAGCACCGAACGACCACCTTCTCCTCGGGGTCGAGCTGGCCAACGAGGAGCCGGTGAACCAGTTCATGCCGCGCTTTGACTACTCGAAGTGCACCAAGTGCCGGAAGTGTGCCGAGGTCTGCGAGGAGCACGCAATTATAACAATGCGCGACGGAACGCCTTTCCTCATGCCGACACTCTGCTCTGGCTGCAGGGCCTGCGAGATAGTCTGCCCGGTTCCGGGGGCCATCCTTGAGGGCTGGAGGACGGTAGGCCACACCTACGTGACGGAGACGCCCCACGGCTTCACCCTCGTAACCGGGAAGCTGAGGGAGGGGGAGGAGAGGTCGATGCCGCTGGTAGTTGCCGCCAAGAGGAGGGCACTTGAGATACACGAGAGAACTGACGGTCTGTTCCTAGTTGACACTGCCGCAGGAACAGGAAACACGGTTTCAAAGGCCATTGAGTTTTCGGATCTCCTGATAGCGGTTACCGAGCCAACACCCCTCGGCATACACGACACCGAGCTCATCCTCGAGCTCGGAAAGCTCATGGAAATACCCACGTGGGTGGTCATCAACAGGGCCGACCTCGGCGAGAAGGAGAGGGTTTACGAGTTAGCCAAAAAGTACGGCGCCGAGGTGGTTGCAGAGATCCCCTACAGCGAGAACATCGTGAGGAGTTACGTGGAGGGGAAGCCGATAGTCCTGAGCGATTATCCCGAGGCGGAGATCTTTGAGGGGCTAGCTGAGAAGGTTCTCAAGTTCCTCGGGGGTGGTGAGTGATGCAGATAGCGATAGCGAGCGGTAAGGGTGGCGTTGGAAAGAGCACAATAACGGCTTCACTCCTCTACTTCCTGAAGGATCGCTATAAGCTCATCGCGGTCGATGCCGACGCGGAAGCGCCGAACCTCGGTCTACTCCTCGGGGTCACCGGGTGGGAGGAAGAGAGGGAGCACATAGGCGCGAAGGTAGCTAGGATAAACACCGATAGCTGCATAAGGTGCGGCATCTGTATGGAGCGCTGCCCCTACGGCTGCATCTACATCGACGACGAAGGAAACTACGTGGTGAACGAGCTCACCTGCGAGGGCTGCAACGTCTGTGGATTGGTCTGCCCGGTTGCCGGAACAATAACCCTCGAGGAGGTTCGCTCTGGAGTTATAAGAAAGGCCACCACCAAGTACGGCTTCCCGATCATATCTGCCCAGCTCGACGTTGGCAGGCCTGAAAGCGGAAAGCTCGTCACGGAGGAGAAGGAGTGGGCGAAGAAGGTGATGGAGGAGCTCAACCTCGAGCACATGATCGTTGATTCCGCCGCTGGAATCGGGTGTCAGGTCATAGCGAGCCTCGGTGGAGCGGACGTTGCCATACTGATAGCAGAACCAACGCCCGCCTCCCTCAGCGACGTTCAGCGCGCTTACAAGGTCGTCCAGCACTTCAGGGAGCCGGCTTACCTGATAGTCAACAAGGCCGACCTGAACCCGGGCTTTACAGCTCTTAGGGAGTGGGCAGAGAGCGAGGGAATCCCGATACTCGGAGAGGTGCCTTACGACGGGGCCATTCCAAAGAGCATGAGCCTTCTAAAGCCCGTTGTTGAGGCCTTCCCGGATTCAAAGGCAGCCAAAGCTTTGAAGGAGATAGCCGAGAGAATAGCCGAGGAGATAATCGGCTGATCACTCCCCTTCTATTTCCATCTTCGGCGCCTCGTTTCCCTGGGGAAGGATTATAAGCTCCCTCCCCTCCACGAGCATCTGGGCTACCTTCTTCCTGGCCGAGCTGAGGGCCCTCCAGACTGTGCCCCTCGAAACGCCCATTCTCTTTCCGGCTTCCTCCTGGGTTAGGCCCTCGTGGTCAACAAGCCTTAAAGCTTCAAACTCCTCGTAGGTCATGAAGATCGGCGGTTTGGGGGGAACCATCGGGGGGAGGGCGGGATAGAAGTGCTTGACCTGCGGGATGAGACCTATCATGCGCATCTTTCTCCTCCTTCCCCTTCCCCGTCCCCAGCCCATTCCTCCGGGCATCTCTTTCACCGTCCCCCTTTTCACTCCCCTTAGGAGCCGGTCTTTATGAACTTTTTGCGGCTTCCCGGATGGAGGCCTTCTGTGAGAAAACCGCCAATATAGCCTTATTCCGGTTCTTTTGTCCTTTAAACTTTCTTTTTGGTCTCCGGGAAGACCTAAACCCTTGGCAAGCTTAATGGAACGGTTTGAAACGTTTTCTTGGGGAGAATTTCCCCGAATCCCTCATATATAGTCGTGCATTAACAGGTAGTGGTGATGGAGGATGAAGGGCATAAAGGCGATGCTGGTGATGGCGATCCTCCTAATTTCACTTGTGCCGGTTTACACGGTGAGCGCGGCGGGGGGTACGAGCTCAACGGCGCCCCAGGACTCTGCCAACGTGACCGTGAACTTTAACGTCAGCGAGAACGCCACCAGAATGGCCGCAGAGGTGATGCTGAGGAACCTTGAGAGGCTCCAGAACTACACCGCAAGCCTGATCAACGACACCGAGAACGTGAGTGAGGACGTTATCCTGCTCTACGAAAGGGCCCTTAACCTGACCGAGCGGGCGAAGGCCCTCTACGAGAACGGAAGCTACAAGGAGTCCCTCAAAACGGCCATACTTGCTATGAGGGCCTACAGGGAAGTGATACTTGAGCTGAAGGTCGGGGAGAGGCATGAGGTCAGGGAGCTCGTCATGGCGAAGGTTGAGGCCCTGAGGATGAACGGCTACTTCAGGCACGTTGAACTTGTGATCGGGGCCGCCCAGGTCAACGGTATCGACGTTACAAACCTCACGGAGCTTTACAACGAGACCAGGGAGGCCTACAGGAGGGTCATAATCGACGTCATGTCCAACAACACCACCGCCCTGAGGGAGGACCTCCCGAGGGCCAGGGAGCTCAAGATGAAGCTGGACTTGGAGCTGAGGAACCTCGAGCTCAAACTCGCGGTAAAGAACGCCGGCAAGATTGCCAGGATCCTGGATAGGAAGCTTGAGGTTCAGATAATGGCACTGCAGAGGCTCAAGCGCGTACCCTGGATCAACGAGAGTGCCGTGGAGAACATAACCGCCCAGCTGGCCCAGCTCAGGGCCCAGGTCAACGAGCTCGTCAGGGAGGGCAAGTACCTCGAGGCCCTCCACCTCATGAGGGACTCTGTGCCCAGGCTCGTTATGAGCGCTTTCCACCTCAGGTGGGTCAAGAAGAAGAACACCATCTACTGGCCCGTTCACGGCGGCAGGGGAAGGGGCCACAGGCCCTGAGACCTTCTTTTTCCCTTTCCAGATACCTTTTTAACGATTCTGGCTTACGTTAGTTGGGGGTGTGGAGCGTGAAACGAAGCCTTGCGGTCACTCTGTTACTGGTTTTGTCCCTAATTCTCGTGGGTGTTCCGGTGGGGGCTCAGTCTCTGGCCTCGATCTCTTTAACGGTCTACGAGGACGGCTACGTGCTGGTCAACGAGACTATAGTAACGGCGAACTACAGCGTTTCACTGGACGTTCCGCTGCTCGGCCAGCACGCCGAGGGCCTGGTTGCCCTCGATGAGAACGGAAATCTCCTCCCGGCGGAGGTCAACGGCGGCAACGTAACGGTATACTTCGGGAACGCCACCCTGATCCACCTCTCCTACTACACCCCAGACCTCACTTCGAAGGACGGCGCCATATGGACGATCTCCCTGGAGAGCCCGGTTCCCGTTGAGATAAACCTCCCTCCGGACGCAGTGGTAGTCGATCTCAGCGATATTCCCCTTGAGATCAGGGGGAGCAGTTTCCTAATGCCCGCGGGAAACGTCAGCGTCTCCTACCTCATCCCGATAGAGGTCACGACGACAACTGGATCCACGACATCGTCGACCGAGATCACAACCACTACCTCCCAGGGCGAGACCACCACGACCACCTCCAGCGGTGGAGGTTCCCTCACTCCCTCGACGTCCACCACCTCCCAAACGGGCAGTCCAACCACCAGCTCGACGAGCTCCCCTGGTTCTTCATCAACGACGTCCTCGGGTGGGGCCGGGGGTTCTGGCTCGGCCAAGTGGATTGGCCTTCTCCTGGCGCTCCTCGTGATAGGGGGCGCGGCCTACCTGGTCCTTGGGAAAAAGAAAACCCCTGAAACCCGGAGCGAAAGTCCGGAGTCGCTCGAGAGGTTCAGGGAGAAGATAAATGCAATGGAAGGCCTGAACGACGATGAGAGGGGTGCCCTGCTCTTCCTGCTCGAGAACGGGGGAAAGGCGCCGCAGTCGAAGGTCAGGGAAGCGCTCGGCCTGCCAAAGACCACCGCCTGGAGGATGTTCAAGAGGCTCGAGGAGAGGGGACTCGTCAGGGTCTACAAGCTCGGAAGGGAGAATTGGGTAGAGCTGGTTCTCGAGTGAAGTTTTTAACCTCCCCTCCTACTTTTCTCCATGCCCATGAAGTTCCTGCCCGAGAAGGCCCTCCTCCTGAGGGGATCGCTCGTAGTGGCCGACCTCCACATAGGGTTCGAAGGGGCGATGGCCAGGGAGGGGAACTACGTCCCCAGCCTCTTCGAGAGGATGACGTCGTCGCTTGCTGCGATCCTGGAGAGGGAGAGGCCCAAGAGGCTCGTCATCGACGGCGACCTCAAACACTCCTTTATCCCCGAGTGGAGGGAAAGGGAGGAGCTCAAGGCTTTCTTCGAGAGGGTGGAGGGCTATGTAGGTGAGGTAATCCTCGTCAGGGGGAACCACGACGTTGGCCTCTCCTGGCTTAGGGAGCTCGGCGTCGAAGTTGTTGAGTCGCTTGAACTCGGCCGCTGGAAGCTCGTCCACGGACACAGGCTCGAGGAGGGCGAGCGCTTCATAATAGGCCACGAGCACCCCGCGATAAGGCTGAGGGACGAGGTCGGGGCGAGCGTCAAGGTGCCCGTCTTCCTCAAGGGGGAAGGGCTGATAGTCCTCCCTGCCTTCAGCCCCTGGGCCTACGGGAACGACGTTACGCGGGAGATAGTTTCGCCATTCCTTCGGAGTTTTGATACGTCAAAGTTCAGGGTTCTGGTGCCCCTTGAGGGGGAGCTCCTCGATTTCGGGGAGCTCGGGAGGCTCATCGAGGCAATAAAACGCCTCAGTGAAGTTTGAATTTGGAAACCAAAAAGCTTTTAATCAAACCTAATAAGTTCCGGTGATGATCCGGTGGGCCGAGAGAGAATACGGCGATGAGGAGATATTCTCAATCCTGAGCGAGCCGGTTAGGGAGTGGTTTAGGCGGAAGTTTGGAACGTTCACCCCTCCCCAGCGCTACGCGGTAGTGGAAATCCACAGGGGAGAGAACGTCCTCATTTCCTCACCTACCGGTTCTGGAAAGACTTTATCCGCTTTCCTTTCAGCCATAAACGAGTTGATTCTCCTTGGCAAGGAGGGGAAGCTTGAGGATAGAATCTACGTTCTCTACGTCTCACCGCTCAGGGCCCTCAACAACGACATAAAGCGCAACCTTGAGGGCCCTTTGGCTGAAATTAAGGAAGTTGCGAAGGAGCTCGGCTACGATTTGCCCGAGATCCGCGTTGGAATAAGGACGAGCGACACTTCAAGCTACGAGAAGAGCAAGATGGTGAAGAAGCCTCCCCACATACTTATAACAACGCCTGAAAGCCTCGCCATAGCTTTAAACGCCCCCAAGTTCCGCGAGAGGCTCAAGACGGTTAAGTACCTCATAATAGACGAGGTTCACGCGTTGGCAGAGAACAAGCGTGGTTCACACCTCGCGTTAAGCGTTGAGAGGCTCCAGGAGATGGCCGATAATGACTTCGTGAGAATCGGCCTGAGCGCGACGATACACCCCCTTGAGGAGGTAGCGAAGTTCGTCTTCGGCTTCGACGACGAGGGAAACCCAAGGCCCGGCATTATAGTTGATGTCAGCTTCGCCAAGGAGACCGAGATAAAGGTTGAGAGCGTCGTTGAGGACTTAATATACACCCCGGCGAGCGTTCTGAGCGAGGCCCTTTACAAACGCCTGGCCGAGCTGATAAAAGCCCACAGGACAACGCTCATCTTCACAAACACGAGAAGCGGCGCCGAGAGAGTTGCCTTCAATCTAAAGAAGCGCTATCCTGAGTTCGAAGGTTTAATCGAGGCCCACCACTCAAGTCTCTCGCGCGAGGTTCGTCTCGACGTCGAGGAGAAGCTGAAGAGAGGGGAGCTTAAAGCGGTTGTCACTTCAACGAGTTTAGAGTTGGGGATTGACATTGGTACGATAGACCTCGTCGTCCTTATCGGTTCGCCTAAGAGTGTGAACAGGGCCTTGCAGAGGATTGGGAGGGCAGGCCACAGGCTCCACGAGGTCAGCAAAGGAATAATCCTCGCCCTCGACAGGGACGATTTGGTCGAGGTTACCGTCTTAGCGCACAACGCCCGGAACAGGAGGCTTGACAGGGTCAAGATACCCAAAAACCCGCTCGACGTTCTCGTTCAACACCTCCTCGGGATGGCGCTCAACAGGGTGTGGGAGGTCGAAGAAGCTTATCGCGTGGTCAGGAGGGCTTACCCCTTCCACGAGCTTCCCTTCGAGGACTTCATGAGCGTTCTAAAGTACCTTGCCGGCGAATACGCGGGCCTTGAGGAGAGAAAGGTTTACGCCAAGATATGGCTTGAGGATGGGCGCTTCGGAAGGCGCGGTAAGATGACGAGGGCCATTTACTACATGAACGTCGGCACGATTCCAGACGAAGCCAAAATCCGCGTTTACACCATGGACAAGCAGATGATAGGGACGGTCGAGGAGGAGTTCGCGGAGAGGTTAATGCCCGGCGACATCTTCGTCTTAGCTGGCAGAACCTACGAGTTCGTCAAGAGCAGGGGCAATAAGATATACGTTATCCCGCGCGAGGGGGCGAAACCCACAATTCCGGCATGGTTCTCAGAGATGCTCCCGCTGAGCTTTGACCTTGCCCTTGATATTCAGAGATTTAGGAAGGAGATTAAGGGCCTCCTTGGGAGAAGGGACGCGGTTAGAAGGCTCACGAGGAAGTACGGCATAGACGAGAAGGCGGCGAGGGCAATCATAGCCTACTTCCGCGAGCAGGCGCGCTACTCCACAGTTCCAGACGATGAGACGGTTCTAGTTGAGGAGGTCGAGAAGGAGAAAACCTGGGAGTACTTCTTCCACACATTAATCGGAAGAAGGGCGAACGATGCCCTGAGCAGGGCCTTCGCCTACGCGATAAGCCGCTGGAAGGGCTGCAACGTTGGAATAGCAATAAACGACAACGGCTTCCTCCTAAGGGTTCCGAAGGAGGCGAGGCTTTCCGAGGTCGAGATAAGGGAGCTCTTCCAGCTCGAGGACCTCCGTGAGGTTCTCAAGAGGGCTTTAGACAACACTGAACTGCTGAAGAGGCGCTTCCGCCACGTGGCCAACCGCGGGTTGCTCATACTCAGGCGCTACGTCGGAAGGAGCAAGAGGCTTGGAAGACAGCAGGTCATGGCGGTCGCGCTACTCAAGGTTTTGAAGGAGAACTACCCGGACTTCCCGCTCCTCAAGGAGGTCTACCGCGAGATTATGGAGGACAAGATGGACGTTGAGAGCGCCGAGGCCTTCCTGAGCTGGGTTAAGGAGGGTAAGATAAAGGTCGTCTTCGAAACCCACAGCGTGCCGAGTCCCTTCGCCTTCAACCTCGAAGCGATTGGAGCGAGCGACGTGGTTCTCATGGAGGACAGGAGGGAGCTGATAAAACAGCTCCACAGGAAGATAATGGCGATGATAGAAGAAGGGTAAGAAATCAGAAGACGCTGAGCTTGTCCTCGAGGATCATCTTCTGGATCTTGTTTATGTCGGTGAGCCACGCGTCGGCTATCTCATAGGCCGGCTTCTCGAGAACGTCGATCGAGTAGCCCCTCTTCGGTATTATCTGAACGCTGGCAACGAGCGGCTCGTCGATCGGCTTGCCTATCTGGCTCAGGATCCTGACGTAGACCTCCTCGACTCCCTCGACCTGTTCTGCTATGTCGTTGGCTATGAGCATGGAGAGGAGGTTGTAGATCTTTCCAACGTGGCTGACCGGGTTCTTTCCGGCAGCGGCTTCCATGCTCATGTGCCTGTTCGGAGTTATCAGGCCGTTAACGCGGTTGCCCCTTCCAACGGAACCGTCGTCTCCGGCCTCGGCGCTCGTTCCGGTGACGGTGATGTAGTAGATGCCCTTCTTCGGGTCGTCGGCGGTGTTGACGTAGATCTTGGTCGGCCTCTGGGTATGCTCTTCTACTATCTCCTTGGCGGCCTCGTAGATGGCCTCCTTGACGGCCATGTAGTCGTCTGGCGTATCGACCTCGCTGTCGACTATGGCGGCTGCTATTGTCAGGTCTATCTCGTCCCCCTTCCTGAGGCCCATGACCTTGATGTCCTCGCCGACAGCTGGCCACTTCTTCTTGAACTCGTCGCTGTTGAGTAGCCTTTCAGTCTCGAGGACTATCCTCTCGGTCTCGCTGAGCGGGGCGTAGCCAACGCCAAAGGAGGTGTCGTTTGCCAGGGGAATCGGGTTCTCCTTGGCCTTGTTGAAGACCCCCACAAGGTCAACGCTTCCCTGGCCGATGCGCGAATCGATGATGACGTGGTGCTCGAGGTCGAGGTGGCGAACAGCTTTCCTGAGGTAGTCCTTGGCGGCCTTTATGGCTATCTCGTGGACCGGGAAGAACTCCCTGTCAACCATCTCGACGGCCCTTCCTGAGAGGAGGATGTAGATCGGCTTTATGACCTCGCCGCCGCCGAACCTCGGGTAGGCCCTACCGCCAACGACCTCGACCTGGTCGGTGTTGTGGTGGAGGATTATTCCGTAGCGCTTTATGTACTCCCTGCTGAGGGCCCTGCTTACGGCCTCGGCGATGCCATCTGCAATGCTGTCCGGGTGGCCTATACCCTTCCTCTCGACGAGTTCTACCTTCTGCATTTCAACCGGGGTCCTTACCATCTCCTCAACCACTATGTTCCTAACCTTCTCGACCATGAGCGTCACCTCCAGATGCGTGTGAGCAGGTCTGTTCATCAGCTTATATACTTTTCGGCATGAAGTCGCCGTGAGAATATTCCCAGTGGTTATTAAAGGTGAAATCCTTAAATACCGCCCCGATAAATCTTCAACGACGGTCGCGCCCGGTGGCCCGGGCCCGGGAGAAGGCTGGGCCGTCGATGAGCGGGTGCGACGATGCCGGGCGCACAGGGCCCGATCTCCGGACCGCTAGAGGGGGTAGAAAAGCCCGCAATGAAAGCGGGGGATCGGTCGGGCCCACAGGTTAGCGTTGCTCCTTTATCCTGAGGGCCTCGAGGAACTTCTCGGTTATCGCTTCCTCGGCGAGCTTAAGGAGGGAGCTCTTGTCCTTGGCGAGCTTGAAGAGGCCCAATGGTATCCTCGCTCCCCCCATCGTGGCGTGGCCGCCGCCGCTGCCTATGTCCCCAAAGGCCTCCTTCATGACGGCCCCTATGTTTACGCGGACGTCCCTCGTCCTGGCGGACATCTCGATGTAGTCCTCGACTATGCCGAAGACTAGAACCGTGCTTATGCCTTCGAGCCTGAGGAGGAAGTCCGCCGATTCCGCCAGGGCGTCCCTGTTCCGTATGAACCCAACGTTGGACACGACGACGTTCTTGTAGGCCTTCCTGTTCAATATCGCCCTGGCCAGTATCTCGGCCGTTTCTGTTGATATGTCGGGGTGCTCTATCCTGTCGAGGAGCTCGTGGTTGACCTTTCCGGCTAGAAACTCTATGGCCTTGAGGTCTATGGCGCTCAGCTTTGAGAACTTCTTGGTGTCCGTGTAGATCCCGTAGAAGAGGGCGGTTGCTAGGTTCTCGGACGGGCTGATGTTCATGGCCTTTAGATACTCGGTCAGGATGGAGGCGGAGGCCTTCACGTCCTCCCTGATGTCGATGAACGCCCCGCCCGGCAGGAGGTCGTGGAGGTGCTGGAATATCTGGTGGTGGTCTATGAGCACCTGAACCTTTGAGTAGTCCTCCTGCTCCAGGACGGTGAGGTTACCGTTGGGCTGGGTGTCTACCAGGGCTATGGCGCTGTGCTTCCTTATCTCGTAGGACCCCCTTGAGACCTTCCTCAGGTTGACGCCGAGAAGGTTGACGAAGGCCTGGTTCTCGTGGTGGGTTATCTCCCCTCCGTAGGCTATGTGCGGTTTGAGGCCGACGTTCTGGGCTATGGCCGCTAATGCTACGGCTGCGGAGATCGCGTCCGGGTCCGGGTTGTCGTGGGTGAGTATCAGCAGGGAATCAGTCTTCTGCTTGATCTCCTGGAGCTTTTTTATGAGGAGGAGCGCGTTCTTTTTCTCGCCGAGCTGGAGTATCGTCCTGAGGAACGCCTCCGTTATGGCCTTCTGGGGGTAGATGCCGTGGTCTATCCTAGCTTCCTTCTCAAACTCCTCAAGGATCACGTCCTCCAGCGTCTCCTTGGGCATGTCATCGGGGAGGAGGGTTATTATCGGAACGTCCTTGTTGTTCGTTCTGATTATGTAAACGGTCTTCTTCACCGTCTCGAGGTTGCGGGTGGTGATGACGACGGCGTCGGCCCTCTCTATTCCTGCCTTCAGAAGAGTTGCCGTGTAGGAGAAGTCCCCGTTAACAACGCTGAAGCCGCTCTCCTCGAGCGATCTTGCCCTGAGCTCATCCTTCTCGACTATAACGATTTCGAACTCTCCTTTCAGAGCTTCGGCTATCTGTCTGCCTATGCTTCCCCCGCCCAGGATGAGGATCCTCATGATCACCACCTTTGAGCAACAACGTTTAAATAGATACGTTCACATAATCCTAAAGTGTACTCTACCCACGTTGAGGGCTCCGGATATATATAGATGTCGATCGAATCATCACAACGGAATCAGACGGTGAGAACATGAAGCTGCCTGATATTAAGCCGGTTAAGGAAAACGCGGTTATCACCTCCCCGGAGGAGTTGATTAGGGAGATCAAGGAGATGGCATCCGAGTCCGGCGGGGTTTTCATAAAGCTCTTCGGGAAGAAGGGGAACTCCCGTTACTACATAACGGTGCTCTTTGACAGGACCAAGCTTTTAGCTGCGGAAGGTCAGGAGGTAGATTCTAACACCCCCGTGGTGGGTGACGAGGCCGTTAACCTGCTTAAGGAGCTCCTTAAGGGCCCGGTTATAGTTGACGTCTACCCCCTCGATGAGATCGGGGTGAAGCTCTCGATAGCCGATAACCTGGACATATACGGTCAGACCCCCAAGGTGCCCATAGACGAGCTTTTCACCGGAAAGCCCGTGACCCAGCCGGCACCGGTTCAGAAACCCAAGGAGATCCCGAAGCCGGCTCCAAAGCCGTCCCCCGAGGCGCCTAAACCAAAGCCCCCCTCGGCCAGGGAGGGGGGGATAGAGATAGTCATCGAGATACCCGGGGGGGAGGTTCTTGAGGAGGCCCTGAAGGAGTACACAAAGCACCTCCTCTCCGAGGCAAAGAGGATACGCACCCTGAGGCTCAACAGGGTCGTGTACTCCGGTGAACTCTCGGGGGGCGTCGTTTACCTCGACGTTCACCTCTACGGCCACAGCGAGGGCCAGATGAGGGAGATAGCCGAGAAGAGGATGCTCCACGCGATAAGCAAGCACGCCCCCGTGATACTCAGGATAGCTGACATCAAGCCCATACTCCGCAACATAAAGGTCATCCTCGACGGAAGGGAAGTAGCTCCCCAGGAGATCGTCGAGAAGGACAAGAAGAAGGTTGGGAAGGTCGACAGGGAGGGCAGGATAACCCTGGCCGTCCTTGAGGACGTCTGGCCCTACTTCAGTGCCATGGCCAGGACCGTCGTTGGGGAGCTCCAAGAAGCAGGAGTGATCGTTAGGGGTGCCAATTTTGACGTGAAGGGCCGCAGGGAGTTCGAGGTCAACGCCAAGCTCGCAGTTGAGACCTCTCTCCCCGAGGATCAGGTGGAGAGGCTTGTGAAGGACGTGATCTCCAGACACACCAAGGAGCTTGGAAGGACCCTCAACAGGTACATGACAGTCCACAACGTGGAGGTTGAGTTCATAAAGAAGCCTGAGGCCTCGGTTGTCCACCACAAGGCCGTGACCAGCGGTAAGGCGGCCCAGATACTCGAGAGGAAAGCCGAGCTTGAGAAAGAGGTCGAGAAGCTCCTGAAGCAGGCTGGCATTGAGGAGCTGTCCTTCCTGACGGAGGAGAAGAAGCGCGAGAGCGAGGAGACCATGCTGAGGAGCAGGATAGAGCCCGCAATGGAGGCCCTGAAGAGCAGGCTTCACACCGAGCTTAAGCTGATCCCCAGGGTGACTTTCAAGTGGCTGAAGCTGAACTGGGACGTTAAGGACACCACAGTCTACATCGAGATAGAGGCCTCCTTCCTCAAGGAGGAAGTCGGTGGCCTCTTCGGGGCCTTCTCAGGCGTTGACGAGAACAAACTGAAGCAGGACGCCAGGGAGACGATACTCAGGGTGATTAGGGACATCTCGAAGGAGTACAGCGTTAAGATAAGCCTTAAGAAGCTCAACGTAATCATCCGGTGACGCGGGTTCTTCTATCCTTTTAACGGTTTGCGCATAGGGGTGCGCTTAATGGACGTTATAGGCTACGTGTTCATAATAATCGCGGTGGCAAGGGTTCTCGCCGAGATCTTCGAAAGGCTCGGCTATCCCGGCTTCCTTGGCGAGATAACGGCGGGTCTTTTCCTCGGGGTCGTGATTCACGATCTTCCGCGTAGCGAGCTGGACCTGCTTGCCGAGCTCGGGATATTCTTCCTGATGATGTACGCCGGCCTCGAACTGACGCCGGAGGAGGTAAGGATCGGCGGGAGGAAGAGCGCCCCCATATACATCGTCACCATCGTCCTGATGTTCCTTATCACGATACCCTTCACGAACTACCGGCTTGGCCCGGACAACGTTGTGGTGGCTTCGATACTGGCGGTGGCATCGGCCCCCATAGTTCTAAGGCTGGAGCGGTTCTTTGGCTCCGATTTCCTTCACGTTGCCCTATCCTACGCGGTTATAAGCGAGGTTGGAGCTCTCGTGATACTCTATCTCCTCATAAACTTCGAGCTCCACCACCTGAGCTATTTCGAGCTTGGCCTCGAGCTGGTCAAGGACGCCCTCTTCCTCGGCGTCGTCCTTGGAATCAACTACTGGCTCGGCATAAGACACAAGCTCTGGATAATCACCCGGCTCAGGAGGCTGAAGAGCGACGAGGCGGTCTTCGGAATCGTCATGATACTGGCAACTTCCCTGGGATTAATAAGCGAGGAGATCGGTCTTCATTTCAGCATAGGGGCTTTCTTGGTTGGCCTGATGCTCCACAGCGACCTCATGGGGACCAGGCAGTACGAGAGGGTTCACACCATAATATCGGGGATAACCTACGGAATATTCGCCCCGATTTTCTTCGCTTGGAGGGGCATAAACTTCGAGACGGAGTTCTCCGCGGTCGTTGTGTACTTCTTCGTGGTCATCTACCTGGTCAGGCTCCTGTTCACGATGATCGTGGTGTGGGAGGGGGACGTCAGGACGTCCCTAACCCGCGCCGCTGGAATATCGAGCTTCGGCGTCCTCGGTCTGCTCGTGGGTGAGGTCGGCTACTCCTACGGGGTTCTGAGCGAGCACATGTACGCCCTTGCATCCCTCGCTAGCGTGCTGGGAATATTCGTCTCCGCCACCGTCGGCAGGGTGGCCCATCTCGCCTCGTCCAGCAGGGGGTAGCCGGGATAAAGCCCTTCTCGACCTCTTCTGTACCTTCGAAACCTTTATAAGCGCGGTGATGAGGGAACGGGTAGTTAAAAAGTGAGATGGGTGGTAGAGATGAGTTGGATGACCCCGAAGAGAGCTTTTATCGGTGCTGCGGCCGCCGAAGGGGGAACGAAGCTCAACGCTTTCGATAACGCTCTCCTGAAGCTCGGCATAGGTAACGTCAACCTCGTCAAGCTCAGCAGTGTCATCCCGGCCCACATCGAGTGGATGGAGAAAGTCCACGACGTCCCCATAGGAATGCTCCTGCCGACGGTCTACGCGCACATCGAGAGCGACGAGCCTGGGATGACCATCAGCGCGGCCCTTGGGGTTGGCATAAGCGAGAACAACGAGGGCGGCCTAATATACGAGTACTCCGGCTACTGCACGAAGGAAGAGGCCGAGGAGATGGTCAGGAAGATGGTCGAGGAGGGCTTCGCCCAGAGGGGCTGGAAGCTGGCAGAATTCAAGGTCGCGAGCGCGAGCATAACTGTAAAGGACAAGCCCGCGGCTGCCCTCGCTGTGGTCGTCATGTTCCCCTACTGATCACATCTTTTCCATTTCCATGAGGACGAACTCGTCCGGGGACTTTCTCTCAAAGACCATCCTGTACCTTTTTTCAGCTTTTGAGGCTATGACCTCCACGTACCCCCTGGAGTCGCCCCCAATCACGCTCATCCATATGACCTCAAAGCCCCTCCTCCTGAGGGCGGTTTTTAAAACGCCCTTAATGGACGTTCCAGGCCCGAGATCGTTCCCCTGCGGTCTTCCCTTAAGAAAGCTCCACAGCTCCAGGAAGACTTTCCTAGCGTTCGACTCGTTGATAGGGAGCATGAACAGAACGGAGTTATCCTCCTGGAGAAGGATTCTGTGTGAGGCATCCGCGAAGTGGACGATCCTCAGATCGAGGTTCACGTCCCCGTTTGAATCCCGCGATATCTCCCCGACGAGATGGGGGGTCCCGTAGGCTAATCCCTCCTCGATTTCATCTGAGAGGTCCCTTATCCTCTGGAACAGCAGCTTTCTGAGTTTAACCTCCGTCATCGCGATCGGTTACTTTTCAGCGTTTATAAGCTTTGTCCCCAAATGTACATTGATGGGGCACTAGGTTTAAAACCCTATGGCCGAGCTACCCGTAGGTGATGCGCGTGCCGTTCAACAGCGAGGATAACGCCTTCATTGAGTGGTACCCGAGAGGTTACGGCGTTGGCTTCAAGGTCACTAGGAGGCTCTTCGAGACCCAGACCGATTACCAGAGGCTCGAGATCTACGAGACGGAAGGCTTTGGGAAGCTGCTCGTCCTCGACGGGACGGTCCAGCTCGTCGAGGTCGGCGAGGAGAGCTACCACGAGGTTCTAGTTCATCCGGCCCTTCTTGCCCACCCCAACCCTAGGCGCGTCCTGGTCATAGGCGGCGGCGACGGAGGAACGCTCCGCGAGGTTCTCAGGCACGAGACGGTAGAGAAGGCCACGATGGTCGAGATAGACGATGGCGTGGTTGAAGCCTCTTACCTCTACCTAGACGTCGCCAAAGACCTGCTCGACAGGCTGATAAAGAAGGAGTGCGAGAGGGCTGAGCTCATAATCGGGGACGGCGTTAAATACCTGCGCGAGAGCAAAGATACGTTCGACGCGATGATAGTCGACTCCACCGACCCGGTTGGCCCGGCGAAGCTCCTCTTCAGCGAGGAGTTCTACCGCGACGCCTACGAGAAGCTGAACGATCCCGGAATCTACATCACCCAGGCCGGGAGCGTCTACCTCTTCACCAACGAGCTCCTCGATGCATACAGGGCCATGAAGAAGGTCTTCGACCGTGTCTACTACTTCAGCTTCCCGGTCATCGGCTACGCCTCGCCCTGGAGCTTCCTCGTCGGCGTAAAGGGTGACCTAGACTTCACGAAGGTCGACCTTGAGCGCGCCAAGGACCTCGAGCTCTACTACTACGACCCCGAGAGGCACGAGACGCTCTTCCAGATGCCGCGCTACGTCAGGAAGCTTCTGGAGGAGGAAGGGTGAACCCCAAACACCGCAGGATCCTTTCGCTTTTTGTCACCTTGGCTCTCGGCCTTTTTCTGGCCTTCCGGATCTCCCGGGAAGCCGGGGCTATAGCGTGGTCTGAGGTCGAGCTCCCTTACCTGCTCTTGGCTTTCCTGTTCGGGGTGGCGGCATTCCTAGTGTACACCCTTGTGTGGTACCTCCTCATGTCCGGCGTGAGGGAGACGAGCTTCAGGAGGCTCGTGCTCCTGAACCTGATGTCGAGCTACATCTCGATGGCCCTGAACTCGGCCGTTGGGGGCATAGTCAAGGCGAAATACGCGATGTCGGACTGGTGGAAGTCCCTAGGAGTGGTGGGCCTCGTCACGGCCCTTGAGATACTCCCCGGGGCCATCGTGGCGACACTCATCGGAGAGCGCGTGGTTTTGCCCGGTCTCCTCATCCTGCTCTGGGCCCTCGTCCATGAGGATTCCCTTTACCCGATAGTTTCGCTCCCCTTTCGCCTGATAGGGAGGGAGAGGTGGATTCACGGGTTCTACCTGGGGTGGAAGGACGCCAAGAGGGGCCGTTTCTTTGAGGCTTTCCTCCTGGCCCCCCTCCAGTCCCTCTTCTTAGCCCTGGCCCTGGTCTCTACCGGAAGGGCCTTTGGGGTGAGCGTTCCCATCTGGAGGGGCCTTGTGAGCGTGACCTACTCCACTGTGATCGGAGGCGTCTTTGGAACGCCTGGTGGCGTGGGGGGCAACGAACTCGGCGTCATGCTGGCCATCGGGGACGTACCAGCTGGGGCAACGATAGCCTTCGTCTACAAGTTCCTGACCCAGTACGTGTTTGCCCTCATAGGAATGGTTCCCTTCTACCGCCTCAGCTCCGCGGAGTAAAAGCTCAAAGCTTATAGGAAGTTTGCCCTAACCTCACCGGTGGTACCATGAGGATGGAGGATCTAACCTGGCCTGAGTTCGATAGAATAAGGGATAACGTCAGCGCGGTTATACTCCCAGTTGGGAGCGTCGAGGCTCACGGAAGGCACCTCCCCCTTGGAACCGACACCTTCGCGCCGCTGGAGATAGCGAGGCGGGTCGAGGAGGAAGTCCGCCGGAGAGGTTCAGAGGTTCTGGTTCTTCCACCCGTATGGTACGGGCACAGCTTCGTCCTCAACGTCTATCCTGGCACGATAAACGTCCGCCCGGAGTCCCTCAGGATGTACGTTGGTGACATCCTCTCGGAGCTCGCCGCGGAGGGCTTCCGGAAGGTGGTGCTCCTGAACGGGCACGGCGGCAATATCTACCCCCTGATCGAGGCGGCCGAGGACGTTGCCGAGCTCTACCCCGAGCTCGAGGTTATCCTCGTGAACTGGTGGCTTGACTTCAGGGAGGAGATACTCTCAGTATGTTCGAGCCAGGGGCACGCCGGGGAAGACGAGACCTCCGTGATGCTGGCAATCAGGGGGGAGCTGGTGAAGATGGAGGAGGCAAGGGGGAGGAAGGTGAAGAAGCGCGTCAGGGTCATACGGAAGGACATCGGAAAGGAGGTCTTCCCCGACGGGGTGAACGACGATCCCAGCGGCGCCACCGCCGAGAAGGGTGAAGCCGTTCTCAAGGTGGTTTCAGAGAAAATAGCCGCGATAATTCTCGGTGAGGAGACATGAACGTCCCGAAGGAGGTGTTCGATGAGATCGAAAAGCGCGTGAGAAGGCTTAACGCCCTCGCCGAGATAGCCGAGGAGAGGGCCCTGGTTGAGGAGAGGAGGCCCATTCCCAAGGTCCAGTCCCAGTTCAGCACTTACCTGTGGGTGAGCGCGGCATGGGTCATCGGCGGCCTGCTCATCCTCTACTTCTTGAGATCGCGATACAGGGGCATCTTGGGCTCTTCTTCCCGCGCCTCGCTCATGGTCTACGCCGTCCTCACCGTTGGGGTTCTTGTGATGGTGGTTCTCTACTACCTCCAGTCCAAGGGAAGCGGGGAGGAAAGCTTCGATCTGGCGGAGAGGGCCAGGGCAGCTAGAAGGGTCGTCAAGGACTTCTACGTTCCCCTCCGTGAGGCCCTTGAAAAGGGAGACGCCGGGGCACTCCGCCTCCTTGCGGACAAACTCCTCGAGGATCCACTCTTGGCTAGGGCCGTGGAGGTCTCCAAGGAGGGGGATCCCAAGCTAATGGCCTACGCGCTCTACCTCTACGCTTCCGGGAACCTTGCCGATCCTGATGAGCTCCGGGAGGCCGTGGGGAGGGTTGACAACTGGGTTCTCAGGCTTCTCCTGGGATCGGCATTTGAAGGTACGGCCGACCGATCTTTAGAAACAAAAGGTTAATAAATTCTCGCGACGAACCCCTGTGGGGTGGTTGTAATGGTGCAGGCGTACATAACGGAGAAGACCAAGGAGTTCACTCGGGAGGAAAAGGAGAAGCGCTACAAGTACCTCGGAAAGGAGGTTCTCGACGTCGGCGATCCCGGACTGGACAGCATACCGGAGTTCTACGGCATAGCAAACGCCATATGGCGGGACTGGAAGGAGGGCGAGATAAGCACAAAGACGGCCCTCGGCAGGCTTGCTCTCCTCAAGCTGCTCACCTACAAGAGCAAGAACAAGAAGATAGTCGACATCCCGGAGGAGGATCTCGAGGAGGTCAGGAAGTTCATAGACTACGTGAGGCAGGTCATAAAGAACGAGAGCAGGAGGAAAGGGGAACCCGAGGAAGAGAGACAGGTGGAAAACTCTTAAAACTCGGCAGCCTAGGTTTCCCTGCCCTCCCCTCTCACACCCCCGTGAGCGATGAGCGGGGGGCGGTCGGGGAGGGCACATCTACTCCAAAAAGTTCCGGGTTCAGCCTCGGTATCATCGCCATCAAAACGGCTATCTCGTTGAGCTCCCTCCTCGTGAGAAGTCCTTTGCTAAGAACGCCTATCGCTCCGATCTTTTTCTTAAGCTCCAAGTCGTTCACGAGTTCACCCATCGCAACGCCGGCCTCAACGCTCTCGCTGATAATCCTCCGGATTACGAGTGGGGGATACTCAAAGCCGGGGCCATGGCCTAGTGTCACCAAACCATCGGGGCTCGCTATTGCGCAGACCTGAACGTCAAGGTAGCCGGTCAGGGTTCCTGGGAAGGGGTAGATCCCGGCCTCAATTCCAACGCCTAGGTCGGCCTTGTTCTCCTCCAGTGCCCTCCTCGCCCTGTTTGTGGCACCGCTGACTATCTCCTCAATCCCGATCGGCTGGTCGGAAACACCGCTCTGAACCTCCACTCCAAAAACTTCCACGTCCCCGTAAATCCTCCGCATCACGTTCTCAACGGCCTTAACCTTCGTCGGATTGGTTGAGCCGACCGCGATTTTCATAGGCATCCCCCTTCAGGGGCTTCCAAAAACCTTATAAAGGGAGTTCCCAACTTTGGCCCGATACCCATGAGGGGGGAGTGTTTTATCCTTCGCTTCGCCCGTTTCGGGGCCTGAGCCCTCTTCTGGGTTAGTCCTTACTATCACTTCTGGAGGGGTTTTCGATGATTAAAGAACCGGAGTTTAGGGAGTACAACCCAGATAAGCTAGAGGAGAAGATAGAGCGCTTTTGGAAGGAGAACGACACCTACGAGAAGGTCAAGGCAAGCAGGGCCAACGGTCCAAAGTACTACTTCCTCGACGGACCTCCGTACGTGAGCGGGGCAATACACCTCGGAACCGCCTGGAACAAGATAATCAAGGACATGGTGATACGCTTCAGGACGATGCAGGGCTACAACGTGCGCAGGCAGCCGGGCTTCGACATGCACGGATTGCCAATAGAGGTCAAGGTCGAGCAGGCGTTGGGCCTTAAAACCAAGAAGGACATCGAGACCAAGATAGGGGTTGACAACTTCATCAAGAAGTGTAAGGAGTTCGCGCTGAACAACCTGAAAATAATGACCGAGCAGTTCAAGCAGCTGGGAATATGGATGGACTGGGACAACCCGTACATGACCATAAAGAACGAGTACATCGAATCCGGCTGGTTTACACTCAAGAAGGCCTGGGAAAAGGGGCTTTTGGAGAAGGACAAGAGGGTTCTCCACTGGTGCCCGCGCTGTGAGACGGCTTTGGCAGAACACGAGGTTAGAGGAGAGTACAAGCTCAGGAAGGACCCGAGCATCTACGTCAAGTTCCCGATTGAGGGGAAAGATAACGAGTACCTCCTCATCTGGACGACTACGCCCTGGACCCTCCCGGCCAACCTCGCCGTCACCGTCCACCCCGAGTATGACTACGCCAAGGTTAGAGTCGAGACTGATAAGGGGGAGGAGTACTGGATAATAGCGAAGGCCCTCGTCGAGAAGGTTCTTGCCGAGGTTGGAGTTAAGGGCGAAATCGTCGAGGAGTTCAAGGGCGAGGAGCTTGAGGGAATAAGGTACGTTCACATTCTAATGGACGAATATCCAGTCCAGAAGGAGTTCCGCGAGAAATACGAGTGGGCGCACAGGGTTATCCTCGGCGAGCACGTGACCCTTGAGGACGGTACAGGACTGGTTCACACGGCACCGGGCCACGGTGAGGAGGACTTTGAGGTCGGGCAGAAGTACGGCCTGCCGGTTTACAGTCCCGTTGACGACCAGGGCAGGTACACCGAAGGGAAGTGGAAGGGGACCTACGTCAAGGACGCCGACAGGGAAATAATCGAGCACCTTCGCGAGAAGGGCTACCTCGTGAAGGCCGGGGAGATAGAGCACAAGTACCCGCACTGCTGGCGCTGTAAGACCCCGCTCATCTTCAGGGCAACGGACCAGTGGTTCCTCAAGGTCAGCAAGGTCAAGGACAGGATAATCAAAGAGAACGACGAGAAGGTCACGTGGTATCCGGACTGGGTCAAAGTGCGCTACGACAACGGTGTTCTCAATTCGGGCGACTGGGTCATAAGCAGACAGCGCTACTGGGGAATACCGCTCCCGATATGGCAGAGTGAGGATGGAGAGATATACGTCGTTGGAAGCTTCGAGGAACTCGTTAAGCTCAGCGTGGCGATAGAGGTCAACGGCGAGCGCGTTGAGCTTCCGGAGGACTACAACGAGAAGCTAAAGGTCATAGAGGAGAAGCTCGGGCCAGAAGATTTGCACAGGCCCTACGTCGATGCCTTCATCATAAAGGTCAACGGCAAGGAGATGAAACGCGTAAGGGACGTCGTTGATGTGTGGTTCGACAGCGGAATAGCGAGCTGGGCTTCTCTCGACTACCCGAGGAACAAGGAACTCTTCGAGAAGCTCTGGCCGGCTGATTTCATCGTCGAGGGTGAGGACCAGGTCACCAAGTGGTTCTACTCCCAGCAGGCGGCCTCGGTTATAGCCTTCGACACCGTTCCATACAGGGCTGTTGCCATGCACGGCTACGTCCTCGACGAGAAGGGCGACAAGATGAGCAAGAGCCTCGGCAACATCATAAGGCCTGAGGAAGTCGTCCAGAGGGAAGGGCGCGACCCATTCCGCTTTTACATGCTCTGGGCCACCAACCCGTGGGAGAACCTCCGCTTCAGCTGGAAGGGCTTAGCCCAGGTTAAGAGGATGCTCAACATACTCTGGAACGTATACGTTCTCAGCGCCACCTACATGAGCCTCGATAACTTTGACCCGACCAAGCTCAAGCCGGAGGAGCTTCCGTTCAGAGAGGAGGACCGCTGGATTCTCAGCAGGGTCAACAGCCTCATAGGAGAGGTTACCGAAGGAATAGAGACCTTCAGGCTCACGAAGGCGACAAGGGCCATCTACAACTTCGTCGTTGAGGACCTAAGCAGGTGGTATGTCAGGCTCATCAGGAAGCGCATGTGGGTTGAAGGGGACGACCCGGACAAGTTGGCGGCCTACTACACAGTCTGGAAGGTCTTCGACGTCCTGCTGAGGCTAATGGCCCCGTTTACGCCCTACATAGCGGAGGAAATCTACCAGAACCTCCTGAGGCCCTTCGTCGGTGTTGAAAGCGTCCACATGCTTGACTGGCCGAAGGCCGACGAGAATGTCATTGATGAAGAACTTGAGCGCGAGATGGAAGCAGTGAGGAAGATAGTCGAGGCAGGCTCTTCAGCGAGGCAGAGGGCGAAGATAAAGCTCCGCTATCCGGTCAGGAGGATAATAATCGAGACCGAAGACGAAACAGTAAAGAAGGCCGTCAAAAGGCTCAACAGAATCCTGCGCGACCAGCTCAACGCGAAAGAGGTTGTCGTTGGCAGGGTCGAGCGCGAGCTCGTCATAAAGCCGAACTTCGCGAAAGTTGGACCGGAGTTCAAGGGCGACGCCAAGAAAGTCATAGCTTGGATAAACGAGCACGGAAGGGAGCTCTACGAGGCCGGGGAGATGGACGTTGAAATCGATGGAAAGACCTTCCATCTCACTAGGGAGCACCTGACAATAGAGGAGAAGCTCCCGGACTTCTTCGTTAGCGAAGAGTTCGAGGGCGGTAGGGTATTCATCGACAAGACACTCACGAGGGAGTTACTCGCGGAAGGCCTCGCCAGGGAGTTCGTCAGGAGGATACAGGAGATGCGCAAGAGACTTGATTTGGACGTCAACGACCGCATTAGGGTAACCATAGAGACCACCGACGAGAACCGCGAGCTTCTCAGCGAAAACCTCGACTACATCATGAAGGAGACGAGAGCGACCGAGGTAATCTTTGGAGAAGCAAAGGGCTACGTCGTTGAATGGCCAGAGGTTCAGGCGAAGATAGGGATTGAGAGGGTTTGAGCCTTCTCACTTTTCCAAAATTTCATTCTTCGTCTTCTCTTGAATTCTCCAATTGAATGGGTACCCAAGAGTTTATCCAGTCTTCGACTTCCTTGAGCTCCTTCTTAAGCCTCTCGACTTCCTCTTCGCTCATTGTTCCAAAGGCCATCATAAGCACGTGAAGATTGCCAGCTCTCTTTGGAGCATGTGTTCTACCTCCATCCATGTCCGTGAATAGTGCTTGGCGTAATTAACGCTTTCCCTCAACCAAACAACCCCCAGACAACCCACAGCTGGCCGAAGACGATGAGTGTCAGGAGCAAAGCTGTTGCCTTTCCGATTCTTTTCGGCCCGTAAAAGCCGACCAGCCCAAAGAGGAAGTTCAGTGCCGAAAGCTCGAAAAGGGCATTCACAACGCGGTCGTTTCTTCCGAAGGTGATTAGCTCCACGAGGTAGCGGGGAGCAGAGATGTCGCCAGCATGAAGCGCGATGAGCCTAACCGCCAGGAGAATCCCGGTGAGAACGAGGTTGTACTCAACGACAAAATCTATGAGGCCCCTGTGCGGTTCTTTACCCCTAAAAATCCGGTAAAGGGAGTGCGGAAATACCACCACCCAGATTATCATCGAGATGAGCAGGACGAAAAACGAAAATATCAGCGCAAACATCGCGACGGCGTTGAGGACTCCCCACAGGGGGTTCTCTGTCAGGAGAACAGCCGAAGAAAACAGTCCCCAGAAAATGAGAGCCTTTGCGATGGTATCGAAGATATCCTTGGCCGGGTAGAGCTTCCCGTGGGTTCTCTCGATTATCTCCGGAAGCCTTCTGAGGTCCTTTCGCGAGTAGCCGTAGCGTTCGAGGGTCTTTCCAACGAAGTACAGAGCCACGAGGAGAAATATGGGCAGGAGAAAGAGAACCGAAAAGACGTTTGGAGGAGATAGATGTATCCCCTTCCAGGGAGCGAGAGCCCAGATGGCAACCCAGAAGACGATGGTGAACAGCCACGGGAGCAGATAGTCCTTGATGAAGACCCGCATGGCCGTTAATATTCGGAAGGGTAAATAACTTTTTCGGAACCCTTACAACTTATGCCCCCGTAAGTTACTTACGGTGGCGTAAGTGCCGGCGTCCTCCCGTTTCGGTTTACGTTGGGATTAAAGAATTAAAAGCCTAAACTACCTCGACCTCGAAGTACTCCCCGTCGTGCTCCACCACGAGGGTCGTTCTATCGCCCTCCCGAGCTTCATCCACCACTTCCCCTCCCCCGACCCTTACCTCGCCCTCCGTCACAACCGAGACCTCGGACAGGTTTGATAGGTGGTTCCTGAATGTTACCACCCCGTTCTTGGCCGCTACCGGTGTGGCTGTGGCGTGGGCGATCCTCAGCCCGTCGTACTCGACGTTTATCGGGAGGAACAGAACCCCCCGCCCCCTCATCTCTATCCAGTCCATCAGCTCCGGGATTGTAATGCCACTGTACTCTATCCTGCCCCTTATCCCGTGTCCCCTGGGATTGAAGACGGCTAGGTAGGAGTAGCCCTCGCCCTTTAGGGGGAGCACTATCATGTCCGGGTTTGTCACCTTGAACTCCTCACTGACCCCCTGCAGTTCCTTGAGCTTCCACACAAACTTCCTGTGGAGGTCGTGGTGGCTCGTGTAGTACTGCAGCCTGAAGCCAAGGACTATGGCGGTACCCTTTCCCTTCCTCACGACCGCTCCGACGGGTTTGTCTCCCAAGAACGCTATCGGCTCGCCGCCCCGGACTCCCCTAACCGTGTTCCTGACGAGCATCCTGTCGATCCCCTCCGCCGAGACGCTGAGGAACTGAATAAGCCTGGGGTTGCTCCTCGCCCCTGCCCTCTCGACCTCCACCCCGAGGAAGTTTGCAAGGGCCTCGTAGGGCTCCATGTTCTCGTCGTAGCGCGGGAGCATCGGGAGGATCACTAGGTTCCCCCCGGCCTTTACGAACTCCACGAGCTTGTCCTGGACTTCCCGGGCCATGAAGTCGAGGCTGTAGACCCACACCTGCTCGTAGGATAGCAGCTCATCCAAGCCAGCATCCTCCAGGTCGAGAACGTCGAAGGGGGTGTTACTCATGGCCAGCAGGGTTAACAGGCCCCTCTCGCCGAGCAGGTACTCGTTCAGGTCGGTGCTCTCCTCCAGTCCGCCATATCCCCACAGGCTGAGGGGCTCGTAGGGCTCGTAGAGGGCGACCGCGACCTTCGGCCTCAGCTCGGCCCCCTCAAGCCCCGGGGCGTTGGAGAGGAATAGGTTCAGGTTGGCGATGGTCTTCAGATGGGGCCTCTCCTCCCCGCTGAGCCCTATGGGGGAGTACACGTCCCACGTAACGCCGTTGTGGGACTCGTAGCCCCTCGGGTTTTCGCCGCCGACGAAGAGGTAGTAGTTTATGTTCCTGATCCCCAGGGCCGGCAGGAGGGCGTAGAGGAGCTCAGCCTCGTCCGGCTCGATCGTATGTGCCAGAGAAGCCTGGGTCTCTATGCTGAGCGGGGGCGTTCCGGCCTTCCTGACGTGGTAGCGGTAGATGCCCGTCTTGTAGTACAGGTGGCCGAGTCTGTCCTCCTTGAAGTCGAAGGAGCGGTAGAAGGAGTACCAGAACTCGGTCCAGACGTGGATCCTCATGTCGTGCTCCCTCATGTAACCGAAGAAGTGCCTCCAGGCCAGCTGGAGGAGGTAGGGGTCCAGGATGCTTATGGGGACGTCAAAGGTACTCTCCATTCTCTCGTAGAGGAAGCGGACGTACTCGTTGGTCATCCATATCTTGAAGCGGTGCCAGTCGAGGAGCTTGGGAAGGGGCTCGGAGAAGCTCGTGGGCGGCTTTATTTCACTGTAATCTCTGAAATCCCCTTTATAGCGCCTCCTGAGCTCTTCAAGCTCGAAGTTCTCCCTCAGCCATCTCTCCCAGAGGCCGCCGGGTTTTGTTATTACCTCGTTGTAGTCCGTCAGGAAGGGCTGGAATATTGTCTCCCAGTAGGAGGGTTCGTCGTCGATGGAGACGCTTATTATCGGCCCGCCTTTCGTGTAGAGGAACTTTTTGATGATCGGGAAGACCGCGTCGTACCATTCCCCAACGGCCCTCAGGTAGGTTGGGTGGAGGTATGTGATCGGGGGATAGTAGACGTCCCTCGGCAGGGGTCCCTCAGGCCCTTTGGCCAGTATCTCGGGGTGCTCCCTTATTAGCCAGTCAGGAATCCCGCCGTTCTTCCACTCTCCGCAGATGTAGGGGCCCGGTCTTATTATGACGTAAAAGCCGAGCTCCTGGGCAAGCTCAAGGAAGCCCACCAGATCCCGCTGGGGATGGGTCTCGCCCGTGAAGTCGAGTTCCCCTTTCTCCGGCTCGTGCCAGTTCCATGCGACGTAGGTGTCGACGGTGTTGAGGCCGTGGCGCTTCATCTTCAGCAGCCTGTCCCTCCACGCTTCCCTGGGCACCCTGAAGAACTGGAGCGTCCCGCCGAGCAGTCTCACCCTCTCGCCGTCTATTACGTACCCCCTGGAGTCGAAGCCCACCCTGGACATCGCCATCACCACGTCACCACCTTGCTCAGAAAGCGCGGGTTGTCGGGGTTCAGGCCCCTCTTAACTGCCTTGTAGTACGCCAGAAGCTGGATTACCGGGAGGTACAGCACGATCCCAGCCGGCGGCTCCAGCTCCGGAACCTCAAGGAAGTAGTCCGCCCCGGTATCTTCCCTCCCGACAGTGAGGACTCTCGCTCCCTGGCCCTGGAACTCCTTGGTGAGCCTCTCGTGCCAGTCGAAGGGTTTCTCGACGAGCATAACGACGAGGGTTCCATCATCGGCTATGGACTTGAAGCCGTGCCTGACCTCGAAGGTTTGATAGGCCTCGCTCCAGAAGAGGGCCATCTCCTTCATCTTGAGCATGGCCTCCAGTGCTATCGGGTAGAGTACCCCCGAGCCGAGGAAGATGACGTTCCTGAAGTCGAACTCTTCCACTATCTCCCTGATCTGGGGCTCTTTTCCCAGAACCTCGCGCGTGAGGTCTGATACCGCTTCGGCATCGTAGGTTTCGGCTCCGAACGACTCGTTTATGAGCTGGAGGAAGGCGAAGTAGAAGGCCGTGAACGAGTGGGTCATGACGATGCTCTCCTCCCTGGTGGGAACGATGAGGGAGTAGTCGGCTTTCCTTGAAAGGGAGCTCTCGTAGGCTGTGAGGGCGAACTTTGAAACGTTGAGGGCTTCGAGGGCTTTTATGGCCTCGGTGGTTTCACCGGAGCGCGAGATTGCCACCAGAAGCCCCGGCTTCCCTATCGGGTACCATTCCCTCGAGTGCAGAAGTTCGGAGCAGGGGACGCTGAGTCCCCTGCCCCCAAGGTGGGTGGTTGCCATGGCCAGCGGCTGCGACAGGAAGTGGGAGCTGCCGCAACCAGTGTAGACTATCTCACTCGGTAACCGGAAGTCGTGAGCTGTTACGAACTCCTCAAAGGCCTTCTGGGCTTTTATTATTCCTTCTGGGGTCTTCCTAATCTCCTCAAGCGTCGCGTGCATTCACTCACCCCCGTAGAGGTGGCATGCAACCCAGTGGTTCTTCTCAAGTTCCCTCAGCTCCGGGCGGATTTTGAAGCAGACATCCTTGGCCCTCGGGCACCTTGGAGCGTAACGACAGCCCTGAATCGAGTAAACAGCCTCCTCCTCTTTTTCAGGCTCAATCCCCTTGAACTCCCACTTCACATTCAAATCGGGAACGCTCTCGAGGAGCATCCGAGTGTACGGGTGGAGCGGATTGTGGAAGACTTTCTCGGTATCACCCATCTCGACGATAGTTCCCCTGTACATGATGATCGTGTAATCGCTGATGTAGTAGCCCAAAGCCAAGTCGTGCGTGACGAAGAGTACGGAAGTACCGTACCTGTCCCTGAAGTCGCCGAGGAGGTTCAGAATGTCTATCCTCGTGCTCGCATCGAGCATCGAGACCGCTTCGTCCGCCACCAGGAGTTTCGGCTTGAGCAGGAGGGATCTTGCTATGAGGATCCTCTGCAATTGACCGCCGCTGAGCTGGTGTGGGTACTTGCCGCGGACTTCCGAGGGATTTAGGCCGACTTGAACGAGGGCCTGGTCTATCATGTCGTCCCTCTCGCCCTTGCTCACGTCGGGGAAAAAGGAGTCGAAGACCAGGTCGAAGGCCCTGTCGACCTCGTGGAGCGGGTTGAAGCTCGCGAAGGGGTCTTGGAAAACGGCCTGGACCTTCCGGTAGTAGTCCTTCTTGATTTCTTTTTTGGTGAGCTTCATTATGTCCTTGCCTTCGAAGAGTATTCTGCCGGACGTTGGCGTGAGGAGGCGGAGGATGAGTTTTCCGACGGTTGTTTTGCCGCTTCCACTCTCGCCGACGAGTGAGACTATCTCCCCGGGTTTTATTTCAAAGCTGACGTCGTCGACTGCCCTGATCTCGTAACCGCCGATCATTCCCGAGGTGAAGGTTTTCGTCAGGTGCTCGACCTTGAGGAGTTCTTTCATTGTGATTCACCTCCTAGAAGGTGGCAGGCCGCGTAGTGTTCTTCTCCTACCTTGACGAGCGGTGGTTCTTCGTCCTTGCAGCGGTTCATAACGTATGGACAGCGGGTGTAGAAGCGGCAGCCTTTTGGCGGGTTGAGGAGGCTTATCGGGTAGCCTGGGATTCCCTTGAGTTTTTGCTTCTTGTACTGGACTCCCATCCTCGGAAGGGAGTTCAGGAGGAGTTGGGTGTAGGGGTGGGTTGGGTTGTTGATTATCTCCTCGGTTGGTCCCAGTTCGGCCGTTTTGCCCGCGTAGAGGATCATTGTCCTGTCGGCGATTTTATCGAGTAATGCCAGATCGTGGGTGACGAAGATTATGGATTTGACTATGCCCTCTTCCATGAAGTGGTGGAGGAGTTCTATTACGACCCTCTGGGTCGTGACGTCCAGGGCGGAGGTTATTTCGTCCGCTATGAGGAGATCGGGGTTGAGAAGCGTGGAGACGACCATTGTTGCTCTTTGCCTCATTCCGCCGCTCAGCTCGACGGGGTACATGTCCGCAACCTTGGGTGAGAGTTTGACCATTGCTAGTCTCTCGCGGAGGAGTTTTTCGATTTCTTTTCTGTCGTCGTGCCCGTGTTCTCTTGCCAGGTCCCAGACTGTGTCTTTGATTTTCTTGGTGGGGTTTAGGGCGTTCATGGCGTACTGTGGGATTATGGAAAGCTCGGTGTAGCGGATTTTTCTGGCTTCTTCTGGGCTTAGTTTCATTAGGTCTTTTCCTTTGAATGTGGCTTTTCCGCCGGCGTGGTACATGGGTGGTTTTCTGAGGATGAGGGAGTGGACTAGGGTTGATTTTCCGCAGCCGCTCTCGCCCGCTATCCCGAAGACTTCGCCTTTTTTGACTTTGAAGCTCACTCCGTCGACGGCTTTTACTGGACCCACTGGTGTTTTGTAGTAGATTTTGAGGTTACTGACGTTGAGGAGGCTCATTCTCCACCCCTCCTGAGGCGCGGGTTGAACACCTCTTCCATGCCCAGGTTGACGAAGAACAGGGCCGCTATAATGAGGGTTATTATCAGCCCGGGCGGAATGAACCACCACCACCAGCCGAACTGGAGCGCGTTATGGGAGATCGCCCTCTGGAGGATCGTTCCAAGGGATACGGTCGTCGTCGGGCCGAGGCCTATGAAGTCCAGCGTCGCGCTAGCCAGTATGGCCCCGCTGAACTCCAGTATGCCTGCCATGAAGATGTAGGACACCATGTTCGGCATTATCTCCCCGAAGATTATCCTCAGATCCCCCTGGCCGGAGAGCTTGGCGAGGTTCACGAACTCCCTGTTCTTCAGGGACAGTGTCTGGGCCCTTACAGCCCTGGCCACCCACGGCCAATTGGTGAGGCCGATGATGAGGGCCTGGATCTCGGGGCTTCTGGCGGAGAGGTAGGCCGCCACGAGGATCAGGAGGACTATGGAGGGGATGACGAGCATGATGTTGACGAACATCATCAGTACCTCGTCGACCCAGCTGCCCTTGTAGCCGGCCACGAACCCTACGCTTATCCCCAGCAGGGTGCCCACTACCGCCGCCAGGAAGGCCACCCAGAGGCTGGTTCTCAGCCCCTGAACGAGCTGGGCGTAGACGTCCTTCCCGAAGTCGTCCGTCCCCAGCAGGTGGGTTACCTTGACCTCCCTGCCGGTGTAAGTGATAAGGGTCTCGTTGCTCATAGGCGGGAGGTCCTTGTGGGAGTAAGTCGCTATCTTCATCGTGGTGTTGGGTATCCTCTCGTAGTAGAGGCCGTCCCCGCTGAATGGTGTCACCAGTCCGCCCACTAGGGAAAACACGACGAAGAACGCCAGCACACTGAAGCCGAAGATGAACTTGCCGTTTCTGAACGCCAGTTTGAGCGTGTTCAGCCTCTTTCTCCTGCCCATCCTCAACCCTCCGTATAGCTGGCCCTGACCCTCGGGTCTATGAAGGCGTAGACCAGGTCTATGATGAAATTGGCAGCCAGTACGGAGATGACCACCATCAGAAACGCCCCCTGGAGGAGGAAGTAGTCCTGGCTCAGGGCAGCGTTCATTATGAAGACCCCTATCCCTGGGTAGTTGAAGACTATCTCAGTCGCTATCGCCCCCGCGACCATCATGCCGAGCTGAAGTGCCAGACCCGTGACCTGGGGCAGGATCGCGTTCCTGTAGGCGTGCTTCGTCATCAGCCTCTCGCTGGCCCCAAGCGCCTCCAGGTAGCGGACGTAGTCTGCCTCAAGCTCGTAGATTATCATGTTGCGCATTCCTATGGCCCAGCTCCCTATCATAACCAGAAAGAGGCTCAGGAAGGGGAGTATCCAGTGGGCGAGGAAGCTCTTCACAAAATCCAGGGAGAGGCTCGGCGAGAGGCTGGGGTCGTAGGCCCCTTGGTAGGGGAACCAGCCCGCCTCGACGCCCAGGAAGTAGACGAGGAGCATGGCAAACCAGAAGTAGGGGATGCTGGCAAGGAAGTAGAAGACGGGCATAACGTACCTGTCGTAGGTTCTGTTCTTTCCGGCGATGGCACCGAGCCAGTTTCCAACAAGCCAGCTGAGAACTATCGCCGGGAGGAGGATGGCTATGTCGTAGGGGAGGGCCCTCTTGATTATATCCCACACCGGGGCGTTGTAGAGTATGCTGTACCCCAGATCGCCGTGGAAGAGGCTTGTCCAGAAGTTTATAAACTGCTTCCAGAGGGGCTGATTTAACCCGTACAGGTTCTCATAAAACTTTATGAGGGCCTGGTTGGCTCCCCCAGTCCCGGCCTGCGCCATCATGCCCTCTATGGGGTTCCCGGGCATGAGCCTCGGGAGGAGCCAGTTAAGGGTGACCGCGAAGACGAACGTTATCCCGTAGACGATGGTCTTGCGTATCAGGTACTTCCTGAAACCCATGCGTAACCCTCCATCATCGCTTTAGAAACAAAAGGGTGGAAGGGAAGAAATCACTTCCGCCTTCTCAGAAGCAAGGGTACTATCGCCAGACCCACAAGCAGGGCCGGGCCGCAGAGGCCTTTCTTCTCCTTGGTCGTGGTTGTAGTCGTTCCGCTTGGCGAGGTCGTTGTGGATTTGCTCGGGGTTGCAGTGGTGGTCGGCTTGCTCGTCACGCTCGGGGTCGTGCTCGTCTCAGTCCCGCTGACGGGCTTAACGCCGAGGAGGGCCAGCGCGGTGCCCCAGGTTCCGTAGTTGGTCCAGAATATCGGGACGCCGTAGGGGTTGTTGGCGTTGGGCCAGTTGGTCCAGTACTTGGTGTTGGCCTCGTAGAAGAGGGTCGCCATGTAAACTGGAACCGCCGGAACGTCCTGGAGCCAGATCTGGCAGAGCTGCTTCACGTACTGTGCCTCCTTGTTCTCGTCGGTCGTGTGTCCGAACTCCTCCAGGATCTTGTCGACCTGCTGGTTCTCGTACTTCCCGTAGTTGGATGCCCCGTTCTTTGACATGAGGGCGTTGAAGACGGCGTACGCGGTGGGCTGGAAGGTTCCGGACCAGTGGAGGGCCAGGTCGAAGTCCCCGCTCTTGAGGCTCTTCATGAAGAAGTTGGTCCAGTCGCCCTTCTCTATCTCGACCTCGATTCCGAGGGCCTTGAGCTGGTTGGCTATGAGCTCCCCCGCCTGGAGCCAGTCGGAGCAGCCAGCGCAGGTTACGAACTTGAGCTTCAGGGGCTTTCCGTTGTACTCCCTTATGCCGTCCCCGTTGGTGTCCTTTATACCCGCCTCGTCGAGGAGCTTTGCGGCGTCAGCTATGTCCCCGTACTTCCACCCGTACTGCTTTATGAGGTCGTCAACCCCAATCTTGTCGCCCCACTTCTTGAGGAGGCCTGGCCCAAAGGGAACCTGCTTGGGGACGTCGCTTATCGGGCCCTGGTTGGAGATCTGGTACGGGTTGATGGCCATCGCTATGGCCTTCCTCACCCTCGGGTCGTTGAGCGGGGCGTGCTGGGTGTTGAAGTAGAGCAGAACCGGGGCAACGGGCGGGAAGTATGGGTACTTGTCAAGCCAGCTGACTATGTCGGGGTTCTTCTTCCTGACCGAGACTATGTCCATGTAGTACGTCCCAACGTCGAGGTCGCCCTTGATGAAGGCGTTGGCGGCCTGGTCGTTGGAGTTTATGTAGAGCTGGACTATGTACTTGGGCCCGGGCTTTCCGAAGTACTTGATGCCCCACCAGTTATCGTTCCTCTCGAGGACGGCCTTCTCCTGCCCGACTATCTCCTTGAGCTTGTAGGCTCCGGAACCGACGAGGTACTTCATGTCGTCCCCGGTGAAGGTCATCTTCGGGATCTTTGAGGGGTCTACGTCCTTGAAAACGTGCTTCGGGACTATGAGCGCTCCCTGGCCCCATCCGAAGAAGAGCTGGAGCTGCCAGAGCTGGTAGTTGGGGGTTCCGTCGAAGATGAAGTCAACGGTTCTGTCATCGACGACCTTTATCTCCTTGAGCCCCAGAGCCGTCCAGTTCCTGAGGCCTATCCTCTGGTAGTACTCGTAGGAGAACTTGACGTCTTCTGCGGTGAGGGGCTTCCCGTCCTGCCACTTGACGTCGGGCCTGAGCTTCACCTCAAAGGTGTTGTCGTTTATCCACTTGCCGCTCTCGGCCAGCCATGGTTTTAGCTCCCCGGTCATGAAGTTGAGCATGAAGAGGGGCTCAAAGATCAGCCCGTCCAAGCCGAGCACAGAACCACCGGTAAACGGATTGGCGTTGGTCGGTGGAGCGCTGTTGGCTGTGTAGAGGGTTTCGTTCCTTGGCAGGCTCGTTGCGGCCATTCCGTAACCTGCCCCAAAAACGCTGGCCACGAAAACGGCCAGGATCCAGAGGGCGAAGACCTTTTTCATAGTTTGCCACCCCATTATAAATAATGTCAATTTTATAACATGTGCGACTTCTATATAAACCTTTTGGGTCTCACGTCTGGGTATGAATGGGGATGGCAGTACATCGACCCAAAAATGGGCCCGGCGGGGGAAATTATAAAAACCTGGAAATCTATAAAACCGGTGGGTGGTTTGTAGTGAAGGAATTTCAGTGGGGCGTTGTGCAGTCCGCGTTCCAGTTCGAGATGGGGGATCCCCTCAGGCGGGGGATCGATGCCAGGAGTGACTGGTGGGCGTGGGTGAGGGATCCGTTCAACATAAAGAACGATCTCGTCAGCGGGGACCTTCCCGAGGACGGTATAAACAACTACGGCCTCTACGAGATAGACCACCGTCTGGCTAAGGATCTCGGTTTGAACGCCTACCAGCTGACCATAGAGTGGAGCAGGATCTTTCCCTGCCCCACCAAAGGAGTCGAGGTCGAAGTTGAGAGGGACTCCTACGGCCTCATAAAGAACGTGAAGGTATCTAGGGAGGCCCTTGAGGAACTCGACAAGCTGGCGAACCAGAGGGAGGTCGCGCACTACCTTAAGGTTTTGAGGAACTTAAAAAAGCTCGGCTTCACGACCTTCGTTACCCTCAACCATCAGACCCTCCCGATATGGGTTCACGACCCCCTCGAGGTGAGGGAGAACCTTCAGAGGGCTAGAGCTAAGGGATGGGTCGATGAGGGGAACGTTGTGGAGTTCGTCAAGTTCTCCGCCTACGTGGCGTGGAGGTTCTCCGAACTGGTGGACTTCTGGGCGACCTTCGACGAGCCTATGGTGACGGTTGAGCTCGGCTACCTCGCCCCCTACGTCGGATGGCCGCCCGGAATAATCAACCCTGGAGCTGCCAAGGCTGTCATTGTGAACCAGATTGTGGCCCACGCGAGGGCCTACGACGCCATAAAGGAGCACTCGGATGCCCCGGTCGGGATAATCCTCAACACCATACCGGCTTATCCCCTCGACCCCCGGAACGAGAGGGACGTTAAAGCGGCCGAGAACTACGACTACTTCCACAACAGGATCTTCCTCAACGCCCTCAACGATGGCAGGGTTGACCTCGACCTCAACTGGGAGCCCGTAAGGATCAAGCACCTGGCCAGAAACGACTGGATCGGCAACAACTACTACACCAGGGAGGTCGTTAAGTGGACCGAGCCCCGCTTTGAAGAGCTCCCGATGGTGAGCTTCGTTGGGGCTGAGGGCTACGGCTACTCGGGCGATCCGAACAGCGTCTCCCCTGATAACAACCCGACGAGCGACTTCGGGTGGGAGGTCTATCCAAAGGGCCTCTACGACTCCATCATGGAGCTCACGGAGTACGGAAAGCCGATCTACATAACCGAGAACGGCGTGGCCGATTCCAAGGACATACTGAGGCCGAGGTACATTAGGGAGCACGTTGAGGCTATGAAGACGGCCATCGAGAACGGGGCCGACGTCAGGGGCTACTTCCACTGGGCGCTCACTGACAACTACGAGTGGGCCATGGGCTTTAAAATAAGGTTCGGGCTGTACGAGGTTGACCTGATAACCAAGGAGCGCATACCCAGAAAGTGGAGCGTTGAAGCCTACAGGAGCGTCGTTAGGGAGGGGTTGGAATGAAGACCATAGCCGTTGACGAGAGCACCTGGAAGAAGATAAAGATGCTGAAGAGCAGGATGGATGCAAAATCGTACGATGAGGTGCTCCAGAGGCTCATAGAGGTCTGGCACCTGGTGGAGCTCGACAAGAAGGTCGAGGACGTGGTCTTCAGCGATGAGGAGGCCGAGACCCTCGAGAGCATACTCAAAAAGAAGAAGGGGAGTTGAAGATGCCCCTGCCGCCGGACATAACCTTCGACGCCCTCACGATGGTGAAGATGCACACGGCCAGCAGGAGGAGGCAGCTCGAGATAACCCTGGCGAAGTTCAACGTCTCGATCTCGGTCATCACGCTCTACCAGTACCTCTCGGCGAAGGCCTACCTCAAGAGGAGCGTAGAGAACGAGCTGGAGGTGTTGAAGGAGATCTACACAGTGGTGCCCCTCACGGACGAGATCCTGCTGAAGGGGGCCAGGATAGAGGCCAGCCTCCTCAGAAAAGGTATCGTGATGGACGTAGAGGACATCCTCGTCGCCGCCACGTCCATAACCCAGGGCACCCTGCTGGTAACCGACGACCCCCGCAGGTACGAGCCCCTCAGGAAGTTCGGCCTCGACACGATGCCCCTTGAGAGCTTCCTGCGCGAGCTGGAAAGGATAGCCAAGAGGGAGCTCGACTAAACGAGCTCCGAGAAGGGGGTTATGTGGAGGAACAGGCCCGGCATGAAGCGTAGCCCTTCCGCGTACTTAACCCCACCCATTTTTCCGTAGTAGAGGGCGATCGTCCTCAGGAAGGGCTCCCACTTCTCCCATACCTCGTCGGTGAACTGGCTTCTGTGGACCCTCACGGCCCTCAGCTTGAGTTCCATCACGTCGGTTATGTCGACGAAGTAGTTCGGCCTGGCGGTGTAGTAGAACCCTATCCTCTCGACCTGGTGCGGTTTGAGGCCCGCGTGGAGATCCTGCCGGGCCACGTTCGGGAGCGGGGAGAAGGCTATTGCCTCTAGGGTGAGCTTTCCGGCCGCCACGTGGTCGGGGTGGGACTCGTAGGGGAGCCAGGGGTCGGGTAGGAGCACCATATCCGGTTTCTCGGCGCGGATGACCTCTATTATGGCTTTTCTGGCCTCCAGGCTGTAGGGGAGCTCCGTGTCCCTGTAGCCGAGCTGGATTATCCTGTCAACCCCCAAAAGTCTGGCGCTCTCTTCTTCCTCCCTCATCCTTATCAGGGCGAGTTCGTGGTTTGAGATGCCCTCGTCAGTGGTCCCCATCGAGCCGTCCGTGAGGAGGAGGTAGATAACCTCGATTCCTCCCTCCGTCAGCTTCCTTATCGTCCCCCCGAGACCTATGACGCAGTCGTCCGGGTGGGGCTCCACGCAGAGGACTTTCTCAACGTCCTTGAAGGGGTCGCTGAGGTCGAACTCCAGAAGCTCCAGGAGCTTTGAGAAGGCCTCATCAAAATCATCGTACTCTTCGAACGCCAAAGCCATCACCTGGGCTTTTATAAAATCTGCGAGTTTTATAATATTTTCGGCGTTATAAAAATCAGGGCAGAGGAACCCGCTCTACCTCGAGGTGATCCCAGGTCGGGTACTCCTCCACGATGAAGAACTTAACGTCCCCTTCTACTGCCTCCGCCAGCTCGACCGCAACTTCCTCTGGCATCTCTATCCTGCCCTTCTCGCGGTTGATGTAGAGCCACCCCTCTGGTACCTCCGCCTCCTCCACGAGGAAGCTGTAGAGGGCATCGAGGTCGTCGTATTCAGCGATGCCAAAGCGGAGCGTCCCCTCCTCGGTCACCTCCATGTAAGGCTTAGCCACCTTCCTCGCCATTCTCTTCAGCCTGTTCCTAAGCTGGACTGCATCCTTCAGCTTGGCGGTGCAGAGGTGGTAGCTCAGGGAGGTGTTCTCCTCGCCCCACTCGAGGAGTTTGAGGCCTACTTCAAGGGAACCCTTTATGGCCGCGCTCTCGTCGCTGACCGGCTGGTAGCCCATGTCGAGGAGAGTCTTAAGTGTCATCTCGCTGTACTCAAGCTCGTTCACGTTGAGGAACTTCGCGCCGAGCTTATCGAGAAACTCGGCGTACCACCTCATCCTCTCGAACTGGCCCGGGATGGAGGGTATCTCGCCGCCGACGTCCCAGTCGAAGTCGAAGGCGTTCTTTATGTTCTCTATCTCCACTTTGAAGAGCTTCGAGTTGGGGTTGAACAGGTCAGGATGGAAGCGTATCTCGTCCAGTCCAGCGTCGTAGAGCTTTTCGAGGTTCTTCTTTGTTGCCAGAGCGCCGGTGGTGTAGAGGTGGACGTGGAAGTCCTCGCCAAAGCGCTCCTTCAGGAGTTTTATGTACTCCACCGTCCTGTCGAGCCTCGCGAGCGGGTCTCCGCCCGTGACTCCTGCCCCCTTCGCCTCCTGCAGGAGGGCCTCCTCGATGACGTCATCAACGCCCTTAACCGGTCTCTCGTTGGCGTAAACTACATCTTCCCTCCTCCATGGGCTTAGAGGGCAGTAGAAGCAGTCTCGCGGGCATTTTCCAGTGGTAAAGAGGACGAGCTTCTCGCCCCTGACGCAGAGCTGGCAGCCCTTTGGTAGCTCGCGCACGGCGTATGAAAAGTATGGGGTCTCCCAGACCAAAGTTCTCACCTCGCTAACCCAGCCTCGGGGCATGTCTTAAAAAGGTTGGTGGCCAAATCCGTGGAGGTGTGAAAATGAGGGAGAAGCCGAAGTACCTGCCGCCGACGTTGAGGGACAAGCACCGCTACATAGCCTTTCAGGTCATCGGGGAGAGGGCCTTCACGAAGGACGAGATAAAGCGCGCAATCTGGGAGGCCAGCCTCTCAACGCTTGGAGTTCTCGGCTCCGCTAAAGCGAAGCCCTGGTTCATAAAGTTCGACGAGAAGAGTCAGACCGGAATAGTTAGGGTCGACAGGAAGCACGTGGAGGAGCTTCGCCTTGCCCTAACACTGGTCACGGGGATAAACGGCTCAAGGGCGATCTTCAGAACGCTCGGCGTTTCAGGAACGATAAAAAGACTTAAAAAGAAGTTTCTGGCCGAATACGGCTGGCGTTAGCGGAGGAAGGACATCGCCCTGTCGACCTCGTTGAGATAGACCTTAACGTACCTCTCGCAGGCTTTCCGCCATGTGAAGTCCTCCCTCGCGTGTCTCCTTCCGTTCGCCCTGAGCTTTGCTAGAGTTTCCCCGTCGAGGTTCTTGGCCCTTATCATCGCCCTGGCCAGTGCGAAAGCATCTCTCGGGGGCACAAGGAAACCTGTGGCGTTCTCATAATCTTCATCGAGGTCGATGACGGTGTCCTTTATCCCGCCGACGGCGCTGCCTATGGGAACCGCGCCGAGGCACATGGCCTCGAGTTGGACCAGGCCGAAGGGCTCGAAGTACGAGGGAACCAGAGTGAAGTCCACGGAGCCGTAGAGCTCGCGGACGGTCTCCCGGGGGAGGAGTTCGGTGATTACCTTAACGTTTCCAGGGAAGCGGCCCTCAACTTCTTTCGCCCACCTCTCGAGCTCGGGGTCACCCTTGCCTACGATGAGGAAGCGCATGCCTTCAAATTCGGGATCGCTGGAGAGGATCTCTATGGCCCGCAGGAGGGTATCCACGCCCTTCTGGGCCCTGTCGAAGCGGCCTATGAACATGAAGGCTTTGCCATCTGAGAGGCCGAAGCGCTTCAAGATGAGCCTCCTGCGCTCCTCTCTGGGAAGGTTAGCGTTTTCAAGGAGTTCCTCGTTCCAGAAGGAGCAGTCTATGCCGTTGAAGACGTGCGTAACCTTGCCCTCGAAGTTCCCGAAGAAGTCCCACTCCTCCCAGAGGTAGCTCCTGCCCACCGTTGTCACAATGTCCGCTATGTATGCGGCCGTGTGCTCGGGGTCTATTTCGGGATACGGTGCCAGCTCCCCGAGGTTCGCTTCGTGGAAGTATCCAGCCGGAACCTTTGCCTTGTTTAGCCTGTGGATCGTGAAGACGCTCCTCCCCTCGAAGTACTTCTTCAGGAGACCGAGCGCGAAGACGGTGTGCCAGTCGTGGGCGTGAACGACGTCCGGTTTGAAGTCAGTGATGAGGGCGTTTAGAAGGCCCGCACTCGCCTTTCCAAAGAGGACAGCTTTTTTCAACAGCCCCTCCCAGCCCGGGCCGTAGACGTCGGGCTCGCTCAGGAGACTGCCGGAGAGGGAGTAAACGGTCACGCCGTTTTGCTCGCGCTTTTTTGCCTCGATCTCGACCTCTTCCCCGAAGGCGGCAACTTTGAACCTCTTTACCGGCTCCCCCAGGTCTCTCCCGTGGTCGGGGGTAAATACAACGACTTCGTGGCTGAGATTGGCAAGGCCCTCCGCTATGCTCGTTATCGCCTCTGCCAGGCCACCAACTTTAACGGGGAGGTACTCGAACCCAAGCAGCAGTACTCTCATCACGTTCCACCGTGGGTGTGTGGTGGGAAACAGTAAAAAACGTTGGCGCTATGACGAAGGCTTCTTCTCCCCTCCGAAGGCGGCACCCGTTATAAACCCTGCCCACCCCAGGATGTAGCCAACGTTCATCGTTATCTTGCTCAGCTCGTCCCCCGTCATTGAGAGCAGGGCAAACGTGATGGCCAGCATTCCGATCAGCCCGAGAACGTGTCCCCAGCGGCTTCCCAGCCCTACGAGAGCGCCGATGAGAACGAACAGGGGCAGCACCGCCAGCCCTTCAGCTATGAGGAGGTAGGTTCTGGCCAGGGGCGTGTAGTTGCCGTCCTCGTCCGTGAGCTCGCTGGAGGGGGTGCCCTTCGTGAGCTCCTTTGAGACGTGTTCCCTTATGTAGTTCTCGCTGACGACCGCGAGCTCTGGATAGCCCATGTCCATGCTCTCGGAGCCCAGGTAGGACTTGTAGGACACGCCCACCCACGGGACGGCCACTAGGGATACCAGAACTATTATCGAAGCTATCACCCTCGCTCCTGCCCCCATAGTGACCACCGGCAATAGAGGGAAGGGCCGCTTTTTACTTTTTTGGTGTGGTTGTGATCCAACAAGGTGAAAAGAAAGCGGCCATCAGTCCAGGAGTATGAACTTCTCACCCTCGACGTCCTCGAAGTAGCTTCCTATTCCGCCGACTTTGAGCTCGTTTCCGTTGTGTTTGAACGTGACGTTGGCCGTTAGGGGGGTGTACTCGTACTCCACTATCTCGCCGTCGAGGGTTACGGGTTCCTTGGTGTCGATCATCCTCCCCGCTATCTCGGCCTTTCTCGGAAGCCCGGCGAACTTGAGGACGGTGATGAGAGTCCTTATGTTGACGAGGGAGAGCGGTTTTGGTAGCTTCTCATAGCTCAGCGGCTTTATGACCTCGCTGTTGTCGAAGTAGATCGTGTAGAACCAGTGCATGTAGTTCTGGATTATCCTCGGGCTCTTGGCCCAGAAGGAGTAGAACTTCTCCCTCCTCTTGTCCTGGGGCAGGGCGCCGAAGAAGAGGGCGTAGTCTATGTCCCCTATTATCCAGCTGGCCATGAGCCATGGCGCCCCCCCGCTCTTGGCTAGGATTATGTTGTCCCCGTTAAGCCAGTCGGGGATTTCATCGAAGTTGCTCACGATGACGAACACCACGTCCCTCCGGCCCTTTATCTCCTTTTTGAGCATCTGGAGGAACTCGAAGGGTGTGTTTATGAGAACCTCGTGCTTGGCGCTCCTTATGACGTACTCGGCCCTCTCCAGGGTGTTGTCAAAGCCCTGTATGGTCCATATCTCCGGCAGTTCCTCCCCGTGAACCTCGCGGTAGAGGTCGAGGAAAGCGGCTTTGAGGCCCTCTATGTCCTGGACTATCTCCTCCTTTATCTTCTCAAGCACGACCTCGGGGTTGACGGGCTTGTAGAGCCTCGGAGAACCCTGCATGACGTCCACGAAGCCCTTTCTGTGGAGAGAGCTCAGAACGTCGTAAACGCGGGTGTGCGGGATCCCGCTCTCCTTCGTTATGTCCGTGGCCTTGCTCGGCCCGAGCTTTAGGAGGGTTATGTAAGCTAAACTCTCGTACTTGGTGAGCCCGAGCTTCTGGAGTTTCTCTATGATCTCCTCTTCCCTCATGTTTAAACCCCCAAAGGAATTTAAGTTCACTGGTAGCAGTTTATTCATCCGTAGTGATACAAAGGTGGTCAAGGTGTATAAAACTTTCGGGTTCGTCGAGGACTGGAGGTTCGGAAGACTGGCGGAGGTCGAGTTCTCGATTCCCGCAGGCAACGAGAAGTACGCCTACCTCCTGGGGAACTTCAACGCCTTCAACGAGGGCTCCATCAGGATGAAGAAACGTGGAAACCGCTGGACTGTGAGGGTTCTCCTCCCAGAGGGCGTCTGGAGGTACGCGTTCTCGCTTGGAGGTGAGTTCAAACCCGACCCCGAAAACCCGAGGCTGGAGGACTACCGCCGCCTTTCCTACAAGTTCGAGAGGAAGGTCAGCGTGGCTGAGATAGTCGGCGGTGAAGATGTCTACCACTCCCCCGCCCTGCTGTACCTGTACTCCTTCGGTGGCAGGACCCACTTCATTTTGCGGGGTAAGAGAAACGCCATCCGCTCGGCCCTACTGGTGGTGAATGGTGAGGAGGTTGGTATGCGGAGGAAAGCTCACGACGGGCTCTTTGAGTACTACGAGGCAGTCTTTCCAGGCCGTCGGGGCGAGGTGGAGTACTACTTCCTGGTCGAGAGGACATCTGGGGTGGTCGAGGAGATCGGCCCGTTTAGGGCCGTCCCAAACGAGCTTGAAGCCCCCTCATGGCCCCTGGAGAGCGTCTTCTACCAGATAATGCCCGACAGGTTCGCGGTCGGCATCGGGGAGAAGGAGCTGCCTCTGGATGGGGAACCCTTCCACGGCGGTGATTTGAGGGGAATCGTTGAGCACGTAGACCACTTGGAGAGCCTAGGCGTCAACGCGCTCTACCTGACGCCGATCTTTGAGTCGATGACCTACCACGGCTACGACATCGTTGACTACTACCACGTGGCCGATAAGCTAGGAGGAGACGGGGCTTTTGATGAACTACTGAGTGCCCTCAAGAAGCGGGGAATGAGGCTCGTTCTCGACGGCGTCTTTCACCACACGAGCTTCTTCCATCCCTGGTTCCAGGACGTCGTCAAGAAGGGTGGAAGGAGCGAGTACAAAGACTTCTACAGGGTAACGGGCTTTCCAGTCGTCTCATCGGAGTTCCTCGAGATCCTCAACTCCGACCTCCCATGGATCGAGAAGTACAGAGCGCTGAAAAGCTTGAACTGGAACTACGAGAGCTTTTACTCTGTCTGGCTGATGCCGAGGCTGAACCACGACAACCCTGCCGTTGTCAATTTCATAGCCGACGTTATGGGGTTCTGGCTCGACAAAGGGGCCGACGGCTGGCGCCTCGATGTCGCTCACGGCGTTCCCCCGGAAGTCTGGCGCGAGGTCAGGAAAAGGCTACCCAAGCAAGTGTACCTCTTTGGTGAGGTCATGGACGACCCCCGTCTGTACCTCTTCGACGCATTTCACGGGGTCATGAACTACCTCCTATACGATGCGATACTGAGGTTCTTTGCCTTCGAGGAGATCGACGCAGAGGAGTTTCTGAACGAGCTTGAGCTCCTGAGCGTCTACTACGGCCCGGCCGAATACTTCACCTACAACTTCCTGGACAACCACGACACGGAGCGATTCATCGATCTGGTTGGAGGGGATGAGAACAGGTACCTCTGCGCCCTGGCGTTCCTGATGACCTACAAGGGAATCCCCTCGATCTTCTACGGCGATGAAATTGGTTTGGAGGATTCGGGAGAAGGCATGAACGCCGGGAGGACGCCGATGGAATGGGACGGGAGCGGATGGGACGCTGAGTTGCTGGAAACAACTAAGGCCCTCATCTCGCTCAGGAGATCCAGCAGGGCCCTCCAGATGGGTAGGTTCGTCCCCCTTTACGCGGGGGGTAGGGTTCTCGTCTACCTCCGGGTTCACGGTGGCGAGAGGGTCGTAGTGGGACTGAACTGCTCCGATGAGGATCTGAAACTGAAATTGCCGGGGTTGGGGCCCCTCGAGGTCCCTTCATCCTCGTTCAAGATTATACAGCAGTGCCGCGTTGCCGGATGGGGGCCGGAAAGCCGGCATGAAAGCGCAAGATATATATATCACCCTCGATGATACTCTACTGCCAAAACACGGTGGGTGGTGAAAAATGAGAAAGGGACTGTTTACCCTGTTTTTGATTGGAGTTTTGGTCTTTGGCGTAGTGGCCAGCGGCTGTATTGGAGGAGGTGGAGGGGAAACCACCAGCTCAAGCCCGAGTAAAACCACCTCCAGCCCGACCAAGACCACGACCACCACGACAACCGCTACCTCAAGCTCACCCACGACAACCACTGCCTCACAGAGCGAGACCACGACAACCTCAGCTTCCGAAACAACCACCACGACGACTACCCAGCCCGCTACCACCACTACGAGCACTATCACGACCACCACAACCACAACGACGACCACTACCACGAGCACCCCTGGCCAGAAGGTTACGATTGTTCTCTGGCATACTATGGGTGAGGCCGAGGCCCAGACCTTCAAAGACCTCATAGCCGAGTTTGAGATCGAGCACCCGAATATTCAGGTTCAGATGGAGTACAAGGCCAGCCTCGAGACCGCCCTCAAGGCGGCTATCCCGGCTGGAAAGGGTCCGGACCTCTTCATCTGGGCCCACGACTGGATTGGAAAGTTCGCTGATGCCGGCTTGCTCAAGCCGATAGACGACTACGTTACTGATGACTTCAAGAGCAACTTCGTCACGATTGCCCAGGACGCCTTTGAGTACAAGGGCCACTACTACGGCGTTCCCTTTGCGGCTGAGACCGTGGCTCTGATATACAACAAGGAAATGGTTTCCAACCCGCCCCAGAACTTCGACGAGATGAAGCAGATAATGCAGCAGTACTATGATCCAGATAACGGTAAATACGGTTTGGCTAGCCCTATAGATGGATATTTCCTGTCGGGATGGGTTCACGCGTTTGGAGGCTACTACTTCGACGACAAGACCGAGCAGCCGGGCCTCAACAAGTCCGAGACCCTCCAGGGCTTCCAGTTCTTCTTCAACAACATCTGGCCGTACATGGCCCACACCACCGACTACAACTCCCAGGTCAGCCTCTTCACCGACGGCAACGCTCCAATGATGATCAACGGCCCGTGGAGCATCTCTGGGGTTAAGGAGGCTGGCATAGACTTCGGCGTTGAGCCCCTCCCGCCGATAACGATTAACGGCAAGACCTACTATCCGAGGCCCTACGCTGGCGTCAAGCTGATCTACGTCACAGCCAACGCCAAGGACGAGAAGATGGGGGCTATCTGGGAGTTCCTCAAGTGGTTCTCGACCAGCGAGGACGTGGCCCTTACTCTAGCATTCCAGAACGGTTACGTTCCGGTCCTCAAGAGCGTCTCTGACAACCCTGACGTTCAGAGCGACCCTGTTATCAGCGGTTACATGAAGGCCTTGGAGCACGCCTACCTCATGCCGAAGAGCACCAAAATGGGTTCGGTATGGGGTGCTGTGAACAATGCCATTACCGACTACATCGGCGGCAAGAAGACCCTTGAGCAGGCCCTCCAGGATGCACAGCAGGAGATACTCCAGGCTATTGGCGGGTGATTCTCTCCCCCTTTTCTATCTTACATGATCGTGAGGGGTGGATAAAATGAGGAAGAGCACGAAGGCAGCGTTAATGCTCATCCTACCCGGTATAACTGCTTTCCTCTTTTTCAACATCTACCCGATAGTTTACTCCATATATCTAGCCTTCACGAACGCCCAGCTCGGCAACTTCCCGATACAGACGCCCAACGCACCTCCCCTGAAGTTTGTGGGGCTTGAGAACTTCAGGTGGGCCATCAACGACCCGGGCTTCAGGTCGGCGTTCCTCTGGACCTGGGTCTTCGTGGCCACCAGTGTTACCCTCAAGGTGCTGGCTGGGGTTTTCCTGTCGGTGCTCTACAACAGCAAGTACGTGATAGGCAAGTCCCTCTACAGGGCCCTCCTCATAATCCCCTGGGCCCTTCCGCTCCTGTTCTCGATAACCGTGTGGAGGTTCATGTTTGATCCCGTCCTAGGCCCCGTTAACATAATCCTTAAGGATCTGGGAGTATCCAACCCGCCGGACTGGATTAACAACACCTTCTACGGCTTCATAGCCCTCAACGTCATCGAGGTCTGGCTGGCCTACCCGTTCATGATGACGGTTATAACCTCGGCCCTTCAGTCTGTCCCCGACATACTAATCGAGGCGGCCATTATAGACGGGGCCAACTACTGGCAGAGGCTTACCAGGGTGGTCATCCCGATAGTCAGCAAGCCCATAGCTTTCTCCACGATCCTAACGAGCGCGGCCAGCTTCCAGTACTTCCTAGTGCCGTTCCTCTACAACGGCTCTCTGTTCCAGGACAGGTTCCTGCTCCTCTACGGCTACCAGAAGGCGTTTAGTTCGGCATCCATACCCCACTACGGTAGGGCGGCGGCGGTTCTCTTCATAGCCACCGTGATCCTCGCCATCTACATGTACGTGAGCATGAAGATAACCAAGCTCCAGGAGGGTGCCAGCTGATGAAGATCTGGGGAGATCTCCACTTCAAAAACCGGAGGGAAGTCCTTAAGGCCGCTGGAATCACCCTGCTGGCCATCCTGGTCATGGGGATAATCCTCTTCCCCGTCTACTACATGTTCGTCGTCTCTCTGAAACCCCAGGGAACGATAGCCTCGACGTCAATAGACTTGATCCCGGACAAGGTGACCCTTGAGAACTACAGGGAGATCATCATCGGACACGAGGAGGCGACGGTCAAGTCCAAAGTTTTCAACCTGACGAGCGAGGGTGGAAAGCTCATAGGAACGGACTACACCATCGAGTACAGGGACGGCGCCATCTGGGGCAAGTCGTACATAGACTCCAAGTTCAACCTCAAGTACGTTAGCGATCTGAAGATCGAAGGGGCCAACAAAACAACCCGGAACGACCAACTGTGGTACGTCAAGGGTAAGTTCGCCTCCATGAACGCGAAGGAGATAGACTCCAGCACAGGTATTATCGGCAGGGTCTACCTCAAGGCCGGGGAGGTCAGGGTAACCGTCGATGACCCCGAGAAGACGAGGCTCTCGCTCGAGGGCCTCACCAAGGTGGACAACAACACGTACGTTGGCAAGGACGTTACCCTCAAGCTACCTGGCAGGGTCAGGATAAACTCGGAATCAGGAAAGCTTGAGGTCACGGACTTCTACTACGTCATCATAAACAAGGTCGGCGGCCAGTTCTTCGGCTACCTCAAGAGGAGCCTAATCATAGCGACGCTGACGGTAATCCTTACCCTGCTCTTCGTGATTCCGGCGGCTTATGCTTTCTCAAGGCTCAAGTTCTTCGGAAGGGAGCACGTGCTCTACTTCTACCTCATGTTCACGCAGGTTGCCGGAGGCCTGGGAATAGCGGGCCTTGTAGCGCTCTACGGAATGCTCGTCAAGCTGGGCCTCACGGACAACCTCTACGTGCTTCCGTTCATCTACGCGGCCGGTGGAGTTCCTTTCAACACATGGCTGCTCAAGAGCTACCTCGACTCGATAAGCACGGACTTCGACGAGGCGGCTTTAGTTGACGGTGCCAGCTACCTCCAGATAATAAGGTACGTCCTCCTGCCGATGTCCCTGCCTGGAATAGCAACAGTTGCAGTGTTCGCTTTTATCGGAGGATGGACGGAGCTTATCTTGGCGAATCTTCTCCTTAGCAAGGAAAGCCTTTATCCGCTCTCGGTATGGCTGTACAGCATGCTCAACGACCTCAGGAACGTCAGCTGGAACCAGTTCTCCGCTGCCGCGCTGCTCTTCGCACTGCCTGTGTTCATAATGTTCCTCCTGGCCCAGAACTACATAAAGAGCGGTCTGACCGTTGGAGGACTGAAGGAGTGATTTCATTGTTGTCTTCCTCTAACCTTCGTGGAGGTGTGGCGTGATGTTGAAAGGAAGGATGAAAATCGGTCTCTCCCTGCTGTTGATGGGCTTTGTGGCCCTGAGCGTCTTCAGTGCTGGCCTCGGAAGGGCCTCGGATGAGGAGCCGAAGCCCCTCAACGTCATCATAGTGTGGCACCAGCACCAGCCCTACTACTACGACCCGGTCCTCGGCGTCTACACGAGGCCGTGGGTCAGGCTCCACGCGGCCAACAACTATTGGAAGATGGCCCACTACCTCAGCGAGTATCCCGAGGTTCACGCCACCATAGACCTCTCGGGCTCTCTGATAGCCCAGCTGGCCGACTACATGCACGGCAAGAAGGACGTGCTCCAGATCATAAGCTACAAGCTTGCCAACGGCGCTCCCTTAACCCTCGACGAGAAGTGGCAGATGCTCCAGGTTCCGGGTGGCTTCTTCGACCACACCATACCCTGGAACGGCGAGCCCGTCACCGACTCCAACGGAAACCCGACGAGGGACTTCTGGGACCACTATACCGAGCTCAAAGACAAGCTGATGAACGCCAAGCAGAAGTACGCCAACCTGCCGCTTGAGGAGCAGAAGGTGGCCATAACCAACGAGTTCACCGAGCAGGACTACATCGACCTCGCCGTCTACTTCAACCTCGCCTGGATAGACTACGGCTACATAATGGATCACCCCGAGCTCAAGGCCCTCTACGAGAAGGTTGATCAGGGCGGCTACACGAGGAACGACCTCAAGACCGTCCTCAACGCCCAGACCTGGCTCCTCAATCACACCTTCGAGGAGCACGAGAGGATAAACTACCTCCTCGGCAACGGCAACGTCGAAGTTACGGTCGTTCCCTACGCCCACCCGATCGGCCCGATACTCAACGACTTCGGCTGGGAGAGCGACTTCGACGAGCAAGTCAAGAAGGCGGACGAGCTCTACAAGGAGTACCTCGGCAACGGGACCGTCACCCCGAAGGGCGGCTGGGCGGCGGAGTCAGCTCTCAACGACAAGACCCTCGAGATACTCGCCGAAAACGGCTGGCAGTGGGTTATGACCGACCAGATGGTTCTCCAGAAGATGGGCATCCCGGACACCGTCGACAACTACTACCACCCGTGGGTGGCCCAGTTCGGCGACAAAAAGATCTACCTCTTCCCGAGGAACCACGACCTGAGCGACCGCGTCGGCTTCCGCTACTCGGGGATGAACCAGGATCAGGCGGTTGAGGACTTCGTCAACGAGCTCCTCAAGGTCCAGAAGCAGAACTACGACGGCTCGCTCGTCTACGTGGTGACGCTCGACGGCGAGAACCCGTGGGAGCACTACCCCTACGACGGAAAGCTCTTCCTGACCAAGCTTTACCAGAGGCTCACCGAACTCCAGGAGCAGGGCCTCATAAGGACCGTCACGCCGAGCGAGTACATAAAGCTCTACGGGGACAAGGCCAAGGTTCTCACCCCCAAGGCCATGAAGTACCTCGACCTCAAGGATCATGTCGGAGCCCTCCTCGAGGCCCAGAGCCTCAACGAGCTCTACGACATGGCCGGGGTCGAGGGAACCCACCAGTGGCCCGAGAGCAGCTGGATAGACGGGACACTCTCCACGTGGCTCGGCGAGCCCCAGGAGAACTACGCCTGGTACTGGCTCTACGAGGCCAGGAAGACCCTGATGGAGAACAAGGAAAGCATGGACCTCTCCTCATGGGAGAACGCCAACGAGTACCTTCTCAGGGCGGAGGCGAGCGACTGGTTCTGGTGGTATGGAAGGGACCAGGACAGCGGTCAGGACTACGCCTTCGACCGCTACTTCAAGGTCTACCTCTACGAGATGTACAGGCTCGCTGGCCTTGAGCCGCCGAGCTACCTCTACGGCAACTACTTCCCGGACGGCGAGCCCTACGTCAGAAGAGCTCTGGACGGCCTCAAGGAGGGCCAGGTCAACACCTACTCGAGCCTCTCCCCGCTTGCCAAGAACGTGAGCGTCTACTTTGATGAGAGCGGCCTGCACTTCGTCGTTAGAGGCAACCTCAGTGAGTTCGAGGTCAGCCTCTACGAGACCAACAGGCACGTTGGAAACACCTTCACCCTGCTTCAGGAGAGGCCCGGTGAGCTCAGGTACACAACCTGGCCGTTCTCGGCCGACAGCGTCGGCCTCATGATAACCAAGCACATCGTTTACGCCAACGGGAGCGCTTGGATATACAACTCCACAGACTACGAGAACAGCACGCTCCTCGGAAACCTGACCGTCAAGCGTGACGATGGAAGCGTTGAGGTCGTTGTCCCCTTCGACTACATTGAGAGCCCGAGCGACTTCTACTTTGCCGTCTCAACCGTCAGGAACGGCAGCCTCGAAACGATAAGCACGCCAGTAGAGCTCAAGCTCCCGGTCCAGGTTAAGGGGGTCGTTATAGCCGACATAAAGGATCCCGAGGGCGACGACCACGGGCCCGGAACCTACACCTACCCGACCGATGGCGTTTTCAAGCCCGGTGTCTTCGACCTGCTCCGCTTCAGGATGCTAGAGCAGACCGACGGCTACGTCATGGAGTTCTACTTCAAGGATCTAGGTGACAACCCGTGGAACGGGCCAAACGGGTTCAGCCTTCAGATAATAGAGGTCTACCTGGACTACCAGCCCGGAGGGAACACCTCGGCCATAAAGATGTTCCCGGACGGGCCTGGAGCGAACGTTAACCTGGATCCGGATCACCCCTGGGACGTCGCGTTTAGGATTGCAGGATGGGACTACGGAAACCTCATCGTCCTCCCGAACGGAACCGCGATACAGGGCGAACTCCAGATCTCGGTCGACCCGACGAAGAACGCCATAATCGTGAAGGTGCCCAAGAAGTACATTAAGATCGACGAGGATTACGGCCTCTGGGGAGACGTCCTCACCGGCAGTCAGGACGGTTATGGCCCTGACAAGTGGAGGCCTGTTGCCGTCCAGGCGGAGCAGTGGAAGGTCGGTGGTGGAGACGTTGACGCCATTATCGCCGGCGTTGAGCCGAGGGTTATGGATGAACTCGTTCCAGCTGGCTTTAAGCCGACCCAGGAGGAACAGCTGCAGAGCTACGATGCTGAAAACGGCAAGAGGGCGACGGTCAAGGCCATACCTCTGCTCAAGACCGGCATAGTTGTCAAGGATCCCGAGGGCGACGATCACGGGCCCGGAACCTACACCTACCCGACCGATGGGGTCTTCGTTCCAGGTGCTTTTGACTTCCTCAAGTTCAGGATGGTCGACGAGGACGACCACTGGCACCTTGAGTTCTACTTCAAGGATCTCGGCGACAACCCGTGGAACGGACCCAACGGGTTCAGCCTCCAGATCATTGAAGCGTACTTCGACTTCAGGCCTGGTGGGAACACTTCTGCCATAAAGATGTTCCCGGATGGGCCTGGAGCGAACGTCGACCTTGATCCAGATCACCCGTGGGATCTCGCGCTTAGGATTGCCGGCTGGGACTACGGAAACCTGGTTGTCCTTCCGAACGGTACGGTTTACCAGGGAGAGCTCAAGATAAGTGCCGACCCAACGAAGAACGCTATTCTCGTTGACGTCCCGAAGAGGTACCTCCAGTTCAACGACACCTACGGCCTCTACGCCGCTGTCCTTGTTGGCAGTCAGGACGGTTATGGTCCTGACAAGTGGAGGCCTGTTGCCGTCCAGGCGGAGCAGTGGAAGGTTGGAGGCGGGGACGTCGACGCCATCATAGCCGGCGTTGAACCCCGCGTCATGGACCTCCTTGCCCCGGCGGGCTTTAAGCCAACTCAGGAGGAGCAGCTGCAGAGCTACGATGCTGAAAACGGCAAAAGGGCAACCGTCGTCATGATCCCGCTCGTCCAAGGGGCAGGGGGAGCCGGTGGAACCACGACAACTACGAGTACTACGACGACTACGACAACGACCGCCACAACCACCACGACCACAACTACAACTACCACCACAACCTTCCCGGGTTCAGGCAGTGGCGGAACCACAACTACCACAACCACTACGACCTCTTCGCCTACTACCACCACGACCAGTTCCCCGAGCAAGACCACGACGACCACTACCACAACCACGACTACAACTACCACCAGCAAGAGCAAGGGCGGAATCTGCGGCCCAGCGGCTCTCGTTGGACTTGCAGCAATACCGCTCCTCCTCAGAAGGAGGAACTGACCCCTTCCTTTTCCTTTTGGAGGTGATCAAATGGCGGAAGTAGTGCTCAAGGGCGTGTGGAAGAAGTTTGGTGACTTCACCGCGGTTAGGGACATGAACCTCCACATAAAGGACGGCGAGTTCATGATCCTCCTTGGCCCGAGCGGATGCGGGAAGACCACGACGCTGAGGATGATAGCCGGCCTCGAGGAGCCCACAAAGGGCCAGATATCCATCGGCGGAAAGCTCGTTGCCGACCCCGAAAGGGGCATCTTCGTCCCGCCAAAGGACAGGGACATAGCGATGGTCTTTCAGAGCTACGCTCTCTACCCGCACATGACCGTTTACGACAACATAGCCTTCCCGCTCAAGCTCAGGAAGGTTCCCAAGGATGAGATAGACAGGCGCGTTAAAGAGGTCGCTGAGATGCTCGGCCTTAGCGAGCTCCTGAACAGAAAACCTAGGGAGCTTTCCGGCGGCCAGAGGCAGCGTGTGGCCCTGGGGAGGGCCATAGTCAGAAAACCCCAGGTGTTCCTCATGGACGAGCCGCTGAGCAACTTGGATGCAAAGCTCAGGGTCAAGATGCGCGCCGAGCTCAAGAAGCTCCAGAGGCAGCTTGGAGTGACGACGATATACGTCACCCACGACCAGGTCGAGGCAATGACCATGGGCGATAGGATTGCGGTGATAAACAAGGGCGAGCTCCAGCAGGTTGGAACGCCTGACGAGGTCTACGACAGGCCGGCGAACACCTTCGTCGGCGGCTTCATAGGCTCGCCGCCCATGAACTTCCTCGATGCCACCGTTACCTCCGACGGCTTCGTGGACTTTGGCCCCTTCAGGCTCAAGCTCCTGCCCGACCAGGTTGAGGTGCTCGAGGAGGGCGGCTACCTTGGAAAGGACGTCATCTTCGGCATAAGGCCCGAGGACATCTACGACGCCTTCTTCGCCCAGGTGAAGGTTCCGGGGGAGAACATGGCCAGGGCCATGGTGGACATCATCGAGAACCTCGGTGGCGAGAAGATAGTGCACCTGAGCGTCGAGGACGTTGTCTTCACCGGCAAGTTTCCGGCGGAGTCGAAGGTGGAGGAAGGTCAGGAAGTGGACGTCGTCTTCGACATGAAGAAGATCCACGTGTTTGACAAGGGGAGCGGCAAGGCGGTCTTCTGAAGCTTTTTAAGTCCCCTCCCCCATTTTCTCCCATGCCGATCGAGGACTTCGCGGAGTTTCTGGCAAAGAACGTCCCAAGGGGCAAAATAGTGGAGCTCGGGATAGGCTTCCAGTTCAAGGTGGCTTTGAGACTGAAGGAGCTCGGCTACGACGTTTTGGCCGTCGATTGGAACCCTTCATCGGTCGAGAAGGCTAGGGAGCTGGGCATCAACGCGGTCAGGGACGACGTCTTCACCCCGAACCTCGACCTCTACCGCTCTGCTAAGGCGCTCTACTCGGTGAGGCCAACGCCCGAGATAGTGAAGCCCATCCTCGAACTCGGGGAGAGGCTCGGGGTCCCGGTTTACATCCTTCCCCTCGCGGGCGATACGATGCCGAAAGGTCTGAGGCTCCTCAACTTCAGGGGGCTGGCCATCTACGCCAAAGGTATTTAAGCGGCCGCCGGAGTATTATCGGTGGTGCCGATGAAGCTCTTCGGAACCGCGGGGATACGTGGGACCCTCTGGGAGAAGGTCACCCCTCAGCTCGCTCTCAACGTTGGTATGGCCGTTGCCACCTACAAAAACGGCGGAACCGTCGCCGTCGCCAGGGATGGTAGGACTTCGAGCGTGATGCTCCAGAACGCCCTAACAGCTGGCCTGCTCTCTGCTGGTTCTTCAGTCCTGGATCTCGGCCTCATCCCCACCCCGACCTTGGCCTGGGCCACTAGGGAGAAAGCTGACGCCGGCGTCATGATCACGGCGAGCCATAACCCGCCGACCGACAACGGGATAAAGGTCTTCAACGGGGACGGAACTGAGTTCTACGTCGAGCAGGAGGAGGAGCTGGAGCGGATCGTCTTCTCCGGAAACTACAGGAGGGCGAGGTGGGACGAGATAGGAGTAGTAGAGTATGTGGACGTCAGGGAAGACTACATCGGTGCGGTTCTCGACTTCGTAAACCATGAAACGAACCTGAAGGTCCTGTACGACGGCGCCAACGGTGCTGGAAGTGTTCTAGCTCCATACCTCCTCCGCGAGATGGGGGCCAGGGTGGTGAGCATCAACGCCCACGTCGACGGTCACTTCCCGGGCAGGAAGCCCGAACCGAGGTACGAGAACATAGCCTACCTTGGCCAGCTCGTGAGGGAGCTGAACGTTGATCTGGCGATAGCTCAAGACGGCGATGCAGACAGGATAGCGGTCTTCGACGAAAAGGGGAACTACGTCGATGAGGACACCCTAATAGCCCTCTTCGCCAAGCTCTACGTGGAGGAGCACGGCGGTGGGACCGTCGTCACGTCGATAAACACGGGTTCGAGGATAGACGAGGTCGTTGAGAGAGCGGGTGGAAGGGTCTACCGCGTCCCCCTTGGCCAGCCCCACGACGGGATAAAGCGCTATGGAGCGATCTTCGCCGGCGAACCCTGGAAGCTCGTCCACCCGAAGTTCGGGCCCTGGATAGACAGCTTCGTTACGATGGGGCTTCTGATAAGGCTCATCGACGAGGAAGGGCCCCTATCCAGGATAATCGAGGAGAACATCCCGACGTACTACCTGACCAAGAAGAACGTTAGATGCCCGGATGAGCTGAAGAAGGATGTCGTGAAGAGGGCCGCCGAGGTTCTCAGGGAAAAGCTCGGCGACCAGGTAGTGGAGGTTCTGACGATCTCTGGCTACCGCTTCAACCTGAAGGACCGCTCGTGGGTTCTCGTTAGGCCGAGCGGGACGGAGCCGAAGGTTCGCGTGGTCGTCGAGGGGCCGAGCGAGAAGAGGCGCGACGAGCTCTTTGAGCTCGCCTACGGGGTGGTCAAGAGGGCCGTCGAAGAGGGGATGAAAAATAAAGCTAGACGAACCTAGCCGGCCTTAAAGTCCTCACCGCTATCTCCTTTTTGTCCACCATCACCCTGAAGCCCTCCTTGGCTATGTACGTCTTAACCCCGGTGACGTTCTCGATGTACTTTGCCTCCTTGTAGGGGTTGGCGAAGTGCATCTTCATTCCTATGTGGTTCATGACGAGCACTTCCGGCTTCCTCTCCATTCCCTTGAGCATCTCGACCGCGTCATCGGTGCTCATGTGGTAGGGTATCCCCATGTCCCTGGGCCGGGTTATCGCGGCTATCAGAACCCTGGCCCCGTCGTGCCACTCCCTCAGCTCGTCGAAGTAGGCCGTGTCGGGGATGTAGGAGATGTCACCGTAGGCCGTCTTCATCCTGAACCCTATTGTGGTTGGATCTGAGTGCTTGGCGGGAGTTACCAGGAGCTCCTCCTCGCCTATCGCTATCTTGTTGCCCGGCTCTGGAGTGTGGACGCTCTCAAGGACGTCGATGTGGTACTTGCTTATCGCGGGGGTGTGGTCTTCGTCGCCGTAAACGACGCTCTTCGATGCTATGAGCGTGCCCCTCTTCTTTAGGGCACCGCCCGTCATGGCCTCGACCATTATCTCGAGGTCGTTGCAGTGGTCGACGTGCCTGTGGGAGACGAAGATTGCGTCGAGCTTCCGGGGATCGAGCTTGTACCGCCAGCTCCTCACTAATGCTCCAGGCCCGGGATCGACGTAGAGGTTCCTGCTGGCCCTTATGTGAAATCCCCCGGTGGAGCGGAACTGGGTTATGGTTATGAAGCGCCCTCCTCCGCTCCCGAGGAAAGTTATCTCTATCAACCCAACACCTCCTTTCCTTCTGCGGACGTGTGGGGTATGGTGAGGGGGTATATAAGACATTTGGGTGACAAAAAGCGTTTAAGCCTGCGGAACTACATACCCCGGTGGTCGGAATGGAGGAAACGCTGGCCAAGGTATCCCGGGAGATCGAGAAGCTTCGGGACGAGATGGTGGAAACCCTCGTCGAACTCATAAAAATCCCGGCGATAAGCCCGGACTACGGCTACGAAGGAGAATACGACAAGGCCCAGAAGCTGCTCGAGATGATAAAGGACTGGCCCTTCGATAAGGTGGAGGTCTACAACGCGCCCGACGAGAGGGCCAAGAACGGCGTCAGGCCCAACATTCTGGCTTACTACTACGGCGAAAAGGGCGAGGAGAGCGAGAGGCTCTGGATACTCACCCACATCGACGTCGTCCCGCCCGGTGACCTGAGCAAGTGGACGGTAACCGAGCCCTTCAAGCCGGTCGTCAAGGACGGAAAGGTCTATGGCAGGGGAAGCGAGGACAACGGCCAGAGCCTCGTTGCAAGCCTCTACGCCGTTAGGGCCATGATGAACCTCGGGATAAGGCCGAAGAGGACTGTAATTCTCGCCTTCGTCAGCGACGAAGAAACTGGAAGCAAGTACGGAATCGGATGGCTCATGAAGGAGCACCCGGAGCTCTTCAGGGAGAACGACCTGGTTCTGGTTCCGGACGGTGGAAACGAGGACGGAACCTTCATCGAGGTCGCTGAAAAGAGCATCCTCTGGTTCAAGGTCAAGGTCAGGGGCAAGCAGGTTCACGCCAGCATGCCGGACAAGGGCCTCAACGCCCACCGCGTAGCGCTCGACTATGCCTACCACCTCGACAGGCTCCTCCACGAGAAGTACTCCGAGAGGGACGAGCTCTTCGAGCCGGCCGAGAGCACCTTCGAGCCGACGATGGTTAAAAATCCAGCGGACAGCCCCAACATAGCCCCCGGCGAGCACGAGATAGTATTTGACTGCAGGGTTCTGCCGAGGTACAGCATAGACGACATCCTGAGAGACGCCGAAAGGCTGGCGGAGGAGGTCAAGGGGAGATATCGGAAGGAGTTCGATGGAAAAGTTCTGCCCGAGATAGAGATGGAAATCCTCCAGTGCCTCGACGCTCCAGAGCCAACGGACCCCAACAGCGAGATAGTGGTTCTCCTGAAGGAGGCACTCAGGAGGCTCCGCGGCAAGGAGGCAAAGGTCGGAGGAATTGGAGGAGGAACCTTCGCGGCCTACTTCAGGAAGCTGGGGATTCCCGCGGTGGTCTGGGCGACCCTCGACGAGACCGCCCACCAACCCAACGAGTACGCGAAGATAGAGAACATGGTCGAGGACGCCAAGGTCATGGCGGCTTTAGCTATTCTCTGAGCGAAAAACTTTTCCCACTCTTTCCCAATTTCAACCATGCCCACCTGGAAGGACGGAAAGCTCGGACTGCCCCTCGGGGAAGCCGTCAAAATCTTCCCCGAGCTGGAGGAATACCTCGACGAACGCGGAAGGCTCGACTTCTCGAACAGAAAGGCCAGGATGCTCTACAACAAAGCCATAGCGAAAGCCCTCTTCGGGCTCGATATTGAGTATCACCCGAAGGGGCTCGTCACGACACCGGTCTCGCGCTACCTCTTCCTGAAGACGTTTTTGAGGGGTGGTGAAAGGGTTCTGGAGATTGGAACGGGACATACCGCCATGATGGCCCTCATGGCGGCGAGGCTCTTTGGCTGCGACGTTACCGCGACAGAGCTCGACGAGGAGTTTTTTGAATACGCTAGGGGGAACATCGAGAGGAATAACGCTGGGGTGAGATTGCTCAAGAGCAACGGAGGAATAATAAGGGGGGTCATCCCGGAGGGGGAGCGCTTTGATGTGATTTTTTCAGCTCCGCCCTACTATGAAAGGCCGACGAGGGGCGTTCTGACAGAGTGGGAAGGGGTCGGCGGCGGAAGGTACGGCGAGGGGTTCTCGGTGAGGCTCATCGAGGAAGCGCTGGACTATTTGAAGCCGGGCGGAAAGGTCGCCCTGTTTCTGCCTGATAAAGAGCCGCTGATAGGAGCGATAGTGGAAAAGGGAGAAGAACTGGGCTACTCGGTCAGGGACGTCCGCTTCAAAGCTGGAACTCGTTGGAGGCACAGCCTGATTTTAAGACACTAGCGGAGAAACTCTTATATACCACCCTTGGCAGATGTAGTTTGAGTATAACACTATGTAGTTCCCGTACAATGGAAGGGAGTGACAAAATATGAAGACTGTGGGTTTGATCGTGGCTTTTGTTCTGGTCCTCTCTTCCATATCTGGAATAGTTGCCGGTTCGACAAACCTTTTCCCCCAGGTTGAAGGCAGTGTGGTCGTAGTGTCTTTAAATCAGACGGGAGGTGAAACCTACACGACGGTCCCGTTTCTCACGAACACCTCTGGCGGAAACGTCGTTTACAAAGGCTGGGTTAAGGTGGTGGGATTTGAGGATCTCGGGAAAAACGTGAGGATAACCTTGCAATTCAGATTCGATGATCCCTCGTTTTACCTAAGGAATCTAACAGAACTCGGCCTTCTCAGTGACAGGGTTCTCAACAAAACGATCACCGTAAGCTTTTTGGTAGATAGGAAAAGCAACACCTTTGAATTGAACGGTACTAGGGTTTTCTTCCCCTTTCTCTTCCTCCAGCCCGACAAATCAAAGCCTTTCCATATCTTCGAGTTCCTGAGAAGGGAGAAGTACCAGACCGTGAGGGCTGAGCTGACCAACGGCACCGGGGTTAATGTTGCCGATGCTCTGGAGCTTTACTCAACCAGAACTTTCGAGTACCTCTTTTGCTCAGCCAGCATAGCCACAAAGAACGTGACCTGCGAGAATTCTATTAGCCTCAGATACGCAGACGTCATGACTAAATCCCGCTACGTCGTTGGTGCAGATGTTCTCTTTCCCTCGGATCCCTTTGGAATCTATCACGGCCCTGTGATGCTGAGCTTTCAGCTAGCCCCGTCTGAGGACGTGCTCAGGGCTCTCCAGGAGAGGGAGGGTGACGATAGGAGGCTTTACATGATGATCCCCTTACTGCTCGGTATTGCAGTTTCAGGTCTGGTTCTTAGGAGGGGCAGAGGATGAGGTACGCGGCCCTTGAGATCGGATCCAGCAGGGGCGTTATCCTTTTGATGGTCCTCGCTCCCGCCATAGTGCTCTACGTAGCGTGGCACGCTTTTTTGGGACTTGATCTTGGAAACCTCGGCGATGCAGAGTTCATGAAGACAGCTCAGAAAAGCGGAATAGATGAGGTGATTTCCAACTTTAAGAAAATGCTTCAGCCTTTTCTGTCGGAAACTCTGAGGGCCCAGATAAAGGCCTTTGGAAACGGCATCAAGACCCTCCTTGTGGGCTCTTTCCTCACCCTCTCCGCTCTGACTTCGATGACGTTCTGCAGGGCCATTGCTGAAGGCTCGATAATAAACGAGATCGGGCTCCTCAGGGGCAAGAGGGTGGTCTTCCTCCAGAGAATCATTCCCCTTTTCCTCTACGCTGGCTTCATATCCACTTTGCTTGGTGCGGGATCGGCTATTCTTCTGCCATTCACTGGGATCGAGGTAACCCCGAGACTTTTGGGGGCCCTCCTTATCTCGACGTTCTTGGCGTCACTGTGGGGCATCTTTCTGCCCGCGATGGTTGGATCCCTGCTTGGGGACAACGTTTACCCCCTGCTCTCATCTTTTCTTGTGGTTGGGATTTTTCTCTTCGCTGGAAACTACGGGGAGTTGCTGTTTCCATTCATTGGAGTCTTTGAGTCCCTCCTCTCCGGTGGGCAGAGCATGGAGCTCTACGTTATATTCGGCCTTTCGATATTTGCGGTCTCTCCCCTAGCGGCCCTCAGAGCCTTTGAGAGGGGGGATTACTATTGAGGCTTACCAGGGTGTTGGCCATCTCTACCCTCGCTTTTATAGTCACAACCTCTTTCATCCTTTTTAATGCCTCTCAGAGTGAAGTTATGCTGCACTTCACATCCTTCGGGAACCCCGAAGGAAAGAGCTACTCTATTTTCATGAAGGAACTGATACTGCCCTTTGCCGGAACCTACGACGTCTCTGGATCCAACGTGACAGTCCTGACCCTAGAAGGAAGTTTCAGAGGGACCTTTAGAACTAGAGGCCGGGCCGTTGGAGTGATCTCTGTGCAAAGGGCTGGAAGCGAGGAAACTGTGAGGATAACCCCCAAGATCGGAGTTTCCCTGACAGGTGTTGTGGTGCTGGCTCTCATCGGGGTGGGATGGGCGTATGCTGTTAGAGTGCTCAAACTTGAGTAAATCCTACAACAACGTGAAGGCGCTTGATGGGGTCAGTTTTGCGTTGGATGAGGGAATTTCCTTCATACTCGGGCCTAACGGGAGCGGAAAGACGACGTTCATCAAGATAATGAGCAATATCATTAAACCGGACTCCGGGGAAGTGAAGATCCTCGGAAGGCACTACCTCGACCTGAAGCCAGGGGAGATCGGCTTTGCCTTTGAGAAAACCATTTTTCCAGGCTTTGTCAGGGTTGAGGACTACCTCCATGCTGTTGGGGAGATTAGGGGGAACGATAACTCCGATGAAATCATATCGCTCTTTCAGCTTGAGAAGGTCAGGGAAAAGCGATTTTCGGAACTGTCGCAGGGGTACAAGAGGAGGTTTCTAGTGGCGAGCGCCTTTGTGGGGTTTCCAAGGGTGATTTTTCTTGATGAGCCCTTTAGTAACGTTGATATAACGGCCAGAAAGATCATGATGGAGGTTTTTATAGGGCTGAGGAGCAGGGTTAATGTAGTCATAGTCTCGCACGTGTTTACAAACGTTGAACGAATCGACAGCCTAGTTCTGCTGAGAAACGGGAGGGTTATTGGCAACCTTCGTGGGGATGAGCTTAGGGGAATGAACGGGTTCAAGGCGAGCTTTGACGATGGAACCGTCGTCATCAACGATGTCGAAAAAATAAACGAGCTTATCCTAGGAGGAAAAAGACTCGTTTCAATAGAGCCAGTTTCTCTCGAGTCTTGGCTCATGGAGAGGTTTTAAGTGGTAAAAAGGGAAATAGAGTAGGACTCAGACCGTGGGCGTCTCAGCACTCACGCCGGTCTCAGAGGAGGTGCTTTCTCCTCATCGTCCCTCTTCTTGTAACTACTGATACCTCGAATAAGAACAATCCATGGGTTACCTTCTCTGGGGTGCTTGCTGGGATGATATAAAGTCTTTTCGCCGTGGGGTCTGATAGCTATCGGAAAGACGCGCAAGGTTTAAGTCATGAAGGGCTCAGCTTCAATTGGTGGTTTGATGGGGGAGAGCATAAACGTTGCCCTAATCCTCCGTGACATCCAGCTCATGAGGAAAAAACTGGACGAGATAGAGGAGGAGCTCCTCAAGTTGAAGGCTAGAGAGCTCGAAGAGGAGGAACTCAGCGAAGAAGAGCTTAAGGAGCTTGAGAAACTTTCCAAAGAAACCCTTGAGAATGGAGTCCCTTGGGAAAAAGCCAAGGAGGAACTCGGCCTATAAGGTGTTCTGAATGCCCTATGAGGTTCTCCTCCACAGGAACGTTCTGAAAGGACTCCGATACGCCCCCGAAAAAGTGCGCGAAAAATTTGGAGAGTTGGTTGAAGAGCTCAGGTTCAATCCGATTCCATCTGAAAAGTTTGAGGTCAAAAAGCTCAAGGGAAGGGAGAACACGTTCAGGGCCCGTTTGGGCAGTTATCGGGTAATCTACGAGCTCCACAGGGAGAAGCTCCTTATCCTCGTCATCAAATTCGGAAAGCGGGAGAGCGTATATGAGCAGTTCTGAATGGTCGATAAAAAGGAAAACGGCCGGCTGTTAGTTCACTTCATGTCCTCCACGTAGAGGAAGAGTGCCTTCAGGTATTCGGTGTCCTTCGAGGCCATGAGTATCGGGTGATCAGGCGCCTGAGTCCTGTAGGGCTCGAGGAGCTTGAGGAACTTCCCTGCCTTTGCCGCTGCCGCGATGACCATGTCCTTGAAGGCCTGCATGTCGACGTGCTGGGAGCAGGAAGCGGTGACGAGTATCCCGCCCTCCTTGACGAGCTGTAATCCAGCGTAGTTCACGTTGAAGTAAGCCCTCAATCCGCGCTTGAGATCCTTCTCGTGCTGGACGAAGGCCGGAGGGTCGAGGATCACTATGTCGAACTTCTCACCGCGCTTTATCATCTCCTCCATGACCGGGAAGGCGGAGCCAACGACGTACTTCATCCTGTCCTCGACGCCGTTCAGTTTCGCGTTCTCTTTCACCATGTTGATGGCCCAGGGGGACTTGTCTACAGCCACCACCTCGTCGGCGCCGGCAACGGCGGCGTGGATGGCAAAGCCGCCTGTGTAGGTGAAGACATCCAGAACACGCATTCCCGGTTTGACGTACTTCTCCAGTGCAATGCGGTTCTCCCTCTGGTCGAGGAAGAAGCCCGTCTTCTGCCCGCGCATGTCGACGATGAACTTGGCCTTGCCTTCCTCTATAACCGTCCTGTACTTCTCCTTGCCGAGGAGGACGCGCTCGATTTCCGGCAGGCCCTCCCTCCTCCTCGAACGGCCTGTGTTCTTCTCGAAGACGGTCTCTATCTCGGGTTCAGCCTCCATAATGGCCTCAGCTAGATCGAGCTTGAAGCGCTCCATGCCGACGCTCGAAATCTGAACGGAGGCTATCTCGTTGAAGCGGTCGACTATGAGGCCCGGCAGGTAGTCGGCCTCGCCGTAGACCATTCTATAGGCCTTATCGTAGCCGAGGATCTTCTTGCGGTACTCGTTGGCCTTCCTGATCCTCTCGCGGAAGAGCTCCTTGTTGACCTCAGTCTCGCGGTCCTTCGTTATGAGCCTGACCATTATGTTGGAGTTCGGGTTGACAAAGCCCTTGCCAAGGAACTTGCCGCCGCGGGTGTAGACCTCGACTATATCCCCGGGCTCGAAGTTCCCCTCGGTTCTCACCACGCCCTTCTTAAACACTATCATCGCGCCCTTCCCTATGGCTCTCGCCGCCTGGGCGTCAACGATCACCCTCGCCATTCTCTCACCACCGGAACCCCTACGTTCCGGCCTTTAAAAGGTTGTCCGGGTTGGAAGTTTGACAACATTGGGGATCGGTTTCAATGGTTTCAAAACCTCCCAGCGATAGGTATTTAACCTCCGGGGCCGTATATGTTGAGGGGTGATTCTATGCACTTTGAAGTCGTCAGGGAGTTTCTGGAGGACGTCGGTGCGGACTGGATAGAGCTCGAGGGGGAGATACACCTCGACCCCGAGGTTTTCTACGAGGTTTGGAAGTACGTCGGCCAGCCGGAGCTCAAGACGTACGTTGTGGAGGACGAAGTGGTCGAGCCCGGCTCCTACGATCCCCCCGAGATGAAGTACACGGACGTCAAGAGGGTCAAGATCAAGAAGGTCTACTTCGAGACCCTCGACGGCAAGAGGATAGTCACCGACTACTCCGGCTTCCAGCGGGTTCAGAGGGAGAAAAGCTCCTGATTTTTCTCTTCTCACCTTGCGAGCAGGGGCACCATCAGGACTGCCATGCAGTTCGTTCTTCTAACCCCCCAGAGGCCCGCGAGGTAGCCTATTGCCGCGGCAGTTGCCAGTACCCAAAGACCCACCGGTCCGTCAAAATACAAGGATAGGGAGATCAGGGAGATCAGAACCGCCCCGTTTACCAGCCTGTAGCTCGCCTTTCTCAGGAGCAGGAGATAAGCGTCGATGAGGTAAATACCTGTCAGAACCGCGAGGAATCCCACGAACAGGGAGTAGAGGATCAGCCTTTCCGTTCCCGGGACGGTCTCCATGTTCCTTGCCATGGCCACAGTCACACCGTTCCTAGTTCTGCCCGTCAGTGAGTAGTTCAGGATCCCAAAGAGAAAGTTCGAGGTGTTTATCGAGTATGCAGCGAGCAGAAAATTCCTGTCGCCCTTTGAGAAGATCGTCGCTATGGTCGCTCCCATCGATGCCGTGAACGCTGGGAGAAGGGAGGAGAGCATTCCCAGAAGCGTTCCGGCGAAGGAGAAGACCAGGAGATCCCTGAGGCCTATTCTGGGCTGAGCCTCCTGTTCCGGAAGTTCTCGGGTTCCCATCGCCGTCATGATCACGGGCACGCCGAAGAGTCCAGTGAACAGGTGGTAGAAGGGCTCCCTCGCGGGAAAACCCCTCAGAACCGCGTACCCCAAAAGCCCTGACAGAACCATTATTACCGCGGCCCTCGCTCTCCTTCCCCTTCTCTCCGTGATCAGAAGAAACGCCATTAGGCAGGCTACAGCCGCTTTCCCGGCTGTGGGCGTGTAGAGCTTGGCTAGGTTGGGGTAGACGGGAACGAGGAGAAAAGTGAAGTGGACCGCCAGAAGGCTGGAAAGAAGGGCCAGCCATATCGCTTCTCTCCCCTTTCCCCTCAGAACCATCCTGTGTGCCGGGAGGATCGAGAGGGCCGTTCCCTCGTCTGGGACCCCGAGGAAGGTGGACGGAAACGCGTCAAGGAACGTGTGGGTCAGTCCCATGGCGAAGAGAAGCCCAAACGATCCCCCCAGCTCGGCCAGAGTGTTGACGTGGATTCCCGGGGTTAGTCCCGTGAATGTTCCGAGGACGAAACCTTTCAGCAGTTCCCTGAGCACACGTCGTCACCCGAGCCCACTTCAAAGGCCCTCTCGCCTCGGTAGGTTGTGAAGAAGCCGTAGGCCGTGACTCGCTCCCCTTCGCTTAAGCTTACGCCCAGGGACTTGGGGAGCTTTAGAAGAACCCAGCAGGGGCCGTTGGTTACGTTGGCTATCCCAAAGCCGTTCCTGTAGGTCTTCACCCACTCCACCTTTCCCTGTATCCTGGAGAATCTGCCCTTCGCTGGGTTACATATTCCGTTTGGGAGCTCTTTCCTATCCTTCACGATGCCGCACTGGATGCACCTGAGGTACGAGCCGGTGTTGAGGGCCTTCACCCTCAGCACGTCCCCGGCCCTTGCCTGAACCCCCTTGAGCTTGAGATCCGTGCAATCGAGGGAGAGGCCGCTTTTTTCTACCCTTACCACCGTGCAGGTTCCCTCCCCGATCTCGCCCGTTGAGGACTCGTTTATGGGCACGCTCGTGGGGTAGCCGCGAACCCGGACGTCCCCTCTGGAGTCCACGTAAACGTTGATTCGGGACGTGATGCTCACCCTGCCCAGTATCTCCACGGCCTTTCCCACACTCACAGTTTGACCGTAGGGGAGGTAAACGTAGAGCCTCTCGCTGCCGTTCCACACCACGATCCTGTTCTTTGAGCCGAAGTGTCCGAGCACGACGCCCCTTATCTTAGCAGGCATCCCGTCATCAAACTCCCCGGACGCGTTTTCTATTACCGAGTACTCCACTGGGTAGAACTTTGAGCCGTACCTGAGGCCGGAGGCTTTCACCCTAGATCCCTTTGGGGCGTCCAGCGGCCTCGATAGCTCGACCCAGTCGGGGGTTAGAAGGTAGGGCTTCCCCTTCCTGATCCAGTAGGCGCCTTGAAGGGTTTCCGTTGGAAACGGTGCCGATCTGGCCTCCCTTATCCTGTACCTGCCGGAGATCCTTTGGAGCCCGTTTCTCTCCTCGATCTCGCCCTCAACCGCGTACACTTTTCCGGTTTCAAGGGGTTTGGGTACGAGGATCGTAGAGGTTCCGTTGAAGAGGATGGCGTACCCTTCTCCCGTCTTTACGCAGACCCCAACGAACGTGCTGGACCCGGCTTCACCAGGCGTCACAGCGTACATCGCCGCGACCGAGAGGAGGGCCCCCACAAGTAATACCGCGGATAGGAGTCCCGTCTTAACCATCGAGAATAGTTAAACAGCGGCTTTAAAAACTTTACTTTTCGGAGTAATTAACAAACGTCATCCGCGGAGTACGATCCCGCTCGGGCTTATCTCGTAGGGGAACCACGAAAGGGAATGCGACGTTCTCCTCATGCCGTAGACCCTGAGGTAGCGCCTCAGTGTTCTTCCTTCCTCGAACATCCTGAGCTCTATTATCCCGTCCACTATGGCCTTCACCATGGCCTCCACTTCGGGCTTTTCGACGCCCGTGTTTATCTCAATGAACCAGACCTGCTTGTAGCGGTGGGCTATGTCCTTGAGCTCCTCGAGGAACTTGTATATCTCGACGAGCTCGCTCTCAAAGAAGAGCGGCGTTATGGAGGTTATAACCCCCACCATCTGGCCCGTGTGCCCGCTTGAGACCAACCCTGTTGTGGTCTCTTTGACGAACTTCGCTATCTGGATCGGGTTGGACGGGTCGATTATGACGTCCTCGGAGAAGGAGAACTTGGGGGCGCTCTTTATCCTGTGGGAGTAGGCGTCTATCAGGTAGAGGTATTCGTCGAGTATCGGGGAGAAGTCCCAGCCGAACTCCCTCGCGATCTCGAGGAACTCCTTCTTGGAAAGGTCGACTAGGATCGCGAGACCGGGCATTCCGCGCAGGACGACCTGATTGTAGAGGAACTGCATCTGAAAGGTCGTTTTGCCCGACTTGGGGTCCCCGATGACGAGCACGACGCTTCCCTCGGGTATGCCCCCCTGAATGAGAGAGTCAATTACACCGGTCTCGATACGGTTGGCTGTCACTTCCTATCACTCTCCGACTTCAGTATATTTCGCCGCTGGGGTAGACCACTATCCCCTCTTCCGTGATTTCAAAGGGGTACTTCTTCATTGAATGCTTGGTTTCCCTCATCTTTCTGACTAAAAGGTAGCGTTTGAGCTCGACGTCCTTCTCAACCAGATCCAGAAGAACAACGCCCCTAGCAACGTACTCCTCGACCCCGTACTTGCTTATCTTGCCCCTCTTGGGGTCTTCGGCTTCAGTGGTCAGGATCGAGGTAACGCCCATTTCAAGGAGTATCGTGTTCAGCCTGAGGAGAACCTCCCTGATGTTCTTCTCCTCCTTCAGCCTGATTGCAATAGACGGGATTGAATCCACGACGAGCCTCTTAGCGTTTATGTTCTTAACGACGCGGTATACGTACCTCAGAAAACCCTCAACGTTCAACCCATCCTCAAGCGCAAACTTCTCCTCAGAAGGGAGGCCGACAACGGAGCTGACACCATCGATTATCGCTATCTTCCCCTCCTCCTCGTACCTCTGGATGTCCCACCCAAAGCTGAGCATCTCGCGCCTGAGGTCTTGGGCCCTCTCTTCGAGGGTGACTATGACCCCAGGTTCATCGTATAGTTCCGCCCCCCTGTACACGAACTGCACCGCAAAAGTAGTCTTTCCGGTACCCGTTGGCCCGGTGACAAGTACGGTGGTGCCCTTTGGGAAGCCGCCACCCAAAAGATCATCGAAACCGGGGATGCCGGTCTTTACACGTTCAACCGTATACCTGCTCATAGGGATCACCTTCACAGCTCGCGGATTGAAGCCACGGCGCTTGTTATATTAAACCCTATCATCCTTTCCGCGGGAAGATCATATAAACTTTTCGAGTAGGTACAATACTCAACAACGTACTCTTCGGCTTCAGAGGGCCGTTTTTGGGTATTTCACGCCCTTGATGCACCGGTGACTGATCCATCTTGGTTTCCCCGTCCTTTTGGGGATTCTGGTGCAGTGGGTGGGCGAGAGGGTCCCAATAACGCCTTCTCGGGGAGGGAGTGTAAGTTTAATCGAAACTGGGAAACCTTGAATTTGAATCAACACGACATCTATCTCTGTGGCAGTTTGACGCCTTCGCGGCAGGTTGCTTTGTATTCTCTCCAAATTATGGGATCGTTCAATTCATTAAACCTTTAATTATTGCCTGGTTCTGTCTATTCGAGCTGCACAAAGGTTCCTTTCTCCCTTGCGAATTCGATAAACCTCCTGTAGGTCGGGTGGGTGCTCAGCGTCGAGGAATCTCCAACGGCTATTAGCTTCCGCTTCGCCCTAGTAAGCGAGACGTTTAAACGCCTCAAATCCCTCAGGAAGCCGAGTTCACCCCTTTCGTTGGAGCGGACGAAAGACAGAACTATTACCTCCTTCTCCCTGCCCTGGTAGCCGTCGACGGTCTTCACCTCAACCTCCTCCGGCAGGAGGGAACTTATCAGATCCCTCTGGTCGTCGTAGGGCGTTATGACTCCGATCCATTCCGGCTTAACACCCATTCCGATGAGCCTCTTCACGGTCTCATTGACCAGGGTGGCCTCGAGGGGATTCTCGCGGCTCTCGCTTCCCCTGCGCTGTCTCTCGAAGCGGTCTTCCCTCTTAGAGGTGTCGATAAATACGAGCACGTTCCCCGGTTCTAGTATTTTGTCCCACGAATAGTCGAACTCGGGGCTTTCGATCCCTAGGTCTGAGAGGGTTATGCCCCTCACACTCTCATCGGCTTTGACCTTTCCGCCGTAGAACTCCCTGCTCGGAAACTCCATTAGCCTCTCGTTCATCCTGTACTGAACGGTGAGCATCTCGGACTTTTGGGGATAGCGCTCGATCAGGCCCTCGAAGAGCGTCTTGCTAAGCTCCTTGGCCCTCCCGCTCAGTATCGTCGGCGGGAGCTGTTTGTGGTCCCCCGCCAGAACGAACCGTTTAGCGCGGTTTATTGGGATTAGGACGCTCGGGATGGTCGCCTGCGTCGCCTCGTCTATTATTGCCACGTCGTAGGAGCCGTAGTCAACGACATCGAGGCCCGCTGAAGAGTTTGTCGTTAGGACAACATCTGCCTCCCTTATGATCTCCCTCGCGATCCTCTCCTCTAATTTTCTCGCATCATCAAAAGTTTTGCTCACCTGCTCGTTTAGCTTGATCCATTCCGCCATCTCGCGGATTAAGCGGGCCGGAACGCCCCTCACACCTATCCCCTTTGATGCCAGCCTGAGAATCTCGCGGTCGCTCAGTCCCCTCCGGTACTTTGGGGCTGGTTTGGTGAAGGTGTCTCGCTTCTCCTTCAGGTTCTGGCCGATGACGCGAAGCTCCCTCAGTTCGCCGTAGAGCTCGTGCTGGGTTATTAGGTAAGCCAAGGTTGTCTCGTGGAGCTTTTTCGACACCCTGCTCGGGTGCCCGATTCTCACAATTTTTAAACCGGAGTTCGCAAGCCTCTCCACGAGGTTGTCAACGGCGACGTTGCTCTCGGCCGTTGCCAGAACCTTGTTGCCCCTATTGACTTCCTGCCGTATCAGCTCAACGAGCGTTCTCGTCTTGCCGGTTCCGAAGGGACCGTGGGTTAGGAAGAAGTCCGGGCTTCCCAGGGCGAGGCTTATTGCCCTCCTCTGGCTCGCGTTGAGGCCTTTGTCAAAGGGGGTAAATCCGATAGGCTCGCCTTTCTCTGGCTCCCTTAGGCCGAGGTAAAACTCCATAGCCTTCCTCCCGCTCTCGCGGAGGTTCTCAAGGTTCTCTAGCCAGCGCTTAAAGGTTACGTCGTTGACGTAGAGGTCGACCCTAACGTCCTTGAGCGCCCACTCGGGGACGGTTTCAAGGGCGACCGTTAGAAAGCGCTTTCCCTTCTCGACCACGGTTCCTACCAAATCGCTCTTCAAGGGGTCCCTCTTGCTGATTACGACCAAATCACCAACGCTTATCTCGGTCTTGATTTCTCTATCGCGGCCGTACCTGACGAGAAAATAACCCAGCTCCTCACCGATCACTTTTCCGTTGAGCCCTAAAATCGCCCTCCCGAGCCTTTCCCTCTCCCTCCCCGAGAGGCGTTTCATCTCTAACCTCATCGCCTCTATCTCGGCCTTCCTCTCGAGCTCGACGAGTTCCTTGAGGTGAGAGATGAACTTGGTGAGGGTTTCTTTTTCTGCCATCCTTGCTCCCGGTGAGCGAAGAGAAGAGCCGTTTAAAAGGTTGAGGGTCGTGGGTGCATAAAAGTGTGATGCATTATAGTTTTATGCATAAAACTCTGCTGGAGGACAAGCGTGGAACCTCTGAAAAAGACCTAAAGTAGGGGATGGTCAGCCCATGCGAGTCTCCTCACCGCTCGGGCGAAACTTCCCTCATCATCCCCGAGGGAGTAGAAGAAAGGGGTTAAAAAGCTAAGCCCTGCCCATGGATAGAACCACTATGATGTCCCTGTAGAATGACTTTATTGCACGCAGGTGCCTCTCCTCCACGCGCCCGTTGTTCGAGACGTAGTTGTAGTAGCTCTCCAGCTGGTCCAGCAGCCACTCGAGTTCCCCCTTTGCCCGCTCGCTGTAGCCGTTGCCCAAAAGCTTGCCCCTCAGAAACGGCATCACTTCAGACGGCCGGCCGAGGGCGGCCCAGAAAAGACCTTCCTTCAGGATGTCGTACAGCAGCTCCTCAAAACCAAAGCTCTCAACGCTCTCAGCGGAGGGTTTGGCCCTCCCCCCTTGCCTTTATCAAACCGACTGCCTCCATGGGGATCACCGGCATAACTGATGACCGGTGGTATTTCTGTTTTTCGGACGTTCCTTTGGACGCGTGTCAAAATTTGGGAGAAAAAAGGAAGATTTTTGGACGTTTGCCCTATTCTTTGGGGTTCCGATGTCACGCTGCCAATGCAAGCAGGCTGATGATGAGCATCACGGGTGCGGCGTACGAGAGTGCTATCATGAGTCTCCTCATCTGCGATCACCGTGCCCAAACGTATTCATTTGCTTAAAAGCTTTACGTTTGTAAAGGGCGTGAGTTTTCCCCTCTAGGTTCGGTGTTTCCCCTCACTATCCCTCAAGGGTTTGGTATCCGCTACAGTGAGGAGGGCTTTGATAGTATGAAAAAGCGTTTAAGCAGTTCCCCATATTCTCCCCAGGTGGTGGGATGAGAGTTGGGATCGTGGGAGGCGGAATCGCGGGGCTAACGGCAGCTATAAGCCTGGCGAAGCGGGGTTTCGACGTCACTGTCATCGGTCACGGCGTTAGGGAGTCAAACTCCTATCTGGCCCAGGCGGGGATAGCGTTTCCTCTCTCCGAGGGGGACTCAGTTAGGGCACATGTCCTCGACACCATCAGGGGCGGCAAGTACCTCAACGACGAGGAGGTGGTTTGGAACGTCGTCTCAAAGGCTAGCGAGGCCCACGACTTCCTCTCCTCCTTCGGCCTGAAGTTTGAGCTGGAGACCGAGGGGGGCCACTCCTTTCCGAGGGTCTACACCATAAAGAACGAGACTGGAAAGCACGTGGTCAACGTTCTGATGCTCCGGGCCCGGGAGCTTGGGGTTAATTTCGTTAGGGGAACCGTGGAAGGTCTCGGAGTGCTCAGGGGGAGGGTCGTTGGTGTCTTTCTGGACGGGGAGTTCATGCGCTTTGATGCCGTGGTCGTGGCTTCCGGCGGCTTTACTGGCCTCTTCGAGTACACCGCGGGGAGCGAGACTAACCTGGGTTTGCTTATAGGTGACGCCATCCTTCACCGCGTCCCCGCGAGGGATCTTGAGTTCGTGCAGTTTCACCCCACCGGCTACATCGGCAAAAACGGCGTTTTCCTGATAAGCGAGGCTGTCAGGGGGGCGGGGGCGAAGCTGATAACCGAGGACGGTGAGCGCTTCGTCAACGAGCTCTCGACGCGCGACGTGGTCGCGAGGGCAATATACAGGCAGCTTATGGCTGGAAGGAGGGTCTATCTGGACGCCACCGGGGTTGAGGACTTCAAAAAGAGGTTCCCTCAGATATACGCTTTCCTACGGAAGGACGGCATAGATCCGTCCAAGGACCCTATACCAGTCTTTCCCATAGCGCACTACACGATAGGCGGTATAGCCGTTGACCTTTGGTATCGTACGAACGTTAGGGGCCTCTACGCTATAGGTGAGGCCTCTAGCAACGGTTTTCACGGGGCCAACAGGCTGGCGAGCAACTCCCTCCTGGAGTGCGTGGTCTCTGGCCTCGAGGTCGCTAGGACTATAGTGAGGGAAAAACCCAGGAACAGGACCGAGAGGGAGCCCAGGTACAGGCCCTTCGAACCCGGCGATCTCAAGGCTCTCAGGGAGCTCCTGTGGGAGCACGCGGGAATAGTGAGGAGCGCGGAGGGCCTCAAAAGCGGCCTGAAAAAGCTTAGGGAGATAGAGGCCGACGAGAGGCTCAAGGTTTTAGCTAGGGGGGTTCTGGAGTGTGCCCTGGCCAGGGAAGAGAGCAGGGGTGCCCACTACCGCGAGGACTTCCCGGTCATGAGGAAGACCTTCGAAAGGACGAGCTTCTTCGACGGGAGGTGCAGGCTCTAACCAAAGGTGTCCAAAAACCCTTTTAACCTGCCCCTCCCCCTCCAGTTCAGGGGATGGGAGATGGAACGCGGTGAGCTCATCGAGGAGATACTCAGGCTTAAGGAGGAGCGCAACGCCATAATCATGGCCCACAACTACCAGCTGCCTGAAGTCCAGGACATCGCAGATTTCCTCGGCGACAGCCTTGAGCTCGCGAGGAAAGCGGTCGACGTTGACGCGGATGTCATAGTCTTTGCCGGCGTCGACTTCATGGCTGAGACGGCCAAGATCCTCAACCCCGAGAAGACCGTCCTGCTTCCGAGTAGGAGGGCCACCTGCGCGATGGCCAACATGCTGAGGGTCGAGCACATACTGGAGGCCAAGAGGAAGTACCCTGAAGCCCCCGTTGTGCTCTACGTGAACACTACCGCCGAGGCAAAGGCCTACGCCGACGTTACGGTTACCTCCGCCAACGCTGTCAAAATAGTCGAAAAGCTGGATTCAGACGTCATAATATTCGGCCCGGACAAGAACCTCGCCAGCTACGTTGCGAGGAAGACCGGAAAGAAAGTGATCCCCGTTCCCGAGTACGGTCACTGCTACGTCCACAGGAAGTTTACCGTTGGGGACGTAGAGCGCGCTAAAAAGCTGTACCCAAACGCCAAGCTCATGGTTCACCCGGAGTGCGAGCCCGAGGTGCAGGAAAAGGCGGACATAATCGTCTCCACCGGCGGGATGATAAGGTGCGCCCCGGAGTGGAACGAGTGGGTCGTCTTCACGGAGAGGGAGATGGTCTACCGGTTGAGCAAGCTCTATCCCAACATCAAGTTCCACCCGGCGAGGGAAGATGCCACCTGCATTGGCATGAAGGCGATAACGCTCCAGCACGTCTACGAGTCCCTCAGGGACATGAAGTACGAGGTTGAGGTTCCCGGAGATATAGCGGAGAAAGCTAAGAGGGCCATCGAGAGGATGCTCGAGCTGAGCTGATCTCCCTTTTCTCGTGTTTTCTAAACCCACTTCGCCGTGGATTTCTTCGAAAATCTTTTAAACACAAAATGTAACTAAAATTGACAAGCGCTCTGGGGGTGGTAAAATGACTGAGTATGGCATGGTTGAGAAGAACTGGGTCTGGATGCTCCTGCTTGGAGTTATATTCGTAACCCTGGGATTTGCGGGCCTAATGCTCCTGCCTCTGATGACCCTAAGCAGTGTGGCGATCTTCGGGGCCTTTATGCTCGTCGGGGGACTTCTCCAGGTGATTCACGGCACGACCAAAGCCAGGGACTGGAAGAGCGCCGGTCTGCACACACTGATGGGCGTTCTCTACATTCTAGCTGGGGTCTTCACCCTCGAAAACCCGGTACTAGCCAGCGCCACGCTGACGCTCCTGATGGGGCTTTCGCTCATCGTTGTGGGCACAATCAGGGTTGCGGTGGCCTTCCAGAACAGGGACATAAACCAGTGGGTGGCGATGGTTCTCTCGGGAGTTCTCACGATGTTTATGGGCCTCCTAATAGTGGTCCAGTGGCCTTGGTCTAGCTTCTGGGCCATCGGGCTGTACTTCTCGGTCGACCTCATGATGAGCGGGGCCAACTTCATAGCGGTAGCGCTGGCCGCTAAGATGGTGGGGGAGAAAAAGGCTTCTCCCGCCTGATCTCACCTTTTTGGCGTCGTGTGCCTCACGGTGTAGTGTTCGAGGGTCGCTCCTCTCTCGACGAACTCATGGGGCCATATCTTGACGTTGTACATCCTCACGTTGTCGCTTATCACGGCGTTGTCCCCTATGACTGAGTTGACTATCCTGACGTTGTCCCCTATCTCGACGTGCCTGCCTATGATCGAGTTCATTATCCTGACGTTCTTGCCCAGCTTCACCCTGTCCATCACAACGGAGTGAAGTATCTCGCATTTTTCCCCGATTATCGAGTAGTTATCAACCACTGCATCCTCTAGGGCCGTTCCCCTCCCGATCGAGATGTGCCTGCCGAGGAGGACCTTGCCCTGGACGAGTATTTCGCCCCGCTTCACCATCTCCCGGATCTTCTTCCTCAACTCCGCGGACATCTCGGATTTCCCCTGCATGTAGACGTCCTTCGTTATCTCGGTGGCCTCGATTTCCTCCGGAGGAAGGTTGTGGAGGAGGTACATCGCCGCACTCAGATACCTCTCTGGAGTCCCGACGTCGAACCAGTAGCCGTTCATGGGGTATCCGTAGACGTCGTATCCGTGCTCTATGAGGGCTGGGATCACGTCGCCACCGAAGTCGAGTGTCCTCTTTTTCTTCATCTCCTCCGCCCAGGATTCCTCCAGGAACTCCCAGAAGTTCTCCGAGAGGATGTAGATCCCCGTGTTGGCCAAGTTGCTCGGGGCCTCTTCGGGGAGGGGCTTCTCCACGAAGTACTCTATCCTGTAATCCCCGTCAACCTTGGCCACACCGAAGCCTGTCACGTCCTCCACCGGCTGGAGCGCTATCGTCATGAACGCCTTCCTCTTCCTGTGCCACTCGTACATCTCCTGTACGTCGAGCTGGTAGATGTTGTCGCCCTGGATCACCACCACGGGATCCTTTATGCCGTAGTACTGCATCGTGTACCAGACGGCATCGCCGTTGGTGGTGCTTTCGTAGCGGGGCATGTAGCGTATCCTTACCTCCCTCTCAAGGCCGTACTTCTTCTTCAGCCAGTAGCCCTCGCGGAAGTAGTCGAAGAGCGAGGTGTAGTTCACGTACCCCTTAACCCCTAGGTAAACCTCCTCGATGCCGTCCTTGGCGAGGCTCAGTATGGAGTGCTCCAGAATGGGCTTGTTCAGAAGTCTCACTAAGCCCTTGGAGGTCTCTATCGTGAGGGGCCTCAGTCTGGTGGCCTCCCCTCCTATGGGGATTATGGCCCGCCGTATCATGATAACACCCCCTTAACTTTGCCGTCCTAGTATAAAAATCTGCCCCTCTGGGAAAGGGTAATAAAGCCTTTCGTGTTGATGTCGTGGGTGGTATCATGGTTCCGCTCGACTACCTCCTGAGGTTCATACGTGAGGATGCACCCTTCGGCGACATTACGAGTGAGGCGGTGATTCCAGAAGGTGTGAAAGCCAAGGCCGTCATCATAGCTAAGCAAGACGGCGTCATAGCGGGCGTTGAAGAAGCTAGAGCCCTCTTCGAGCACTTCGGCGTTGGGGTTGAGGCCAAGAAGCGCGACGGAGAGGAAGTTAAGACGGGAGAGGTTATCCTAGAGCTCGAGGGGAACGCTCGCTCGATCCTCCTCGTCGAGAGAACTGCTTTGAACGTCATGGGCAGGATGAGCGGCATCGCCACCGAGGTGAGGAGGCTCGTTGAAAAGGTCAGGGAAGTAAATCCGAAGGTGCGCGTTGCGGGGACGAGGAAGACCCTTCTCAAACCGATGGACAAGAGGGCGATCATTATCGGCGGCGGCGAGCCTCACCGCTTCTCGCTGAGCGACGCGATACTCATAAAGGACAACCATCTCGCCCTGGTTCCTCTTGAGGAGGCGATAAAGCGGGCAAAGGCCTTCTCCGCCTACAAGGTAGTCGAGGTTGAGGTCGAGAGCCTTGAGGATGCCATTAAAGCCGCTAAAGCAGGGGCCGACGTGGTCATGCTCGACAACATGACGCCGGGGGAGATAGCGGAGACCATCGAGGCCCTAAAGCGTGAGGGTCTTCGGGATAGGGTTAAAATCGAGGTCTCCGGAGGCATAACGCCCGAGAACATAGCGGAATACGCGAAACTTGACATCGACGTCATAAGCCTCGGCTATCTGACCCACTCGGTGAAGAACTTCGACGTGAGCCTTGAGGTAATTGGGAGGACATGAATTCATTCTCAGTTGGAGCTTGTTTTTAATCGGCCGCAACTTTTATAATTTCCAGCTGAGGAGTAATCGAAGACCGGGATGGAGGTGAAGGCGGAGATGGAAAAACACCTCAGACTGCTCTCCCTCTCGCTCACCGTTGTTTTAATGCTTTTAAGTGCCAACTTTGTCTCAGCGGGGGCAATTTTAGTGGAGGTCGGGGCACTGAACCAAACTGAAGGGAACTCGTACTCGGCGTTTATGTTAGTTAACGAAACCGCTTCCGGCCAGTATTCCTACAGTCTGCTCGTTATGAACGTCACCGCCAAGGATCTCGGCGATGGCTACTTCTCGGTCGGGATAAAGGGGCTTATAATCGACGAGTTTCCTGACCTCAACATGACCGGCCGCTGGATAAACATGACCTTTAGGGTCAAATCCAAAACCAACACCTTCATCCTCGATGGAAAAGGCGTTTTCTTCCCACTGTACATTGTGTCCCCCAAAAGTAAGACCCTCTTTCACCTAGGTGAGAGGCTACAAGCTGAGGACAACATTCTTCAGATATTTCAGCCCCCTTCTAACAGAACGGTAAAGCTCGTTGGAAAATACGTCGAGGTGTATCCTTTGTCAATTGAAGTGAACAGTGTTCAAATACGGAGCAAAGGTCACTTTAACTACACCATCTGCAACGTTCTGCCCCTGGAACTCCAGAGGAAGTTGAACGTGACAAAGGGATCCAACTGCTTCCTTCAGCGTACGCCTTACCTCACAGGGAGTTTTTCCGGCCACAAACCGCTCAGCATAATGGCCCTATATCCCCGCGACCCCTTCGGGATCTTTTCCAGTCCAGTTCTCCTCTCGGTTGACTACATCCCCTCGAGTCCGGACGACTTGGAGGAACCTAAAACCTCGGACAGGGGGGATCTCCTCAAGAAAGTTGGAGTTGCTTCTATAATCCTTGTTGTTGTCGGTGCTGGTGTACTGATGGGGAGGGGAAGACATTGAAGCCGGTGGGTGTTGAGGTGTCCTCCAAAAGGTCTCTGCTCGCTGTTATGCTCCTCCTTCCCCTCTTCATAGCTGGTTCCTCCTGGTACGTGATGGGCGGTACACCTTCGGTTGGCGTTACCCAGCGCTCCTTCACAGCGCCTCCGGATCAGCTGAACGCTTCCCTCCATAGGACTTTGGAGGGAGTGGGGGACTTCTTTTATAGGGTTGCGGAGGTTCAGAAGGATACCCTCACAAAGGGTTTGAGGGTCCTTCTCCTCGGGGCTTTTGTTGGGATCGCACTGATTTCCTCGCTGATTCTCGTCAGACCTCTCACCGACGGCACGATGGCCTTTGAGATAGGGCTCTCGAGGAGCAAGGGGCGGGTTCTCCTCCACAGAACAATCCCTATTCTCCTGTATTCGGCTTACCTTTCAACGGTTCTCACGCTCTTTGTCCGTTCAACCTTTCCCCTGACGGCGGGATTCCCCATAGACTTTGAAAAGGCCGTCTGGCTTTTTGTTGTGCTGTTTTTATCTTCCCTCTGGGGCGTAGCCCTCACTGCCCTCGCAGGATTCTACACCCGGGAGCCCGCGTATCCCCTCGTTGCTTCATTCTTAGTTTCACTTGCCTCCTTCACGGGAGCGGGTGATGCGGTTTTTCCCTACTACCGGCTCCTGAACGCCCTCTGGGTTGACTTAAGGATCCTTAACACGTGGTCGGTTTTAGGCTTGGCTTTAATGCCGGTCTCAGTCCTCTTAGCCATCCATCAATTCCAGAGGGGGGAGTACTATTGAGGCTCTTCAGAACGCTGCTAGGGTCTTCCCTGCTGTTCGCGGTTTTCATGCTCCTACTCTTCCACTCGATGTCCGGCGAGAGGGTAAACGTCGTGTTCTACCAGACGGGCTACAATCCTGGTTCCTACACCGTTCAGTACGTTGACAGGACCCTGCCCTTGGCAGGAGAATACTCCGCGGATGGAGCGAACGTGACAGTCTTGACCGTCGAGGGGAAACAGGGGAACCGCTTTAAAACGTCGCTGCGTGGGGTGAGATTGGTTGGCATATTCAACACGAGCAACGACGTTGAAGTTGAGCTCCGTCCCGAAGTTGATATACCATGGGAAGTGACAATCCTCATCGTGCTTTCCGGGGGTGCTTTTGGCTATGCTTTTAGAGTGCTCGGGTTTGAGTAAGACCTATGGAGATACCAGGGCACTTGACGGGGTCAGTTTCAAGCTGAGCGGGGGACTCTCCTTCATCCTGGGTCCCAACGGAAGCGGAAAAACTACCCTCATAAAGATACTGAGCAACATAACCCGTCCTGATTCTGGGGAGATAAGAGTTTTAGGAAGGAATTACCTGGATTTAGGCCCGGATGAGATTTCGTTTTCCTTCGAAAAAACCAACCTGTCACCCTCTGTGAGGGTCGGTGAGTACCTCAGTGCCATAGGCGAGTGGAGGGGGAGGACAACTCGGAGGAGGTAATAGATCTCTTTGGACTCAGGGGGGGTTGAATCCAAGAGGTTCTCAGAGCTTTCGCAGGGCTACAAGAGGAGGTTCCTCGTGGCGAGCGCCTTCGTGGGAAGGCCAAAGGTCGTCTTTCTCGACGAACCCTTTAGCAACGTCGACATCGTGGCCAAGAAGAAGATGATGGAGGTGTTCCTGAGGCTCAAAAGGAAACTCAACATAGTTATTGTGTCCCACGTTTTCACGAATATCGAGGAGATAGACAGCTTGGTCGTTCTCTACAACGGTAGGGTTCTCAGAAATCTCCACGGGAGAGAACTTCGAGAGATCCGGGGTTTCAAAGCGGTGTTTCCCGACGGTTCGGCAGTTGTTAACGATTTAACCGAGCTCGTAGAGCGTATTAGAAATGGGGAGAGCCCGGTTTCAATTGAGCCCTTAACAATTGAGGACTGGCTGATGGAATTTTTTTAGCAAGGCTTATATTCCCTATTTTCAAACCCTCATCTGAAGGAAAACGGATGGGGTGATAGTATGGGAAAGCTCGATATTATCGAGGCTAAGGGCACTGAGAGGCTCAAGAGGGGCTTCGCCAAGATGGTGAAGGGCGGCGTCATAATGGACGTCACCAACGCCGAGCAGGCGAGAATTGCGGAAGAGGCCGGGGCCGTCTCGGTTATGGCCCTCCACCGCGTTCCGGCCGACATCAGGAAGGCCGGCGGCGTTGCCAGGATGGCCCCGATAGAGAAGATCCAGGAGATAATGGACGCGGTAACGATTCCCGTGATGGCCAAGGTCAGGATAGGCCACGTTGCAGAGGCTAGGATCCTCGAAGCTCTGGGCGTTGACATGATAGACGAGAGCGAGGTTCTAACGCCTTCGGACCCCTACTTCCACATCGACAAGCGCGAGTTCAACGTTCCCTTCGTCTGCGGCAACAGGAACCTCGGCGAGGCCGTCAGGAGGATATGGGAAGGCGCGGCCATGATGAGGACGAAGGGCGAGGCCGGAACCGGGAACATCGTCGAGGCTGTAAGACACGTCCGCCTTCTCAAGGACAACATCGCTCTGATCCAGCGCATGACGGACGAGCAGGTCTACGGCGTTGCCGAGAAGTTCGCTGAGCCGTACCTCAGGCTCGCCTTCGAGATCAGGGAGATAAGCGGCCTTCCGAAGCAGGTCCTTGAGAACGAGCCGGTCTACGGCCACTACACCTACCGCGAGATAGTTGAGGGCCTCTACAAGGTTCTCCTCGAGATAAAGAAGCTTGGAAGGCTTCCGGTTGTGAACTTCGCGGCCGGAGGAGTTGCCACTCCAGCGGACGCGGCACTTATGATGCAGATGGGTATGGACGGTGTCTTCGTAGGCTCGGGAATCTTCAAGAGCTCCGAGCCGGAGAAGATGGCGAGGGCCATAGTCGAGGCCGTAAACCACTGGGACGAGCCCGACGTTTTAGTGGAGATAAGCAAGGAGATCGGCGAGCCCATGCGCGGCCAGGAGATAGAGCAGCTCGAAGTCCGCCTCGAGGAGAGGGGCGTCTGAGCCCTTCCCTACTCTTTTGGAGGGAGTGAAATGGTCAAGGTAGGCGTCATAGGCCTCCAGGGCGACGTGAGTGAGCACATCGATGCAGCTAAGAAAGCCCTTGAAAACCTCGGCGTCTCTGGAGAAGTTATATGGCTCAGGAAGCCGGAGCAGCTGGAGGGAATCTCGGCGATAATAATCCCCGGCGGTGAGAGCACCACTATCTCGCGCCTGATGGTCAAGAACGGCCTCCTTGAGCCCGTCAGGAAGCTCGGTGAGGAGGGTCTGCCTATAATGGGAACCTGCGCCGGCCTGATAATGCTCTCAAAGGAGGTAATCGGCGCCACCCCGGAGCAGAGGTTCCTTGAGCTCCTCGATGTCAAGGTGAACAGGAACGCCTACGGCAGGCAGGTGGACAGCTTTGAAGCGCCGATAAAGCTGGCCTTCAGTGACGAGCCCTTCACGGGTGTCTTCATCCGTGCCCCGAGGATAGTCGAGCTCTTGAGCGACAGGGTGAAGCCGATAGCGTGGCTCGGCGACAGGGTTGTGGGTGTGGAGCAGGACAACGTAATCGGCCTTGAGTTTCATCCCGAGCTCACAGAGGACACGAGGGTTCACGAGTACTTTTTGAGGAAGGCCCTCTGATTGACAAATTTTCCTCAATTTTGGCCAGAAAACTTTTTAATTTTGACTTTTTCTTGCCAACATGGTGATACCGTGAAGGCCGTCGTGTGTCCCTACTGTGGTTTTGGATGCAGGCTTCTCGTGGATGAGAAAACGATGAAAGTGAAACCCTACCCCGGCGAGCCAAACAGGGGGAAGCTCTGCCCGAAGGGGCTTTATTCAACAGAAATCGTTCTGTCGAAGGACAGATTAAAGAGGCCGCTCAAGAGAATCGGCTCCGCGATGGTCCCGGTGAGCTGGGGCGTTGCGATAGAGGAAATAGCGAACAGGCTCCTCGAGATTAGGGGGCTTTACGGCGCTGATGCTGTGGCCTTTTTGGCCTCATCAAAGGTGAGCAACGAGGAGAACTACCTCCTTCAGAAGATTGCGCGCCTCTTCGGGACGAACAACATAGACAACTGCGCCCGTCTCTGCCACGAGGCGAGCGTTCACGCGCTCAAACTTGCCGTGGGAACTGGCGCTCAAACGAACCCCTACGAGGATTTGGAGGGCTCTAAGGCCATACTCATCTGGGGCTACAACCCGGCGGAAACGCACCCGGTTGTGATGGACTACATCCTGAGGGCGAAGAGAAACGGCGCAAAGATTATCGTCGTTGACGTCAGGGAGACGAGGACGATGGCCTTCGCCGACTATAAGCTTGTAATCAGGCCCGGAACGGACATAACCCTCGCCAACTCGATTGCCAACGTCATCATCGGGGAGGAGCTCTACGACGAGGACTTCGTGAAAACCCGGACGAGGGGGTTCTCCGAGGTCAGGATGGGGGTTATGAAGTACACTCCCGAATACGCGGAGAAGGTAACTGGCGTTCCGGCCGAGACGATAAGGGAAGTTGCGAGAACCTTCGCTTTAGCAGGTAGTGGAGCCATAATGTGGGGGATGGGGTTAACCCAGCACGTTTCCGGGGTGGAAAACGTTCTGGCTGTGATTAACCTGGCATTGCTCCTCGGCTACATCGGTGAAAAGGGCGGTCTCTATCCAATGCGCGGGCAGAACAACGTCCAGGGTGCCGCATACATGGGTGCCCTGAGCGAATTCCTCCCCGGCTACGTGCCTTTAACAGACGAACGCTTCAGGAAGCGCGTTGCTTCGCTCTGGGGCGTTGATGACCTCCCGACCGAGAGGGGCCTCTACTTAACGGAGCTCTGGGACGCGATAGAGAGGGGTGATGTGAGGGCCCTCTACATCGTCGGCGAGAATCCAGCGGTCAGCGAGGCCGACTTCACCCGCGTTAGAGATGCCCTCAGGAAACTCGACCTCCTCGTAGTCCAGGACCTCTTCATGACGAGGACAGCAAGATACGCCCACTACGTTCTCCCGGCTTCGGCTTTCTGCGAGAAGAGCGGTAGCTACATGAACAGCGAGAGGAGAATCCAGTGGAGCCACAAGGTCTGCGAGCCCTACGGGGATTCCAAACCGGACTGGGAGATTCTGACGATGCTGGGAAAGGCCCTCGGTCTGCCCGGCTTCGACTATTCGAGGGTCGAGGAAATAACCGAGGAGTACTTCAGGCTCTTTCCAGAGCTTGAGGAGAGAAGCGTTGACGAGCTAAAGAACTCGGACGGAATTTTCCTGCCGAGGAAGAGGCTCCATACGTGGGAGTTCTCAACCCCCGACGGAAAGGCGAGGCTCATAGCGGTTGAGCAGATAGAGCCGTGGGAAAAGCCCGACAAAGAGTATCCCCTCGTCCTGACCACGGTGAGGCTGATAAGCCACTACAACACGGGCGAGATGACGCTGAGGAGCCCGTCGCTGGTCAGGCTCATGGGCGAGCCGAGGGCGTTACTCAACGAGAAAGACGCTAAAAAGCTCGGAATAAACGACGGCGACTGGGTGGAAATCGAGACGAGGCGCGGGAAGATAAGGATGCGCGCCAATGTCGGTGGGGTTCCTGAAGGGCTTGTGGCAGTTCCCTTCCACTTCAAGGCCAACAAACTCACGAGCCCGGCTTTGAACAAGGCCGGAACGCCGGAGTTCAAGTTTTCAGCGTGCAGGGTGAGAAAGGTCAAAACCTGAACGCCCACTCCGGGTATTCTCCGGTAAGGCACGCCAGACACAGGTCCCTCCTGCCAACGGCCCGGATGAGACCTTCGACGCTGAGATAGGCTAAGCTGTCCGATCCAATGGCTTCCTTAACCTTTTCTACGCCTCCAAAGGCCGCTATGAGCTCGTGCCTCGTAGGGATGTCTATCCCCATGTAGCAGGGATACCTTATGGGGGGTGAGGCTATTCTGACGTGGACTTCCTTCGCTCCCGCCTTCCTGAGCATTGTAACTATGCGCTTCATCGTCGTGCCCCTGACTATCGAATCGTCAACGAGAACCACGCGCTTTCCGCTGACTACCTCCTTCACCGGAGAGAGCTTGAGCCTGACCTTCAGCTCGCGGTAGAACTGGCCTGGAGTTATGAAGGTCCTCCCTATGTAGCGGTTCTTTATCAGGCCCTCTGCATAGGGAATCCCGCTCTCCTGGGAAAAGCCCAATGCAGATGCTCTTCCAGAGTCAGGCACGGCTATGACGACGTCCCCCTCTGCCGGACTCTCCCTCGCCAGCTCCCTGCCCATCCTGACCCTAGCACTGTAGACGCTCGTCCCGTCGAGAACGCTATCGGGCCTCGCGAAGTATATGTACTCGAAAACGCAGTGGTGGTGGTCCTCCTTTGCTAGAACCCTGCTCTCAACGCCGTCCCCGGAGAGAAGAAAGACCTCACCCGGCTCGACGTCCCGTATTTTCCCGCCCTCTGACTCGTCAACGAAGAGCCTTAAGGCAGAATCCTCGGAAGCGAAGTAGTGACCGTTAAAAAAGCCGTAGCTCAGCGGCCTGAAACCAAGGGGGTCCCTCGCCACCAGAACTTTCCCGTCGAAGAGGAACGCCACCGAGTAAGCGCCTTTAACTTCCTCAAAAACCGCTTTCATCGCCTCGAACTCGTCGCCGGCCTCGTGTAGGTGCCAGAGAAACGAAACCCCCAGGAGTTCGGAATCAACGGAGTGGTGGAATTTGACGCCGAGCCTTTCATACCTCCCCCGGAGGGGTTTGAAGTTGGTGAGCGTCCCGTTGTGTGCTATCGCGATTCTTTTTCCACAGCACTCGGTTTCGAGGGGCTGGGTCTCGTTGAGCGAGCCCGATGTGGAATAACGGACGTGGGCTATCGCGAGGTTCGACCTCAGCTTCGCGAGCTCTCCGCTCCTGAAGACCTCCGAGACGAGGCCCTTTCCCGCGAGCGTTCTTATCCTGTTCCTCCAGACACTTATTCCCGCACTTTCCTGGCCCCGGTGCTGTAAAGCCAGAAGGGCGTAGTACGCCTTCCTAGCCGCGTTCTCAGTCAAGGCCGCGAAGACCCCGCATTTCTCGCGCATCTCGACCACCGATTGACACTGAAAAGTTAATGCCATGGGGTTTGCTCCGCTTAAATTTGCTTGTTTGTGTTTAAAAACCTTGCCCGTTGTTTGACTGATTTATGTCTAAAAAATCCTTAAAAGTCTCAAAATTTTACATAAAAATGGTGAAGCCTATGGAGGTTTACGAGGGTAAGGCCAAGAAGGTGATCCCGCTCGACGACGGCAAGGCGATAATGGAGTTCAAGGACGACGCCACCGCCTTTGACGGGAAAAAGAAGGCCCAGTTCAGGGGTAAGGGCTGGCTCAACGCCCAGATTAGCGCCCACCTCTTCAGGGTTCTTGAGGAGAACGGCGTAAAGACCCACTTCATAGGCATAGCCGGGGACAACAGGCTCATCGTTGAGCGTCTCAAGATGTATCCCCTCGAGGTTGTGGTGAGAAACGTTGTCGCTGGCAGTCTCAAGAAGCGCCTTCCCCTTGAGGAGGGAACCGAGCTCAGCGAGCCGATAGTCGAGCTCTACTACAAGGATGACGACCTCGGCGACCCGATGATAAACCACTACCACGCGAGAGTTCTGGGCATAAGCGGGGACGAGCTCAGGGAGATGGAAAGGATAGCCCTCAGGGTGAACGAGGTTCTCAGGAGGTACTTCGCCGAGCGCGGGATAATCCTGGTGGACTTCAAGCTGGAGTTCGGGAAGAACGAGAGGGGAGAGATTATTCTTGGTGATGAGATTAGCCCCGACACCTGCCGCTTCTGGGATGCCGAAACGAAGGAGAGCCTCGACAAGGACGTCTTCCGCTTCGACAAGGGGGACCTGATTTCAGCCTACGAGAGGCTCTACGAGAGGCTCACGGGCGAAACTCCGAGTCATAGGTGATTAGGACTGTGTAGCAGCCTTTCTCGTCCTCTTCTATTACAATTTTTCTCAACCTGGCCCCGTATTCGCCCACGGCCTTCTCCACGATCGCTGGCAGGTCTTCGAGGAACGCTTTTTCCTTAACCATGAGTTCCATCGGATCACCGAAAAAGGTTGGGGGAGGACGTTAAAGCTTTACCCCGTAGTTCTCGACCCTTATTCCAGCCTCTCTCGTGACGACTCCAAGCTCGAAGCTCTCGTAGTGCCTGTTCAAGATTTCAAGCGCTTCATCCTTCTCCTCCGCTGGAATGACCGCGATGAAGCCGACTCCCATATTGAAGACCCGGAACATCTCCTCAAGCGGGACGCCGTTCTCGTGGATGAGTTTGAAGATTCCCTCGATGGGCGGCATCTCCAGCGAGAAGCCGTAGCCGGTTAGGCGCTCGAGGTTGGTAAGTCCACCACCGGTTATATGGGCTAACCCGTGAACCTCGACGCTCTCGATGAGCTCAAGAACTGCCTTAACGTAAATCCTCGTCGGCTCCAAAAGCCACTCCCAGAGCCTTCTACCTTCGTACTCGTAGTCGAGGCTGTACTTCGGAATTAGTAGCTTTCTCGCGAGGGTTAAGCCGTTGGAGTGTATCCCCGAGCTCGCTATACCGATAACAATGTCGCCCGGCCTTATCTTTTCCCCTGTTATGACGTTCCCCTTCCCCACGACTCCAATGGCCGTTCCGGCCAGGTCGAAGCCGTTTATCAGGTCGGGCATAACCGCGGTTTCTCCGCCGACTATCGCCACTCCGGCCTGCTCTGCTCCTTCATAGAGCCCCCTGGCTATCTCTTCGAAAACTTCCTCGTCCGGCTCCCTTACGGCAAGGTAATCAACCAGCGCTACGGGCTCAGCCCCGACGCAGAGCAGGTCGTTGGCGTTCATCGCTATCATGTCTATTCCTATCGTGTCGAACTTGCCAACCGCTTCCGCTATCAAAACCTTCGTCCCGACGCCGTCCGTGGTCATGGCGAGGTAGAATTCTCCAAAGTCCATCAGCGCCGCGTAGTGGCCGAGGTTTTCCGCGGGCTCCCCCACTTTGCCCTTCCGGAACTCGAAAGTTGCCTTCGCGAGCGAGATTATGCCCTTCAAAGCTCTCGCCGTTTTTTCATCATCAACTCCAGCCTGGGCGTAGGTCAGCATGAGCACCACCGGGGGGAGTTCGCGAAGGCGCTTAAAAGATTTGCCGTTTTTATGCTTAAAAAGGCTTAAATATTCGCAGTTTTTAACACTTCAACGTCAACACCCTGACTCTGAGGTGGTGCGGATGATTAAGCCCCGCGATGAACTTGGAACTGCCATGACAGACTCCGCTCAAAAAATACTCCTCCTCGGAAGTGGAGAGCTGGGGAAGGAGATAGCCATCGAGGCCCAGCGCCTCGGGGTTGAGGTGATAGCGGTTGACCGCTATGCCAACGCCCCGGCGATGCATGTTTCTCACCGCTCCTACATCGGTGACATGAAAAACTCCGACTTCCTCTTCTCGGTCGTAGAGAGGGAAAAGCCCGACGCGATAATCCCCGAGATAGAGGCCATAAACCTCGATGCCCTCTTCGAGCTCGAAAAGGACGGCTACTTCGTCGTTCCAAACGCCAAAGCCACGTGGATTGCCATGCACCGCGAGAGGACGAGGGAAACCCTCGCGAAGGAAGCCAAGGTCCCGACTTCCCGCTATGAATACGCCACAACCCTCGACGAGCTCTACGAGGCCTGCGAGAGGATAGGCTACCCCTGCCACACCAAGGCGATAATGAGCTCAAGCGGAAAGGGTTCATACTTCGTTAAGAGCCCTGAAGATATCCCGAAGGCCTGGGAAGTCGCAAAAAAGAAGGCCCGCGGTAGCGCCGACAAGATAATCGTCGAGGAGCACATAGACTTCGACGTCGAGATAACCGAGCTAGCCGTGAGGCACTACGACGAGAACGGGGAGATAGTTACGACTTTTCCAAAGCCCGTCGGCCACTACCAGATTGACGGTGACTATCATTCCAGCTGGCAACCGACCGAGATTTCGGAAAAAGCGGAGCGCGAGATCTATCGCATAGCCAAGCGCATAACAGACGTCCTAGGTGGCCTTGGGCTCTTCGGCGTCGAGATGTTCGTGAAAGGTGATAAAGTCTGGGCCAACGAGGTTTCCCCAAGGCCCCACGACACAGGCATGGTTACCCTGGCTTCCCATCCCACCGGCTTTTCGGAGTTCGGACTGCACCTGAGGGCCGTCCTTGGCCTTCCGATTCCCGGGGAGTGGGTTGACGGCTATCGGCTCTTCCCCCTCCTGACCCCGGCGGCGACCCATGTGATAAAGGCCAACGTTTCCGGCTATTCCCCAAGGTTTAGGGGTCTCTCAAAAGCTTTGAGTGTGCCGAACACGACGGTCAGGCTCTTCGGGAAGCCGGAGGCTTACCCCGGCAGGAGGCTCGGCGTGGCGATAGCCTGGGACAAGAGCGTTGAGGAGGCCAAGAGGAGGGCCGAGATGGTTGCCCACGCGATAGAGCTCAGAACCCGCTCATCGGGGTGGCACGGCCAGGGGTATGAGAAAAGGAAGCACCTGATCCGGTAAAGCCCTCAGCCGAATATGCTCGATCCGAAGAGGTGCAGGAACACCTCAAACGCTATGAGGACGAGCGTTACCGCTATGACCCCCTTCGGGCTCACCTTTATTGCCCTCGTGTCTTCGTCGAAGAACCTCATGAGTCCGGCTCCAGTCGGGGGAAGGGTCGTCTTGTCCTTTGCCATTTTTATCACCTGCGTGACTCTAATCAAGATCCAATAAAAGCTTTGCCCTTACTCCCATTTTTAAGTTTTTTCGCTAAGGTTTATTAAGTTGGAGGCCCACTTTCAAACGGTGGTTGGAGTGGGCTATGAAAACCTCAGTCCCAGAATGAAGAGGGTCTACAGCCAGGTTCGTTACCTTGACGATTATCACTGGAGCATAAGGGAGAACGTGATCGAGGGGATCCACAAGAAGAGCGGTATCAGGGTGTCCATATTTGCCGCCGACAACAGGGAGCACGCCCTCAGGATGGCCGACGAGATAAAGGAGGACGGAATAGTGATCATAGCCGTTCCGGACAAGGGGGTCTTCACCGTCCACAACGGGGCCTTCGTCATGACGTACAAGTACGCCAGGGCAACGCTCAGCGACATACACGACCACATAGTGTGGAGCGGCTTCAAGGTCAAGGATGACGGGGACGGCTTCGTTCAGGAGGACTTCTACGAGTACCTCGGGGGCAGGCTGATCGCCCACATAAAGGAGAACGCCGTTATAGGCCAGGACTACGTGTTCTGGCAGTTCTACAAGTGTGAGGTCTGTGGGAAGTACGTCGACATAGACAGCCTTGAGGGTCACCTCAAGGGCCACGGGGTGAAGATCCACGAGAAGAGCGAGGAGAGGTACGAGGTTTTTGAGCTAAACTTCCGCGACGGAAAGGTCTACGACAAATTTGGGGAGGAGGTCAAGCTCTCGTCCTTCAGTGAGGAGGCCAGGGACTTCCTGAAGGAGTCCATGAGCGCGACCGAGATGAAATGAAAGTATCAGGCGGTCTTCTTCTCGGAACTTTCTTTCTGGATCTCCTTTAGATCCGTAAACTCCCTGCTGATAATGTGGAGCTCGGGTTCTTTGAACGCCTCCGGGTTGGCCACCAGGACGAGGACGCCCCCCTTTGAGAGGACGAAGTCCCTGACGGCCAGCAGGAACTTCATGGCCGTCTGGAACCCCACTTCGACTGAGAGGTACTCGAGGGCATCCACGTAGACCACCCGGTAGCCCTTCTCCACCTCCTTGATTATCAAGTCCTGGAGGATGCCCAGCTTCGTCGGCGGGATGGCGACGACCTTCGGGTTGTCCCTAATGCTCCCCTCCTGTGCCTTGGTTACCCAGAACACCATTGACGCCGGGGTGAACATCCTTTCGACCTCGCCGGGGGAGAGCCTCGTGACCGCCACTAGGTCGCTGTGGAGGATGTTCGAGGACAGCTTGGAGACCTCCTTTATGGAGCTCGCCCAGTACGCCCCGGACTTGAGTTCTACAGTTTGGGGCTTGGTCGGCGCCGTTATCGGATAGAATATGAACGTAAGTGCCCCGATTGCCGCTAGAAGCCTCCCGACTGCCGCGAGGAAGAAGGCCATCGTCGAGTACCACTGTACGGGCCTCCCAACGGGGTACGTCAGGTTGAGCAGACCGACCACTGCGAGGCCGATTGGGAAGAGCCTGTCCCAGAAACGGCTCGGTATCACGTAGTTCCAGAGGACGACGGAGAAGTACACCAGCGAACCCCCGACTAGGAGGGAGGGGAAGCTGGATTTCAGCGCGAAGTTCCCATGAAAAGCGTCCACCGCCAGCAGGAAAATCCAGACGTATGAAGCGACGAGGACGATCGATATGTACAGGACCTGACGGAGGTCCGTTTTTCCGTACTTCAGGTGGAACGTTCCCCAGAGGAGCAGCACGGAGATGTAGAAGTTGGGGATCTTTGAGGCGACGTCGTACGCTTGGGGTATTACGTGGACTCCCATGGGTCGCAGGATGTAGTTCTCAACGTCAAGGGCGTTTATGAACATCGCCGCGGCGAGTAGGGCCCATCCCTTGTCCCGGGTCTGGTACGTTTTGTATGCTATCGCCAGAAAGAGCACCCACCTCGACAGAAAGTTCAGGGTGGGGATCAGACCGGCCATTCCCTTCACCTTACGACCTTCTCCTGTTTGAGTACCACCATCGCCCCAGGGGGGACGTTCTTGTCCACTACCACGCCGGGCCCGATCCTGGCCCCGGTCCCTATCTTCCTGCCCGGGTAGATGCTCACGTTTATCCCCGTCTTAACGTCGTGCCCTATTATCGCCCCCAGCTTGTGCCTGCCGCTGTCCTCAAGCTTTCCTTTGATTTCTACCTTGATGTTGCCCCTATCGTGCCTCAGGTTCGCCGTTATCGTTCCAGCCCCGAGGTTGGAGTTCTCGCCGATTATCGAGTCGCCCACGTAGTTGAGGTGCGGGGCGTTGGAGTTGTCCATTATGATGGAGTTCTTCACCTCAACGGCGTTGCCTATGTGGCAGTTGTCGCCTATGCTCGTGTAGGGCCTTATGAAGCAGTTCGGCCCTATCCTCGAGTTCCTCCCGATCTTGACCGGACCGATTATGTAGGCGCCGCTCCTTATCACGGTTCCCTCACCGACCTCGACGGGAGGAATGAGCACCGCCCCAGGCTCCACCTCTCCCCTGACGTCGTGCTTCAGCTTGGTTTTGAGGAGGTACTCGTTCAGCTCCAGCATGTTCCAGGGCCTTCCTATGTCGTTCCAGTAGCCGTCGTAAACGGCGTAGGCAACCTTCTTCCCCGCTTCTATCATGAGGTTCAACGTGTCGGTGATTTCGTACTCGCCCCTCTCGCTGAGCTGGGTCTGGGATATGAAATCAAACACCTCCGGCTTGAAGGCGTAGATTCCAAGGTTTGCGTAGCCTGGAACCTTTCCGGGTTTTTCGAGAACCGCCCTAACGAGGTTTCCTTCAACCTCTATCTTTCCGAAGTGGCTTAAATCCTCGAAGTGCTTGACGACGAGTGCCGCGTCCGCGTTCTCCTTCCTGAAGGTTGAGATGAGCTCTTTTAGGGCCTCGACCTCGAAGTATATGTCCCCGTTGGCCACTATGAACTCCTCATCGACATGCTCCCTCACGGACTCTATGGCCTTTGCCGTTCCTTCGCCCGGCAGTTGCTCCACGTAGGTTATTGGCTTCCCGTTGAACTCGTCCCCGAGTGCCTCGATCAGCTTTTCCTTCTTGTACCTAACCACGATCAGGAACTCGTCCACGAAGTGATCGAGGTTCTCCATCACGTACTCTATTATTGGCTTGTTTGCTACCTTAAGGACGACCTTTGGCCTGTCGTCTGTGAGCGGGCGCAGTCTTTCTCCCTTTCCAGCGGCTAGGATCACACCCTTCAAAGTACCACCTCCACTAGGCACAGGATGACCCCTATCAGCCCGTACACGAATAGGAACTTTCCGGTTTCAAGCCTTTCGGCGGCCTTGATGATGGCCCACAGCCCGACCAGCGACGTAAAGAACGCCGAGGTAAAGGCAACCGGCCCGAGAAGTTTGGACTGGGGGTGCCAGTCCATGGAGAGCACCCTGACGAGGAGATAGGCCGGGGCTATCTCAAAGGAAAACCTTACCGTGTCCTTTGGATCGTACGCCGATGGGGCGAGCAGAAGAACCGTTAAGCCGCTCCTCGACAGTCCGCCTATCGACGAGACCCCCTGGGCAACTCCCGCCAGGAACCCGTCAACGGGCGTCGGCCTCTCGTCAAAGGCCCTTCCAATCTCTCCCAGCTTCGCCGGGAGTTTGGGGTTTGCTGACAGGAGGATTATGAGGAGGGCCACGAACAGGTTTACGGCGGTTCCAATGTTCTTAGCGGGGGTGAGTCTTGACAGGGGGAGGCCCAGTATCAGAGTTATGACGGACGAGAAGAGCACGTACCTGAGCTCCGGCCACGGGAGGCCTCTGAGCATGGTCGCGGCTTCCCTTGAGATGGTGTCCCTGAAGTAGAAGAGAAACGCCACCATCATCCCGATGTAGGAGGGAACGAGCAGTTCCGCGTAGTTTTTCCCTACTATTGAGACCACATCCCCCTCTGGGGATGCCGGGAAGAGAAACATGATGGCCGCTGTGATCCCGGATATTATCCCATCGACGAATTCCACCGTCATGGTCATCGTTTTTACTCCACCGCTTACAAGATAAAACTTTCTCTGCCCTGAGCTTTGACTGAATAGGTTTTTAAACTCCCCATCCTCCCTTTCTCTGCGAGCCACAGTTGTTGAAGAGGTGAGATCATGAGGAACCCGTTTGAGAAGATGCCAACGGTTCTTACCGCTGACGAGCTCATCGACAAGGCCTTCAGGAGGGCTGAGAAAGCCGCCTCGGCCTTCACTCCCAAGGGCGGCCCGAGGGCAAAGGCCAGGCAGAGGGAGGAGCTGAGGATAAGAACCGTCTCCAACGTGATACGCGATAACCTTAGGAAAATACTCGACAGAACCCCCGGAGTTTCAACGCTCCCGCAGTTTTACAGGGAGCTCGTTGACACCCTCGTTGACCGCGACCAGTTCCACCGCTCCCTGGCGCACGTCAACTGGGCGGTGAAGACCATAAGGAACCTCGAGCAGCGCTACGTTGAAAAGATACGCTACTCCAGAGACCCTGAAGAGATGGCAAAGCTCAGGAGGGGGTTCTACGGCCGCGTTGCCGACGTCCTCAGGGACATAGCCGATGATTTGGAGTACCTCAACCAGGCCAGAAACGTGCTGAAGGATTTGCCGGTCGTAGACCTCGAGCTCCCCACAGTCGTCATAGCCGGCCACCCGAACGTGGGCAAGAGCACGCTCCTGAGGGCCCTGACCAACGCGAAGCCCGAGGTCGCTAGTTATCCATTCACCACGAAGGGCATAAACGTCGGCCAGTTCGAGGAGCACTACCTCAAGTACCAGGTCATCGACACCCCCGGCCTGCTTGACAGGCCACTCAGCGAGAGGAACGAGGTTGAGAGGCAGGCGATTCTAGCTTTAAAGCACCTCGGCAAGGTCATCGTCTACATCTTCGACCCGAGCGAGTACTGCGGCTACCCGATAGAGGAGCAAATGCATCTCTTCGAGGAGATCCACCGCGAGTTCGGGGAGTTCCCGTTCATAGTGGTGCTCAACAAGGTGGACATAGCGGACGAGGAGAAGATAAAGGCCGTCGAGGAGTTCGTTAAGGCCAAGGGCCTCGAACCGCTGAGGATTTCGGCTCTCAACGGTGAAGGACTGGATGAGCTAAAGCGGCGCGTCATCGAGCTCGTCAAGCCGATGGTCGAGGAGCAGGCTAGGAAGATCATGGAGAAGGAGCTGAAGAAGTACAGGGAGGAGCTTGGGCTTTAATCCCTCCCGGTTTCTCCCGTTAACTTTACCGTTAACACCGTAAACCCGGTAAACTTTACGGTACCGTTAACTTTTTGAGGTTTACGATCTTAACGGTAATCATGGACGTGAACGAACTGCTGTCCCTTATAAAGGAGGGTGAGAACGAGAGGGTTGAGTTCAAAAGAACGGCCACTCCGGACATAGCGAGGGAAATCTGCGCCATGGCAAACGCCGAGGGCGGATACCTGCTCATCGGAGTCTCCGATGATGGAAAAATCATCGGCTGTGATCCCAAAAAAGTGGGGGAGGTTCTTGCATCCTCCCTCCAGAACATAACCCCTCCAATAAGCGTCAGAACCAGCGCCTTGGACATAGGCGGAAGGAGGGTCGTTGTGGTCGAGGTTCCCAGGTCAAAGACCCTCTGCTCCATCGGTGGGGTAGCGTACATTCGCGTCGGCTCCGGGATAAGACCCCTCTCGATTCAGGAGATAGTGATGCTCTCCTCCGAACTCGGGACGATAACCTGGGACGAGTTTCCAGCGGTAGACATCTCGAACATGCGGGAGGATTACGTGGAGTGGTTCTTCTCCGCGATGAGAGAGGCCCGGGGCAGGGAGATTCCAAGGGAAGACTGGAACCGCTATCTGAGGAGCGCCAGGGCCGTAAAAGGGAAAAAGCTGACCAATGCTGGGGTTCTCTTCTTCACGGATGCCCAGGATTTTATACCGCACTCCGGGGGAAGGATAATCAGAATGGAGAACGACCAGCCCGTCTGGAGCAAGGAGTTCAGCGGGCCAGTCTGGAAGGTCATCGATGAGATGTACACCGAGCTGATGTCCCAGATTGGTAGCGTTGAGGTTGTGGCCGGTGCAAAGAGGAAAAAACTGCCTGAGTATCCCCCAAGGGCCATCAGGGAGGCGATAATCAATGCATTTGCCCACAAGAACTACACCATACCCGCGGACGTCAGAGTGTTCATATACCCGGACAGGCTGGTGATAAGGAACCCCGGCGGCTTGATGCCCGGCGTTGATCTGAACGATCCGGAGCACGTTCCCAGAAACCCCTACCTCTGCGGTCTCCTCTATGATTCCGGCTACATCGAGAAGTACGGATACGGACTCAGGATGATAAAAAGCGAGTGTGAGCGGCACGGCTTGGTTGAGGTGGAGTTCCGGAGCAGCGAAAACCGGTTTGAGGTTGTTTTCAAGAAGACATCAGCGAAGATGCTGGATGAGATTGACCGGAAAATCATTGAGTTCCTGTCCATCCCAAGGCGGAGCAGCGAGATAGCTGAATACGTAGGTATATCGAAGCCCAGCGTCCTTAAAAGGCTGAAGAAACTCGAGTCCTTGGGGGTTGTGAGGCCAATCGGTTATGGTTCTCAGAGACGGTACGCCCTGAACCGTTAACACCGTAAACCCGACAAACTTTACGGTACCGTTAACTTTTCTCCCTTTACGCGGTTAACGGTGGACGAGAAACGGCAACCATGAAAGAGGCCACTAAAACTCTGAAGGGAATTCCAGAAAAGGGACTTCAAAAGTTGAAGAAAAATCAGGCGTTCTCCTCCTTGATGAGAACGGCGTTGACGACTCCGTCCTGGCCCGGCCTGCTGGTGACGATGGCCTTGCCGGCCTCGGTCTCTATTATGGCACCCTTGGTGATTATGTTCCTCCTTGCGTACTGCCTGTTGGAGGGGTTCTCGATGACGTTGAGGATCTTGACCTTCCTGCCCTTGCCGTTCTCGAAGACGTTGGCGTAGAGTGCCTCGACGAGGCGCACCTTCCTGTTGCCGCCGTAGGTTCTGATTATCTTCCTCTTCTCCCTCTCCTCGGCAACCCTAGTGTTGGCCGGTTCTCTTCCGAGCTCCCTCTTCCTCTTCTTTCTAGCGAGGACGATCCTTCCACCTGAAGGCTTTTTGAGTGATCTTCCCTGCCAGATGGCCATTCTTCTCACCTCTTATGATCCTGAGTCTCGTTCGACCTAACGCCACTTCGGGGGGTGCGTTTATAAGCTTTTTCTTGGTTTCTCCTACGGGGGGTTAGGGCGATGCTCTTCGTAGTGAGACCCGGCAGGAAAAAGAACGAGCTTGAAGCTTTCTTCATTGAGAACGAGCCCGAGAAGCTGGCTCAAATGAGGAACCTCAAAGCTGATGCCGTTTACCGCTTCATAATGCGCGAGGGAAGGCTCTTCAAGGTTCTCGAGGGGAGCCAGTACAGGAACCCGAAGGAGATGGAGAAGCTCTTGAGAGGGGCGAGAATAGTCCTCGTAAACGCCGACGAGTGGGAGGACTACTTTAAGAGACGCCTCCAGAACAAGCGCGTTGAGAGGGCCGAGCTCTGCCGGCTCTGCCTCATGGAGGGGAAGATAACCGTCCTCACCGAGGGGAACCGCGTTAAGTACCACAGCGAGTACATCTGCGAGCGCTGCGCGGAGGACGAGCTCAAGAGGGAGCTCCGCTTCAGGTTCAGGAGCATCGCCATGTTTGACCAGGCGAAGAAGCTCTTGGAGAGGTTCCGCGACCTCGATAAAGTCCTCTACGCCTTTGACCCCCGCTTCGACCCGACGAGACACCCCGAGATAACCAAGTGGGACGAGCTGAAGGCAAAGCACGTTCGGGTTGAGAAGTTAAAAGTCGATGAGCTCCAGCTCCCCGATAAGCTCAAATCCGTTCTCAAGGCCGAGGGAGTCAGCGAACTCCTCCCGGTTCAGAGTTTGGCCATCAAGCACGGCCTCCTTGAGGGTGAGAGCCTCCTCGTCGTCTCGGCAACGGCGAGCGGAAAGACCCTCATAGGCGAGCTCGCCGGCGTCCCGAAGGCTATGAAAGGACAAAAAATGCTCTTCCTTGTCCCCCTCGTTGCCCTGGCGAACCAGAAGTACGAGGACTTCAAGCGGCGCTACTCCAAACTCGGCCTCCGCGTTGCCATCCGCGTCGGCATGAGCAGGATAAAGACGAGGGACGAGCTCGTCGTGGTCGATACTGGCATCGACGCCGATATAATCGTCGGAACCTACGAGGGAATCGACTATCTGTTGAGGGCGGGAAGGAAGATAGGAAACGTCGGGACGATTGTTATAGACGAGATTCACACCCTCGACGACGAGGAGCGCGGGGCCCGCTTAGACGGCCTCATAGCGAGATTGAGAAAGCTCTACCCCAAGGCCCAGTTCATAGGTTTGAGCGCAACCGTTGGAAATTCGGAGGAGTTAGCGAGAGAGCTTGGCCTAAAGCTTGTCCTCTACGATGAGAGGCCCGTTGATTTGGAGAGGCACATAATCATCGCGAGGAACGAGAGCGAGAAGTGGAGGCACATAGCGGTTCTCTGCCGCGCTGAGGCCATGAGGAAATCCAGGCAGGGCTACAAAGGGCAGACGATAGTCTTCACCTTCTCCAGGAAGAGAACCCACGAGCTTTCGGCTTACCTGACGAGCAAGGGCCTCAAAGCGAAGCCCTACCACTCCGGCCTGCCCTACAAGCAGAGGAAGCTCACCGAGATGGAGTTCTTGGCTCAGAGGCTCGACGTGGTTGTCACAACGGCCGCCCTCGGAGCTGGCGTCGACTTTCCGGCTTCGCAGGTCATCTTCGAGAGCCTGGCGATGGGCAACAAGTGGCTCAGCGTTAGGGAGTTCCACCAGATGCTCGGAAGGGCAGGTAGACCGCTCTACCACGAGAAGGGAAGGGTCTACCTCGTGGTCGAGCCGGGGAGGAAGTACTCCGCCCAGATGGAAGGCTCCGAGGACGAGGTCGCCTTCAAGCTCCTGACGGCGCCGATAGAACCCGTAACCGTCGAGTGGAGCGACGAGCTAGAGCAGGACAACGTTCTGGCACACTCCTGCGTCTTCAACCGCCTCGACATAATTGAGGAAGTCCAAGCGAGGTGCCTCGGGGCGAACCAGAGCGCTGAAAAGGTTTTGGAGAAGCTGGAGGAGCTAGACTTCGTCCGGCTCAAAAAGTCATTCGTTGAGGTCACCCCCTACGGAAGGGCCGTCAGCATGAGCTTCCTCCTGCCGAAGGAAGCCGCCTTCATTCGCGGGAACCTCGGGAAGAAGCCCGCCCAGTGGATAGCTGTGAAGTTGCTTCCCTTCGAGAACCTCTACCTCAGCAGCGTCCTCCAGAGGGAGCTCGAGGGTGCCGTTAGGGGCAGGCTGAGCGCCAACGTCTTCTCCCCGAGCTTCGCCTCCATCCTGGACGAGCTCGACAGAGTTATCCCGGAGCTGAGTCCAAACGCCGCCGAGAGGCTATTCACAATCTACCAGGAGTTCTTTATGTGCGGTGAGGATGACTGCACCGACTACGCGATGGAGCGCGTTGGAAATCTGATTATCGAGCTCCGCAGGAGTGGAAAGCACCCGACCCAGATAGCGGAGCACTTCAGGAAGGTCTACGGGTTAATCGTCTATCCGGGCGACGTCTTCACGTGGTTAGACGGGATAGTAAGGAAGCTTGAGGCGATAGAGAGGATAGCGCGGGTGTTCCGCGTTAGAAACGCTGAGGAGGAGGCGAAGATCCTGAAGAGGGAGATCGAGGAGGGCAGGACGATACGCGACACGGGAGAAAGAAAAGGAGGAAAGGGCTTCACTTCCTCCTACGGAGCAGGGCGGGGATCGCGGCGAGGGCAACGATAGCTGCCGGCCCGCAGATCCCCTTTCCTCCGTTGCTTGAGGTTGTGGTCGTTGACTGGGCTGGGGCGCCCACCTCGTAGGTGGCCTCGGCGGTGTTGCCGTAGAAGTCCGTCGCGATGGCCTTCACCGTGAACTCCGTGGCGTTGACGCCAGTGACGTCGGTGAAGTAAGTTGCCTTGACCTGCGAGGGCTTCACGGAGAACGCCGGGAGCTCCTTCACAACCTTTCCGTCGACTATTATCTGCACTTTCATGGTCCTTATGCCGACGTTGTCGTTGGCGCTTATGTAAACCGAGAACCTCTGGCCGGGTTTGGGCTTGCTTGGGGTTATGTACCCAATCCTGACCTCCGGCGGCTTGGTGTCCTTGTTGACGACGGCGGTTATCTGGCTGACCCCCTGGGGCACCGTGACGTTCAGGAGCATGTAGTGGTTCCCGCCTATCTCCCTCTCACCGAGGACGGTGTAGGTTATGTTGGTGTGCTCGGGATCGACGTTGGCGCCCGCGGGTATTTCGATGACCAGCGGGCCGCTGATGGTCTGGTCAAGCTGGTTCACGAACTTTACTGCAGTTCCGTCCTCCCCGTTCTGCCTGTAAACGATGAACTTTTGAGGAACCGGAAGTGAGACTGGCTTCTCCTTGTCGAAGAGGTTGCTGACAAACGGGAACTCGACTGTACCGTTGTTATAAACATAAATAACCTGGGAGCCGTACCAGCTGGGCGTGGTGTAGCCCCTGCTCTTGTCCTTCTCGCTCGGCGGGTTGCTGGTCTTGTCCGGGGCGCCGGTCGTGGTGAGGGTGTAGAACCAGTGCTCGTTCCCGTTCTTGTCAATGTAGAGGACGGGCTTGTCCTTGTGGATGTGGCCCGCTAGGATGAGGGGTATGTTGTACTTCTCAACCAGCTGGAGGAAGTACCTCGCTATCTGGTCGTACTCGCCGTTCTTGCCCTCCCAGTCCCAGCTTATGAACTTGGTAAGGGCCTTCCAGTCGTTGTCATCGAGGGCGGTGTAACCCTTTATGGTCCCTCCCCACTTTCCATCGGGGGTGCTGTACCAGAAGGGGTGGTGGACGAGGACTATGACCGTCTTGTTCGGGTGGCTCTTGAGGACGTTCTCCATCCACTGGAGCTGTTCCATCTCGGGGTGCCTCTCCTCACCCCTGCTGTCGAGGCCTATGATGAGGAAGTTCCCGATCACGCGGTAGAAGTACCTTGGACCGACGTACTTGCTGTAGTACGTTGGCGGGTGATCGTGGTTGCCCTTGATGCTTATGAGGGGTGTCCCCGCGGCAGTTCCGTGGAGGATGGCCGTGTCAAGCATCCTGTAACCCTCGCTGTCCCCGCTCGTGTCGACGTCATCGCCGGTTGAGATCATGAGGTTGATCACGTTCTCCCCCATTGAGCCGACCATGGCGTAGTAGGTCATGAAGCTGTCAGTGGCGGTGTAGCTGTGCATCCCGATGGGGTTCTTGCAGTATTTCATGATCTCGGGGATGCTCTTCTGGAAGTAGTCGCCGCAGACGAAGCCCAGCTTGGCCCCGCTGGTGACGTGGAGGTCGCTTCCGTGGGCTATTCTGAGAACCGTCGGGGCCTTCTTCATGACCCAGACTCCGTTGGGGATCGTTACCTCGCCCTTGTCGCTCTTGACGACGAGGAAGTAGACGTCCGGAACGGCGTCCTCCGGTATCTTGGCCTTAACAACGCCGTCTTTGGTTCCGACGATCTGGAGGTCGTAGGGGCCGTGGAGTATTGACACGATCTGGAGGGACTGGATGTTAACGTCCTTGGCGGGGTGGATCTCGATTGTGTCCCCGGGGAGGCCTATGGCGGGGGTTCCGGGGAGCGGGTCGAGCACTACCTGGCCCGGAACCGCGACCTTAGTGGTCTGGGCGCTGGTTTTAGGAACCGCAAGGGTAGCTGCCACTGCCAGCAGCACCAGAAGGAATACCAACATCCTCCTCTTGAGCATGGTATCACCGGGATGGGTTGGGAGAAATCGGTTATAAGCCTTCTTCTGGTGGGGTGATCCTAGAATCGCTTGAAGCTTCCTCCACCGTTTTGAGGATGAGTTCCGCGATTTGAGAGTTCCCTCCGAGGCGGGAGTACATCCTGTAATGTGAGAGTATGCGGCCCCTCAGCCTTTCGGCAACGTCACTGCGCCCTCTCCTAATCGCGACCAGAAACCTCGTCACGTCCACCCCCATCTCCAGCAGGTAGAAATCGGCGCGGCTCAGCGGGGTCAACGGTGGGGTTCCGGGGATTTCCCCGGTTGGCATTAGGGAGCACTTCAGGACGCTGGTCTTCCCCAGTTCGTCTTCATGTTCCTCTTCCCTCGCCTCCACGGTTCCGTAGACTCCCGGGAGGCCTTTTATCCACCTGTACCCTTCCTTCCCCTCGAACTCGATGTTCGTGGGAAAGTTGAGGGCAAGGCTTACGAGGACTTCAACGTCGTTGGTGAACTGGATGGACGCACGGGGGTTGGATCTCAGCTCTATCGAGCTCCTCCCCCCGAAGAGCTTGAAGAAAAGCCTCCCACCCTTCCTGACGACCCCCACTGGCGTTACGTTTGAGTACGTTGTGAGCAGAGCCTCATAGACCTTTCCCTCTTGGAGGGCCCCGAGGAGTCCCATGCGATCACCCAAAGGGAATAGAAAAGGAAGCTTAAAGCTGCTGCCTCGGGAGGACTATGATGTCGTCCCTGTCGACGTAGAACGTGACCTCCTGGAGGGGCCTGAGGTGCGAGATCTCCCTGTCGCTGATCGTTCTGGCTATGATCCTGGTGTTCCCAAAGAGGCCGACGACCTCTACGAAGAACCCGTAGTACTCGATGAGGTCAACGGTGCCCTTGAATGAGACGGCGTTCTCGACGGGCTTGAGCTTTATCCTCTCCGGCCTGATAACCACGACCACCTTGTCGCTCTTCTCCGTGTAGTGGAGGTTGTCCAGCCTTATGCCCTCGAACTCGACCGTAACGCGGTCTCCGTTCCTCTCCACAACCTTGGCCGGGATGACGTTGGTCTTGCCCATGAAGGAAGCGACGAACTCCGTCCTCGGGCTCTCGTATATCTCCTTGGGCGTCCCGACCTGTTCAACCGTTCCGACGTTCATGACAGCTATTCTGTCGCTTATGGCCATGGCCTCCTCCTGGTCGTGGGTGACGTAGATTACGGTTATGCCGAGCTCGCGCTGTATGCGCCTAATCTCAGAGCGCATCTCAAGTCTTAACTTCGCGTCGAGGTTGCTCAGCGGCTCATCCAGGAGGAGAACCCTGGGCTCGACGACCAGGGCCCTGGCTATTGCCACACGCTGCTGCTGTCCACCGCTCAGCTGAGTGGGGTAGCGGTCCTCGAAGCCCTGAAGCTTGACGAGCTCGAGCGCCCACTTTACCTTCTTCTCTATCTCAGCCTTCGGCATCTTCCTTAGCTTCAGGCCATAGGCGACGTTGTCAAATACCGTCATGTGGGGCCAGAGGGCGTAGTTCTGGAAGACTAGAACCGCACCCCTCTTGCTTGGGGGGAGGTAGGTGACGTCCTCGTCCCCGAAGTATATGTGTCCGCTGTCTGGGTATTCGAGTCCCGCTATGGATCTAAGGGTAGTTGATTTTCCGCAGCCGCTGGGCCCGAGGAGCGTGAAGAGCTCCCCGTGTTTTATGTGAAGGTTTATCCCCTTGAGTGCGACCGTCTCTCCGAAGGTCTTAACGAGGTTTTCAATCCTGACTTCCACCATCTCAACCACCTCATGTGATGCCAATGAAGGAGTACTTCTGCTTGGTTATCACGTTGGCCAGGACTATCGCTATTATCTGGACGACCATAAGGAACACGCCCAGAGCCGCCGCCAGGTTCGCGCTTCCGACGGCGCTCGTCATGAGCTCGACCATTCTGGCGGTTATCGGGTAGTAGTCGGGGTTTATCGAACCTAGTGTAATGCCGACGCTGGTCTCGCTCATACAGTAGACGAAGCTCAGCATAGCCCCTCCGAGGAGGTTCAGGAGGATTAGGGGCATCAGTATTCCCGTCAGTGCCTTCCACCTGCTAGCTCCTAGGTTCAGCGCGACCTCCTCCAGGGAGACGTGTATCTGCTGTATGCCGGCGGAGATTGAGCGGGCCGCGAAGGGCAGACGCCTTATCGAGTACGCCAGGATAAGGACCATCGCTGGATTGAAGCCGAGCAGGTTGGTCGGGTCCAGTGGTGTGTTTGGGAACACCTTAGCAAAGAAGAAGAAGTAGCTCATCGCTATGACGATTCCGGGAACCGCTATCGGGATGGTGGCCAGGCTGTCGAGGACTGGCCCCAGCTTGCTCTTCTTGAATCTGCTGGACGCGTAGGATGCCGTCAGTGAGAGGAGGATTATGACGATGACCGCTATGGTCGAGTACGTCACGCTGTTCATTATGACCCTCTCAATGTCGGGCTGGGTCAGGATGCTCTCCACGTACTTCGTGGTGAAACCCGATGGCCAGGTTCCGTTCCAGCGCTCGCTGAAGGCCAGAAGCACGACCCCGATCTGGGGGAATATCGACAGGAGGAGCATCGGAAGAACGACGAGGTATATGAGCACCGCCTGCCACGGCTTGGGCTTGGCGACGCGCGGCTTCCATCTGCCACCTTTGCTCAGCATCGCGTACTGCCTCATGCTGACGTACTTCCTGATCCCGAGGAACATCAGGATGGCTATGGTCAGCATTATGAGCGCAAGCGCGGCGAGCTGGGGGCTTCCAACGTTGAAGCCGCTCGTGAAGGCGCTGTAGATCTGGAAAGACATGAGCTTCCTGGCGAGGCCGTTGCCCTGGAAGACTATCGGGGCGGCGAGGTCCTCAAGGCTGAATATGCCGACCAGGGTGGCCCCGGCGGCTATGCCGGGAAGGGCTAGCGGGAAGGTTACCGTCCTGAAGAGGTGGAAGCCGCCGCTCCCGAGGTTCTCGGCCTGCTCCTCCAGAGTTGGATCGATGTTGATGAAGCTCGCGTAGGCGTTGAGGTAGACTATTGGGTAGTAGGTCATGGTCTGGGCTATTATGACACCGACCAGACCGTCTATCTGGATCCTGTGCGGGAACAGGTGAAGGACCTCGTAGAACAGCCAGTTTATTATTCCATCGGGCAGGAACATCTTCTTCACTATGAAGACGTTGACAAAGGGTGTAACGAGCAGCGGCACGAAGAGGAGGATCCTGACGATGTTCTTGCCCGGGAAGTCGTACCTTGCCATAACGAAGGCAAAGATCGTCCCCAGTATCGTAGTCAGGATCATGACGCTGATTGAAACGAGTATGGAGTTGAGGATGACCCCGAAGTCCACCCCCTGGATGTAGTAGATCTTCTCCCCCGCGGGCGTTGTTATCATCTTGGCGAACTCCCCGCTGGGGTGGAGGCTTATGTAGTAGTCCGAGGTCAGTATGTTGCTGAACCAGTGAAGGGATATGTGGCCGTTGTACTCGAAGGCTATAGCCAGCATCGTCAGCACTGGGATTATGAGGAACGCCAACAGGTAGAGGAGTGGGAATAGGAATGAAGTTGTGACCACCGGATCGAACACGGGTGTTCCAAAAAAGTTCTCGCTCCACTTGCTGACCTTCATTGGGTGCCTACCTCCTTTGGTTCTTCCATCTTCCCTCGGTCTCTGCGAAGACTATTTAAAAGTTTTTGAAATCCTCGGGTTGAATCCAGGGGAACGTGCGTAAAGAAAAGTAGAGAAAATGTTAAAATCAGCCACCTATCTCGTTGAGAACCTCGTTGTACTTGTTCATTGCGGCCTGGCGCCACTCCTGCATCAGCTGGTCCTGGAAGTTCCTGTCCTTAGCTATCTTGTCGTTTATCTTCTTGGCGTAGTCCTCGGTGAAGGTAACCATCTGGCCGGTTTCTGGGTCCTTGAACTCTATCGGGGCGGTGAGCTTGTCCTTGAGCTCTTTGAACTTCTCCTCGCTTATCTTCCCGTCTTTGTAGGCTTTAACCAGCGACACCCACGCGTTGTGGAGGAGCTGGTTTGGATCGACTAGGGTGGCCTTGAAGTAGTACTGGAGGGCGTTTATCGTCTCTAGAGCCTTCTTATCGTCAAACGGTATTCCCTGGGCCTTAGTGGCGTCGTCGTAGGCCTTCTTGAGGCTCGGCCTCGCTTCACCGAAGGTCTTTCCGGCGTACTTGCCCTTGAAGACCACCTCGGCGGCGGCGTCGCTTACCTTCATGTCAAAGATCTTCGGGTTGATCGGGAGCCTGTTGATGTCCGGGCTCATCCAGATCGCCTGGCCCTCGGTGAGTACCCAGTATATGAAAGCCTGGGCGGCCTCGGGGTGCTTGGCGTTCTTGAGGAGCGCTATGGGGTCGCCGTTTATGATACTCTCACCCTGCGGGATTACGTACTGGCAGTCGGGGTTCTGGCGCATGGCGGTGTAGCCGTAGAAGTCGATGGTGTTTCCAGCTGCAATCTCACCGTTTATGACGGCGTCCCTGACAGCATCGCTCGCCATGTAAACCTTGGAGTTGGCCGCTATGAGGGTCATTATGCGCCAGCCCTGATCCCAGCCAAAGGCCTGGAGGATGATCTGGTAGATCCTCGTGTTGGAAGTGCTCCTGGTTGGGTCCGCTATGCCGTACTGGGCCGGGTCAACGGCCCAGGTCTCGCTCGCTATGTCCTCCCACTTCTGGGGGACGGGCAGGTTCCATTTGTCGAGCTGCTTCTTGTTGACCGTGAAGCCGAACGATGATATTGCCGCCGCTATCCAGTACACGTCGCCCTTGTCGTCCTTCCTGACCATTGGCATTCCTGCCATCTCGGTCGGTATCGGGTTGCCAAGGAGGCCGAGGATTTTGTCGTCCTTTATCGGAGCCAGGTAGCCCCCCCTGTAGAGGTCATCGAAGAGCGTAGGCCCTCCGCCCCATCCGACGTCGGCGCCTTTCTCCACGTAGCTTGGCCAGAGGCTCTCAGGGACTTTGATGAACTTAAGGTCTGTGATGTGGTACTTCTTAGCCACGTCGCTCTTGAGGAAGAGCTGCTTTGTCATGTACTGAATGGTCGCGTCGTGTCTCGTGACGATGACGAGGGTTATACCACTTCCCCCGCCGCCGCTGATACAGCCGCTTGCCACGATGCTGAGGGCGAGAAGCAACATTATGCCCACAGAGGCAGCCTTCTTCATCTTTATCCCCCGCGCATGCTGTTCAAGGCCGACTTATTGGAAATCAATAAAAAATTAATGGAGAAGAACGGGATCACTTCCTCCTCCTGAGGAGGAGCGGTATTATCGCCAGCCCGACGAGGGCAGCCGGTCCACAGATTCCTCCGCCACCGCTCTTGCTCTCCCCGAGGCTGGCCTGAGCGTCCATTGCCCAGTGGATGAAGTTGGTGACGAATGTCGGCCCATCGAGCTTAACGCCGTGGTACTCCGGTGCCCACATTGGCTCGTAGCCGCCGTAGGGGGTCTCACCGCTGACGATGAGGAGGTTCTTCTTGTCCGGGAAGGTCTGAACTACGAGCATTGGGAACTTTCCATTGCTGCCGGCGCTGTAGGCTTGGGCAGCTGGGTCAGTGTTCTCGACGATCTGGCCGTTCTCGGTGCTGGTGACGATAACGTAGATGTTGTCGAGCCCCTCGTTCGGCTTGAGAGTCTTCCAGTTGCCGTTGTCGTCAACGTAGGCAACGACACCGGGCCCGTGGAAGAGGACCTTTCCGCCGTTCTGGAGATCCTTGGTTATCTCGTCCTTCTTGGGGGTCTTGTCGTCCGGGTTGACGACTGCAACGACACGGTAGCCGGCTCCGGCGTTGCTCTGGGAGTCTTCAACAGAACACTGGTCGAGCCTGAGGTTGACGCCGAGGGCGTCGAGAATGGAGTTGACGTTGTTTATGGTGTTGGGGCCGTTCCCGTAGTCGCTGTCTCCAGCCACCCAGAGGATCCTGTTGCCGTCGTTCCACCACTGTTTGAGGGCGTTTATTTCATCCGGGCTGAAGGGCTGGGTCGGCTGTCCGATGATCAGGAAGTTGATGTCCTTTATGGCGTCGTAGGTTATGCTCTCCCCGACCTGCTGGATGCCTAGGGTGTCGGCCTTGTCGGCGGGCCCGATGTAGACCCACGTGACGTCCCCGATCTTCTTTATCATTCCCTCCGCGATGACGTTGCCGTCTCTGTCGGTCAAAGCCGCGAGTCCCTTGTCGTTTTCGCCGTGGGCGAGGTCAACACCGATCGTCGCGGCACTGGCCATGGCAAATCCAAACAAACCAAAGAAAACAAACACCGCCACCATTATTGCAGCCTTCCTCATGGTATCACCGAGGGATCTAAAGAACAAGAGGTTATAACTTTAACTGTGCCCAACGGGCATGAGTAACCCGGGATAACTGGTCTTGGACTTTTACTCGGCTTAAAAACTAAAACCGAGACTTATAAAGGAAAAGAGAGCTCACAACTGTAGAACCATCTGGGCGGGGTCCCTGACAGCTGGACCTAAGCCGAGCACGTATATCGCCAGATACCAGAAGCGGCGCTCTTCTTCGTCCGGAACTAGGTACTGGAGGCCGTAGTAGACCGCTATGAGGATCAGCGTTATCCAGGGGTAGTAGAAGTACGCCCCGAACCACTGGACTAGGTGGTGCTCTATCCAGTGGACTTCGCGGTAGCCGTAGTAGTGTATGCCAACCACCGTCGACCCCATATCGTACATGTGAGCCAGGACGGCGTAGAGGTACAGCTTGTCAAAGGGCCTCCGCTTGTAGTACGCCAGCACTACCGCCCACGATATCAGCGTGTGGATCATTGTGAGCCCGTAGGGCCTCCAGTCCCTTGCGTTCGTGACTAGAAGGTAGTTGGCCCAGAGTGCCAGGACCGTGCCCCACGCCACCGTTACCTTCGGGTACGTCCCGAGTTTGGCGTCGGCTATTAGGGCCGGGACTATTAGGATGAAAGCCGTGAAGAATATCCCGGGCGTCAGTATCCAGGGGTTCTCCGGGAGTATACCCCCATCTACCAGCGCCCTGACCGTTGCCCCGAACACCACCATGGGCGTGACCGCCCAGAACAGCCTCTCGTCCACCTTGATCTTGAGGGGTTTGATTATATACCTGTATGAATACATGACACCCAGTCCAAAGAGCAGCGCGTAGAGGAAGGTGTTCACGGCGTTGTAGCCGCTTCGCGTGTACATGGGCTCTATGAAGTACTCGTTCAGGAAGTGCCACAGCGATTCCAGCATCCCATCACCCCCTCGGGATACCCCTCGGGATTAATAAGCTTTGGGACTCATCGGGAACAACTTTTTAAGATCCCCTTTGTTATATCCAATGGTGGTATCCGATGGAAGCTTACTCCCAGGTTCCTCCGAGCGAGACCGTTGACATAAGTACGGAGAGGATGATGGGCCTCGTTGGGTCAGTGATCGGGCTCCTGGGTGCCATACCCTATCTCGGCAGCATACTGAGCCTCCTCGGACTAGTCCTGATCCTGATAGCCCTTCACGGGATAGGGAACAAGCTCGGTGACGAGAGGCCCTTCAAAAACTACCTCAAGGGCTTCATAATAGCCCTCGTCGGTGTGATCATCGGGTTGATCCTAGTATTCAGCGCTTTTGCTATGTACACCCATACCACCAACGAAGTCGTCTACCACGATAATGGCCTTGTCCTCTACGAGCGGGATCTGGGGATGGAGGATTCGGAGCTCACCACCACTGGTTATCTGGTCGTCTTTGCTGGGATCGCCGTTGTAATCGTAGCGCTCGTGTTTGGCGTTTATTTCGAGAAGAAGGCGTGGGAGGCGATGTACGAGATAACCGGGGTGGAGGAGTTCAAAAAGACCGCGAAGTTCCTCTGGTGGGGAGCTCTTACTCTCATAATCCTCGTTGGGGCCATACTGCTCCTCGTATCGGCGATATACCAGATACTGGCGTTCTCCAACCTGCCCCAGAGGATCAGTAAGAGGGTTCCCCAGCCCGAGGTGCCGGTTGAGGACTTCACCTGGTGACTTCCCCTCTTTTCCCAACCGTAAACTTTATAAAGTCATCCCGGGAGGTCAGTACCGGTACGGCGGTCATAGCGGCGGGGTTACACCCGGTCTCGTTTCGACCCCGGAAGTTAAGCCCGCCAGTGATCCCGGGTGTACTGCCCTCCGAGAGGGGGCGGGAAACCGGGGACGCCGCCGGCCACTATTCACGCGCCCGGGTGGTGTAGCCCGGCCTATCATACGGGACTGTCACTCCCGTGACCCGGGTTCAAATCCCGGCCCGGGCGCCATACCCTCAAGCTTTTCTGGTGGGAAGTTTGATCAGGGCTCTTGATTCCTGTTTGAAAGCTTGTTATGGTAGGATTCCCGATTGGAGTTGCTTTTTGGGTTGTGGAACCCTTATCTGGAGTGTTTTCAAGTGGGTTCAAGTTTTTAGCGCTCCTTTGGAGCGCGATGAGAGTGGATTCCTCGGGAAGAGTTTTCCTAACGTATTCGCTCATTAATGCTGCTCTTTCAGCTTGAAATTTCTATCTAACTAACTATTACTGATGGAGAATCACGAACTTTGATGAAACTTTGCTATGCAAGGTTTCGGGGCAAAGCTTAAAAATGCCTTTCGGTTCTATCAATTGCGTGGGCCCGTAGCCTAGCAGGATAGGGCGCCGGCCTTCTAAGCCGGAGGTCGCGGGTTCGAATCCCGCCGGGCCCGCCACAACGAAAGACAAGGGGGCTCCGCCCCCTTATCTCTCTGTACTCTCAAACCCCCGGAGTGGGGCTTCGCCCCACAACCCCGTTCTCTCTTAAACTACTGGGGGGCTAACGCCCCCACACTCCCAGTAACTTTACCTGTGCGACGTTAGAGTAAGGCTCCAATGCACGGGGCGAGAGCTCCACTGAGTTTGATCAAGGTTTGCATGTCACTTCTACAATTTGCAGTTTTGAGATGGTTTACTCTTTCAATTGCTGGTTTTGCAGTGTTTCACTGTGAGTACAACGCCTAAAGGGCGTTGAGAAAGTTGAAACCTGTTTTGGCTTGCTTTTTCAGGTGTAAACCCGCTTTGAGCTTGCAATCTTGAGAGGACCTGCGAACTCATTCCGGCGGTTTTGGTGAGGGTTTACTCTTTGATCAAATTTGCTCTGCTATGTTTCATATCCGCAAACACGGCGAGTTCAGTCATATACCCCATAAACTTTTATTAGATTGCTCAAAAGAGATCTTTGGGAAGTACAATGGAGGAGACTCCCTCATGGGGAATGTACTCATCAATGGCTTTAGCACTTGTCACTTTGGTGATAGTTATTGCACTTACTCAACAGTATGTTGTTACAGGAACTCTATCCCCCGACCTAATGGTTATGGGAGCCAGTGCTCTTGCGACTGTTATTATGGTTATTTTTGTAGGTGCCCAGACTAAAGCTACTCAAGAGATGGTTGCCCAAACCAAAAAACAACTTGAGGAAATGCGTAAAGATAGGGAGTTCTACTTAAGACGTGAGCACACTCTAAAACTCAAAAAAGAGTCGTGGTGCCATTACTAGAAGAGTTTTCAAAAATGTCGATTGAAAATGATGGGTTCAGGATATCCACATCATTCGAAACATGGAGTGACATTAGGCGGCATTGGGAACCAGATCCTGCTAGAGTAGATATCCTCCTGTTTCATGATCTTCTAGATAATCACTAGCCGAAATTGAAAGATGCCATTGATCAATTTAATAGGCTTTTAAAAAGCTTAGAGAACAGTGCCAACATTAAACACAGAAAAGAGATAGTGCAGAGACTTGGCCAACAAAGAGACGTCATCCTGACTGAACTAAAAAGACTTGAATTAATGGAACTATTACCCGGACGCTGTGAGTTCATTTCTGGTGAGTGGAAAGAAAAGAGGTAAACAATTTCCGCCAGCGCTTGCGAAGCAAGGGCTGTCATGGATACAGCCTGCTCGGCGTCCTCGGAAAGAGGGTTGCCCAGCGGACGTGGTCAAGCTTGAGGACCCATGCTACAAGGCGTTCCAGTCCGAGGCCGAAGCCGCTGTGCGGAACTGAACCGTACTTCCTGAGGTCGAGGTACCACTCGTAGTTCTTCGGATCCATGCCCTCCTCGAGTATTCTCTGCACGAGCTTGTCGTAATCGTCCTCACGCTGGCTTCCTCCGATGATCTCACCGTATCCCTCGGGCGCGAGCATGTCCGCCGCGAGAACCTTCCTCGGATCCTCTGGGTCCTCCTTCATGTAGAAGGCCTTGATGCCCTTCGGATAACCGTAGACGAAGAACGGGGCCTCGAACTCCTGGGTGAGGATCCTCTCCTCGTCGGCACCCATGTCCTCGCCCCATTCTATCTCGACGCCCTTGCTCTGGAGTATGTCTATTGCCTCGTCGTAGCTTATCCTCGGGAACGGCGGGACGGTGTTCTTAAGGGTCTTGATGTCGTCCTTGCGGTAGAGCTCGATATCCTTCCTCCTCAGCTCAAGCGTCCTCTGCACCATGTAGCTCACTAGCTCCTCCTCGACCTTCATGATGTCCCAAAGGTCCATCCAAGCCGCTTCGAGCTCGAGGTGCCAGAACTCTGTCAAATGTCTCCTCGTTCTGCTCTTCTCGGCCCTGAAGCTCGGCGTGAGGCTCCAGACCTTCTCGAGGCCGAAGATGGCAGCTTCAAGGTAGAGCTGGGCCGACTGGCTGAGGTAGGCGGTCTTGTCGAAGTACTTGAGCTTGAAGAGGGTCGCGCCGCCTTCAACAGCTCCCGTGACGAGTATCGGTGGGAAGACCTCGTACCAGCCGTCCTGGAGGAGCCATTCTCTGGCGGCCTGCATCATCGTGGCTTTAACCTTCATTATCGCCGCCACTTTTGGTGAGTGGAGGTGCAGGTGCCTAACGTCGAGCAGGAACTCCTCGCTGGCGTCTTTAGTTATCGGGAAGAAGTCCACGTTCTGGACGATCTCTATCCTGTCCGCCTGAATCTCAACACCGGTAGGAGCGCGGGGATCAGCCTTGACGGTCCCCTCGATGATGACGCTCGACTCGATTCCGACCTTTTTCGCCTCGGCGTAGGCTTCCTCGCTCAGTTCTTTCTTGAATATCGTCTGGACTATCCCGCTCGAGTCGCGGAGGACTATGAAGACCTTCTTTCCAACCTCTCTCTTCCTGTAAACCCAACCGGCGAGCTTGACGCGCTTACCTTCCATCTCGGGCCTTACATCGGCACAGTAAACCTTATCGATCATCTTACCACCTCCAGGGGCTTTGAGGGTGAGTTTATAACGGTAGCGATAGTCCGGAATGGGCCCGGACACCGGGCAATCGGGCCAGCCAAAGCTAACCTAGAAGAGTCAATTCGTCCAGATCTCAATGGCGGTTATTCCCTTTGATACCCTGAGGATCGGCGGCATGGTATTCGATGGTGCCCTAGTCATTTAAATCCTTTGGGCCGGTTTATGTCATTCTGGCAGAAACCTTAATTACCCCTCCGTCATATGTTCGATAGAGGTGGGAGCGTGTTCGCATTAACTGGTACGGTGGTTGATTCGAGGGGAGTCCTTCAAGATCACGCCGTCGTCGTGGAGGGGAACACGATCTCTGCTGTTCTCCCCCTGGGGGAGCTTAGATCCCTGGGTGTGGACGAGGTCTACGGCGGGAGGGGGTACCTGGTCATACCCGGTCTAGTCAACGCGCACACCCACGTGGCCATGGCCAGGTTTCGGGGCCTCGGGGAGGATCTTTCAACGGAGAGGTGGCTTAACGAGGTCATCTGGCCGATGGAGCGCGAGTGGAAGCCCGAAGAAATTCGCCGCTGGGCGCTGCTCGGGATGGCCGAGGCCCTGGCAAACGGTTCCACAACCATAAACGACCACTACTTCTTCGCGGATGAGATAGCGAAGGCCGCTGAAGAATTGGGAATTCGGGCCTTCATCGGGCAGACCGTTATGGACGAGGTTGATTTTCCTCTAGCGAGGCCTGATGATGGTTTCCGCTTCTTCAAACGCTGGGACGGAAAGGACGACCTCGTTAAACCTGTTCTGGCACCACACGCAACCGACACCGTCTCGCTGGAGCTCATGCGGGAGATCGGCGAGTTCGCCGGCGAGAGAAACGCCTTGGTTCACCTCCACCTGGCCCAGAGCAGGGCTGAGGTAGAGACCGTAAAGCGCCGCTACGGCCTCACTCCCCTGGAATACCTTAGAAGGGCAGGTGTCCTGGGCGAACGCCTCATAGGGGTTCACGGCGTCTATTTAAGCGGTGATGAGCTCGCCGAATACGGGGGGAGCGGGGCGACCCTGGTTCACTGCCCCACGAGCAACGTCAAGCTGGAGGGCAGAACCGCTGAACTGGGGCCTCTCCTGGATGCCGGGGGAAACGTTGCCCTGGGCAACGACTCCCCGAATCCTGTTGGGATAATGGACATGTTCCTAGAGATGCGCTCCGCTTCGCTCGCGAAAAACCTCTCTGAGGGGCGGGCACACGCGGCTGGGGCTAGGGAAGTGTTCAAGTGGGCTACGCTTGGTGGTGCGAGGGCTTTGAGCATGAAGGCCAGACTCATAAGGCAGGGCTACCTGGCGGACTTGGTTCTCTTGAACGCCAGAAAGCCGCAGTTCCTGCCGGGGGAGGATCCATACTCCCACCTGGTCTACTCCGCGCGCGGGAGCGACGTTGAGGTGGTGGTTGTCAACGGCAGGGTCGTTTACAGGGACGGCCTTTTTGTTAAGCTGGGGAAGGACATAGCCGGGCTCTGGGAGGAAGTTTGGAAGTCCATGGAAAAGTTTTAAAATGCACCTGGAGATTTGGCTATGGCTTGGTTCAGGCTAACGGAGGGATCGAGATGGGAAACATCAAGCAGACTTTCATCAAGAGAACCGCACGCGAGCTGTTTGACAGGTACCCTGACCAGTTCACCAGGGACTTCGAGCACAACAAGAAGAAGGTTGAGGAGCTCACCAACGTTACCAGCAAGACCATAAGGAACAGGATCGCCGGCTACATAACGAGGCTCGTCAGGATGAAGGAAGAGGGCAAGATACTCTGAGGCTCAGCCCTTACCTTCAATTTTTGCCTTCTCCCGCTTCCTAAAAGTCGTCGAGGTTCGTGACTATCCTCCTGGGCAGCTTGGGCCTTATCTCGCGCATTATCTCCTCGAACATGGCCTCGTTCTCCTGGGCGACCCTCCTGAGGAGGTTCTCTATGTAGGTCTCGATCATCAGCCTGACTTCCTCGAGCTCCCTCTTCGCCTCGAGCATCTCGGCCAGGCGTCTCTCAACGTCGTCCAGGAACTCAACGAGCTCCTTCACCTTCTCCTCCGTCGGTTCTGTTGACTTTATGAGCTCCTTTGCCTCCGAATAGATCCCGCTGCTCCTGACCTTTCTCGGCTCGTAGAGCTCGGTTCCGAACACGTAGGGGGTGAGCATGACCTCCAGCCTGAAGCCCCGCCTTATCGTGTAGTACTTCCTGGGCCTTCCGCGCGGGATCTTTTCGGTTCTCTCCTCTATGAGCCCCGCGCTTTTGAGGATCCTGAGGTGCTCCAGCACGGCCTTCTGCCCCACCCCCAGCTCCTGACTCAGTTCGCTGACGTAGTACGGCCTCTTGGTGAGAAGGATGAGTATCCGCCTCCTCGTCTCGTTCCCCAGTATATCGAGGATCTTCCCCATCTCTGATTCCATTATCTCACCTCCCCCACCTTACTAACTTCATGTAAGAAAAAAGGCCTTTAAGTTTTTTGGTGGCTCACGTTTATAAAGGTCTTGGGCCTCTGATCTCAGCGGGAGTGGGAGGCCATGATATACGTTAAAGTCTACCGCGTTCAGGGAGAGGTCGTTGTAGCCGCATGCGACGAGGAGCTGCTCGGGAAGACGTTTAGGGAAGGAGAGCTAAAGCTCGAGGTGAAGGAGAGGTTCTACAGGGGAGAGCTCCTCGATGAATCCGCCCTCGAACCCCTCCTGAAGGAGGCGACGATAGCGAACCTCGTGGGAGAACGGTGCGTTTCCAAGGCTATAGAGCTCGGCTACGTCGGGGAGGACAGAGTTTTGAGGGTTGAGGGCGTTCCCCACGCCCAGATGGCGAGGATGAAGTGGTGAGGACTATGGCCGGGAGGTTCTGCTACCGGTGCGGGATAAGTGAGGAGGAAGGCGGGCCGCTCATAGACGGCCTCTGCCAAGTCTGCTTCAGGAAGGAGAACCCGGTTCTCCACATCGAGGGTGAGATAAACACCGAGCTGTGTCAGAACTGCGGGAGCTACAGGAGGAACGGGGTGTGGGTCGACCCCAGAAGCTACGAGCTCGAGGAGCTGATATTCGAGGTCGCCGACAGCGCCCTCCTGGAGGAGCTCTCGGAGTCCCTTGACGAGAGGGTCAGGGAATTCGAAGTGGTCCCCGTTGAGGAGCTGGAGGATGTTGAGGAACTCCCTGTGGGCAGTGCTCTCGTTGCGTTTCAGCCCGTTGACTGGCACATCGAATACTTCCCGGCAATAATAACCTACGAGGTTCGCGTTAAAGCTAGAATCCACGAGCTTCAGAGAGAGCTCCACGACGAGAGGAGGTACGTTACAGTCTACGTCCGCCAGACCGTCTGCCCCCGCTGTCAGAAGTTCCTGGGGGGATATTTTGAGGCCATCCTGCAGGTAAGGGCCGAGGGCCGGCCGCTGGCCGAGGACGAGAGAAAGGCCATTGGGAAGCTGGTGGAGGAAAAGGTCGACGAGATCATGAGGAAGGACAGGATGGGCTTCATACAGGACACCATCGAGAAGGAGGAGGGGATAGACTTCTACATGGGCTCCACCAGTGCAGCCAGAAAGATCGCCCAGGCCATAAGGGAGCGCTTCGGGGGGAGCGTTAGCGAGGCCTACGAGCTGGTGGGAACGGATAGGCAGACGAGTAAGGAGGTCTACCGCACGAGCATCAGCGTCAGGATTCCCAGGTTCAGGAGGGGCGACATAGTCCGGGACAGGAGGGGAAACGTGTACGAGGTGGAGCGCGTCGACGGCAAGGGGTTGGGCATCAGGGATCTCCGCACCGGCGAGAGCGAGCACAGGGACTGGAAGACCGTGAGGAGGGACGGCGTTGAGGCCGTTGAGGCCGAGAGGAGTGAGGCCATGGTCACCAGCGTTGGCAGGGACGAGGTTCAGATGATGGACATGGGGAACTACGAGACTTACGAGCTCGAAAAGCCGGGGTTCGAGGTCAAGGAGGGCGAGGTCTACGAGATGGTGCACCTCGGGGGGAGGAGGTACTTCCTGAGGCGCAAGTCTTATTAACCTCCCCACCTTTTTTCACTCTCGGTGATACATTATGTGGGACGGGTTCTACGCTTCTGCCTTCGAGAGGATCAGGGCCAGAATAGAAAACGTTGGAAGCGTTCTCCTGGCCTACAACACCAACATCGACGCGATAAAGTACCTCGACGGGAAAGACCTTGAGGAGAGAATTGAGAAAGCCGGAAAGGAGGAAGCCCTCCGCTACTCCGATGAGCTTCCGGGGAGGATAGAGAACGTCCCCCAGCTCCTCGGCTCGATCCTCTGGAGTGTCAGGCGCGGAAAGGCGGCTGAACTCTTCGTTGAGAGCTGCTCGACTCGCTTCTACATGAAGCGCTGGGGCTGGGACGAGCTGAGGATGGGCGGACAGGTCGGCATAATGGCAAACCTCCTTGGGGGAGTTTACGGCGTTCCGGTCATAGCACACGTCCCCCAGCTTTCGAGGCTCCAGGCGGGCCTCTTCAAGGACGGGCCTATTTATGTGCCGAAGCTCGAAGGCGGGAAGGTCAAGCTCGTCCACCCGAGGAACTTTGCCGGAGACGAGGAGAGCTGCATCCACTACATCTACGAGTTCCCGCGTGGCTTCAGGGTCTTTGATTTTGAAGCGCCGAGGGAGAACCGCTTCATTGGTGCCGCCGACGACTACAACACGACCCTCTTCATAAGGGACGAGTTCAGGGAGAACTTTGAGGAGATAGCCAAGAGCGCCTCGCTGGCCGTGGTGAGCGGCCTTCAGGCCCTCACAAAGGAGAACTACCGCGGGCCCTTCGAGATGGTAAGGGGACACCTCGAGGTTCTCAACGAGAAGAACGTTCCGGCCCACCTCGAGTTCGCCTTTACTCCGGACGAGACCGTCAGGAAGGCCATCCTTGGCCTCCTCGGAAAGTTCTGGAGCGTTGGTTTGAACGAGGTGGAGCTGGCATCGATAATGGAGGTAATGGGCGAGAAGAGGCTCGCTGAAAAGCTCCTCGCCCACGATCCGGTTGACCCGATAGCCGTCACCGAGGCCATGCTCAAGCTCGCGGAAAAGACCGGCGTCAGGAGGATACACTTCCACACCTACGGCTACTACCTGGCCCTTACCGACTACAAAGGCGAGTTCGTCAGGGACGCTCTCCTCTTCGCGGCCCTCGCTGCGGCTGCCAAGGCGAAGCTCGGAGATATAAACTCGATAGGCGACGTGGTTAAAGCCATGGACGTTCCGGTCAACGAAAAGGCCGGGCCTGTTGAGGAGGCCCTCTCGAAGGAGTGCGACATGAGGGGTGGAATAGCCGAGCTTGGTAACTACCAGCTCGCCTTCGTTCCAACGAAGATAGTTGCGAAGCCCAAATCCACCGTTGGAATCGGCGACACCATCTCGAGTTCGGCCTTTGTGGGCGAGTTCGCCCTCCGCTGATTTTTCCTTTCGCCAAAGTTAAAAACAAATGTGACCAAGTAGTTCCCAGGTGTCCCGAGGGTGGTTGCCATGAAGACGCTGATTCTCGCAGGTGGGAAGGGAACCAGACTGTGGCCCCTGAGCAGGGAGCTGATGCCCAAGCAGTTCGTCCGCTTTCTCGACGGGGAAAGCCTCTTTCAGAAGACCGTTGAGAGGGCGCTTAAATTCTCGAAGCCCAATGAAATCTTCATAGTCACGAATCAGAGGTACAAATTCCGCGTATTGGATGATCTGACCGAGCTAGGCGTTGAAGTTCCTGAGGAGAACCTTCTGCTCGAGCCAGCCGGAAGGAACACCCTCCCGGCGATATACTGGGGGATAAAGCGCGTTGAGGAGACCTTCGGCGACTCCATCGTCGCGGTTCTCTCGAGCGATCACCTCATCGACGCCGGGGAGTCCTACGAGAGGGCCTTCAGGAACGCGGAGAGGCTCGCTAGGGATTACCTCGTGACCTTTGGAATAAAGCCGACGAGGCCCCACACGGGCTACGGCTACATAAGGCCCGGCGAGGCCATCAAAGAAGGTAATAACCTTCTCGGCTATACCGTCGCCGAGTTCAAGGAGAAGCCGGACCTCGAAACTGCAAAGCGCTACGTCGAGGAAGGCTACTACTGGAACAGCGGTATGTTCATGTTCCGCACGGGTGTTTTCCTGGAGGAGATGAGGAAGCACGCCCCCGAGGTTGTCAGGGCCTTCGAAGAGGAGAGCGTAGAGAAGGCCTACGAGCTGGCCCCCGATTTGAGCATCGACTACGGGGTCATGGAGAAGACCGATAAAGCGGCCGTCGTCCCGCTCAACGTCTACTGGAACGACCTCGGCAGCTTCGACGCCATCTACGAGGTCCTCGAGAAGGACGAGGACGGGAACGCCGTCAGGGTTTCCGGAAGGAACGCCTATCACATTGGAGTGAACTCAAAGAACAACCTCATAATGGCCGAGCGCCTCACCGCGACGGTCGGCGTGGAGGATCTCATCATCATCGACACCGATGACGCGCTCTTAATAGCCCACCGCGGGGAGGGGCAGAGGGTCAAGGAGGTCTACAAGCGCCTGAAGGAGAGGAACGACGAGAGGGCGATCGTCCACAGGACCGCTTATCGCCCCTGGGGAAGCTACACCGTTCTTGAGGAGAACGACCGCTACAAGATAAAGCGCCTGACCGTCCTGCCGGGCAAGAAGCTCTCCCTCCAGATGCACTATCACCGCTCTGAACACTGGGTCGTGGTGAGGGGAACGGCAAAAGTCCGCGTTGGGGACGAGGAGATACTGTTGCGTCCTGGGGAGAGCACCTTCATCCCGGCCGGCGTCATACACCGCCTTGAGAACCCCGGGAAGGTGGTTCTGGAGGTCATAGAGACCCAGATCGGGGAGTACCTTGGTGAGGACGACATCGTAAGGTTCGACGACGAGTTCGGGAGGGTCTGATATGGGAAGGCTCTTTGGAACCTTCGGTGTCCGCGGGATAGCGAACGAGAAGATAACCCCTGAGTTCGCCCTCAAGATGGGGATGGCCTTCGGGACGATGCTCAAAAGGGAGGGCAGAAAAAAGCCCCTCGTAGTTGTCGGCAGAGATACTCGCGTTAGCGGTGAGATGCTGAAAGACTCTCTAATCAGTGGTTTGCTGAGCGTCGGCTGTGATGTCATCGACGTTGGAATCGCCCCAACACCAGCGATACAGTGGGCGACAAATCACTTCAAAGCGGACGGCGGGGCAGTCATCACCGCCAGCCACAACCCGCCCGAGTACAACGGCATAAAGCTCCTTGAGCCCAACGGCATGGGGCTGAAGAAAGAGAGGGAAGTGGTCGTTGAGGAGGTTTTCTTCAACGAGGACTTCGAGAGGGCCAGCTGGGACGAAATAGGTGAGGTCCGCGAGGAGGACATCATAAAGCCCTACATCGAGGCGATAAAGGCCAGAATTGACGTTGAGGCGATAAAAGCTAGGAGGCCCTTTGTGGTGGTGGACACCTCCAACGGCGCCGGCTCGCTGACGCTCCCCTACCTCCTCCGCGAGCTCGGCTGCAAGGTCGTCAGCGTCAACGCCCACCCGGACGGCCACTTCCCGGCCAGAAACCCGGAGCCCAACGAGGAGAACCTGAAGGAGTTCAAGGAGATAGTGAAGGCTCTTGGGGCTGACTTCGGGGTTGCCCAGGACGGTGACGCCGACAGGGCAGTCTTCATAGACGAGAACGGCCGCTTCATCCAGGGCGACAAGACCTTTGCGCTTGTTGCCGATGCCGTGCTGAGGGAGAACGGCGGCGGGCTGCTCGTCACCACCATAGCCACCTCAAACCTGCTCGACGATATAGCGAAGAGGAACAACGCCGAAGTGATGAGAACAAAGGTCGGCGACCTCATCGTCGCTAGGGCCCTTCTGGAGAACAACGGAACGATAGGAGGCGAGGAGAATGGGGGAGTTATCTTCCCGGACTTCGTCCTCGGTAGGGACGGGGCGATGACGACGGCAAAGATAGTAGAGATCTTTGCCAAGAGCGGAAAGAGGTTCAGCGAGCTCATCGATGAGCTTCCGAAGTACTACCAGTTCAAGACGAAGAGGCACGTTGAGGGCGACAGGAAGGCGATAGTAGCGAAGGTAGCTGAGCTAGCGGAATCAAAGGGCTACAGGACGGACACAACGGACGGAACCAAAATCCTCTTCGATGACGGCTGGGTTCTCGTGAGGGCCAGCGGAACGGAGCCGATAATAAGGGTCTTCAGCGAGGCGAAGAGCGAGGAGAAGGCGAGGAAATACCTCAACCTGGGGCTTGAGCTGTTGGAGGAGGCCATCGGGGCTTAGCCTCTTTTCCACTCCTCCAGCAGCTTCCTTCCCTCTTCCACGCTCTTGGGAACCGGTAGGCCCAGGCTCAGGAAGAGCTCTGCCAGTGGAGGAACGTCGAGGTTGTGCTCCCTCAGAAGGTCAGGGTTTCCGAGTATCTCCTCGGGCGTTCCGACGGTGACTATCCTCCCCCCGTTCATCAGGGCTATCCTGTCGCACAGGGCCAGGTAATCAGCCTCGTGGGAGGCTAGTACCACCGTCTTCCCCTCGGCCCTCAGCCCGGTTATCAGTTCCCTCATTATCCTCTTGCCCCTGAAGTCGAGGTTGGCGAAGGGCTCATCGAAGGCTATCACCTCCGGCTCCATTGCCAGAACCGTGGCTATCGCTATCCTCTTCTTCTCACCGAAGCTGAGCTCCCTGGTTTCCCTCTCTGAGTATTCGAGCATCCCCACTCTTTCAAGCGCCCACAGAACGCGCTCCCTCAGCTCCTCACCGCGCAGACCCAGGTTGTAGGGGCCGAAGGCCACATCCTCAAACACCGTCGGCGAGAAGAGCTGGTCGTTGGGGTCCTGAAAGACTATCCCGACCTTTCTCCGAACTTCCCTCGGGTTTTTTGCCGGGTCAAGGCCGTCCACAATGACTCTACCTTTCTTTGGCCTGAGTATCCCGTTAAGGTGGAGCATGAGGGTGCTCTTTCCTGCCCCGTTGGGCCCGAGGAGACCGAAGGACTCTCCCCTCTTAATCGTGAGGGTTATCCCCCTGAGCACCTCCCTGCCTGGGTATGAGAAGTGAACGTCTTTCAGCTCTATCATACCAGCAGACCCCCCAGTGCGAGCAGGGCCAGGGTCGCCGTCTGGACGTTGGGTCTTGGCTCTTCCAGGCTGGGAAACTCCCCGAAGCCCCTCGCGAGCATGGCCCTGTATATCCTCCCGTTCCTGAGGTATGCCCTGACGAAAACCTCGCCTATGAGGGAGCCGAGCTTCCTGTAGTACTCCCTCCTCCCCACGCCAAAGGCCCTCGAGTCCAGGGCGCGCTTCATCCTAACGGCCTCGTCTGCAAAGAGGTCAAGGTAGCGGTAGGTGAAGGCCAGCGTTAAGGTGAGTATCCGGGGAAACCTTAGCGCCTCCATCTCGGCGAGTATCCTAGAGAATCCCACAGAGCTCGTCACGACCACGGCCGTTCCGGCGGAGAGGAAAGCCTTTCCGAGGAGGGTGAAGAACGAGTACACTCCCTCGTGGGTTATCGGGCCGAGGGGCGTCTCCAGGAGCGGTCTCCCCGGGTTAAACAGGGCCATAACGAACAGCAGCCCCTCGAAGCTGAGGAGAAAGCCGAGCTTTTTGAAAACTCTCTTCTCAGGCCTCATAATGAGAGTGACCCCAAGGAAAAGGAGCGCAAAGTAGACTAACTCGGTGAGGTTCTTTCTCGTCACCACCCCTAGTGCATAAAGGAAAATGAAGGGCAGGTACACTTCAGGCACCCTTGGCGAGCTTTGCCAGACCGTAGCTGACTCCAAAGGCCAGGGTTATGCCGAGCAGGCCCATGACCACGCTCTGACCCCAGGTTTCGCCGTAATCGAGGGGCGCTTGATAAACGGGCTTCTCCTCAAGGCCGACCTTTTCCATCGTTGCCTCCAGCCCGTCGGGGTTGCTCGACGCGAGGGGTAGCACTATCGCCAGCACAACGGCTATAATTATCAAGCCCTTGAAAACCGTCCTCATGCAGGCACCCCCTCAATGGATGGAAGCTTTGCCCTTACGGCGTAGACTATCAGGACGGTGAGTATCGCCTCACCGATTCCGATTATCGAGTGGTAGCCGGCCATCAGGGTGAGCACCTTGAGGAACGGGAGGCTGTGGCTGAGGCCTATCTCAAGCGAGGCAAGAGTCGCCCCGAGGACGACTGAGAGCCACGCTGAAAGGCCCATCGCGAGGGTCTCGTTGATGCCCTTGAGCTTCGTGTAGACTCCGTAGCCTATGAACGCTCCAATAAGCCCCATGTTGAGGATGTTGGCCCCTATCGCGGTTATTCCGCCGTCGCCGAAGAGGAGCGTCTGTATCAGCAGAACCGCTGTCATGACTATCACTGCCGCGTAGGGCCCGAGGGTTATGGCAACCAGCGTCGCCCCGAGAAGGTGTCCGCTGACTCCCCCTATTACCGGGAAGTTGACCATCTGCGCCGCGAAGATTCCTGCCGCGAAGAGTCCGAGGAGGGGTATCTTCTCCTCCGGGAAGTTCCTGAGCTTTTTGGCCGCGTAGGCTATTCCGGCTATCGTTATCGCGTAGGTAACCACTATCACCGGCGTGCTCAGCAGCCCGTCAGGTATGTGCAACCCCAACACCTCCGGTTTTTGGTGTCATCAAACCAATAAAAAGTAGCACGAAATAAAAGCGTTTTTAAAACCGCGTATTACCAACCAAAGGTTTGAAACGGCTTTTGACAGAAACGAAGCCGAAAGAACGGTTTGAAATGCCAGACGGTATAATTTGGAAGAACAAGAGGGCTGAGGATCAGAGGTAGCCCCTGTCCTCCTCTTCTTGGGTCATCTGGGGGGTGCTCTGCTCCAGCATTGCCCTCTGCATCTCTTGAACCTTCCTGAGGATCTCCTCGGTTTCCCTCGCCCTCTCGTCGAGGGCCGACATGTCCACCTCAATGCCCAGTATCTTCGCGACCGCGGAGAGAACGGCTTTAGCCGCTTTGGGATCAACTATGTAGCCGAGGCTCTCCCCGAGCAGGCTTATCCCGTACATCGAGCGGAGCTTGCCCATCCCGAGGAGCAAACCAGCCGCCCCGACTATGGCTCCACCTTCGTCCTCCCTCCAGATCACCTCGACCTGGCAGCCATCGAGCTTTGCCTTGTAGTGCTCTATGAGCTCCTCGTGCGTCACCGCCGCAAGGACCCTTGGATCGCCCTGGAGCTCCGGAACCTGGTAGCCGCCCATGGTTATTATCTCCCTGACCCCGAGTTCCTGGACGAAGTCAAGCATCTTCCCAACGACCTCGAAGTGGCCGGGGCTGTCGGTCGGAGGGACCTGCTGGTCGCCTGTGATGATTATCAGGTCTCTTCCGCTCTCGTCCGGGTTCCTCCAGTAGTAGAACTCGTTCTTCATGAGCTCGACGACGGAGTTCTTCCTGATGAGGACCTGGTGCATGAAGTGCGGTGAGTAAAGTTCGGCGAACTTTACAGCATTGAGTTCCTGAATCAGGTGGTCTGCCGCGAGCTTTCCGACGAGGCCTATTCCCGGGAGCCCCTCTATGAACACGGGATCCCTGAGGCTAGGTCTTTCAAGGATGTGGATTATCGTCTCCTTCATCTCACTCCCTCCTGGCTATGCCCAGCTGCTCACGCTTCAGCCTCCTCCGGTACTCCCCGTAGGGGTCTTCCGGCGAGAAGCGCGGCGGGTGGGCTACCTTGGTCTTCTCTCCGCAGACGGGGCAGGTCTCCTTCAGCGTGTACCTGCCACACTTGGGGCACTTCCTTATCCTGAAGTGCATCAGCTACCCCTCTTCTTGACCTTCTTTATGCGCTTCTCCTTCCTTATGAGGGTCGCCTCTCCGCCGGCTTCCTTGATTACGCGGAGTATCTCCTCGGCTATGTCTTCAAGAACCTCTTCGGCCTTGTAGTAGTCCGGGGCGGTGATGTCTATCCTGTAGCGCGGCGCTCCCTGGTAGGAGAACTTGACGTCAATCTCCTTCTCCTCGTTGGCCCTGTCGCGGGCCCTGATGAGGGCTTCCTTGATTATCTCGATGCCGTTCGGCTTGGGGACGGTTATCTCGAACTCGGCGTCGATGGTTACCGTCGGAATCTCGACGTAGGCCTCGATTATCGGCCTGAGGGCCTCTATCCACTCGTCGCTTATGAGCCCCTTGAGGACGTCCATGCCGTTCTGGGCGGCATCTTCGAAGGCCGCGTAAACCTCACCGTACTCCTCCTCGAGCGGAACCCAGACCTCCCTCCATGCGGTCTCAAAGTCCTTGCCTATCTTCTCCGCCGCCATCTTGAGCAGGTTCTCGGCCTTCTGGGCCCTCTTGTACTCCTGGAGCTTGGCCTTCCTCTGCTGCTGGTTCACCCTCTTGAGGCTCAGGTCGATGTGCCCCTTGCTCGGGTCAACGCGTATAACTTTGGCCACTACCTTCTGCCCCTCCTTGATGAAGTCCCTTATGTTCTTGACCCAGGTTGGGGCGACCTCGCTTATGTGCATGAACCCCTCCTTGCCCGGGTACTCATCGAGCTTGAGGAAAGCACCGTAAGGGTGAATGTTCTTGACGGTAGCTACGACGAATTCTCCCTCTTCAGGGTACTCCTTGGCCTTCCTTGGCATGAAAATCACCTCTTGCTTTTGTCCCGCTACCTCTACGAAAAAAGCCTTTTTAAAGTTGTGGAAGGGGATCTGGAAACTGTGAAAAGAGGGAAGAGTTCAGGCCGGCTTCGCGCTCTGCTTTATCACCCTTAGGAGCTTCGCCTCCTCGGCCAAGACGCGGAACTTCTCCCTCTTAACCCTCTCGAGCTTGTGGGCCACCTTCTCCTTCTGGTGGGCCATCCTAACCAGTTTGGCCTCCTCAAGGATTAGGTACTCCTTCTGCTTCTTCACAACATCGAGCCTGCGTTTTAGCAGTTTTATACCTGACTCCATGTTTCTTCACCTAGGGTTATAGCGCGTCGAAGCCTTAAAAGGTTTTCGCTTAATGCCAACATATAAATCGTCGATAGTCGAAATCATTGAACGATCCTTGAGCCTGACGTACGTGCCTTAGCCTAAAGCCTCAAAAAGAGTCCTAAAAAAGAAGCGGTGGTCATCAGCCGCCCGAAACTACCGGGATGACCTCAACGTAGTCGTTCTCCCCAACGGGCTCGTCCTCCAGGGCCACTCTACCGTTGACCTTAGCTATCGCGCTCTCCGTGTTGAAGCCGACCTCCCTGAGCACGTCCTTGACGAGCATGCCTTTCCGCCACTCTATCTCCTTCTCTACTCCCCTTCCGAGCACTTTCACCCTGATCATCCTCACCACCGCTCTGATCTGGGGGGAGGGAGCTTATAAACCCGACTGGGCTGTTTCATAAATGATAACAATCGTAACTTTTGTTGTTTTTTGTTGTCATCAGGTTTAAATACTCCAACTTAGTATTTCCTAAGTGGGTGTTAGTAATGCCAAAGGCGACTTTCGCCATCAGTGAAGAAACCCTCAAAGAATTCAAAAAACTCGCCAAAAAACGCTATGGGGATAAAAGAGGAGTTCTAAGCGTTGCAATAGAAGAAGCCATCAAGGATTGGATTAGAAAAACAAAAAAGGAGCTGGAAAATGCCGAGTGAGACCATCAAACTCACCGCCAAATTCAAGCTGAAGGGAACGCCCGAAGGGGTAGATGCTCTCTTCTCAACTTATCGGGAAATTGTGAATTATCTCATCACTCACGCTTTCGAAAACAAGGTTACCAGCTTTTACCGGCTGAAGAAAGAGACTTACAAGGGCTTACGCAAGGAGTATCCGGAACTGCCAAGCCATTACGTTTACACGGCCTGTCAAATGGCGACAGCGATTTATAAGAGCTTCAGGAAACGCAAAAAGAAAGGCAAAGCCAAGGGGAGACCAGTATTAAAAAAGGAGGTCATAATGCTCGACGACCACTTGTTCAAACTCGACCTTAAGGCCGGGATAATCAAACTCTCCACTCCGGGCGGGAGGGTTAAGCTAGAGTTTTATCCTGCAAAATACCACGAGAAATTCAAGGACTGGAAAGTTGGACAGGCTTGGCTGGTGAGAACTCCAAAAGGAGTCTTCATAAACGTTGTTTTCTCAAAAGAGGTTGAAGTTAGCGAGCCTAAGGCCTTTGTTGGTGTGGATTTAAACGAGAACAACGTGACACTCAGTCTTCCTAACGGAGAGTTCGTTCAAATCGTCACTCACGAGCGGGAGATTAGGACGGGTTATTACGTGAAGAGGAGGAAGATTCAGAAGAAGTTGAGGGCTGGAAAGAAGAGGAAGAAACTTCTTGAGAAGTATGGACAGAGGGAGAAGAACAGGCTGAATGATTTGTATCACAAGCTGGCCAATAAAATCGTTGAGTTGGCTGAAAAGTATGGTGGTCTCGCCTTGGAGGATTTGACTGAAATCAGGGATTCGATTAGGTATTCGGCTGAGATGAATGGTCGTTTGCACCGCTGGAGTTTTCGCAAACTCCAGTCAATTATCGAATACAAGGCGAAGTTGAAGGGTGTTAGGGTTGTTTTCGTTAATCCTGCTTATACTTCCTCCCTGTGCCCGGTATGTGGGGGTAAACTAAGCCCGAATGGGCACAGGGTTTTGAAGTGTTCAAACTGTGGTTCTGAGGCCGATAGGGACGTTATCGGCTCTTGGAATATTCGTTTGAGAGGCCTGAAGATGTGGGGAGTAACCGTTCCCCCCGAAAGCCAGCCAATGAAGATGGGAGGCTGGAAGGTTATCCGCTACGATTGGCTCGCAAGTTCCAAAAGCAGCGGATAACCAGAACGGTTTTGGGCATGCAAAGGTTTATAAAACGTCCCCTGAAAAACCCAACAGTCTCGAGAATGGGATTATCACGAGGTGATGATCATGGGAAGGACTGTTAAGGTCGGTTCCGCTGGAAGGTTCGGTCCGAGGTACGGTCTCAAGATCAGGAGAAGGGTCGCGGCCGTTGAGGCCAAGATGAAGCAGAAGCACGTCTGCCCGGTTTGCGGAAGGAAGGCCGTCAGGAGGATAAGCACTGGCATATGGCAGTGCCAGAAGTGCGGGGCAACTTTCGCCGGCGGTGCCTACCTGCCGACCACCCCGGCCGGAAAGGTCGCCAAGCGCGTCACGGCCTCCAAGGCCTGACCCCTTCACTTTTGGGGTGATCCTGATGGTTATGGCCGTTTATCGCTGCGCCAAGTGCGGGAGGGAGGTCGAGCTCGACCTCGAGAACACCAGGGAAGTTCGCTGCCCCTACTGCGGCAGCAAGATACTCTACAAGCCGAGACCCAGGGTCTCCCGCAGGGTCAAGGCTATTTGAGCCTTTTGCACTGTTGGATTTCGGTTTTGGAGACAGCTTTCTCCTGTTTGGTTAAATTGGTTAAAAAGAAAGACAAAAAGCTTCATCCATGTGACGTCTTGTTTATTTGGATCTATTTGTTTAACCCCGACTGCACTGGTTCAGTGGTAATATAGTTGGAAGGAGTTGAGTATTCCTCTAGGCTCTTCAAATAGTCGATCAACTTCTCTATCTTCTCCTTTTCAATACTGAGCTCGTCTATAACGTATTTCCCCTCGGCCCTGATCTTAACCCTCCCAATCAGGTCGTGTAGGGTCTCCACGAGATTTGCGGGAACATCTGTCGTAACATCCAGGCTGGTGTTAAACAGGGTCAGAAGGGCGTTTGCGTTCTTGACAAAGTACTCTGCAGTGGCTTCGTCTTCGGTCTTGATTACCGTTTTTGTCGAGTACTCATCTCCGTTCACTTTAATTCTAAAGGCTGAGTACTTAAATTTGCTGAGGAGCTCTACCATCTTTACTTCGACTTCATCCGTGTCGTTGAACTCGTTGCTCTCCATGAGTCTGTATCTAAACAAGTAAGAGGTGTTCTCCACAATAACGAGGTTCCCCGGGCCGACTTTGTTCACTACGTCTTCGTACTGCCTGGCCCAGTCGCCTTTCCCGTTCTTGAGGTCGATGATCTTTTTAACAATGCCAAGATTGGACCCGAGAACTACGTACTCCTCGGTGAGGGCTAGGACGAGGTCATCATGATCCGTGCTGTAATAGATCTTCGCGTCCTTGTACTTCTCAACCTTTATCTCCTCTCCGGCACTTTCGTTTTTGATCTTCTCCTCAACCTTACTCGTGTCGAAATGTCCTTCAGCGTAAATTGCGAAGGTCGGGTCATCATCGCTGAGGTTCAGGAACTTCGTGACAACTAAGATGACTCTCGAGACATCGTCGGGGTTTATGCCGGTCTTATTTTTGATCTCAGACTTAATGTCGAGATATGCATCGTATACGGATCCGTTCTCGTAGGGGATCTCCTTCATCAGGTCCTTTAGGTAATCGAGGGTAGAAACGTCGAGGACGCCCGCTAAGACTGCATCCGCCGGAACAAGCTTCAGCCAGTTCCCTTCCTTGGCGGATTTGCTTACCTTTTCTTTGGATTCACTGACTTTGTTCAGCCCGCTAGATTCACTTACCCCTGTCTTAGACCCGCTTCCGATGCACCCGCTTACTGCCACGGTACTCATTATTAGAGCAAAGATCAAAAACGCGGTAATTATGCGTTTGTTTTTTCCAATCATCTTGCTCACCTCTTACGCTCTTCTAAATGTGTGTACTTGATATTGGCCATTTGAATGCTATTTATATTTTTCGCTGGTAACCAAGGGTTTAGGGGTCCACTATTTGGCACTTGATTTGTTGTCGGGGGCAATCTGCGGGAGTTAATGGTCAATGTAGGATTATGCCAAGTTCGGGCCTTTCAAGTATGACCTTTCCCTCCGGGAGCAGCGAGATGCTCGTTGCGTGGATTTCAACGCCCGCTCCCCTCGCCTCTTTGAGGAGGCGCGCTATCTCTGGATCCCCTCTCTCATAGGGTCTAAACTTCTCCACGCCCGGCATGGCGCCGATGAAGAATATCATGGCCCGTTTTCCCGCCCGCTTGAGCTCTATCAGCTCCCTTATGTGCTTCTGGCCCCTCGTTGAGGGGCAGTCGGGATACATCGCGTACTCCCCGCGCTCTCCGCCCCTCAAAACTGCACTCTTCATCTCGGCGTAGACTTCCCCGTTTGGGCACTCGAAGAGGTAGTCGAGGCGGGATTTTCCTACGGTTACCTCCTTCCGCTTTATAGAACAGTCCTTCAGCCACGGGATTAGGCCCAGCTCAACCGCTCTCTCGAAGGCCCTGGCCTGGGTTCTGGTGTCTATCACGGCCCCTTTCCCACCGAGATCCTCGAAAGCGACCAGGACGAAGTCCGTCTTCCCACCGGTTTTCGGGACGCAGAAGGCCTTTCTCCCCGGAACCATGAACTCCTCCAAGCGACCGGTGTTCGTAACCAGGGCCTTTCTCATCTCACCGTCAACTTCCACCAGTGCCACGAAGCGGTTGGGCCTCTCGATGAAAGTGCAGGGGACCACGTTAAGCTCCAGCAGTACTGGCTTTTTCATGGGCGGTATTAGACCGAAAGACGTTTTTAACTTTGATGTCAATGCTAAACGGTGGTTCGATGATACCAGAGGAGTTCATCCGCTACGCCTTCGATGAGAGGGTCGCTGGAATAAGGAAGCTCGCCGAGGGAAAGTTCGGGCCTGAGGCGCTGGTAGGATTCACCCGGCACAACGCCGCCATAATAACCTGTGGCAAAGCTGGAGTAAACGGCTCGATAAAGGGAATCGGCTTCATCCACCGCTAGGATCTCCTTCTTGGGACCCTGGAAAAGCTGAGGGAGGAACTCTCAAGGCCCTACGACCCGAAGAGGGCCCTAGAGTTCCTCCTGAACGAGATATACGTCCGCGAGAAGATAGACTTCACGAAGTTCGTCTCCCTGGAGCTGGCAAGAAAGCACACGTGGGAGAACGTGACCTCAGGGAGTAATGAAGCCACGATACTCTTCTTCACTCCCCCAAGTACTTCCTATGAGGTGCGCTGTGATGTCGAGGTGCACGAGGAAGGGCCGGTGTGGGAGTACACCAACGCCGTCCACGACGTCTTCCACAGGCCCAAAAAGCCGCGGGACTGGAGTAAAACGCCAGCGTACCTCTTCAAAATCCGCGAGATCTACGACAACGGCGAGAGGGCGATGGGGGTGAGGATCTACCCCTAGCAAAGTTTTTTATCCAGTCACTGGATAATCCAGTTGGTGGATATAGAAGAAGCAGAGGCTAAAGTTTCCCCTGCAGAAATTGGACTATCCCCTCTCGGTCAGAAGCTTCGGGAGGGACTGTCCGGACTGCCTGACCGTCGACGAGCTGGTCTCGCTTTTGGAAAACCTTAAATATCCCTCGACCCACATTCAGATGGAAATCTAAACGGAGGCGATCGTCATGGTCGATTTTGGACTACTGAAGAGGATTGTAGAGGCCCCCGGAGTTTCCGGCTACGAGTTCCTTGGAGTCAGGGACGTCGTTATAGAGGCCTTCAAGCCACACGTCGATGAGATAAAGGTCGACAAGCTCGGCAACGTCATCGCCCACAAGGAGGGGTCTGGACCTAAAGTCATGCTCGCGGGCCACATGGACCAGATAGGCCTCATGGTTACCCACATCGAGAAGAACGGGTTCCTCCGCGTTGCACCCGTCGGAGGCGTTGACCCGAGGACGCTGATAGCCCAGAGGTTTAAAGTCTGGGTCGGGCCCAATGAGTACATCTACGGCGTCGGGGGTTCTGTTCCGCCGCACATCCAGAAGCCCGAGCAGAGGAACAAGGCACCAACGTGGGAGCAGGTCTTCATTGACGTCGGAGCGGAGAGCAAGGAAGAGGCCGAGGAGATGGGCGTCAGGATAGGCACGATAATCACCTGGGACGGAAGGCTTGAGCGCCTCGGCAAGCACCGCTTAGTTAGCATAGCCTTCGACGACAGGATAGCGGTTTACACCCTCGTCGAGGCCGCAAGACAGCTGAGCAAGACCGACGCTGACATCTACTTCGTCGCCACAGTCCAGGAGGAGGTCGGACTCCGCGGTGCCAAGGTCTCGGCCTTCGGAATCGACCCCGACTACGGCTTCGCCCTCGACGTCACCATAGCTGCCGACGTTCCTGGAACGCCGGAGCACAAGCAGATAACCCAGCTTGGAAAGGGAACGGCCATAAAGATCATGGACCGCTCCGTCATCTGCCACCCAACGATAGTGCGGTGGATGGAGGAGCTGGCGAAGAAGTACGAGATACCCTACCAGTGGGACATCCTTACCGGCGGAGGAACCGATGCAGGAGCGATACACCTCAACAAGAGCGGCGTTCCCAGCGGGGGGATAAGCATTCCAGCGCGCTACATCCACTCGAACACTGAGGTCGTTGACGAGAGGGACGTGGACGCGAGCGTTGAGCTCACCGTCAAGGTTCTGGAGCACATCCACGAGCTTGAGATTTAGTCCTTCCCCTCAACTTTTCCTGGGTCCTCGTATCTGGCCTCGTAGTCCCCCGTTTTGGAATTTTCTTCACTTTCAATTCCTTCATTTTCTCCCTCTGCGATTGCGGTCTCGTTCCCGCTTTCTTCGGGCTCCTTCTGGCCTTGTATTTCAGCATTCAACATCTTCCACAGCTCGTAAGCCAGAAAAGCCCCTCCCACCATCACCCCGAGAACCAGCGCTGGTGTTTTCGATGGAAGCGTCATCCCCCTGTGCCACTTGTAGAGGAGGTAGTTCTGGTAGGCGAAGAGGTAGGTGAACCATCCGAGCAGGAGTGCCTCCAGGCTGTACTCGATGACCTTCAGTGCCCCGTCCTCGTCCATTCCTATCGCCGTTAGTGAGTGCTCGCCCCTCTTAAAAACTTAGCGGGAAAGGTTAAAAGTCCCCCTTCGAACTCCGGTGGAGAGGTCGTGGAGATGGAGTACTTCCCCTACGAATCACCGAGGGCCCACCAGGAGGAGTTCATACGCCTCGTCGATGAGGCCGTGAGAAACGGAGAGAACGCTATAATAGAGGCCCCAACGGGCTTTGGAAAGACGATAAGCGTCCTGGCCGGGGTTCTCCCCTTCGCGAGGGAGGAAGGCTACAAGGTTCTCTATCTGGCCAGAACCCACAGGCAGATGGACAGGGTTATAGAGGAGCTCAAGGCCATCGGGAAGAAGGCGCGGGTTTCGGGCGTTGAGATGAGAAGCAGGAGGGAGCTCTGCCTCCACAACTACCTGAGGGAGTATACGAGCGACGCCTACACGGCCATGGTGGTCTGCAAGAACCTCAGGAAGGCCGGAAAGTGTCCCTTCTACGAGAACGAGAAGAAGAAAAAGGCCGAGCTCGACGAGCTGGTTCACTTCTTCCTTGAGAGCCCGAGTAGCCCGGTGGAGATACTGAACTACGCCGAAACGCTGGAGCTCTGCCCCTACGACGTCACTAGATTAATAGCTTACAAGGCCGACGTCATAGTGGCGAGCTACCTCTACATGCTCAACCCCTTGATAAGGGAGAACTTCATGACCTACCTCGACCTGGATTACTCGGATCTAATAGTGATCTTCGACGAGGCCCACAACCTTCCAGATCAGGCGATTTCAGCTTTGAGCGACAGGATGAGCATCCACACGGTAAACCGCGCCATAAAGGAGGCCGACGAGTACAGGGAGCACGAGATAGCCAACTTCCTCAGCATCTTTGGCAGGGGCTTGGAGATCCTCTTTCAGGAGAAGCTCGGGGACAGGGAGGTTTATGAAACCCCCGTCCAGCCCGAGCTCGTCTTTGCCCACGTTATGGACGTCTTGGGCTTCGACACGCGCTGGCTCGTCAAGACCCTCAACGAGATGGTCTCGGTTGGAGACTCGATAAGGGAGGACAGGATAGAGAAGGGAAAACCCCCGCGCTCCTACATAGGCCGGGTTGGCGAGTTCCTCCTCCTCTGGCTGTCCCTCATAGGCCGTGATGACTACCTCTTCCTCATGAGCAGGGAGAGGGGCTTGAGCCTCGAACTTGTGGCGCTGGATCCCTCCAAAGCCCTGGGCTTCCTGAAGGACGTCAGGAGTGCCATCTTCACCTCCGGCACTCTCACACCCCTGGAAGCCTTCCGCGACGTTATGGGCATAGAGAACGCCAGGCTGAAGAAGTTTCCCAGGATGGTGAAGCGCGAAAACGCTCTCGTTTTGGTTGCCAAGGACGTATCCACGAGGGGCGAGGAGAGGTCCCTGCAGGCCTACAGGAAGATGGCCGACTACATAGTCGAGGCGGCAAAGATAATCCCCAAGAACGTCGGGGTTTTTGCCGCTTCTTACGAAGTCCTCCAGGGTCTGCTCTCGGCAAACCTCGCCGTCCGCCTCGAAGAGACGGGCAAGGCGGTCTTCATAGAGAAACAGGGGGCTTCATCAAAGGAGAACGACCTCCTCGTTGCCCAGTTCAAGGCCCACGCGAGGGCCAACGGGGCGGTTCTCTTAGGTGTGATGGGTGGGCGGAACAGCGAGGGGCAAGATTATAGCGGCGACGAGATGAACGGGGTCGTTTTAGTCGGCCTGCCCTACGCTAGGCCAACGCCGAGGGTTCAGGCCCAGATAAGGTACTTCGAACGAAAGTTCCCAGGGAAGGGCCGCTACTACGGCTATTATTTACCTGCCCACAGGAAGCTCGTTCAAGCTGCCGGGAGGGTTCACCGTTCTGCCGAGGAGAGGGGATCCATAGTGATCCTCGACTACCGCGTCCTCTGGAGGAACGTGAGAAAAGACCTCCCGGACTGGCTCGGTGAGAACCTCAGGGCGGTGGATCTTCCGAGGATGCGGCTCTACCTGCGGAGGTTCTGGGCTAGCGAACAGTAAATTCTTTCTCCACCTTAACCCTCGCTCCACCAACGTAGGCGAACTTCACGACCTTGTACCTCCCCGGTGTTAGCTCCACCGGGAGCCTCTGTTCGATGGTCTCCCCCGGGATCAGGACGATCCTTCTCTCGATGAAGACTATGCCGGGTTCCATCTTCCTCCAGAAACCGGTGCTCCTCTCGTAGAGCTCGACCTCGTTGGTCACCTCGACCTTAACGGTGTTCGGGTTCGTCACCCTAAGCAGCAGCTCGCCCTTCTTTGGGATGACCTCTATCTCGAGTTCGACCTCCGGAACCGAGCCGTAGGGTATAACTCCCACCTTCTCGTTCCCGGGAACCTTGACTACCCTCATCGATCGGGTTTCGGGCGTTTCTCACGATAAACCTTTCGCTAACCTCTGACTATCGCGTTCACCCCTACCGCCGCCAGGATCAGGAGCTCGATGACCCTGTAGGCCTCCTCAACGGTTCTGGCCTCGAACTCAACGCTCCTGCCGCCGGTTCTCCTCACCGCGGGAAGCAGCTCGGCGGCGTCGGCAAAGGCCGAGCTCAGGAAGCTCACCTCAACCTTAACGGGCTCCTCCGTCGTCAGTGGCTTTGCCTCACCGCTTTTCAGCCCCTCCACTGCCCTCTCGATACCTGCCCTGAGGGCTTCCTTTATCCCCTCCATCCCGGGACTCTTAGACGAGTAGCGCGAGGCGCTCTCCTTAAACGGTACTCCCACTGCCCAGGGGGCGTGCTTTTTAACGTCCCCCTCTATCAGCGCCCTGTCCCCTCCCACCAGAATTACCGGGATCCCCCAGCTCCCGAGGACGTAGGCGTTGAGGAGGAACTCACTCACATCAACGTCGTTTATCCTTATCGCCTCGATAGTTGAGCTGCTGTAGGTGTGGTCGAAGGTCGCCCTTCCTGTCCCAGCTTTCGCGTGGTAGCCCAGGAACAGGGCCGCGTCGCTGCCCTTAGCGAAGGCCACCATGCTGAGCGGCCTCGGAAACCCCCTCACTAGCTCGACGTATCCGGGCATCTCCTCCGGGATGACGTTTACCATGGGGCCGTGGCTGTCAGCTACCGTTATTCTCTCGAAGCCCACCTCGTGAAGCTTTTCAACCGCCGTTAGAACGATCTCTGTGGCTATCCTCCTGGCTTCATCGTATAAAGCCCCCTTCACGTGGAGGTGTTCGAAGCTGACCACGTAGGGTAACCCCTCAAGATCGAGGGAGATGAATGCCCTCATCCCTCACTCCCCCTCCGGGTATTCAGGGCAGGGGCAGAGCATAACGTAGACCCGCCTGTGCCTCGGGCCGTCGAGTTCGACGAAGAGGATCCTCTGCCATGTTCCCAGCAAAAGCTCCCCCTCGTCCACCGGAATAACCAGCTCGGTGTTGAGGAAGAGACCCGCCCTCAGGTGGGAGTGGGCGTTGCTGTCTATCCTATCGTGTTTATAACCGACCCCTTTCGGGATCAGCTCCTTCATCTTGGCCCTGAAGTCCTCAAGAAGTCCTCCTTCGGGCTCGTTTATCATCAGCCCCGTTGTCGTGTGCCTCGTGAAAACAACGGCCAGGCCGTGCTTGAGCTTCCCCTTCCAGACGAGCCTCTGGATCTCGTCGGTTATGTCTATTATCTGGAACCTCTCCCCGGTGGGAACCTCGAGGCTGAAGAGCATGGGATCACCGGAGAAAGTTGGGGAAAGTGCTTAAAAATCATTCCAGGGTCTTCACGAGCTCCTCGAGTATCTCCCTGGACGTTTTTACCCCGTCGTGTACCAGGTACCTCAGGATCACGGCCAGCTCGTAGGCCCTTATGAGCCTCTCCCTGTCCGGGTTCCCCTCAAAGAGGGCCTCCCTCAGGGTCAGGTATATCTCGCTGACGGCGTCGTGGAAGAGGACGTCCTCCCCTATAACCCGCCCTTCCAGAATGGCAAGCGAGAGGTCGCGGACGTAGTCCAAGGGGTCGCCCTCTCTCTTCCTCCTAAGTATGGTTCTTAGCCTTTCCATTCACGACCACCTTCGCCTCTATCTCGCTGTCGAGGGCCTTTATGAGAACCTCGGCGATGAGTATCGATGAGAACTTCGGATCCCTAACGCCCAGGGCGACGTCGATGGCCTTTGAAACGTCCCCCATCTTGAGGAGCCTGTGGGCTATGTCCGCCAGCACTATCGAGCGCAACCTCTCGTCCCCTATGGCATCCGCCACCTTCATGGCCCCCTCCAGATCCCCCCTGATGAGGGAGTAGCGGGCTATCTTCACCCTCACTTCCTCGCTCCTCGAGCGCTCCCATATGGCCCTTATCGTCTCCCAGTCACCGTCGCCCGGGTTCTCTAGGAACCTGTTGAGCAATACCTTCCCCACCTCGGTCGCCTCTACCTCGTTGAGGGTTCGTATAAAGGGCGGCAGGTGCCTCGGGGCCACCTCGAGCAGCCTGATGGCCACCTCCTTAAGGGCCTCCTTGCCCCCAAGCTTCCTCAGGAGGTCCGCCGCTTCAACGGGCTCTCCAGCCAGGGCGAACGCGACCCCCAGCTCTATCTTAAAGTCCTCCCCGAACTTCTCAACTAGGTCACTCGCTAGGGACTTCAGATTGGATACGTACTTCTCTATGACCCCGTGCTCCTTGAGGAAGAACAGGGCCTCCTTGAAGGCGTACTTGGCCCACTCCTTCATGGCTATCTGGCCCACCGTTGCTATGCCGTTCTCGTAGCTCCCCATGATGAAGTAGGACTTCATGATCTCGATGAGGGCCTTCGAGCGATAGGGTTCCATGGAGATGTTCTCCAGGGCCATCTTGCTCTTCCTTATCCTGTAGGCCACCCTCACCTTCTCGGTTCCTATGAGGGAGGTGTTCCGCCTGATTATCTGGAGCAGAACCGTGTCCCTCAACTCGGGGTTCTTGATCTCCATCGCGTATATGGTGGCCTCGTTTATCTCGCCCAGCCCGAGCATGTAGCGCGCCGCCAGGGCCATGAGCTCGTCCCTCACCTGATCGGGAAGCTCCCTGGAGTCTTCAAGAACCCTCTGGTAGAGCTTTTTGGACGAACGGAGGTTGGCCTTCTTCATGGAGTACCCGATTGAGAGGAGGGCCCTCAGCATTTTAACGGGATCGTCTATCTCCTTAGCGGTCTCGATGGCCTTCAGAAAAACGAGCCTGAACCTCGCGTCCTTTATCTTGGCAAGCCTCTCCCCGATTTTAGCGTACGTGGTTGCTCTGAGATAAGGGTCGCGGATTACTTCCACGGTGTCGATTATTTCAGAGGTTAGCAATGAGCGCACCCCCATAATACACTTCCGGAACTAAGGTTCTTAACGTTATCGGCCCAAACGCTTTTAAAAGGCCGAGTAAAGCTTTTTCTATGTACGGCGTAATCTTTGGCAAGAATCCAGAGCTCAGTAGGGCGGAGTTTTACAGCTTCTCCCGCAGATTCGACCTTAGGGTTAGGATAACCGAGGAATATCGTAACTGGCTTTCATTCGACTCAAAGGGCGGTGTGGAGAGGTACTTCCACTGGCTCGGCGGGTCGCTAAAGCTCGTGAGAATAGTCGGCGAGGGCGAGGAGGCTATAAAGGACCTCGAGTACTCCAGGCTATTCACGGTCAGTCTCTACGGCAGGAGCGACTGGAAGCTGTGGAGGAAGCTAGGGAGCGAGATAAAGAGGCACTTCAAAGAAGAAGGTCCAGCCAAGTTCTTCAAGCCCGCTAAGGTTTACGCGATGCCCGCTGAGTTAATCCTGAAGGGCTTTCCAGATGTTAAGGACTTCGTCTTCCTCTTTAGGGAGGACGGGAGCTTTCTCGTCGGCGAGACGGTCAAGGTTACCGATCCCTTCGAGCTGAAGAAGCTCGACGTAGAGAGACCGGTTCAGAAGCCCATCCTTTCAATCCCCCCGAGACTTGTGAGGATAATGGTGAACCTCTCGGAGGTTAGGAAAGGAAGCTTCCTCGACCCGTTCTGCGGGATTGGGACGATAGTTCAGGAGTTCGTCCTTCAGGGGCTTTCAGCCTACGGAAGCGACAGGGACGAGGGACAGATACGTGCGGCAAAGAAGAACATCGCCTGGCTCAGGAAGGAGTTCAGGCTCAAGAACTCGGCCCATTTAGAGGTCTGCGATGCGAGGAAGCTGAAACGCTGTTTTAGACAGAGGTTTGACGCGATAGTTACCGAACCTTACCTGGGAAAGCCCCTCAAGAGGCACCCGAGCAGAGGGGAGGCAATAAAGCTGGCTAACGAGCTGGACAGGTTTTACTACCCGGTCTTCGAGAGCTTTGCCGACGTATTAAAGAGGAACGGAAAAGTCGTCTTCGTCTTCCCTGCGTACAAGCTGAGCGGTGGAGGGATATACAGAAAAGACAGAAAGTGGCTCGGCAAGCTCGGATTCGAGGTTCTTGGCAAATACACAGACTACGAGGAGAGGCACAAGCTCGTTAGGGACATCCACGTGCTGAGGTACAGGGGTTAATCAAGGGCAAGCGTTCGTTTCAGGGTTTCCTTGACCTCACACATCTTTTCGGGGCCAACTTCTCCAATGCTCTTGATGACGAGCGACTTCTCGACCGTAAAAATGGAGGACAGTGAAGGGGAGTTCCAGGAGAAGTATCTCACCCGGCCTAAAACTCGAAGAGTTCCCCGGCATCTTCTCCCTCCTGAAGGAGCTTAAGGTAGCTGAGCTCTTTCATTGGGTCCCTCGTTTCCACTTCTTCAATCAGTATCCTGATCCGCGAACCGGGGGGTATGTCCAGTTTTTTGAGGGGGATTATCACATTGCCCCGATAGATGGCAACTATCTCCTCGGGCATGGTTTAAAATTGGAAAACCAGCTTTTAAACATTTGGAACTATCACCCAATAAGCCTCGCATGTTCCTGCTTTATGCACCTGTGGGCGACGGCGATGAGCCCAGCATCTTTGGCTCTCCTGAAGGCCTCCCTGTTGTAGGTGTTGAACTGGAACCATACCACTTTGGCGCCCTTCTCTATCGCCTGCTCGACGTAGTCCATCGTGAACTCCGGGCGAACGAAGAGGTCGACTATCTCAACCTCGTCCGGAATATCGAGGACGCTTGGATAGCATTTCCTTCCGAGGACTTCCTCGTAGCGGGGGTTCACCGGATAGACCTCGTAGCCGTGCTCGAGCAGGTAGCGCATGACGTCGTTTGAATCTCTCTCAGGCTTCGGTGAAGCCCCCACGAGGGCTATCTTCCTGTACTTCGTGAGTATTTCCCTGATGTCATCATCACTAAGCCTGTCAACCGGCATTGTCCTTACCATCGTACCACCACTCCGGGTTCCACCTTAAAGCTTAAATGAATATCCCTTCAAGGGGGAATGGTGGTGACATGGTTCTCTACGAGGAGAGGGTTTCGAGCAGGGGCTTCAGGATTTTTCTGCTTCTAATGATGCTACCCATGCTCCCCGGCCTCTATGCGACTTACACAGCCGGCGAGGGCTTTGAGTTCATGCTTCTTACCGCGTTTTTTGTCGTGATCACACTCTCCGACGGGATTGAGATGAGGATCGAGATAGACGAGCGCGAGGTTAGGATACGCGGTCTTCTCGGCCTTGTGGTCAGGAAGACTGTGAAGATAGAAAACATCGCCAGCTTCTCCGTTTCAAAGGGCTGGATGGGCTGCTCCGGGACGATACACTTCAACCTCCCTGCCAAGGGCTGCATAATGCTGAGGCAGAAAAAGGGCTGGACGGTTTCCTTCACGACGAACAACCCCGACGAGGTGGCGAGGGTTCTGGCGATGCTCGGCGTTCCACGAGAACCCTAGTCCCGCTCACCCCTACCACCACTACATTCTCCCCTCCTCGCGGTTCCGTTTACACACTCGGCGCTCCACAGCTCCCCGTCAAGCTTCACGAGGCCCTCTGGAGTTAAATCCTCGACCACCACCGCGGTTCTCCCAATCAGGCTCTCGGAACCCGTCTGGGGCCTGGCTTTCAGCCTGCCGCGCAGGACGAAGGGGGCGACGAGAAAGTCCTTGGCCAGGAGGATGCCTATGACGACCGCGATCGCCCAGAGGGGAACCTCAATCCCGAAGCTTGGCAGCACAAGGAGGAGGAAGAGGCCCACCGCGATTTCGTCCGCCGCCAGCGCGAGGAGCGTGAGGAGGTTCTTCATTCCCCGCCACCGAGCCACCGCCAGTAGGGGTTGAGCTCCACGATGCTCCACCATTTCTTTAGCTCCTTCCTAGCACTCCTGTAGTTCGGGTAAAATCGTCCAACGAACTCCCAGAACTCTCGCGAGTGGTTCATGTACTTCAGGTGGGCCAGCTCGTGGATGACGACGTACTCCCTCAGCTCCGGAGGAACCGCGGCGAGCCTCACGTTGAAGTTCAGGTTCCCCTTGGGGGAGCAGCTCCCCCAGCGGCTCTTTTGGTGGCGGATATAGACCTTCCCGGGCTTAACGCCCATCTTATTCCCGTACTCCTCGACGAGGGGTAGAAGCTCTCTCCTGAGAAAGCGCTTGAGGCATGAGAGGACTTCGTCCCGGCTCGGCGAGAGGACGATCGTCTTGAACCTCTCGTGAACCTTGGGTTTCCTCCCCTGAATCACCCCGTAGAACTCTCCGTTTATGGGAAAGCCCGACTCGGCTATCTCGCGGAGGCCGTCTATCTCGGCCAGCTTGGCCTCCAGCCAGCCCCTGTGCCTCTCGACCATGGTGTCGACGTCGAAGCCCTCTGGAGCGGTGATCAGGACCGTTCCGTCCGGCCTCACCTCGATGCGGACGTACTTAACGGGCCTCCTGCGAACCCTCAGCCTCATACCATCACCTTTTAAGGAGAATTGAGAAGAAGCCCTTATGAAGGTTCGGGTCATCGAGAGGAGGGCGAAGAGCCTCTACACCCGCTCGAAGAGTGGCGGGATCTCGTATGACCGCAATCACCAGCGAGTTAACGTTCGTCCCCGTCGGTCCGGTCTTGAAGAGGGCATCCACCGTTTCAAGGACTCTGTAGGAGTCATGCTTCCTTAGGGCTTCCTCAACATAGATTCCCGCCATTTTCAACCTTTCAAGGGTCTTTCCATCGACAATTCCTCCTGCGGCGTCGGTAGGCCCGTCCGTCCCATCGGTATCGACGGCCAAAACAATCGCATTCAGTCCGGCTATCTTCCTGGCAACGCTCAGGGCGAACTCCTGGTTCGGCCCGCCGAGGCCGGTTTCCCCTTCAATCGTCACCGTCCACTCGCCACCGGCTATGAGGACGGCCGGCTTTGGAACCGGGCGGTCATATCTGGCTATCTCCTGGACTATCGAGCCAACCGCGAGTGCCACCTCTTTCGCCTCGCCCTCCAGCGTGGTCGTCAGGATTTCGGCGTTGTAGCCAAGCTCTTCCGCTTTCCTCTTAGCGGCCTCGCATGCCAGAGAGTTGCTCCCCACGATGAAGTTGTGGACGTTCGGGAGGTCTTCCTTGAGGGTTTCCTCGGCCTTTCCCTGGAGTCCCAACTCGATATGCCTCTTAACGCTCTCGGGCAGCCTCTCCCAGACACCGTAGAGGTTCAGAATCCTGTAGGCGTCTTGGAAGGTTGTGGGATCCTCCACGGTGGGGCCGGAAGCTATCGCCTCGAGTGGGTCGCCAACGACGTCGGAGAGGATTAAGCTTATCACCGTCCCCCTAACGCGCTTCGCCAGCTTCCCACCCTTGACGGCCGAGATGTGCTTCCTGACGGTGTTTATCTCGTATATCCTGGCCCCGCTCTTGAGAAGAAGCTCGTTCGTCCGAATTTTATCGTCCAGGCTTATCCCCTTCTCTGGAAGGAGGAAGAGCGCAGAACCGCCGCCGGAGATGAGGACGAGGAGAATATCGTCCTCTCCAACCTTCCTAGCAAGCTCGACGCCGAGCTTTCCAGCTAGAAGGGAGTTTTCGTCCGGAACCGGGTGGCCGGCCTCAATAACCCTGACATTGGGAGGCCTCGGGCAGTCCTCAGCGTAGCCGTACTTCGTGACTACGAGGCCCTCCCCCACCAGCTCGCCCAAAGCATCGAGAACGGCCCGGCTCATGGCGCAGGCGGCTTTGCCGAAGGCGAGGAGGTAAACCCTGCCCCTAATCTCGAATTTCTCGCCGAAAACCCGGAGGACGTTTCCTTCGACCTCAACCGCATTCCTCACCGCGAGATAGGGGTCTGCAGCTTTCAGCGCGGCGTCGAGTATGGAGAGGGCATCGGCTCTTGCTTTGAAGGGCATAGGAAAGAATAGGAGAGAGGCCTTAAAAATCAGTCGAGCATGGCCAAAACCTTATCGACCTCGTTGGAAACCTCGACGTCGAAGAGGTGTATCGTCGGCAGGAGCCACCAGAGGCGGTAGTAGGTCTCCTTCTTGGACTCGCCGAAGTACTGGAAGATGAACCTGCCGAAGCCCGTCATGTCGCGGTGGACGTCCCTGACCTCCCTGAGGACGCGCCTGACCTTCGGCGGGTACTCCTCGTATGGCAGCGGAATCGACGGCTCCTCGACCCTGCTCTTGTAGAAGTCCGTGGTCAATCCAACGGCAACCAGGTGCTTGTCAAGCTGTTTGAGCTTCTTCTCCGTCCAGAAGCGGTGGAGGACTATCCTCGGGTCCTCTCTTGCCAGCGGAAAGTTCTCTTCCTCTGTCTCGAGCCAGAACTCCAGGTAGGGCTGCCCCCTCTCGATGACTATCCTCGCTAGCAGCTTGGAGTTCTTTGGGAGGGCAGTTTGGGTCTCATTGATGTGGTACTCCCTTCCGTTCTCTGTGTAGGTCTCTCCCTCCTCCCTTGTCCCGGTTTTCGAGACGAAGTAGGCCTCCTTTCCGTCTATGGTTCCGAGGTGGAGGTCGTAGCCCCAGGCCTTGAGGTCCTTGAACTTAAAGCGCCTCTCGGCCGGAACCACCCCAGTGTTCTCGACTATGTAGTACCCTTCCAGCATTTTTCCTCACCAAATGTTATTAAAATCTGGCGCTTTTAAAGTTTTCCTATGGTGCACAACCCTGGCCAATTACATTTTTAAGAGCCCTCCCCGATCTCCACCCAGAGAGAGTGTTAGGTGAGGCTAATGGCGATAACCTTTGTATCGAACCCGAACATGCCGGAGGAGATAGCTGAACTCTTCAGAAAACAGCACTACGCGCTCGTTGGAAGGCACAGCTCGGTGAAGCTCTGCCACTGGCTCAAGGAGAGCCTTACGAAGGGCCGCTTCTGCTACAAGCAGAAGTTCTACAACATACACTCCCACCGCTGCCTTCAAATGACACCGGTTACAGCGTGGTGCACCCACAACTGCATATTCTGCTGGCGCCCGATGGAGGGCTTCCTGGGAACCGAACTGCCGGAACCCTGGGACGATCCAGCGTTCATCGTCGAGGAGAGCATCAAGGCCCAGAGGAAGCTTTTGGTGGGCTACAAGGGCAACCCCAACGTCCCGAAGGAGAAGTTCGAGGAGGCGTGGAACCCCAAGCATGCCGCCATAAGTCTCTCGGGCGAGCCGATGCTCTACCCCTACATGGGCGACCTCGTTGAGGAGTTCCACAAGCGCGGCTTCACAACATTCATAGTCACCAACGGAACCGTCCCTGAGAGGCTCGAGGAGATGAAGCGCGAGGACAAACTACCGACCCAGCTCTACGTCTCGCTAACCGCTCCCGACATAGAGACCTACAACCGCGTCAACGTCCCCATGATACCCGACGGCTGGGAGAAGATCAAGGAAACCCTCAGGCTGATGAACGACGCCCAGACCAGGACGGTGATAAGGCTCACCCTCGTCAAGGGCGAGAACATGCACAATCCGGAGGGCTACGCCAAGCTGATCAAAATAGCGAACCCGATGTTCGTCGAGGCCAAAGCCTACATGTTCGTGGGCTTCTCGAGGAACAGGTTAACCATCAACAACATGCCGCGCCACGAGGAGATCAGAGCTTTCGCCGAGGAGCTCGTGAAGCACCTGCCCGGCTACCACATAGAGGACGAGTATAATCCAAGCAGGGTCGTCCTCATAATGAGGGACGACGTCGATCCCCACGGAACCGGCATCGGGGGCCGCTTCATAAAGCACTGACCCCTTTTCAACACTTTTTCGAGGAAAACTTTATTTATTCCGGCACCGATTAGCGTTCTAGAGGTGTGGACTATGAGGAAAGCGTCCGCGTTTAAGATCACCGCTGTAATCCTGCTCTGGATGATAATGCTCGTACCAATTGCAGCGGCCGTGCCGATAACGGACGGTTCTGCGAACTTCCTTCGGAGGTTTGGGGAGAGCAGCGGGCAGATCAGGCACATAAGCCTAACCATAGTCGCGCTCTCCGAGGCGAACGGAAAGGTTAGGGACGACCTCACGCCGAAGATAAGGGCCCTCACGAGGGATCTGCTCTCCTACCAAAACCCCGACGGTGGATGGGGCTACTTCCCCGGGAGCGTGAGCAACGTCCTGGACACTTCTTACGCCCTGATAGCACTGTCCAAGGCTGAGGGCTTTTTTGACGGCACGGACGACTTTTTTGCCGTGAAAACCGCCAGGGAGCGTGCCTTGAACTTTCTCCTCTCCTCGCGCACCGCGGGGGCGTGGGGGTACGTTTCCAACACGACCCCGATGTTCTACCCGACCGTCATGGCCCTCTGGGCCCTAGGGGAGAACGGCTACAACGCCAGCAGTGTGGAGGTTTCGTCGGCTCTGTCGCTCCTCTCCGAGCTCCCGAGGTACGTCGACGATAAAACCGCCCTCGGTCTCAGGCTGATAGCCTTCAAGGCCCTTGGGGTGCCGGTCAACGAATCCCTCGTCGGTGAGCTGATGGATATCCTTGAAGGGGACGGGCTCTCGCCCACCCAGAGGGCCCTGCTCACGTACGCCCTCACCCTCTATTCCGAGCCGACCTTTGAGGTTGTAGCTACCATCTCCAAACTCGACAGGATAAAGCACGTCGGCGGGAACATGGTTTTCTGGGCCGATACGCCACATTACCCGATCTCGATAACCGACGCGGTTACACCTACGGCCTACGCCCTCCTCGCGGTTTCCGAGCTGGTGCCGCCGATAGAGGAGGTGTCGGTAAGCTCAAGTGAGATGCCGTGCAGTGAGCTCATCTCCTACCAGAACCCAGACGGCGGCTGGGGCCTCTACAGGGGCTCACCTTCGAACGAGAAGGCCACCTATTACGCCCTCCTCGCTGTGGAGGCCTGCTACCCCGCCCCCAACGTCGTGGAGAGGGCCCTGAACTGGACCGAGGAGAGGCTTAGGGAAGACGAAAAGGTAGTCCTCAACGAGAGCAGGATCACCGTTGATTACTACTACGCCCTAATGACCCTCCTCCACTTCAACCGCCTTACCCCGGCTGAGAGGGAGCACGCCGTTCAGGTCATCAGATCCGTCGAGCTGGAGAAGGGCAGGTGGGGGATAAAGGACTTCGGCCCCCAGCCCGCTGAGACCGCGATGGCGATAAGCGCTCTCCTGGCTCTGGGCGTCGATCCGTCAGACCCGGACGTGGTTGCGGCCAAGAACTGGCTCCTCTCGATCAGCTCGACTGGATGGGGCCTCTACTATCAGGGGGGCATCTACCCCTTCATGTTTGACCTCAACGTTCTTGACACGCTAACCGTTCTCAAGGCCCTCGATCCGATAACCGACGACTCGACCCTCAGACCTTACATAACCTGGCTCGTTTCCCAGAGGATCGACGGCGGCTGGCCCTACATGAAGGAGTATACCGATATAAACGGCACCCGCGTAGAGGGCAGGCCGAGGGTTGATCTGACCGTTGATGCGACCCTCTTTCTCCTGGGGCACGGCGTTGACTACACGAGGGAGACCTTGGACTTCGTTAGGGAGATGCGCGACTCTGGTATGCTGGCGAACGACACCCTTGAAACGGCCTCTGCCATAATATTCCTCTCGAAGTTCAGCAGCATGCCCATGATCGGGCTCTCGGACGTCAGGAACGCCCTTGAGACTTCAACCTTTGCCGTCGTGATTCCAGAGAGCAGGATAGCAGACGGGAAGGCCGTGATGAAGTATCTCGAGGAGACCTTCGGTTCGAGGTTCAGCCTGGGCCCGATGTCCCTCCTCAACTACAGCAACGCTGTAGCCTTGGTTCGCTACGGTGACGTGGACATCTCCAGATACAACTGCTACATACACCTGTCCGTTTCCCCGGATGAGGTGACTGTTAACAACTCCACGTACTCGCGGGAAGGGACCGTCCTGCTAATCCCTGGAAGGACGGCGAGCGGGGTTATACTGTTCGTCGTCTACGACGACTCCGCCGCGGACATTGCCAGGCTGATCTTCGACATCGGCTACGTCAAGTACATGCAGGGGAACGCCGTGGTGATCCACTTCGAGGACAAGAACGGAAACGGCAGGGTCGACCTCAACGAGGTAACGGCCGAGACCGTTGGCTGAGGGGTGAGAGCGGGTGAGGGCTATAATCATAGGGGTTGGCCAGTGCGGCACCAAGATAGCCGACCTCTTCTCCCTCGTTGATTTTGAGACCCTGGCCATAAACACCTCCCGCGGTGACCTGGAGTACCTGAAGCACGTTCCCCCCGACAGGCGGGTTCTCATAGGCGAGGCCCTCACGGGTGGAAAGGGTGTCAACGCGAACCCCGTTCTCGGAAGGGAGGCGATGAAGCGCGACCTCCCAATGGTGATGAGGAAGATAGCCTCGATAGTTGGGTACGAGGACGTCGACATCTTCTTCCTCACCTTCGGCTTTGGCGGCGGGACCGGGGCCGGTGGAACACCGGTTCTAGCGGAGGCCCTGAAAGAGCAGTACCCGGACTCCCTCGTCGTCGCCGTTGGGGCCCTTCCTCTCAAGGAGGAGGGTATAAGGCCCACCATCAACGCCGCGATAACGATAGACAAGCTCTCAAAGGTCGCGGACTCGATAATAGCCATCGACAACAACAAGCTCAAAGAAGGGGACCTCGACATCTCCCAGGCCTACGAGAGGATAAACTACACGATAGTGGAGAGGATCGCTTCCCTGCTCGCTCTCATAGACCTCCCCGGTGAGCAGACTCTCGATGCGAGCGATTTGAAGTTCGTCCTCAAGGCCTTCGGCAGCTTTGTAACAGTTGGCTACGCGAAGGCCCGGGCCGACCAGGTCAAGAGCCTCTCAAGGCTCATCGTCAGATCCTTCGAGAGCGAGGGGCTCTACCTCGAGGCCAACGTAGAGTCCGCCCTCTACGGACTGGTTGCGGTTCACGGCCCCCCCGAGGTCCTGAAGGCGAAGGAGATATTCGAGGCCCTTGATGAGCTGACTGAGAGGATAAAGGGGAAGCAGATCTTCAGAGGCTTCTACCCGGACCCCAGGGAGAGGGAGGTCGAGGTAGTTACGCTCCTCAGCGGCATCTACGACAGCGAGAGCATAGAGAGCATAATAAGGACGGCCAAGGAATACGCGAGCTCCTTCATGAAGGCCAAAGCAGAGGCCGAAACGAAGAAGAGGGAACTCCTGCAGGGACTGCCCGATTTTGACGACGTCTACCCGGGTGAGGTGGATGGGTGACGGTGATGTGAGGGACTCCGTCGAGGTGGCGCTGGAGCTTGATGAGAAGGAAGTCTACTCCCACATAGCCCACGAGAGCGCCGAGGATATCAGGAGGATAATCTCATCGATAGACGCTGAAAGGGCAAAGAAGCGGGGTTTTCTTGTCTACTACCAGGACGACTGGGACAACCTGATCAGGGAGAGGATACGGAAGGGGAAGAGGCACACAGCCTTCGACTTCTACAACCCGGAGCTCCTCGACATCTGGGAGGCCAAGGTGGAGGAACTTAAGGCTGTGAGGAAGGCCAAATACTTCCTCCTTTCCCTAATTGTGGCTGTCTTTGGCTTTTTCATTCTGGCGGGCATTTTGGTCTCGTGGTACCTCATCATCCCGGGTTTTGGGGTCCTGCCCCTCGCGGTGTGGGTCGTGGACAGGGCGAGGGAGAAGAGCGACCTTATATACCACCAGCTCACGCAGTTCTTCATAGACGAGATGAGGGCCCTCCTCTCGAAGTACTCCCTCGAACCCGAGAGGTACAGGTTCAAGCTCTTCAACGGCGACTACTTCGGGATAAGGAAGCTCAAGGTCGGGAGGGAGACCTTCGCCGTCGCGGAGCCCTTTGGAAACGGCGACTGATTCTCTATTTATCCCTCGACTTCTGGAGGTAAGTGTTAAATAGGTCTGCCCCGATAATTTAACCAGAGTGAGGGCGTATGAAAAAGCGAGGTCAGGTGTCCCTGGAGTTCATGTTCGTCTTCGCCATAATGCTCATCCTGCTGGTGTACTCGGTTAGGAACACGACCTTTGATCAGGGATCCCAGTCAGTTGAGACGCTCAAGATACAGATCGCCTTGGAGGAGAAGAACCTGGCCAACTCCATAGCCAACGCCGTTAACCAGGTCTATGCCCAGGGGCCCGGGGCCAAGACCACCGTCTACACGCAGGTTGACCTGCTCACGGACCCTAATTACCTCCAGCGGGCGTTTGGGTCGTCGGATATAACGATCCAAGCCAACGGCACCAGCCTGAGGGTGTGGGTCGGTGATGCTCCGATAGAGAGCGGCCCGTCAAAGAACACCGTGACATCACTCCTCATGTACAACTTCACCACCGTGAGGTCGATAAGCCTGAACGGGGGCTTTCCCGTTAAGAACGTCAGGATAGTGGCGGAATGGAACCCCGACAACCCGGAGAGCCTGGGAGGTTCGGTGGTTAACGACACCTACGAGATTAGAATCAACATAAATCCCGGTGGATGATCATGAGGAGGGCCCAGATAACCTTTGACTTCATGATAGCCGTCATCTTGATACTGATCACGGTCGCTGGGGTAGTCTCGGTTGCCTCGGGGGAACAGGCAAACGCCCAGACCTTCGATACCGCCGCCAAGCTGAAGGTCTTTGCCGTTGATCTAAGGGACACTGTGACGAAGGTCTATGCGGTGGGCGGGGGGTACACCGTCAGGAAAAGCCTCCCCATTAGGCTTGGGGACGGCGACAGCGTTCGGGTGGTTCTCAACTCCACCACCAATCGCGTTGAAATCTCCGCCGTCGTTGGGGGCGAGGGCTTCAGGGTCTACCAGCGGCTTCAGGTTCCCATCTATTCAACGAGCTCGATAACCCTGGGCCCGGGGGACGAAACCTTCAACGTAACCGCTGAGAACGTGGGGGGTCTGGTTTATGTCAAGGTCGAGGGGTGAGCGGAGAGGCCAGACCGCCCTTGAGGTGCTCTTCCTGATGGGGATAATCTTCACTGCCCTCACGATAATCGTCCCCGCTTACCTCAACGGCAACACCGACACAACCCTGCTGGTGCACGTTAAAAACGCTGCCGGCAACGCGTGCTCCTACCTCAACACTGGGGTCGTGGTCGAGGATTCCGTTCACGCCCCCCTGAACGGCATAATAGGGGACTCAAACTACAGCAGCCTGTGGTGCAGGGTCAGGGGGGTTTCAATAGTCTCCTCCAATAAGACGCAGGTCTCCGTAAAGGTGGTAGTGGTGTACCGTTCCGGAGTAACCCCACCCTCCGAGCTGGGGGATGCGGTTGGAAGCTTCGTGGTTGGGGCACTTAAGTCTCGGAGTGGGTTTTCCGAATCAAACGGGGTTCTGTGGTACGGCGAGAAGGCTGTGACGATAACGGTTGAGGCGGTGAGAGAATGAGGCGTGGGCAGTTGCTCTCACTTGATGCCATGCTCTCCCTGGTAGTCATGATCTTCGTCTTTGCCGCGGTTTTGAACACCTCCGCGGCCCTCAAGGGTGAGATAACTTCTATGCTAGGTTGGTACGAGAGGGCCAACATAGCTGACAACATGCTGGACGTCCTCGTTAAAACTCCCGGTGAACCCGTTGACTGGTACCAGAACTTGGATTCGGTTAAAATTGTTGGGATTCGGAGCGACTCCTCCTTAGCTGGTGTCGACTACAATCGGGTTAAGGCTTTGGCTTTGAACTTTAATAACCCGGCCGTTTTAAGCGCCCTAAACAATATGAGCATGGACAAGGACTTTTCCCTTGAGTTTTACCTTTCCTCATTTCAGGTGAGCATTGAGGGAAGATTTCCGAGGGTTTACCTGCAAAACGTGACCTTTTCCAATCCCAATGGCAATCCGCCCGGGATCAGGTTTGAAATCTCAAGTGGGAACGGAAACAACCCTATTACCGTCAGCTACGTTGAACTAACCCGGAACGGCAACACCTACGTCAACGATGAAATGTGCGCGCTAGTAAGCGGGAACAATCTTGTTTTGAACGAAGGAGACAGGCTCAAGTTCGTACTCTCCGTTGATGCTACACTTACCGCCACGAGGGGCCAGTACGATGAGGTTTACGACCTTCCCTCCAACACAGTTGTTGAGATATACATAACCGGTCCCGATGCCAGCAACTTCAAACTGAACTATGGGGGAGGCAGTTGTCCTTATACATTCAAATTTACAGGGATAGGAAACGTTGTCGTTACGGTTTCTGCCTACGACAATACCACTCCAAGGATATTATCCAACTACACCCCCTTCACAGATCTCTGGGAGAAGAAGACCCCCACCTACTGGTTCGCGGTTGTCAACAGAACCCCTACCCAGGATCGGGACCTCGTCGTCGCCTCCATGAATCTTTCTCCGTGGGTGGAGCCGGCTGAGAGGAGGGTGACGATAAGCCGCTTCGAGTACAACCTCTCAGCGGGGCCGTCGGCTACTGATCCCTTGGTCTATGGCATCCTCGCCCACCCCGTACCTCCCGGAGCCTATCTCTCGGTCAGTGCCCCTGATGCCGCTGGAAACGCGACGTTTGTGGCACTTTCCGGTTCGCGGCTCCTTGGGCTTATGGTCTACAGAAACCAGCAGGGGGATGCCCTCAAAGGGGTTGTTGTGGAGAACACGACATCTGGTGTCGTTCTCAAGGAGTATTCCGGAACAACTACATTCATCTCAATTCCCCTTAAGGATCTACTTAGTGGGGAAAACAATGAGGTGGTGGGTCTGTGGCTCTATTCCCTTGATGGATGGGCTAGAAGTGAGGTTTCCATCGACATTGCGCCGAGTATAAAGTGGGGTCTCGAGCCTAAGGCCGAACCGGCCCTCGTAAAACTGATGGTGTGGGATGACTCATGAGGAGGGGGTTCGTTTTCACGCTTGATGCACTGCTTTCGCTCATCCTGGTTATGTTGTTCATAGCAAGTATAGCAGCGGTAACCAGCAATACCTCTCAAGTTTATTCCACCTACATGAGATCTCAGTCAAAGTACATTGCTCAGGACGTCCTCCAAACTCTGAGAACGGTCTCACTGAACCAGTTGGTGCCCCCGGAGGTGATAGACGAATGGTTGAGGAATGGAACCCTTGATGGGAACTTAGTAAGCCCTGATATGACTCCCCTTGACATAGTCTCCACGTACTGGGCCACGGAACCGATTTATCCCTCTAAGAACCTTCGTCACAAGGCGGAGATAATCCTTAGCTATCTTCTCAATGTCACTTTGAAGGGCTACAACTACGAGCTCCTGATAAACAACTACACGAGTCCCTACCTTAGAAAAGTGGGTTCGAACTATTCAAAAGCATCCGATGTCTCTCCCGCAACCCTAGTAATGAGCGGCTACGCCTACAACCAGACGCCTAGGGGATACATGGCGAGGGCTTATCTGACGAAGGCCACTTTTGAGAGATCGGACATATTTGGGATACAGAGGGTTCTGGCTAGATGTCACTATTATCTCTCTGATTCTGATTGGTACCCAAATACCCTTAGGGTTGAATCTCACTTTAGGTTGCCATCTGATGCAGTTATTGAAGATGCCGACCTCCGCCTAGTTCAAAGGACGGGTAGGCAGAGTTCTTATTTTGAATTAAATGGGAATCCACTTAGCGCGGGTTATCATTCAGATATTTCAGGGTATCTATCCGGTGGGGATAACAATCTAACTGCCACGTTCACCACATCATATTCTCCATATTACTGCTACGAACTCGGTTATGGTAGTGGTTCCATGATGTATGTCCAGTACAGAACAAGAAGTGTGAACACTGCGCTTTTTGATCCAGCTAAACGTTACGGTGAGCTCTATGATGTTCAGAGTTACACTGGCATCTACTACTTAAACGCTCTTTTCGTCCCAGGGAACATAACATCCCTTTCAATTCATTTGGTAACCGAGGGAGTTAGAGATATTAGGATTTATTATGCCTATGGGGCCAACTATTATGAGATAGTCCACAAAACTGTGAGCTCTAGCGGTATTGTAAGTACAGACATAACAGCTCAAGAGATTGAGACAGGGCTAGAATCCCATGGCTTTACACTGGAGAACTTGTCTAGGACATACTTTAATCTGGTGGTAGCATTGGATTCGTGGTGGGACAGTGATATTCGGTATTTTAGATATGACACTACATATAGGCTCAGAAGGCTGTACGGTAATGGGGAGTCATACATAAACATAGATTACATACCCAGGACCGTGACTACAAAATATTCTATACCCCTCTCGATATTTAAGGACTATGGAGACATACAGTACAGTGGTGACTCCTCCGGTGTTAGATACCAGAGGATGAGTTTTAGCTACTACCTTCCACCTAACGCTGATCCTTGGTATGTTGATGTGTGGACGGCAATTCAGTTTACAACATTTACCCCCACTTCGTATACCACACTCTCAGAAAACGGTCAAATTATTTATGATTACTACTCAGATATCTACATGATAAGAGCGGCGTATTCTCGATTAAACGATAACATGATGGTTCCTGGTCAGGCTAATACTTATGTTGCTGAAAGTTCTGATGTTGATCAGTACGGGTTTAGGTACGGGGAAAGCAGGGCAATTATAAACTACTTTATCCAAGCCTACGCGGGTTATGGGGATGTATTCCCCCATTTGATCCAGGGTTATCCTACATATAAGGGCTACAATTTAACCTACTACTACAGCGATGGAGTTAACATTATTGAAAAGACTATCTTGGTAGGAGATAACCCGTATAAATCACTTTCCGTAGATGAACTTGATCCCATGAAATATGCCGTAGACGACGCTATTCTGCGTCTCTTTAACAACCTAAATTATATTGATGACAATAACCCCGGGGAATGGAGGGCTCCCCCATACGATGGCTCTCTACAAAACCCGATAGACGTTTACCTCCCCGAGAGTGTCAAAATAGATACGGCTTCGATGGGTAACATACCCGGTCTCTTTCAACCCATTCAAATAACCCTGAGGGTATGGAGGGAGAAACCATGAGAAGAAGAGGCTTTTTCCTGAACTCTGCAGTATTGGTGTTGCTTATACCTGTGCTCCTTCTTCTTGCAACCTACGAGGATGTATCATCTCAGATAATAACGGCCCAGAGCGAGAGGAGTCATATAGAAAGAACATATGATGTAATCTCTTTTTTAGATCTGGAGTTCCAGAGGGCCTTAGAGTTATCTGGGAAGAGGGCAGTTGTTGCCGTTGTTGATTATGTGGCAGTTACTGGAAGATTCATTGCCCCTAGCTACATGGCAAACAACACCATACGGGATCTAATGATTGACGGATCTTCTTCTTCCATAATAGGCTATGACTCCTCAAGGATTATGGGGAAGCAAACCCTAGGGGCATGGTTATCTAACATCACTAGAATGCTAAATGAGCAGGGATATACGATATCTCCCTCAATTGACGAGATAATTAATTCGATGGAGATAAAGGTTGCTCCCCTCGATGCGTTCACTATAGTGATAAAGGCCAGAATACCCAGCATACAGATAAAAGATAACATTGGAAAGGTTATATACTCCGGGCCTCTGCCAACAAACGGTAGATATGTGCACTCGATGGTTGACATAAGGGAACTTGAAGATCCTCTCTTCTCTGCCATGACTGGAGGCAGGTATCAGCGCTCCATTAGAGCCTGTCCGATGGCATATCCTCAGCTTGGGCAAATGCCGATTGTGTATGCCAATGGTTCAGGGGTTTCATCAGAAGGGCATATCGTAGGGAACTTTAGAAAAGCACCTCAACTTTCCTCTGATCTCGGATACAATGAAACTCACGTTTGGGATTCAGACAACAACTACATGACCAACTTTACCATTGGTGGAGTGCAAGTAAAAACCACGGATTTCATAAACTCCGATGGGGATCTGGGCGTTCTAGTGTTCCCAGGGATACAGGATAGTGGTTCCGGAAGCGGCAGTTCGGGAAGCAGCTGGTGCTCTCCGTTAGGATATAGAATAAATCTGACAATCCAGAACCAAGTGGGTTCTGACTTGGACGATTACCAAATTCCCGTTTTGATAAGCACAGCAAAGGGATTTACGACTCAGATCCTCAACATAATCTTCCAAAACACCCAGAATACCTATTCCCTAACGAATGACCCCTATCAAACGAATTCCTCAATAACTTTCTATGATTCAAACTGTAACCCAGTGCCCTTCTGGATTGAATATTGGGATCCGATAAATGAAGAGGCGCTGATATGGATAAAAGCCTTCATTCCTAATGGAGGCTCGCTGAATTTACAGATGTATTTTGGTAACGAGATACCACCAACAAAAGGCGACGGTAAGAGCGTCTTTGTCCTGTTTGCAGGTCCGAAAACGATCGACGGGGGGAATAACAAGGAATACCTCATAAACACACAACCCCTTAATTTGTACGGTGGATTTGCCGTTAGGTTCAGGATGAAAGCTAATGGAGATTACGACGACTGGGACAGTGGTGTAATTGTAAGCGACAGTGATGATCGTGAGTTGGTATTTACTGACGATACAGTTCGGAGTGGGGATGGTCTCGCCGTTCACAGACCTTGGTGGAATTCTCGAACTGAGGTTTCGGCCAGATCCTCAATAACTTCATTTAATGTGTATGAAGCTTTGATGAAACCGTATTCGCAGGATTATAAAGATGCAAAGTTCAAGGACATCACCGATGGCAGAGTGAACTATGATGGTTCATATGTTAGACGCTGGAGTGAGCCTCTCGACTATGTCTACTGGGCAACGGATAGTGAAAAATCTTGGAGGACCACAACATACGACTGGGTTGCCGTGAGGAAATATGATATTTCGAATGATCTACTTGAGGATCCAAACTTCAATGGTATAACCTTCTACTGGAGAACTACAGATCCGAGTCAGGTTATAGAGCAGAAACCTTCATCCAGCTCATCTGGCCAAGCTCAAGCCTCCTCAGGTAGAACCTATGATATCCAGACTTTCGTTGATTGCCTAATGGATCAGAGGTACATAGCTATTGAAAACGGTTGGTCATTCTTTGAAAGGCTTGAGGGAAGTAACCAGAACCACGATAAGTACGTGATTCTAGCGCATAGTATGCAGGATGAAATAGGCTACAAATATGGTACCAAATACTATCCGATAGGACTTGTAAGTTTCATGATTCCCGACCCAAACTATGATCCTAAGCTCTACAGACTTTTCCTTACTCTTGGGCTGTCCGTAGAAGAAGGAGAGTCCAGTGTCGATTACTACTTCCTCAATTACTACATGGGAGGGGGTCAGAAAGTTACCGGATACCGTGTCTGGGGAATTTCTCAGGGAGCCCTATCAACGGGTGATCTTAGTAATGTACCATTCTTTATTGATCCTGAAACAGCGAGGGAAGTGTTTAGCGCTACAGGGTCCTGCGACCTGCTCTATGGGTACACCTGTGGATGAGGTGAAATCATGGGGTTCGACGACCTGCTTTACTCATTGGGGGAAGCAGTAGAAAGGTTCGCTCACAAAGCAATGGGAACAGTGAGGGAAATAGCGTCCCCGGGGAGACACGAAAAACCTCCAGAATTTGGATTGCTGAGAAGAATAGTAAGGAAAAATCTCACTCCTAATGAATTTCTGAGCCTTAAGCTCCAGGTGATCCTCTTGGTCTACCTAGTCCTCTCACTGCTTGTAACGGTTTTCATGAAGAGCCCGCTCTACCTTCTTATCCTGTTTTTGGGTGAGTTCCTGTACATCAGGTACCTGATCCTGAGAAACTGGGACTTTTTCCTCGATCCAGAGCCCTACCGCTTCTTCTACTACTGGATATCGAGCATCGCCTTCCTGTCGTTTATGGGGTACCTAATCCTCAGAAGGTTTGCCCCGAATGTCTATTACTACTACTCCTACCTGATTGCCGTTCTCGTTGCGGTGCTCGTGTTCCGGCACTACTTTAAGTCCCGCTACGGCCGCGATTACACCTACGGCGTCGTTGAAGAGGTGAAGAACGACGTGATGAGGGTCTTCGTTCACGATGACCTCGCCGCCAACATCAAACCCGGGCACTACTGGGTTCCGGTGGTTCCCGATGCGGAGCCGGGTCGTGTGGTGAAGCTCCTGCTCGAGGAGAGGACTCTTAGGGGGGCCGTTCCCACAAGGGTGCTGGAGGTCTACTTGGATCAGTCCTCCCAGATCTCAACCGAGCCGAAGGACGAGACGGAATGAAGGATCAGAAGATAGATCGAGTGGCAGGGCTCGATCAGATTGGTCTTCACGAAGCCGCCCCCTTCACGCTTTATTATTAGGGGCTCCACCATGGGGCACCCTGGATGGATGATAACGGCCCCTTCAGATTCCCTGAGATCGTAACCCAGTCCGCTGCAGACTCTCCCAATGAACGCCCTGAACTTCCCCCACCTGTCAATCGAGATTTTATAATAGATGGTGTGTCCCAAAGTATCACCAAAGAAAGTAATAACGAAACCTTAAAAAGTTTTTCTTGAGAGATTCGAGGAGGCGATGATGAGTAAACCCGTTGCGGAAAAGTGAAGAGAGGATCGACTAGCTGAGCCTCAAAGTTCACCGCAAAGCTTGGCAAAGTTACGGTAGACCTCGGCTCCGCGCTCGGTGTGGGCCACTTCTGGATGGAACTGGACGCCGTAGATTGGAAGGCTCTCGTGCTTCATGGCCTCAACGGGACAGGTCTCGCTCCTGGCCAAAAGCTTGAAGCCCGGCGGGAGCTCTTTTACCTCGTCCATGTGGCTCTCCCAGACCTTCAACTTCTTTGGAAATCCTTTGAAAAGGTCGTTTTCCTCAATTATTTCAATTTCAACGAAGCTGTATTCCGCTTTATCACCCCTTCCAACCTTCCCTTCGAAGTACCTCGCTATGAGCTGATGCCCGAGGCAGATTCCCAGAATCGGGACGTTGAACTCGTCGTAGTGCTCAAGAATCGCCTCGCAGTTGCCGGTCTTCTCTATGTCCGGTCCGCCCGAGAATATTATACCCTTTGGGTTCAGGGCTTTTATTTCCTCCAGCGAAGTGGTGTTTGGTATTATCTTCGCCTCAACGCCGAGGTACCTTAAGGTTCTCCAAATCCTGTGGACGTATTGGCCCCCATTGTCCATTATAACTATCATGAACCCACCCCCACGAGTTTGAAAAACTCGTCGGATTCCTCAACTAGATAGAAAGCTTTCAAGCCGAGAGATTTTGCTAGGTCGGCCATTTTTCTGTCGTTTGTTATCAGCACGCCCTCAAGGAATTCCGCCGTTGCTATGAAATATAAATCCGGAACCCTATGGGCAGTTTTAAACGCGAGCTCTCTAAGGCGGTGAAGTATAAGCTCCTCTTCCACGAATCCTGATACAAGAGATAGGTATATTTCATGAGCTTCTCGTGCCAATTCTTCCTCTAAAAATCGTCTCATTACGGATATGAACTCGAGCTCGCCAAAACGGGGCGCATAGAGTTCCACGATATCTTGTTCTGCCAGTTCTGCAACTTTTTTTGCCGTTTTAGTTCTATCTGGATAAAAACTGGAAAACAAATTGACAATAACGGAGGTATCTATAACGACCCTCATGTCTCCTCCTCCCGGAGTCTAAGAAGGTAATCCTCGGGGGACTCGTCGAAGTTTTCGGGGGTGATTGTCTCCCTGAACTTTCTTGTCAGCTCCAATATATCGCCCTTGATAATTTTGATCCTCACCCGCTCGTGCTCCTTCAGCTTCAGGGGTTTCAATGGCTTCAGCACGCCGTTTTCGTAGATTACTTCAATTATCTCCCCCATGCTCCCACCGTTTTAACCTGGTCCCGAAAATAAATAAAGGTTCTCACTCGAACTCTATCGTCGCGGGAGGCTTGTTGGTTATGTCGTAGAGCACCCTTCCGACCTCAGGTATCTCGCTCGTAATCCTGAAGGCTATCCTCTGGAGCACTTCGAAGGGAACGTTCATCGCGTTGGCAGTCATCCCGTCGAGGCTCTCAACAACGCGAACCGCTACCGTCTCCTTGTAGGCCCTTATGTCTCCCTGGACGCCCACCGTCTTAACGCCGAGAAGAACCGCGAAGGCCTGCCAGGGCCTCAGCCCGGCCTTCTCGATCTCCTCCTCGACTATCGCGTTGGCCTCCCTGACTATCGCAATCTTCTCCGGCGTCACCTCGCCGAGGACTCTAACCGCTAACCCCGGTCCTGGGAAGGGCATTCTGTTGTATATTTTCTCAGGCAGATCGAGTTCCCTCGCCAGCTCGCGAACCTCGTCCTTGTAAAGGTCCCTCAGCGGCTCTATGAGCTTGAGGTTGAGCCTCTCTGGAAGACCACCGACGTTGTGGTGGCTTTTGATTTTCCCCTTGCTCTCAATCCAGTCAGGGGCTATGGTCCCCTGAATGAGGAATTCTGCGTCTATTTCCCTCGCAACCTCCTCGAACACCTCGATGAAGACCCTGCCGATTATCTTCCTCTTCTCCTCCGGGTCTGTAACGCCTTTCAAAGCCTTAAAAAAGCGCTCGCTAGCGTCTACGTAGTGCAGGTTGAGGCCAAACTCGTCCCTGAAGGTCTTAACGACGAATTCAGGTTCACCCTTCCTCATAAAGCCCGTGTTGACAAAGACCGCATGGAGTCTATCTCCTATGGCCCTGTGGGCAAGTATCGCCGCCGTCGAGCTGTCAACTCCGCCCGAGAGTGCTATTATCGCCTTTCCATCCCCGACCGTCTCCAGGATTTCCCTCACTTTCTCCCCTATAAAGCCCTCCCACATCGCCATCACCGTTCAGCATGTAAATGGCAAAAATGGTTTAAAAATTTGATGTTTTTGAGTTTTATTTGTTAATCGGGTAGTTCGGGGCCTCGTTGGTTATGAGTATGTCGTGCGGGTGACTCTCCCTGACCCCAGCTTGAGTTATGATTACGAACTCGCCCCTCTCCTTGAGTTCCTCGATGTTCCTGGCCCCAACGTAGCCCATCCCCGAGCGAAGCCCTCCGACGAGCTGGTAGAGAACGTCGCTCACGCTACCCTTGTACGGCACAACGCCCTCAACCCCCTCGGGGACGAACTTCCTCGTCTTCATGTGGCCCTTCTGGTAGTACCTCTCGGCTCCGCCTTTCATCATTGCCCCGAGCGAACCCATCCCGCGGTACTGCTTGTACCTCCTGCCGTTGATGACGACCTCTTTGCCCGGGGCCTCTTTCGTTCCGGCCAACAAGGAGCCGAGCATCACCGCGTCAGCCCCCGCCGCTATGGCCTTGACTATGTCTCCTGAATAGCGGATTCCTCCGTCGGCTATGACGTGAAGCCCGTACTCCTGCGCTCTGTCAGCCACGAGCGCTATGGCCGTGACCTGGGGGACGCCAACGCCGGCAACTACCCTCGTGGTGCATATGCTGCCTGGCCCAATGCCGACCTTTACCGCGTCGGCGAAGGTGAGGTCGTCAACGGCCTTGGGGTTGGCTATGTTGCCAACGATGAGATCGGCGTCAACTGCCTTCCTTATCTCCTTCATCGCCTTGATGGCCTTGAGGTTGTGGGCGTGGGCGGTGTCAACGACTATAACGTCCACCCCGGCCCTGTCGAGCGCCTTTGCCCTCTCGATGTCGAAGGGACCCACGGCCGCGGCCACTATGAGATCGCCGTTTTCGTCCCTGACAGCGTTCTTGTACTTCCGCCTCCTAGCTAGGTCACTCATCGTGATTATCCCAACGAGTCTTCTCGATTCATCGACGACTGGGAGCCTGTCTATCCTGTGTTCGAACATCAGCTGGAGCGCTTCCTCGGCCGTTACGCTCTCCGGAACCGTTATGGGGTCGCTCGTCATGATCTCCCTCACTAGTTTCCCCTGCTTCACGGCTATGTCCTTCTTGCTGATGACGCCAACGACCTTCCCACCGTCCACAACGGGCAGGCCGTCGATATCGTTCCTCTCCATCAGGAAGAGCGCGTACTCCACGGTCTCATTCGGTGGAATCGAGATAACGTCCTCGACTATGAAGCGCTCGGCCCGCTTTACTCTCTTTACCTGCTCCACCTGCTCCTCGATGCCCATGTTCCTGTGTATCACTCCCAGACCGCCCTCCCTGGCCATTGCAACCGCCATCTCCCACTCCGTCACGGTGTCCATTGCCGCGCTGAGAATCGGTATGTTGAGCTTGATCCTCGGCGTGATCCTTGTCGAAACGTCAACGTCCTTCGGCTCGACCTCGGTCGGCTGCGGGAGAAGAAGAACGTCGTCGAAGGTGTAGCCCTGGAGCGCATTAACAAGTTTTTGTTCAAATCTGCCCATATTTTCCGAACCTCCACATCCTTTTTGACTTGAAAATGGCCATTATTTTTAAGGTTTGCGGAAAGGCTTAAAACAAAAACTCCCCTAATGTTTTGGGGGCTTGGTGTGGACTACGAACTGCTGGCCGCGGCCTTCAGCATGGGGGTCAAACTCGCCACCGGAGGCATGATCCTGTTCTTTGCCCAGCAGAGGCATAGGCAGACCTCTCTGTACTGGGGGATAGCGTGGTTCGTTTACGCCTACGCCATACTCGGCGACCTAACCGGCAAATACGTCCTCGGCGCCCTTTCCATTGCCCTCTTCGCTTCCCTGTTGCTCTACGGCTTCACAAGGCTGGCCGGCGTTGAGACCTCGGTCAAGACCTTCTCCGAGCAGATTTCAGTTCTGCCCGTGGGGATAGTGGCGTACCTCGTCCTGGTCATGAGGACCTTTCCGGAGGACACGAGCTTTGCCGTCATGGGGACGGCCTACGGGATCTCAGGCCTCTTTATGCTGCTTTTGGGAGCCCTTCTCCTGAAGCTGAGGGAGCTTTACGGTTCAAAGGCCCGCGATCTGGGGGCGTCCCTCATACTCTACGGTATCCACAATATGGACTACCCCTTCCTCCGCAACGTGGGCTGGTTTGCCCCCCTCGGGTTCTTGCTCGGCCTGGCCCTGACGCTTCTCTCCGCGGTTTTCATGGTCGAGTTCATAACGGTCTTCCCCATCGAACTTCCCAAGGAAGGGGTTAAGGGAAGGGTGGAGAAGGGACTCTTTCTTGTTTCCCCGTCGAAAGTCGGTGAGTTCGTGGAAACGCTGCGCGATTACCCCGTTCTAGCGTTCGTCCGCAGTCTCAACCCTCCTAAGGCGTGGAGGGCGTTCAGGATAACCAACGTGGAGGGGAAGTGGACCATATCGCCCACGAACCTCCCCAAGATCCTCGAGGTTTCCGTTGGGTACATGGAGTCCCTGAACGAGGGTGAACCCAAGATAAGGCCCGTTATACTCCTCGAGGGAGTCGAGTACATACGCCTCTACGTCGACTTCAAGGGCCTGGCAAAGTTCCTCTCGACCCTCAGGGACTACGTGACCCTGAACGAGGGGACGCTGATAGTTGTCCTTGACAAAAACGCATGGGATGAAAGGGAGCTCAAGACCCTCGAACGGCTCCTCACGTAACGATCTCTCTCACCCTGTCCTCCTCCAAAGCCTCCCTCAGCTCCATCGCGATTCTCCTGCCCGTGCTCACAGGGAAGTCGTAGCGGAGCCAGCTGTAGGGGGAACCGTGGACGAAGGGATTCGTCCCTGCAACTATTCTTGCCGAAATCTCGAAGACGACGAACTCCAAATCCTCGGTGTAAACCCCCTCGAGGCAGAAGGGCCCCCAGAGGCCACCCATCAGCTCATCGGCCGCTTTCACAGTCTTCTCTCCCGCCTCGATGACGTCCATCAGCAGGCTCTCCCTCAGAACGAGGGGGATGTTGCCTATCACGGTGTAGTTGGTGTTGAACTCCAGGTCAAGCTGTTCCTTCGCCGGAATCCTGCCTATCGCGTCCGCGTTGCTCTCGTAACGCCTGTCGATGCTCATTAGTTCGAGCTCGCGGTTTAGCCTGGAGTAGAAGTAGTGCGGGTAAACCGGCACGCCGAGGACGTACTCCTGAATCTGGATGTTCTCCAGGTCCTCCTTGTCCCTGATGCCGAGCCTCTCGGCTTTCTTCCAGAAATCGGCCGGGCTCTTGGCCAGAAAGTAGCCCTTTCCCCCCTTGGCACCGAAGGGCTTGACTATCACAGGCCCGTCTATCTCATCCGGGTCGTCGTAAACCCTCGGGAGGCGGAGCTTCGCCTTCTCCAGCCATTTCCTTTCCAGTGAGCGGTCGCTCTCCCACTTTAGCACCTCTTTGTTGCCGTAATATGGCACGCGCATTTTTTCGACGAGCTCAACGCCGAGGTGCGCAACGAAGGAACCGGTGGGAATCACTACCGCGTCGAGCTCGAGGAGCTTCTCCTCGGGATAGGTTCCCTCGATGAAGTAATCAGCGACAGGAAAATATCGGGTGTAGAGGGGCTTAACCCTGGCTTTACCGAAGGCTATTGTCTCAAAGCCCTCATCTTTAGCGCCCTTCAAAATCTGGAGGGCGGAATGAGATGCGTAGGTCGCTATCCTCATTCTTCCTCACCCAAAAGCGCCGGTAGGGACTCGTGAACTTCCCTAAGCTTGGAAACCGACTTTCTGAGAAGCTCTTCGCCGTTCCAGAGGAGGACGGCATCGCCTCCCCCGGTTCTCCCGATGACGGCGAAGTGCCTGAATAGAGCCTTCAGCTCGGTAAGGCTCTCCTCTGGAAAGGCTATGACGTAGCGCCCGTGACTTTCGCTGAAGGCGACCTCGAGCGGGTTTGAAGTCTCCGAGGGGACTTTCGAGAGTTCAGCTGTGAAGCCAACGCCGTTAAGCGCCATCTCCGCCAGAGCGACCGCTATACCCCCCCTGCTGACGTCGTGGACTGCCCTGACGAGGCCTTTCCCTATGGCCCTCAGAATCCCCTCTGCGTTGGCCTTCTCATCCCCAAGGTTAACGCGGGGAGCGAAGCCACCGTCGATGCCGAGCCTCCCGTAGAGCTCCGAGCCACCGAGCTCTTTCTTCGTCAGCCCGACCACACCGATCAAAAGGTTTTCCTCGAAGTGCTCGGCCGGGATTTCCTCAAGCCTGACCTTTCCCAGGCCGGCAACGACCGGGGTGGGTTTTATCGGCCTTCCGGCAACCTCGTTGTAGAAGCTCACGTTCCCACTAACGTAGGCCAGTCCAAAGGCCTTCGCCGCATCGGCCAGCCCTCTAACCGTCTCGGCGAAGCTCCAGTAAACCTCTGGCTTCTCCGGTGAGGCGAAGTTGAGGTTGTCCACCAGGGCCAGAGGTTTGGCCCCAACGCTTACGAGGTTCCTAACGACTTCGGCAACCTCCCCCATAGCGCCGTGGTAGGGGTTCAGGTAGCTGTGACCCGGGTTTCCGTCGGCAACGAAGGCTAAGCCGTACTCGTCGTTGATTTTAAGGACGGCGGCATCGCGGCCGGGTTTCAAGACTGTCCTCCCTTGAACCTCGTGGTCGTACTGCTCCCAGACCCAGCGCTTGCTAATGACGTTCGGACTGCTCCAGACGAGGTCGAAGGCCTTCTCGAAACCAACGTCGGGTGTTTCGGCGGGCTTTTCCGCGCTGTAGGGCCTCATCTCCCACTCAATCGTCGGGACGTCCGTGAGCAGGTCAACCGGCAAATCGGCAACCTTCTCGCCATTCCAGTAGACGATGTAGCGCGGCTCCTCGATTATCTCGCCGACGACGGTCCACTCGAGCTCGTACTTCTCGAAAATCCTCCCAAGTTCCTCCACGTCCTCGGGCTTAACCGCGAAAAGCATCCTCTCCTGGCTCTCCGAAATCATTATCTCGGCCGGGGTCATGCCCGGCTCCCTGAGCGGAACCCTGTCCGCGTAAATCACCGCGCCGAAGCCCTTCTTTCCGGCCATCTCCGATGATGCGCAGGTCAGACCTCCTCCCCCGAGGTCCTTGAGGGCCTTCACCTTCCCCGTGTAGACTGCCTCAAGCGTCGCCTCGATGAGGAGCTTCTCCGTGAAGGGGTCTGGAATCTGCACCGCAGAGCGGTCTTCCTCCTCCGCGTTTTCGCTTAGCTCCTCGCTCGCAAATGTAACCCCGTGGATACCGTCCCTGCCGGTTCTGTTGCCGACGAGGACGAGCTTAAGGCCGGCCTCTGTTACGTAGCTGTGGATGAGATGTTCCGGCCGCATAACACCGATGCAGGCCACGTTCACGAGGGTGTAGCCGTCAAGGCTCCCATCGAACTCTGTTTCACCGCCAACGGTCGGAACGCCTATCCTGTTGCCGTAGTCGGCTATGCCCTTGACGACGCCCTCAAAGAGGTAGCGGTTTCTCTCCTTCTCCAGCGGGCCGAAGCGTATCGGGTCGAGGAGCGCTATTGGACGAGCACCCATGCAGAGTATATCCCTCACTATTCCGCCGACGCCCGTAGCGGCACCGCCGTAGGGTTCGACAGCTGAGGGGTGGTTGTGGCTCTCAATGCCAACGGCTATCCAGGTTTCGTCGTCGAACTTCACTATTCCAGCATCTTCACCCGGGCCGAGGATGACATGCTCGTTTTCCGTCGGTAAAAGCCTCAGCCAGGGCCTGCTCGACTTGTAGGAGGCGTGCTCGCTCCACATGACCTCGAGCATGGCCTTTTCAACTTCGTTCAGCTCTCTCTTCAAGCGCTCACGGATGAGCTTCTCCTCGTGCGGGAACACAGAATCACCTCCTTGCCCACTCCACCATGCTCCTGAAAACCTTCAACCCGTCCTCACTGCCAAGAAAGCTGTCACTAGCGCGCTCTGGGTGGGGCATGATTCCAAGGACGTTTCCCCCTTCGTTCGCTACGGCCGCTATGTTGAGAACCGAGCCGTTGGGGTTTGCATCCTCGCTCACGTTTCCCCTTTCGTCGCTGTACCTAAAGACTGCCCTGACCTTCGACGGGTCGTCGATGTAGTAATTCCCTTCAGCGTGGGCTATCGGCATTCTGATGACCTCGCCGGGTTCATAGAGCGAAGTGAAGGGTGTTTCGGTGTCTTCAACGCGGAGATGCACCCACCTGCAGAGGAACCGCGGGATTTTGTTGGGCCTCAAAGCCCCGGGCAAAAGGCCGGCCTCAGTGAGAATTTGAAAGCCGTTGCATATCCCCAGGACTGGCTTTCCCTCGCGGGCGAACTCCCTTACCTCCTCCATGATTTCCTGGCGTGCCGCTATTGCCCCGGCGCGGAGGTAGTCGGCGTAGCTGAAGCCACCAGGCAAAACCACGCCGTCGAAGTCCTTCAGGCTGGTTTTATACCATATCCTCTCGGCCTCGGCGCCGGCCTTTCTGATTGCCCTCTCCGTTTCAAAGTCGCAGTTGGTTCCGGGAAAAACCACCACTGCAAAGCGAACCATCTCAGCTCACCGGCTCGATGCTGTACTCCCAGCGGTGGATCAGCGGGTTCGCGAGGAGCTTCCTGCACATCTCCTCGACGTCTTTTTCCGGATTATCGCTCTCCAGCTCGAACTCGAAGCACTTGGGGACGCGCAGATTTTCCACCGCGTAGCCGAGGTTTCTGAGGGCCTTCCCGATGACTCTCCCCTCCGGGTCGTTGAGGCCCTCCTTGAGGCGAACTGTGACGGTAACCTTCCACTTCATTGGCACCACCTTGCCAAAAAAGTGTAAAAACTCCGGGTTTTTAAGGATTATTTTGACAGAAAAATGTCAAACAAGAAGCACGGGGGCTAGCTTTTGCTCCTGGGATAAGCTTCAGAAAAATTCAAAAATCAGGCTCCCTCCACCGGGAGCCTCATCCTTGAGGAAACCAGGAGGGTCACGATGCCGAGGGCGGCCACCAGGAGGTATATCACCATACCCACTCCAACGCTGTGGACGAGAACGAACATGACGTTTGGGGCCACGGCGTTGGCTGAGTTGGATATCAGGCCGAGGGCAAAGCTCGCCTCGGGATAGATCTCCTTGGGGTAGGCGGCTGGGGCCGTAGTCCAGAAGGCCGGCCCGGTTCCCTGCACTATTCCGGTTATCGCTATCCCGAGGAGCGCGAGGGTGTAGTCGTTGGCGCTTATGGCCTTCCAGACGATGAAGAGGCCGATGAAGGTTACGGCGTAGGAGAGAGTCATGACGCTGACGATGGCCTTGAAGAGACCGCGGTTGGAGGTGTTCTTGACCGAGAGACGGTAGCCTAGGTAGCCCATCACTATTGACCAGACGCCCATTGAAACCTCTAGGGTTATGACGAGGTTCTCCACCTGGGACTTTGTGAAGTCGACGTTGTGGAGGGTGAATGAACCGAGGGTGAAGATTATCCAGAGGGCCGGGAAGAAGGTGAACCCGAAGACCCAGGTGAAGGGCATCTTCCAGACGTTGGCACCTTTGCTTGAGTGCTTCTCCTTGGGGATCTCGAAGTCCTCAACGAGGAGCCACCACACGGCGAGCATGACGTACATCATGACTGCGGACACGAGGAACGCGACCCTAACCGCCTCCCATCCGGAGTAGGCGTGGGAAGCCCACTTGGCGAGGCTTATGCCGTAGATCCCGCCCCAGAAGATCCCCGAGAGGATTATTCCCTTTGCAAAGGGCCTCTCGGCGACGAAAAGCCTTCCTATCTGGTTGCTGAAGACTGCTATGAGGGCAACTATGAATCCCTGGAAGAAGCGGAGCGCAACCACACCCCACCAGTTGGACATGAACGGGATCAGAAACTGTGGAATAGCTGCGAAGCTGACGATTAAAGCCACGCTCCTCTTGAAAGACCCCTTGAAGAGGCTCGTCCCGCCGAGGAGGAATGCCACGAAGAGGCCGACTACGTAGGCCGTCTGTTGGTAGCCCATCATCGCCTCGGTTATGCCGTAGTGCGTCAAAACGGTGTCCTTGAACTTCTCGAGCATGTGCATCGTTCCAAAGCCGGCCGCAACGACCAGCATGTCCATGAACACGAACTTCCAGCGGTTATCGCTCAAACTATCACCCCCGAGCTGATGCGGATCATTGGGAACAGATGTAGCTCTGGCAGAGTCTTAAAAACGTTCCTCGAATAGAATGCGGCCTTTGCTGGAAAAACCGGAATTTGATTGGTTTTTGTCCCGAATCCTAAGAACATCTTGCGGTTTGAATAATGGATCCGGTTTAACGTTACCTGGCTGCAAACCAACAAAAAAGGAAATGGTTCACGTGGCAATCTTCTCAAGCTCATCTAACTCAACCGCTCGCTTAATCTCAAGGGCAACTCTCCTTCCAGTGCTCATCGACTTCCTCCACAGGGCGTTCCCGTATGGATGCCCCATCGCCATGTGAATGTTGGTCCCCCCTCCGGTTCTCGGGGCAACGTCGTAGATATAGAAGTTGAGATCCTTGTCCACGGCCGTCTGGAGTGTAAACGGCCCTATTATCCCGGGCGGATAGTACTCCTGTGTTGCCTTCACGTACCTCTCGGCCATGTCGAAGACCTTCTCCAAGAGGCTCTCGCGGAGCGTTGAGGAGGCGTGGCCAGTAACGGTGTACTCGGGCTCGAACTGCCACTCCGGAAGGGTCAGCTGCTGGCTCGCTGGAAGCCTTACATGGCCATCCAGACTTGTCTCGAAGCGCCAGTCTATTCCGAGTAGCTCGATTTCCCCGTCAATCGGCGAGTAGAAGAAGTCGAAGTTGAAGACCGGGCCGATTATGTAGCGCTCGATTCTCGCCTTGGCTAGGTCTTCCTCCGTGATGACGCCGAGCTTCTTCAACCGCTCCGTCTTCTCCCTGAACTCTTTGTAGCTTGCCGCTGTAAAGAAACCGCGCTCAAGCCTCTTCTTTGCGTGGGGTAGCTTGACTATAACCAGGCCGACCTCGTCAATCTCCTCGGGCTTTACCTCCTCCGGGTATGGGAGCTTGGCCTTCTCAAGGAGCCAGTAGTAGCTCTTCTCCTCGCTCCTCTCCTCACTCCTGAGGAGGTTCCTGCTGCCGAAGAGAGGAACGCGGAAGTCGTTCTCCACTCTGTCAATGCCCGTGTAGACCACAAAGGAGCGGTTAGGGACGAAGATAACGTTCCTCTTCACAAGCTCCTCCTGAATGTCCACGATTTGGGCGAACTTCTCTAAGATTATAACCTCGTCTATGAAGCCCTTGGTGAGGCCGTCCCGCGTCTTTCTCAGCCTGAAGTACTCGGCGTAGGTTCTGTGCCTGCCCCTCTGCGCGACGACGAGGACAGGCAGACCCTCTTCCTTCGCTCCATCGGCTATATCAAGCGCGGAGTGGCTCCCTATAACGCCTACAGTTATCTTCTCGGGGTCGTACTTCTCAAGGACTTCCAGAATCTCTTCACGACTTATCATCCCGACCACCTCAGCAGGGGCTCGGCTCGAATTCTCTCCCGAGTTTTTTCATAAGCTCAGTCCTCCTCTCAACGCTCTCCCTTGTTCCAACGTCCCTCCTGTGAAAGAGCTCGCCCCTTATGTGTGGAACCGCGCTCTCGGCAATTCTCTCGGCATCTTCGAGGTTCTCCGCTATTCCCAGGACAGCTATTGCCCTTGAGCCGAGGAGATTAAAGCCCTCGTCGATGGAGGCGTAGTAGAGCCTCGCACCGGCCTCTTCCACAGCTTTTTCATCAACCTCGACCCTAACGCCTTTGACCGGGTTCACTGGGTAGCCCTTTGGTGCCAGATACTTTACAACGGTGGCCCTGCTCTCGAACTCCGCTTTTCTCAGGTTGCCGTCCACGATTCCCTCCGTTATCTCAAGCAGGCTCGTCTTCAGGAGCGGAAGGACGTTTATGGCCTCCGGGTCGCCGAACCGGGCGTTGTACTCTATGAGGACCGGCCCGTCTCCGCTCAGCATGAACTGGCCGTATAGGATGCCCTTGTAGGGTGTTCCCTCCCTTCTCATGGCCTCGACGGTAGCTTTAAGCGTCTCAAGGGCCTTCTCGTAGTCCTCACGGGTTACAAAGGGGAGTAGATGATTGGGGCACGAGTAAGAACCCATTCCGCCGGTTATCGGACCCTCATCGTTCTCGTAGGCGTGGGGGTAGTCCTGAGCGAGTGGCATTGGGATTACCCTTTTCCCATTGCTGAAGACCTGAAATGTGAACTCAACGCCGTCGGTGCGCTCCTCTACCAGAACCTTCCCGTCCCTTCTGATGAGCTCCTCGGCGTAGGCCTTTGCCTCTTCGTTGTCCTTAAGCTGGTAACCGACCACCTTAACGCCCTTTCCGCCCGTGAGGCCGATGGGCTTCACCACCACTGGCTTTCCGAAGTCGTCTATCCACGAGCGCATCTCGCTGACGTCGGTGAAGACGCGGAAGACCTTCCTTCCAGGGATTTCGTTGCGCTCCATGAAGGCCCTAGCGAAGGCCTTGTCGGTTTCGAGTTTGGCCGCTTCCCTGCTCGGGCCGACCGCAGGGATCCCGTTTTCTTCAAGGATATCAACGAGTCCCCTCTCCAGGGGTGCCTCAGGACCTATGAAGGCCATATCAACGCCGAACTTTTCGGCATATTCCAAAACCTTCCTCACGTCGGTTTCCTTTGCTAGGCCGTAACCCTTTGCGAGCCTCGCCAGGCCCGGGTTTTTGGCCTTTGAAACGACGTAGAGCTCGGCGCCGTCCCTGACGAGGGCCTCTCCAATCGCGTGCTCCCTTCCACCGCCACCAACGAGCAGAACCTTCATGGTTTTCACCAATTAAATGTCAAAAACTTCGTCTTTTAAGGTTTGTTTTTGCATTTATTTGGCAAAAATTGAGGGGGGCTCGCGGTGTGGGTCCGTTCGTCCGCCGCAAAGTATTTATCGTCTGAACTTGATATTCCATTGGGGACTCACTATGGACTGTGAGGAAAAACTAAGAACAACGATATCAAGATCATTCCTAGAGAACAGGATTGTGGGCGTTATAGACCGGGATGTTTCGTCGTTTACATACATATCTGCCTTGAAGAGCCTGCGGGAGCCTCTGGAGGACGGTAAATACGTGTGGGTGGTCTCGTATGAGCCGTTGCAGAGCCTTTTTAGGGACCTCCGCAGGGCGGGGCTGGAATACGGTAGGTACTTGGGAAAGAACCTTTACATCCTGGACGTCTTCGGCTCTATAAGGCACATCGACTCCGAGGTAGATGGTGTTTTTGTGCTGTCCGGCTACTTGGACGACCGGGTCTTCATCCTCAAGTACAGAACCCTCATCGAGGAGCTCCTCTCCAAGCTGGATCCGGATGACGTCATCGTCGTGGGCTACCTAGAGTCGGGAATGTGCAGGCTCTTTGATAACCCTGTGAGGACTCAAAAACTGCTCTGGAGCCTGAGGGAGGAATCCGGGATCAGGACGTCCGGCCTGATAACCTACATAAAGCCCGAATGTCCGCAGCTGGAGGAGTTCATCTACCTGTACTCGGACTACGTCTTTGAGGGTTTCATGGAGGGGAGGGAGAGGAGGATCATCATGACCAAGGGTGATGGGGAATGATCCTTGAACTCGGCATTAAGGAACTCGACGATCTTTTGGGAGGGGTCGTTGAGAAAAGTCTTATCCTCGTCCACGAGTCGGATCCGAGATCGCTGGGGAGGTTCATAGCCTTCGAGATAATGAGGAGGAAGCTGGATTCTGACAACCTGGTTGGTTTCTTTAACATCGGGACCCCTATCCTCGTTTTGCTGGGGGTGATGGAAAAGGCCGGGATCGACTGGAGGAGGCACCTCAACGACGGGAGGCTCATGATAATCGACACCTTCGGGAGCATCTACGACGTAAGGAGGGATCTCAACAACGTCTGGTACCTGAAGAGCCCAATAGACCTCGACACCCTCAACGACAAGTACATCAACGTCATCGGGGCCCACAAGCGGAAGTGGGCGGAGATGGGGATGTTCGAGGGAAGGGAGCTGTGGGGGGTAACGGTCTCCATGTCCGACTACCTCACCATGTTCAGTCCCAAGGCCACCCAGCGTTATCTGGAGGTGTCTGACCTCCAGAGGAGCAGGTCCTACGTTTACAGGAAGTACCCGGCCGGGACGAACGTCTGGACGTACACCGGGGAGGACACGGTGGTGCTCCCCCTCCTGTACCGCAAGGCCGACTACATCCTGAAAACTGAGAGCAGGGTCGAGAACGGGGAAGTAAAAAGGTACCTCCACGTTCTCAAGACCCCCGACATGAGGGAAGTGTCCACGGTGGAGTACGGGTTTAAAGGTGGCGGGGTAGTCTTCGGCTGATTTTCAGCAAATTTTTGTAGAACTCTTCGAAACATTTTTAAGTTTTAGGCATTTTTGTGTAAACGGTGATGGACGTGAAGGTTCTCGTGGTGATGGGCAGCAGGAGCGATTCGCAGGTAGCTGAGAAGGTCACCTCGGTTCTCGACGAGTTCGGCGTCGACTACGACGTCGAGGTCGCCTCCGCCCACAGGAACCCCAAGAAGGTCGAGGAGCTGGCGAAGAAGGACTACGACGTCTTCATAGCCATAGCCGGCTTAAGTGCGGCTTTGCCCGGCGTAATAGCGTCTCACACGACCAAACCGGTTATAGGCGTCCCCGTCTCTGCGAAGCTCGGCGGCCTCGACGCACTCCTGAGCATAGCCCAGCTTCCGCCTGGAGTTCCCGTTGCGGCTGTCGGCATAGACAACGGCAAGAACGCTGCGTTACTGGCGATAGAGATTCTCGCGCTGAAGGACGAAGACCTGAGGCAGAAGCTCGAGGATTACAGGGAGAGAATGAGGGCTTAAGCCGCTTTTCTCGATATTCTTAAATACTTTGAAGGCGTTGTGGTTACTATCTAGGGTGATAGTATGGAGGAAGCGTCTTTTAAGTGCGAACGCTGTGGGGCGCCGCTGGAGGTCTCGCCCGAGACGATAGTGGCCATATGCCCCTACTGCGGTTTCCCCAACCACATAAGCGGGAACCTCAAAACCGAGAGCATATACGTCGTCCCCTCCTTGGACAAGAACGCGATAGCCCAGGCCTTCTGGGGGAGGGTGGAGAAGGATTTTGACCTGAGGCGCATAAAGGACGACCTTCAGATAGTGGGCATAAAGGGCCACTACGCCCCATACTGGAGCGGCGTTGTCCACGTCCAGGGTACCGTCAGGTACATGAGGAGGGAAGAGGAGTGCCATACTGACTCAAAGGGGAACACCCACTGCCACACCGTCGAGAGGCACTACACCGAGAGGGTGAACGAGGACATGAGGCTCCTCGGCTCGGCCAGGAGACAAATCAAGAGCTTCGGCGTTGAGGACCTGATAACGCACTTCTCCAAGACCTGGCCGGAGGGAAAGAGGCTTCTGGATCTCGATGAGGACGCTTGGTCGAAGATAAAGTTGGAGATCCTGAACACGGAGATGGACGAGAGGCAGGCCAGACTGATAATGAGGGAAGATGCGGTGGACATCGTCAGAAACCGCTTTCTGGCCAAGTCCGACAGGATAGAGCGCTTCGACATCCACGCCGATGAGCCGAAGGACGTTAAGCTCCTCCTCCTGCCCATGTGGACGGTTTACTACCGCTACGGCAACTCGATATTCCAGGCCGTCTTCGCAGGCTGGGACGGCAAAGGGGTGGCCACCACCGAACCTATGAACGTCTTCAGGCAGGCTGAGTACCTGGCGGGGGCCGGGGCCGGGATGTTGATAGCTTCCTTCGGTGCGGCCGCCTTCGGGAGTTCGCCCGTCTTCGCTGTTCTGGCCCTCATTGGCGGTGCCGCCATAAGCTGGTTCGCGGGGAGCAAGGTGCTCGAAGGCCAGAGGGTCGAGCGCGAGAAAAAGGGATTGCTGGGGTGATACCATGGAGGTAACGTGCCCAACCTGCTCGGCGACGTTTAAGGTTCCCGATACGGTCAGCGTCGTCACGTGCCCCTACTGCGGCACGACGTTCCACGTCCACACGGGGGAGGAGGCCGAGGTGGAGCATTTCTTCTTCCCGCCGATGAAGGAAGACCCAGCGGGAAGGCTCCTCAAGTTCCTCTCGCGGCAGTACGGCGCCCCGGCTGATATAACAGGGGCCAGGGTGACTAAAAAAGAGCTCCACTGGGTTCCGGTTTACTTCTTCTACCTCCACGGCAGGAGCAGAATCAAGGAGACCGTCGAGGAGGTTGAGTTCCTCGGAATCCCGGCCGGTTCCCCCTTCAAGACACTCCTGATGAACTACCCCTTCCCGGTGAGGGGAAAGAAGTTCTTCGACGAGGGCATCGTTAGGAAGGGAAAGTACTACGAGCCTGAGATGGAGAGGGAGGAGGCCGAGGAGATAGCTCGTTCCAGGCTTAAGAATGCCCTGAAAAAGGAGGCGAGCGAGGAGAGCAGCTACGCCGGTGAGCTGGAGCTCAACGTTAAGTTTCAGGGCCTGGTGCACTACCCCATCTGGGAGGTTCACTACGAGTACGGGGGTAGGAGCTTCGTTAACTTCGTTGACGGAACCGACGGGCGGGTAATCAGGGGAGAGTACCCTCTCATGAGCGAGGCCAGGAAGAAGGCAACGCTCCTTGGCTCGGGACTGATAGGGGCAGGAATCGTCCTAGGCCTGATAGCGTCTGGAGTTTTAAGTAGTGCATGGGGCATCGTGGGCGGCCTGTCAGCTGGAGTTGCTGGGGGAGCGGCCATATTCTCAAAGGGCTCGGTGGGTAAGAGGACCGTGAGCGAGGTAATGAGAACGGACCGCGGCAACGTTTATTTCAGGTCACTGTGAGGTGGTATCATGGGCAAGGAAACTTCGATTTGGGAAAAGCTGGAGCTCGTTGTCCCGGGCTTCCACGGCTACAAGAAGAAGGAACTCCTGAGGGAGGACGACAGGCTGATCCGCGGGAAGGCTGCGGAGCTGCTGGCGGGGGCCAGGAGGGAGCTTGAGAGGGCCCTCCAGAGGTGCGCAATGGTGAACTGCCCCCAGCTGGCTGCTATAGATGGCCTTAGAAAGAAGCTCGTCACCCTCGAGGGCAAGGTCAAGCATGCGGAAGCTGGCTACGCGGGCTACTTCGACAGGATCAAGGTGAAGGAGAAGGAGCTTGAGAGGCTCATAGAGTACGACGGTAGGATGATAAGCCTGGCCGAGGAGATAAAAAACCTCGCGGGCTCTCTGAACGGCGCAGTTACAGATCCAGCTAGGCTGGGTTCGGCCGTTCTGGAGCTGGACGACAAGCTCCTACAGCTTGAGGACACAATAGAAGGCAGAACCGCCATACTGAGGGGTGAGTGAAATGGTTCAGGTGATAGAGTGGGTTAGCCCGGGTGAGGACGAGATAATCTGGAGGTACCCTAACGAGGTAATAAAGTGGGGGGCCCAGCTCATCGTCCACGAGTACGAGGTAGCGGTCTTCATGCGCGACGGAAAGGTCTACGACGTCTTCGGCCCGGGGAGGCACACTATAACGACGCAGAACCTCCCACTGCTGTACAAGCTGGTTGGGGGCTCGAACAGCCCCTTCAAGGCGACGGTAATCTTCGTCAGCATGAAGGAGTTCCAGGGGCGCTATGGGGGAGAAACCCAGACGAGAGAACTTGCCCCGGTCAAGTACTACGGCGTCTACTGGTTCAAGGTCGCCGATCCGGTGCAGTTCCTCACCGAAGTCGTCGGTGGCCAGAGCCTCTACGACACGAACGACGTCACGAAGTTCATTCGCGCTTACTTCAACGAGGGCATGATGAAGTACCTCTCCTCATATTCGATCGTCGACCTCTTCCAGAACCTTGACTCCGTGAGCACCCAGGTCAAGGTCAAACTGCTGGAGGACTTCAGGAGGTTCGGCCTCGAGCTCGTCGATGTGAAGATCGAAGGGGTGAACACGACGGACGAGTGGAGGCAGAGGCTCTTCTGGATAATGCACACCGGCAACGCTCAGGCTGTGATGCAGATGGACACGGCCAAGCAGGTCGCGGCAGAACTCGGCAAGAGCGGGAGTGCTTCAGTTGGAACGGGCATGGTGCTCATCCCCCAGCTCATGCAGCCGGCCCAGCCGTACGCGGGTGGCGGCGTTCCCCCAGCAGGTTACGGGGGAGCCGTCCAGCAAAACGTCCAGGGGCCTCAACAGCAGGAAATCTGTCCCTACTGCGGCAAGCCGATCCCCCCAGGGGCCAGGTTCTGCCCCTACTGCGGGCATGAAATTAAACGTTGTCCCAACGGCCACATAGTCCCGGAGGGGGCAAAGTTCTGCCCCGTGTGTGGGGCAAAAATCGAATGATCTTCCATTTTGTTCGATCTTTCCTTTAGAAACTTTTTTAAATAATGTGCTGAGTTCTTTCCGGTGATGGCAAATGAACGTGTTTAACAGCACCATGGAACTGTACGAAAAGTACAAGCCCACCCCCCTTGTCAGGCTTTCCTTTGAGAGGGGGGATGTCTTTTGCCAAGCTGGAGTTCTTTAACCCCTTCAGCAGGAGCATAAAGGACAGGACCGCTTTTAACATGCTTCTACGCGCGATGGAGCGCGGGGACATCAACGGCACGAGGAAGCTCTTCGAGGCGAGCTCCGGCAACACCAGCGTTTCATTGGCGGCCTTGAGCAACGTTTTCGGCATAGATTTCAGGGCGTACCTGCCAAAGCCGACTCCAAAGGCCACGCGGGTTCTCCTCAGGGTTCTCGGCGCTGAGGTCGTGGTCACGGACTTCGAGACCATTGACCAGGAGATGGTCGAGTTCGTCAAGGGGGAGGCGGGGAAGGCGGGAGCGACTAACCTCAACCAGTTCGAGAACGACGACAACTTTCTCGCTCACTACCGCGTTACCGCTAGAGAGATCGAGGAGCAGCTGCGGAGCATCGGGAAGGAACCCGACGTGCTTATAGCGGGAATCGGAACATCCGGACACATGGCTGGTATAGCCAAGTACCTCAAGGAGCGCTACGATACCTATGTCATCGGCGTCGTTCCCGCTCCGGGCGAGAAGATTCCGGGGATAAAGAGGCTGGGCACGGGGCAGAAGTGGTATCCCCTCGTGGAGATAGACCGCGTTCTCGAGGTAACGAGGAACGAGGCCATCGAGGGCTCCATTAGAGTCGCCCGGAGGGACGGCCTGCTGATAGGGCTTAGCTCCGGCGCAGTCGTGAAGGCCTACGAGAGGGTCTCGGAGGAGTTTGGCGACGGCACCTACGTCCTAATCTTCCCGGACGATGGGTTTAAATACGTGGAGGTCTTTGAGAGCTATCTGGGGATGACATGAGGGTTGTAGATCTCCCCCATCTTTTCTTCTATGAGGTGCTTATTCAAAGGACGATGGGGGTATTTTGGAACTTCTTCGGACTTAACCCGCCGAAAACAAGAGATAAAATGGGGGATTGAGGACGGAAGTTAGTACCTTAGGCGCACCTCTCTCTGTACTCTGAGCTTATCTCCGGCTTCTCGTCCTTCGGCTCCTTGACGATTATCCTGGCGTCAACGACCACAGCGCCTTCTCCTTCGTTGTAGACGAAGACGGGGTTGAGGTCCATCTCCTTGATGTAATCCCTGAGGTCGTCGACGAGCTCGCTGACCTTGAGCAGGAGCTGGACGATGGCCTCTATGTCGGCCGGCTCCTCGCCGCGCGCTCCAGCCAGAATCGGGTAGCTCTTTATCTCCCTTATCATCTTCCTAGCGTCGCGCTCGGTTATCGGGATTATGCGGAAGGTGACGTCCTTGAGGACCTCGACGAAGATGCCGCCGAGGCCGAACATGAGCGCGTGGCCGAACTGCGGGTCTTCGGTGACGCCGATGATTATCTCCCTGCCGACCTTGAGCATTGGAGCTATGAGGACGCCGAGGATTTCAGCGTCGGGGCGGTATTTGCGCGCGTTCTCGTGGATGACCTCCCACTTCTCCTTGAGCTCCTCGGGGGTCTTTATGTTGAGGAGAACGACCTTGGCGTCGCTCTTGTGGAGAATCTGCGGTGACATGAGCTTCATGGCAACCGGGTAGCCGATCTCCTCGGCGTACTTCAGAGCCTCATCGAGAGTCTTCGCGAGCTTCTCCTCCGGGACGGGAAGGCCGTAAGCTTTCAGCACCTGCTTGGCCTCGTACTCAACGAGGGCAGTCCTTCCAGAGGCGAGGACTTCCTTAATAACTTTGAGGGCTTCCTCCTTCATGGTACCACCACCAAACGCTCAAGAACCCCTCCTCAGGTATTCAGCGTACCTGACAAGGCCCGCCATGGCCCTGACGCCCCTCTCGGGGGTCGGGTAAACGGGGACTCCCTTCTCCTCAAGCAGTCTCGCGTAGTGGTCGGTCTTCTTACCGCCCATTGCGACCGCCACAATGGGCTTGTCGCTCTTCTTCTGGTATTCAGCCAAGATGTCGATTATCTTCTCCTCCTCAAGGAGCGGCACCTGGAAGAGGACGATGACGACTATGGCATCGACGTTCGGGTCGTTGACAAAGCCCTCGATGGCTATCCTGTACCTTTCCGCGTCGGTGTCGCCCACGACGTCGGTCGGGTTGCCCGGAACCGCGTGCGGCGGGAAGTTCTCCCTGAGGAACTTTATCGTCTCCTCGCTCAGCTCGGCCATCCTGAGGCCGAATTTAGCTACCGCATCGCTGGCCATAACGCCCGCTCCACCGCCATCGGTGATGATGCCTATCCTGTCGCCCTTCGGGAGCTTGTCCTTGAGTGCCGCGAAGGCCTTGGCGAGGTCGAACATGTGCTCGAAGTCCTCGGCGCGGATAATCCCGGTCTGCTTGAAGACCGCGTCGTAAATCGTGTCCGCTCCGGCGAGTGAACCGGTGTGGGAAGAGGCGGCCTTGGCACCGTACTCGGTCCTTCCGCTCTTCAAAGCGATGACCGGCTTGACCTTGGTTATCCTCTTGGCGCTCTCGATGAACTTCCTTCCGTCCTTAACGCCCTCGATGTAGAAGGTGACGACGTTTATCTCGTCGTCGTGGATGAAGTAGTCCATTAAATCAGCGTCGTCGACGTCGAGCTTGTTGCCGTAGCTGACCATCTTGCCGATCCCTATTCCGGCCATGGCCGCCCAGTCGAGCATAGCGGCGGCAAAGGCACCGCTCTGGCTGACGAAGGCTATCGGACCGCTCTTGGGCCTGTCCATCTTGCTCTCCGGCAGGAAGACCGTGTCAACGCCGGTGTCAGGAACGTAAACGCCAACACAGTTGGGGCCGATAACGCGTATTCCATTGGCCTTGGCTATCTCGTAGATTTCGCGCTCGAGCTTCTTGCCCTCTTCACCGAGCTCTCCGAAGCCGCCCGTGATGATTATGACCGACTTGATGCCCTTCTCGGCGATGTCCTTCATCGTTGCCGGGACAAACGGAGCAGGTATCGAGATGACCGCCAGATCGGTGTCATCGGGAAGCTCCTTAACGGTCTTGTAGACCTTGTAGCCATCTATCTCGTCGAGCTTGGGGTTCACCGGGTAGATGTTGCCCTTGAAGATTCCGCGCTCCTTGTTGGTTTTGAAGTTCTCAAAAATGACGTTTCCAACCTTACCCTTCTTGTTGGTTGCACCGATGATAGCGACCGCCTTCGGGTCGAAGAAGGGCCTCATTTCTTCCACTATCCTTTCCGCCATTGGTATCCCTCCGCCAGAAACTGCTTCTCGGAGAAAATTCATTCCGGATGTATAAAAGAGTTGCGTTTTGTAAAAACTGGACTCCAATGAACTGAAAAGTCCATCAGTGTAAACCTCTTAAAAATTCGAGGCTCCTCCTGGCGGATTCAAGGTCGTTCACCTCGAGGGTCCTCGTCACATCGGGCAGCTTCGGGAGCACCCTTCTCCACGGAACGGTTCCGTCACCGACCGGAAGGTGCTCGTCCCTCTCCCCGGAGTTGTCGTGGAGGTGGATGTGGACTATCCTGCCGCCGAAAAGCTCTATGAAGCGGTCGAAGTCCCTCGTCGTCGTGTTGAGGTGGCCGACGTCGAAGGTGACCCCGATTTCGACGCCCTCGATTATCTCGGCCAGCCTGTCGCAGTCCTGGGCGTCGAGGATGGGGAAACGGGGCATGTTCTCGACGCCGACCTTTACGCCGTACTCCTCACTCCAGCGGGCTATCTTCCTCAGGGATTCCCTGTGGATTTCGAGGTACTCGCGGCGGTTCTTGACGCTCACAGGGGAGCAGTGGCCGGGGTGGATTGTCACGGCCAAGGCGTCGAGCTCAGCTGAAAGCTCCAGCGTCCCGCGGATTATCTCCAGCGAAGCTTTTCTTATGCGCTCGTTGAAGGAGGCTATGTTCACGTCGCTGAAGGGCGCGTGTACGGTGGCCTTCATTCCGTAGGAGTCGAGAGTTTCTCGGAAGAGTGCGAGATTATCCTGGGTCAGATAGTGCGGCCACTCGCTCAGGATTTCGATGAAGTCGAAGCCGAGTTCTTTGGCGACCCTAACCCATTCCTCAAACCCATCGAGGCTTTTTTCGCCGTAAGCGGTCATCGACAGGCCTATCATTCAACCACCCACCATCAGCTTGGCCATCAGGACCACGTAGAGGGTGCCGAAGATGTCGCTGTTGTTCGAGATGAGCGGGATGGCCACGTGGTCGGGGTCGATGTTGTGTTTGAACATGAAGTAGGAGAGGGTGTAGGCGTAGAGCATTATAAAGAGCGCCATGAAGGGATACGTCAGAACAACCAGATAGGCGGAGCGGGGAATGGGGTTCCCCGTGATGAGGGTCATCAGCGCGCCGCCGATGAGAACCTTGGTCAGCCCTATCACAGGTGCCGTTGTGAAGAGGGCTACGACGTCGGTGAAGGCCTTGGGGCAGAGGAAGCTCTCTATCTCACCGAGGTGGAGCTTGGTGGAGGTTTTCGCCGCTATAATCGAGCCGTAGTTTCCGAAGGAGCTGAGGAGCGAGGGGTAGATGAAGCTCAGTATCACCGAGGCCTGGATGACCCCGCTGAACCTGGCGAGGAGCGAACCGGATACGGTGGAGAGCAGCGCGAGGCCGGTTATCGTGATGAAGACCTGCTTCAGCTCGAGGAACTCCGCCTTCCTGACCCTGCTTATCGCGGCAACGATGAGGAAAAACCCAATCATGGCGTAGTTGAAGAGCCTGAAAGCCTCGGGCGATTCCTCTATAAGGAGGATGAAGAGAACCAGCGACGGGACGGTGAGGAAGTCGCCCATCGAAGCCACCAGAGGCGCTGCGACGCTGTCCGGGTCGGTGCCGCGCCTGAAGGCGAATATCGTCACGAAGGAGGTGAAGTAGCCGAGTATGAAGGAGACCAGTATCGTCGAGGTTATCACTATTATGAGGACGTCGAAGGCGTTCTTCTTTATGCCCGTGACTACACCAATGGCCCAGAGGAGGAAAATCGGGATGAGTGATATGAGCATCCTCAGGACTATTTCCTTGAGAACCTTCTTGTCGCGCAGGGAAGGCTCGAGGTCACCGAGGTAGAGCATCGTGGAGAAGCGCGAGGCCATAGAGCCGAAAACGTTCCCGCGGAGGCCCATTATACCTGGGAGGACTACCAGAAGGCCGGGGAACTGTTTTCGTATTACATCAAAGTACTTGCCCAGAAACGTGCCGCCGAACAGGCCGAATATCTGGGACGTGAACAGGGACGGTAGCGTAACCCTGTAGGCTTCCTTGATCTTTTCCTTAAGCTCTGGGTATATCCTGCCTTCCCACATCATACAAACCCAAAATAGTGGGTGAGAGGGACTATTAAATCTTTGTTTACACTACCCCCGCAAGGAAGACCACGTAGAGGGTGCCGAGCACATCGGATATGGTCGTGACGGTAGGTATTGCAACGTTGTCCGGATCTATTGAGTAGACGTACGCTGTGTAAGCCACTATGACGCCTATAATCACGTTGAGCAAAACCAGCAGTGGATACGTGACTATGAAAGTCCACATCATGGAAGCACTCCCGCCGATTATACTCGTTACGTGAACCGCTATGAAGTTCGTCAGGACGCCGATTATGGGGGACAGCAGCAAAACCGTCCCGATGTCCGCTAGGAAAGCCCTGTTTTTGAGTTCCATAGGTCCCCCAAGATTGAGTCTCGTTGAGGTCGTGGCTGCGGCGATGGATGAAAAGTTTCCTACACTGTCCAATATTGATGGATACATAACGCTCAGAATTGTCACTTTGGATATGATGCTGCTGTAGTGCTCAAGCGTCGAGCCGGAGAATATCTCAATGACGGCAAGCAGGGTAAGCACCATGGCGAGCTCTCTGAATGACTTTCTGTGTTCCTCTGTGAATTTGGAACGCAGGATCATCAGGACTAGAAGACCCAGCATTATGAAAGTGAACGCGTAGAACTCCTCAGGGTGGTGCTCGTAGAAAATAATCAGATAGACAAGGCTCGGTATTGTTATCACGTCGGCTATTGAGGTTATCAGGGGGGCCGCGATAGTATCGGGGTCAATCGAGTACCTGTAGGGTATGATGGTTATAAACGCCGTTGAATAGCCCAGAATAAACCCAATGAACAGAGCGGAAGCAACGACAATTGCCAGAACTACGAGGGCCGAGTGTGAAAATCCCAGTTGAACTAACCCGACAAACCACAGAATCATTAGGGGGATCTTGGAACTGGTTATTGCCATTGAGATGTTTGTAACAACCTCCTTATCCCGAATCCCCCTCACCCTACCGAGATAGAGGGCTGTAGTAAGCCTTGAAGCCATGGCCCCAAAAACGTTCCCGCGGAGATCCATCATCCCGGGGAGTACGACCAGAAGCAGCGGATAATGTGTTGCAATCTTTTCAAAGTTCTTCCCCAGAACTCCCCCACCCACAAAGTCAAGGGCCAGACACAGGAGAAGCGCTGGCAGAGTAACTAAAAACGCTCCTTTCAGTCTCTCCGCCCAGTTGCTGTACCCTACCCTGCTGTTTTGAACTATCATTGCTATCACACTCCATTTCAGCCACCTCCAACCCCTGATTGGATGGGGACGTATAAGTTTTTCGGCGAAAACTAAATAAGAACCCCTGTGAGTTTAATACCGGTGAGAGCGGGGTGGAAGAGTGGGACGAAATAGAGGTTCCAAAAAACGTCAAGGAGATCTTCGTTGAGATGAAGAACACCGCCGAGCTGATGGTTGATCTTGCTTACTCCTCCGTCCTCTTTCAGGAGAAGGAGATCGCGGAGGAGGTTCTTGAGCTTGAGGAGTACCTTGATCTTTTAAACTACCACCTGATGGTCAGGGCCGTCCTGGCCGCCAGGAATCCCCGTGAGGCGGAGCAGATAACTGCGATACTCCAGATGGGGAGGGCGATCGACGACATATCCAACGCGGCCGCGGATCTCGCCAAGATGGTTCTCGAGGAGAAGCTCCACCCGATCGTCAGGGAGGTAATACTCGAGAGCGAGGAGACCATAGGCAAGGTGGAGGTGGCCCCTGAGTCTATCCTCGTGGGCAAGACCCTGGAGGAACTTGACCTCGCCACCAACACCGGCGTCTGGGTCTCAGCAATAAGGCGCGGAAGGCGCTGGATTTTTGATCCCGACGAGGACACCAAGATAATGCCCGGCGACATAATAATCGGGAGGGGCACCAGGACCGCGCTTGACTACCTGAAGGAGATAGCGAGGGGCGTTCTCAAGGTGATGAAGAATGAATGAGCTCGAGGAGATCCGCTCCTGCCTGGTGGAGATGAAGGACCTCTCGGCCCTCATGGTTGATCTGGCTTTCTCGTCCGTCATGTACAACAGCGAGGACATAGCCGAGGAGGTCTACCTCCTGGAGGAGAGGATGGACGACCTAACCCTAAAGGTTAAAAAACTGGCCCTACGGGCCGCTAAACGCGAGGACGATCCCGAAAGCTTGCTCAGCATCATAGACCTGGCCGACATAAACGAGCGCATAAGCGACGCCGCCTACGCTATCTCGGACATAGTCCTTCGCGACATAGAGCCGCACCCCATAATCAGGAGCATAATGGAGGACACGGAGGAAGAGCTGGGCAGGGTAACCGTCAGGCCAGGTTCTGTTCTCATAGGCAAGAGCCTGAAGCAGCTTAAGCTCCCGAGCAAGATAGGAACGAGGATACTGGCCATAAAGCGCGGGACCCGGTACATCTACAACCCTGGCAAGGATGACGTGATCCTGGAGGGCGATACCCTCATAGCGGTCAGCCCTGACCTCGACAAGCTCAGGAAGCTCGCCGGGGAAGGAGTCGAGGAAGAGGACTAAAATTTTCCGTTTTCTATACTCTTGAGAGATTTAAATTTTCCGGGCTTAGAAAGAGATAACAAAAAGACAGAAAGCCCTATCAGACGCCCAATCTCTTCTTCACCACCTCCAGGGCCCTCTCCGCGTCTTCCCTGAACTCCTGAAGGCCAAGCTCCTCCATCGTCTCGGGTAATGGGACACCGAGCTCTTCGTCCCAGCCCCTAAGCCTGTAGAACTCCCTTCTCGCCTCAAGGAAGTCGTTGTAGTCTATGAAGGCCGCGTTGCCCTTTGCCGGGCCGTCGGGTTCAGGCTCCCACCAGCGCGGTGGAATCGTATCGTCGAGAGGTGGCGTAACCCAGTCGAGGGCGTTGTGGATTCTGGCGATGCTCTCGACGCCCCATGCCCTCTTTCTGAGTTCCTCAACCGTCCATTCCTCGCCCGTGACTATGGAGTAGAGCCTCGCGAGGTCCTCCATCTTGTAGGGGACGAACTTGCACGTGCCGAGCATGTCGGTGATGTAGCTCTCGTCCCTGCCCTCGATGAGCGAAGGCACGAGTTCCTTAGCTGGCCCCTGATTGGGCAACTGGTGTGGTCTCGGCCAGCCCCTTAGGTGAGATGCACCAACGTCCGCGGTTGCGTAGCTCAGCGCGTACGTCCTCCTTCCGCGTGGGTCCCAGGCCGGTGCCTCCATCCCCTTGACGTGAACCGCGAATTCACATCCCCTGCCAAGCCTCTCACAGGCCCTCTTAACGCCGTCCGCCAGAACCGCTCCGAAGCCCTTTCTCTCGGCCATCAGCCTGATGAGCCTCTCCTCTGCCTCCTCGTCGCCGAAACCCTTGACCGGGAAGCCTATCTCGTCCTCCCCTATTAGGCCGCGCTCCACCATCTCAAAGAGCCAGCCTATCGTCGCTCCCGTCGCTATGCTGTCCAGTCCGAGGTTGTTGACGAGCCAGTTGAAGTAGGCCACAGCCGGAAAGTTGAAGACACCCGTAGCCGCTCCCAGCATCGCTATGCTCTCATATTCTGGCTTGACGCGTATCTTACGCCCCTTGTATTCCACCTCAACGTATCTGGCGCACTTTATCGGGCAGCTCTTTCCGTGGACGAACCATTCTGGGGTTACCTCGTACTTCTTGACTTCGTCTCCCGCGAGCTTCGAAGCTAACTCGTCCGGAATGTAGGGCCTTGAGAAGTTGTATGCCGGGCTCATGCCGAGGCTTGCTGCGCTTCTCAACGCGTCGCTCGTCCCGTAGTTCCTCGTGTGCTCGTACTTCGGGTTCGTAGCGAACTCGTCGTAGAACTCCTGCCAGAGTTTCTGGAACTCCTCTGGATTTGCCACCTTCGGCTTCTCACCGGGCTCGACGACGACGGCCTTAACCTTCTTGCTCCCCAGAACCGCTCCCAGTCCACCCCTTCCGCTCGCCCTCTCAGTGTCGTAGATTACGTTGGCCATTCTGCTCAGTTTCTCGCCGGCCGGGCCTATCATGGCTATACTCGCCTTCGGGTGCTCCTTCCAGATTTCCCTGGCTACCTCGTAGTTGCCTCTGCCCCAGAGGTGGCTCGCGTCCCTAATCTCGACTTCCCCGTCGTGGACGTATAAATAGACCGGTTCCTCGCTCTTCCCCTCGATTATCAGGGCATCGAAGTGGCCCTTAAGCTTCGGCCCGAAGGCGTCTCCACCGCTCGAATCGCTTATTAGTCTCGTCTCGGGGCTCTTGCTGACGGCTATTACCTTGCTCGAACCCGGAACGAGGCCCGTCATTCCTCCTGGGGCGAAGACGAACTTGTTGGCCGGGCTGAGCGGGTCGGTGCCTGGTGGGACTTCGCGGTAAATCAGGTAGTAGCCAAGGCCCTTCCCACCTATGAACTTCCTTATCACCTCATCAGGCAGTTCCTCATAGGTAACCTTTCCCTCCGTCAGGTTTACACGCGCAATCCTGTTGTGGTAGCCGTACATCAGAGGCACCTCCTTGCCTTTTCCCTATCCTCCTTCGAGAGGCGCCAGCCCATCGCCCCGAAGTTCTCCCCCATGTGTTCCTTCCTACCTGCCTTTGGAATCGCTATAACGTTGTCCTCCCAGATGAGGTAGTTTAAAGCGACCTGAGCGGCAGTTTTTTCGTATTTCCTCCCAATCTCGGCAAGGCATTCGTTTTTAGCCAGCGTCCCCTTCTCCAGCGGGGTGTAGGCAATCAAAGCAATCCCTTCCTTTTTCATGTAGTCGAGCAGACTGCTCGTTTCGGGCCATCTGTCCCCGAGTGAGTACTTGACCTCGTTGGCAACTATCTCGTACTTCCTCATCGCCTCCTGGGAGCGTTTTAGAAGCTCCAGGTCAAAATTGCTAACCCCAACGTATCCTATGAGTCCCTCGTCTACAAGCTCTTCCAAAGCGTGAAGGGTCTCCTCTATCTTTCTCCAGCTATCACCGGGCCAGTGGAGGAGGTAGAGGTCTATGTAGGTACCGAGTCTCTTTACGCTGGCCCTCGCGGCCTTCTCGGCTTTTTCATAACCGAAGTTCGTTGGCCAGACCTTGCTGATTATGAAGATTTCCTCCCGGTCAAAGCCCTCTATCGCTTTTCCAACGAGCTCTTCACTGTGGCCTGCTCCGTAGAATTCGGCAGTATCGATGAGGTTCATCCCAAGCTCAAGGCCGTACCTGAGAACTTCAACGCTCTCTTCGTCGTGGGAATAGTCGGGACTCTCGTGGCCGCCAATTCCCCATGTCCCCATTCCTATTGAAGTAACTTTGTCGTCGCCTATCCTCTTGAGGTCAGAAACCCGTGGCATTCTTCACACCGCGAAGATTAGGAATCCGAACTTAATTAAGGTTTCTGTCTAAACGCTAAAATGGCCAGATGTGTGGAGCGAAGGTTTATAAAAGCGTGGCCGTTGGGGGAGTGGTGATACCATGGATCCAATGTCTAAGGTTTTTGAAGAGGCCAAGAAGAATCCAAAGATGAAGAAAAAGCTCAGGATGAAGGCGGCGTTTTCGCTGGTTCTGTTCGTAGCCTTCCTGGGTGTCATCTTTATAACGGTGGGAACCTTCGTCTCGGCAAGGCAGGGAAGTTTCCTCGGAATGACCCAGCTTGACTTTCTAAGGCTGCGTGCGAGGTACGGGCTGTTCATGATGGTCCTGATACTGATTCACCTAGCCATGAACTGGAACCTCATGAAAAAGGAACTTGAACTCCTCTTTGGTTAAACCTCTTCGAGCTTCTTCCTTATTTCCTCGGTGTTCTTTCTCGTTTCTTCGAGCGCGTTCTTTAGCTTCTCAAGCTCGACCTTGAAGTCGTTCAGCGTCTTGTTCACCTGATAGAACGCAAATACCATCACAACGAGGATTATCAACCCGAGGATTATGCTTATCCACCCGCTGGGTGTTGACATGTGCTCACCTCCCCAAGGCATCTTTCACCCCTCCAGCTTCGTTATCATGTCGTTGTCTATCACGATCTTGAAGGGCTTTGCCCTGTAGTACTTCTTGGCCCTTGGGTCGTCGGGTTCAAGGCGGAGCTCGCTTTCAACTAGGCCGGCCTTTTCAAGCTTCTTCAGGTGAAGGTAGAGCAACTGCCTCGAAATCCCTAGGGTCTTGGCGAGCTCGTAGACGTACCACTCCTTCTCCGAGAGAAGCTTGAGAAGCCTAACCCTCACCGGGTTTGAGAGGGCCTCGCACACCGCTGCCAGCTCCTCGACACTCTGGGCCATCTTAAACACCGCTGTCTTCACTTGGGGAAAATACGGAAGAAGGGATAAAAGCTTTCCGTTAGTTCCCGACTATTGACCTGTACTCCTCCTCGCTCAAAACCTGCGGCGAGTACTCGACCCCATAGTTGTTGGCCAGCACCCTCGTGAAAGCCCTCAGGTGGTTTTCACTGCCTGCCATGAGGTTCTCGAAGACTACTTTTATGTCCTCGTTATCAACCTTGGATAGCCACTCCTCTAGATCCTTGATGTCCACCTCCTCTATCAGAGCCCCGACCTTGAGTGCCTCAACGTCGCCTTTGCTTCCCCTCTCAACGAGCTGGTCGTAGAGGGACTGTATCTCAGGGTTGGTGAACTCACCTATTCCCTTGCCTTCGGCAGGGTCGGTGAGGTTGTACTTCTCGATGAGCTGGAGCACCATGTCCATGTGAGTCTGCTCGCTCCTCGCTATGTTCTCGAATATCCTCAGCCCGGTCTGGTTATAGAGCGTTAGGTAAACATCCCTAGCGAGCTTCTCCTCCTCGCGCATGTAGAGTATCGCCTCTATTTCCTCCTGGCTTAGGTTTTCTGACGGAAGTGCCAGTACGTTGGGGGCGTTCTCAGACGATGAGGCGCCCTGTCCGTAGCCTTTGCCCTCCGGAGGCCCGCCTGCCCTTGTCTCACCACCGTTTTCGGTACCGGTTATGCATCCCCCGATGATCACCGCTCCAATCAGTAGGAACACGACCATCAGGGTACTTAGCCTCTTCAACCCTCATCACCCCTTAGTGAGGCTATTATCTCCTCCAGCATGGCCTTAAACTCCTCCCTATCGAGGTTGTACTCGTACTCTATCTCGGCGAGCTTCTCGTCGGGAGAGGCTTTTATGCCCCTCTTCTCAAGCTCTTGGATCAGATCATCGACCGGAATCCCGTAGTTGTCCGCCAGCTCCTGGACGGTGTAGTACTTCATCATCGTGCCCGTTATATAGACTGTTGAGTTGTCTTCCACGGTATAATATTCCTCCGTGCTGGTCTCGGTGTCACTTTCCCCGGTGTAGTACGCAAAGGCCTGGTATCCCGCTCCGATTAGCAGGAATGGGACCAGTAGCGCTGCCATCCCCTTGACCTTCGATTTCTTGAACCCCATGCGGAGCATCGTTACCATGCTCCTGAAACCTATTATAAGGTGCAGCGCTACCAGGCCAATCATGACGAACCCGAGGTACGTGTGGATCGCGGTTAGTGTATCTTTGTCAAGCCCAAGGAAAGTCCACCCTATCGAGTCAGCTATCCTTCCGCTTGGGGCAAGGTAAAGTCCGATTCCAGTAAGTCCAATCACCACGAAGACAACCAGTAACAAGAGGTCCACCACGCCTCTTAGCAGCGCCGAGGACTTCATGGAATCACCTCCGGCGGGCATTTGACCGGCCAGAACATCGTTCCACCTTTGAGCAGAAAAGGGAGAAGTGGGTGGGATTAACCCATAATGTTCATTCCGCAGCTCCCATCGCGAAGGGGCCCACTACCGTCAGCTGGGCCCATTCTAGCTTTTTTCTGAGCTTTCTGGCCGTTACCTTTCATGCCCTTCATGTGTCCGTGCTTTCCTTTCTCCATTATAGGGCCGTGTCCATGTTTTCCATCTCCCATCTTTCCGTGCCCGCTGTGGCCGTTCTCGCTGCTGAGTATCTCGTCAACCTGCTCCTGTGGGAGAACCTGGGCGGTGTAGCTGACTCCCTGAGCCTCGAGGTTCCTCACGAAGGCCCTCAGGTGGTTCTCGCTGCCGGCCATGAGGTTGCCGTAAACGGCCTTTATGTCCTCGTTGTCCGTCTTGGCTATCCAGTCCTCAAGGTCCTTGATGTCGGTCTCCTCTATGAGCGCCCCTACTTGGAGTGCATCAACGATGCTCTGGCTTCCCTGCTCAACTAACTGGTCGTAGAGGGCCTGAAGCTCTGGGTTCTCGAAGACCCCGACCTCGTCGAGGGTGTCCGGTGCCGTCAGGTTGTACTTCTCGATGAGGCTCAATACCGCGTCCATGTGCCTCCCCTCGCTCTCTGCAATCATGTCAAAGACGACAAGGCCAGTCTCGTTGTATAACGTCAGGTAGACGTCCCTCGCGAGCTTCTCCTCCTCTACCATGTAGAGCAGACCACTGGTCTCGTCGTCGCTGAGCGGCGCGTAGTAGTCCGCGTAGCTGTTCTGGGCGGTTTCTTCCACAGCCGGGTTGGGGCCGGGGGTGCCCATGTAGGCAGCGGCCCCTCCAAGCACCAGGCCAAAGAGGCCCAGCACCAGCAGTCCAAACCCTACCAACTTTTTCCTCATGTGTCTTCACTTCTCCATATGTAAGCTCAATATTACATATGCATGCCGAGTTTATAAAGTTTGTGGTTGGCATACCCGGAAGCTTTTTAGGAGAAAGCACGAGATACTAAAGGTGGGGGTAACCCATGGAAAGCTGGGAACTCGCCGCTTGGCTTTCAGTTGTAATGGGTGTCATTTACCTTCTGGGGGAGGTTCTAAGTAATGGTTGGAGGAGAAGGAGAACCGCATCTAAAATCTTCACGCTCGAACTGGGTGCGTATCTAATAATCGTTGGCATCCTGGTTATCCTTCAGAGGAAAGGGGGGATAAGCCCGGAGCTCTATGGGGCCGTGATCTGGGCGTTCTTTCTGACAGTGGTCCCGCTCTCGCTCTACATCCTGAAAAATGGGGCTGGAAGAAGGCCGAATTAAGCCCCGAACTTCTCGCTCCTGTTCATGAGGTCCATCATTATCGGAACGATGTCGTGGCCCTTTATCCTGCCGAGGCCGCCGCGCATGCACTCGCGCTCGCCGAAGCTCTCGGTGTGGTCGGGCCTGACACCGCCGCCGGCAATGAGGAGCGGAACCGGGTCGCCGCTGTGGTTCATTACCTCGCAGGGCGTGCTGTGGTCGCCGGTTATCGCTATGACGATGTCTTCAAGGTCGATGTGGTCGATTATGTAGCCTATCATCCTGTCGGCCTTCTCGATCATCTCGGCCTTGAGCTTGGGGTTGTTGTCGTGGCCCGCTGCATCTGTCGGCTTGAAGTGGAGGAACACGAAGTCGTACTCCTTGAGCAGTTCCACTGTCTTTCTCGCCTTGGCCATCTCGTCGGTGTTGTACTCGCCCGTTGCCCCTTCGGGGGTGTGGACGTCAAAGCCTATCGCCCTGGCGACGCCCTTGACGAGCGAGACCGCTATTACTCCAGCGGCCCTGACTTTCCACTGCTCCGTGAACTTCATCGGTATGCCCGGGTAGGTTCCAGCGCCGCGGATGAGGAGGTAGTTCGCGACGGGCTTGCTCTCCTTCCTGCGCTTCTCGTTTATTGGATGCTTATCGAGGATCTCGTGTGCCTGCCTGACGAACTCCTCGAGGATTTCAGCAACGCGCTTGCTCTCCTCATCCTGATAATCGAACCTGTGCGGCGGCTTTCCGGCCTCGTGGGGGTCGTTCTCACCGACTTTATATCCAGAAGCCATACCCTTGAGAACGAGAACTGCCCTGTGGCCGGTGGCTCCGACGAAGATGAAATCAACCGGTATCTTGACGTTCTCCTGAATGGCCTTCGCGAGCTCGTGAGCCTCCTCGGTGCTTATCCTGCCCGCGCGCCTGTCGGTTATGATGCCGTTCTCGATGGTGGCGAAGTTCACTCTGAAGGCTAAATCGTCCTCGCTGAGGTCGAGGCCAACTCCCATCGCCTCGAGGTAGCCCCTTCCGCGGTAGACCTTGTAGGGGTCGTAGCCGAAGATGCTTAAGTGGGCGGTGTCGCTTCCGGCAGGCTGGCCGGGCTTTATCGGGTCCTGCTGGCCCAGGATTCCCATCTTGGCGAGCTTATCCATGTTTGGCGTTTTTGCGTACTCGAGCGGCGTCTTTCCGCCGAACTCCTTGATCGGCCTGTCGCCGAGTCCGTCGAGGATTATGAGAAGTCCCTTTCTCTGCTTCATGTCTATCACCTGGAGTGGTTAAACCCCTTGGATTAAAAGCTTTCCGTGGTTTTGTGAAGAGGGAATGAAAAGGAGTTCAAATTCCCGAGATCTTTATACGGAACCTCATGTTCGTAGGGACGTCACTGAAGAGGTCTCCATCCAGTGACGTGACGGGGACTTCGGCTTTTACTATCGATTCTCTGCTTTCCTTTTTAATCTTCAGCTCCCTCAAAACGCCGTCTGAGACTATTATTGAGAAATACGAGCCCTCTTCACTCTGCCCCTCAAGGCGGAAGTTCCTGCCGACTTCCAATACGGCTCTTTTTATGAGGGCCACCAGGAGATCCGGAGTCAAGTTTTCCACCGTTTCCTCTCTCGCCTGTATTGGACACTTTGCCGCCGAGCAGAACTCTGCTATGGCAGTGCCTATGCCCCTTGTGAAATTCTCGAGCGGTTTCCCCATTAGGATCTCCCCAAAGCCCGACCAGCTTGCGGTTATCTTGAGCTTGTTTTCATCCATCTCAAAAGTTATTGTGAGTATTCCCTTCTCCCCCCGGAAGGTGTATATTGCCTTGTTTTCCTGTATGCTGTAATCGAGGGTGAACTCGTAGCCGAAGTTGAATACAAACCTGGGAACTTCGAACCGTACTTTGTTTCCCCTGAGCTCTTTGAAATATGGGAAAAACGGTAGCGTTTTTTCGGGTCTTGACAGGATCCACGATATCGAGCCCCAGCCATATGAAAGGTCAACTTCAAACGTCTTGGACTTCATACGACTCCCCTTATAGAACGGGAACAAGTATCAAAAAAGCGTTTCCTGAACTAGAGGTTTAAAACCCCAAAAGGCGGAAGAAGGGGAAATGGAAGGAGGATTCAGAACTCGAGCTTCTCGAGGAACCTCTTCGCGTACCTTACGTCTTTCTCAAGCTCTGCCTTCTGGAGTAGCTGCCTCTCGACGGCTCTAAGGGCGTCGTGAACGGCCTGTATGGCACCCCAGGTCTCACCTGTGGCGACGAAGACCCCCCTGTCGGTGACTATCCTCATCCTGGCCTGGTACAGGTGGACTCCGCGGAACTTCTCCCTGAAGCGCCTTATGTAGAGGTAGATTATGCCCTCCTGGCCGAGTATGTCCTCGTACCCATCGACGAACTTCCTTATGTCGCTTATTATCCTCTCCCTCGTGAAGTCGCTGAGTATGTGCGCATCACCGGCCAGCTGGAGGTAGAAGCGGGCCTCCTTCTCCGTCATCTTGGATATTGGGAGGAGCAGGTCTTTTACAGTCAGGATTCCAACGACCTTGTTCTCCTCGTTGACGACGACGAGTCCGTCTATGTTGTTGTCCTTCATGATCTCAACGGCCTCTCTGACCCTCTTATCCGGGAGAATAGTTATGACTCCCCTTATCATGACGTCCCTGAGCTGCATGCTGAAGGGAGGTATCTTCTCCCCCGCGACCTCGCCGTACTGGGCCTTAAAGCGCGGCTTTATGAACCTTATTATGAGGTCGTGAAGGGTGACGAGCCCCTCGAGCTTGCCCTCCTCGTTGACCACGGGGATCCTTGAGATGGCGTGGTCGCGCATCGTTGCGAGGGCCTTTGCGACGGTATCCTCGGGGGTGAGGGTGATGACGTCCCTGGTCATGTGGGCCTCTACCTTCTCCTTTCCAAACGCCTCCTGAGAAACGCGCTCCAAGAGCGCCATATCGCTTATGACCCCTATGATCTCGGCCTTGGACTCCCCAACCGGGAGTGAGCGCAGGTCGACCTCGAGCATGAGCTTTGCGGCCTTGCTGAGGTCCTCATCGGGCTTGATAACGGGGGCGGGCTTGTAAACGTCTCTAACCTTGGCCTTAGTCGGATCCCACTTGAGGTGGGATCTAATTATAAGATCTTGGGTCAGAACTCCTTTGTACAGGTTCCCATCGAACACGAGAATCAGATCCGGGTCTTCCTTCTCGAATATCCCGATCGCCTCAGAAAGCGGGGCGTCGAGGTAGCCTAGCCTGGGAAGGCGCGGGACTCGAGATGGCGGATTTTGGCGAAAGAAGGCCTCTCGCCGACGCAATGACAAAAAGCGAGCCAGGGACCCAAGACGTTTTTACAGAGGCTTTGATTGATTCAACAGCCAAGATCCATTATGGTCGTGACCGCGAAGAATATGCCAAATGGATACAAAGGGAGTCTCCTTCTCTGGCCAGAGACTACATCAGCAAACTCAACAAGTACCTCTGGGGAAAGAAGGCCAACACTCCAGAAGAGCTCAGGAGAATCGTCGAGTCAATACCCCCAACCTCATCCGGTTCCCCTGACAGGAAAGCCTACCTTGCCATCAGGAGTTACATCAACTTTCTGGTTTCAACTGGCAGGATTAGAAAGAGCGAGGCCATTGATTTCAAGGCCGTGATTCCAAACATAAGAACCAGAGCTAGGCCTGAGTCGGCTAAGGTCATCAGCGCTGAGGACATTAGGGAGATTATCAAGGATGTGAAGGGTTCAAAGCCTGAGGTTGTCCATGCGCGCAAGCTTTACCTCAAGCTTCTTGCCTTCACCGGCCTCCGCGGTGATGAAGTGAGAGCTCTGATGAACCAGTTCGACCATAGGGTGATTGATGACACTTTCAAGGCTTTTGGCATTCCCGAAGAGTACAGAGAGAAAATAGCAGTATATGACATGGAGCGGGTGAAGTTGCCGCGCAGAAAGCACCAGACGAAGAGGGGTTACATCGCCGTCTTCCCCGTGGAACTTGTTGAGGACCTCAAGCGGTTCAAGGCTTCAGGGTATGAGATGAGGAAGGACAACACTTACAAGAGGACAATGTTAAACCACCCGGAGAGGCATAAGGACCTATCGCTTTTCAGAAAGTTCTTCCAGAACTTCATGAACGATAACGTGATGACGACTGTTCCTAATCCGCCGGCCGATGCGTTCCATCTGATTGAGTTCCTCCAGGGAAGAGCGCCGAAGAACGTTGGTGGCAGAAATTACCGCTGGAACGTGAAGAATGCTGTGAGGATCTATTATTACATGGTGGACAAGCTGAAAGAAGAGCTCGGGATTTTGGAGCTTTAGCGGATTAAACTCCAGACCGACTTTTTCTTTTTCCGTTTTCTCTGCACGTTCCACAGGCCTACGACCTTACGCTCCCCACGTTCTGATTCTCTCACAACATACCACTTTCCAGTTAGGAGATTGTAGATTTTCCTCTCACCCATACAACTCACCGACTAACTCTTTCTCCCTTTGCACTTTTCGGCAATCTGGGGATGCGCGTAGGCCGGCCTTCTTCATTTTGGCCTCGATGCGCTTAAACTTCTTGTAGGACTTCTTAACCTCGCTCATTATTGCCTGGACGCTCTTTGATGTTTCGAGGGGTTCAGGCTTCGCGCTCTTTGAAAACTCACCGGTTCCCAGTTTATCCATTATGGACTTAACTTCGAGGAACCACGCCACGTCTTCAGGCTTCTCGTGGATTTTCTTGGCTATCCTGCGGATTAAATCTACTGCCACTTCTTCCTCTGAGAGGAATCTGAACTTGATACTCGTCGCCATCCTCCGCACCATCTTACCCTTCACCCTCTCGCTCTTAAGGTTAACCCTACTCATCAACTTGACCACCAGCAAAAAAGAGAGGGATATCAGTCCGGAACCTTAAAGTCGATGTACTCCCTAAGCTCCTCTATCAACTCAAGTATATCCTGCTTAGTCAGCCGAGACTTCTTTTTCTTGTCGTTGATCTTCTGATTCAGTCTCTTTTTCCTATGGAATCCGCGCATCGCGGCGATTCTTGGTGCCGTCCCCCCACCTTTTGACATTGCTCTCATGAACGAACTGAAGAACGCTCCCTTCTTCCACGGTTCAGGTCCTGAACCGTGGCCGTGCTCGGCCGCCACACGGTCAGTGATCCTGCTGTAGTACTGGAACTCGGCAACCTCGACGGGGTTCAATCCTTGGTCGTCAAGGTAAAGGCGCAGGTAGCGTGCGTAGACAGCTGGCCAACTGTATTCCGTCCAGCTGTTTGGCGTTGGTGGGGATGTTGCGGTGTAAACGTCCACCCATGTTGAACCGTCCACGCTCGCCTGTATTCTGTACGCATTTGGCACGTTGGAACCCCAGTAAATCCTCGCTCCACCAATGATGCTGTTGCTCCCAGCGTCAATCTGGAGCCATTCGCCGGGATTCGTAGTCCCTGGATACCATCTACTGGTTGTGTCCCCATCGATTGCCGCACTTGCGGGGGTGGTTATAAACGGATAGTATATGTACGCTGCTACGAAACCAGACGATTGCACATAGCTTGATGTATAATACAACCATACCTTTACGATAATGTCGGTAACAGATCCTGCCATATTTCCGAGAGGGATGTTGAATGTTTTTATAGTGTCATCTGGCAAATCTGGATCCGATACTGATAATAATGTGTCTCCATTACTATTGGTGACAAGTATCTTGCTATAAGATACAAGGTACTTATCTAGTATCGATATGCTGAACATGTCATCTGGCTCTAAATTCGTGAAGTCCATAGTGAATGTTAGTGTTACATAGTCACTGTTGTTTACTGTCTTGTTTGCTATATACTCAATTCCTACTCTTTTATTGACGGAATCTATTGAGTAACTAAGTGCATCACCAACCACACTAACAGTCGGATCACCAGCCTCCCGATACAATTCGGAGCTTGCTACTACCGAGTTGGGGATAATGTAATCACTTACCATTGGCTCGGGGAGTTTAACGTAGCCTTTAGGAATGATGATGACACCGTCTTTATTCGTTGGAAGAGAAGGAAATGGCTTAAACGGCATTCTCCACCACCTCACTTGGCGACTATCATAATGGTAATTGTGTCTGTTCCTGAGACTCCAGCAGCGTCGGTTCTGACTCTCACAAATCGGGAAGCATTAAAGAAACCCTCGTTAAGCGAAGTGACTCCGCTCCAACTATGCGCTCCCGTGATCCAGTTCGTGCCGTCCTGCGAAATGTCAATGTAAACGTTTGTTGCCGCAGTTGCTCTCACGTAAACCTCAAGGAGAGGACGGTTCTCGGTGTCGAGAATTACCTCATGTGCTGCGCTCTCATCAGCGTTCCAGATCGCATTATACTTAACCGGATCACCTGTCTGAGGGTCTATCGTATCTTCGGCTTTTGCCGGTTTGATGTCCCCCGCGACCTCCGTATAATTCAGGTGTGAGAAGTCCTTTCTCCCGCGCAGTGCTTTCACAGGCATTTAATCACCCCCGTTGAGCCACCTGAGTATTGCCAGCTCCTCTTCCGTGAGGATTTCAAGGTAACCGGTCACGTAATGATCGTTAGTGTCATAGTTCACACCAAAGATCTTCATCTTCCCCTGTCTAACAGGCAGGATTGAATACCAGAAGTCGAGGTTGCTGTCATCTCCAGTAAAGTACCTCTCCAGTCCTGTATCTGCTGGAATTCTCCTCCCATCCTCGGTTTCAAGCCTGATCCCACAGGTGAGGCTCCATCCCGCGGGGATGTCTATGTAAATGTGAGTAAGGTATCCATCTGGAACCTCAAACTCTCCAATAAGAGTATCATTCTCCGTGTTTGCCGGAATTTTCACGGTAAACGGGAAAATCATTCTCTCACCTCCTCCATCAGCCTCTTAATCCTCCTCCGGATCTTTTGGAGGGTAGAATTCTTCAAGTGCTCGATTTTCGAATTGTTCTTTTTGAAGCTCAAGCGGTAGAGGAGTAATAGCCTCCCGCGCGCCGTCCGCGCGCTGATCCTTCCCTTCCTCCAGTCCCGCATGATGGCCTTCATGATGTCGTAGAACTCTCTCGCCGAGTCGAGTCCTTTCTCTCGCCGATCCTTCACGCGCCTTCCGAGGTACTTATAACGCGTCTTTCTCATGCTCTCACCCGCAATCCTTCTAACCGGCTTATCCTTCTCTCATGATCAAACATCCTCTGCTCCAGATCGTCCAGCCTCTCCAACGCACCTTTGAGAACGCGCTCGTTAGCCTTCGCCGTCACTGCCGCAGTCATCAGAGAAGTAAAGAGGATAGTGAGGAGAGATGAAGCCAACTGGAGTTCTTCCGGAGTCACTTGATCACCCCACTACTTCCTGAGTAACGCCAAAAGCACAGCTCCAGCTATCGCGTATTTCAGCATGTCCTTCTGAGAAATCCCCGGCTGTGCCGGAGGCCTCGGCTGAGGTATGGTGGTAGTTACGGTTACCTTCTTCGGCTCTGGCCTTGGAACTATGGCCGGTTTTGGTGCTGGAGGCTTTGGTGCCGGTTTCGGCTGTGGTTTTGGCGCCGGTTTAGGCTCGTACTTAGGAACAACAGGCTGAGGTTTCGGCTTTGGAGGTTCAGGTTTCTTGACCTCCTGCGGCTTCGGCTCGGGAGGCTTCGGCTTTGGAACGGTCTTTATCCCCGTGTCCTTCTCAATCTTCTCCTTCACGGGTTTAGGCTGTGGAATTGGTTTAGGGACCGGCTTCGGAACCGGTTTTGGGAGAATAGTAGGCTTCGGTGCCGGTTTCGGCTGTGGTTTTGGAGGTTCAGGCTTCGGTTTTGGGACTACCTTTGGAACTGGTTTTGTTGCAGGGGGTTTCTTAACCTCAACAGGCGTCAAAAGCTTCCTGGCTTCCCTCTTAATCGGCTCGTAGATTTGCTCCCTGATGGGTTTGGGTTCAACACTAGCAAACCCGGCAACACGCCTTAACGCGTCCTGGAGCCTCTTAGTATCCTGGACAACATCATCTTTGACTTGTATTTTCAGAATGTGGACATCCTTCTCCCTGATCCATCTCTTTATCGTCAGAAGAAGTCCGTACCCCGAATTTGTTATTGCTCCCTTATACTCGTAGAAGGTTTTTCCGTTATACTGGAACGCTTTTCCACGTGCATACACGACCGTTACCTGTTTGAAGGCTTTGAGGAGGTATGGATACTTCACTACAAGATTCACGTTCACCTCTCCCGTCTCAGACACAAACAAACGCGGGTTATTTAGGATCTCCTGGATCGACGCGTCTTTTGGAAAACCAATCTTCGGTTCTGGCTTCGGCTGAGGAGGTTTTGGTTGTGGCCTCGGTGCCGGTTTTATAACCGGCGGCTTTGGTGCTGGCTTCGGCGGCAGTCTAGGATACCCGGGACTCGGTAAGTCCGGTTCCCCCGGGAGAGGCTTCACCGGGAGAACATGTGGAGGCTCCTTCCTAGGCGCAATAGGCGCTTTTACCTCCTTGATCGGCATAGGCGCTATCGGAATCTTCCTCCCGCCTATCCAGACGTAACCAGTCGTTATCATCCTTCCTCACCTCACCCTATCAAGGAACTTTTTGAACTCAATCTGAAACGCCATCCAGAGAACAAACAAAACAAACGCCTGAATCAGCGTATCCTTATCCAACTTCATCTCACCTCACCACCGCGACAGGCCTAAATGACCTCCCTCCCCCGTTCACCGGATTCTGGTACTTCCTCGCAACAGCCTCCCACCGCTTGCCGTAAAGTTCTCCGAGCTCCTGATTAGTCTTGTAAGAAGGGACAACCTGACTTTGGCTCTTCCTCTTGCACTTCTCATAAAGCGCTCTCAGCTCCTCATCGCTCATCTTTGCCGCTTTGTCCGCTGGGATATGACACTCATCCGGCTCATGCCGTCCCAACGTCGGCTTACTATCCGAGTGCTTCCTCTTCTCCGCGTCAAACTTCCGTCCCCAGGCCACAATCTGATCGAGGCTCATATTGCTGGGATCCTTCCCCTCGATCTTCAGACGATACTTCACACCCTGAAGCCACGCCGAGAAGTTAGCGTAATCACTGAACCAATACTTCCTCGCCAAGCACTCCTCCTTAGTCAGAAGCTGGTTCCCAGCATAAGGACACTTCACTAGGTTGCTATGAACCTCCTCGATGTAGGTTCCTCCCGCAAAAGTCTTAGACTTGCCAGGCTTTATTGTGGTTCCATACTTGTGGATGTTTCCCTCTTTGTCAACCTTCGCGTTTCCCGGCTCCCACTCAGCACCCCCGTACTGCAGATTAGTTTTTGCCGTGTTGTATTCTGGCGTATTGGTCTTCCCAGTCAGGACTCCCTCGACTATCGTCGCGATGTCTTCCGCTGTTCCCTTTGCTTTCTCCGGCAGATCAGAAGGGTTCACCACTTCCCCCACTTCTTTCAGCTTCTCCTCGATCTTCTTCCCCCAGTCCTTGAACATGCCGAACAGCTTGTAGAGAACGTAGATTATCGCCAGGAACGAGATGAAGTAAAGCACTATCTGAAGAATCGTCCCGTAACCGCCATCGGTCTTGACCACAATTGGACTCTCGGACATTTTTACACCTCCAGAATGATTCGAGCCGGCTGGGTTTAGCCGGCTGATTATTAAAGGAAAAGAGGATCAGAGGCTGATAACCTGCGGGTTCATCTCGTGGCTTATGTAGCGAATCTTACCCGCGGCATTGGTCTTAAGCGCAATCTTGAAGGTTCCAGAGGCTTCCTCGCGGAGGTCAAGGCCTCCGAGTATGACCTCCTGGTCGTAGTCAAACATCGTCATGCCAGTCGGGACGGCCTTAAGCTTGTACTGGATCTTGTCCAGCTCTCTCGAAGTCGGGTAATCAATCTTGTAAAGCTCAATCCTCGCCGGCCTCGTCCTGACAAGCGCGTACTTGTCAACAATGTCCGCACGGTTGCCGTTCTCGTCATAGAAGACGAGAAGTGCTCTCTTGAGAACCGAACCGACAGGAAGCTCAAAGACCTCAGTAAGCTCTCCGAGCGCGTTAAAGCTCTTCTCGATAGCGTAAACCTTCGGCTCCTCGATGAAAATCTCACCCCACTCGGCACCCGCGTACGTCATAACGTACTCTTCCCCGCTCTCATAAACCTCCTTGTCTAGAGTTATCTTGATCGTGGCATCGCTCAGACTCACGTTAGCGGCTATGCTGGTGTTCCACTCGACCTTAATCTGAAGCTGATCCTTGATAAGCGCGTGAATCTTCCCAGCATCCAGCATGATAAGGAACTGGACGTTAGCCGTTCCACCCGCTGGAACGCTCACGGTGTCATCAAGGCTAAGCGCCTTCCCGTGAGTATCGTAAACGTTCAGATAAGCGATGTCCGTCCCCTTAAGCGCGTAGTGGACGACGTTCCCGTTAGAGACGACACGGATCTCGTTTATCCCTGTCAGAATATCCTCCATGCTGACGGTAGCGGCGTTAGCCGTGTCCGAGTTGCTGAGGGTCAAGTTCGCGAGAAGCGCGATACTGTCAATAACCCCGTTGCGCGGCAGGTCAACGCTCTTCACCTGCATGGTAAGAACGTCATCAAGAGTCTCCTTCACCTTATACAATTTTCTCACCTCCCTGGCCTCGCTCCTGCGCCTTCAGATCTTCCCCTTAACGAACTTGTCGTATATTACCAAGGCCACGATCACGCTCAGCATGTTCACAACAAAGTCTCCCGTAAAGATCTCCTTCCAGTCCATCTCGCTCACCTCGCAGTTTTTCTCGCCGAGGCCAAACGGCCTCGCCATAGAATAAGCTCCCAGGATATTTAAGCAATGTAACTAAAAACTGAAGGAAAGTGGAGAACTCGGGAGAAAACGGCCTAACTCGCGTTTTTCTTGGCCTGGTAGTATAAGTGCTTGATGACCATGCTTACAGAAATGTCCTTCTCGCTCACGCCGAGCTTCCTCACCAGCTCGCTCCTAACTCTCTCCACAATCTCCTTCGCCTCGCGGTCGAGGTAAACACCCATCCCGCTCACCTCTTTAGTTTCACACCAAACTGCTCAAGTCTTTTGAAATGCTTAACGTTCTTCGTCCACACAACATAGCCTTTAGCAACTGCCGTCGCTCCAATCAGGAGGTCTGCATCTTCCAAAAGCTCCCCTTTCTCTTTCAATTTCCTGTACATCTTTGAAGCCATAAGAAGAGTTAGGTTATCCAGGCCTTCAACCTTGAAAATCTTTTCCAGACGCTTAAGAACTGCCACTCGCTTCCTCTCTCCCCTAATTCCCCTAGTGAACTCGAAGAGAGTTATAACTGAAATCGCCGAGCCTGCGTATTCCTCCAACTTTCTCTTCTTGTAGAGGTCAATCAGAACGCTCGTGTCAATCAATATCCCCGAAGTCCCTGAATGAGACTCTCTTTTTTGACTCCTTCTCGATCTCATTTAACTCCTCCTCCGAAAGGAGCTCATACAACTCTCTCGCGACTTTCCTAACCTCAAGAACCCGCTTAATCTCGCTTTTAAGCTCCTTCTCAGATATTGAAGCTCCGTAAACCTTGACCTTAACCTTCACCCGAGGCCACCTCCACCCTCACCCGAATCTTCTTTAACTCCTCCTCACTGACCCCTTTCTCCCGCAAGTACCTCAAAACGGCCAGTCTCACTAACTTCCGAAACTCCTTAATATCAATGTCTCGCGGAACAGTAACGACAACCTCACTCACTTCTCTCTTCGTAGCGGTCAAATCCCACCCACCTCGGAGTAGGTTTATCTCAATCCGGTATAAAACCCTAACGCCAGCCAGACCAGGAAAGCCAGGCCGTAAATGTAACCAATCAGGAACTCCACCACGTCCCCCACCGTGGCCGTAGGATCCTCAGGCTCGCGGACCTCATAGGCCGTGAAGATCACGAGGACCAGCAGGCTCCACCCCAACAGGAACGCACTGAAAAACCCAAGGACCGCATGAAAGATGGAATTCCTGTCATCAAAAAGGTAAACCCTCGCCATAAGCCTCACCCAAAATGCCTCGTCCTCCTCACAACGAGTTCTCTCTTTATGATGCGGGTCCTATTCGGCGGGATAAACTCAATCAAATCATGCTCCCTCAGCCGGTCGTTCAGCTCGCCGAACCCAGGGATCATCCGATTGAGGTAAATCACATCATTCGGAACGTAGTGCTGGAAGATGAAATGCCGCTGCGCCTGGCGGAAGAGCAGCTTCGGGAAGTCCGCTATCGACTGCGTTATGGCCACCGTGTAGAGCTTCCCGTCACGGCCTTCCCTGAACAACTGCTCCAGCTCCTTCCCCGGCCTCCGGCTCGAGGGATTGTAGCGGTGAGCCTCCTCCACCACGATAATCCTATCCCTGTCCCTCCTGAAGATCTCATCCAGCAGAGGCTTGTAGTACTGCTCGACCAGGCCTTCCACGCCAATCCTGTTGATGGTCCCCCTCGTCGGGACCACCAGCACCTGGCCGAAGTCGAGGAGTTTACGCCAATTATACCGCTTCCCCACCATCACCTTGAGCAGCTTAACACCCTTCAACTGCACCAGACCTATGTGGTTCTTCACCTTCGTGTCCAGAACGATAAACCTCCTCCCCCTCTCCCACGCCTGCTCAACAAGCCACCCCGCGAAGTAACTCTTCCCGCTCCCAGTGTTCCCGTAGATTAAATCAATGCTCCACGGTGGAATATCAACGTCCAGAATCGCCAACGTATCACCTCCCAAAAAGTAAGAATCAGGAGCCGAGGTTCTTCCTAATCTTCGCTAAAAGTTCACTCTCAGGCTTCTCCGGCTCCTTCGGTTTGGCATTCTCACGCAAGGCCTCCATCTCAGTCTTCACCGGCCTCTCCTCTTTTCCGGTCTCGCTTGAAAGTTCCTTCGCCGAGGTCCTAGACGAAAGTTCCTTCGACTCCTGACCTTTCCCGCCAGCCTTGGCCTTCTTCACCGCGCTCTTATACATCCAAGTCAGGAACAGCAGGGATCCGGCACCGACCAGGAGGCCAAACTTCCCGCTCACCTGCAGAACCTGACCTTCAACCTTCTCCATGTACCAGAGGCCGGAGTTAAGGCTCGGCCTCCCAATCTCCCACCAGACGGAGAAGTCCACATCAACCCCGGCCTCCTTCGCCTTCCTCTCCAGCGTCCTCACGTAATAGTTCGCCAGGACTGTAAGCTGGTGGTCCTTCTCGGCGAACTCATCAAGGCGAGCGTTGAACTCCTCCTCACTCATCAAACCCGAAGTCTCAGCAACCTCCTCCACCTCGGCCTCCTCGTTGAGTAGCTCCTCGACCTCCTCCAGGTCCTTATCCACGTCCTCCACTAACGCCGTGATGTCCTTCTCGTCCAGGACGACCTCCTGAGCAACGGCCTCCTCACTCATCGCCAACCACCTTGAAGCTCGCCACCAGCCTCAGCTTCCTCTCTTTACCCAGCTCAATGACCAGAGAATTCTTCTCAGCCACATGTTTCACCCTCGCCTTGCCGAGGAGAGTCATGACGGCATCCTGAAAATCCCCGCTCTCAGGAGGCTCGACATCAGTCTCGTTCAAGGTCTCCAGCAGAGAATCAACCCACTCGCTGAGCCTCTTCACCTTCACGGCCGTAACCGGGTTCGCCATCGCCATTGCCAGCCTCGCCTTATCAAACATCACGCTCACCTCACTACAATCCTGATTATCACGGTTTTTCCTCCCTCGACTAACAGCTCCTCAGCGCTAGAAGTGGACTTCCCGACAACCTGTTCGGCCTCCCCCTCGGGGGACTCTTGGGAGGCATCAGGTCTCATCAACTCGTCCCCATACTTTTGTAGGGACCTCCTGAGAAGCTCCAGAGAAACAACTTTCCTCCTGTGGCAATTAGGACACTGAGGCGCATCCTTCTCGCTCTCAAAAACAGTCCCACAGTGGAGGCAGAAATACTTCTTTTTCTCACCTTCTCCAAACATCACGCTCACCTCACTCAGTTATTTTGTATAGGATAACTCCAACTACAAGCTCTGCAGTTCCAACAACTCTCTCAGAGGGGTTATCTGAGGCTAATAATCTCCTACCTCCATCTACTGCCAGAAACCCACTACTCATCTTCCATATCTTAGTGAAAAGATCTTCTTTTTTTGCCACCCCTCAACCCCTCCCAAGGTTCCTCTCAATCTTCCTGAGAATCGGACTCGACCTAACGACCGGCTTATCCTCCTCAGGCTCCTGCTCCTCGCCACCGAGCCGCTTCAAACTCTCGAACACACTATCAAACCATCCAGTCTTGTAGAGATAGTAAACCACAGCCGTACCCACCAGAACAGCAACACCCTTCCAGCTCAGCCTCGGGATTTTGAGCTTATTCACCCCTTCACCCTTCACCCTCTCCCCCGGCTTTTCACCCCTCTTCACCCGGGGGATTTTGGGTGAATCACCCTTTTTCACACTCTCACCATGGGTGATTTTGGGGGATTCCCCTGATTTCACCGGCTTTTCCTCGCGCTTCACCTCGAGTTTCTCCTCCTCAACCTCGAGGTTCACCTCCTTTCCCCCAGTTTCACCCTCCTTCAACCCCGCAGCCTCTACCTTTTCCTCCTTCTCAGGCCTCCTTTTTCCCAAAATCTTCTCCTGCTCCTCCTGCGGAAGCTTCAAAAAGTCCTCGTAGAGCATTACCCTCTTAGACTTGCACACAGAACACTGCGGCTTCTTTGCACGGCTCCAGAACCTGTTCCCGCACCGAAGACAGATGTAAAGCTTTCTCCCGCTCGCGTCCTCCACCAGTCTCACCACCTTTCACCCAATTTCACCGGGGGATTTCCCCCTCAATCACCAATTTTCACCCTCCACCATTTAAGCAGTGTAGTCAAAAACTGGAGAAACCGGGAGATTTCTCCCGTCTCACAACCACCTCACGAACTCCCCCTCGACGCTGAGATAATTCAAACGCTCACCCTTCTCAAGGAACCGCCTGACCTCATCCTCACCTAGACCCTTCTCTCCCAAGGTCCTCAGCAGGACCTCAAGAGGAATGGCATCATACTTCTTCGCCAGCTTCTCAACCACATTCACGAACAGCTCAAACCTCTCGCGCTCCCTCGAAGGAACACCAACCTCAAGGATGCTCGCATCAACCTCCCCGGTCTCAGGGTCGTAAGCAACATACTCCAGACTCTCCCAGACCAACCTCACGGCCTCCTCAACGTCAATCCTCTCTACCCTCTCAGCCAGCCTCAGCTTGGCATGAGCATAAGCCAGCCTCACTATCGCATCCATAACCCTACGACTCACAGGCGCTCCACTCTGCTTCGTCTTCCTCCTAATCCGCTTGAACTCCTCAACCATCAACCTTCCAGCGTCGTCATCGAGCTCGGGGAACACATTGAACCTCGCGTAAGTGAACAGCTTCTTCAAGGTCTCGGCCGGGATAACCCTCTCCGGAGGCTTCTTCCTCCTACGCCTCTTCACCTCGCTCAGAATACTCCACCCAATTTCCTCGTCCTTCTCCTTCTCAGCCTCATCAAAGAACGCGAAAATCAGATCAAACCTCGTCAGGACCGGGAACGGGACATCCAGCTGGTCAATCAATAGCTGACTCCTGTTAATCCTTCCGGCCTTTGGATTAGCCGTGCCGATGATTGTAGCCGTGGCGCGAAGCTTCATGTTAGAAATCCCGGCCTTGGCCGGAGCAACAAACCCATGCTCCATGCAAGTCTTCAGCGCGTTGATGTCCTCCCTCTTCAAACTACTGAACTCATCGACCAGGACAACACCATCACTCCCGAGGACCAGCAGACCACCCTTCACCGTGAACTTACCCGTCAGCTCATCCTTCTCAAAGCTCGCGGTAAGGCCAGCGCGAGAGGACCCACCACCCTCAGCCGTGAGGACCTTCGGAGCGACATTCTCCAAATCCAAAGCCAGCCTCGACTTGCCGACACCAGGGTCACCAGCGAGGAGAACATGAATCGTCGTCCTCTTGTCCCACAAACCCTCGGCCGAGACCACTGCCAAGGCCAGAGCCTTCTTCACCGAATCATAGCCGGTAATCCACGGAGCTATCGACCGAGCAACGGCATCCGGTAAATCATCCCCAAACTTCTCCCTCAGCCTGAGGACCTCCTCAATGTCCTTCCTGCTCAGCTCGGAAATATACCCCCTGTTCAACTGCTCCACATGAATCACCTCCAGAACGTAATCCGACTCGGCGAGGCTCTTCCTGAGCCTCTCCTTCACCCGCAAAATCCCGTAGAGGACAACCTTATCACCCACATCAACCGCACCCGCGCCAGAACCAAGAATGTAGGCCTCAAGCTCCTTCGCGTTCTCCCCAACGTTCAGGCTCTCAGGCGCGTCCCTCACCACGAAATGCTGAATCTTCACCATCCTCGACTTCCTCACATTGAACTCCCACGAATTCTTAGCACCACAGGCCGGACACTTGGACGGAGGCCTTGCAGGGTCCATAGTCGGCCTGTTCAAAAGACCGTGCTCATGGCCGCACCTCTTGCACACGTACGTGGCCACCTCAAAGAACGGGACCACCTTCGAGGCCGAGGTAACATAACCCTCAACCGCCACGAACTTACCAACAAGCTCAGGCCTCATATCCCTCGGCCTGAACACCCGCGGGAAATTACCCACGCGGACCTCAACATCAACCGGCTCAAACTCACCATCAAAAAGCTCAGGCTCAAGACTCGCAACCTCCTCAAAGACTTCCCCCTGAAGTTCCCTCACAGCGTTCTCGAAAGCACCGAGAACAAACTCAGGCTCATCAAAGAGAGCCTTCGCCAGCCTCGGGTCATACTTCACCAGGTCAAGGTAGTCCACGTAGAAAACCCTCTCCTCGTTCCTCACCACCTCCCTGACCTTCTCGAGGTAAACCTCCTCACCGTCCTTTCTAAAGTTCCTGATGAAGTCCTTGGCACTGTTCACGTAGTCGAGGAGCTCCTCAGCCTCGGCCTCATAGCCGAGTAGCTCAAGCACCTTCGCCTTAACAAACTTCACCACCGAATCCTTGAGCCTGTAAGCAGGCTCACCGTTCACCTCACCAACGGCATCAAAGAGGACGGCCTGAAGGGTTTTGGCCGTGTTCCCGTTGCCGAAGAAATCCTTTCTCATTCTTTTAACCATGCTCTCTGTGAATCCTGCTTCCTCTGCTAACTTTTTCTCAATGATGCTCCTCGGGATTAGTTCTCTGCCTTCGTCCATTATATCGAGCATTATGAGTATTGTATTAGCATGAACCGGACGAGGTAATCCATAGGTCTCTTTAAGAGACTTAAGCAATACCTCAAATTTCTCCGGACCAAGCTTATTTTTTAGGGAACGGTAGCGGAACGTTGGGAACATTGAATGTTCCCCGTTCTCTTCGCTTCGATGGCTGGGAACGCCTTGTTCCTCGATGTTCCCTGCATCGGGAACAGCTCTATAATTTTCCAGTACTGTTTTGTATGCGGTGAGTAGGTCCCTCGTGATGGAGGTGGGTATGAAGCCGTACTGTCCCTTTATCCACACCCGCAGAACTGGGTCGAGGACGCTGGGGTCAACGTGTTCGAGGCCTTCCTCGTCCATCTGCTTCAGGACCTTCTCGATGTCCTCGATGAGCTTGTCCTTGAACTTGTCGCTGGCCTTCCTCACCGCTTCGACGCTCATGTTTCCACCCCCGTGAGCCAGTAGGCTATCGTCCCGGGTTCCGGATCCACTTCCTCTATTCTTGCCGGCTCGGCCGTTCCGCCGTGTTCCCGCTGTTCCCTGAGTTTCTGGAAGACTTCTATTCCTGTGGAGCTGATGTGGTAGCCTTCCACGTATTTGGCCTCATCAAAGAGCTCGTTGAAGTGTTTGGCTCTTATGACTGCGAGTATTCCGAGCGCGACGTGGCGGGGGTATTTTGTGGTGAGGTAGTTGTACAGCTCGCGGGTGATTTCGGCCTTGTCTTTGATGCCGAGGTTGATGATGGCAACGTAGAGGTCCTCCCAGTCTTTTTCCTTGAGGCCGTATTTTTCGAGCAGGCTTACGATTTGTTCAACGTGGGTCTCGCTCATCTCAAACACCTCCGTCTCGCGGGGAAGAAAAGAAAGGGTCATGGGGACCTCCCCTTCGCGAGGTGGGTGAGGTCCTCGACGTGGAGTTTGGTGCTGACGATTGCGTTAACCAGTTCCTCCGGGTTTTGTGGTGCTCTGGCGTGTATGACTGCGACGGGTTTTCCTTCCTCGTTCACTATTTCGACGCCGAGGAGGTCGCCGAGTTCGTAGATGGCGCTGAAGTCGTAAATCTCCACTTCCAGAACCCTCGCCACTTGGAATTTCATGGCCATGGCCTTCACCTTTTGAACATTGTGCAAATCGTGCATATATTGCATTTCTTGGTATTTAAGGTTTTCCACAATTAGCAGAAAAGGCTTATATATCACAATGTGCAACATGTATCGGTGATGGGAATGTCGAAGTTTGAGAGGGTCCCTGAGGATATTGAGTTCATTGCCAAGGTTGACAAGCAGGGGAGAATCTTGATTCCGCTGGACATCAGGAGAATGCTTGACATCTCTGGCGGGGAGACTTACGTAAAGGTGAAACTCGTCGGCATCATGAGGAAGGAATGAGCTATGAGGCCGTTTCCCACTTTCCGAAAGCTCCCCGAAGAGGTTGAATGGATTGCGCGGATTGATGTTAAGGGTCGCATCATTATCCCAAGTGAGATTAGAGAGGTCTTTGACCTTAAGTCTGGCAAGTACGTGAAAGTTCGTCTCGTTGGGGTCCTTGAGGCCGATGAGGAATGAGTTCTTCACTCTTTCTCCCTCCATGTCTCCCTGAGGAGCAGGCCGATCGGCAGGCCGAGGAAGACGCCGAAGAGGAAGCCGATCAGGAAGAAGATTGGGTCCATGCTATCACCTCCGAAAGGGTTAAGTCCGCAAAAATCGAAAGCTTGGCTGGTGGTGTAATGTCGGAGGCCGAGGAGAGAGTTGATTTTGAGATACCAGAGACTTCCAATGAGTCATTGCCACGGCCTTCTGGATGGACTAGGGAGGATGTTGAAGCGGTCATTAATGCTATTGGGAGGCTCCTTGATAAGTGGGTGGAGAGGGATAAGTTCCAGATTGAGAGAAACACCGAGGTTGAGCTCACCAAGTATAGATATTGGCTGTGGACAACAGTTGGGGTAACTTCTTTGGTAGGCCTGATTTTGATAGGTATATACCTCTTGGCTTCCCATAGGGTTCTGAGTAGTGAGGGTGTTTCTTTCTTGCTGGGCACCATCGTGGGATACCTGTTCGGGGTCTTTGGTGGACTGGTCAGCGGAATGTTCGGTAATAAGAGGGAAGGCTGAGTTCTCATCTCTCTCACCTCCCCACCAGCTCGCGGATGAACTTCACCATTCCCCTCGGGCTGAAGCGCATGGCCTTCTCCAGTGGAAGGAGAACTACCTTCCTCCCGTCGGCCAGCTCGCGCCTCACGGCCAGGCCTTTCTCGACCTTCCAGACGAGCCATTTCGTCCTCGTCTTCACGATGTAGTAGGCGGGAGCGCCGATGTAGCTGGAGAAGTCTTCGAGGAAAGTAAATTGAGGCTCGTCGAACATTGCATAACCGTCGCTCTCCTGGAGCTGGTAGCGGCTCTTGACCTCGAGGATGGCCGCGGGTAGGCCGGTCTTGAAATCCCACAGAATCAAATCGATGTCAAAGAGGCCGAGCCTGGTGAGGCCGTATTCTTTCTTTGCCTCCTCAAGGAGGTCGGAGAATTCTTCGTGAGCGTCGAAGCCGTGGAGCTGGTTGATGATGGCCGAGACGGTTCTGCGTCTGAGCCTTCTCAGTTCCCGGCTGGTGGTGATGAGGTTTCGCCTGTCGCCGTCGGTCATGCTATCACCACCGCTTCTGGAAAGCTCTCGCGGGCGAGCTTGAGAGAATCGGCCGGGACGCTCAGGACGAGTTTTATCTTCTCGTCTTCCATCTCGATGTTTGAGACTTGGACCGGGATTAGAACGCGGAGTTCTTCGACTTTCTCAAGCGCCTGGCTGAAGTCTTTGAGCCTTGTGGGTTCAAAGTATGTGATTAGAAGCGGCACTTTCATCACCCCATCAGCGCGTCGAGGGTAACCTGCCTGGTTGGCCTAGTCTCGGGCTTTCTCTCCCTTTGTTTTCTGAGGAGCTTTCTGAGGTATTGGATTTCGTCCTTCCAGAACTCGCGCTTTTCAGGCTCGGAGTTCTCTAAAGCCTCAAGAATATCCTTTGGAGAGACTGTGAACCCGTAGTTTTTCCTGGTCGGGTGCTCATCGTTGAGAAACTTAACGAGCTCCTCAAAATTCTCGAACTTCTCTGTCTTCCCACTCTTCTTGAAACCGCTGAAGAATACTGTGAGCTCTTTGGCCGAGTAGCCGGTCTTCCTTTTATATTTCCTTATCACCCAGTAAGAATCGGCCTCGTGCCTTTTGAAGCCGAGACCGCTTGAGAGAACCCATATCACGTTTATCTCCTCGATCATCCCGCAACCCTCCCGTAAAACCTGCGGACTGAGAAGCTCGAAAAAGGAAAGCTCTGCTTAACGATGAAGCGCGCCATTTCCTCGGCCTCTTCCTGCGTTTTGGCCTTGATTATGAGGTCCCTCCTCTCGCCGTTGTTGTGGATCCTCACGCGCCAGGCTTTCATTACCGGTGGCCTGCCTCGCTTCCTCATGCTCTCACCGTCCTTGCTTCGTTCTCCGGATTCTTATGCTGTGTAACAGAATTCTGGAGAATTCTCCCGATTTCTCCAGATGGGATGAAGTCCTTGTAGAGGTCGGCCGGGTAGAAACTGGCGTCCTCCTCGAGCACCCACTCCACCTCCTCAAGCCTTCTCAGAGCCTCCTCCAGCGGAAGCTCCCGAAGCTCATAGACGGACACAACACGCATGGGAATCACCGTATTATGATACCGAATCGGTATTTAAATACCTATCCTCAGAAAATCGGGACTGATATTGTCAAATCTGACAGAATCCAGATGATTTGGTATCAGAATGGCAAAAGACATAAATAGGTCTTTGAATCATAAAATGTGGTGATGGCTATGGCAGAAGACATTACGCGCATTGAGTTAGAACATCCGATTCCTCTTGTGGTTAAGGTCATCAGTAATGGCCGTATTAGCATACCGAGAGATATAAGGGACTTGCTGGAAGTCAAAGAAGGGGATTATCTGGTACTGGAAATAAAAGGAGTCGTCAAAACGGTAAATCATGATGTCAATGTTAAGAAGATTGTGGCGAATACGACTAAATCCTGACTCCTCGCGTAAGGCTTGAGTCTTCGCGTGTGGGGTTTATTGTTTTCCTATTTCGTCTTTGATGGAGTCGTAGCTGATTTTGAAGAGTGCTGCTCCTGAGAAGAGGAGTGGCCATCTTCCGAGGTCGTTTAGGACGTTGGGTGGCCAGCCGAAGATTCCGTAGCTTATTAGGAGTATTGAGGCCATGAGGGTGTTTGAGGTTAGGAAGTAGATGGCTACGGTTCTTAGGGGGATTTCTCTGAAGGAGGTCTTGTTTCGGGTTTTGTGGATTGCGAGAAGGAGGACGGCGAGGAGGCCGGATGCGCTTATCCAGTCGAATTGCAAGGGGGTTCACCTTGTTGTGGTGACGCTTTTTTTGTTGTCTTTGCTGTCGGTTGAGGCTATGAGTATGCCGATTATGGCGCCGATTATGGCGCCTGGTGCTCCTGCGAGGATTCCGCCGAGTATTCCTCCGCCGATCATTCCTGCGAAGATTTCGTCTTCTTTGGATTTTTGGCTCATTTTTATTCCCCTGTGAGGTTTAGACTGTGATTCCTAAAAACGTTTCGGGAATTGTCCCTGTGGAGTGAGGCTTGACTCCTCGTGTGTGGGTTTCTTTTTCTTCCGTTAGGTTTTTGGGTTCCTGGCCTTATTTTACCATGGTGATTGTATGGACGCCAGTACTGCTGGAGTGTTCATTGGTATTATCGCATTATTTCTCGGCCTCTGGCAGTTGAATGTTAGCGTTAATAATCGGCTTGATGATTTGAGGAGGGATTTAGAGCGGAAGATTGAGCGGGAGGTTGATGGTGTGAGGCGGGAGTTGGGTGGTCAGATTGATAGGAATTACTCTGAGCTTTTCATGTTGCGCGTGGCGATATTGGGTTCAGATGTTCCTCCTGATGCGGTTTTCAAGGCTTACAAAGAGAGCCTTGAAAAGGCTGGAGGTGCTGGGGATGGCTCTGAGTCCTGAGGAGGAGAGGGAGTTTAGGGAATTGATGGGTAAGTTGAGGCGTTATGGTCCTGAGAGTTTGACGCCGGTGGAGCTTCAGAGGCTAAAGTACCTCCTTGAGAAGAAGGAGGGGATGGACCCGGACTTGAAATTGTTGGCGCTCATGGCGGTGGGTATGCTTTTGGGGTACGTGCTGGCTAAGGGTTCGAAGTAATTTCCTCCCTTTTTCGTCATCTGTCGTTCCAGGCGTCACGATCCTAGTCGAGATCTGGAAAGGACCAGAGCAAAAAGAAGGCACGAGAAGGCTTTTTTAGTGCACATGAAAGAGCGTTACGGCGGGTGTCGAGTGCCGGTTGTTCAATTCGCAAGGCTTTTAGGCCAAAAATTTATAAAGTCTCGTGGGTGTTTTCGTCATGGTAAAATCGTCTGGTGTGTCCGGACACTCCCATGCGGGGGAGCAGGAGCCGGCCGGAGCGCGGAAGCGGAGGAAGCCGAGGCGCCTTTCACCGCGTCTGCACATTACGCTACCGCCTGAAGTGTACAGGAAGGCCAAGGAGCGCTGGGATAACGTGAGCCAAATCGTGGCGAAGCTCCTTGAGGTGGCTTTGTCTGAGGATTTGACGGTCGAGGAGGTCGTGACGGCTGTAACGCTCCTCCGTGAGGGAGTGTTGGTTGTTGGGAAGCGCCGGGGTAGCCTAGCCTGGGAAGGCGCGGGACTCGAGATCCCGTGCGCTCTGCGCACCAGGGTTCAAATCCCTGCCCCGGCGCCAACTGCCGAGCCAGGAGGCCTCTCCTTTCTCCTTTGCTCTCTCAATTAGAATCACCCAAAATATGTGACTCCGTCGCCTTGCTTCTCGTCTAATGATAAAATAGAGAGTCTCATGTGGTTACGTACGCCCCGTCCTTCTCCACTATAACCGTGTGCTCGAACTGGGCCACCATGCCACCCCTTATCTCCCGCAGTATTGGATAGCTGTATATAGCGCCTGCCTTGTTTAGCTGGGCCAGGGCCATCCTGAGCTGTCCCTCCGGCAGGAAATCCTGTACCCAGCGGTAGGCGAATGGGAGCGTCTTGTACTCCCGCTTTATGTGCATGAGAAGCCTCCTCGCCTGGAGCATCCTGACTGGCCTGTCTCGTACGTACATGAAAATAAGCGCCGGCGGAACCTCTATAACCTGCCCCGCACCGGTCGTGGCAAAGGGCTCTATCGCGAAGACGTCACCCTCCTTGAGCTCGTACGTGTCGGCCTGCCGGTATATGTTCGGAACGCTGATCCCTGCGTGTAGCTTGTAGCGCTCCACCTTGTGGCCGCTGAGGTTGACGATCGGGTTGAACCCCTTTCCGCGTATCGTCTCCTCTATTGCCCTCGCCACCTCCCGGATTTGAACTCCGGCCCTGACCGTCGCTATCGCGTTCTCCAGGGCTTCCCTTGCCGCCTCCATGAGTTCGTCCTCTTCCATTCCAACGCGGAAGGTCAAAGCGGTGTCCGCTATGTATCCGTCAACGTGAACGCCGAGGTCGAGCTTGAGGTAGTCCCCCTCCTTAAGAGCGGTCTCATCGCCCTTGTACGGTGTGTAGTGGGCCGCCTGCTCGTTCAGTGATAGGTTGCACGGAAAGGCCGGCTTTCCGCCGAGCTCGACTATTCGCCTCTCGACGAACTCCGCTATGTCGTAGAGCTTTGTCCCTGGTTTGATGAGGTCCACCACCTCTTTCTTGACCTGCCTGGCTATCTCCCCCGCCTTGATGAGTGCTTCCCTTTCATCCATCTTTAACACCGCCCCTTTTAGGGAGCCCTAACCCTTAAACTTTTTGATCCTCGAAAACCTTTTATTCTCCCTTCTCCCCTTATACTGCGGTGAAGCGATGCTAGAGTTCAGGAGATACGTGAACCTGGCCGATGACCTCTTCGTTGTGAGAAATCTAATCGGTGCCATCCTTGAGGGCGTTGGAGTGGCCTATCTAGTCCCGGTTCTTCTCGTGTGGTTCTATCCAGCAGAGGTTCGATACGTTTACTACTTCGCGGTCCCCGGTTTCTTCAGCATACTCCTCGGGGCGTGGCTGTCCCGGCATCAGGAGAGGATAGAGGACGTTAACCTGAGGCAGGCCATGATCTCGGCCGCTTTCATATGGCTCTTCGCCTCGTTTCTGAGCGTCGTCCCCTTCATGAAGATAGCCGGAATGAGCTTTATAGATTCCTACTTCGAGAGCATGAGCGCCTGGACCGGTACGGGGCTGACCATGATGAGCCACCTTGAGAGTTATCCGAGGATTCTCCTCTTCTGGCGCGCGTGGATGCAGTGGCTCGGCGGAATAGGCATAGTCCTCGTCGCCCTCACCGTCCTGATACGCCCTGGTGTAGCGGCCGCGAGGCTCTACCGCGCCGAGGCCAGGAGCGAGAGGATCCTGCCCAACTTGGCCAACACCGCGAGGGTCATATTCGAGATATACTTCGTCCTCACGCTCCTGGGTGCTTACCTGTACTACATCAACGGAATGTCCCTCTTCGATGCCCTCACCCACTCCATGACGGGCCTTGGAACCGGTGGTATGAGCAGCCACGACGCGAGCATAGGCTACTTCCACAGCATGAGCATAGAGGCGGTGACGATATTCCTCATGATCATGGGTGCCGTGAACTTCACCGTTCACTACAAGGTGTTCAAGGAGAAGAGGCTCGGGCCGTTCTTTGACGACATTCAGGTTAGGTACATGTTCATCTTCCTCGTTCCGGCGATAGCTTTCATGGCCTACGGTCTGGTCCAGTACGGGGACACGATAGCGGACTCCCTCCGGCAGGCCGTGTTCCATGCGGTTTCGGCGATTACGTGTACTGGTTTTGGGATAGCGGACCTCTCAAAGTACCCCGAGCTCTCCAAGTTCATTCTAGGCCTTCTAATGGTTATCGGAGGCGGCGCGGGCAGCACCGCCGGCGGCATCAAGCTGATCCGCTTTACCCTCATGTACGAGAGCCTCAAGTGGACAGTGCAGCAGTCCCTCCTCCCGAGGGGTGCGGTCATCAAGAGGAAGGTGGGGAACTACGTCTTCACCTCGGAGGATCTTCAGGAGGTCACGGGCTTCACAATGACGTACCTGGCGTTTCTCCTGGCTGGGACCCTCTACCTCATGATAAGGGTCAAGGCTCCCCTCGTCGATGCCTTCTTCGAGGCGGCTTCGGCTCAGGGCAACGTTGGCCTCAGCGTTGGCATAACCTCCCCCCTCCTCCCGGCGGACGTTAAAACAGTCCTGATAATCCTGATGTGGGTGGGGAGGCTTGAGATATTCTCAATACTCGTCTTCGTGGTCAGTATCGTCGCTATGTTGGGAAGGAGGAGGTGAGCTGTCCTCCTTCAGTATCTCCGCCAGGCTTATGCCCCTGCCCGTGAGGTTGGCCTTGAGGTCGCTCAGCTTTATCAGAAGCTCCAGCCGGGCGTGCTTGTTTTCTATCTTCTCGGCGCTCTCTATGGCTCCCTCGAGGAGCGCCAGGGCGCGGTCTTTGTTCTTGTCGGCCTCGATCAGGGCGAGCCGGTAGAGGGCAACGGCCTTGTAGAAGGGATCCTCGATGTGGTCGAGTGCGGCCTTCACCCTCCGGTAGTCTCCGGAGAGGTACAGGAACTCGACTAGCTGGCTTAGGAGGAAGTCAATCTTCTTCCTGTCCTGAACGAGGGAGAGCGCGTACGAGCCCTTTTCGAGCATTCCCCTGCGTATCAGTTCCCTCAGTATCTCGACTAGGACATCCTCCCCGGCGGCGTAGCCGAGGTTTATGGCGGTTTTGAGGGCCAGATCCCCGTTGAACTCATCTCCGATCTCGTAAAAGGCCATGGCAACGTCGGCCATGAGGATGGCCCTGTACCTCCAGCTCTCTATGCCGTTGATTATGGGGATCAGCTCCTTCAGGTAGAGGGCTATGGAAGACGCATCGAGAGGGGGCTCGGCCTTCGTGAGACCCCTGATGATTATCTCGGCCCCCACGTATACGTTTTCATCTTTTTTAACCTTCTCCAGCTCCGAAAGGGCTCCCTGGAACTCGCCCGAACTAACCAGCTCTTCTATGGTCTCTATCCTCTCCAGGTCGGACTTCTTCTCTTCGCCCTCGATGATCCCGAAGAGTTTATCCAGCTTCCCCATGTCCGGCTCTCTCCAGCAGGAGCTCTAGGTAGGATCTCCTTTCGAATCTCTTGACCCCGAGTCCTTCCATAATCGATTTGAGCCTATCGACGGTTTTCTCCACTTCGTCCTCCCTTTCCACGAGCGCCTCGATCTCAACGAACTTGCCTAGATCCTCCACCTCGTCAAGGGTTATGATGACGCCCTTCTCCACGTAGTACTTCTCCCTTACCTTGTGAACGGTGAGAACCTCGACGAAGCCGAGCTTTTCCAGGATCCTGGCTTGTTCGTCCGGATCCGTCAGGGGAACCTCTATCTCCTCCCGCGTTTTGGAGGCCCCGTTGATCTTGGGTCCCTTGTAGGTCATGAAGGCCTCAAAGTGGCCGTTGAACCTCTTCAGCCTTATCCTCAGTGCCTCGTCGGTCTTTGAAAAGTCCCTGCAGGGGTGCTGGTAGTACGTGTCCTCGTGGTACTCCTTCCTGACCAGCGTGAACTTTCTCCTGACCCGCTTGAATATCTCGTCGTCCGCGTAGCCTTTTAGCTCAACCTCTATCATCCCGATACCCCCAGATTCTTCTCAAGCCTCTTCCGACAGTTCCCACAGTAGTAGGGGCTCTTCATGTCGGTGTCGATGATCGAGTTCGAGAAGTGCATGACGCACCTTGGGTTGGGGCAGTGGGAGAGGCCAAAGACGTGACCGAGCTCGTGCATGGCCTCCTTTATCGCCCGCTCTACCAACAAGGTCTCGTTCGGAACCTCCCCGTAGAATTCGGGCCTCAACCTGTGGATGGAAACAACGGCGCTCCCGAGCCCGGGATGGGCCAGCCCGAAGATAAAGTTTAGCCCCTCTTCGTAAAGATCCAGCGATGTAATCCCCAGAACAGCTCTGGCCTTATACTCCTCCCGTAGACTCGCCAGCTTGGGGAGGAAGAGCCTTCCAAGAAACTGCTTTCTTCTGGGGTTGTACGCGTCGATAAACGTGTTCTCTGGGATTCTCTCGATGATCTTTGTCCCGACACCGAGGTCGGAGTAGTAGTTCCCAACGAACCCCACAATCTCGCCGAGAACGCGTTCGTCCAAGTTCCCGATCGGGACTATCAGGATTCCCCAACTACCCTGAGAAGCGTCGCTGGATGTTTGCATCAGGCTCCCTGAGCTCACCCGTTAACACCATGATGAAAATACGGGGGAAGGGAAATAAACCTTTCGCGGGAGGAGAAGGGATCTCACGGGGTGAGATCCATGGGCCTGAGCTCCTCGAGGAAGTGCTTCGCGAACTCTATGGTCTTCTCGATGTCCCTCAAATCAGCGGTCTCGACCTGGCTGTGCATGTAGCGTATCGGTATGCTCAGCACGGCTGTGGCAACGCCCTCTCTGTTGATCTGCATGATGTTCGCATCGGTTCCGGTCGGCCTTGGGCTGGCCTCGACCTGGAGCTCTATGCCGTACTTCTTCGCGACTTCATCGGCGAATGCCCTGATCTTCGGGTTGATGTTCGGCCCGACGTCCATGACCGGCCCGCCGCCGAGCTTCGGAACTATCTTGCCCTTGTCTCCGACCTGCTTGGCGAAGGTGACGTCCATCGCTATTCCAATTTCGGGGTCGATGGCGTAGGAAGCGACGCGTGCTCCCCTGAGACCGACCTCCTCCTGGATCGAGGCAACGAAGTAAATGTCCGCTTCGTGGTTCTCGAGCCTCTTGGCGGCTTCAATCATGGCGTAGAGGCAAACTCTGTCGTCGAGGTACGGGGTTGCAATCCTGTTCTCGTTGAGCCTAACGAAGGCAGGGGCGAACTCACCGACCGTTCCAACGCGGAATCCGAGCTCTTCAGCCTCTTCCTTGCTGTCGACGCCGATGTCCACAACGATGGTGTCCCAGTCAGCGGCCTTCTTCCTGTCCTCCGGCTTCTGGAGGTGCGGCGGTATGTGGCCTACAACCCCAAAGCGCTCGCCCTTCTCGGTGAAGAAGCGAATCCTCTGAGCAACCAGGGTCCTCGGGTCGACTCCCCCGACGGGAACGACGTGGAGGTAGCCCTCCTTGTCTATGTGGTTGACCATTACACCGATCTTGTCCATGTGAGCGGCTATCATTATCTTCGGCCCGTTGCCTTTCTTATGGGCTATGACGTTGCCGAGCTTGTCGACCTTTATCTCGTCCACAACGGGCTTCAGCTCCTCGATTACTACATCCCTAATGCCGAGGAACTCGTAGCCAGAAACGCCCGGAGCTTCAACAACCCTCTTGAGCAGCTCTACGTCCACCATGGCTTTCGCCTCCTTTAGATTTCCATCTGAATGTTGCGGCATGAGTATTTAAGGGTTGTGGGGGAGAACGCAAGAAGAGCCGCTTGTGAGGCGGTTTTCCGGGGGATAAAAAGGCATTGGGTGAGGCCTTCAGGCCTCAGGCTCTGCTAAAACCTTGATCTTCCTGATCTCGGCCCTCTTGATCGGGTAGATCTTCCTGGCTTCCTTGGCTATCTCGCTGGCTATCTGGCCGTTCACGGACTGGAGGACGAAGTCCGCGAAGTTGAGCTCCTCGGCCTTCTTGTAGATGATGTCCTGGATGATCCTTCTTATGGCTCTCTCCTGGCTGGTCTGTATGCGCCTGTAGGCGATGACCATGCCCATGACGCGGAGCTTGTAGCCGTCCTTGGTGGTGACGTTGAATATGCCGTCAACTCTCGTCGTTCTCCTCCTGACGAGGCTCCTTATGTAGCTCCTCGCGAGGGTGTGGCCCTTGAACTTGGTGTAGGCGTTCTGGCCCTTGACGTCGTAGACCTGGAAGTAGAGCTTCACGTGCCCCTTGGTGAAGTCGCCGGTCAGGTCCTTGAGCGTGGTCTCTATAACCCTTCCCATGACCTTCTCGGGTTCGTCTGCTGGAGTCAAACCGATCTCCTTGCTCCCGAAGAAGTCGGGAGCGTAAACGACGAACCACTCCTTCATCTTCCACTTGTCCTTGGCCGCGGCGGCCCTCTTTCTCGGATTAGCTTTCGCCATCTTAACACCTCCACTTCACACCTTTTCGGTCATTTCCTCGGCGATCTTGACCGAAAACACCAGATCATCAAGCGCTTTGATGAGTGTATCAATCTCACCCGAGTATTTAACCTTTGTCCTGACGGTTCCATCAACCCATCGGGTTTCCAAATTTAAACTTTTCTTTAGCTCGGCCGGCATGCCCTCGTTGTCAACCTGCACCGCCCTCGCGACGGCCTCCGCTTTCCTGGCATCGTCGTAGTGCCAGACTATCTCCGCTTTGGCCTCGATTTTCACTCCGCTCCCCCCTTGACCTGCTTCGCCAAGGCCTCGTTGAATAGCCTGATGAACTCGTCGATTTTGCCCTTCGGGAAGCGGATTCCAGCGGCTATAGCGTGCCCGCCGCCTTCCCCGCCGAGCTTTTCAGCCACTTCCCTCAAGGCCTCGCCGAGGTGGTAGCCCTTGGCTAGGGCCTTCTCTGTGGTTCTGGCGGAGCCCTTGACGAGGTTCTCGTCCTCGTCGCTGTCCGCGAGGATCACCACCGGCTTCTCGGGGTTGGCTAATCCAGCGTTTATCGCTATGTTGGCCGCTATGCCTACGAGCGTGTCCCTGATGTTCTTCCCGGCGTAGAACACGTAGGCGTGATCGCCCTCATCGGCCATGCCCCAGTTCTGGATTATAAACTTCCTGGCCTCTATCTGCTCCCTCTTGTAGTCCTCGAGCATCTTGAGGGCCTTTTTGTAGGCGTTCTCGTCGCCGAGGCAGATTGCAACGCCGAGGGTTCCGGCGTTTAAGCGACCGGTGGCGTTGAGGAGCGTGGCGAATTCGCGAGCCTCGTGCCTCGGGTCTCCCTCCGGGTAGAGGGGGCTTATCACAACGTCCCCTATGAGTCTGTCTATGGTCTCCTTGGGGGCACTGTGCTTTATCAGGTGGAGAACGAGGGCGTCGTGGAGCCTCTTCTTCTCCTCTTCCCTGAGTTGCCAGTAGTGCATCTCCGGATCAAAGCCCTTTGAGCGGAGCCACTCTATAGCGTTCCTCTCATCGCCGGTTATGCCGGGAAGTTCAGGGTTGGTAGCGTAGGCCAGCATCTGCCTGAGGGGCCTGCTCTCCCGTCCAAAGAGGCGGAGCTCCTTCCTGACCTCGAGGATTCCAAGCTCTTTGCCGTCCTCGATAACCTCGAGGTTCATGCCGTGGAACGTGCCGTCTATCTCCTGCATGTCCCCCACTGCACCCACTATGGCTGTGTACGCCAGATCCCTGTTCTCCCTGTTCATCTCCCTGGCAACGAAGTACGCAACGCCAGAACCGCTCAGGTCGCGGACGCTGTTGGCACCGAAGGGAACCGGGTTGACGAGGACGTGGGAGTCGTTCGAAAAGCTCTCCCTCTCGGGCGGGTGGTGGTCCGCAACGACGACCGTCGCGAAGTTGAGGTGTCTCTCGATAAGCTCCATCGAGCCGCTCCCGAGATCGCTGAAGACGTAGATTTCCCTCCTCTCCTCGGCCAGCTCCTTGATAAGTTCCTCGCTGACCTGCTTGACGATGCTGAGCTGAAAGGTGCCTCCTTCCCTAGCTACAGCCTTGGCGAGAATGGCTCCGGCGGTGATGCCGTCCGCGTCGCGGTGGGAGATGAGCCTTATAGTGTGGCCTAACTCGATGTGCATCTTTATTAGCTCGGCCCCCTCCCTGGCCCGCTCCAAGAAGGCACCCTTATCCACGGGGCATCACCGATAAGAAGAGGAAAAGGATCAGCGGACCAGGAGCTTGGCCTGCTCCGGATCGTAGCGCCACTTGGCAGGAAGCTTTCCGGTTCTCCTGTAGTACTTGACGAGCCTCCTGATCTTGCTCTCGGTGAGCTGGAGGCCCCTCCTGGAGTGCTTGTCCTTCGGGTGCTGCTCAAGGTGCTTCCTCAGGTTGACGGCTTTCCTGATGAGGGCCATGAGATCCTCCGGTATCTGCGGGGCCAGGCCGTTCTCCTCGAGGATCTTGGTGATCTTCTTGCCCGTGATGAGCTTGACGCTCGGGATTCCGTACTGGTCCCTGAGGATCGTCCCTATCATGGCCGCGCTGTAACCCTCTTTCCTGAGCTTGATAACGAGCCCCTCGACCTCCTCCGCCGTGTACTCGACCCAGGTCGGCGGAGCGGTCCTCGGTGGCCTCTTAGAACCTGATTTACCCCTCTTTCTCGCGTGTATCCTTGCCATATCCTACACCTCCTGGTGACGGCCAGCTCCCGCCAGCCGCCCCTTCGCTTCGAAGTCGAGGAGGGATTTAAAAAGTTTGTCATCAATGGCAGCTTACGGAACCGCCTTCCTTCCCGGTCCAGCTGCATTTGTCCACGAGGTTGCCCTCGGCATCATAAAGATAGGCGGTGTCCCCTTTGTTGTTCCATACGGCCTGTCTCCTCCCCCAGTAGAGATCCGTCTCGGTGTTTGTCCCGGGGCCAGTGTGAACTCTCACCTCCGCCCCGGCTTTTAGTACAAAGCCTTGCGGAAATGTGTACACGTGATTCTGGCCGTCTTTCAACTGCCAGCCGCCGATGTCGATATCGCTCAGCCCGGTATTTTTATGGCCACGTACTCTCCGTCCCCCTCCAGATCGTTTCCGGGCGGATCGTATTCCACGTACGAAATGATGGCCTCCGAGGGCTTGGGAACGTCCTCAACGGTCCCGCTTAGAGAGTTGAGGACGAGGGCTACCACAACTACCGCTGCAGCAATCATGAACAGGTACTCAAGGGAAGACTGGGCCTTTCCCATGGGAAGCTCCCACCCCTTATTTCTGGGCGTTTATAGAACTTTTGAAACCATGCCCCTCGGTTCCTGTGGAAATTGGTAAATTAGTCGGCTGTTACTCTATAGGAACCCCGTCCTTCGTCCTCGGGGCGAGCCACTTCATGAGCTTTTGTGGATCTTTAGTCCGGATCACTATCGTTATCGGGCCTAGCGGAGATTCCTCGTTGAAGTTGACTACGCCAGCGTAAGCGGCCTGCTTGTTCACCCTGATGATAATCTCCTCGCCGAAGTAGCCCTCCTCCAAAAAAGAGCGCGCGGTATCGAGTATTGCCTGCCCCCTGAAGAGCTCGTAGAGCCTGCTCAGTGCCTTCCTGCTCTTCGTCTTCCCGGTGAGGATTATGTAGTCCCCTTTATCAAAGGCCTCGAACTCAAGGTCAGGTATCAGGTTCAGCATTGCCCTTCTTACCTTCTCGATGTCCTCCGTCGGGTAAACGTAAGCCTCAACTTCGACCTCCTCGAACAGCTCCATTCTCACCACCGGTTTTGGTTGGAGGTCGTGTTTATAAGGGCAGCGGAGTGTGGTCATGATAACGGAAAAGTTCAATTCTTCTAGATTTGTTATCATGATAACAGTGCCGGGTGGATGTCCCCTGCTTCCGAATCCTAACTTGAGAAAGCTATTTTAGGAGGGTCGCTTATATTAAGGTGGTGAGAAAAATGCCGGTTGAAACCGAAGTTGAAGCCATCTTATCCGGGGAGGAAAAGTTCCGGGAGCTCGTTAAAAAATACGCCAGGGAGTTCAGGATCGGAATGCTCGGAAAGGCCGACGCGAGGGAGCTTATGAAGCTTCGCGAAGAGGTGTATGACCTTTGATGTTCGTGGATTCAAGCGTAATCCTGAACGTAATGTTTGAGACACAGCTAACGGAGCTCGCCAGGAAAGTCATTGAGAGCAATGAACCCAAAATAACGAGCGATACCGTAATCGACGAGGTGTATTTGGTTGTTTTGAAGAAAGTCCTCCTGCCTGAGAGCCGCTCTACCAGGGGCTTGAAGAGGCTCCTGAAGAAAGACGTGAAAGCGAGAGAAAAGGCGGGTGAACTCCTCGCGCTGGTTCTTGGCTCCATACATGCCATGGGCATCGTTGTGGTGGGGGATGCAAAATGGGATGCCGTTGGTGAACTAGTAAGCGAATACGGCCTCCTGCCCCATGACGCGAGGATTTTGGCCACTGCAATCGAGTACGGCTGTGAAAGGCTTGCCACTCTCGACGATGACTTTAAGGTCGTTAAAGACCTTGTGGAGATTGTTCCTTAGAAACTTTTCCCAATTCTGAGAATTCCATCTCAAGAGAACTTCTTTTTTTCTCTAATTTGAGTCCGGCCTTTAAATAGCTTCTACCAAAACCTTTAAAACCCTAAGAGTGTTAGGTTAACCTAACAAAAGGAGCGGTGGTATCATGCTCGAGAACTTCATAGCCAGCCTCGCCGAGTGGATACTCAGCGTTTCCAACGGCGAGATAATGTGGGTCGCTTTCTACGCCGGCCTGTTCGTTGCCCTGATGACCTCCCTCGGCGCCATGGTTGCGATATTCGCCAAGAGCCTCCCGGAGAGCGGGGTGGACTTCGCGCTGAGCTTCGCCGCTGGAGTTATGATAGTGGCGAGCTTCACGAGCCTAATTCTACCTGCAATAGAGAGCACCGGTTCTTTCTCTCCCGCTGGGATAGGAATAGCCCTCGGCGTCCTCCTGATATACGCCATCGACCGCTTCCTTCCCCACGAGCACCTCGTCAAGGGCTACGAGGGACCAAAATCGATGAAAGATCGCCTTAGAAAGGTCTGGCTTCTGGTGATAGCGGTCATAATCCACAACCTGCCGGAGGGCCTCGCCGTTGGCACCTCCCTCGTCTACGACCTCGAGGTCGGCCTCGTCACGACTATAGCGATAGGTATACAGGACTTCCCGGAGGGAACTGTGGTATCGCTGCCGCTAGCGGCCATTCAGAAGAAGCGCCTCCAGCCCATCATGATGGGCGTCCTCAGCGGCTTCGCCGAGATGGTGATGGTTCTCGTTGGGGCCTACTTCTTCACGCTCTTCAGCTGGCTCCTGCCGTACGGCCTTGGAATGGCTGGCGGTGCGATGCTCTACGTCACGGTGAAGGAGATGATACCGGAAATATACAGGGGAGAAAAGAACGAGACGCTCGTAACGCTCGGCTTCTTCGTGGGCTTCTACGTCATGCTGTTCCTCGACTCAATGCTCGGCTAGAATCCTGTCCACGAGGCGCTTTACCTTTTCCTCGTACTCTTCCCGCGAACCGTCGTTGACGAGCATGTAGTCCGCCATCGCGATGACGTTACCTATCCCGAAGCGTAGCTCCTTCCAGTCCCTCTCCTCGAAGTCCTCCCAGGTTTTCGGGTCGTCGTGCCTACCTCTTGCTTTGAGCCTCTCGAAGCGCTGCTTTGGAGGCGTATGGACGGCGATTATGATTATCTCCTCTTCGGGAAAGGCGCTCCTGAATGTTCCGACCTCGTCGAGGGACCTTACCCCGTCTATGACCACGAGGTCGCTTCCCTTGAGGAGCTCTTTGACCTTCTCAACGGTCAGCTTCGCGACGGCGTTCTGGCCCAGCTCCTGCCTCAGGCGGATACTGACCTTGGCGACGTTCTCCTTCGTGAGCTCGAGGCCGCGCTTTGCCGTCTCCTCCCTCACGATGTCGCCCATAGAAACGCTGGGAAAACCCCTCCTCTCGAACTCGTGGACGATCCTGCTCTTTCCTGAACCAGGCATCCCAGTCACGATGATGATCATAGTGCCCACGCCCGAATAAAATTGGGAGATTTAAAAAGTTAGCCCTACTTGAGGAACGCGTCGAGAGTGCCTTTCTTTCTGCGTTCGGCCTTCTTCCCAGCTTCCTTGACCTTTCCGGGCATTTCAACGCCGAAGTGCTTGAACAGCCCCTCCACGACCTTGATGCCTATACCCTCCACCTCGAGCAGATCCTTCACCTTCGCGCGCATTATGTCCTCCTGGGTTCTGAAGCCGGCGTTGTAAAGCGCTCTCGCCCTCTTCCTTCCGATGTTCGGAAGCCTGACGAGCTCGAGGAGCTCTTCCCTGACGCCGTGCCTCAGGCGGAGGTGCAGGTCGCGGAGGTAGTTCAGGACGTCGTCCTTCGGCTCGAAGAGCCTGTAGAGCTCGATGAGCGCGTACATGAGCCAGTCCGCCAGCTCCAGAATCCTGTACAGGTCGCCGGGGTCTATGTTGTAGGTCTCGTATATCCTCGTCTCCGGAACCTCGTTTATCCAGTCGAGGAGGACCTTTGCGGTCTTCACCTGGCTCAGAAAGCCCTGGAAGCGCGAGTCCTCGTAGTAGGGGATGTTGGTGTAGAGCTTCTCTTCAAATTCGTAGGCAAGGTCTAGGTAGTCCTCCAGCTCGCGCTTTCTCGCTGTGAGCGTCGCCATGTCCGGAGTCGAAGCTATCAGCTGGAAGACCCCGAAGGGGTTGGGGTTCTCCTCGAGCCTTGGAAAAGCGTCCCTGAACTTTTTGGCGGTGAGCGGGTCGATGTAGAGCTGTGAGGTTCTCTTCCCGAAGGGGAGCGCTATGAAGCGGTCCTCCATGTCCATGTCGATGAACTCGTTCTCGATGAGGAAGTAGACGACGTTTTTCGCCTTGTACTCCAGCGAAGCGATGTCCCCTCTCTGGTGGGCGTAGAACGTTCTCTCGAGGAACTCCACCAGCTCGCGGAAGTTCGAGACACCGAAGTTGGTTATTAAAGCGAGAACCTGGCTCCTGAAGGCCTGCTCGTTCGCCAGCATTGAGAACAGCTTCTCGGGCTTCCCGTGGATGTAGCGCTCCATGAGCTTCTTCGGCTCCTCCGTTCTCGCTACGATTATGGCCTCGCCGACTTTGTCGTACTTCGGCCTTCCGGCGCGGCCCATCATCTGCTGGATTTCTAGGACTGGAATGTCAGTCCAACCGAAGCCCGCGTAGCGCTTCGTGTCGCGGATTATAACGCGGAAGGCGGGGAGGTTTATCCCGGCGGAGTTGTGAACTATGAAGCCCACGCTGTAGCTCTCGTCTCCCTCGACTTCAAGGTTGTAGACATCTCCCTCGTAGCCCTCTTCCTCAATTGAACGGACCTTGAGGAGCAGATAACCATTCCAGATTTTGTTGACGTTGTAGGTGCGGTTTCCCATCGGCGGACTCTCAAATCCAAGCTCCTCCAGAAGTTTGTAATAGCTCTTTCCGCTTACTTTCACGGTGTAGAGGGGTTTTCTAGTCTTCCCAATACCGCCCTCCCTGATGGCAACATCTACAGACGAAACGTAGCCCAATGAAGCCAAGAGGAGCTGAATCTGGTACGCCAGCGAAGGAGATGTAGTCGTGTAGCTGATGTAGTTCGCCCTAGACTTGGCATCCTTCCTTATGTATCCGTCCCCCTCTATCAATCCCCTGAGGAGGCCCAACTTGACCTCACGGTTCCCGCTGAAGAGCAGTTCCTCGGGGATTGTTTTTTTGTGGGCCTGGTGTCCAACTTTCTCCCGGAGCCACTCAGCGAAACGCTTGTTGCAGAACCTCACCGTCCGGCGGTTCCTCTCGTGATCTCTAACCACCACGTTGGCCCTTGGGAAGTATCTGGGAATTATATCAAGCAGAAACTTTGTTATCTCCTCCTCGTGAGAGCCTATGTTAAATATTATCGCCCCCGTTTTGCTCGTGGAACCTTCAGCAATCCAGAGACCAATTAAACGGGCGGTTTCAAAGTTAATCGGAAGAAACTCAGGGGTTCTGCGGACTGAGGGATGAAGCTTATTCGTTTTCCCGTGCTGATTGACAACGTAAACCTCTTTCCTCAGCGGGATTTTAGTGGCCTCGATAGAGCGTTTTGGAATCGGCTGGAGCAACATGTAGGAGACCTTTGGGTCAGTCTCAGACTCAAGTCTCTCCTTGAGCTCCTGAGCGGTCATCCATTCAGGCCCCTCGAACTCCCACCATATCACCTGCCTGCCGTCGGAGTAGTGGGACTTGTGCCGTATCTGCTTGAGAACCCATACCATGTGCTCTGGGGTTACCTTGACTGGGATAGCTCCATAAGCCTTTATAACGAGGAGCTTTCCACGGTGCTCTCTCTTTAGGGGCTGTATCACCCTCTTAAATTCTCCTGTGTGAGTGAGGACTTCGTCCCCTTCCCTCAGCTCTGAGACCTTTTTCACGCCGTTTTTCGTTACCACGTGTGTGCCCGGATGCATGCACAGCGTCGGCGTCGCCGTTATCACCTTGATGAGGCCCTCTCGAAATGCGTCCTCTATCAGCGTCCTCTCAACCCTGCTCAAACCCGCGTGGTGGAAGGCGACGCCACCCTTCAGTGCCCTCTTGAGCTTTTCCGTAGTGGGGTTGTCCTCTATCTGGGAGATAAGATCCTCAAGCTGCCTTGTCTCCGGCTTGGTGAGCAGTCTGGAGATCTTCGATGAGAGCGAAACTGCCTCTTTTTCAGCGCTCCTCCTCGTGTTGACGAATACGAGCGCCTGCTTACCCCTTTTCACGGCGTCAATTGCTAAGCTCTCCCAGTTCTCAGGGTAGCGGTCGGTTTTACCGTCCTCCCAAAAGAGCGTGCCGATGTGGAAAACTCCTTTTCTCAGCTCGACCGGGCGCCAGTCGCTCATGACCAGCGCGGCGTCGAGCCACTCCGCCAGCTCCTCTGCGTTTCCAACCGTCGCGCTCAACGCTAAAATCTGCGCCTTCCCAAGGAGGTGGCTGAGTATCATCTCAAGCGTCGCTCCCCTGTCGTAGGAGCCTATGAGGTGGACTTCATCGGCAACGACGAGCTTGACGTCCTTGACCCATCCCGGAGAATGCCTCAGGAGGGAGTCGAACTTCTCTGCCGTCGCCACTATGATGTCGTACTTTCCAAGCCACTCGTCCGTTGAGTCGTAATCTCCAGTGGTTGCCGCGACCCTTATTCCGAGCTTTTCCCACTCCTTGAACTCGCGGTACTTCTCCTCGGCGAGGGCCTTCAGGGGAACTAGATAGACTGCCTTCCCACCCTCGCGGAGGAGCTTGTTGACCATAACTATCTCGCTCACCAGCGTCTTCCCGCTCGCCGTGGGGATGGCCAGAACAAGGTTTTTGCCCTCCAGAACGCCGCTTTTCAGCGCCTCGGCCTGCGGCGGGTAGAGCTCCTCTATGCCCCTCTCGCGGATGATCCTCTTTATCCTCTCGTCGACTGGAAGCTCATCGACCTTCATGCTCCTCACATCCCACCCAAGTGGGGGCGGCGGTTTTATATGCCTATTGCCCTTAGTTCTTGGGGGATGGGGATGAGGGTTGAGGTTCCGTACGTCATCTTCGAAACCCGGACCGGGAGGTACGGGCTCGATGCCTACTTCTTCACGAGGCTTGAGAGGGTGGAGCACAGGGCCGCGCTGATAAGAAAGGCCGATGCGATAAAACCGGTTTCCGAAGTCCGTGGAAACGTAGGTATCAGCCCGGATGAGATCGAGGGGATCCTTAAGGAGCTCGCCCTATCTCTGTACGAGCTGAGCGGGAGGAGCTTCGAGGAGAGGGGGAAGCACATGAGGCGCTGGAACCTCTTTAGATTTCTGGGGATCCCGACGGGCTACTTCAAGCACCTGAAGATGGACGAGGAGATGGCCAGGCAGAACAGGGAGGCCCTGCTGGCGCTGTCCATAGTCGAGCACGTTCTTGGGGTACGGAAACCCTCTGATCTGGAAAACGTTGAGCTGAGGACCCTTGGCTGGGGGATCTTTGAGTTGGAAGTCGAGGATGAGCCCAGGGACAGTGTCTATCTAGAACTTTACCGTGTCGACGATGGCTTCAGAAGGGCGCTCTGGGAGCTCGTTCATGGGAAAGAAGAATGAAAAGGTCAGGACTTGGCGTAGAGCCAGCAGGCGACGTAGTGGTCCTTCTCGACCTCGACGAGGGGCGGCTCTTCCTTCCTGCAGACGTCCTTGGCGAACGGACATCTCGGGTGGAAGCGGCAGCCGGCCGGCGGGTTTATCGGGCTTGGGGGCTCGCCCTCTATCTTCATGCGCTTCTTCTTCAGCTCCCTTGAAAGCTCCGGGTCCGGGACTGGGATCGCGGAGAGGAGCATCTGTGTGTATGGGTGGAGCGGGTTCTCGAAGATCTTCTCTGCCGGACCGACTTCGACGAGCTTCCCGAGGTACATGACGCCCATCCTGTGGCTCATGTACTTGACGACTCCGAGGTCGTGGGAGATGAAGAGGTAGGTGAAGCCGTACTTCTTCTGGAGGTCCTTCAGCATGTTGAGTATGTTGGCCTGAACCGAAACGTCGAGGGCTGATGTCGGCTCGTCGAGGACTATGAACTCCGGTTTTAGGGCAAGGAGCCTCGCTAGGGCTATACGCTGTCTCTGGCCGCCGGAGAACTCGTGGGGGTAGCGGTAGAGGTGCATCTCGTTCAGTCCGACGCTCTCGAGGAGGTCGATGACGAACTCCTCGGGGTCGTCAACCGGGATGCCGTGGAAGCGGACCGGCTCCATGATGACCTCGAAGACGGTCTGCCTCGGATTCAGGGAGGAGTAGGGATCCTGGAACATTATCTGAGCCCTTCTGCGGAAGGCCTTCATCTCGTTGCCCTTTAGCTTCGTCACGTCCTTCCCGTCGAAGATTATCCTTCCGTCAGTCGGCTCTATGAGCCTGAGTATCGTCCTTCCGGTGGTAGTTTTTCCGCAACCGCTCTCGCCGACGAGGCCGAAGGTCTCCCCCTTGTTTATCTCAAAACTTATCCCGTCGACGGCCTTGACGTATCCTATTGTACGGAAGAGTCCCCTGACCGGGAAGTACTTCTTCAGGTTCTCAACTTTGAGGAGCGGCTCTGCCATTTCTATCACCTCAGTACAGGTGGCAGGCCACGAAGTGGCCCGGCTCTATCTCCTTAAGCTCGGGAACTTCCTTCCTGCAGATCTCTGTCGCGAAGGGACACCTCGGGTGGAAACGGCAGCCGCCGGGCGGCGTTATCAGGTTCGGCACGGTTCCTGGGATGGCTTCCAGCCGGTCTATCCTGGCGAGCGGGTTGGGGACTGCCTTCAGGAGGCCTTTAGTGTAGGGGTGCAGGGGGTTCTTGAAGATCTGGTCGACCGAACCTATCTCGACGATTTTGCCCGCGTACATGACCGCAACCCGGTCTGCCATCTCGGCGACGACGCCCATGTTGTGGGTGATGAGTATCACGGTCGTGTTGTACTCCCTCTTGAGCTTGTTCATGAGGTCGAGGATCTGAGCCTGAACTGTGACGTCCAAAGCCGTGGTCGGCTCGTCGGCTATCAGGATCTTGGGGTCGTTTGAGATGCCGGTTCCTATGACGACACGCTGTTTCATTCCCCCGCTCATCTCGTGCGGGTAGTTGTTCACCCTGTTCTCAGGATCGGGGATGAGGACGCGCTTGAGTATGTCAACGGCCCTCTTGAGCCCCTCCTTCCAGTCCTTCACGGTCTTGTGGACCACCATCGCCTCGGCGATCTGGTAACCAACCGTGTAGAGCGGATCCAGTGAGGCGTGGGGGTCTTGGAAGATGTAGGCTATCTCCTTCCCCCTAATCTCCCTTATCTCCTCCTCGCTGAGCTTGAGGAGGTCAACCGTGGAGCCGTCCTCCCTGTGGTAGATGACCTTACCGTCGACTATTCTACCGGGGCTCTCGATCAGCTGGGTTAATGCCCTCGAGGTTACGCTCTTTCCGCAGCCGGTTTCGCCGACGAGTGCGAAGGTCTCACCGCGGTATATGTCGAAGGAGACCTTCTCTATGGCCTTCACTATCCCCGCGTAGGTGTAGAAGTGAACCGTGAGGTCGCGGACTTCAAGTATCGGTTCAGGCATTCTCCTCACCCTCCTCAGCCTTCTCCATCCTCTTCTGCTTCTTCACTTTGAACTCGATGCTCCTCCTCATCTTCGGGTCGAGGATGTCCCTCATTGTGTCTCCGAGGAGGTTCCAGCCGAGGGCCACTAGCATGATCATGAGGCCTGGATAGGTTACCAGCCACCACTTCTCTGGGAAGTGCTGGGAGCCGTCGTAGACTATCCTTCCCCAGTCCGCTATCGGCGGTGTTGCACCGAGGCCGAGGAAGCTCAGGCCGGCCTCCATTAGGATGACGCCGCCGAAGTCGAGGGTGATGTAGACGAGGATCGGACCGATTATGTTCGGGAGGATGTGCTTGAACATTATCGTCCTCGAGCTGAGGCCTATGGCTCTGGCTGCTTCAACGTACAGGCTCTCCCTCTCCGTCAGAGTCGAGCCCCTGGTTATTCTAGCGTAAGCCGGCCACCAGACTATCACCATGGCCAGGATGACGGCGAGCAGTTTGCCCAGGTTTCCGGCTTCTTGAGGTTCCAGCGCGAATATCCACAGGAAAATCTTCTCAAACGTCGCGTGGCTTGAGATGAAGGACTGCAGCCTGTCGGGCAGGACTGCCGAGAAGGCTATGGCCAGTATGAGCGCCGGGAACGCGAGGAACATGTCGGTTATGCGCATTATGAGCTCGTCTACTTTTCCGCCGTAGTAGCCTGCTATGAGGCCCAGGATTATGCCGAGGGGCACTCCGAGGGCGATGACGATTATTGATATGACGAAGGACGTCCTTGCCCCGTAGAGTATAAGGCTCAGCAGATCCCTTCCGTAGTCGTCGGCACCTATCGGGTAGCTTATGGTCTTGTTCGCAAAGGGCAGGTAGGCGTGCGAACCCGGCGGGGCCAGGTAGGTCGTCATGTTCTCTAGGGCAGGGAAGTAGCGGTAGCTCCAGGGGGCTATACTGGGACCGAACAGCCCGAGGAACACGAACATGAGTATGAAGGCGAGGCCTATGAGGCCGGGAGGAGACCTGTTGAGGGCGTAGAGCATGAGCCTCCATTCTTCCATCTTGGAGCGGTTTTTCTTCTTCCAGTCCTTCTTGAACAGGCTGATGAATGATCCTAAAGCTTCAACAAGGCCGTCCGCGATCCTGTCGAGGATACTCTTTTTGTACTCCTCTTGACCCATTTTACCACCACCTCAGTACCTAACCCTCGGGTCTATGACCGCGTACAGGAAGTCGACGATCAGGTTCGTGGTGACGAAGATCAGCGCGAAGATGAACGTTATTGCCACCACCGCCGGGAAGTCCAGGTTGCTTATGGCGTCGAGCACGTAGGAACCCATTCCGGGCAGACCAAAGACCCTCTCCGTGATCGGGGTTCCTCCGAGCAGTCCGCCGAACTGGAGGCCGAGGACTGTAACTATCGGAACAAGCGCGTTCTTGAGGGCGTGCCTGTATATCCTGAGCTTTGGAACGCCCTTCGCCTTGAGGAAGGCAACGTAGTCGCTGCTGAGGGCCTCAAGGAAGGAGTTCCTGACGAACCTCGCCAGGACACCTGACCCAGTAAAGCCAAGCGTTAGACCGGGAAGCCAGAGCCTGCTTATGTGCTGACCAAAGGTTCTGAAGTCCCCGGTCAGAAGGGCGTCTATCATCGGCACGTGGGTTATGGTGTGGGCCGGCGGGGCGGGGAAGCCGGCGAGGGTGATGACGCGCCATTTGACGAAGAAGATGTACATGAGAAGGTAACCCAGCCAGAATATGGGCATTGAGACGCCGGCAAGTGCGAATATCCTAACGACGGTATCAACCCACGTGTTCCTTTTGAGGGCGGCCAGTATGCCCAGGGGGAGGCCTATTATCAGGATGAAGAAGAACGCCACCAGCGTCAGCTCAAAAGTCACGGGAAACCTTGTTCTAACATCATCGAAGACGTAGTTTGAGGTTCTCGGGTCAACTATCTTGTTCCTCGCGAGACCGCTGATGAGGAACCAGTACTGCTCGTACCAGGGATCGTTCATGTGGTACTGCTCCCTTATCCTCTCTATCGCCTGCGGCGTTGCCTTCTCACCCCCGGCCCAGGCCCTAGCGGGGTCCGCCGGGATGACGTAGGCTATCAAAAACACAATCAAAGTGACGCCGATTATTGTGGGTATGAAGGTAAGCAACCTCCTTATCAGAAACTTCTTAAGGTTCGCCAACTTCGCTCACCCCTCCTTTTTATTGGAACCCTGTCCTGCCTTGATTAGTGTTTGCTTAAATGCGGACAAAATGAAAGAAGGAAAGGGCCTCAGCTCGAAACGGTAACTTCGAGGCTCTTGAACTCGGTGGCGCCGTAGAGGAACGGCCCAACCCAGTTGTCGGAGTCGAGGTAGTCCGGCACCCAGCCGACGACGTAGACGTCGTAGTCGCCGTGCTCGGTCTTGCTCAGGTAGGTCGGCCAGTTGTAGCTGTTGACGGTGACCTGGAAGCCGAGCTGGCTCCAGACGTTCTGGAGGAGGGTCATTATCTTCTCACGGGCGGCGTTGCCCTCGTTGTAGATGAGCTCGATCTTGTACTTGCTCGGGTCGATGCCGGCCTCCTGCAGGAGCTGCTTGGCCTTGGCCGGGTTGTAGGTGTACTTGATTATTCCCTCCTCGAGGTAGCCCGGCCACGGCTTGGGTATCGGGCCGTAGTTGGGCTCGAGGAGGTTCCTGTAGACGAGCTGGGATATCTGGTCGTACGGGACGGCGTAGGCCAGGGCCTCCCTGACCTTCGGGTTGTTGAAGGGCTCCTTGTAGGTGTTGAAGACCAGGAAGGTCAGTATCGGCTGGAGTATGTCGGTCTTAACGACCGAGTGGAAGCCGTTGAGCTCGAGTCCCTTGACGCTGTCCATCTTCTCGGGCGGTATGGCGACGACGTCAGCCGTTCCGGTCTTGAAGAGGTTGATCCTCGACTGGGCGTCGTTGTTGATGATGTAGATGACGTACTTGTGGCCTGGGTTGCTGGTGGCGTTCCAGTAGTGCGGGTTGTACTCGAGGACTATGTACGAGTCCTTCTGGTAGTCCTTGACGTAGAACGGGCCGGTTCCAACGGGCTTGTTGTGCATGAGCTGGTGGGTCGGGTCGTCCTTACCCTCCTGGAGATAGTTCCACCAGGCGCTCGGGTCGTGGCCGTTGTTGCTCGCCTGGAGGGCCTCCTGGTACTTGTCGCCGAGGAGGTACTCCATCGGGAGGACGCTGAGGAACGGGTCGGCGAGGATGCTGAGAACCGGGGCGTACGGGTTCGGGAGGACGAGCTTGAAGACGCCGGCGGTGTCGCCGCTGTAGCCGAAGAACTGCTTGAGCTCGTCAACCGAGTGTATCTCCTTGACCTTGCCGTTGTACTCTGCAACAAGCGGGTGGTCCTTGAGGTAGTTGTTGAACTCGTCCTCGGTCAGTGCTGCCGAGTGGTTGACGTCCATGAAGCTGTCGACCATCCAGCTGACGCTGTGTCCGAGCCTTTCGACGCGGAGGAAGGTGAAGGCGACGTCGGTTGCATCAATCGGGTAGGTCTTGTCGTTCCACGGGTCGTAGGCCTTAACGCCGCCGCGGATGAGGAAGTACCACTCGGTTCCGTTCTTGTTGTGGGCCCAGGCAACCGCGAGGTCCGGGCTGACGGTCTCGGTGTTCTCCTTCCAGTAGGTGACGAGGGTGTCGCCGATCTCGTGCCAGATCTCCCATCCAAAGGTCTCGTAGGTCATGGCCGGGTCAAAGCTCTCCGGCCAGCCGATCGTGGCTATGGTGTAGGTCTCGGGGTCGTTCTTGTAGTCCTTGATTCCTATCTGGACTGATGGAGCGTTCGGATCCTCGCTGAGGAGGTCGTAGCGCTCCGCGAGGGTCGGGTGGTAGTAGCGTCCCTTAACCCAGTCCCAGTAGACGCGGAGCTGCCTGTTCTGGCCGAGGATGACCTCGGGGACGAGCTTGTTTCCGAGCATGTAGAGGGCCTTGAAGAGCTCAGTCCTTACGGCCGGGTCGGTCTCGCGCCTTGCGGCTATGATGAGGGCATCGACGTGCTCGTCGCGGAAGAAGGCCGGGTCGATCTTACCGAACCCCTGCCCTGCCTCCATGAGGCTCTTTATGCTCGGGGTGTTGGCCTCGTCGACCTCGTACTGGACCTTTATAACTTTGACACCGCTCGGGATCTGGACGGTCGGGTTCTCACCCTTCGGGCCAACTACGATAACGCTCTTGTCGGTCTCTATAACGTAGACCTTTCCCATTTCGAGGATCTTTGGCGAGAGCGTTGGGGGTGCGGTAGTGGTCGCCTGACTTGAGGTTGTGGTTTTACTCTGGCTCTGGGTCGTAGTCGTGGTCTTGCTGGGGCTTGAGCTGGTGGTTCCCCCTCCACCGCCGCCAATGCAGCCGCTGGCCACTACTGAAAAGGCCACCAAAAACACAAGAAAAACGGACAGTACAACCTTTTTATTCGCCATGGTGTACCACCTCAAAGGTATTGGCACTGATAGTGTGTTCGATGTCCGTAATAAATCTTTCGATGAGCACATTTGGATATAATGGCACTCTCAGAAACAATGGGGCTCGTTAAAAATATTCATTCCCCAGATGATAGGGCGGTTAACCCCTGCCGTGGGGGAACGTTGGCTTTTCAGGTGTTCAGCGTCCCGCGAAACGCGGGGATTCATCGGTTTCTGGTTTTCTCGCTCCCCTCCATTCGGGGGTTGCGAAAAGCTTAAATTAAACCTCACACAAGAGAATACTGTAAAAACTCCGAAGGTGGTTTCCATGGTTAAGGCCTACGTTTTGCTGACGATAGAGATCGGGAAGGTTGAGAGCGTTATAGACTCCCTCAAATCCCTCCAGGGTGTCATAAGGGCCGACGCGGTTACGGGCCCCTACGACGCCATAGTCTACATCGAGGCCAACGACCTCGGTGAGCTCACGAGGAAGATACTCCACGACATCCACAACATCGACGGCGTCATCGACACGACTACTGCCATAGTAGTCGAAATGGAAGAAGAGTGATTCAGCGCTTTTTCCGCTTGGATTTCCTTACTTCCGTTCGTTTCCTTAGTTCGCGGATCTTCTCTGCTATCATCCTGAGGCTCTTACCCTTTCCGTGGGGGGACTCTATTATCAGCCTTCCACTGGTTCTGTACTCCTCTTCGACGCCCGCCAAGCGGGGGTTTAGCTTGGTGGGGTCTTTTTCGATCACATTGAACCCGAGGGTAACGGCGGCGTCCTCTATCTCGCGGAGGGAGGGGGCTTTGACCGCCACGCTCTTTGGAACAGCCCTGCCGTATTTTCTGTTCAACCTTGAATCGAGCTCGCTCGGCCATACGACGAACTTTGGCATTCTCCTCACCCAAACTTTTTAAATTCGCGCCTTTAAAAATCATTGTGGTGGTGGCGATGCTAAAATACAAGGAAGTCCTTCGTCTCATCCCCTTGCTTCAGCCAGGTGACCGGGTTCTGGTTGAGTATACCCCAGACATAACCCTCAGGGATCTGGAATGGAAGGAGATTATGCGGTCGTTTGTGAAGGACGGTACTGTTATCGTGTTCGATTTCTACGGGATCGGGGACATAATGTTCCGGAACTACTTGAGGACACTCGCGGGAAGGGACTATCGCGGTCTCATCGAGGCCAAGAGGAACATACACGTCTTTAAGTTCGGCCCGGGGGGCGCGAGCTACGGCCAGCTTGCGGCCGAGGAGAAGGTTTACAGCGACACTGAAAGCTTCCTGAGGAGCTACTATTCAATGATCAGGAGGACCCTCAACCTCCCCCAGAAGCCGAAGTACTCCTTCATCTTCGGCCTGGCGGAGTACCTGTACTTCACGGGAAAATCGGGGCTGTACAACATCCTCCACGCGACGAGCACGATCCCCCTTGAGGACTGGGTAACTTTCGTGTTCCTCAACACGGAGGCGGTGGGTCATTTCGAGCGCGCAATACTGGAGGAGATCTCGTCGTGGGTGCTGGTGCTTAAAAAGGAGGGGGTTGAGGTCATCAAGGGAGGTAGTGGGAGTGCTCGTTAAGGAGGGCGACAGGGTTCTTCTGGTCGATCGGAGGGGCAAGCGCTACCTCGTCACGGTCTCCGAGAGGGAGTTCCACACCGATTTGGGAATACTAAAGCTCGGCGAACTCATCGGAAAGCCCTACGGGAGCTCGATAACCAGCCACAAGGGGGAGGTGTTCAGGGTCATCAAGCCGGACATCAACGACATAATAGCCAAGATGAGGCGCGGGCCGCAGATAATCCACCCGAAGGACGCGGGCATAATAATCGCCTACGCGGGTATTTCTCCCGGCGACACGGTTATAGAGGCCGGCGTCGGGAGCGGAGCGCTCACGATCTTCCTGGCCAACATAGTGGGGCCAAGCGGAAGGGTGATCAGCTACGAGGTCAGGGAAGACCACGCCGAGATAGCTAGGAAAAACGTCGAGCTCGCCGGCTTCTCCGATAGGGTCACGATAAAGCTCAAGGACATCTACGAGGGCATCGACGAAGAGCGCGCGGACCACATCGTGCTCGACCTGCCGCAACCGGAGAACGTTCTCCCACACGCGGTGGAGGTTCTCCGGCCGGGAGGGTACTTCGTGGCCTACACCCCATGCGCCAACCAGGTTCACCGCTTCTTCCAGGCGTTTCAAGCTTACAGGGAGCACTTCTACAAGCCGAGGGTCGTCGAGGTTCTGGTGAGGGAGCAGGAGGTCAAGAAGGAGTGCATGAGGCCGAAGACGACTATGCTGGCACACACCGGCTATATAACCTTCATCCGGAAGCTGTGACCTCTTCTTCCTTTGCTCCCCCGTTCTCTTCTCCGTACGTGAAATACGCCAGCGCCCCGAAGACCAGCACTCCTGCAATCGCCTGGAGCGCTGGATCCCCCGGAATTCTCTGCAGGATAGCAATATTGCCGTAGAGGATCGGCCAGAAGAGGAACAGCGCTGTCAGTACTACCGAGACCCAGTAACCAGTTCTCATTTCAATCACCGGGGATGGTTTGATTGGAGGGTTTTAACTTTTCCCGTTTCGTGGTGTCTGACGCAATGGCTTTTGTCCCCGAGATGCCAAACCGCTCACGACAGTATGCTGAATCATGTTCTGCATCTCACGGGAACGGGCGAAACTCCCTCGGGGATCCTTAACCTTTGGTTGGCAACAGGTTTATAAATACTCAACGTTGTGAACCTTTAGATGCCCATGTTTGAGCCTGTGCACGGAGGTGTTCATCGTGTACCGAATACTTGAGAAGAAGGAAATAGCCATGCGCAACGTCTGGTACAAAATTGAGGCCCCCCACGTGGCCAAGAAGGTTCAGCCAGGACAGTTCGTCATAGTCAGGGCATTTCCGAACGGTGAGAGGATCCCGCTCACCCCAGTCATGTGGGACAGGGATGAGGGCTGGGTTGTCCTCATAACCTTCATCCGCGGAAAGACGACGATGAGGATGGCCAACGAGCTCAAGCCGGGTGATTCCCTGCTAAACGTCGCCGGTCCTCTCGGAAACCCCGCTGAGATGAAGAAGTTCGGCAAAATACTGGCGATAGGTGCCTACACAGGAATAGTTGAGGTTTATCCGATCGCGAAGGCCTGGCAGGAGCTTGGAAACGACGTCACAACGCTCCACGTTACCTTTGAACCGATGGTTGTTCTGAAGGACGAGCTTGAGAAGGCCGTTGGTAGGCACGTCCTTGAGACGGTTCCGATAGACCCGAACCTCGACTTCCCGGCGAACATGAAGAACGTTACCAAGAGACTCACCGAGAAGGTTCGCGAGATGCTTGAGAGAGAGGACTGGGATCTGGTTTTCATGGTGGGCCCAGCCGGAGACCAGAGGGCGGTCTTCAACGTCGTCAAGGAGTTCGGGATCCCGATGAAGGCAGACCTCCACCCGATTATGGTGGACGGAACCGGTATGTGCGGCGCCTGCCGCGTTACCGTCGGCGGTGAGGTCAAGTTCGCCTGTATCGACGGCCCCGAGTTCGACGCTTACGGGATCGACTGGGACGTTCTCATCGCGAGAACGGGTTATTACACCGACATGGAGCGGAGGGCCATGCAGGAGTACATGAAGGCCCTCCAGGGAGGTGAACAGTGATGGCGGTTAGGAGAAAGCTCATCAAGGAGCGCGTTCCGACGCCGGAGAGACCGGCGGAGAAGAGAGTCAAGGACTTTTTGGAGGTAAACCTCGGCTACACTTTCGAGCTTGCTGTTAAGGAAGCCGAAAGGTGCCTTCAGTGCCCATACGATTACGCCCCCTGTATCAAGGGCTGTCCGGTTCACATTAACATACCCGGTTTCATAAGCAAGCTCGTTGAGTACCGTGACGACCCGGACAGGGCAGTTAAAGAAGCTCTGAACGTCATCTGGGCCTGCAACTCCCTGCCTGCCACCACCGGCCGCGTCTGCCCGCAGGAGGATCAGTGTGAGATGAACTGTGTCATGGGCAGGGTTGGAGACAAGATAAACATCGGCAAGCTCGAGAGGTTTGTGGCCGACTACGCGCGCGAGAAGGGCATAGACGAGCAGTTGCTCTTCGAGATGGTGCCCAGGATAGAGAAGAAGGGACAGCGCGTTGCAATCATCGGTGCCGGGCCAGCTGGTCTTACCGCCGCTGGCGAGCTGGCCAAGCTCGGCTACGACGTTACAATCTACGAGGCCCTCCACGAGCCCGGAGGAGTCCTGATGTACGGTATTCCCGAGTTCAGGCTGCCAAAGAGCATCGTGGAGAGCGAGATTGACAAGCTGAAGAAGCTTGGAGTTAAGATACTCACCGACCACATCGTCGGAAAGACGATAACCATTGAAGAACTCCTCCAGGAGTACGATGCCGTCTTCATAGGCTCAGGCGCTGGAACGCCGAGGCTCATCAACGCCCCCGGAATCAACCTCAACGGCATTTACACCGCCAACGAGTTCCTTACCAGGGTTAACCTCATGAAGGCTTACCTGTTCCCGGAGTACGACACTCCCGTCAAGGTCGGGAAGAAGGTTATCGTCATCGGTGCAGGAAACACCGCCATGGATGCAGCGAGAAGTGCGAGGCGCTTTGGAGCGGAGGTCACCATCGCCTACCGCCGCGGTGAGGAGGACGTCAGCGCGAGGATCGAGGAGGTTGAGCACGCAAAGGAAGAAGGAATAAAGTTCGAGTACTTCATTAACCCTGTGGAGTTCATAGGCGACGAGAACGGTAACGTCAAGGCAGTGAAGTTCGAGAGAATGAAGCCGCTCGAGGAGCGCGATAAGAGGGGCAAGAGGAAGATCGTTGGCACCGGCGAGTATGTCACGCTTGAGGCAGACACGGTGATCATAGCCATCGGAAAGCACCCGAACAGGCTCATCATCAACACTCCAGGGCTGAAGGTCGAGCGCGGAAGGATTGTAGTGGACGAGAACCTCATGACCAGCATCCCGGGCGTCTTCGCCGGCGGTGACGCAATAAGGGGCGAGGCCACCGTCATCCTTGCTATGGGTGACGGAAGGCGCGCTGCCAAGGCCATCCACGAGTACCTCACGAAGAAGAGGGAGGAAAACGCCTGAGTCCCTCTTTTTTCTCTACTTGAAGCACGCCTCCAGTATCGGGTCCGGGATTCTGTAGTGGACGTTTCTTCCCTCCCTGACCTTTTCTAGAAAAGACGAGTCAACAAGCGCTTTAAGGAGCCTCGCTAGCACGCTGTCGGCTATGCTCTTACCCTCTTTTCGTTCCAAGTGCTCCTTTATCTCCTCCCACGTCCGTTTTCCACTCGCCACGGCCCGCATTATCTCGACGTACCTATCCCTCGCCGCCGACCTTTTCACCAGGAAGTTCTCGAACTCGCTCATCGCGAGCGCCTTTGCCTCCTCGAAGACTTCATCTATGAGCCCCCGGGACAGGCCATTCTCCATCGCTTTCCTCCCGAAGAGGACGAGCCAGCCGACTATACCGTCAAGCCTCTCAACTGCTTCCTCAATGAGCCTTTCCGGCGGGTTTATACCAACCTGCTCGAACCCCTTCAACAGGAAGTCCATGCTCTGCTCCGGAGTAAAGCAGGACAGGCTCACCTCGTGGAAGTACCGTCCGTACAGCGGCGCTTTGGGGTCATCGACCCCGAGGTAGTCGTGGAGGAGGCCAACCTCCGAGCCTGTCATGACAATTCTCAGCTCGGAGTAGTCGTAGAGGTGTGCTATCAAACCCGCGAACTCACTACCAACCGGCCCTCTGAGATACTGAACCTCATCGAAGGCCAGGACAACGTTGTATTTCTCCAGTTCCCTGAATAGGGCAATCAGGTCTGTCTTCTCTCCCTTCCAGGAGAAGCTCACACCAAAGCCGAGCACTCTCAGGCCAGAGATGCTTTTGAGGTTCCCTTTGACCTCTTCCCAGATCCCACGGTTTTCGCGGAAGAATGCATTGATGGCGCTCTCTATCCTCTTGTAGACGTCCATGCGGGAGTTGGGATTCACTCCCCTGAAATCAACGAGGATGTAGGGGAGGTCAAGCTCGTTGAGGCCAACGAGGAGGAGGGAGGTCTTTCCAAGCCTCCTTATGCCGGTGATGACCGTAAGCGGGTTGTTGGACTTCAGGGAGTTCTCAAACTCTCTCAGTTCACCTTCCCTGTCGTACAAATCCTCCCGCCGCCTCTTCGGGCAGGTGTCGAAGTACACAACTATCACCCCAGTAGTTAACTACTGGGGCAGAAGTTATAAGGGTTTCGAGAAAACTGGCTAGTTCCTCCACGTTTTGATTTTAAGGCCAAGGCTTTGGAGGGGTTTGAAGTGTTTTTCGTTTGCGGTCCAGAGGGTGTAGTTCTTTGCTATGGCGGTTGCTCCGATGAGGAGGTCGTTGTCCTCTATGGATCTTCTTACTCTTCGAAAGGCTTCCCAGTAAACGAGGGTTATGTGGTCGTCTATGGGTTCTATGTGGTATAATTCCTGGAGGAGTTTGAGGAACTGGACGGCTCCTTTTTGGGTTCTCGCTCCTCTGACGAATTCTAGAACGGTGATTATGGAGATGTTGAAGTAGTGCTTGTGAAGTTGCCGTTTTCTTGCGAGTTTTATGAGGACGCTCGTGTCGGCGAGGATTTTACTTTTTGGCTTTTTTGTCCTCGATGGCATCCCAATCAAACCTCTCCAAGAGCTTGTAGAGTTTCTCGGCGGTCTTTTTTCTTCTGAGGTATTCTTTGAGAGCTTCGGTTATCACTTCCTTTGGGACTTTCTCGGGGGTTTCTATGAGTAGGGTTACCTCGGTCGTGTTCTTTTTGTTGGTCATTTCGTCGCCACCTTTCTTACTTTCAGGCCTCTTGTGGAGTAGCCTGCGGCTTCGAGGTATTCTTTGAGGAAGGTCTTGAAGTCCCGGGTGAAGTCTTTGCTCCACTCAGGGGGAATTTTAACGGTGACTTTGACTTTCGTCATGATCTCACCCTTGTGGATTTAGGTGCTGGTGATAGATTAACTTTTCCATTTTATGAGTCCGGAAAAGTTTATTTGTCTCGCCCAAGTCAGAAGAGTGAAATCCAAGTTTGAGCTTTTTATACTGGATGCTGTCTCATATACCGACAGCCGTGGAGGCGATGACGAGCCCTGGAGTGGCTGACCAGTGATGACGGGCATACTGGCCGAGCCGCTAGGCTTTTAACTCCCTTTTGGAGAGGGTAGAACGAGCGATGAAGAGCTCTAGGGTAGCTGAACCGCGCGGGCGGAAGTGATGATAGCAGAGGGCTGAGCTCACTCTTTTCCAGAATCCCCCGAGAATGAATGGGATGAAAAGGGAGCCAGAATCAGAGGCTCTTCAGGTACTCGGCGTAGGCCTCCGCGTCCATGAGCTCCTTGAGCTCCTCGTCGAGGTTGCTCGGCTTGAGTTTGGCTATCCAGTTCTCGTAGGGATCCTCGTTGAGAAGCTCTGGGCTGTCCTCGAGTTCGGAGTTAACCTCGACGACCTTCCCGCTGACCGGGGCGTAGACCTCGCTGACGGCCTTGACGCTCTCCAGCTCGCAGAGGACGTCGCCCTTGCTGAGCTCCTTCCCGACCTCGGGGAGCTCGACGTAGGCCAAATCGCCAAGCTCCTTCTGGGCGTAGTCGCTTATCCCGACGAGAACGGTTCCATCCTCAAGGACCTGGGCCCACTCGTGGTCCTTCGTGTAGTAAAGGCCCTCCTTAACCTTGTATTCCCCGACTTCGATCATGAACATCACCGGGCAGTGTAGCAACTTTGAGCATTTAAACCTTATTGTGGTCGTCGGCTATTCTTCAAGGGGTATGTGGGTCTGAAAGCCCCCTTTGTAGAAAACGTGAAGTGAGAATACCTTGTTCAGATATTCCTACCCGGAAGGTTCTTCTTTTGTGAGAAGCTTGGAGAGGTGGCCCTGAATGTCCAGGACATCCTCGGGTGTGAGCTGAAAGACCCTCTTTGAGCCGTGGGGTATCCCATCTGCTATCCGCGCCATGTCTCCCTTGCTCAGTCCGATCATGTGGGGGGACTTCTTCAGCGCCGCCCTAACGGTGCTCCTTCTATGCTGGAAGAGGGCTTTAACAAGGTTTTCATCCAGCTCTATTCTCTCACCCTTTGGTTTGGGCCTTAGGACTATCACTGCCGAATCAACCTTCGGCCTCGGCCAGAAGGCGCCCCTGCCTATCCGCTCCACCAGCTCGGCGTAGGCCTTCGCCCTGACCATCAGGGAGAGGCGGGAGTAGTTCTTTTCTCCGGGTTTAGCGACCATCCGCTGGGCGAACTCAAGCTGATAGATCAAAATGGCGACGTCGAACTCGTGTTCCAGTATCTTGAAGGTTATGGGGGAGGATATCTGGTAGGGGAGGTTTGAAACGACCTTGTTGAACTCGGGGAAGGCGACTTTGAGGGCATCTCCGTGGATTATCTCGACGTTTGACCATCCGTATTCCTTCCTGAGGATCCCCACCAGTCGGGGGTCCTTCTCTATCGCGTAGACTTTCCCTGCCCTCTTGCTGAGGGGATCCGTTAGGACACCAAGCCCGGGGCCTATCTCAAGGACAGTGTCGCCCTCGGAAACCTCTGCCCGCTCTATGTTCCTCTCGATGATGTCGGGCACTATGAGAAAATTCTGCCCGAGATCCCTCTTCGGGTTGAGGTTGTACTTGGAAATTAAATAAAAAAGGCGCTCCCTCATTCCCTGAAGAGCCTCCTTGAGCCCACAAAGAGTCTGTAGCGGTCTTTGCCTTCTATCTCTTCAACGACCCTCTTGGCGATCATCTCGCAGGGGTCGTGGAGTCCCTTTACCCTGGATTTTAGGTCTTCAAAGCTCTTGAATGGTTCTTTCTTCCGCTCCTCAAGGATTTCCCACATGAGCTTCTTGCCTATCCCGGGCAGGAGCTCGAGGCTGTGAAGCCTGTTAGTTATCGGCGGGGCGATGTTGAAGAACTTAACGAAGCGCTCCTCGTTGTTCTTCACTATCTCCTTGACAACGTAGGGAAGCTCGGCCTTTGCCGTTGCCGTGAGCTCATCGTGGCCTATCTTCCTGTTTATCATAAGGATTTTATCCCTGTCTCCCTTTCCGATGAAGACCCTTTCGTAGAGCATGAGGTCTGATTTCGGGGTGACTTCGAGGAGGGTGAAGGCCTTCTCCCCTATGACCTGGGCGACTGGCTTCCCGGTTCGCCTTCCGGTGCTTATATCGGTGTACCCCTCGGGAAGGTAATCCAGAACGTAGGCGTACTCCTCGTACTCTTTGTTGTGCCTCTTCTTCTGGAGGCTTTCCCGATACGGGTGGCGTCTCGTGTAGTCCATCTTCTCTCCCCCAAAAACTCTACCCCTAGGAGTTTTTATACTTTGTGAGGAAAAAAGGTAGAACGGCCGTCACTCAAGCGGCCGGTACTCGTCGAGGAGCCTTATTATCTCCTCCGCCTCCTCTTTCGTGGGCATGTACTCCTCTTTGGCGAAGATGACGCGGATGTCGAAGTAGTCCTCCGGGAGGAGGTCCACCAGCTTGACGGCTATCCTCTCGTCTATCCAGTCGAAGAGGCCGAGGAGCTTCTCCTTCAGCTCCGCCGCCTGCTCTGGCTTGAGCTTGGCGAAGCGCTCGGCGTGCTCGAGGCTAACCCTGGCCTCGTAGAACATGGGCTCCTCCGGGTTCTCCTCGATGCCCTCTGCCTTGCGCCTCTCGAGGAGCTCCCTTGCCTCCGCAAGGGTTAGGTAGCGCTCCTCTATCTTCTTTTTCCCGATCATGCTCATCCCTTCTGGGGCCTGAGGTGGACCGGGTGGATGAAGAAGGTCTTAACCTTGCCCCCGTCCTTGAGCTCCACGATGTAGGCATCGCCGCGCTTGCCGACGACGGTTCCGGTCCTTCCGTGGAACCTCGGGTCGGGCATGCCCTTGTGGTAGCTCGGCTCTATGACGATGTGAACCCTCTGCCCGACCTCGAACTCCTGGAGGAACCTGGTGAGCGGGGGAAGTCCCCTCCTCCTCGGGCTCTTGCTGAGCTTCCCGCGAGTCTTCTTCCTGAAGCTGTGCGCCTTCTTAACCATGTCAATCACCCCTTTAACCCGTTTATGCCTCACAGGCACTAAACACACGGTTTTTGCCTTCGAAACCTCAAGGCACTGCGTTTAGCGAAGGGGGTCTTCTTTTCACCTTTTTAGCCTCCCAGCTAACCCCCTCATGGAATCACTAAAGCCTCGGACGGTCCATTTATAAATCTTTCACCCGGTGGGTAGAAGGGGAAATCATCAATCGTCCAGTATGTTCAAAACATCAAGCCTCTCGCACCAGGCAGGTTTTCCAAGCAACTCGCTGACGCTCGGCTTCGTCCTGCCCCTGTCTCCGGAAACCAGCTCCTTTATGTATAGCCCCCCGTCGGTCACGAGTCTTAACTCGAAGTGCTTCTCGTCTATCCACCTCGCCTCAGCCTCGTGGACCTTTCTGACCCTGACTTTGTCGGCCCTGGCCTTTCTGACGCGCCACGGCGTTCTTTGGTGGATCTCGAGGCCCCTCAGTTTTCTGGCTACCCCCTCGGCTTCCTCCGGTGTTACACCTTCCTCAACGAGGACGAGGGCTAGATACTCCTTCCTGTGGCTCTTCGTCAGAACTTCCTCGGCCTCTTTCGGCGAGACGAAGCGGAGGTTCAGGACCTCAACCTTTCCGCTTGAGTTTATCTCCCTTGCTATAGCGCCGAGGTCGACTTTCCTCCTCTTCGGCCGCTTTATCTCAACGATGAAAGGCCTTCCGTTGCCGAGCATGCGGACGTCAACGTCTTCCCTGCCAGCGCCCTTGAAGACGCACTTGCCGGAGAAAGCCCTGGAGAAAGCTCTGCAGATTATCGAGGCCACGCTGTCCTCGAACTCCGGCAACGGTGTCTGCGGGATCCCCCTGACGAGCTTTCTGTAGCGGCCGTAAATGTAAACCGGGTTTACCTGGAGCTCGATCCTGCCTGTGTGGGGTTCCACCACGAAGACCACGTCCGGGTTCCTTGACGTGTCCTTGCCCGTGGCCAGACCGAAGGCCTTCCCCAGCTCGCGGTTGAACTCGCGGTTTATGGGCTCGGCCGTTTCGATCCCGAACTCCCCCCATATGGCCCGCTCCTTCCCCTCGACGTCCTCGGGGAAGCGCGAACCCACCAGAAAGGTATCGAACTCTACGCTTCCGGAGGATTCGAGCATCTTTTCAACGAGCTCCGGGATTCTCTCGAAGACGTTTCCACAAAGCTCGCATTTTTCCGGTTCGTCGATTGGGGCCAGACCTCTGGCCGAGCGCTCCATGTTGAGGACGAACCTTATCGCTTTTCCCCTCTCCTCGTTGGTACCCTTACCGAGTCGGGCGAAGAGCCTTCCGAGGCAGTGATCGCAAAGTTCATGCCTCTTGAGTATTTCCCCAGCCTTTTCCACGATCATCGTCGACACCGGTTAGGTTTAAATCCCTATTTTCCAATGCATCCCCATGATGACGAGAAGGCAGAGGATAATAAGCCTTTTGGAGGAACGGGACTACTCGCCGAGTGAGCTGGCGAGGGCCCTTGAGCTCAGGGGCAAGGGGGCAGTCAAAACGGTCATTGAAGACCTCAGGGCGATTCAGAAGACACTCAAGAGGGAGGGAAGGGTTCTCCTAATAAAGCCCGCCGAGTGCAGGAACTGCGGCTTCGTCTTCAAGCCGGAGATAAAGATACCCTCTAAGTGCCCGAGGTGCAAGTCGGAGTGGATAGAAGAGCCGAGGTTCAAGATAGAGAAAAGGTAATCACTCCTCTCTCGCCTTGACCAGTATTATGTCGCCTATAGCCGTGACCCTCTCGTACGGGATGCCAACCTTCTCCCCTGGAAGGGCCAGCGCCAGAACCCGGCCGTAGCCGCTGTCGATCTCGATTAAAACCTCGTCCACGTACCCAACGTAGTTGCCCTTCGTATTGTATATCTGCTTTCCGTATATCCTCGAGAGCCTCATGACCACTTAAACCACCCCCAGAATTCTGCTTTCCCATGATATTTAAGGTTTAGGTTTTCCCGGCCTGGTTGATATCACGAGGAATATCGCCGCCGTGAGGAACGCCGCTATCGTCCCTGTGATCCCCACAAAAACCGTCCCGACCATGGTCTCAACGCTCTTGAGCATCCCGAGAACGCCTTCTACAGCCAGGGCTGTTACGACGCCCCCAAAGTACGCCGGACCTGCGAGAAGCGTGTCTATGATCCCCGTAGGCGGAAAGATACCGAGGGCCAGTACGGAGATCAGTATAACGGCGAACGACTTGGCCATGGTGACGCTCGACAGCTCAGCCACCGCGGTTATCGCGAGGATAGCAAATACTCCTCCCAGATAAGCCACGGGGGACGCCCTGAACTCCAGCCTCAGGGGCCAAAAAGCCGCCGCCCCCACCGCCATCCCCAGCGCGTAGACCCCGAAGACCTCCCCCACGGGGGCGGTTTCAGGGACTAGGCGGAGACTGAGCAGGAACGTGACGAGAACCCCGATTCCGGCACCAGTAAGTAGCTTTCCGGTGGTTTTCCACTCCATCTCACCCACCTTCCACAACGGCCTTTATCTTCACCCTGTCCCCGTCTCTGAGCCCCAGCGATTCCCTCAGGTTTACGGGCGCTATTATCTCCGCTATCTTGGGGGGATGAACGGTTCTCGATGGGACCACTATCGCCCCTTTGATCCCGTTTATAACGACGGGGTACGCCTTAACGTCCCCGAAGGTTCTCCCGTCTTTTACAAAGCCTGGTATGAGGATGGGTCTCACGTTGACGAGGGCGTCAAAGACAGTTTTCGGAAACAGAACCCGGACGTTGAGGGTTCCGGGGTAGGGTTCAAAGCCGAGGTACTCCTTTATCCTCCCACTGTAGAGCCTCACGTAGTACGACCCCTCCCCCAGCCCAGAGATGACCTCGCCGAGGATTATCCCCCTGTAGAGAACCCTCTCGAGCCTTTCACACAGTCCCTCGAGGAGGGCAAGTCCCTTATCGCTCACCTCGAGGTAGGTCTTTCGCCCCTCCACCTTCCGGGTTATCAGTCCGTCCTCCTCTAACTCCTCGATGGCCCTTAGAACCGTCTGGGGGGATACACCGAACTTTTTTGCAAGCTCCCGCAGGGTTGTGGCCTTTTTCTCACCTATCGCACCCATTCCAGCTATCTCAATGAGAACTTGGGTCTTTTCGAGCTTCATCTCCGGCACCTTTGGAAAGCCTGTCCGCGAGCTTGAGCGGTAGGGGATAGCCGTTCCGGCTTAAAGCCTTAACTATCTCCACCGCGGATTCAAGATCCACGAGATGGCCGACGCTCACGTAGGCCTTCCCGACCCTGGCCCACGAACCTGGTGGGGCCCCCCTGAGAGGTTTTTTCGCGACTGCAACGGTCGGGATCCCCAGAACGAGCCCTACGTGTGAGGCCAGGCCGTAGCCCCTCGGGTGTGCCTTCCCGTGTCCCTCGACCAGCAACACGTTTGGCCTCTCCCCACCAACCGCCAGGAGAATCGGCCTCGTCTCCCTCAGGAAGAAGAAAGTGGGGACGTATGGAAAGGGGACCTCCGTTTCCACAACTCGGGACCTAATCATGCCGCATCCCGGAAAGGAGCAGAGGACGAAGGCTGCTCTAGCCCTTTCCCCTCGGTACGAGACGTCAACGGCGCCAACGGTCTTTATGGACCCCAGAGAGATTGGCCTCTCCACTATCCTCCCAGAGAGCTTTCTCTGAACTCTCTCCAGCTTTTTAAAGATTTCCTCACTCATTCCCAACCGCCGCTTTGAGCTTCTCCTCGAGGCTCTTGCTCAGCTTGGCCCTCACCAAATCCTCCAGGGTTCTCTCGAGTACATGCCTCGCCTGGTCCTGCTTCGTCCTTATGTTAACCAGCCCCTTGGGGTATTCCAGGGTCATCAGCTCTTCGTACAGCTCTTCCATGAAGTGATAAACTTCCTCGGCCTCACCGATTTCTCCCCTGAGGAGGAGAAGGAGGAAATGCCTCCTGAGTTCGCCTATAAAATCCCCGAGGCCTAGTAAATAGTCGGCCTCCGGAACGCCCAGATCCCAAGGCGAGGGGAATTTCCTTCCTTCCCTATAGGCCAGCAGCAGAGTTGCCTCGACGAACTCCTGATGGGCGCTCTGGACGTAGCCGGAATAGTACAGCATCGGATACGGCTTCAGCTTCTCCCTCAACGTCTCCACAAGTTTTTGGGCGTTTTTTAGTCTTTCCCTTGCGGTTTCCAGGTCTTCCCTGTGTATGGCCTTAACCGCATCGCCACTCAGCCTTAGGATGTCTCTCGTGAGCTTCAGCGCTTCTTCTCTTGCTGAATCGGCCTCGTCCAGAACCCTCTTTATACCCCCAACGATCTCGCTAAGCATCATTGCGTTCACCACTGGGACTATGCACAAACACCTTAAAACCCATTCACAAGCGTTTTATAGTTTGCACCCAACTTGAGCGGGGGATGAAGATGGGAAGAAAGGTTGAGGAGTTCATGAGGAAACATAACCTTGAGGTTGGAGACCTAATCAGGATTGTCAAAAGGGAAGGGAACGAGCTTTTAACCTTTGAAGGCCTTGTAATGCCTCCCTATGAGCTTTCTCCCGGCGAAACGCTGACGATAAAGCTCGACAACGGCTACAACATCGGCGTTCTGATTGACGCCATCGAGGGCGTGGAGATACTCGAGAAGGCCGTTGAGAAACCGGAGATGACGTTCCGGGAAGTTCTCCCCCGGAAGGAGGGTCTCCCCAACGTTACAATCCTTGGAACCGGTGGAACGATAGCGAGCAGGATAGACTACAAGACGGGAGCAGTTCACCCGGCTTTCACCGCTGAGGAGCTTGCCAAGGCCGTTCCGGAAATCTTTGAGATGGCAAACGTCACACCGAAGCTCATAATGAACATCCTCAGCGAGGACATGAAGCCAGCCTACTGGGTTAAGATAGCCGAGGAAGTGGCAAAGGCCCTCAACTCCGGTGAGGACGGCGTTGTTATAGCTCACGGAACGGACACGATGGGTTATACCGCCTCTGCATTGAGTTTCATGCTCAGGAACCTTACCAAGCCCGTTGTTTTGGTCGGTGCCCAGAGGAGCTCCGACAGGCCGAGTAGCGACTCAGCTATGAACCTCACCTGTGCAGTGAAAATGGCAACCAGCGAAGTCGCTGAGGTCATGGTTGTCATGCATGGGGAAACGAGCGACACCTACTGCTTAGCTCATCGCGGAACGAAGGTAAGGAAGATGCACACGAGCAGGAGAGATGCGTTCAGGAGCATAAACGACGTTCCGATAGCAAGGGTATGGCCTAAGGGTAAGATAGAGTTTCTTAGGAGTGATTACAGAAGGAGGAGCGAGGGAGAGGTTGAAGTGGACGGAAAGATGGAGGAAAGGGTTGCAATCCTCAAGATTTATCCTGGAATCAGTGGTGAGCTTCTCGACTTTCTGGTTGACAAGGGTTACAGGGGTGTTGTCATCGAGGGAACCGGCCTCGGTCATGTTCCGCAGGATTTCATACCGCACGTCCAGCGCGCCGTTGAGGAGGGTGTGGCGGTCTGCGTAACGAGCCAGTGTCTCTACGGAAGGGTGAACCTGAACGTCTACTCCAACGGAAGGAAGCTCCTCAAGGCCGGGGCGATTCCCTGCGAGGACATGTTGCCCGAGACTGCCTACGTCAAGCTGATGTGGGTTCTCGGCCACACCACCGACCTCGACGAAGTGAGAAAGATGATGCTCACCAACTACGCCGGCGAGATAACGCCCTACACGAGGTTTGACACCTTCCTGAGGTGATGGGTGTGGGTATAAAAGCGGTCTATAAAAACGGGATTTTTATGCCTTTGGAGAACGTCAAACTGCCTGAGGGAACGGAGGTAGAGGTTATAGTGAAGAGCGCCGGCCCGATTCTGAGGAAATACGCGGGCATATTGAAGAAGAGCGAGCACGACTGGGAGGCAGAGTACTATGAGTACATCGAGGAAAGAGCTGGCGGTAGTTGACAGCAACGTGTGGGTTGAGGTTCTCAGTGGAAACGAGAGGGCAGTTGGGCTCCTAGACAGTGTTAGCAGAGAGTGCAAGCTGTGTATAACCCCCACCATCTATTCAGAGGTTTCCTTTGTCATTCTTGGTCATCATTTCACTTCCAAAACCGGGAAAAAAGGGACTTATGCACTCAAGAAAGAGCTGAAAAGAGACCCCTCACTCTATGAGATTGTCGAGGCCTTTGACAGCTTACTCGATGAGCTCCATACTGCTGGATTGCTTGAGTTCTTGGAAGAAACTGAAGAAGTCGTCAAGAGGAGCAGAGACTTGCGGAAAAAATACGGCCTCTTACCCAACGACGCCTTAATACTTGCAACTTGTGAAGTGTATGGGATTTCAAAATTGGTTACCTTCGATGATGACTTTTTGAGAACCAATCTGGAGGTGTTGAGATGACCGAGAAGTTCGATTACGAAAAGCTCGGCCTAAAGGTCGGCCTTGAGATTCACAGGCAACTCGATACTAAAAAGCTGTTTTCACCCGTTCCGAGCGAGCTTACCGAGAGGGTTGACTTCACCTTTGAAAGACGCTTAAGGCCCACGATGAGTGAGCTCGGGGAAATTGACCCTGCCGCTCTGGAGGAGTTCAAGAAGGGGAGAAAATACATCTACGAGGGTAACTACGAGCTCAGCGACCTGGTTTACATGGATGAGGAACCGCCGAGGGGACCCGACAGGGAAGCCCTTGAAGTTTCGCTTCAGATTGCCTACCTCCTCAACGCAAAGCCCGTTGATGAAGTTCACTTCATGCGTAAAATAGTCATAGACGGCTCGAACGTTTCCGGCTTCCAGAGAACGGCAATAATAGCGCTCGACGGTAGGGTTGACACCCCCTGGGGGAGCGTTGGAATCCCGACGATATGCCTTGAGGAGGACGCCTGTAGAATAGTCGAGCGGAAGGAAAAGGAGGTAATCTACCGCCTCGACCGCCTCGGAATTCCGCTGGTTGAGATAAGCACAACCCCCGACATACACCACCCGGAGCAGGCTAAAGTAGTCGCGAAATACATCGGCGATGCTCTAAGGGCAACGAGAAAGGTCAAGCGCGGTCTCGGAACGATAAGGCAGGATTTGAACGTCTCCATTAAAGGTGGCGCTCGCGTCGAGATTAAGGGCGTCCAGGAGCTGGACATGATTCCCCTCATCATCGAGCGCGAGGTTGAAAGACAGCTCAACCTTCTCAAAATCCGCGACGAGCTTCGCGAGAGGGGCGTTAAGCCAGATGACATCAAGGAGGAATTCTACGACGTTACCGACGTCTTCCAGAACACTGAATCAAAGATAATAACCCGGACGATAAAGAAAGGCGGGAAGGTTCTTGCCGTTAAGTTACCCAAGTTCCGCGGGCTTATAGGCAGGGAAATCCAGCCGGGCAGGCGTTTGGGCACGGAAATGGCAGACAGGGCTAAAAAGTACGTGAGGGGAATCTTCCACATTGATGAACTACCGAACTATGGAATTACAGAAAAAGAGGTTAACGCAATCATCGAAAAGCTTGAGCTTGGCGAAGAAGACGCGTTCGTTCTTGTTGCTGCGGAGGAGGAAACCGCCAAGAAAGCTTTAGCCGAGGTAATCAAGCGCGCTAGGGAAGCTATAGAAGGTGTTCCCGAGGAGACGAGGAGGGCTTTGCCGGACGGCAATACCCAGTACATGCGTCCCCTCCCCGGCAAGGCGAGGATGTATCCCGAAACCGACATACCCTCGATTTTCATTCCACCTGAGGAGAAGGAGAGGATTAAGGCGAGCCTTCCGGAGTTGCCACAGGAGAGGGTTGAGCGCTACGTGAAGGAGTATAAGATTGACAGGAGCCTGGCTGAAACCCTCGTCAACGACGAGCGCGATGAACTCTTCGAGGAGCTCGTGAAGAGGGGCATAAAACCATCGCTGGTCGCCTCAATCCTCGTGGTTGTTCTCAAGGGCCTTAAGAAGGAGGTCCCGATAGAGAAGGTCACCGATGAGCACATCAGGGAGGCCTTTGAGCTCTACCTCAACGGCAGGATTGCGAAGGAGGCCTTTGAGGAGATTTTCAAGGAACTCGCCAGGCACCCTGAGAAGACCGCCGAGCAGGTTGCGGAGGAGAAGGGCCTGACCCTCCTCAGCGAGGAGGAGGTCGAGAAAATCATAGACGAAGTCGTCAAAGCCAACATTGACGTCATAAAGGCCAAGGGAATGGGAGCAATGGGCATGATAATGGGAAGGGCAATGGCGAAGCTCCGTGGCAGGGCGGACGGTAAGCTCGTCAGCCAGCTCGTCAGGAAGAAGATTCAGGAGCTGAGTTAAGCTTTTTATCCCTTTTCTCCAAATTCCTCCCATGAGGTACCGGTATCGAGTGCTCTACTACACTTATCCCCCCGATCCGGAACTTCTTTCGAGGCTTAAGGGAAAGCTGCGGGACTACACTCTTCTCCTCAACCCCGACAAGACTTGCCTCCACGATGCCCTCCTGATAACTGCAATGACGAGTGGAGAAGTGATCATCGCGAGGTCTGGGGATACTTTTCTCATAGCACCCTCTCAGGATGTCCCGTCCGGCTGGACCTCTGGCGAGGAGTTTCTGATAGGCAGAGAAAGGGGCCTTGAAAAGGTTGCGGGTGATATCGTGGGGAAAGGAAAGGGCAATGTCATAGAGGGTGCCCTGGTAGTCGGCTTCTTAATCATCCTTTCCTACGTCGGCTATCGCCTCCACTCCCTGGGCCTTATCAATAACTTCCTCTTCCTCCTCGGCCTCTTCCTCAGCCTCTTTGGGGGCCGTTTGAGGGGTTATCGAAGGAGAAGGTCAGAGCATCGGCTCCTCGTCACCGCTCGGAGTGAGGGAAAAACTCATCATCCCCGAGGTGGTTTGGGGTTAGGCTTTTAAAAATCTCCTCCTACCCGTGAAGGATGCTGGTCGAGATCCTCCTCTCCCTCATCCTGCTCTGGGACGGCTACTTCTTCCTCCGCTACCTGCTGAGCCTTAGAAAGGCCTATCGCACGCGGGAGTGGAGGCCGAGGGTCAGCGTTCTCATCCCGGCGTACAACGAGGAGGAGAACATAGAGGATGCCGTTAAAGCCGCCCTCTCCCAGGACTACCCCGATCTCGAGGTGATAGTTATCGACGATGGGAGTGAGGACGGGACGTACGAGAGAGCTTTATCGGTTAGGGACGAAAGGCTCAAGGTCATAAAAGCCGAGCACGGCGGCAAGGCGAGGGCCCTAAACCTGGGCCTTGAGGCCTCCTCCGGTGAGATCGTTGTGACGACCGACGCCGACGGTTTTCTGGAGGAGAAGGCCGTCTCCGAGCTCGTGAGGAGGTTCTACTCCGAGGATGTTGTGGCAGTCGGGGGACAGGTTCGGGTTGCTGGGAGGAGGTTTCTTGAGCTCGCCCAAGACGTTGAGCATTTGAGGATAGCGATGTTCAGGCGGGCCAAGGAGCTTGAAAACCTCAGCCTCGCCCCGGGACCGGTTTCCGCCTTCAGGAGGGAGGCCCTTCTGGAGGTAGGCGGCTTCGTCGAGGATCCGGTTGAGGACTACGCGACAACTATCGCCCTCAAACGGATCGGAAGGGTTCTCTACGCGCCCACGGCCAGGGCGTGGGTCAGGATGCCCCTGACGCTCTCGTCCCTCTGGAGACAGCGCAAAAGGTGGTTCCTTGGGGACCTGCCCAAGCTCGGTGCGGGGCCGCTGAAGGACCGGTTCTTCCTCGCCGTTAGCGACGTTATAGCGCTCTCCGATGTCGTCTTTCCCCCAATGGCCATTGCGCTTGAAAGGTGGGGGCTTTTGGTCCTCTTTGTCCTGTTTGAAATGCTGACGATGGCCGTGGCCGTCAGAAACGAAGGGGGTTCAAAACTGGAGATCCTTTTGTTTCCAGTTCTCCTGTGGTTCTGGGCGGCCTTTTACCTGTTCCTCCACGTTTACGGCTATCTGAGGCTGTTCGTCTTGAAGAAATAGGGAAAAGCTGGATCAGAAACGCTCGGCTTCGTTTAAAACCTCGTCTATCGCCTTTTTTAGCTCGTCGTAGGCCTCCTTCAGGGACTCCGGGATGACCTTGGTGTCAGCTACGACCGGCATGAAGTTTGTGTCCCCGTTCCAGCGCGGGACGATGTGGAGGTGGACGTGGTCGTCTATTCCAGCCCCAGCCACTCTGCCCAGGTTAACGCCCAGGTTGAAGCCGTCCGGGTTCATGGCCCTCCTTATTGCCTTTATCATGAGCTGGGAGAGCTTCATTATCTCGAGGATTTCTTCATCGGTGAGGTCTTCCCACTCCCCGACGTGCCGGTAGGGGGCTATCATGACGTGGCCCGGGTTGTAGGGGTAGTTGTTCATTATCACGAAGCTGTGCTCCCCGCGGTAGAGGATGAGCCTCTCCCTATCGCGGTTCTCCTTCGGGAAGTCGCAGAATATGCATCCCTCATGCTTCGGTGAGCGTATGTACTCTATCCTCCACGGTGCCCATAGGGTCTTCAAGCTCTCACCTCCTGCCGTGGGATGGAATTGGGAGTTAAAAACTTTCCCCGGCGAAAGATTTATAACCCGCGCTCCTCTCCTCATAGACGGGACGGGCCCGTGGTCTAGTCTGGTTATGACGCCGCCCTCACGAGGCGGAGGTCCGGGGTTCGAATCCCCGCGGGCCCACCAGAGCTGACGCTCTGGAGACTGAAGATCGTAAACCGCCCCATTTCTTAACAACCGCTCCAACCGAGCCAATCTCTCCTCAAGAAGAGAAATCCGGTCTTTTTCATCATCAGATTTCTGGGGTATTTGTGCAACCTGTTGTACAACCGGTTGTGCAATCCTATCATCTGTAAAGACTATAACCGCCAACCTGCCATCTACGTATGCGACTTCAATCTCGACCTCCTTACCTATCAACCAATCCCACTCTCTCGGCAACCTAAGAACCGGATACTCAACACCCGAACTATTCCTAACCTTGCCAACTTTTCTTCTAACCCTCACCGTATACACCCCCAAAGCAGAAATTAGAGCTAAACTCACCCCTCCATATCAGCCCACTTTGCACCCTTTCTGAGCAGGTATCCGACGAACATTATCGCCACCATCGGGAATACCACAAACACCAACACCGCAAGCAATATTGAACCCAGTAGGCCAAAAAACAGCCCGACCCTCTGGTGCCCATTATGTAATACATCGTTAGGAGCGCTATTATGAACGCCGCTACAAAACCTCTCTCTAGTATTCCGTGAACCTTCCTGAAAAGCCAAAAACCAAACAGGAGTATCGCCAGATACCCCCAACGCCCCCATAGACCATCACCTACATCATTCGATCGTCAGCTTTTTGATATCTTCTGAACTTCTCTGAACTTCTATAAGTCTTACTTAGTACGAGTACCAAAAAATTTATATATTAAAACCCTGCTGCTATTACTGGGAGTTAGGGTGAGTCAATCCCGACCCGACCACCCCGACCCCGACCCGACACCTAAGGGCCGGGTCTCCCGGCCCTCCTCATTTTGCCCACCCATACTTTAAAGGGAGTTGTTTCCTCACAAAATCATAACCTGCTACTTCTGCTGTGAGGTATTCAACCATACATCCTCTCCTCGTCGTTTATCGCGCTGAACCCCGCATCCCTCTTTGCGAGAGCCTTGACCACCGCATCAATCACCCCCGCAACCGCGAAAACCTTAAGATACCGCTCGTCCGACCCCGCATCCACACCAAGATACTCTGCCAACTTGTTGGCAAACTCGTAAATCGTATCCGACTCTGTATAAAGCTTCTCAATGTCATCCAGCCCCTTCATAACCACATCCTTCGACTCAACCCTAAACCTCTTCCTAAAATCCCATTCACTCCAAACCCAACCTCCACTCTCAGCCATAGCTACCACACCTCCCACATCAACCACTAATTTCGACAGAGAATAGTACATGTGAGGAATTCACACTTCAACGTTTAATATACTTCTTTTTCCGTCTTTTCTCTAGAGAGTCTCCCCGTTTTTGGAGCGTTTCTTTCTTGAATCTCCTAAGAACCCAGACCTCACCCCACTTTTCATACTTGTCCTTGTACCGAACCTTAATTACTTCATACATCTTCCTCTTGTTGGAAATTGCATAGTCCACGGCATTTAGGTTCCAAGTTCTTATCCCAAACACTTCCTCGGTGAGATTATTGACTTCAGCTTTAAGTTCACGGTATGGTATCCATTCTACGACCTCTGCCCGTATTTTAAGATCCGTTGGATCCAGCTCTGGGCGAGCATAGAAGTACCATACATTATATGTCCTCCTTATTGTCTCGATCTTGTCGAACTTTTTTCTGTAAATCCGCACTGGTTGTTTGAGAGACAATGTAGAAAGCCCTGCAACTGCCTCTTCAAAAGAAGTAAATGGAAAATGCCAATCATTCTCTGGAATTATACACGGACTTCGCACGATAATTCTTGCGATAGTCATGTACACCATATTCCTATTTTTGCTTTTCTCTTTCGATTCTTCTTGCTTGTGATATTCTGACCTCATGTTGCGTGAACCTATATAAACCAAGGAAATTCACCTCCACTTCTCCGTTCCGAGCCAGTAACCCTTCTCGATAACCCTACCAAGAGTAGTAAAAATCACCAAGAAAGCTCACCCCCATTCTTAGAAATCACTTCACCAACAATATCCTCAATATACGGTATCCTCTCCCTAACCTGCCTCAAAAACTCCAGAAAAGCATCCTTCAGGTAATCCGCCTCAACCTTACCCTTAACCCTCACCTTCGCCATCGCCTCCAACTCCCCAAACATATTCTCCTCGTACTTAAACTCCTCAACATGCCAACCATATTGGGAAACTACATCCTCCAACACCCCGTCCGCGATTATCTCCGCCAAAACCGTATCCGTATCCATTATGAGGATATAACCCTCATACTCCCAGATATTAGCCACAACCCTCTTAAACCCAACCTTGAACCCAAAATGATAATCCACCATGTCCTCAATCCCAAGATAGAAAACCGGCCTTGTGCTCGACCCAGCCTTCACCACAACCACACTTTCACCCCCAATTCGTAATTCACCACTAAAATATGAAAACTGAAAAGACATCACCTACCCCTCATAATCCTTTCAACCTGCTCATCCGTAAGCTCGACCTCAAGCTCCTCACCGTTCCTGACCCTCTCCGTAATCTCCTTGCCAAAAATCTCCTCGAACTTCTCCCACATAGGCCTCTTGTTGAAGTAGTCGAGATAAGTTACCACATACACCATCTCCTTAAGGGAAACCATCGGAGCCTCGACACCAAACCACCTAACCTTCTTAACCACAGCCTTCATTTCCCAACACCCCCTATATATTATTCCGCCCAACTAGATATGGCTGCCGAATATTACGATAATACACAGTATTTTTATCTGGCTATCCTAACCATTTCACTCAGGTGCCAGTATTTTTGCCACAAACTCGTTCAACTCCTCCTCATGACCGATAACATAATAATCAATAATCCCCGCAACAGGAATACCCTTCTTGTAAAGCACGCCAATAAAAACACCATCCTTCCACCGACCCGTAAAAGCATAATCCCCAGCCGACGAAGCCCTAAGCTTCCTAAAGAACTTCGCAAACCTGTATTTTTCGTCGTTAAGAACCTCAACCATCAACTGCTTAGCCACATTCCGCCTGAAATCCTTCCCAGCATGAGAACTCGTAATTATGACCTCCTTAACCCCAAGCTCCTCGCCCTTCTCCCTAATAAACTGTGCAACCTCATAGAAATTAACAATCTTTTCCTTAAACCACATCGTCCTGAAAACATCCGGTATGCCCTTCGCATGCTCCCTCTTCAATATGCCGACGTAATTCCCGTCCGGCATATACCTGTCCGAGCCAAGATGCACCAACCAATACGACCGAGGCCTCCGAGTCTGCAACCTACCCTCAAGAACATTCTGAAGAGCCATATACGACATCGCCCTAACATACCACTCCACATGCTTCCCAAAATCCACATTATCAACTATCAGTATAGCCTTCGGCATACCCAAACCCTCCTTTAGCAGAATAACTATTCTTTATTGAGAAACTAAGGACACAAAACACCAAGTGTAGAGAGATCGAAGGACTTCTTTCAATATCCTCCCTCCAATAAGTTCTCGCTAGACCAATGTTATGGCCACATCAATCTCTAGCCTTTGAATCAGTTCTTTTAGGATCCTGATCGTAGAATTTCCATCACTTGGCATTCTTACTCCAAAACCAGCACCGACATAAATGACCCATGAACTTCTTGGAATGTTTTCTATCCTATCAATCCAGCCGTATATTCGGAGATCCTCAAGAGATACTCCCTTCTGAATCAAAAATACTACAACTGCAGGCAGAAGAGTACTCCATGCGAGTCTAGGTCTCTGCCTCCAAGAAGCTCCACCCACAACATCAAGCCGATACCATGTTTCCCTAAATTTTACGTATACTGCCATTGGTCTTTTTCCCCTGAGATCACTATTGAAAAGCTCATCTATTGTGTGTGTTGGAGGCTTATCAACGGTTACCTCAGTTACAGTTAGAGTTCTAATCCTCTCGGATAAACCTGTTTTTTGTATACTTTGCGTAACTCCACTCTGCCACGATCTATCAGTATCGATGGCTGGAAGATCCACTAAGGTTTTTCGCTCATTGTCCGAAATCTCCACTAGTTTGTCTATTTTCTCTTTTGATAACCAAGATAGCCTTCTAGCATTCTCCCCTAGAGGTAGCCACTTTAAGTCCACAACAATAACCCGCCTATCTGCCAGTCTTTTCTCCCTATCAAAAGCATCAATAACTACCCATTGAATGCCATTTGTTAGTATTCCAATTCTGACCCCATCATTAAAACAATAATATCCAAGTTGTCTAAGCGCATTGTGATCTTTTATCACATTGGTATTCAGATTTTTGGCTTCTACATAGGCTACACATTTGCCTCCTTTATATAGTGCATAGTCCACTCGGCCTCCTCCATCACTCCTCGCTTCTGGAACCATGTCTCTGGGATTAAAAATATCCCATCCAAGACCTTTTAAAATTCGTAGGATTAAATGCAATTTTGTGGCCTCTTCATTGGATAGGTACAGGGATCTGTTTGAGTTGATTAGTTCTAACACCTGGCTTAAGACTTCCATATCCATAAAACCACCACACTGATTATGTGGGATTCCTTTTTAATATTTTTTGTAATGGTGAACTTTTATATTCCATCAAATCTTACTTCAATCAAATCCAAATTTACCAATTAGTTTCAGCCATATTTTGAAATTCTAACTTGTCATAGTAGCATAAAATTACTCTGCCAAAACTAAAAATGGAAATTAAAGTTGCTCCCAGTTATCCAGAAGACTAATCAAATACCTGTACACTCCGCCAAGGAACACCCAAACCAAAAGCACCATCGTAATGAAAATCAAAAACACCATGAATCCTGATCTACTCAAAATAAAATACGCTGCCACCAAAGTTGCCAAGAGTGCAAATGGATCAAACATCTTTCTCATGCTCATCACCAACCCAATCTTAAACCTCCTGAACTCAAAAACCCCACGAAAACAAAGACAGTCTGTGGTATCCTGAGTCAAATAATCAGGAATACGACTCTCAACAATCACCTCCACATCCGATACCTCTATCCATACCTCTATTAAACCGTTTAAACTTGTGGTCTCCCGTCCGGGAACAGCACCCGCTCCAGCCTATCCACAACCTTCGCATAATACCGCTTCGACTGAACCATCATGTCCAAGTAATGAAGAGCCATAATATCCTTGCCCAAACTGTGACCAACGTAATACTTCACAATCGACTCCGGAACCTCAAACTCCATCATCTTGTTGATAAACCACTTCCGAAGATACTTCATCTTCACACCCCGCTTCACCGCATAAGCGTTCAACGCATAATACCCAACATCGAACCGCCGCAACATCTTGGCCAACCAAACCGGCATGAAAACCGCATTCGCCCGCTTGAAACCCCTCACCCAATTAAGCTCGTAATACGCAATCTCGCTCCCGTTCACCCGCTCAAACTTCAACAACCGCTCATCGAACTCATTCAACACCTTAACCGCCTCCGCAACCCTGATACCACTGAACGCAATAATAAGGAAAGCCAGACGCACGTCGTCCCTGTCCTTGATACGAGAATACCAGTCCCGGACTTCCTCATCCGACGGCAAATAAAGATCTAAACCCCGCTTCGGAATCTTTAGAACCCTCCGCAACTTATCCGCGAACTCCTTGTTAATCTCCTCCCGCTCCTCAAGATAGTTAAGCAGGTTCCGAAAAGCCTTGACGAACTTGTCGTTCTTACCAGCCACCGTCATCAACTCCGAAACCTCAGCCGAACTACTGATGACCCGCTCACCGAGGAACCTGTCCAACGAACTGATATAATCCCTCACCACGCCCCGACTAACCCGACCTTCCAGCCACCGCTTGAACCCCTCCCGAACCCTCGCATAATCCACGACCATATCTATTGAATTTATTCTATATACACCCCTACCATAAACCGCATCATCCGTATATCTGAAATCCGTATCATCTTTATTAACCGTATTAACTGTACTATCGGATATTCGGATATTCGGGTTTAATTTAATAAATTCAGTAAATATAGGGTTACGGTTATACGGTGGCCCGGTTTTTTGCGGAACCGCCGACCCCGAATAACTGAGATACGGATTATCCGAACCCAAATCACCCAAATACCGATTATTCGGGTTTAAATCCGAATTTTGAGCATAATCGATGCCCTCACGAGGCGGAGGTCCGGGGTTCGAAGCCCCGCGGGCCCACCACACTTCCCCCGGTAGAAACTTCGCCTTTTAGCCCTGCTGTATCAAAAAATAGAAAAGCTCAGCGGCGTTTCCAGAGGAGTGGGAGAAGGGCCATGGGGAGTAGCAGGGCGGGGCCGCATATCCCCTTCGAGGTCTTTTTCTCCGTCGTGGACGTTTCGGATGGGTTTGAGTTCTGGGTCTTTCCAGCGTTTTCGGAGGTCTCTCTGGCCGTGTAGAGATCCACGACCTCGTAGTTCGTCTCTGCAGGGCTTAATGAACCCTCAACTCTAGCCCAAGACAGCTTCAGCGGTTCTACTGACGGGGAGATCGTGTCGTATCCAATGACCGCGGAGGTATTGTTCGAGGACAGGCCTTTCAATGAACCCTCGACGACCTTCACAGTGAAGGTTTCCGCGGGTCTGTGAACCCGGCCGCTGGGGTTAATAAGGAGCTCAACGTACTCCTCGGGGGAGAGCTTCCTCATTCTGGGGGAGGACTCTTTGAGCTCTACTGGGGAGAGGGACACGGGCTTTTCCACGGCTCTGTCGTTTATGTAGTCAGTGCAGTCTGAAACTGTGTTGTTCTTCTCCAGCGGATAGTCGATGAGCTCCCCGCCGTTTCCAAGGACCGCTATCTCAGTCTCGTTCGCGGAGAGAACCGTTTGAACCGAGTAGACGGGAGGAAATGCCGAGCCGACGTACTCCCCGTCGGATCTGAAAACCATGAACGCGTGGAGGGTACCGGAGTAGTGGGGGAGTCCCAGGACTACGAAGTTCCCCCTCACCCATAGCGGGTAGTCCTTCCGTTGTAGGCTCGTGAAGTAGTCCAGGGGTACGCCCCTGCACCATTTGAAGGCGTGGACTCCGTCCTGGAGCCGGAGGAGTCTTAACCCTCCTTCTACCCTTGAGAGGGCGTAGAGGCCTCCGCTGCTCCCTGCAACCGTCTGGATACCAGGTATTTCAAAAGCTCCCGAGTATTTCAGGCCGTCTTTTCCTTCCCTGAAGAACATGAGAACCGAGCCGTCGAATAGGACCAGGGTCCCGTTGGAATAGGCACCGCCCTCTATCGTCTCAAACGTGACGTAGGAATTGCTTCCGCCCCCGAAAGAGAGGGAGTAAGCTTTCTTTCCGGGCCTTATGTAGTACACGGACCTCGAGTCCTTCGGTTTGACTACAACACCGTATTCGGTTCCTATGAGCATCGCCTTCGTCTTGGGGCGGAAGGGGCCTTTCCTCTCTTCCCTCGGGAGAACGTAGGTTACCCTGTCCGGCAGAACGTGGAGGTACTGGGTGCCGTTGTCCTCCAGGAGGATGTAAAGCCTGTCCCCTCCTGCCGCCGATGCCAGAAGGGAGTAGTTCCCCTCCATCAAAAAAGCACCCTCAACGTTGCCGTTTTCGGCGTAGCGAACGGCCGCCAGGCTGGGGGTGGAGGTAAGGTTCACCACGCTCCAGAGGGTTTCCCCCGAGGGTAGGACGTCCAAGACCATCTGGGAGCCCAGGAAATCACTATTCCAGACTTTCTCAAGCTCGGAGTTGAGCATGAGAACGGAGAGTACTCCGGAGTTCTCGCTGGCGACCACTATGTTGCGGGAGAACCCTCCGGCCTTACCTGGGGACATGCCGTTAAGAACCGTTCCAGTGATGGGCTTTCCGGAACCCGAGATCTTGAGGAGGTAAAACCCCGAGAAATCGCTGATCTCTTCTGAAAGGGAACCCATGAGGGGAGTCATCCCGATTACAAAGCCGTCCCCGGCTTTAATCACGGAAACGGGGACGAAGATCGGGTTGTAAAGCCACGGGCCAGAGGGGGAATTTGTGGCATCTGTTACGCCGAGAAGTTCGGCTGCCGCGTCGGTTTTTACTGCGACGACGGTTGGGTACTCCCGGGAGTAGAGTACCACGCCCGAACTGGAGAGCCCGATGATTCCAGGGGCGGAGGTGTAGAACCCCTGCTCCACGAAGGGAATGGGGAGAAGGGAAAGGCTCAGGTTCTGATGGAGGATGCCCCCTTTCACGAGGCCCGCGAGGATTAGGTGGCCGCTCCAGGTTCCGGAGGTAGCCAGAAAGCCATCCACCTCCTTGCCCCACACCAGCTCGCCGTTCCCCGATATTTTCACGACCTTGGTGCTCCACGTTTTCACGCTTGGGAGCAATACGTAGAGCTCTCCGTTTCCGGAAATTAGAATCGGATTCCAGAGGGGTCTGATAACGTCAAGGGAGCCGTTGATCTTAAGCGTCCACAGGGGTTTGTCCCCGATTGAGAGCAGGGTGACGTAGAGGCTATCATCTGACTCCGAGTCCCACAGGACGTAGGCCCCCCTCGGCGACTCGGCGAAGGCTATCGCCCGGCCGCTCTCGTTTGAGGAGAGGGCCATCACCCGGGAGATCCTGCCGTCTGGGGAGATTTTAACTATCTCCCCCCCGAACGAAGCGGCGTAGATGGTGTTTCCAACCCTCGTGGCCGATGCTATGTGCAGATCCGGGTAAAGCCTGCTCAAGAGCAGCTTTCCGTCCCGGCTTACGAGGGTGTAGGCACTCCCGGCGGCTCCGGAAGAAACTATACCGATGGCGTCGTTGATCTCCCCGATCCAGAGCGCAGGGGAGACGTCGATGAACCTTCCTGGGTTCTGGATGAGCTTGGGATGCGTCCCCGATGAAGCACTTGCCTGCGGAATTATCATCATGACAACCAGAGCGGACAGTATAACTCCGGCTATTCTGTTCATGCAGCTCACCATAGGTAGTAACAAGTGGCCTTTAAAAACATTTGGGAAATGGTCATTGAAGGATGCCGATGATGAGCGGTTGGCCCGGCACCGACTTGTGAGGAGGGCCACCACGTCTGAGGCAAGAATAAAAAGGGCCTAAAGGCTTACCCCGCGAGCCTCTTCCTCATAAAGGTCTCGAACCGGTCCATGGCCTCCTCAAGGATCTCAACCGGCGGGAGGAAGACTATCCTGAAGTGCCAGTCGCCGGCTTTCCCAAAGCCCGAGCCGTGGACGAAGAGCACGTGAGCCTCGTGGAGCACATCGAGCACGAACTCCTTGTCGTTCTTCCACTTTGAGCGCTCGTCGATGCGCGGGAATATGTAGAATGCCCCCTGCGGCTTCTGAGTGCTCACCCCAGGGATCTCGGTGAGGCGCTTGTAGACGTAGTCCCTCCTCTCACGGAGCTTGGCCATGTACCTCTCAAGGTAGTCCATCGGGCCGGTGAGGCCGGCTATGGCCGCGAACTGCGCCGGCGTGCTGGGGCATATCCTGATTCTCATGAGCTTGTCGATCGCTTCCCTGACTTCAGAAAGCTTGTTCTCGGGATCGACGTAGTAGAAGTAGCCGAGGCGCCAGCCGGTGGCGAAGTAGACCTTTGAGAGGCCGTTCATCACGATGACCGGAACGTCCTTGGTGAGTGAACCCGGTGAAACGTGCTTCCCCTCGTAGGTCATGAGGTCGTATATCTCGTCGCTTATGACGGGGAGATCGTACTCTCCGGCCAGGTCGAGGATTTCTTTTACCGTCTTCTTCTCGTAGAGCGCGCCGGTCGGGTTGTTTGGGTTTATGACCGCTATGGCCTTCGTCCTCTCGTCTATCTTCCTCCTTATGTCGTCGAGGTCGGGCTGCCAGCCGTCCTCCTCAACCGTCATGTACTCCCTGGGCTCCGCCCCGTAGAACTTGACTAGGCCAACGTAAGGAGGATAGCTCGGACTCGGCACGAGTATGTTGTCGCCGGGGTCAAGGAGGCCTCCAAAGATGAGCTGAAGGGCCTCGGTAACTGCAGTGGTAACGCGGACGTCGTCAGCTGTTATGTCGACGCCGTTCTTCCTCCTCTCGCGCTGGACGACGGCTTCCCTGAGCTCGGGGAGACCCTCGCTCGGCCCGTAGTAGTTGTGGCCCTCCCTTATAGCGCGACAGTATGCCTCCTGCATGTGCTCAGGCGGCTGGAAGTCGTATTTGCCGGGGTCGCCTATGTTGAGACGGATGACATTTATTCCCCTCTTTTCGAGCTCTCTAGCGGGAAGAACAACGTCCCTTATCGCGTACTCAACACCCATAGCCCTCTCGGACGGACGGATCATTTCAACCACCGTCCCAATGGTGAGATATCCTTCATAAAAACCTTTTCATAAACCCCGTATTGGCTCATGGAGACGACAAACTTTTATAAATCCCAAGTGAACTGTCCCCCATGAACATTTTAATCCCCCTTCTCCTCGGTCTCGCAGTGGGGCGCATGCTGCGGGGCCGCAGATCGATTAAGGAGATGAGGCTGGACTCCCTCATCGGCGCAACGGTTCTCGTCCTCGTTTTCCTCATGGGGGTCGAGGCTGGAAAGGTTGAGGTCAACGCCGGCTGGCTAGCCGTTTCCTCGATCGTCTTGGCAGTCCTCACCTCTGCCGGAAGCCTTCTCTTTGGGTTCCTCCTCTGGAGGTGGCTGCGTTGAGCCGCTTCTCGGCGATGGTTATCGCTTCCTTGGCTCTAGGTTTCATAGCCGGCAAAACTCTGTCCCCTGGCCTAGGAAACCTCTACGAGTGGGTTCTCTACGTCCTCATTTTTCTGATAGGCCTTGATCTGGGCAGGGGGATGAACTTAGAGGCCCTCCGGAAGTCGGGGCGCGTTGGGGTGTTCTTGGCTGTTACGACCATTTTGGGTTCTATCTCGGGCGCCCTCCTTGCCGGGCTTATCGTGGGAGTCCCCTTTAGATACGCCTCGGCAATAGGGGCCGGTTGCGGCTGGTACTCGATAACCGGTCCGATAATAGCCCAGTACTCGGCCACCTACGGCACTTTGGGCTTTCTGGCCAACCTGCTCCGGGAAATCCTCACCGTTACCCTTTACCCGTTCTTGGTGAGGCGGATCCCCGCAGAGGTGGGCCTCACGGTTGGCGGAGCCACAACTATGGACACGACGCTCGGGATAATAACTAAGGCCGGCGGGAGGGAGGTAGCCCTGGTTGCGTTCGTCCACGGCTTTGTGATAACTATGGCCGTCCCCTTCCTGCTTCCCCTGATGTTGGGGGGATAAAGGGAGAAAAAAGGTCACTCCTTCCAGCGCGGGTTGTCAACGACCTTTATTTCGCCGTCTTCCTCGATAACCAGCTTGGAGAAGCCCTTGTCCTTTATCGACCCGTAGTCGTGGCCCGCATCAGCAGGATAGACCGCAAGGAATATGAACGGTTCATCGCCTGTATTAACCGTCCTGTGGGCCCAGTAGGGCGGGACGTAGACAACCGTTCCCGGTTTCATCGGTATCCACTCGGCTTTTCCTTCCGGCGTCTGGAGGAGCATCCCTCCTTCGCCTTTGATGCCGTAGTATATCTCCGCCCTGTCGGCCTTCGAGTGGAAGTGGCCCTTCGTGAAGAAGAACTCCTTGCCAACCTTGCCGGGGTAGAGAACTGTGGTGGCGAAGTTTAGGTCGCCGTCCTTCTCCTCCTGTTCTATAGCGTAGACCTCGTAGACAACCGGATCGTCCTTGAGGAGCTCGTTGTAGGCTTCTTCATCGAGGAAGTAGCCCTTGAGGTCGCTCAGCCTCCTGACGAGCTTTTTGGCTCCGGGGATGACGCCGGTCTCGAGGTCTATATCGACACCAATCGGGCTCTTGTACTCCATGAGCATCACCGGAGTAAGTAGGAAGACCCCTATTTAACCTTTCCCTTTTGTATCACCGGCAGTGTTACAGGAGCATGTTGAGGGAGTAGGCTATCCCTATTGCCACCGCCCAGTAGCCGGCGTTCCACCTCAGGACCTTGTAGCCGTCGAGAGGAGGGATGGGCCAGAGGTTGAAGAAAGCCAGCCAGAAGTTAACCGAGGCCGTTATCCCCAGAACCAGCTGAACGGCCCCTGAGGTAACCTGGATCAGGAGAAGTGAGACCATGCCAACCGCCATGTTGGTTGCCGGGCCGGCCAGGGCTATCTTGCCGAAGGCCTCCCTGTCCGCGAGCATGTAGGGGGCGTAGATCTGGACGGCGCCGAGGGCCGCGAATATCCAGGTGTTCCCGGTTAGAGCGCGGGTTAGCAGGCCTAGGGCCAGGGCGATGACTATCCCGGTGTCCCACCTCTTGTAGTACGCCCGGTAGCCGTATCTCTCCGCCACCTGCCTGTGGGCGAGCTCGTGGAAGACGAACGCGGTCAGGACGGCCAGCGAGACGTAGGGCATGTTTTTGATCTCGAAGTTTGAGAAAAGGAGCAGGAGCACGAGAAAAGACAGTGCAAGATCCTCAACCTCGCGGGGGTTCATCTGGCTTTCACCTCAATTTTCTTGCCGAGCACGAGCTCGGCGGCCCTGACTGCCGCTCCCCCTGTGCCCACTGCTATCCTGACCTGGTCTTCGGGGACGTAGACTATTATCTTGTCACCCTCGTATTCCACCTCGAGTATCTCGACGTTGAGCATCTTCCTGAGCCTTTCCAAAACCTCTGTCATGGCCTCTCCCCCTCTAAGTAGCCGTTCCTGGGTTATAAAGGTTGCCCAGCCCATTTGGATAAATAAACCTCCTCCCGGGTTTCCACGAGTTGAGGAGGCGCTCTATCCCCTCCTTGTGCCCCATCCCCACAACGGCCACCACCCTGGGCCGTTTTATCCCCCTTGCGAGAAGCTCATCCACCGTCGCCTTCAGGTTCCTCGCCATTATCTCGTTCCTCTCCTCTACCAGGACGCGGAAGAGGTAAGGATAGCGCAACCTGAACTCCCTCATCATGTCCCTGTACGCCGCCAGAACGTCGTTTCCCCCTATTTCCTCCCCCATTCCTGGCAGGAAGACGAGCGAACCTTCCAGGATCAGGAGGAGCTTCTCCCTCGCCGGGGCCATGAGGATCTTGTTCATGATGACCCTTATGTCCTCGTCTATCAGCAGGAGCGGGATGTTGAGTCTCTCGGCGGTCTCTATCGCCCCAAGCATCTCACCGCCGGGTGCCATTCCGAACTCTTCCCCGAGCTTCTCCTCCAGCTTCGTCAGGAGGTAGCTGACCAGGCCAGCCCTTCCAAGCCTGAGGCTCTCCCTCAGCTCGGCCCTCTTGCCCATCCTGAGCCCCTGGAAGCGGGGAAGATCGAGCTCCACCGCGACGGCGTGGGGCCTTTCCTCCACTATCGTCCTGATGACCTCCTCCCTGCTCCTCGGTGAGACGTGCATCGTGCCTATGACCTTGACGTAGCGCAGGTAGCTCATCCTCTCTCCTCCAGGAGGTTTCTAAGCTCCCATGAGCCGGATTTGAAGGTTATGGCGTCGAAGTCCCTTGGAACGATAAAGTTAACCCCGAGGCCCTCGCATATCCTTGCCGCTTCCCTCGCGTATTCCTCGTAGGTGTAGCGGAAGGCCCTGTGGAAGAGCGCGAGGAGCTTCACTTTGGCTTTTCTCGCCGTCTCGCAGGCCTCTTCAACGGTCGAGTGGTAGCTGTCGCCCCTGTCGCCGGGGTTCAGGTAGGTCGCCTCGTGGATGAGAAGGTCGGCCCTCTCAGCGAAGAGCCTTACCCTCTCAGCCGGCTCCGTATCGCCGGTGTAGACGACCTTGAGTCCCTTCCTCCTCGGCCCTGTGACGTCCTCAAGGCGGATTATCCTGCCATTCCACTCGATTTGGCCCTCCCTTTCAAGCTTCCCGAGGATTGGCCCCTCGCTCAGGCCGTACTCCCTCAGCTTCTCCGGCAGGAACTTCCCGCGTTTGTCCCTCTCCTTGAAGACGTAGCCGAGGGCTGGAACACCGTGCTCCACCTTGAAGCTCCAGATTTCATAGTCCCCGAACTTCAGCCTCGTCTCGCCAAGCTCGTGGACGTGAATGTCAAAGCCCGGCCGGAAGAAGCCGCTGTTGAGGAAGTGCTGCACGAACTCGAAGGTGTACTTGGGGCCGTAGACGTGGAGCGGCTTTTCCCTGTCCCAGAGGTTCATGGTCTGGATTAACGCGGCCAGCCCGAGGTAGTGGTCGCCGTGGAAGTGGGTTATGAATATCTTCTCGACCTTCATGGGGCTCAGCTTTGCGGTGTTCATCTGCCTCATCGTGCCCTCGCCGACGTCGAAGAGGATTATCTCTCCCTTGTAGCGGAGGGCTATCGCTGGCACGTTCCGTTCCCTGGTTGGCATTATGCCGCCGGTGCCGAGGAAGAAGACTTCTAGCATGGTAACCCATCTCTCACCGGAACTTAAAAAGCCTCCCCTCTCATCCCCCTCTTTTTCCGAAATTCCCTCGTGTTATACAGGCACAAAGTAAACAACAATCGGCAAAAATGTTTTATATCTTGGTGTGTAACAAGTATTGAGTTTACGTAGGTTTGCCGACCTTTCTATTCTGCAACCCGTAGGCTCGGTACGAAAGGGGGTTGTCGTATGGGGAGAAAGATCCTGTTGCTATTGTTTCTGTTTCTGGTGGCCCTTCTTTTCGTTCCGGGGGCCTCTGCAGGGGAGGCCGACCTTCTCCACGGTTCTGGAGGCATGGTCATCGAAAACGGGGAGATAATCATCGGCGACAGGGCCGACTACATCTGGGAGTACGAGAACGGAAGCGATGCGCACTACATCTTCAGGTTCCACACGGGCTACGAGAAGTGGGACGAGCTTATAGCGTGCGACGTCAACGGCGACGGCAAAGCCGAGATAATCCAGGGCGACAGGAGCACGGACAAGATCTACATCTACGACATGTACGGGAACGAGCTCGGGAAGCACGACGTCAACTTTGAGGCTGGAGACGACCTGGCGTGCGGGGATTTAAACGGCGACGGGAAGGACGAGATAATCCACGCGGACAGGAACAACTGGATACACGTCTTCGACGAGAACTTCAACCTCGTATCGCAGTTTAAGGTGAACGACTTTGAGATAGGGGACGGCATGGCCGCGGGCGACTTCGACGGCGACGGCGTCGATGAGATAGCCCACCTGGACTACAGCGAGAACCTCATCAGTCTCTACGACATGAGCGGCAACTCCCTCGGCGTCGTTGAGGTGGAGTCCTTCCGCACGATGCTAAGGGACGAGCTGGCGACTGGAGACGTTGACCTCGACGGTCTCGACGAGATAGTTGTGGCGACGAGGGACCTCTCAAAGCGGGGAATACACATATTCAAGCTCGAGAGGAAGGGCGGGGGGTTCAGCGGGAAGGAGGCGAACTACTTCACGATAACCTACGAGAAGGGCGACAGGATAGCGGTTGGAGACGTCAACACGGACGGCGTCGATGAGATAGTGTGGGCCTCTCAAAACGGCCACGTCAAGGTCTACGACTACGCGGGCAACCTGCTGAACGGGCCGGACGGCCTCGAAACCGAGTTCACCTACGGCGCTGGTCTCGCCATAGGGGACGTGAACGGCGATTCGATAGTGGTAGGCCCGCCGAGGAAGGGCACGATGAACATCGTCAACAACGTGATAGCGGTCATAAACGCCCCGCCGGTTGATTTTGACGCCATAAACGAGACCGGAACGTTCTACGCGGAATACATGAACAAGCAGACCACCACTCACATTGCGAGCGTGAAGGCCGTCGATGACGTGAAGGTCAGCCTCGGCTTCAAGTACAGTGCGGGGGCGAAGGTAGGCAGTCTGGGGCTCAAGACTGAAGTTTCCCTCAAGGCCCGCCTCGGGGCGAAGTTCGAGAGGGAGAAGGGGAGCGAGTACGTCACTGCCATAACCTACAAGATGATCGCCGACATGGCGGACGGGGCCCTGACGGTAAGCACGGACTACGACGTCTACGAGTTCCCGATAATAAGCCCGCCGGAGCTGGCTGTGATAAACGGCGAGCAGCAGTACATCCTCGTAACCGTCCCGAAGAGCAAGCCCAACGTCCACTTCTCCAGCTACGACTCCAAGCTCCACGAGATAGGGGACATAAACACCTATCCCACGAGGCCAACCGAGCTCAAGAACTACGACGTGAACAACGTCCTCGGAACGTTCACAATGGAAGCGGGCCAGATAGGTAGCTCCTACGAGCTCTACACAAAGGAACTCCACTGGAAGAAGAGCAAAAACACTCTGAGCATTGGAATATCCCTCGGCCTTAAGAACGAGGGTGGAATAGGGGCCTCCAGCTACACCGCGGAGTTCCAGGGGGACTACGGACACACCCAGATCATGACCCACGAGATGAAGTTCTCGAACGAGACCTCGGTCAAGGTGGCCTACGAGGGCAGGATAGACGAGGGGGACAAGTGGTACAACGTGACCGGCGTCATCTACACCGACAGCGAGGACGGGCACCTCGTTCTCGACTTCTACGTCCCGAGCAAGGGACAGTACTACGTCAACAGGGAGCAGAGCCCGATTTTCATCAACTTCGGCATATTCCAGATAAACTACAACGTCCTCCGGGCCCTGAACAAGCCGCCGGAGTGCTCCATAGCGGCGAACCCGGGCTCGGGGAAGCTGCCGCTCGACGTCGACTTCAGTTTTGACCTCAGCGATCCGGAGAATGGCTCGATGTGGTGGGAGATCGACTTCGGGGACGGCGTGAGGGGCGAGGGCAACGGAAGCACCACGAGCCACACCTACACCTCGGAGGGAACCTATCACATCAGCATGACCGTCTACGATTCTTGGAACGCCAACTCAACGTGCACAGCAACGGTCAACGTCCAGTCCAACGAGAAGCCGAACGCTCTCTTCAGCTACTCGCCGGCGAAGATAACCGCTGGAGACGAGGTCAGCTTTATAGACAGCTCTTCCGACCCCGACGGGAGCGTGGCGGGCTGGAGCTGGAACTTCGGCGACGGGAGCTTCTCGAACGAGAGGAACCCGAAGCACACCTATTCATCGCCCGGAGTTTACACCGTGATGCTCACGGTGGAGGACAACAACGGGCTGAAGGACAGCTATTACAGGGAGATAACCGTCCAGCCAAAGAATTACCTTCCAACGGCCGATTTTACCTTCCTTCCGAAGGAGCCCAAGGCCGGTGAGGAAGTGAGCTTCGCCGACAAGTCCACCGACAAAGACGGGAGCATCGTGAGCTGGAGCTGGGACTTCGGGGACGGCGCCACTTCAAGCGAGGCGGAGCCAACGCACGCCTTCTCAAAGGCTGGAAACTACACGGTGACTCTCACCGTCAGGGATGACAAAGGAGGCGAGGACGTGACGAGGATCACGATAGCCGTGGCTGAGGCTGCACCGACCTCAGCGACCACAAGCCAGAGTGAGACGGGCACGACCACGACGTCAGCAACAAAGTCCTCGTCCACAGGGTCAAAAACCAGCTCAAGCGAGGGCGGTGGAAAGGGTGGCATATGCGGACCGGGGATTCTGGCAATTCTGGCACTGGCGGTGCTGCTGAAGAGACACTGACGGCCCTTTCTTTTTGTTTTTTGGGAGAAAAGGATTAAAACCCCGGCGGCGTACTTAGGGTGGTGAAGAAAATGGAGGAGCTTCTGAAGGCTTTAGAGAAGAAGGACACCAAAAAGCTGGCAGGTCTGCTCTACTACAAGGTTGATGAGCTAAGCGACGAGGAACTTGAGGATATCCTGAAGAAGGCGGAAGAGCTTGCGCTGGAGAAGAAGGACTACGAGCTCTACAAGCTCGTTGCCTACTACTACCACGAGTTCCTTGAGGTCGATAAGATAAGCGAGTTCGAGGATCTGGCCGAGAAGGAGGGAAGCTTCGAGGCGAAGTTCCACCTCGCTGACCTCTACTTCCTCATAGGCGAGCTTGAGAAGAGCCTGGCCCTGTATCAGGGCCTTCTTGAGGAGGAGCTCGCCAAGAGGAACCTCGATCACGTTGCCGAGATCTACTACAACATGGCTTTGATAGAGGAGGAGCTCCAGGACTATGAGAAGGCCTACGAACTCCTCGAAAAGGCCGAGGAGTACTATAAGGAGCTCGACCGCGAGGGTGAACTGCTTCACATCAGGGTCTACAAGGCATACGTTAAGTTTGAGATGGGCGAGACCTACGAGGCAAAGGCCATGCTCGCGGAGGTTCTTCCGAGGGCGATGGAGCTCGGTGAGGGGAAGCTTCTAGCCGAGATCCACCTCAGCTTCGAGGAGATGTTCGAAGACGACGATGACTACGAGGCTGCACTCCAGGAGTGCCTCTACGCCATGCTCTGGGCCAGGGGGACGGAGTACTACGACGTTGCCTTCGATGCGCTCGTGGACGTCCTGTGGCAGCTCTTCCTTGAGGACGGCTTCGACACCGTCTACAACAACGCCGATATGTTTGCGAGGGCTTTCCCCGACCTCAGGGAGTTCTTTGAGGGCGTCAAGTACTTGGCGCTCTTCAAGGACGGCAAGGTCGAGGAGGAAAAGCTAACGGAGGTTCTCAGGAAAGTAAAGGACAGGAGGCTCCTCGACCTCCTGGAGTTTCTGGGGGAGGCCGAGCTCTGATCCCCTTTTCTCTTGCTTAGGTTTATAAAGTAGGCGAGCCTAAAACACTGCGGTGAGACTATGGAACCAGCGGTTCGGGCGAGGGAGCTCACGATATACTATGATGGCCACGTTGCCCTCAGCGACGTTACCTTTGAGCTCGATTCATCGGAGACCCTTCTCCTCCTCGGGCCCAACGGGGCCGGTAAGACGACCCTCCTCAGGACCATAGCGGGCTTTCACAGGGAATACAGCGGAGAACTCCTGGTTTTTGGTAGAAAACCCCTCGAAGCAAGGGATCTGGTTTCCTACGTCCCCCAGAGCCATTATCTGAACGAGAAAGTCCCACTGACTGCCCTGGAAGTAGTGGCGATGGGTGCCGTATACAAGCGCGGGCTGATCCACAGGAAGATCCCGGAGGAAGTGAAGAGGCGCGCCCTGGAGGTTTTGAGGTTCGTTGGGTTGGAAGGCGTTTCGGACAAGATATTCCGGAACCTCAGCGGTGGACAAAAGCAGAGGGTTCTCCTGGCTAGGGCCTTGATAAGCGACCCCAAGCTGCTCCTTCTGGACGAACCGCTCTCCGCCCTGGATCCCTCGGCGAGGGCCGAAGTGACCTCGGTCCTGAGCAGGATAAAGAAGGAGCGGGGCATATCGATGATAATAACCACCCACGACATCAACCCCCTGCTCGAGATAGGGGACAGGATAATGCTCATCAACAGGAGGATGATAGCCTTTGGAAAGCCCGACGAGGCTCTGAGGGATGAGATAATAAAGAGCGTTTACGGCCCGATGGCGAGGGCTGTGAAAGTTGAAGACAGGCTCTACTGCATAACCGGCGACTTCCACATACACGTGAGAAGGGGGGAGAGGCTGTGATCCCCGAGTTCATGCTGAGGGCGATCCTGGCGAGCGTCACCATAAGCGTCCTCCTGGGCCTCCTCAGCCCCCTGATAAACATGAAGGGGCTCGCTTTTCTGACCCACGCGCTGTTTCATGCCCTCCTCTTCGGAGCGGTTCTCGGGATGATCCTCGGCCTCATCCTCAACAACCTCTCCCTGGTCATGCTGGTCGCCACTTTGATAACGCTCGTCGTCGTCCTAACGATAGCCGAGCTCGAGCGCTTCGGCTTCTCCTCTGACTCCGCCGTCGGCATAGTGGCGAGCTTCGTCGCGGGCCTGACGGTTCTCGGCTTCGGGATCCTCTACAAGGTGATGGCCGGCAGGCCCTACTTTCCTCTCACCGAGAACGTGGTCTCGTACCTAACCGGAGAGCTGTTCCTCGTCACCAAGGAGAACCTGCTGGTCCTCACCGGTGCTGGTTTTCTGATACTCCTCGTCATCCTCCTCTTCTACAGGGACTTCCTCTACATAAGCTTCGACATTGAGGGAGCGGAGAGCTACGGGGCGAGGGCCAGGTTCTACCTCGTCCTTCTATACGTCCTCGTTGGCCTCGTGGGGTCTCTGATAGTCCAGAGCGTTGGGCTCGTGACCCTTCAGGTGATAGCGGTCCTCCCGGGGGCAATAGGGATAATGCTGAGCGAAGACCTGAGGAAGATAGTCCTGGCGAGCCTCCTGGTGACCCTCGTCGTCCAGCTCTCCTCCGTTGTCATAGCCTACTTTACTGCCATACCCCCCAGCGGCATAGCCACTATAATCCTCGGGGCCGTTTACGGCGCACTGCTGCTGAGGAAGTGATAGCATGGGAAGGAAGCTTGCTGGAATAGACGAAGCGGGTAGGGGGCCCGTTATAGGTCCGATGGTCATAGCGGCGGTTGTCGTTGACGAAGACAATCTCCAGAAGCTCGAAGAGCTTGGCGTTAGGGACTCGAAGAGGCTCACCCCCAAGAGGCGCGAGAAGCTCTTTGGGGAGATAACTGAACTCCTCGACGACTACGTTGTAATCGAGCTCTGGCCCGAGCAGATAGACTCGAGGGAGGTTACCTTGAACGAGTTTGAGGTTGAGAACTTCGTGAAGGCCCTCAACTCCCTTAGGATCAAGCCCGACGTTGTCTACATCGATGCGGCAGACGTCAAGGAGGAGCGCTTTGGGGAGGAGATAGGGAAGAGGCTGAACTTCGGGGCGGAGATCGTTGCGGAGCACAAGGCTGACGACAAGTTCCTTCCCGTCTCAGCCGCCTCCATACTCGCCAAGGTCACCAGAGACAGGGCGATAGAGCGGCTCAAGGAGGAGTACGGCGAGATAGGGAGCGGCTACCCCAGCGACCCCAGGACGAGGGCCTTTCTTGAGTCCTACTACCGCGAGCACGGTGACTTTCCCCCCATCGTCCGGAGGACGTGGAAGACCCTAAAGAAGATCCAGGAGAAGCTTGGAAAAGGGAGAAAAGGCCAGACCAGCCTCGATTCGTTCCTGAAAAGGAGATGATCAGAGATTTTCCTCTTCTCCTGACTCTTCCTCCTCAACGTCCTCGACGTGCTTCTTCGGGAGTCCCCCCGGCTTTGGCTCCCTCTTCCTTTGGGTCTTTTCGATGGCCCTCTTCCTCGGTAGGCCGTGGTACTCGACGTAGACCGTTGGGGGTAGCGGGATGGAGGGAATCACGGACTGGACGGCCTCTTTTTCTTCCTCCTTCTCGGCCCTCTTTGCCTCCACGTAATCGACAATCCTGCCGATCCTCATAAGCTCGCCGAGCCAGTAGAGGTAGTCCATGAGGGACTCGGTGAAGGCGTCCCACTTGACGACGTCGTAGAGGACGACGCCCATGGCAACTGCGGCCTCCGGGACCAGGGCAGTCGCGTAGAAGCTGAACTGGGTCTTGCCGCCCATCGCGTACTGAAGGGCGAAGAGGAGGACCGTGCTCCAGAACACGCCGAAGGGCACGAGGACAAGATCCCTCTTCCTCCAGACGTAGGGGATGGCGAATATGGCGACCACCATGAAGAGGAGCAGTGTGGGGTTGGTGCTGGCAACGACGTCGGGGTTGAAGTGGAAGTGGAAGGCGTTGCCGTTGTAGAACCACTCCCAGAACGGGGCCGTCCAGGGGTTCTCCCCCTTGTAGCTTAGGTGCCACTTGAAGCTCCCGAGGAAGTCCCTGAGCCAGGGATCGAAGCCCTGAACCTTTATTATCGGAATCTCGGGGACGATGAAGCCGACGAGCGGGAGCACGAGGCCGGCGTTTACGAACCAGAGCAGGTCCTTTTCTGAGCCCCTGCAGGAGTAGAGGAACTCGGCTATCGCTAAAACTGTTATGACGGAGAGGACCTGGAAGTAGCTCGCACCCCAGTAGCCTGCCCTGTACTCTGCGTAGGCCACCACCGTTCCCCCTAGTAGGGCCAGTATAACTACCATCCTCACGCCCCTCTTCCAGTCAGCCCTCCCCTTGATGTCCGCTAGCAGTCTGAAGAAGAACACAGGATAGCCGAAGGCACCGCTTAGCTTTGTGGCCGCCCCCAAACCTATCCCAAGGCCGGCCAAGTTCCTCCAGCCGTAGGTCAGGAGGAAGACGAAGAGCATGACGAAGGCGGCGACGTAGATGTCGAGCATCGCGGTAACGGCAGTCGCCTGCAACGTGGGGTCAACGGCAACGAAAAACAGCGCTATAAGCGAGGCCAGATAGCTCTTCGTTATCCTGTACGCCGTCAGGAGGACGAGGAGCTGGAGGAGGCCGTAGAGGATCAATCCCGGCACGCGCCAGTAAAAGGGTTCGTCACCTAGGAGGAGCATGGAGAGCATTATGAAGTCCTTTCCGAGGTAGGGGTGCTCTGTGTTCAGGTAATTCTGGATGTTGTCCTTGTCGGGATAGCGGTAGCCGGTAACGACGTAGTAGGCACTCCCCGGGATGTTGTCCCTGAGGTAACCCAAGAACCCGTCGAGCTTTTTCGCGGGGATCTCGACGTACATCCCCGGGAACTCTTTGTAGCTGACGGTGGCGGACATGTTGCCCCTGTAGACCACCAGGGCCTCGTCAACGAAGTGCCTGTACTTGAGCTTGTCCTTATCGCTCGTGAAGATCACGTTAACGCCCTCGTAGCCGTTGTGAACGTAGTGGGCCTCAAAACCGAGCCTGTGGAGGGCGTTCCTCGCCGCCGGGACGTACCAGACCTCATCTCCGACGTAGTCCTTGAGATCGCTCCGGGCGGCGGTGTCGAAGGCGTACCAGAGCGAAGCCCCCATCATGCCGATGGCGAAGAGAATGAACAGGACTAATTTTACCTGCCTCATTGTTACCATTATACCACCCGCCGATATTGGGGCTCCATCTTTTTAAGTTTCTCCATGCCCTCAGGTTTTTAAAGGCCTCAGAGAACTAGCCCCGATGAGCTGGGTAAACGAGGTTGCCGAGGAGCAGGTCGAGCTGGCGGTGGAGCTGGTGAAGAGGGGCCTGGACGAGAGAAAGCTCCGCTCGAAGCTTGGCCCTCTCTGGAGGGAGATAGTAGAGATCGCCAGGGCCAGAATACGGGCAAAGGACAAGTTCTCACGCAGCGACCTGTGGATGGATCTGGAGGGACTTCGCTACGCGACCCACGAGGTCGTGGCAGAGTATAGGGCCGAGAGGCTGGAGGAGTTTGGAGTCAAGAGCATCGCCGACGTCTCCTGCGGGATAGGGATACAGCTCATCTTCTACGCCATGAAGGTTGAGAGGGCCTACGGGATCGATATAGACCCGGTTAAAGTGGAGTTCGCAAGGAGAAACGCCGAGAAGTACGGGGTCGAGAACATCGAGTTCATAAACGCGGACTCCCTGTCTCCAGAGACCGTTGGGAGGGTAGATGCCGAGGTGGTCTTCTCAGACCCGGCGAGACCGCCGGAGGCCCCCGAGCGGAACCTCGAAGACCTCATCCCCAGCCCCCTCAAAGTCCACGAGGCTTACAGCCAAAAGGTTGACTCCTTCATCTTCGACCTCCCACCCCAGATAAGGAGGGGGAAGGTCCCGTGGAAAGGAGAGTTCGAGTATATAGACCTCTTCGGGGCGATAAACAGGCTGACCTTCTACTTCGAGCCCCTTGCGAAGGCCGAGAGGAGCGCCGTAACGCTCCCGAAGGGTGCGAGGCTTGAGAGCAACCCGGACCTTGAGAACATCGTTGAGTGGGCTGAAAGGCCCGGGGAGTACCTCTACGAGATCCCCCAGAGCATAGACTACGCTGACTTGATAAACGAGCTCTTCCACGCGGTAAACGGCGAGATCAGGATGCTCCTCAGGGAGAAGCGGAGGGTTCTAGCTACCGGGGACGAAGAGATAAGGAGCGAGTACTTCAAGAGGGCCTATTCCGTCGTTGGAACCGTACCCTTCCACCCCCTCAGGATAAACGACTTCCTCCGGAAGGAGGGCTTTGGAAGGGCCACACTCAGGGTGAGCGTGCCCGACTCCGAGTACTGGCGGTTCAGGAAGCGCGTAGAGGCGAACCTGCGGGGAGAGAGAAGGGCCTTCGTCTTCCAGTTCAAGGACAGGGCGATAATAGCGGAGGAGCTATAGCTCCTCGATTTTGGCGTTTCTTATCTTCTTTGAACCTATGCGGAGCTGTTTGAAGTAATCAACGTGCTCCGCCGGAAGAAAAGCGTCCAGACTGGTCTCCTTTAGGCGCTTCTTCCTCTTCCTCTGGGCTTCCTCCTTCTTAATTGAGACCCCGGTCCCTATGAACTCGTCTATCCGCCGGTACATGATTTCAACCGTCATAAATAGGCCCGCCGGTATAAAACTTTTCCGACGAAAGGGTTTTATCCCCCCAGTCAAACACTCGTTTGGTGATTAAGATGAGGATCGAAAAACTCAGGGAGTTCATAGCAGAGAAGGAACTCGACGGGGTGTTGATCACCGGGAAGGAGAACCTCTTCTACTTTACCGGAAGCTCACCCGTTCTCGGCGGCTACCTCGTCGTTACGCCGGACGAGGAAGTGTTCATCGTCCCCGAGCTCGAGTACGAGGAAGCTAAGGAGACCTCGAAGGTCCCGGTCGAGAAGTTCAAAACCGGGAAGGAGCTCTACGAGAGGCTCTCCTCCTTCAATCTCAGGAAGCTCGGCATCGAGGGGCGGACGAGCTTCTCCACGATACAGACCCTGGAGGAGAAGGCTAACGTTGAGGACTTCACCCCCGTCGACGAGGTCATCAGGGAGCTCCGCATAATCAAGACCAAGGAGGAGCTGGAGGTCATCGAAGCAGCTTGTAAAATAGCGGACATGGCCATGATGGCTGCTCTGGAGGAGATAAGCGAGGGCAAGCGCGAGAGGGAAATCGCGGCCAAGATGGAGTACGTCATGAAGATGAACGGCGCTGAGAAGCCCGCCTTCGACACGATAATCGCGAGCGGCTGGCGTTCAGCTTTGCCACACGGTATAGCGAGCGACAAGAGGATAGAGAAGGGCGATCTGGTCGTTATCGATGAGGGCGCACTCTACAGGCACTACCACTCGGACATGACGAGAACCATAGTCGTCGGCTCTCCCAACGAGAAGCAGAGGGAGATATACGAGATAGTCCTAGAGGCCCAGAAGAAGGGAGTCGAGGCGGCAAGGCCCGGCATAACCGCCAAGGAGCTCGACACCATCGTCAGGGACGTCATAGCCGAGTACGGCTACGGCGACCACTTCATTCACTCCACCGGGCACGGTGTCGGCCTGCAGATACATGAGTGGCCGCGCGTGAGCCAGCAGGACGAGACGGTTCTAAAGCCTGGCATGGTGATAACGGTCGAGCCTGGAATCTACATCCCCAAGTTCGGTGGAGTTCGCATAGAGGACACCATCGTCATCACTGGGAACGGCGCCAGAAGGCTCACCAAGACGGAGAGGGAGCTCATCTGACTCCCGCTCCCGTTCTTGACAACTTTTTAAACCCAAAGGGTCGACCCTTCTAGGGAGGTGAGAGAGTGCAGATAATCGAGGAGAAGCCCAAGGAGGGCAAGGTGAAGGTCAAGGCCGAGACACTCGACGATCTATGGCATCTCTATCACATAATCGACCCCGGCGACACCGTCTACACCAAAACGCTCCGCAAGCAGAGCCAGAGGAGCGACTCGCTCCGAGCTGAAAAGGTCGAGGTTATCCCCGTCTTCCTCGGCGTTAGGGCTGAGAAAATAAACTTCCACAAGTTCGCCAACCAGGTCCGCGTTACCGGTCCGATAGTCTACGCGAGCAGGGACGACGTCCCCCTCGGCAAGTACCACACGATAGCGATAGAGGAGGGAACGGTTGTCACCATCCAGAAGCCCCGCTGGAAGGAGCACCATATTGAGCGTCTGAAGGAAGCCGTTGAAGCCTCCAAGAGGGCGAGGGTAATGATAGTCGTCATCGACGACGGCGAGGCGGATATGGCGCTCGTGAGGGAGTACGGGCTGGAGATTCTCAACAGCATACGCCACAACCTCGGCGGGAAGCGCTACAACACCGACAGGGAAAGCGAGGAGAAGAGGTTCTTCCACGACGTAGCCAAAACCATGGAGGAGGTAATGAAGCGCGAGAAGGTTGAGAAGGCCATCGTTGCCGGCCCTGGCTTCGTCAAGGAGGATTTCCACAAGTTCCTGCAGGAGAACTATCCTGAGCTCGCAAAGAAGGTGGTCATAGAAGACACCAGCGTTACGGGAAGGACTGGCATCTACGAGGTCATAAAGCGCGGAACCGTTGAGCGGGTCTACCACGAGAACAGGGTTGCGAAGGAAATCCAGCTCGTCGAGAAGGTTCTCGAGAACATAGCGAGGAACAACGGTTTAGCGGCGTACGGCCTTAAAGAAGTTGAGGAGGCCGTCAACTACGGCGCTGTTGAGACGCTCTTGGTTCTCGATGAACTCCTCAAAGGGGAGCACAGGGGGAAGATTGAGGAGCTGATGGACGCCGTCCGCTACTCCCGCGGTGAAGTGGTGGTTGTCAGCTCTGAGCACGAGGGCGGCGAGAAGCTGAAGGCGCTGGGAGGTCTTGCGGCTCTGCTGAGGTTCAGGGTGAAGTGAACGTTTTACCCCCTTATCTTCGAAACGATTAAAAACAATGGGGAGAACTAAAAACCATGAGCACGACGGTTGAGAGCTTGGAGAAGAGACTTTCAATGGTTGAGAAACGCTTAGAAACCCTCGAACAGATGATAGAACGTCTTCTCCCGAAGGATGATGAGGAGTTGCCGGAAGTAACAGAGATTGGTGAAGTTCGGGACTACAAGCCCGGAGAGTTTCAGCGTCTAGCCAAGGAGCGTGGGCTTATTTGACATGGGCGGTGAAGTACTCGTCCTCGTTCTGGAAGTCAGTTGAGAAGGTTCTGAGAGGACTTTCGAGAAAGGAAAAGGAGAAGCTCATTTTGAAGCTCGACGAACTCGCCACTGTTCTTCAGGAGACCCCCTATCCAGTTCACAAGTTCGACCTCAGGAAGGTTGTTGGCAGGGATAGAATCGAGATACGCGTTAGGCTGGGCAAATACCGCGTTGTTTACTGGGTGTTAAAAGAGGAGCGAACGGTTCTCCTCGTCGGCTTCTTCAGAAGGGACGAAACGACTTACAGAGAGAAATGAGCAGTGGTAACACTCCCGGAGGAACTTGCGGGGAGTTCTCAGTCCTAAAAAAGCCTATTGATTTTATTGATAGACGAGAGAACTGCCCATTTGATAGAGGTTAAGTGGAAAGATTTGAACAAGAAGGACACCGAGCGGGTTTTGCATTCCCTTGAAGGAAAGTCAAAGCTAGTGAGGTCCAATGGAACCTTTAAACTCGGACTTATCGCAAGGAAGGTCGAGGAAAAAGAAGACCTGAGGGCAAAAGGATACCCTATCTGGGACTTGGAAGACATTCTCAGTCAGTCCCCGTAAAGCCCCACGTACGGATCTTCTTTGAACTCCGGAAATGGTCTTTCTTCCCCATTTTCCACAAGAACCCTCTCTTTCTCCCCCGTGAACTCCCCGAGCTCGAAGGCCAGAATTCCATTTTTAATTAGTTCTGTAATCAGGTTGCCCGCGTTCTCGGAGGGAGTTATTGCAATAAGAGTCCCCGTTGAAGAGACGCTCCACGGCTCGAGATCGTAGAAGTTCAGAACCTTCCTCACGAGGGGGTCTAGGTGGAGCTTCTCAGCGTAAACCCTGAATCCGACCCCGGAGTTGTCCGCTATCTCGTGCAGAGCGGTTAAACCACCTTCGGTTGCATCGTGCATGCCCCTGACAAAGGGTTTTGCTGCTAAAGCATCTGGAACTACCGTCTCGAAGTAGAAGGAGCGCTTGAGACGCATGAGTTCTTTCTTTGAGAGCACTTTTGAGAGCTCTTCTCCCCTAAAGTAGGCCGCTGAAACGGCGAACTCGAGGCCAACCTTTGCCGTGACGATGATTTTATCACCCGGTTTCGCCAGCGGAAGCTTGAGTTCATCCTTTCTAACAACGCCAATCGCGGTGGTGGTTGCTGTGGGCTCTGAAACGCTCGGGTAAACCCCGGTGTGGCCACCTATTATTGAGCCCCCGTACTTGAGGCACTCCTCGTGGATGTCGCCCATCACGGTTCCCAAAAAGTTCTGACTCGTGCCTGGGGGGAAGAGAAGATCAACGACGAGCCACCTCGGCCTCGCTCCGAAAACTGCCACATCGCTTGAAGCGAAGTGGTAGGTAAAGAAGCCGAAGGTCTCAGCCGGAACGCCAAGTGTGGGATCAGTGGCGACAACAAGGTAGTGCTCCTCGTCGTATTCCAGAACAGCCGAATCATATCCTTCCCTCGGCCCATACACTACCTTGGCATCCTCAATGCCGAGGTTTGGAAAGACAACCTCCCTTAAACCCTCGTTCCTGAGCTTTCCCGGTGGGAGTTCCCTCATCCCAATCACCTGAACTTTTCTACTACCTTCCTGATTTCATCGAGCGTTTCCTCGTCGCAGTCCCAGCACATCACCTCGAAGCTCGGGACGCGGACGCTCACGCGCACCTTCCTCCTCCTCGCTATTCTGCTCACCTCGTAGTTTACCCTGTAAGCCAAATCCATAAGCTCTGGAGTTACGGTTTCTTCCTTGTCAATGTACTGGAGCGGACAGCCCTCGCGCCACTGCCTCCTCCTCGCGTGCTCGTACATGCGGTAGGGCCTTATTCTAGCTTCTTCTGCAAGCCTTTCAACCTCCTCGGCGGTGTACTTTATGAGGGGCCTGAAGAAGGGCACACCGATCTTAGGGAGCCCGCAGAGCCGTATGTCCCCCTCGCACTGGTCTAGCAAAGCCCCGATTATCTTGTCGTTGGCGTTGTCACCCTTGGCTAAGACGTCGAAGCCGTTGTTGAGGGCGAACCACTTCGCGTTCCAGAGCATCACCTTCTTGCAGTTGATGCAGACCGGCCCCTTCCTCCCGGTCGCTTCCCTGAGGAGGCCGTCGGTGACGTCGACGAGGAAGTGCTCCACGTTGAGCTTTTTTGTGAACTTCATCGCCCAGTTCAGCGTTTCCCTCCAGCTCCAGCGGTGGAAGAATGTGAGGGCAGAAACGTCGAGGCCGGCTTCCTTCAAAAGGTACAGGGCGAGCGAGCTGTCCTTTCCGCCAGAGAACATGACGAGTATTCTCCTGTCGTGGAGCCCGGCTTTCTCCGAGAAGTTCCTTATCCCCTCGATGGCATCGTTGAGGGTCGGCATGGGGAAAAATAAAATGGGGCGCTTAAAAACCTGCGCCTCAGACCTTTCCGAGCCATTGCTCTGCGAGGTCCCCCGCGATGGGGAACCTGTAGCGCTCGCCCTGATAGGCCTTGACCATTCCCACGATCCATACGACGAACTCCAGCAGACCGATGAGTGTCCAGAGCGGCCCGAATATAATTCCTGCTACGATCTGAAGAATCCAGAGCCCGATAAACACTATCGTCGACTGCATAGCATGGAACCGAACGAACTCGCTTTCCTTCTCAAGCAACAGGAGGATTATCCCGGTTATAGGGCCGAGAAGGTACGCCAGCAGTCCCTCTAAGTTTTCGTCCATCCCGAGGGATGTCCTTTTGGGTTCTTCAGGTGGTAGATTTTCCATAAACAACACACCTCCAGCGTTCAGATTGCTGTATTCGCTTCGAATCTTTAAATATCTTTCCAAAGTTTGGGGGACTTTGGAATGCCGGATCACCCGGTGGAATGCCTTAGAACCACTGGATTTCAGATTTCGAACCTCTGAGTTTTGTTAGGCTCACCAAAGCTTTTTAAGACTCCTGAGCGACCCTGAGATGGAATTAGGAAAACCTAACGGTGGTGCTCATGATCGTACCCTTAAGTTCACTCAGACCCGGCGAGAGGGGGGTTGTGGTCAACATCTCAGGCGGCCCAGGGGTGCGGGGAAGGCTCGTCTCCATGGGGATAACCCCCGGAGCCACAGTACAGGTTCTCGAGTCCTACGCCATCGGCCCGGTCATCGTCTCTGTGGGGGGCGTGAGGTTCGCGGTCGGTAGGGGGATGGCCTCGAAGATCCTCGTAAAGAAGTTCTAGGGTGGTAGAGTATGGCAATGAAGGTCGTTGCCCTGGCCGGAAACCCCAACGTTGGGAAGACCACGATATTCAACGCGCTAACTGGAATGAGGCAGCACGTCGGAAACTGGCCGGGAGTTACAGTTGAGAAGAAGGAGGGGGTCTTTGAACATAAGGGGGAGAGATTCCTCGTCGTTGATCTTCCCGGGACTTACTCCCTCACCGCGAACTCGATAGACGAGCTTATAGCCAGGGATTTCCTCCTCAACGGGAGCGCCGACGTCGTCGTCAATGTGATCGACGCCACGGCCATAATGCGAAACCTCTTTCTGACAATGGAGATCCTTGAGATGGGCCTCACGAACGTTATCGTGGCCCTGAACAAGATAGACCTGGCTGAGAAGAGGGGGATTCAAATAAACGTTAGGGAGATGGAAAAAGCCCTTGGGGTGCCTGTTGTTCCGCTGAACGCCAAGGAGGGCATAGGCATCGATGAACTCAAGGAGAAGATATACGAGATGGCCCATGGAATGCTAAAGGCAAGCCCGGTGGTTCCTGTATACGAGCCCGACATAGAGCGGGAGATAAGCCACATAAGCCGGGCCCTTGAGGGCACCGAACTGGCTCAGAGATACAACCTCCGCTGGCTGGCCATAAAGCTCCTCCAGAGGGACGACAGCGTAATCAAGCTCATCCTCAAGACCCTCGGAAAGGAGAAGCTCGATGAGCTTCTAGGCCATCTGGGCGAGATAGAGGCCAAGTACAAGCGCCCCATGGATCTTATCCTCGCCAGTCAGAAGTACGAGTTCATAGACGGTCTCATGCACAGCTTCATCCGGTACGTCGGGAAAGAAGGTGAGAGCCTGAGCGACCAGCTCGACCGCATTCTCCTCCATCCCGTCTATGGTTTTCTGGCCTTGATCCTGGTCTTCTACGGCATGTTCAAGATCGTTTTTGCCTTGGGCCTTCCCCTGCAGGGCTGGCTTGGGGATCTGTTCGCCTCCTTTGGTGAGTGGCTCGGGCCTCACATAGCCAACCCCACGCTCAGGGGTCTTGTGGTCGACGGGATAATAGGCGGAGTCGGTTCGGTTCTCAGCTTCTTCCCGCTGGTTTTCCTACTCTTCCTCATGCTGGCCATCCTGGAGGACGTTGGCTACATGGCCAGGGTAGCGGTGCTCATGGAGAGGATAATGAGGAAGTTCGGACTCCCCGGGAAGGGCGTTATATCGCTCATCCTGGGCTTCGGCTGCAACGTTCCGGCGGTAATGGCCACGAGAACCTTGGACAACGAGAGGGACAGGCTGGTCACAATGTTCGTTAACCCCTTCATCCCGTGTTCCGCCCGTTTAAGCGTCATAAGCTTCCTGGCAGGAACCTTCTTCAGCTCCAACCAGGCCCTCGTTGCGGTGAGCGTTTACGCGATTGCGATACTGGTGGCGATCCTCTCCGCCTGGTTCGTCAGTCGCTTCCTGGTGAGGGAAGGCGAGGAGGTGCCCTTCGTTATAGAGCTTCCCGAATACCTCATACCCGGCTGGAAGACGGTGATCCTTCACTCATGGGAGCGGAGCAAGGAGTTCGTGAAAAAGGCCGGAACGGTTATACTCGTAGGTGCGATAGCCATATGGTACCTTAGCAACTATCCTGAGCCCATTGGAAGCGGGAAGAGCTACGCCGAGATGCTGGGCCATCTCTTTGCCCCCTACATGCGCCTGATGGGTCTGGACTGGAAGGCGGCCGTAAGCCTGATGTTCGGCATAATCGCCAAGGAGAACGTGATATCCACCTACTCGGTAATCTACGGGGTCAGCGGCGGTGAGGAAGCGCTGAGGCAGGCCATGATGGGTGTGATGAGTCCGCTCCAGGCCTACGTCCTAGCCGTGGTGACCACCCTGTACATACCGTGCATAGCCACGATCGGTGCCATAAGGGCCGAGAGCAACTGGAAGTGGGCGGCCCTGGCGACTGTGTACATGATAACCGTGGCTTCGCTGGTCGGGGTACTGATATGGCGCCTCGGGCTTGCATTAGGGATTGGGTGAGGGATTTGCATGTCTTCATTTTCCCTTGAGAGGGTTCTCGAACTGTTGAAGGAAGGAAAGACACCCGACGAGATCTCCTTGGAACTGGACGTTTCTAAGGATGAGGTGGACGGGGCTATAAAGATCCTCGAGAGCATGGGGTACGTGGAGAAGGTCGAGCTTGGGAGTTCGGCCTGTGAAGGCTGTCCACTGAGGAGGGTATGCCCTGGATCCTGCACGAGGGTTGGGGACAAGATACTGGTCGGCTTCACCCTCTCCGAGAAGGGGAAGGGAGTTCACTAGGCTTCGTTTACTCACTTCCGGGGATATATTTTACGGCCGTAAAATATATAAGCTCCCCCTCCGAGATAATACCGGTGATACCATGAAGGCGGTTATTCTCGCTGGGGGCTTTGGCACAAGGCTCAGGCCGATTTCATCCACAAGACCCAAGCCGATGGTTCCCGTTCTGGGCAAGCCCAACCTTCAGTACCTTCTCGAAAGCCTCGGGAAGATCGGTGAGGTTGACGAGGTCATCCTGTCGGTTCACTACATGCGCGGTGAGATAAGGGAGTTCATAGACGAGAAGATGGCGGACTATCCCAAGGACATACGCTTCGTCAACGACCCGATGCCGCTCGAGACGGGTGGGGCCCTCAAAAACGTTGAGGACTACGTTGATGAGGACTTCCTCGTTGTCTACGGCGACGTCTTTACGAACTTCAACTTCAGGGAGCTCATAGAGGCCCACAGGAAGAACGGCGGCCTGGTTACAGTCGCCGTTACCAAGGTCTACGACCCGGAGCGCTACGGTGTCGTCGAGACCGACGGGGAAGGAAAGGTCGTCCACTTCGAGGAGAAGCCCCACAGACCCAAAACGAACCTCGTCGACGCTGGCATCTACGTGGTCAACAAGAAAGTGCTCGAGGAGATACCGAAGAACAAGGAGGTCTACTTCGAGAGGGAGGTTCTCCCCAAGTTCGTCGGCAGGGGCGAGGTTTACGCCTATAGGATGCCCCGTGACGTCTACTGGGTCGACCTCGGAACACCGGACGACCTCTTCTACGCCCACCAGATAGCGATGGACGAGATAGCCAAGGAGAACGGCTACATGACCATAAAAGAGACTGCGGAGGTTCCCGAGGACGTTGAGATACAGGGGCCGGTCTACATCGATGAGGGGGCCAAGATAGGCCACGGGGTTAAGATAAAGTCCTACACCTACATAGGGCCCAACACGATAGTCGAGGATAAGGCCTACTTCAAGCGCGCGATCCTAATCGGAAGCGACATAGTCAAATCCGAAGCGGAGATAAAGGACAGCATCCTCGGCGAAGGCGTCGTCGTTGGAAAGAACGTCATCCTCAAGGAGAACGCCGTGGTAGGGGACTACGCGAAGATATACGACAACCTGGTCATCTACGGGGCGAAGGTCCTCCCCTGGAAGAAAGTTGAAGAGTACGAGGCCTTCATCAAGATAAAGCTCGATCCGACGAAAGTGAGGCCCGGCCAGTACCCAGACCGCTGCCCGCTCGGCCTGCCGGAGTGCATCTACAAGAAGTTCAAGGCGATAGCCGGCGAAAAACCGCCGTGCGACGAGTGCATAGAGAACCAGTGGCTGTTCTGAGGTTTCTATCTTTTTGTTCTCATTTTGTTTTATTACTGCTCTCTGGAGTTTTGTTCCTCCAATTTACACAATTTTGTTAATTGACACCATAAAATTTATATACTACGTTGTGCAGTATTTAATCTGCCCGACGTTGATTGTCGGACATGTCTCTTGGGGGAGGTAAACCATGAAGAAGTTGTTGAGTTTGTTGATTGCCCTGGATTTTCTCTTCAGTACGTTAGTTGCAGTTCCAGTAAACGCGGGGTGGGTGCAGCAGGACGAAGTTTCAAAAACGTATACTTCCGATGGACACCTTCTTGGCAAGTTCTATGCTGTCCAAGGATCTCCGGAGGCTATAGAACCCGACGTCCCAGACTATTTAAAGCCTTACATGCCCAAAAAAATAACAATATACATCCCTGACACAGATTTTCCTCCCATAATTAGTCAAGAAGCAAAAAGAGTATCTTCCTTCAAGAAAGAAGACGGCAACTCTTGGACGACATGCACCCTAAAGATATTTTGCACCTACTTCTATCCAGAGATTCAGGTCAGGAAATATGAGGATTACTACGTATCAGGCGCGGATCCAGAGATAGAGATATCCTTTGTCAGTGGAAAGAGTTATCTGTCAGGCTCCTCAGAACCCTATGATGCGTTAGAATCTATTTACAAAACTGCCTTTGATGCTGTTTTGTCTCTGGCGGGATCCCCCATTGGTCTTTCGTGGCTATTTGATGCTTTAGAGAGTAACGATCCCCGTGTTAGTGGGGAGCAAACTTCTCATTTGACTATTAATCTAAAGACAAGTAGCTTCCTTGGGCAGACGTACTATGAAGCAAAATATGGAATTCTCTATGACACCATAGTATTCGGAGGGCTCAACAACTGGGCTCTCAAACATAAACCTATATATTCAAACTTAATAGACTTGGACACGAGGTATACAGTAGTTGCTGGATATTGGATCCCTGACAACATATGGGGTGGGGGAACCTTCGTCCCAGTGAAAACAGATTATGTGGTACTTCACAATGTGGATGCAGAAGTGATCTTAGTCCCTTCAAATTGAGGAGGATAACGAAAAAGCGGGGGATGAAGCCATGAAACCTAGAAAAAGTGTCCTTGCCCCGCTTTTGGTTTTTATTTTTGCGCTGCTCATGCTAAGTGCCGTATATATGACGGTCGACACCGTCAGAAACTCCCAAACTTCTAAATCAGAAAGAGACAATGTGAGTTCCCGGGAGAAGTCGCCCTACGCCCGGGTCTTTAACGAGATCCTCAACGAAAGCGATGCCCTTCATGGAGACACTGAAAAGCTCGTCTACGGGCCCTACATGTGGAATGCCCTCGATGACTCCCCCCACAACTGCACCATAACGAAGAACTTAACTTCCCTGAGGGCGGTGGGGGATAGGATCTATACCCTGTACAAAAACCTGTCACTAAATATGACCCAAAAAAGGGACCTCATTGGAATCATACTGCTCACCGATTTGGATATGGATATCTCATTTACACTCGGGAAGATCTCGTATCTTGTGCAGTCCAGATACATCAGCCCCGATGTTGAAGTCGAGGCATGCATATCCCTCCACCGGCTGGAGAATTTTGAAAAGTACAGGGAAAAGGCCTTGGCCATGTACGGGAAGCCCTGCTTTTCCTACGAGTACTATAGAAACCTGTCCCTTAAGATCAGAAAATTCATCACGACCTCGTACCGGCTTAGGAGCACCAACCGAACCTGGGATGTAGAGGTCAGGCGCTTCCTCGAAAAATCAGTTGAGATACTTGCATCAAACGAGACACTGCTTAAAAGGAACTTGGACGAGAACTATTCTCCCCGAAAGGCTGCACAGTTGCTTGAGAACTTCGCTAGGCAGGTGAGAGCCGATCCTTACATGAACGTCCTGTGGGGCTCATCACTGAATTATCTCGTCTACCTCAGGAACAGTGATCTTATGAAGTCAGGTGCTAGTCCTGTTCAGATCGATGAGCACTACCTTGAGGTCTTCTGGGCCTGGTACCACATGTTCGCTCCAGAGTGCGGGTGAGTGCGATGGGGGCTCTTTGGAATAAACTATTTGGGGCATTCTTTGGAATCGTTGGAACGGCTGATTTTCTCTCGATCCTCATACTCTACAAGATGAGCAATCCGGGAAAGACCCTCGTTCTAAAGGCGTTCCCGGTAGAGTACTGGGTCGTTAAAGTTGGAGAGATGGGCGTGGCTTTTGCGTACCCTGTCCTCTGCCTTGTGGGCTCGTGCAATCGCAGAAAAACACTGGCTCTACTGGCCTTTCTCTTCGTCCTCCTCCGGCTACTCTCAAACGTCCCGCTACTTGGCAATATCACAAAAATAACCGCAGGAGGTATTATCAGTTCTCTCATCATCTACATCGGAGGAATGGCAACCATGTATAATCTAAGGAGGTGCTGAAATGATAGGCTACCTGTTCAAAATAATCGCAAGGAAGAAGAGTTTTGTCATGGTTTTTCTATCCCTCCTCGTGGTGTCTTTTACGGTGTTCCATTTAGTACTCCAGGTCGATGCCTTAGTGGATAAAAACGTGGAGTACCAGTTCAGGGAATACAGGCCCCACGTTGTTTACTTCACCCGTTTTCTCCTGCCCGGTGAGATATCCTCCGGCTATCCCCTTATGGACGACATCCGAGAGTTCACAGGTTCGCTTAAAAGAGATATGACTACCGGGAACTTCAGTACAGAACCCCTCGTTGGATTCTCATGGAGCGATATTAAACCGGTCACGTTTATGGGAAAACAGATCAACGTGGTGGTGTACCTGACGGACAATCTCTCGTCCCTCAGTAAGTTTGGGTTCCATATTAACGCTAACAACGGTGTTTTGCCTGAAAACACCATCGTAATACTCGATTCAAACCTCACTCCGGGAATGGATCCCGAGGTTGTTCTTTCGCAGTTCTTTGGTAGAAACGTTAGCGTCGTAGAAGCAACGAGAACAGCCCTGGGTTACCCCCTTCTTTCAACTGAGGACTCCGGAGTTCCGTACGTACAGGTCGTTGCTCCACTTAAAGACTGGGTTCTCAGCGCCTGCGTTCGGAATCTTAGAAGGCCTCCCTCAGTGGAAAATGGGCTCAGCCTGCTAGTTTACACTGCGGTTAACTTTAGACATCCAGTAAAAAACGTCTCGAGGCTTGAGACGATAGTTAAGGAGACAATACCAAACCAGCTCTTTCCCAAGGTCCTCTGGGATGCCTACCAGGGGCTCTCCATCTTCAGGAATAAAACCGTCTACCTGGAAGTGAGAAGCCCTACAAGTGACAAAAGAGCGCTCTATTATAACGGCAACTACTACAATTACAGTGAAGAAGAGCTGTGGAAGCTTGCCGATGAGGGACACCCAATAGTACCGGTGACAATATTTCTGGAGAAGGGCGACATAGTGAACCTCGTAAAAGATTCAAGGGGGTACGTGCTCAAGTTCTTCGTTGGATACAGCGGGCTTTTAGTGGTGCTTTATCTCCCATTGTTCATGTTGCTCCTCTACACTTCGTCTTTATTCTACAGGCAACTGATGGGAGACCTCACCCTCCTCTCCCTGCGGGGGATGACCGAAAATCACCGCAGAGTTGTAGATCTAACGATCCTAGGTGCCTGTTTATTGGCAGTCCTCATTTCCTATGGGGTATTCAGTGCGGTCTACGGTAAATCTCCCTCGGCTTTAGTGGGTGGTGCCGTGGTTTTGCTTTCATACTTAACTCTGCTGATTTCACAGAAGCTCCGCGGAGAGGGAAGGCTAAGAACATTCCTCCTACCTCTACTAACTGCCTCCTTCATCGTACTCGGTTACCTGAGGATTAACGGTGTAGTCCTGATGAGCCGGGGCTGGGGGTTCCTCGTTATATTCCTAGCATTTCTCTATGCCCTATCCCCGCTTATGGGATTGTACTACGGAGTACTATCCGAGCAGTTGATAAGAAGACTCATAGCCCTGTTCCAGAAGAGGAATCCCCTACCTTACTATGAGAGGATTCTCTGGCAGTACACCCTAGTGCTCGCTTTTTCCGCTTATACCCTCGCCATAGGGATTCTGCCAGAGTTCATATCCACTGGAAAGATAGTTGCCGAAATATCCCGCTCCAATGAGTATTTCAACCTGGTTGGATACAGCAACGTCTCCATTCTAGGCCTCTTGGGTGAGTACCTGGAAGAGCTTGCCCTAATTTTTGGGTCGGCTGGTTGTATCGTAGGTTTGGTTATCCTTGGAGTGATAATATCCAAGTACCTGGAAGCCAAGAGGTACTCAAAACTCCGCGGGATCGATGAGGAAACCCTCAAGAGACAGACCATAAATGCAATCTTTGTTTTTGCCTCAATACTGGTTGTCTCCACAGTCGTGTTGTTGCTAGTGGTGGCCCTCTTCACTGACGCCTATATAGGCTTCAACTACACGGAGGCGAAAATGTCGGTGGAGAGCGGACGGCTCATTGTTAAATCGCTCTTCAAGCCACCTCATATCTTCGTCTGGGGTGATTAAAATGGGCGTAGTTGAGTTCGAGGACGTGTTCGTGAAATACGAAACGTACACAGGTGGGGTTTTGGCACTCAGAGGGGTTACGTTTTCTCTTCAAGAAAAGGAGACGGTGTTGATTATGGGGCCCTCGGGAAGTGGAAAAACGACGATACTGAGAGCGATCCTCGGATTAGTACAGCCGCTACACGGTTCGGTCAGAGTCTTTGGGACGGAGCCAAAGGACGAGAAACGCGCCCTTGAAGTCCGGAGAAAAATTGGCTATCTGACTCAGGAGGGGAGGATGATAAAGGAGCTTACAGTATGGGAGAACATCCTGTTCTACGCCAAGGGGAGGGGAAAAAGCATAGATGCGGAGGCCGTTAGAAAACTCGCGGAGAGACTGAACATTGAAGCCGTTCTTGATAAACATCCGGACTAGTTGAGCGGCGGTGAGCTGAAGAGGGCAGAGCTTCTGATGGTGCTATCGGACAACCCGGGGCTTTTACTCCTCGACGAGCCAACTTCAATGCTCGATGCCGAAAACTCGGAGACAATCGTGGAACTGATTTCCGAGCTGGGGGGAAGCGTTCCCATGATAATAACATCCCACGATCCAAGGCTTGAAAGGGTAAGCGATAGGATTCTAAGGATAATTGGCGGCAAGCTCGTGGAGGGGGATAAAAAGTTTTGATCCCTCTCAATATTTCATCCTCGGGTTGTACTCGAGCAGCATCATTCCGTTCTTGAAGATCCTTATGGTGCCGCTCTCGGAGAGGCTTATGGCGGTCGCCTTCGTGAGCTTTGTTATTCCAGCTGCCGCTATGTGCCTCGTCCCCAGGCCCGGGGGCAACCTCAGATCCAGCCCCTTGGGATCGACTTCGAGGTAAACTCCCGCCGAGACTATCCTTCCCCGGGAGCTCACTATGAAGGCCCCATCGAGCTGGGCGAACTCCTTTATGATCTCCTTGCTGTCCCTGTCCAGGACGTTTATCTTGTGGCCCCTGAACGGGTTCGGCAGCATGCTGTGAGAGTGCTTTAGGACGTTCTTAACGTCCCCCACCACGAACAGGGTTCCAACTGGGTAGCCCTCCCGGCCTTCAATGCTCAGCTCTATCGCTATCTCCAGAAGCCTTTGAACGACCGACTGGGCCTGGGCGAAGAAGCCGTTCATGGCGAATAGGTTCCTCTTGACTGTTCTCACGCCCAGGATCTCCGAGGTTATGTAGACGAAGGATTCACCCTCCTTGACCAGCTGCTGTTCTATCAGAAAGGCGGATACCAGGTTCAGTGTGCTCTCCAGGTCGAGGTTGGGAGGTATTGAGAGCCGTATGCGCCTCGGGTGCTTGACGTCGAAAACGGGCCCAACGATCACGAGTGTTAAGTCCGTGGTTGAAACTAGACTTTCTTCCACCTCCGCAGGCGGTTCGGCTAGAAAAACGACTACCCTTGTCCCCACGCTCTTCGCGACGTCAACTGCGGCTTTGCTCAGTGTTTCGATTATCGCCATCCCCTAAAACCATTTGCTGATCTTATGATGGAACTATTAAAACTTTCGTTCCCACTACGTGCTTCCCCTATAATTAGGTAAGCTTAAAAAGGATCGATCGTACACCCGAAGGGACGCGCTCATGGGTACGGCGGACGGAAAGATGCGTATCGTCGTTGCCATCACCGGCGCCAGCGGTAGCGTCTACGGTGTTAGGCTCGCTGAGAAACTTAGATCTATGGGACACGAGGTCATCCTACTTGCGTCAAAAACGGGCATAGCCGTGGCGAAGCACGAACTTGGAGTTGTTTTAGAACCGGATTACAGTGAGGATGATCTCTTTGCGCCTGTAGCCTCGGGATCGTACCGTTTCGATGCCATGGTAATAGCGCCCTGCTCAATGAAGACCCTAGCTTCGATAGCCAACGGCATCACGGACAGCTTGATCACCCGCGTTGCGGATGTGGCACTAAAAGAGCGGAGAAAGCTCGTCCTCCTGATCCGGGAAACTCCCCTAAACGTGATCCACATCGAGAACATGCTCAAGGTGGCCCGGGCGGGTGCCGTGGTCATGCCTGCCTCTCCAGGATTTTATACTCGGCCCAAAACTTTGGATGATATCGTAAACTTTATAATCTGGAGGATCCTAGATCAGATCGGGGTAGAGGAAGACTATCCCAGATGGAGGGGAGCAGGATGATTCAGCTCGACGATCTTGATAGGGCGATTCTCAGGCTTCTAAAAAAGGACGCGAGGCTTACGATCTCGGAGATAGCAGAGAAGTTGAACAGGCCGGAATCAACCATACATTTTAGAATCAAGAAACTCCTTGAGAAGGGTGCGATAGACCACTACACCATACTTCTCGGAGAGGCCCTTCAGCCGAAGAAGGTTGCCCTGGTGGTTCTGCAGGCCGAGACCCCGATAATCGAGGACTTCCTCGAGCGTTACGTTAACCACATCATGAGGACCCTCTCGATGCTCTCGAACGTACTCTTCGTGGCCAAGAGCGGAAAGGACACGGTGATCGCCCTCATCGGCGGAGAGGACGGGGAGAGCTTGGAGAACTTCATAGACGAGAACATAAAGACGCTGCCAACCCTCAAGGGGGTCCACGTATACTTCCTGGACGAGATAAAGAAGGGAAGCGATTTGGTGGGCTTCTTGGTTGACGTTTGATCCCTTACAATTTTCATTGGTGGACTCGATGGAGATCGAGGTCAAGTTCAGGGTCGACTTCGACACCATAAAGGAAAGGATAGAGGCCCTTGGGGCAAGCTTTGAGGGAGAGGAAATCCAGGAGGATCTGTACTTTTCCGTGCCCCTTCCAGAGCTCCTCAGGGTCAGGAGGGTTGAAAACCTTGGGAGGTCTTTCCTTACCTACAAGTACATTGAGGATCCCGGGAAGAACGAGGAGTTCGACGAGCTTGAGGTTGAGGTTTCCGATTTTGAAACAGCCGTGGAGATACTAAAACGACTCGGCTTTAGGGAGGACGTGGTGGTCAGAAAGCGCCGCCTCGTCTACAAACTAGGAAACGTGACCTTTGAGTTGAACGAGGTGGAAGGCCTCGGCTCCTTTCTTGACATTGAGGTTATCTCGGACGACGTGGGGGAGGCCAAGAGGAGGATACGGGAAGTAGCGGGAACGCTGGGGCTGAGTGAGTCCGACGTTGAACCTCGGCTCTACCAGGAGCTAATCCGCGAGAAGATGGAAGAATAAAGGAAAACTCCCCCAAGCACTTAGCGAGCCGTTGCGACTATTTTGATTATGTCGTTGAACTGGAGCTCGTAGTCGTCACCGACACGCCTGTGGGTTCTCGCGTTGACGGCGTAGAGGAACGTCTTGCCAAGATCTGTGTGGACTTTGTACGCTAGGTCGCGGGGGTTGGAGCCCTTTGGGAGCAGGTGAACGTGGGGCAGAACGTTGCCGAATTGATCCGTCAGCTTGTGCTCGTCCTCTACTGGATACACTGGAACGAGTTTGAGGAGCTCAAAGACGGCCGTATCGATGACCTTTTGTACGCCGGTTGAACCAAAGCGGTCGAGCACCTTCTCCCTTATGAGCTCAAGCGCCTTCTCCTGCTTAGGGTTCATCTTCTTGAGGATCTTGAAATCACCGGATCCGGGTATGTAGTCTATGAACCCCGCCCTGGAGGCTTTTCTGAGGGTCAGCTCCGCGGCCGCGCTCGTGGGGATGACAATGTAACCCCTGCTCTTCCCTTTCTTGATGAGCCTCTCTATCTGGGCATCCGCGGCCGCGTCGGCCTTGTTGGCTGCTATGATTATCGGCTTGTTTACCTTTCTGAGCTCGTGGACGAAGTTGAGCAGATCCTCATCGCTCCACTTCGTGGGATCGCTTTCCAGCCCCAGCCTATGGAGCGCGTCCCACACGTCCTCTTCCCTAACGCCTATCCCGGACAGGTGGTCGGCTATTGCCTGCTCGAGCTTCATGTGCTGGAGCTTTATCCTCTTGGAGAACTTGTCCCAGTTCTTCTTCAATATGCCGTATATCCAGAAGTCTATCTCCTTCTCAAGGAACTCTATGTCCTCGACCGGGTCGTGATGGTCTGTAGGCTGGCCCTCGGCGTCCGTCTTCCCCGTCGCGTCTATGACGTGAATTAGCGCTGAGGCCATTCTCAGGTCATCGAGGAACTTGTTTCCCAGTCCCCTGCCCTCATGAGCACCTGGTACGAGGCCGGCCACGTCGATCATCTTGACTGGTATCAATGCTATACCGTCCCGGTACTGGTAGTTCTGGGGGTTCGGTGTGCAGCCTAGCTCTTTGCATGGATGCTCTGCCCTCGCGTACGTGACCCCGACGTTCGCGTCTATCGTCGTGAACGGGTAGTTGGCGATATCAACGTCAACCACGGTCGCGGCCGAGAAGAACGTTGATTTTCCGACGTTTGGCTTTCCGACGACCCCAATCTCCATCGTCAATCCCCCACCCCAGTTGGGTTCGGGGCTTTAAGAAGTTGTGGTTGTCACGCCCGAGTTGCGTGGGTCGTAGAGCTTCTTTTACCTTAAATTAAAACCCTTCTTAGACGTTAGTTTTATTAGGAACCCATACCAAATTAATCTGCCCATAAACGGCCTATGGGCAATAAAGTTAAAAACATGACCACAGTAAGAGTATTGAACCCCATCGCGGGAGGTGAAGGTTCGTGAAATCCAAAAACGGATTTAAAGAAGTGAAGAACAGGAAGCTGCAAGTGCTTCCCCTGATATTCCTGTTGCTTGGAAGTACGCTCTGGTTCGGTGCCAGCATCGGTCTCGCCAGCGCTTCTGAGTCAGGCAATGTTTTCTGGACAGGCCTTTATCAGGCAGAGAAGGGCAGCGTTGTTTCACTCGCTTACGGTGACTCGGGGCTCGTTTTTGTCGGATGGCTCAACGGTGCAGGGGTTGATCACTCTGACGCTTGGATTGTAAAGCTCAACGAGAACGGTACCGTGGCCTGGCAGAAGGCCTTCAGCGGTAACTACGGCCTCAGCGATGTTAGGGCCTACGGTGAAGGCTACCTGGCCGTTGGTTGGGCCAACGGTGCCGGGATAACCAAGAACGATGCCTGGATCGTCAAGTTCGATAAAGACGGGAACGTCGTCTGGCAGAAGGCCATAGGCGGTGACGGCAATCAGGAGGCCTTTGCAGTTTCCGGCAACGCCTTTGTCGGCTGCTACAACGGCCAGCCGTGGATAGTTGGCTTTGACCAGAACGGAAGCCCCACCTGGCAGAAGGTCCTCCAGGGAGAGGGCAACTACGGCTTCACCAACGTCCTCAAGGACTACAAGTACTACTACGCCGTTGGTTGGGCCAACGGTGCCGGAATAGTTAAGGATGATGCGTGGGTTGTTAAGTTCAAGGGCGATGGCAGCAAGATCTACTGGCAGAAGGCCATAGGGGGCCCCGGCGAGGAGAAGGCTACCGCTATAGTTCCCGTTTACAAGGGTACCGTGACCTCGATAATCACCGACGAGGGAACCGTTCTCATAAAGTTCGACTACTACGGCAACCCGAAGTGGCAGAAGCTCTACAAGGGGGTCTTCATCAAGAACATGTACAGCAGGAAGGGTGTAATACTGGCCGTCGGCACCATGGACGGAAAGCCCTTCGTTATGAAACTGACTGATGACGGAACGGTGATCAAGGCCTTGGTGTACGAGACTGAGACGGCTGGTGCCCTGAACGCGGTCATACTCGAGGAGGACGCCGCCTACATCGGCGGTGAGATGGACGACAACGCTTTTGTGGCGGCACTGCCGCTTTCAGGTGTTGCCATACCTGACAGCTCGCTCGCCAAGCCCGTTACCATAGAGGTTCAGGATTCAAACCTCACCATCAAGGACACTTCCCTCGAGCTCGTTAACACCGATGCTAGGGTTGTCGAGACTTCAGCCGAGGCCGTTGAGACTTCCGCCCAGTTCACCCAGCTCACCGGTATGAAGAAGGTCCTCAGCGTCAGCGACCCCGAGGGAGACGACAACGGTCCAGGAACCTACACCTACCCGACCAACCCGGTCTTCAACCACACCGGGCTCTTTGACCTTACCGGCTTCACCGTCTATGAGACAGCCGATAACTACGTCATGTACTTCCACTTCAAGAACTTGGGCGGCAACCCATGGTTTGCTCCGAACGGCTTCAGCCTCCAGATAATTGAAGCTTACTTCGACTTCAAGGCCGGTGGCACTACCTCAGCGATTAAGCTGGCCGACAACGGGCCAGGAGCGAACGTTAACATCGACCCCTACCACCCGTGGGACGTTGCCCTTAGGGTCCACGGCTGGGGCAGCGACCTCGTCCTTCCGAACATGACGACCATACCGATAAAGGCCACCGCGGACCTCTCAACCAACACTGTAATAGTCACCGTTCCGAAGGAGTACCTCACAATAAACTCCGACACCTACTACACCGTCCTCGTTGGTTCGCAGGATGGCTTCGGTGTCGACACATGGAGGGACGTTAGCGTTCAGGCCGAGGAGTGGAGGGTCGGTGGCGGTGACGCCGATGCCATCATAGCCGGTGTCGCCCCGCGCGTTATGGACCTCCTCGCTCCAACTGGCTTCGTACCGACCCAGGAGGAGCAGCTGAAGAGCTACAACGTCGAGAGCGAGAAACTAGCAACCGTTGCAATGCTCCCGGAGGAGTACGGCTACATCACGGTCACCCCGGAGCCGGCTGATGCCACGGTCTACATTGACGGCATGGAGATCGGAAAGGGCACCATCGAGCACTACTTCCTCCCGGCAGGGCTCCACGAGCTCAAAGTTACGGCGCCCAACTACCTCGACGAGGCCCTCAACGTCTCTATAGTAGCTGGCCAGGAGCTTTCGGTCCCGATAGAGCTCATTCCGAGGACTGGAATGCTGACCATTAACAGCACACCTGTTGGCGCTACCGTCCTCGTTGATGGCCAGGAGATCGGCAAGACTCCGATTGAGAAGTACAGGGTTCCGATTGGGCTCCACGAGGTCACGGTAACCAAGAACGGCTACTACCCGGAGAGCTTTAACGTGTCCATCCAGGAGAACAAGGAGCTCAGCTTCAACGTCGAGCTCATTCCAAAGACCGGAATGCTGACCATTAACAGCACACCCGTTGGCGCTACCGTCCTCGTTGACGGTCAGGAGATCGGCAAGACCCCAATAGAGAAGTACAGGATCCCGGTGGGTACTCACGAGGTTGTCGTGAAGATGGATGGCTACAGGGAGGAGAGCTTTAACGTGTCCATCCAGGAGAACAAGGAGCTCAGCTTCAACGTCGAGCTCACCCCGCTGACCGGCACCCTTACACTCACCTCAGACCCGAGTGGCGCCACCGTCATCATCGATGGCAAGGAGGTTGGATCCACGCCTCTCGAGAAGTACACTCTGAGCGTTGGCCAGCACCAGGTTGTTGTCAAGAAGGACGGCTACAGGGAGGAGAGCTTTACGGTCACTATTGAGGCTGGGAAGGAGGTCAAGAAGAGTGTGAAGCTTACTCCACTCCAGACTACTACGACGACAACCACTACTACAACCACTACGACCACCACAACAACTACTACAACCACCACTACGACCGAGGGCAAGGGTGGAATCTGTGGCCCAGCGGCCCTAGTTGGACTAGCAATAATCCCACTCCTCCTCAGAAGGAGGAAGTGATTTCCCCTCTTTCTTTTTCCGTTTCTATCTGCACTCCGCGGATTCCTTGTGGACGTTTCTGATGTCGAGGGTCTGAGAAGACTAGGGTTGTAGTATCTGCCTTATTTCGGCGTCCACGGGTATCGAGTGTTCTCCCAGGTATTTGACGAGATCTGCTGGGGCACGGAGGAGAGAAACGTTGAGCCTGTAGTGCCCCCTGTAGGAACTCACCCTGGCCACGAAGAGGTAGTCGAAGAGCTCGGGGACGAGGTAGTGCGAGAGGAATTCACCCGCTAGGTCTAGTTCGTTCAGTACTAGTGGGGTGTGCGTGAGGAGGAGTGTTACGTCCCTCTCCCCGGCGGTTTCCAGGAGTTCCATGATCCCGTCTGCACTTTTGCCCTTTACCAGGGGGAACCTTGAAACTACGAGCGTGGAGCCGGGTTCTACGGCGTTCACAGCCTCCATTACCGTCGACATCTTGTATGCTGTTCCGAAGTAAAAACCGCTCAGATCATCCCTGATCCTTCTGAGTATCCCTAGGCTGAAGCCCCCGCCGATCTGAACGTGGTATACACTGCCCTTCTCCAGGAAGGCAGCCTCTATACGCGATACCAGAAAGGCCTCGGAGAGCTCGTCTGAGAAGAGAACGGCTAAGGAGCTACCCCTTCTTATTCCAAAGGGAAACTCCTCGAGGGGTTTTATCTCCTCTGGTTCAGCGAGAGTGTGGAACACCAGGGCCATCGAGGAAATAACGGTGTTGGAATATTTATACCTTGTGGCCACCGCTAAAGGGAAAAATAAAAATTCAGAGCAGGGCACTTATCAGTAGGGCTATAACCACCCCAACGACTATCTCGAGAATTATTGCCAGTATGAGGGCCACGAAGGCCTTTCCCCAGCCGGTGTTGAAGACTGTCTTGATAACCCACACGTAAGCTACTATCGCGATGATGATGTTTATGACCGGCAGGAAGAACAGGACCATCGCCACTATCGCCGCGATTATTCCGCCACCCAGTATCGCTATGAAGCTCTTGCCCAGCGTAACGTCTTTGATCCCAGCCAGCTTGGCCCCCATCTCCATGAACCAGGCCGCTATTATGAGGCCTATCAGCCATCCCACTACCATCGCGGTCATGCCGAGCCCGAAGAGGGCCATATCCGGTGTGGCTCCCATATGTGCTCCGGGCATGGTACGTCACCATTTTGTATGGTTGGGTGCTCTCGTTTATTTGCTTTTGGGTCTTCCGGCCAGTATCTCTAGGACGGCTCCAAAAGGAGCGTCTGTTTTCACCGCCGTTGGGGAGAAATGTGTTCTGGTCGCCCTGTACCCCCTCTCCCTGAGTTCGTCTATTACCTCCCCCACCTTCCTTAGCTCAAGTCCGTTTCTCCTTGCCAAGGCGTGCGTGTCGTAGTGGAAGGGAACGTCCAGCTCTTGAACAATGGTCTCTAGGAAGGGGATGGTCTTTTTATGGGCGAGCTCGCTTTCTTTAGCTATCGCCAGCATCTTCTCCACGAATCCCTGATCTTTCAATGGGCCGAGCCACATGGGCCCGTAGGCGTTTTTCTTTGCCGGGAGGAAGGACTTCTCGTATTCGAAGCTCCCATCCTCCCCTTGCCACAGATACCCGAGCTGATTTAGGGTTTCATCCCCTTTTCTGGCCCCGCTCCTCAGCTTTAGAAACGCTCTGAAGTAGTGGTCCCGGTAATAGGCAAGTAGAACCTCAACACCTAGGTCGTACTTTACGGCATACCTAACAACCGCACCTATCAAAATCCTCAGGCCGGCCTCGTGGCAGAGCTCACCCCTTATGGGTTCCCCCAGGTACTTCCTCCTGCAGGCGTTCCTGTAGGCCCCGCAAAGAACACCGGTATCGGTGGCGGTTATTCCCAGCACCCCCTTCCTCTTAACGGAGCGAAGGGCGGTGTCCAGGAACTCCATGGGGGAGCCAAAGGGGTCCAGGTCGAGAAAGTCAAAGTACCGGAACTTCTCAGCCATCAGCCTGTTCGCGTCTCCTATGTTTGCGACCAGAATCTTCCCACCGGGTTCCTCCACTGTTGCCCGGTTCCCGCTCAACTCGGGCTCAACGCCTGTGTTGAGCTTCAGATTTTCGAGAATGAGTTTGAACGCCTCCTCGTTTATATCGTTCATCCACACCTCATTTGCAGGGGCTTCGAGAGCGTACCTGATCCCCCTTACTCCCGTTGCAGAGAGAGCGTCCAGAACCCTTTCGGGGGAGAGGACTTTGAGGGCGAGGACGCTTATGTCTCTGTTGAGGGCCATAACCGGGTTGTAAAATACGGGTGCGTCGTATATCCTCTCCGCCTTTGGAACTAGGATCCTCGCGAGACCTTCCCTGATCTCGGTAAACTCCACGTCTCCCACCAATGGAAAGAAAAGGTTAGGGGCGTTTAAAGGATTTCGACGTAATCACCCAAGGCCTGTCCCGGGAGCCCGGGCTTGAAGTAGGCCTTCACCTCGCCCCGGTTGCCGTGGGGCCTGAGTATCTTACCGAACATCTTCTTGCCGGTGGGGCTCTTCCAGACCACCTTCCTCCCTATGAGGGCCCCGGCCCCTCCCCTGTCGTTCACTCCAAGGGGCTTGAGGATCATGTGGTGGTTGTGCTGGTGCTCGTGGCTACCGGCGTAGGAAAGGATTATTGCCTTCCCCCTCATGATCCTCACCCCCGGATCATCTCTTCCAAGCCGATTTTTAAAGGTTATCGGTGCATGCGGTAGGCTAATATAGCCCAAGGACGAACTCCTCCTATGGTGCTAGGGATCCTCAGGAGACTCCAGTTTAAGAGGGACGTGCTTGCGGAGATCTCAGCCTCTGACGAGACGAGGGTAATGCACGTCAGCGACACTCCCGAGAGCGTTTACCGCTTCATCGAGGGGTTGATAGAAAAAACGGGGCCTGATTACCTTATCCACACCGGGGATATGGCGGACAACGTTAAGCTGGAGAGGAGGCCGGACCTAAGGCCACTCTACGAAGGAGCCCTGAGAAAGCTCGCAAGGGTTCTAAAGGGCTCTGGGGCAAGGCTTTACGTAGTTCCGGGCAACGAAGACGATCCCGAGCTGGTGAGGGAGTTCTTCGGTGATGCAGTTGTGGAACCAGGTACCGTCGTGGAGATCGAAGGCTTCAGGTTCGCCCTCGGTCACACTTGGAAGGATGTGGTGGATAAAGAGGCGGACTTCAGGCTCTACGGCCACAACTTCAAGCTGATTGATAAGGGATTAAACGGTGTCCTCGGCGTTAACTTCGTCCTCCTCCCGAGCGGGAGGACTTACAGGGTTAAATACCCTGGTGGAACGGATTTTGATAGGGGATACAAGACCTGGAGGGGATTGTGATGAAGGTTATCCGCTTTGGGCCGTCGATAGTGTTCCTGAGAACACCGCACCTCGATGCGGTCAAGTCCGCTCTGGAGGATGTCTTTGGGGTGGCCGAGGTAAGCACGGAAGAGGCAATACGGAGCAGCAGCGAGTTTGAAACCGTGCTCTTCGTCACCGACGAGTGGCAGAAGGAGACCCTTCCCCCGAAGACGGGCTTTCTCGTGAGGTTCCACGCCCCCCTCGTTCTCAGCGAGATCATAAACAGGAACCTCCCGATTGAGAAGGTTCACGTGGAGAGCACGCTTCTCTTCCTCAGGGTTCCGCAGAAGGTTGAAGAAGCCCTTGAATTGATCTCAGAAAAATACTCCGGCAAGGTCATGGACATAAGGAGCGCCCTCGACGAGGGAGAAGCTAGGGACACCATAATAGCCATCACAAGAAAGAAGCTCAACTCCCCCATAGGCCCAGAGGACATAGAGGGGGCCGTTCTCGTAAGGCGCAACTTCCTCGAAGTTTACAGGGAGCTCCTCCTCGATGCCCCGCTCCTCCTGCTCAAGCTGATGCCCGAGTGGAACGAGTTGACCATCAAGATCTACGACACTGAGAAGCGCTACGAGGAGAACATCGAGCGGCTGATGATGGTTATAGAGGACCTCGACCTCGGCTTCATCGTTGGGGAAGGCTGGGACTGGGACTACCCGAGGCCCTTCATGCGCGTCCCGGTCTACAAGCTCAAGCTCCTGACGTGGGAGAAGCCCGAGCGCGTCAAGTTCCTGCTGAAGGGCATCGAGTACGTCGGCTACAAGCGCCTGTGCGACATAGACGTCTTCGTCGAGGGCAAGAAGATACACTGGACCTCCCTAGGAAAGTACGACTCGAAGTTTGAGCTGGCTCAAAAAGCGAGAGAAGAGCTGGAGAAGCACCTCAGCGAGGACGTATCGAAGAGGCTGAAGGAGCTCGACGAGCGCCTCGTCGCCGAGTCCAAGGATTAACTAAAGCTTCCTTATCTTTGCCACGAAGAAGCCGCTCGTTCCGTGCCTGTCGGGATAGAAGCGCTTCGCCTTCTTTATCTCCTCACTCAGTTCGATTCCGAAGGGGTTCGTCAAAGCCGGCTCGCCGTAGCGGAGCGGGAGGAGCTCAACGTCGAAGTTGTCCAGAACCCACTGTATCACGAACTCGTTCTCCTCCGGCTCGAGGGAGCAGGTGGAGTAAACGAGGGTTCCACCTTTCTTCAGAACGCTCAGTCCCTTCTCGAGGAGCTTCATCTGCAGGTTCTGGCAGAACTTCACGTCCTCCATCGTCCTGTTTGCCTTCCTCTCTGGGTTCTTGTGTATCGTTCCGGAGCCGGTGCATGGGGCATCGAGAAGGATTTTATCGAACTCGACTCCGAGCTCGTCTATGTGGAGCGATGAGCTGTGGATTAAGACGGTATTCGTAACGCCGAGGCGGGAGAGGTTCAGGCGGGTTTCCTTTAACCTATCCTCGCCGACGTCGAAGGCGTAGATTATCCCTTCATTCTCCATGAGCTGAGCTAAATAGCTTGTCTTCCCGCCTGGTGCTGCCGCCATGTCGGCGACGGTCTCGCCGGGCTTAGGTTCCAATGCAACCGGGGGGTACATCGAGCTTGCCTCCTGGATGTAGATGAGGCCACTGAGATATTCTGGCGTTGAGGTTATCGAGAAGGGCTCGCGGGTGAGGCAGAAGCCCTCCCTCGCCCAGGGGACGCGCTTAAACTGGAAGCCCTTCTTGTTGAGGAGCTTGGTGAGCCTGGGAACTTCTATCCTGAGCGTATTGACGCGGAAGCACCTCGGCAGGGGCTTCTCCATCGCCTCGGCTATAGCTAATGCCCTCTCGCCCCAGAGCTGATAATAGCGCTCCGCGAATGTCTTGGAGTAGCCGAGGCTGAAGAGCTTTTCGAGCATGGTTGGGAGTTGGGGGAGGGGTTTAAAAGGTTCTTGGGTGGCGGGTCGGTCTTTTAATTGGCTCATGAGTACAGACATTAATCCAGTACCGAAAAACTAAAATAGCTGGATCCAGTAAGTAATTTATCCCGTGCTGGGCGGAAACAGCCCGCACCGTTGTGTTGGGGTGGATGGCATGAGGCGTGGCGTTCCTCTCGCTGTCCTTTTCATTGTGGTGGGGATAGCTATTACTGGGCGTGGAACGCCCTTGGATCGAACTCCGATGGCATTCACGTTGTTGGCGACGTCGAGCTCGTGGAGATCGACCATGATGCCCTAGCAGGGCTTGGGAACGGGTTTTTCGTGAAGGTGGACAACTCGACCTTCATAGCTAGCGTTAAGGTTCTGCTTAAGGGGGAGAGAGTCGAGCACAGGGTGTATTGGTTGGGGGATGGGAAGTCAGAACTGATCGGCAGACTCGATGTCCCCTTCGTGGTGGACGTGCCCGCTCTGTGGGTAAACAGCGAGGTGTTGCTCTTTGGGGGCATGAACTCCGGCAACCCCACCCTAATCCCGGTCGTTTACGCGTATAACCCTGAGAACGGGGGCATGAGGAAATTCGTGGAGATGCCCTTTAGGGACTACGACCAGCTCTCCCTCCTCTGGGACGGCTCAAAGGCCTATCTATTCGTCAGGTTCCTGGATAGAAACCTCTCCGCCTATTCATTTGATCCCTATGCAAAGAGGTTTCAACGCCTCGATCTCGATTTCCCGGAGGGTTTCGTCTTTCCGGGAACTTCACAGTATGCGGCCGTGTGGTACAAGGGAAGGGGATACCTCGTACACGGTGACAGGATAGCGGTCTTCGATCCCCTCTCAAGAAGCCTTGTCTGGGCGCCGGTTAGGCTTCCCGATAAATACTGGGCCAGGACGGCGGTGGCGACTGACAGGGGGATATACATCTTTGGTGGCTTTGACGACAATCTCAACTTCAGCCGTAACGTCTATCTCTTCGTCCCCGAGAATAAGACCCTAACAAAAGTTGGCATCCTCCCCTATCCCCTCGGGCAGGCTCCGGGTGCCTGGGATGGTCGGAGGATATACATAGTCGGCGGGAGGGGCCCGGGTCCCAATAAGTACATCGTAATTTTCACGCCGAAGGGTTAGGGCGGAGCGTTCGTTAGTTTTTGGGCTCTGCTTTTCTCTGCGGATGTTGATAGACACCTTTTCCTTTTGGTTTCTTCAGCTTCGAGTGCCGTTTATGAAAGTCCACTTTCACAAATTGGCCCTTTTATGAAATGAAAATAGAATTTTATTGAGAAAAACTCAGGATGGCCCCTCAACCAGTCTCCTAAAGTCGTCCAAGTCCCAAGCGAGGTAGCCCTCCCTCCTCAGTTCGTCTTTGTCCTTCACTTTTTTGGCTACCACCCCATAGTTTTCGTTCCAGCCCTTAAGCCCAACGAGGCCTGCCTTCCTCTCCAAGTCCCTTAAAATTCCCCTTGCTTCCAGTTTTCTTAACTCCTTCCACTTCACCTCGATGAACAGGGCCTTCTTTTCCCTCTCGTTCAAAGCCACCAGATCAATCTCCTCGTTTTTCTTCCACCAGCGTCCGATTTTCGTGAATCTGAACGGTAACTTTCCCCTCCCGTTGAGCTCGATTAAGAACTGTCTTGCAACGTCTTCAAACGCCCTCCCCACGTGGGTATTGAAAGCGTCCCAATTCATCTCAAACGTCCCGATCTCGACCTTCCCCCGGTTAGGTTTTACGAACTTGAACCAGAAGGCGAAGAAGTTGTCTTTTAGGTAGTAGCGGGCTCTTTTACTCCTCTCACTTTCAGTTACTGGCACTTCCCTTTTCACGAGCTCAAGGGAAGTCAGCGTTCTAAGGTATTTTGGCATGTCCTTAGTCTCTATTCCTGCGTACTGGGCGATATCACTGACCCTGTGCCTCCCGTTAGCCAGGGCCTCAAGGATTAGATAGTAGCGGTGAACGTCGCCGAGCTCTTCTCTGAGCACGAACTCTGGCTCTTCGTAGAGAATTGAAGTCGGTGAAAAGACGGTCTCCATCAGCTCCTTCTTCAAGTTCTCTCCCTTGAAGAGACGGAAGTACATTGGAACCCCTCCGGTTACTGAGTAGATCTCCATCACGGTCTTCAGGGGCTTCTTTGGGAAGTATCCGGCCACATGGAAGAAACTTAGGGGCTTTAACTTGAGCTGGGCCGTTCTCCTGCCGTAGAGGGGATTGTTGTAGCCCATTAAGCTCTCCATCAGTCCGACGAGAGAGCCGCTGAGTATGAGGAAAAACCTCTCATCCATTATCTCATCCACGACGTACTGGAAAACCGCCGGTGTGTTTTTATCGGTGAGCAGCAGGTAGGAGAATTCATCAATTACCACGACGAGTCTCTCGGGGGCCTTGAGTTTTAATAGCTCGAAGGCCCTTCTGAAGTCGTCAACCTCAACCTCCGGCAAACCGAGTTTTTCTGCGCTCTCGATGTAGAACCTCCTGGCGTTGGCCCTCAACCCATCCTTGTCGGCGAGGAAGTAGATGGCGGGCTTGTCCCTAATGAATCTCTTCACGAGCTCCGTTTTTCCGACCCTTCTACGCCCGTAGAGAATCAGCACTTCCTTCTTTCCCGAGTGGTATAACTTCTCGAGTAGAGCCATCTCATTCTTTCGGTTCACGAACATTATCTTCACCGGGATAATCTTTATCAAGATAATTTTAAGAATTTCGGAAGGATGGAATGTCAGGTAGGAAAACAAAGCGAAGAAGAAAAGCTCTCAGACCTTAATCCCGCCCATGACGAGGGCCATGACGGCCTTCTGGGCGTGGAGCCTGTTCTCGGCCTCGTCGAAGACGACGCTGTTCGGACTGTCAACGACGTCGTCGGTGACCTCCTCGCCCCTGTGGGCCGGGAGGCAGTGCATGAAGATGTAGTCGGGCTTGGCGTGCTTGACGAGATCCCTGTTGACCTGGAAGGGCTGGAATATCTTCCTCCTCTCCTCTGCCTCTGCTTCCTGACCCATGCTCGCCCAGACGTCGGTGTAGATGACGTCGGCGTCCTTGACGGCCTTGACTGGGTCGTGGAGGAGCTCGAAGCTTCCGCCGCTCTCGGCCGCGTTCTGCTCCGCCCACTTGATGACCTTCTTGTCCGGCTCGTATCCTTCGGGCGTGGCGACGACGACGTTCGCTCCAAGCTTGGTTCCGGCTATCATGAGGGAGTGGGCGACGTTGTTTCCGTCACCGACGTAGACGACCTTTAGGCCCTGGATCCTGCCCTTCTTCTCGAGTATGGTCTGGTAGTCCGCCAAAGCCTGGCACGGGTGGGAGAAGTCGCTGAGACCGTTTATTACCGGGACACTCGCGTACTTGGCGAGGTCTTCCACATCCTTGTGGGCGTAAACGCGGGCCATTATTCCGTCTACATAGCGGCTGAGGACGCGGGCGGTGTCTGCTATCGTCTCGCCGCGCCTGAGCTGAAGATCCTGGGCGTTGAGGTAGAGGCCGTAGCCTCCGAGCTGGTAGATGCCGACCTCGAAGGAGATCCTAGTCCTGGTCGAGGGCTTCTGGAAGATCATGGCGAGCGTTTTGCCCTCGAGAACGCGGTGCGGTTTTCCAATCTTGTTCCAGATCTTCATCATCTCGGCCGTCTTGAGAATAGTCTCAAGCTCCTCCCTCGTGAAGTCCTGGAGGCAGAGAACGTCCCTTCCGGCTAGGCTAACCACCATGTGCATCACCGTCTAAAGCTGGGGGGCGGATTTAATAACCCTTTCGTCGGATTAAAGAAGTCTGTTTTGAAATTCTTTGAATCTAAGGTCCTAGAAGTTTTCCAAACGTAATGTCATCTATGCCCTAAACTGGCTCCCCATGTTCTTTCGGCATACCCGGTTTTCTTTGATAAACAAGAAAACGTTTTAAAGATTGAATTCCCAAAAATGTCGAGGTGATCCCATGGCGGAGTTGAAGGATGCAAAAGTATGGGGTGGCGTTGGAGCCATACTAACCGTTGTTGGTCTGGGTTTTATAGGGTTTATACTTAAATTGCTTGGCGTCAAGAAGATATCCGAGGCCACCGGCAACGAGGAGATATTCAGCAAGTACCTCTGGTCGGCAGTGCTGGCTATAATAGCCTCTGCTATCCTGTTCGGAAGTTTCTTCATGGCAGGTGGGGGTCTTGGCCTGGGAGCCATTGGACTTGGCACTGTAATCGCGGCGATCCTTATGATACTGGCGGCCTGGTTCATGAAGCAGAGCTACGACATGATCGCCTCAGAGACCGGCGTTGGAATGTTTCACACCGTTGCCCTCCTGTATATCATTGGTGCGGTGTTGACGATAGTCCTGATCGGTGTCTTTCTGGTGCTCATTGCCGCAATACTGGAGATCGTAGCGTTCTTCTCCCTCCCGGACTCAGTCCCGGGGAAGGCCTCCCCCTCGCCAGCTGAGGAAGAGGCCATCTTCTGATGGCACTCTTTTAATTTTTGTTGCCGTCTCAAAAACCTAATAAACCCCCGGCGTTCCTATTCTCGGTGGCCGACATGGGGGATAAAATCCGGGTGACTCTTGTCAATTATACAAAAAAGCCGCTCGAAACTGTCACATGGGCGGCCCTCATAAGCTACTGGGACGGGTGGGAAACGGAAGCCTTTGAGAGGATGGGCGAGAAGGACGTCAAGATGCACCTCCCGAGGGTTCTCGGCTACGGTCACGAGTCCATCCTGGAGCACGCGGTTCTGACCTTTGCGATAGAGGGATGTTCTCGCGTATGTTCGCACCAATTAGTGAGACATAGACTGGCAAGTTATACCCAACAGTCACAGCGTTACATTAAATTAAACCCAAACGATGTAGAGGAGACCTTTGTGATTCCTGAGAGCGTGAAAGAAAAGCCAGAGCTCTACGAGAGGTGGAAGGAGTTCATGAAAAGGGCCATCGAACTCTACGAAGAAACTTACAACGCCAGGGTTCACCAAGAGGACGCACGCTTCATCCTTCCCCAGGCAGTCAGGACAAAGATCGTCGTGACGATGAACCTCCGCGAGCTCAAGCACTTCCTTGGCCTGAGGGCCTGCGAGAGGGCCCAGTGGGAGATAAGGGAAGTTGCCTGGAAGATGCTGGAGGAGATAGCGAGGAACGAGGAGCTGAGGCCAATCATAAAATGGGCCAAACTCGGGCCGAGGTGCATTCAGATAGGCTACTGTCCGGAGGGCGAGCTGATGCCGCCAGGGTGCTGGAAGAGGACGAGGGAGAAGTGGAAGTCCCTGGTTGGAGGTACCTGAGCCCCTTGTGGCCAAAAAGTAGAGGGATCAGCCGAAGAGAACCTTTTTCCACACCTCCCTGATCCTTTCCACGTACCCTGCCGGGGAGGCTATCAGAACGGCCCATCTGGGAGTCTGTCTCCTCTTGAGGGCGTTCGCTAGGGGGGTGACTCTGGTCAGGGGTTCCAGCCTGCCGTCGTCCATCAGGACGTTTATCTCCGTGGCCTTAAGCCTCGGCTCGCTGAGCATCAGGTCCGCTATGCTGAACTCCAGGATCACCTCGCCCTCCTTGGCCCCCACGGCATCTGCCAGGTTCCTCTCTATCTCCTGCCTCCTCTTCACGTTCTTGTAGGCAGTTAGGAGCTCCCTCTTCTCCTCCGGGCTGAGCTCGTCGGCGCTCGCCAAAACCGCCGCCTTGTAGAGGTCGCGGTACTTTATCCTCCTCACCATCTCAGAGGGGAACCCCTCGAGGTCCTCCAGCTCGACGAGAACGCGGCAGTCTATCATCTTCCAGAAGTCCCAGAGGTGATCCTCCTCGAGGGCGAATTCCAGAGCCCTGGTCAGCATGCCCTCAGCTATCTTCACCGTGTGGTGGAAGTAGACCCTCGAGTACATCAGCGACCTCGCCACCATCATTCCCTCGACCGCTTCAACGCCCTTCTCCTCGACTACTAGTTCGTCGTTGTGGACGGCCATCACCTTGAGGAGCCTCTCCATGTCTATTATTCCGTGTGCGACGCCGGTGTAGTGTGCGTCGCGGATTAGGTAGTCGATCTGGTCCACGTCCACGTCGCCGTGAAGGGCCTGGCCCAGGTACCTCTTTTTGCCCCTGCCGAGGATGAGTTCCGCTACCTCGCGGGGATCCATGCCGTAGTTATCTAGGATCTCGGGGATCCTGCCGCCGCCGTTTCCGTCCGTCAGGTCGATCTCGCCCAGGATTATCTTCTGACCGAGGCGCATGTGGTCGTATTCCCTCGTGTAGTGCTTGTAGATGCTCTCGAAGGTGTGGCTGAAGGGGCCGTGGCCGATGTCGTGTAAGAGCGCCGCTATCTCCAGGAGTAGGCCCTCCTCCTCGTCCAGGCCCAGCTCCCCTGAAAGCCTTCTCGCGACGTTCCACGTCCCCAGCGAGTGCTCAAAGCGGCTGTGGTTCGCCCCCGGGTAGACGAGAAAAGCAAGACCCAGCTGTCTTATGTGCCTCAGCCTCTGGAACTCGGGCGTCCTCACGAGGTCGAGAACCACGCCGTCTATCTTCATGCTCCCGTGGATTCCATCGTGGATGACCTTTCCACCCATCATCACCACCGAAAAACGTTCGTCAATCGGTATAAAAGGGTTTTCCACAGATTGCCAAAATAAAGCCCTCAAAATAGGAAAAAGGTCACCTGTACTCCCGCTCGAGGCCCATCTGCTTCAGCTTCGCGGCCAGGCCTTTGACCGGGACGAGGTCCTCCTTGATTATTTTCCCGGTCCTCGTGTCGATCCTGGCGTAGTACAGGCGGTCCTTCCCGGATACTTTTATGTGGACGTAGCCCTTGTCCTTGTAGTGGGTTAAACGCTCCGTCCTCGGGTTATCCTCCCCGTACTTGCTCCTGAGGTGCTCGTGGTACCTCTCCTCCAGCGCCCTCTCCGTGAAGTGAACCCTGCTCTCCAGCACTTCTCCGTTCGCCCTGTCGAGAACCAGCTCGCCCACCTTTGAAACCCCTGTGAACTTGACCACCCAGTTATCGGAGAGCTCCACCGACTCCACCTTGGCCTCGGGATCCACCTCTCTGGCCCTCTCCTCGGCGATCTTCTCGGCGAGCTTCCTCCTCAGAACCCTGTCTATCTCCTCCATTATCTTGCCGTCCCTGCTGAGTCTGATCCTCACCTCATGGGTCTCGTTGACGGCGTCCACTATGTACTCGTCGGTCTCTCCAGTCACCGAGGCGATCTCGTAGCCTGGGTACCTTTCGAGGACGATCTCCCCGGCCCTCTTCTCGGATATCTCCACGAAGTAGTCCAACACGTCCCCCGTGGAACCGTCTATTTTGACCCGTGCCCTCCCGTGCTCCCCTGACAGCTCCACCTCAAGGTGCTTGTGGTCCACGACGCGGTACGAAGAAAGCTCGAGCCCCTTGACCGGGAAGTTCTCCTCGATTATCGCCTTCGCCTTTCTCACGGCCTCCCCGAGTGGAGGGAACTCGGCCACTTCCTCGTCCCTTCCGGTGCTCAGGTCAACCCTCACCACGCGGATTCTCTCGCCGGCCAAGATGTCTGCGACTGCGCTCCTCTTCCCGAACTCCATCTCCAGTATCTCCCCGCCGGGGTACTTGCTTTTGAGGAGCTCCCTCACGGCGTCCTCGCTCATCCTCGTGCTGAACCTGAGGGGCTTTCCTGTGTAGGGATTGAAGACCGCTTCAAAGGAGAACCTCGCGGTTTTTCCCGAAACCACGACTTTCTTCTCCTTCATCGCAACCTCTGTGCTCTCGACGGACTCCCCGGTCTCCGCGAGCACTGCCTCAGCCGCTTTCCTGACGAAATGCTCCTCTGGGAGGGGTTTCAGGGAGACCTCGATTTCGCCCTGCGGGAGTTTTATCCTGGCCTCTCCCCTGTTGTCCCCTATCTTCAGGCCCAGTTCTGCCTCTGTGGGTATGTAGACCTTCTTCCTGGACGCGATCTTCACCCTGTTCTCGGTGGTTCCGAGGTTCTTGGCGACGCGCTCCTTGACCACCAGAACGGCCTCCCCCGGGGACAGCGGCACCTCGATCTCCCTCTCGGTGGCCCTTATCGTTGCCGGTGAGTCCAGTCTGGCCTTTTTGAGGGGGACGCTGAGCTCCGGATCCTCGTCGCCCCTGAGGATCACTTTCTCCCTTGAGAAGACGACGGCGGTTCCCCGTTCAGCTTCGTCAACGCTCCACGACACCACGTACGAGCTCATGAACTTGGCCTTGAGTGACGAGAGCTCGACCTCCTTGGGCTCGACCGGATACCTGGAGGCCACTTCCCTGGCAACGCGCTCGAGGATGGTCTCCGGTGAGAACTCGTACAGAAGCGGCGCGTCGAGGCTGAACTCCCTGAGAACGTCCTCTGGGCCGGGTTCGGGCTTTTCCTTCTTTTCCACGAGTGTTTTTACGTCCTCGGGGATGGGAACGGAGTAGTTGTTCAGGAGTGAGGCGAGCTTGTCCCCGTCCCATGGGATTATCCTCCCGCGGTACTCCCTTGAAAGCAGGAGCTTGGCGTCCTTTGTGAAGCCCGCCGGGGAGACGAGGACGCCTTTGTCGGCCTTCTGGGCATTCACTATTCCCCCGAAAACGTTCACGTCCCTTGAGCTCGCGAGCCCCTTGTCATGGAGCGCTATGACGACCTTCTCAGTACCGGCTATGGGGTCGTTCCTCAGGGCTATCACGTCGAGCCCCCACTCGTCCCTCCGGGGAACCTTCTCGTACTCTATGAAGCCCATCCTCCTGAGGAGTTCAACGATGATATCGATGAGCGCCTCCCGGGGGGCGACCATCAGCATCTCGGACGTCCATGTCACCGTTACCACCACGTAGTAATGGTTTGTTCGACCTCATATAAATCTCTTTCTTCTAGGTTATCACCCCGGGTGTTTAGAATGATTTTTAACATGTCCCAGGCAATACCCTCCGGGTGAAAGCATGGAAGCTTTCAGGCTCACCGACTTCAGCTTTGAGGACAGAACGGTTTTTCTTAGGGTTGACCTCAACTCCCCCGTCAAGGGTGGCAGAATACTGAGCGACGCGAGGTTTCGAGCGGCCCTTCCGACGGTTAGGGAGCTCCTTGAAGGGGGTGCAAAGCTCGTCATAGCCACCCACCAGAGCAAGCCCTACAAGGAGGACTACGTGACGACCGAGGAGCACGCTGAGATACTCTCCCGCCTCCTCGGACAGGAGGTTGAGTACGTTGAGGACATCTTTGGAAGGTACGCCAGGGAGAGGATAAAATCCCTGAAGCCTGGGGAGGCCCTGATGCTCGAGAACCTCCGCTTCTCGGCTGAGGAGGTTCTCTACAAGCCCCTTGAGGAGTGCGAGAGGACGCACTTTGTGCGGAAGCTCTCCCCGCTCATAGACTATGCGGTCAACGATGCCTTCGCCGCCGCCCACAGGAGCCAGCCGTCCCTGGTTGGGTTCGCACGGATAAGGCCCATGGTGATGGGGAGGCTCATGGAGGGTGAAGTGGATGCCCTCTCGAGGGCCTACGATACCAGAGAGGGGCCGAGGGTCTACGTCCTCGGGGGGGCGAAGGTGGACGACTCGCTTGGAGTTGCTGAGAACGTTTTGAAGCGAGGAAAGGCAGACCTTATCCTCACGGGCGGCCTCGTCGGCCAGGTGTTCACGCTGGCGAAGGGCTTCCACATCGGTGACGCCAACATATCCTTCCTGGAGAGGAAAGGCCTCCTAGAGCTCGTTGACTGGGCCGAGAGGATCCTCGATGAGTTCTACCCCTACGTGAGGACGCCGGTTGATTTTGCCATCGACTACAAGGGGGAGAGGTTCGAGATAGACCTCCTGAGCGATGAGAAGAGGCTCCTTGACGGCCACCCAATAATGGACATAGGAACCAGAACCGTTGAGAAGTACGGTGAGATCCTGAGTGAGGCCAGGGTGATAGTGGCTAACGGCCCTATGGGCGTCTTTGAGAGGGAGGAGTTCGCCAAGGGCACGGTGGGGGTTTTCAGGGCTATAGGAAAGAGCAGAGCTTTCAGCGTGGTCGGCGGCGGCCACTCCATAGCGAGCATCTACCAGTACGGCATCGAGGGCATAAGCCACGTCTCCACCGGAGGGGGCGCGATGCTTAGCTTCTTCGCCGGGGAGAGGCTCCCGGTTCTGGAGGCCCTTGAGATAAGCTACAAGAAATTCAAGGGGAGGCTTGGCAGCTAGTTACCTTTTGAAGTCGAGGAAGGGGCCGCTCCTCTTCTTGGCCTCCCTCCGGGCCCACTGGTACGCCCTGAAGTACTCGTCCTCCTCTATCCACTCCTCTATCAGCTCCTCAAGCGTCCTCTCCAGCGATATCGGCGTCGTGGAGACGAAGATTATCCTGCCGAGTCTGAGGGGCCTGATCGCGGAGATCACGCGCTTTATGAACTCGTTGGAACCGTGCATTATAAGGAACTTCCTCTCGTGCCAGTCGGCGCTTCCCCTCGGCCTCTTCTCAACGACCTCCCTCAGCTTCCATCCGGTGCACTCTCTGGGCAAGGGAACTACTTCGACGCCCCCAAGGGCCCCCTCGACGAGTTTAACCTCCTCGCTGGTGAAGCCTATTAGGAAAACCCCCTCATTCATCTGCATTCCTCCTCAATGCCTTTAGGATCCTCTCCATGGCCTCCCCGGCCGGGGAGGGTATGAAGACGTCGGCTATGGGTGTTATCCCGCTCCTCTTCGGGTTTATCTCTATGACCTTCCCGCCCCTCTCCTTCACTATGTGGGGGATGTAGGCGGCTGGATACACGACGCCGCTCGTCCCGATGACGAGGACTAGGTCCGACCTCTCCGCCAGCCGGAAGGCCTCTTCCAGTGCGCCCTTGGGGAGGGGTTCCCCAAACCAGACGACGTCCGGCCTCAGCAGGGAGCCGCAGCGCGGACATCTTGGGAGGGTCCTTTCCTTTAGGAACTCCTCGAGCCTTCCGCTCTCCTTGAGGTTCTCCCCGTAGGTGCAGGAGGTGCACCTAACCCGGAATATGTTGCCGTGCAGTTCGATCAGGTTCCTGCTTCCGGCTTCGCGGTGGAGGTCGTCGACGTTCTGGGTTATCACAGCCCTGATTATACCCATCCTCTCAAGCTCCGCCAGTGCGAGGTGGGCCCTGTTCGGCCTGGCCTTCCTTATTAGTTCCATCCTCCACCTGTAGAACTCCCAGACCAGAGAGGGGTTCTTCCTGAAGGCCTCGGGGGTCGCGAGCTCTTCGGGTTTGTGGTTCCTCCACAGCCCGTTGGCGTCCCTAAAAGTCGGAACGCCGCTTTCCGCACTTATCCCCGCCCCGGTGAAGGCGATTGCATGGCGGGAGCGGGCGAGGAGTTTGATCGCTTCCCCTATCATGCTAGCCCCTACTCGCCGAACCTTAAAAATCATGCCCGTCGTTTAGGCGAACCCCACGCGTTCCCGAAGATTTTTTGAAGAGCCGTTCATGTTTCCGTAGGAGGGTTTAAATTGTGTTCATCTGTACATCCAAGTGGTGAGAGAGATGCCGGTCTCCGAGGGTGTTGAGAGGAGGAAGGTCGCCACATCCCACGGGAGGTATTACTCGGCGAGGATAGCGGCCCAGAGAAGGAAAAAGCTCGTGGTCATCCAGAACATCAGGAGAAGGAAGTGCGTGAGGGGCATCAGGACGAGCCCCATCACCATTGAAAAGCCGAGGATAAGCGAGAGGGAAGCCCTGGCTGTTCTCGTGGGAACCCAGATTGGAGCGGGAGTTCTAGGCCTCCCCTACGCGGCCAGCAAGGTCGGTCTCATCCCCGCCTTAGGCGTCCTCATCGGGGTAATGCTCCTGATGCTCGGGACGGCCTTCATAGTGCTGAAGTTCTCGGCCAGAATGGACGGGGCCCAGATGAGCACCGTAGCCAACAGAACCCTCGGCAAAGCCGGCGGCTGGCTCATGTACCTCAGCATAACCCTGATGAGCTTTGGGGCCCTGCTGGCCTACGTGGCCGGTATGGGACAGGTGTTCGCGAGCCTCTTTGGGATCAGCGAGACGGTGGGAGGCTTCGTATTCTGGGTTCTGGCATCGCTGGTGGTCTACCACGGCCTCGAGGCGAGCGGAAAGACGGAACTGGTTATGAGCTACATCATGCTGGCCCTCTTCATCGGCGTCACCTTCATGCTCGTTCCGCACGCAAAACTTGAAAACGGCCTCTACTCCGACCTCTCCGGGATCCTCAGCATAACGGGAGTGGCCATCTTCGCCCTCGGCTGCCACACCATCATACCGGACGTCTACAAGGGCCTCGGGAGCTACGAGAAAACAAGGAAGGTGGTCGTCCTGGCTTTCCTAATACCCACCGTCGTCTATGCCGTCTTCATGGCCTCTTTTCTCCTTGTCTTTGGCAGGAACACGCCAGAGGTGGCTACCCTTGGCCTCCAAGAACTGTACGGAAGGCTTGGCTGGCTCGTTGGCAACCTCATTCCGCTGCTTGCGATAACCACGAGCTACATAGGCATAGCTCTGGCACAGCAGAGCAACAGCGAGGAGTTCGTGAGACTGAAAAGGTCGTACGCGTGGGCCCTAACGGTGGTTCCCCCAGCTGTGGTCTACTTCGCCGGCGTCAGGAACTTCGCCGACGTTCTGGCTTTTGCCGGCGACACTGGCGACATGCTGGCCTTCATCGTGCTTCCGGTCCTAATGTGGCTCGCCCACCGCCTCAGGGGGCGCTGAGCCCTCTTTTCTTCTCCAGATTTGATGTACATTTCTGGATACGTGAACACCTTCGGTAAGATTTATATTCGGGACGTTCAAATCTCCATCGAGGTGTTTGCGATGGCCGAGTACAGGGAGTACCGCGATAAGGTTCTGGGCTTTATTGAGGACCACGAGAACTGGAGGAAGCACACGATAAACCTCATAGCGAGCGAAAACGTGACTTCTCCGAGCGTTACAAGGGCCGTTGCGAGCGGTTTCATGCACAAATATGCCGAGGGCTGGCCGAGGCAGCGCTACTATCAGGGCTGCAAGTACGTCGACGAGGTTGAGCTCATCGGTGTCGAGCTCTTCACCAAGCTCTTCGGTAGCGACTTCGCCGACCTTAGGCCGGTTTCCGGAACCAACGCCAACCAGGCGGTCTTCTTCGGTCTCACCCAGCCGGGGGACAAGGCGATAGTCCTTCACACCAGCCACGGCGGGCACATAAGCCACATGCCCTTCGGTGCCGCCGGAATGCGCGGTTTGGAGGTTTACACCTGGCCCTTTGACAACGAGGAGTTCAACATCGATGTTGACAAGGCCGAGAAGCTCATCCGCGAGCTCGAGCCCAGGATAGTCGTCTTCGGCGGTTCGCTCTTCCCGTTCCCGCACCCGGTCAAGGAGCTCGCGCCGGTTGCGAAGGAGGTTGGAGCGTACGTCATGTTCGACGGTGCCCACGTCCTCGGTCTTATAGCTGGAAAGCAGTTCCAGGACCCGCTCCGCGAGGGAGCCGACATAATCACGGCATCAACCCACAAGACCTTCCCGGGACCGCAGGGCGGTGTAATTCTCTACAAGAGGTTCGGTGAGACCGAGGAGATAGCCAAGCTCCAGTGGGCCATCTTCCCCGGAGTGCTTAGCAACCACCACCTCCACCACATGGCCGGAAAGGTCATTACGGCAGCTGAAATGCTCGAGTACGGCGAGAAGTACGCGGCCCAGATAGTTAAGAACGCCAAGGCTCTGGCGGAAGCCTTAGCCGAGGAGGGCTTCAAGGTCATCGGTGAGGACAAGGGCTACACCGAGAGCCACCAGGTTATAGTTGACGTCAGCGACCTTCACGAGGCTGCTGGCGGATGGGCGGCGCCTCTCCTCGAGGAAGCCGGCATAATCCTCAACAAGAACCTCCTGCCCTGGGATCCGCTCGAGAAGGTCAACACCCCGAGCGGTCTTAGGATAGGCGTCCAGGAGATGACCCGCGTTGGCATGATGGAGGACGACATGAAGGAGATAGCCCACTTCATTAAGCGCGTCCTCCTCGACAAGGAGGACCCGAAGAAGGTTAAGAGGGACGTCTACGGCTTCCGCGCCGAGTTCCAGAAGGTCTACTACTCCTTCGACCATGGACTGCCGCTCAGGGAGTGATCTTCTCCTTTTCTCCCTTTTGTATTGTTCCCTTTCCAAAACTTCAAACCATTTTGAAGCCGTCGCAAGCCTTAATACTTTCCACGTTCCTGAGAACGATAGGGTGCCGGGGATGAAGCGCGTGCTTCTTGTGGTACTGCTCCTGATCGGAGTAGTTTTCGCGTACCAGGTTCTGAGCACCCACGGGAACGCTTCCGACGGCCTGACAGTTAGGGAGAACCCATCGAACCTCAACGAAAGCCTCGGCCCGATAGTGCCTGTTGAGAACGCTTCGTTTATGCATCCCGATAAGGCCTTCTACTCTCCCAACGACACGATGGTACTCACGATAACCAACAAAGGGAACGACACCGTTACAACGGGCTACGCTTTCAGGCTTTACCGTCTGGAGGACTGGGAGTGGAGGGAGGTTCCCGTTAACATGACGTTTGCCCAGGTCTTGATCACAATCGGGCCGGGAGAAAGCTGGGAGCAGAAGATCGAGCTGGCGAAGCTGAACCTCGGGCCGGGACATTACAGGATAGAGAAAACGGTAGTGATCACTGACCTGGCAAACAAAATGAGCATGAAGATCAAAGCGTGGACTGAGTTCAACGTGGGGTGAGAAAGGTGGTTTTGTGATGGCGGGCCGGACGGGATTCGAACCCGCGGCCACGGGGTTAAAAGCCCCGCGCTCTAACCAGGCTGAGCTACCGGCCCACGCCCGCCGGTTGATACGGGTGGAGCTTTTATAAGTTTTGCCCTACCTCTTGAAAACCCTAACATCCACCACGACGTGCCAGACGCCGGGTGCGTAGCGTTTGATGACCAGCTCGTTGAGCTTCTCCGCCTCGTAGCCGTGCTCCTTAGCTACCCTTCTGAAGGTCTCAAAGGGCTCCGCCGGCATCAGCCTCTCCGGAACGGTGTTGTGGTAGTGGATTATCGCCTCGTCCTTCGCTATGCTCAACGCTTTCGGTATGAACTCGGCCGTTTTGACGACGTAGCCCATGAGGACCCTGTCGGCGATGTTCTCCCCCGGAAAGTCGCGGTTGTCAATGTTGTAGGCCGTCATCCTGTCCTGGACTTTGTTAAGCTCTATGTTCTCTACAAGAAAGCGGAACGTGTAAGGGCTCTTCTCTATCGCGATGATCCTCGCTCCACCGTGGACGGCCATCGGAAGGCTGAGGTGCCCGATTCCCGCGAACATATCAACGACCAGCTCCCCCGGCTTCGCCACCTTCGCCATCCTCACGCGCTCCTTGACGTTGGCCGGCGAGAACATTATCCGAGCGACGTCGAGCTTGTACTTGATCCCGTTTTCCACGTGAACCGTCACCGTGTCTGTGCCGTAGAGGAGCTCGTAGTTCGTCTCGCGGAACTCGCCGCTTATTCTGCCCTTCCTGAGGACGGCTTTAACGCCGAGAACCTCCGCGTAGACCTCGGCTATCCTTCCCTTGTAGGGCTCGAGCTCGGGCCTGAGCGGTAGAATTAGAACGTCCCCTATCTGAACCCAGTGCTTGGGGAGCAGCTTGACTAACCCCTCTGGAAGCTCGCGGGAGAGGATTTCCCTTATGCGGGGTTTGATGAGCTGGGTTCTGCCTTTCCGTGACATCGCCCTTTCTCAGGCCTGGAACCTTAAAAGGGTTCCTTTCGTCGTTTCGGCAAAAAGCGAGGAGAAAGCCTTAAAAACCCGTGGACGGATTTATAAACGAGATATATCGACCGGAGGTCGATGAGGCGTATGGACGAAGACCCCTCGAGTAGTAGCTGGTTCTCCCGGATATTTAAAGGAAGGAAGGATGAATTCCTTCTCGAACAGGAACTGAGCTCCAGGGCCTACGAAGAGTACCGCAGGTTGCTCCTGAAGGCAAGACCGGAGGTCAAGGGTGAGAACATCAGGGTCAGGCTTCCAAACGGTGAGGTCGAGCTCTCCAAGGGCAGGCTCATCGTGAAGGCCAGGGATAAGGGCACCGCCGAGAAGATACTGAGGAACCTCCACCACTACGAACAGCCGCCGAGCCTTTGGCCGGCCTACGGACTGAGCTACTCCCTCAAGAGGACAGGAAAGCCCAGGATAAGGGCTTGAAACCGGCTTTTCTTGGAGGGGCAAAGGGTTTTAAGCTTGCCTTTTTATCCCCTTTGCGGATGACGACCCTTGCCCAGTCTGAACTGTGATGACGTCGGTATTAGCTGACGCAGGGGCGGCGAGGTTCGCGGGCCGATGACCCGCCCCGTCGCTGGAGGGAAGACGATGAGCGGCAACGGAAGCGATGGAGACGGTCTCTTGGAGTTTTACGCCAGCGAGGCCTTAACCTGCCCGAGGAGGATATACTTCCGGCTCATGGGCTACCCCGAGCGGTGGCCCGAGTTCGTTAGGGTGAGGCTGAACCAGGGGATAAACACCCACAACGTCCTCGGGGAGATCCTTTCAAAGCGCTTTGGCTTCGAGCTTGAGAAGCACCTCGTTCTGCGCTCCAGCAAGCTGGGCTTCGAGATCCACGGCAGGATAGACGCCTACAGGGACTTCCCCATCGAGATAAAGGGCAAGACGAGCCTCCCAAAGATCCCCTACGACTACCACCTAGCCCAGCTCAACATATACCTCCGGTGGGCCGAGGCGGAGTACGGCTACCTCTACTACATCAAGCTTCACGACGAGCCCACCAAGGTCATCAGCAAGCTGGACTTCTCGTCCTTCCCGGTGGTTAGGGGGCCGAACTTCAGGGCCTTCGAGGTGCCCTACGACAGGCACCTCTTCAAGGAGACCCTGAGGCATTTCTACAGCGTGAAAAAAGCCTACGAAAGGGAAAAGCCACCGAAAGGGCGCTATTCCTACCTCTGCAAGTTCTGCCCCTACAGGTACCTCTGCTATCCCGACGATGAGTGAACCTCTGTGATTACTACCCGCAAAGTTCTCCCAAATCTTTGTGGTTGATAACCACAAAGATTGGTGTGATCTTTGTGGATGGCAACCGCAAAGCTATCCCTTTTGCATTACTGACCACTTAAGCCCCTTCTCTACCTTGGCCTCGATCTCCCCGCGGTTGTAGAGCTCCGCTATGAAAGCCCTCACCGGGACGAGGTTGAGTGCCAGCTTCTGCGGGGTTATCTCAACGCCGTAGTGCTCCATCACCTTATAGGCCAGCTCGTCCGTTGACCTGGGGGCTTTCAGGAGCTCTAAAACGAGGGATTCAGCTCCTTCCACCCTTTTGAGGTTGAACTCGAGCAGTTCCTCCGCTTCTTCCCCTTCAACGGGCTTCCCGTGGGAGGGGATCAGGAGGTAGCCCTTTTCTGCATAATTCTGCAGTTCTTTAATTGAAGCTTTGAATAATTCTGGGTCGACGAGGTAGGGCAGTCCAACGGACTGGATGATCCTCTCGCCGAAGAAGGCATCGCCGGCGTAGATTAGACCGTTCTCCTCGTCGAGAAAGCCTGTCATCCCGGGGGAGTGGCCGTTGAGCCTGATGGCCTTCAGGCCAAAGGGCTCGTCCCCCCACTCGAAGACGGCGTGAGCTTTCACCTCGCCCTGAAACTGGAAGACTAGGAATCCCTCGGGGGCCTTGGAGCCGAAGGTCAAAAGCTCCCTGTTCAGCGGGCTCTCGGCAATCGACAACTCGAAGCGGTGAATGAAGAGGGGTGCGTTTATCCTGGGAGCCACGGCTACGTGATCCGCGTGGCCGTGAGTGGCCAGCTGGGCTTTGACCTCGATCCCGAGCTTTCTGGCTTCCCTTCTGAGGTCCTTGTGCCGCCCGCTCCCGTGACCCGGGTCAACTAGAACCGCGCCATCCCCGAGAATCCTCACGAGAGTCGACGGGCTCCCCGGGTACAGGTAGGCTGAATCCCCAAGCTTTTTTAGGGCCATGTCATCACCTGGGAGAATTGGATAAAGGGAATAAAAGGCCATCGATGAAATTGGAAAAGCAGGAAAAGAAGGATTCAAACGTGCCTGGCGTAGAGGGTCTTCTTGCCCTCGGCCTTGGCCCTCTTGACCGCCTTCTCAACGAGGGCCTTGAGCTCGGCCTCAAGGGCGTCGTAGAACTCCGGGCTAACCCTCATCTCCTCGTCGAGGCCCTTGACATATTCCTTAACCTTTGACTTAACTACCATCTCAACCATTTTTTACACCTCCTGTCGAGAGCTGTCCCCGGGACAGCTCCGCCCATATCTGGAATTTGGAGTTTATAATCCTTCCTCTGCAGATCCAAGCAAAAGGTTAAATCCTCGGAACCCGAAGTGAGTGCAGGGTGATTGAATGAGGATAGCCCTCATCGACGGTGAGCACTACCCCGACGTTGTGAGGTGGGCAATGGAGAAGCTCGGGGACGTCTGCTGCGCCGTTTTTCTGGGGGGGACCGAGAAAATAGGGGGACTGGACGAGGTAGAGAGGAAACTGGGGGTTAGGCTATACCATAGCACCTCGGATTACCTTTCCGCACTCTCCCAGGCTTTACTGGAGAACCCCGGCGTGGAGGAGGTCGTTGACTTAAGCGACGAACCGGTTCTCAACTACGAGGATCGCTTTAGGGTAGCCTCCCTCTGCATGCTCCACGGCGTTTCCTACAGAGGGGCCGACTTTGAGTTCCGGCCGAAGCCTTTGAAGAGAACCAGGAAGCCGAGTCTGGCCATAATCGGGACCGGGAAGAGGGTCGGAAAGACCGCCGTGAGCGGCTTCGTGGCGAGGACGTTAAAAGAGCTTGCGAGCCCGGTGGTAGTGACGATGGGGCGCGGCGGGCCGGAAGAGCCGGAGGTGATAGAGGGGGATAGGTTTGAGATACCCTCGGAATTTCTGCTTAAGCTTGCGGAGAGCGGCAGGCACGCAGCATCGGATCATTTTGAGGACGCTTTAACGGCTCGCGTAACTACCATAGGCTGCAGGCGCTGCGGGGGCGGAATGGCGGGCTTTCCTTTCTTCGACGTCGTCGATGAGGGCGTTGAGCTCGCCGAGAGCCTGCCCCACGACCTCATAATACTGGAGGGTAGCGGGGCAACTTTTCCCGCTTACCGGGCCGACGGCTACGTGGTCGTCACGAGCGCGCTCCAGAGGCTCGACTTCCTCAGGAACTACTTCGGTCCCTTCAGGATCTCGCTGGCGGACGTAGTCGTCGTTACCATGGCAGATATGGTCGGGGAAGACCGGAGAAGGGAGATTGAAGCTATCGTCGGGGAGATAAACCCCTCCGCCGAGGTTCACCTGACGGCCTTCAGGCCGAGGCCCCTCGGCGAGGTGGAGGGGAAGAGGCTGGGCCTCGTGATGACTTCTATGACAGCGTTGCCCTCGGCGGTGGAACACCTTGAGAGCATGGGGGCCGAAGTCCTCCACACCTCGGGGAACCTCTCGAACAGGCCCGCGCTCAAGGAGGACCTTAAGCGCTTTTCCGGCATAGAGGCCGTCGCGGTCGAGCTGAAGGCCGCCGCCGTCGATGTGGTCACCAAGTGGGCGCTCGAGAGGGGGCTTGAGGTTGTTTACTTGGACAACGAGCCCGTGAACATCGACGGAAAAGACCTCGGGGAGGCGGTTCTTGAGCTGGGAAGGAAGGTTCTCTCGGGGGGCCGGAAATGATAATAGTGACGGACTCAGAGCGCAGGGTCAGGCTCCCCTTTTCACGGGGGATACTCACCAGGTCCATAACCCTCGCAGGGGTGGATGTGGGTATAGCGTACGCCATAGCGGCTGAGGTTCAGAAGGAGCTCGAGAGGAGGAAGAAGTACGCCGTCACGACGGACGAGATAAGGGAGCTGACCTACTCGAAGCTCGTCGAAAGGGGCCTCAGGGACGCGGCCGAGAGGTACCTCTTCTGGCGCACCCTCAGGCGCAGAAGGTTGAGGCTCGCGGTTCTCATCGGGGGCACCACTGGGGTTGGGAAGTCGACCATAGCCACGGAGCTCGCCTTCAGGCTGGGCATAAGGAGCATCATCGGAACGGACACGATAAGGGAGGTTCTGAGGAAGGTAATTGCAAAGGAACTCCTCCCCGACATCCACGTGTCCTCTTTCATGGCGGGCGAGGTCGTGAACTCCCCCAGGAGCGTCGATCCCGTCGTCTACGGTTTTGAGACGCAGGTGAAGCACGTTTCGGTCGGGATAAAGGCGGTTCTAGAGCGCTCGCGCAGGGAGGGTCTGAACGCGCTTATAGAGGGAATCCATGTCGTTCCGGGCTTCATAACCCCCGAGGAGAACGAGTTCATGTACGTGATAACGGTTCCGAGCGAGGAGCACCTCGTCTCTCACTTCTACGAGAGGTCGCGCTACTCGATAAGGAGCGCCGAGAGGTACGTAAAAAACGCGGACAGGATAATGAGGATACAGGAGTACCTGGTCGAGAGGGCGAGGGAATTCGGGATCCCCGTCATAGAGAACGTGGAGCTGGAGAAAACCGTGTCGCTTATAATGGAGGACATGATGAGGAGGCTTAGAAAAACCGAGAGGGGAAGCTAGCCTCTCTTCCTCTTCCAGATCCCGAGGAGCTTTTTACTCCCCCACGTTGACTGGACCTCCCACACCACCACCATGTCGGTGTAGATGTCTATGAGGTTGAAGCTGTTTCCGAAGGGGTTCCTGTGGAGCTCCCAGCTCACGGAGCCGGAGTTGACTATCGGCGTTCTCTCGATCTTAACGCCGTAGGCGTTGCCTCCGTGGCCCGTAAGCACTAGCTCTGTCTTTTCGTCCGTCAGAACCTTTAGAACGTCTCCCGCGTCCTCAAGAAAGCCTATCTCCCTGCTCTTGGGGATGGGGATGACGTTGTGGTGGAGGGCCACTATCCTGAACTTGCCCTCGTAGTCCCTCAGGACTTCCCTGAGCCGCCTCTGCCCCATCCTGCCGACCACGCCTATCGGCGTCTCGTACTGGGCGCTTAGAAGGGGGATTATGACGACGTCGTCGAGCTCAGTTACCTCGGGCTCCCCGAAGTACTCCTGAAATAGCTCGTAGCCGAGGTAGGTTATGTCGTTGTGGCCCGGGATGACTATCTTTGGGGCTTTCACTTCCCTGTAATGCTCGTAGGCCCTCTCGTAGTAGCGCTCGATTCCAGCGTCGACAACGTCCCCGTTGTGGATGACCAAGTCCGGCTTTAGCCTCTCGTTTATCATCCTGATCGCGTTCTCAAGGGTTCTCTTCCTGAAGTACACCCTGTCCGAGACGTTGCTCTCGCTGAGCTGGACTATCCTCAGAACCCTCTTTCCAGAGGGCACGAAGATCTTTGGTCTCACCGGGCTGTGCTCCCCCTGGACTTCGTCCCCCGTAACGCGCCTTATGGTCACCTTCACGCTCCCGTCGTCGTGGAGTTCCACTATGCTGTAGCTGTTCACGTCTCCCCGCCGGGTCTTCTTGCAGGAGGTACAGCCCGCGTTGTCTATAACTAGATCCTCAACGCGGTAGACGTTGGGGACGTGCTTGTGGCCGCAGGTGTAGAGGGTCACCTCGTTCCTCAGGAGGAGATCCAGGACGTCACCGGCGTTGAAGAGGACGTTCCTCTCCCTCCCCGTGTCTGGGAGCGGAACGAGGTGGTGGTGTGCCGCAACTATCTTGAACTTCTTGCCGGAGTACTCCTCGAGCTTCTCCTTGAGCCAGCGGAACTTGTTCCCCCCTATCCTGCCGTCGCTCAGGTCCGGGATCGTCGAGTCCACCCATATGACCACTCCGTCCTTGAACTCGTAGACGCCGTTCAACGGCCCTATGAACTGCTCGAAGAGCTTGTAGCCGACGTTCCTGACGTCGTGGTTCCCGGGGAGAACCACCAGGGGCTTCTTTATCTTCTTAAGCTGGTAAGCGGCCTGCTCGTACTCCTCGCGGAGGCCCTGGTTGGTTATGTCGCCGGTGTGGATGACGAAGTCGAAGTTGCCCCTGTTTATCTCCTCCACGATGAGGTCGAAGGCGTAGCCCTTGAAGGCCCCCTCGTTGGTTATGTGGGTGTCGCTTATGTGGGCTATCCTTATCATGGGCATCACTCCGTTGCTATGGCCGTTTCAAGCTTTCTTCTGCTAGCTTCGAGGAGATCGGTTATCGAGAAGATGCCCGTGATCCTGCCCTCCTCCTCGATCAGGATGTGCTTGATGCCCTTCTTACTCATTATGTCGAGGACTTCCCTGAGGGGGGTCTCGGCCGAGACCGTTACTAGTTCCTTGGTCATTATCTCCCTCACGGGGGTAGTGTTCGGCAGGCCCGGAACTACAAGGCGCCTTATGATGTCACCCTTCGTGAGAAACCCCACAACGTAGCCTTCCTCGTCAACGACGACGAGTGAGCCGATGTCGAACTCGGTCATTACCTCCCCGGCCCTCTTGACGGTGTCCCCCGGCTTCACCCCTATGAGCTTCCGGCTCATGTAGACCTTGATGGGGGCCCTCATCTCCACGCGGATCACCGGAATAAAAGTAGGGCGGCAAAGTATAAAACGCTACCTCAACCTAGGACCAGCTCCTCAACCTCAAAAGCCTCCCCCTCGAAGTCGATGTCGACGTAGAAGGCAGTGCCGTTGACAACTGGCTTCCATTCGTCCCTGTGGTAGAGCTCGAGGGTAGACGAGCCGACGGCGAACAGGTTCTCCTTCCTCAGGACGATCTGCCTGACGTAGTCCCAGTTCCTTGAGTTCATTATGTAGAGTGGCTTTGAGTAGGCCGTCACGAAACCCACTGCCCTTCCATCCGACCCGAGGAAGAGCGTTCCAGTGTTGAAGCTCGTGTTAGCGGTTCTGGAAAGCAGGGAGTAGTGTCTCAGCAGTTCGTCCTTCTCGAAGGACTCAAGCCGCCTGCAGAGATAGGAGGCCATCGCGTAGCTGTCCGAGGCGTGTCTGAAGTGATCCTCCTCGAACTCGGCCATCCTGATTATTTTCCCCTTGTCCAGGTCGCCGTTGTGGTATACCCAGTACGAGAAGCCCTTCCTGCTTGAAAACCCGAAGGGCTGGGTGTTGAAGAGGTTTTTGGGGCCCTGGGAAGCCGCCCGGGAGTGGAGTAGCAGCGCCGAGAACCCTTTGAGGGATGCCTTGAGGCCTTCAACGCCCCCTGAATCCTCGAATATGGGCTTAACGAAGCGGTAGCTTTCGACCCCCTCCCTTTTTAGAACGACGTATCCCCAGCCGTCCCTGTGCTCCCTCCCCTTCCCCCTGGCCTCCTTGTACGGATCGTTTCTGGAGGATTCCACGAGGGCGTCCACGAGGGGGGAAAGCTCCCCCCCGTCGCCGACTGCGAATAGAACGCGGCACAAGTTTATCACCATCCCCAATACTCCCGGGCAATAAAAACCTTGTCGGGACAAAACGTTTTTTAGGGTGGGGAGGGGAGTATATGTATGGCGAAAGCGTCCAACCGGTGAGCTTTAATGGCCGAGACTAAATCAAAGGCCCTCGATCAGGCCCTGCCGGTGTCCACCACTCCTGGATCCGCGGAACTGGGCCCGATAGCGGAGAGCATAATGAGGGTTCTGAAGAAGATAGACGCACACAGGAGCCTCTACGAGAGCAACGAGGAGGCCGTGAAGCAGCACCTCATAGGGGAGATAATGACATCCCTCGGGTGGGACTGGAACAACCCCGAGGAGGTAAGGCCCGAGTCGAGGACTGATGAGGGCAGGGCCGACTACGCCCTCATAATCGGCGGTGAGACGGTGGCCTACCTTGAGGCCAAGAACCTGAGCGTTAACGTGTCTAAGAGGGAAGAGCCCCTCCGCCAGCTCGCCAAGTACTGCTTCAGCACGGGCGTCAGGTACGGCATACTGACCAACGGTGCCGTGTGGATAGGGGTAAAGGCCTTCGAAGTGGGTTCCAGTCTGAGGGAGAGGATCCTCGTAAAGGTGAACATCCTCGAGGAACCGCCGATGAAGGCCGCGCTGAAGCTCTCTCTCTTCTCCAAGGCCAGGATAAACGATATGGAGCGCCTCTCCTCCCTTCTAAAGGCCCTTGAGCTCAGCTTCATGGGGCTCATAAAGGAGGGCTACCCGAGGGAGGCCCTCTTCGAGTACCTAAAGGTCGACAAAGGAAAGAGGATCGTCCCCATCTACCTCCTGGAGGGGCACGAGACCCCGAAGGTGGCCTACGTGTACGACAACGGGTGGAAGATGCTCCCGCTTCCCGAGAGGACCATGAAGGGCGTTCTACTGGCCGTCCTGCTATACATGGGCCAGAGGGCCTTTGGTGACGAGAAGAGGGAGATAATGGCCGCCTATGAGCAGCTCAAGAGGATACCCCTGGAGCAGAGGAAGGCCCACGAGATCCTGAAGAAGCTTGAGGAGGAAAAGAAGTTCAACCTGTCCGTTGAGCTCTAGACTACCTTCCAGAGCTCGTCGCTCTCCGGCCTCCTAAGCGGCACCTCATCCCCGCCCTTTATTGCCACCCTCTTCTTCTCGGCCAGGAACTCCCCTATCACAGCCGCGTTTATGCCCTTTGCGAGAAGCTTCTCGACCACGAACTTCGCGTGGTCCCGCGGCACCGCCGCCAGGAGGGAGCCAGACCCTATCAGCGCCAGGGGGTCTATGCTGTAGAACTCGCAGATTTTGGTAGTTTCCCCCCTGATGGGGATCCTGTCCAGGAAGACCCTCAGGCCAAGGCCCGCACCGTCGGCCATCTCGTGGAGCCCGTTGAGGATCCCTCCCTCCGTGGGGTCGTGCATCGCGTCCGCGAACTCTCTAATCAGCGCGGCCTCTGGCAGGACGCTTATGTAATCTATCAGCGCCTTCGCCCTCTCGACGAAGCTTTCTCCAAAGACCTCCCTCAGCTCCCCCTCCCTCTCCCGGGCGATTATCGACGTGCCTTCCAGGCCCGCCCATTTGGTCATCACTATCGCGTCCCCGGGCTTGGCCCCGTCGGAGGTAACTAGTTTTTCCCTCTCGGCCTCCCCGAGCATCGTTCCGACCACTATCGGCCTCCTGAGCCCGGGAGTAACCTCGGTGTGGCCGCCCACAACGGCAACGCCCAGGCTTTCCGCGGTTTCCAGAATCTCGTCCATTATGCGCGCGAGCAGTTCCTCACCGGAGCCTTCCGGTAGGAGGATCGTCACCAGGAACCACTTGGGCCTGGCCCCAAAAACGGCCACGTCGTTCGCGTTTATGTGGACCGCGTAAAACCCTATCCCCTTCCCGGCCCCGGTTATCGGGTCGGTCGAGGCCACCAGTACTTTATCCCCGAAGTCTATCGCAGAGGCGTCGATCCCCTGACCCGGACCGACTATGACCCTTTTCCCGGCCTTCCCTATCCTCCTGAAGACCAGCTCTTCAAGCTTTTCGGGGGGAAGCTTTCCTGGGGGAAGGGACATTCTACCACCTCACGGCCCACAGGGTTAGGAACATCGCCACGTAGGCGAGTATCGAGATTATGACGTGGATTAAGGTCCAGATCCTTGAGTTCTTGCGGTTGAGGAATATAAAGGCTCCGCTCAGCATGCTGAGGGTCATGAGTCCGAAGGTTATCCAGCCTAATGTGTTGTGGTCAAGGTTCATCTCCGACCCTCCCGACGGGGAATATGTAGAGGGGGGCCCCTTCAGTGCCCAGTATCTCAGCTACCTTCTCATCGTCAAAAGCGCCGACGGCAACCGTTCCGAGTGAGAGGGCTGTGGCCTGGAGGTAGATGTTCTGCCCTATGTGGCCTGCCTCCATGTGGACGTACCTGTAGCCCCTCTCCCCGTAGACCTTCACGGTCCTCTCGTAGAAAGCAACCAGGACTATGTCCACCGCGGCATCGCCAACCCAGTCCTGATCCAGGGCGGCTTTCTCCAGATCACCCCGGTAGTCCCCGGGTTTGATCAGGCCGAGGGAATGTCTCTGGGGGTTGTAGAGGTAGATGCCTGGGGGGAGGCCCCTGACGTTCCCCACTGCGACGTAGACAGAGAAGGGATAAGTCGCCCCCGCGCTGGGAGCGGCCCTTTTTCCGTCGGGGCTTGTTATGCCTTGGGCCGCCCACAGGAGCTGGGACAGCTCCTCGATGGAGAGGGGTTCCGGGAGGTACTCCCTTACGCTACGCCGCGTGGCGATGGCCCTTTCAACGCTCATACTCCCGTCAACCTTGGGCTTCGGGAGGACAACTTCGCCCCCCACCGGTTCTCCGGGGCTTTCCCTCGGGAAATAGGGCTTCAGCAGGAGCATCAGAGACAATACCGCCGTCAAGACAACCACAAACCAGCCGATCTTTCTGTAGTCCGGCCTCATGGTGGACACTTGTCGGCGGAACTTTTAACCTTTATCAAAAAAGTAGGTCAGAAGGTGTAGTAATACTCCCCCATCTCCTTCTGCTCCCTGTCCTTTACCGAGCCTTCCTTGTTGGCCCTCGGCCTCCCTGTGTCGGGGTCGCGCCTGAAGGTTATGCCAACGCTCGCTAAGAAGCGGTTCATGCCCTCGCGCATGCCCATCGGCGGCAGAGCCTTACCGTGCTTCCCCGGCTCGCCCTCGAAGACTATAAGCCTGTCGCTGAGGTAGTCGACCATCATGACGTCGTGCTCGACTATCAGAGCCGTCTTCTCGTTCTTGGCCATCAGGGAGCGTATCGCCTTGGAAACGGCAAGCCTCTGCTCGACGTCGAGGTGGGCTGAGGGCTCGTCGAGGAGGTATATGTCCGCGTCCCTGATGAGGGCGGCGGTTATCGCAACGCGCTGAAGCTCACCACCGCTGAGCTCGCTGAGCTGTCTGTCGTACAGCTCCGGGATACCAAGTGGGTTGAGGAGCTCGCTCTTGTAGAAGCTGCTCATGAGCTTGGCGGCGTCTATCTTGCTCAGGAGATCATAAACGGTTCCCTCGTAGTCCGCCTTGATGTACTGGGGCTTGTAGGAGACGGTGAGCGACCAGTCGACTTCGCCCTCAGTCGGTTTTTCAACGCCGGCGAGCATCTTGACGAAGGTCGTCTTACCTATGCCGTTCGGACCCACTATGCCAACGACCTCACCAATGTAGAGCTCCCCTCCAGCCGCCTCAAGCCTGAAGGAGCCGTAGTCCTTTACGAGTCTCGGGTACTGGACGAGCACCTCACCCTCCTGGCTCTTCCTCTCGCTCTTCTTCGTGAAGCTTATCTCGAAGGGCCTGAAGCGGACGTTCTCGTCGCGGAGGTAGCCGCGGAGGAACTCGTTTATCCCGTTCCTCGTTGATTTGGGCTGCGAGAATATACCATAAGCTCCTGGCTTGCCGTAGACGACGTGGATTATGTCGCTCATGTAGTCGAGGATGGCGAGGTCGTGCTCTACAGTTAAGACGGCCTTTCCTCCCTCGGCGAGCTTCCTTATCGTCTTGGCTATCCTGAGGCGCTGCCTTATGTCGAGGTAGCTCGACGGCTCGTCGAAGAAGTAGAAGTGCGCATTGCGGAGGAGGGCGGCCGCTATGGCGACCCTCTGGAGCTCACCGCCGGAGAGGTGTTTTATGTCTCTGTCGAGGATGTTCTCAAGCTCGAGCTCCCTTACAACTTCGTCGAACTTCCCGGTCTCGTCAGCTTTCTTCAGGAGGTCGCGAACTTTCCCCTTAACCGCCTTGGGAATTAAATCGACGTACTGGGGCTTCACCACCGGGCGTATCTCCTTGTTCTTCAGCCTCTCGAAGTAGTTCTGAAGCTCGTTGCCGCGGAAGGCCTTGATGACGGCGTCCCAGCCCTCGTTGTCCTCGCAGAGGTTGGGTATCATCTGCCCGGAGAGGATCTTAACGGCAGTTGTCTTACCCGTCCCGTTAGGCCCGAGGATTCCGACGACCATGCCGTCCTTGACGACAGGGAGGCGGTAAAGAACGAAGGCGTTTATGCCGTACCTGTGAACGCAGCCCTCCTCAAGCTCCTCGGGGAGGTTGACTATGGTTATCGCACCGAAGGGGCATTTGTGCACACAGATTCCGCAACCGGTACAGCTGGCTTCCTGTATCACCGGTCGGTAGTTGTCCTCGTCTATGATTATGGCCTCGCCCCCCATTCGGTTGACGGGACAAACCCTCTCGCACAGGAAGTGCCCGCACTTGTCCGGGTTGCACTTGTCGTAATCGATGACCGCGATCCTCATCCTCACCACCGGGTTAGGCTGAGGGGGAGGGTTTTAAAGGGTTGCGGGGATGGGGAGGAAGCAAAATAACCAAAATACGGCTGCAGCGGCAACACCCTAGAGAACACAATGATAGGTAAACTCAACCCCCTGAAGTTCTAGAAAAGCACGCAATCTTCCCGCCAGCGCGAAACTTTGCGAAGGCAAAGTTTCAATGGTGCCGGGGCGGGGCTTTGAACCCCGGACCTCTCGGTTTCTCAGGCTCCCCCGAAGGGGAGCGGCCCTATGAGCCGAGCGCTCTGACCAGGCTAAGCTACCCCGGCACTGCCCGAGCGCCCGGGTTATACCTTCCGGAGGGCCTTTTTAAATCTTTCGATGCAGTGGATGGTTAGACGAGCCCGAGGATCCAGAGGCCGATGGCAACGAGGAGAACCCCGGCAACCACCGAGAGCTCGGCCGAGTGCCTCACCATCGCCCTGGAGAACTCCTTGCTCTCCCTCAGGCTCCCCATGGCGAACAGGATGACCAGCAGGGGGAGGATGAATATCAGGTTGTAGAGGGCCAGCAGGAGGACGACCATCGCCATGGACGAGCGGGCTATAACTGCCGCGTAGACCAGATAGGGGCCGGCGGAACAGGGGAGCAGTGTGGTTGAGACGCTTATTCCAAGGATCAGGGCCCCCAGAACCGTCGTGTCGGTCGAGAACATCTTCCTCCTCAGGGCCTTTTTATCGCCCGTTCTCGAGCGCTCGGCTATTCCCGTTGCTATGGTGTACACCCCAAAAGCTATGGCAAAGTAGCCGGCCCATTCGAGGGGGATTTTCCCGGCGACGAAGGTGAGGCCGAGCCCCAGCGTGTAGTACGAAATGTAAACGGCCCCCACAAAGGAAAGACCAACGATGTAAAGCCTCTTCTTGTCAACCCCCTTAACAGAGAGGGCTATCAGGAAAAGGGTGTAAACTGCAAAGGTGCAGGGGTTCACAGAGTCCGTCAGGGCCAGTGTGAGGAACTGCAGAATAAAGCCGGCCATGCCCAAGAAATAGAGCGTCGCCGCGCTTACCCCGAACGATATCAGGACTATGAGCAGCAGGTACCCCAGTTCCCTCGCCTTTAGGATCTCGCTGACGTTCATAGTTTTAATATCCGGGGGAGCGGATTTTAGGCTTTCCTAAACCGACGGTTCAAAACCTTTGGGGGAGTCCTATCAACTTATGGTTTAAGAAACCCATAAATTCTCCCCGGCAGAGCGTAACTTGGTGGGAGCATGATAATCGCAAAACCCTGCGTAACGATGAAGGGGATCGTCATAAGCGGCTACTCTTGGGAGAGGCCGATAAAGCTGGACTTAACAAAGACTGCCCAGTGCCTCAGGGAGGAGGGCTACACCGTCAAGAAGCTCATCCCGGGTATGATGCTGATCCTTGAGATGGAGGGCTACGAAGTCAGCGTCTATCCGAGCGGCAAGATAATAATCAAGCTGCTGGAGGACTCAAAGACGGGCGAATCAATCGCCCGTGTGATATACGACTGTGCTGGAGTTCTGGAGGTGGTTTCATGAGGATTCCGGAGGATGTTAGGAAGGACATTCCGCTGACCGAGGAGGTAATATACTTCGACAACACCGCTACTTCGCTCACGCCGAAGCCCGTGATAGAGGCCATGGACGAGTACTACCTGAAGTACCGCGCCAACGTGCACAGGGGAATACACCGCCTTTCTCAGATGGCGACCCACAAGTACGAGGAGAGCAGGAAGGTCGTGGCGGAGTTCCTCAATGCCAAGTTCGAGGAGATAGTCTTCACCAAGAACACGAGCGAGAGCCTCAACCTTGTCGCCCTTGGACTTGAGCACATATTCAAGCCCGGCGACAGGATAGTAACCACCCCCTACGAGCACCACTCCGACCTGCTTCCCTGGCAGAGGCTGGCTCAGAAAAAGGGCCTCAGACTGGGGTTCATAGAGGGCGACGACGAGGGCAACCTGGATTTGAGCGACGCCGAGAAAAAGATTAGAGGCGCAAAGCTGGTAGCCGTCCAGCACGTCTCAAACGCCCTTGGTGTTATCCACGAGGTCGAAGAACTAGGAAAGCTCGCGAAGGAGGAGGGGGCTATATTCGTCGTTGACGCTGCCCAGAGCACCGGCCACATGGAGGTCGATGTCAAGAAGCTCCACGCCGACTTCTTGGGACTTTCCGGCCACAAGGGGCCGATGGGGCCGACGGGAATAGGCGTTCTCTACATCAACGAGGAGTTCTTCGAGACCTTCGAGCCTCCCCTGATAGGAGGAGGGACGATAGAGGACGTTGGGCTGGAGGGTTACAAGCTCACAGAACCCCCAGAACGCTTTGAAGCGGGGACGCCCAACATAGGCGGTGCGATAGGCCTCGCCGCTGGAATACGCTACATCCAGAGGATAGGGCTCGATAGGATCGAGAGGCAGGAGCACAAACTCGTAAAGCGCATCACCGAAGGCTTGGACGAGCTTGAAGTGCCGTGGTACGGGCCGAGGAACCTGAAGAAGCACGCCGGTGTAGTGAGCTTCAACGTTCCACCCCTCCACCCACACGACGTCGCTGCCGTACTCGACAACCACAACATCATGGTTCGCTCCGGCCACCACTGTGCTTTACCCGTCATGAAGAGGCTCGGGATAAACGGCACGGTTAGAGCGTCGTTCCACGTCTACAACAGCGTTGAAGAGGTCGAGATCTTCCTCGGCGTCATGGAGGAGCTGGTAAAAAGTTTGAGGAGTTAGAGAGGCATCTCGCCCCACTCTACGTTTATCGTCTCCGGCGTGCGGTAGATGAAGGCCGCCTGTCCCTTGTGGACGTGCTTCCTCATTGGACCAGGCGGGACGCCGTTCGTCTCGTAGATCACGCTCTGAGTGTCCGGGTCGTGGTAGAGGAGCAAACTAGGGCCGGCAAGGTTCATTATCGACTCCACCGCATACTGCGTCGCGAGAACGGTCACCCTGGCCCTGAGGGGCTTCGTTATGAGAGGAATCGCCGCGCCGCCGGCTGTGGTGTACGCCAAAACGGCCGCATCGTTGACGCCTACCATCGTGTTTCTCCTGTGCCTGACCACCGCGCTCACCACGAGAAAGGCTATGCCCGCCATGGTTATGCTGTACGTCTCCCCAGCTCCACCAGGATGTTCCTTCCGAACTCGGGGGGTTTCCCGGAATAGAACGCCTCGTCCAGGGGCGTGTAGCTTTCTCCAATGACTTCAGCGTATTTTCCGTCCGACTTCACCGCCTCCGGAACGCTCTTCACCTTTCCAGCCAGAAAGTCCGCGTAGAGCCTCTCGGTCAGGGTTCTGTCGAGTCCGTAAACTGTCTGGACTATCGTCGCGGCCGTGTAGCCGTCGAGAAGACCTTCTCCCGCCAGCACCAAGGGGTCGAGACCCGTCCCCTGACCGTCCCTCACCCGGATTATGGTGTCGAACCTCTCCTCTGGAAAGCCACCCTCGGTGTCAAAGATGACGACCCCGTAATCAATCTTCCGGTACCTGTCCGCGATGTACTTCAGCGCCTTTCCCGGCCACTCGTCCATGCCGAATATCTTGATGGTCCTTCCGTGGTAGACGGGGTCGTAGAACGTATCCTCACCCTCCCTCTCAAAGAGTCTAACCGCTATACGGCTGTACTTCATAGGATTCACCGGTAGAGAATAGGGAGCGCTCATATAAACGGCTTCTGGTTTAAACCTAAACGACCCTAACGAGCCTCTCCATCCAGGGGCTAACGCGAACCCGTATGTACCCCCTGAGCTTTTCATCGACCTCCCTGTCCCCCGTGTAAACCCTGAGCGGGCCGTTTTCAAGCTTGGAAGGGGTGGCGACGACCGTTATGTTCTCCCTGGGAATCCTCCTCAGCACCTCCGCCGAGAACTGCTGGTTGCCCCTGCCGAAGAGGAAGTTTAGACCTCCAATGACCGTAACGACGATTTTCGGGTTCCGATCAACAAATCTGAGGAGGTCCCTCTCGGTCGCGTCCTTCACGAGGAGCCTGGCCTTTCCATCTCGAATCTCGACAACATCGACGCCGAGGAGGGTTCCCTCTATGCCCAGCTTCTCCTTTATTCTCTTAACCGTCGAGCCGGAGCCGAGGAAGTAAACGCCGTCGTTTTCAAGGATTTCCTCAGCCAGAACCTCTGCAATGACCTCAAGCTCGTCTTCCTCGCGGAGGGGAACCCTCTCCTTGCTGCCCTGGACCAGGGTCTCAACGACCGGAACTACGGCCTTTCCGTAGGTTTTTGCCCTAACCTCGTCGTGCCTGTATGCATCTTCGTCTATGTCCCTCACCTCCCGCTCCTCCAGCCTGGCGCGCCCCTGAAGGAAGTCCACAAGAACCCCGGCCGCGTCCTCCGGAGAATACGCAAAAACTCCCGAGTACATCTTAACGCCCGTTGGGATGCCTAGAATTGGAACCCGCTCATCGACGGCCTCGATTACATCCCTCGCAGTCCCGTCGCCACCGGCGAAGAGGAGGATCTCTACCTTATCGGCCATTCTCCCCGCGAGCTCCTTGGTGTCCTCGGAACTCGTGTCTGGAATCATCACTCCCTCCACTTCTCGGTAGCCGATTTCCCTGTGTCGCATCACTTCGAACTCAAAGTCAAACTCTTCCAGGACGTCCTCCCCGAGCGGCCCCGGGCCTGTGATGAACATTATTTCACTGGCCTCACCGTAATGGGAAAGCTCCGAGAGAAAGAGCCTCACGAGGTCTTGGGCTATCGGCCTGGCCCCCCTCCTTATTGCCTCCTCGACGACTCCGTCCGTGCCTTTGAGTGCAACCCTGCCGCCCATTCCGGCTATGGGGTTGACTATCAGTCCAACGCGCATGTTATCACCTCATGTACCTCCTCGCGAACACCGTCAGGAACACCGCCCACATGAACATTCCGAAGAGGGCCTCGATCGACGCTATTACCCTCCCCAGGCCTATTGGGTGGTAGTCACCGTAGCCGAGGGTGGTCGCGGTGACGACGCTGAAGTACTCGTAGTCCAGGAAGCCCATGCTCCCAGATATGCCCTCGACGCTTTTGGTTAGGAAGAAGAGCAGGGGGAAGAAGACGTTGACGGCGGCGAGCCATATCAGTATGGGCCTCTTCCAGTCGGTGCCGTACTTGCAGGTCAGGTCCGCGAAAAGCCACTCGAAGGCTACCTCAGCCCTGTAAAGGATCTTTTTCCAGCCCCTCCACCTTCCGCTGGCCCTTACCCTCCTCTTGGCCACCATCTCGCGGTAGTAGTACTCATCCGCCCTCTCGAAGTCGCCGCTCCTCTCCCAGCTGATGCGGGCGAGGCGGTAGAAGGCCTCCTCCGCGTAGGGGCTGCTGAAGGTGCAGTTCTCCACTATGAAAAAGCCCCCTACGTCCAGCTCTATGGGGAGGTTCGGGAGGGTCGTCATGCTCCAGGAGGGATCTACAACCAGCGAGGAAGACCTCAGCACGAAGTTCCCCTCGACCCTGACGTGGACGAACTCCGGGGAGGAGAGCCTGCTACGCCTTATCTCCACGTGACCGAACACGTTGAGGTTCTCCATGACCAGCTGGCCGCTCACCCCGTTGAGGGTCAGCCTCACCTGCCTCTTAAAGCGCGGGGAGATGTCAAACTCTATGTCCCTCACCACGATGGTTTTGACCCGAACCATCCTGGCGTGCCCTTCCTCGAGGTTTATTCCGTGCTCCCTCAGTATCCTCCTAAGCAGGGGGTAGCGCGTGTTTATCCCTATCCTCCTGACGTTCCTGAGGCCGGCAAGTTCGATCGTGCCCAGAATTCCTTTCCTCTCCCCGTACGCCGCCTCCTCCCCCCCCGTGCCTTCCCTCACGTACCTCGTCGAGTTTATCATCAGGTACTTGACGTCGGAATCCCTGACCGAGATGTGGCCCGTGAAGTCGACGCGGAGGAGGTTGAGGCCGAATATCTGCGAGTCCTTGAAGAAGAGCATCTCGACCTTGGTCTCAAAGATTATGACCCTCTCAACGGTGGACCCTATGAGGATGAGCCCCTTGAGGGTCGAGCCGTCCACGATCAGGGTCTTTATGTGGGAGTTCTTGAAGACGAGGACTTTGTCCGAGGTGAACCCGGCAACCTCGACGTCGTAGAGGTAGACGCCCTCGAAGTACGTCTGCCCCCGCTTCAGCCGCTCGCTGAACTTCTCGGCTTTAACCTTCTTTATCTCCTCCCCCAGAAGGGACTCCCCCTCCTCGTAGGGCACGTGGAGGGCACAAAAACCAGAGCCGGGGATGGGCCTCAGCCTGCACCTCCTTCCGTTTCCGTAGACGTACTCACACAAGCCCATCTCCCTCCCTGAGGAGCTCGTAGAGCAGCACATCGACGAATCCCATTCCCGGCACGTACTGATGGTCCCTGAGCCTCCCAGCCAATGTGAACCCGTTCCTCTCCAGCACCACGCTTGACGCTGTGTTAGGCTCAAAAACCCTCGCGTAGAGCTTCCTGAGGTTAAGCCACTCGAAGGCGTACCTCACGGCGAGGGAGACAGCCTCTGTCGCGTACCCCCTCCCCCAGTACTCCGGACCCAGGAAGTAGCCTAGTTCCGCGTTCCTGCTGTAGAGGTCGATGTTGTGGAGCCCGATCAGGCCGACCAGGTTTTTCCCGTCGTTTTTTACGATAGCGAAGACCTTCTCCCTGTTCTTCTCCCTTCTCAGGGCCTCGTACCACTCCATCTCGTCCTCGTAGAAGAAGATCTCGTGCGGGAACGATATGTACCGCCTGACCCTCCTGTCGTTGTACCACTTCCAGATAGTGTGGAGGTCTTCCCTCACGAGCACCCCAAGGCTGACCCCCTCACCTTCGATAACAACGGGCCTCATGATTTGCACCTTAACTTTAAAAGTTCACCGCCATATTTAAACTTTGATGGAGAGGGAGAGACTCATAGGCGTCGTTGCAAGGCTGTTCCAGAGGGCCGGCTTCAAGGTGGCTCACGTCGAGCTTAGGGGAGGGTGTTTTGACATAGTCGCCAGCGGTTTGCTGACCCTTCTGTTCGTTAAGGTGGTTACGAACATAGACACGGTCACGGAGGAGCAGGCCGAGGATCTGAAAAGGCTCTCGAAGGTGTTTAAAGCCTCCCCCCTAATAGTCGGCCTGAGAACCAAGAACTCGGAGCTCGAGGAGGACGTGATCTACGAGCGCTTTGGGATCTACGCCCTGAACCCGGCCACCCTCTACCACGCCCTAATAGAGGGCGAGCTCCCGGCCATATTCGCCGAACGCGGCGGGCTCTACGTCAGGATAAACGGGGAGCTCCTGAGGAAACTGCGCGAGAAGCACGGCTACTCCGTTGGGGAACTGGCCCAGCTCCTCGGGGTCTCGAGGAAAAGCCTCCAGAACTACGAAAGGGAGGAGCAGGCGGTCTCTCTCGAAGTGGCCGTGAGGATGGAGGAGATCTTCGACGAGCCCATAGCGGAGCCGATAGACATCTTGAGATCGAAGGTCGAGGCCGAGCTCGCCCCCCCGAAGCCGGAGACCCCGCTTGAGAAAGAGGTATTCGACAAGCTTACAGAGCTTGGTATGGGGGTTGTCAAGGTCAAGCGCGCCCCCTTCAACGCCCTCTCCAAGGAGGACGAGTTCACTATTCTGACCGGAATAGGCGAGAGGAAGACGAAATCGACGGTTAAGCGGGCCGAGATGGTGGCTGAGGTTGGGAGGATAATAAACAGCGGTGGCCTCTTCGTCCTCGAAAAATCGAAGCTGGAGGTCGTTTCTGAGGTTCCCCTCATACCTAAGGACAGCTTCGAGGAGATAAAGGACGTGGACGAGCTTATCGACCTCATAGAGGGCCTTAAGAAAAAGATCTCCAGGGCGTGATACTGCAACGCCCGCCTAAACGTTTATATCTTCATCTCCGTAGATTCTCCCGGTGGTTTCTATGGAGGATCCCTACCTGTGGATGGAGAACCTCAAGGATGAGCGCGTTCTAAAGATAGTTGAGGAGGAAAACAAACGCTTTAGGGAGTTCGTTGGGGAGCTGAGCGACGAACTCTTTCCAGAGGTCTGGGAGTACTACTCGATGCCGGTTATCTACGGCGCGAGACTAACCGAAAAAGGCACCATCGCGATGTACAAGGAGAGGGACAGGCAAATCATCAGGTGGCTCGGCGGAGAAGTCATAGTTGACTCCAAGGAGCTTGAGAAAGAACTCAACGACGAGGTTCTCCTCCAGGGGTTCACCGCGGACAAATCTGGAAAGCTCCTCGCCTACAGCTTCTCCATAGGCGGTGCCGACGAGGGTATAACGAGAATCGTAAACCTCGAAACCGGCGAAATACTGGAGGAGTTCAAGCCCTCGGTCTGGAACGTTACCTTCACAGGGAAGGGCTACTACTTCAGCAGGTTCTACCGTCACGGTGAGACGCCGGATGGAGTTAAGGCTCCAGCGGTGAGGCTCTTCTTCAGGGACGAGAACGGAGAGAGGATGGTCTTTGGAAAGGGACTTGGCTCGGGCTACTTCCTCTCGCTGAGAAAGAGCACCGACGGGAAGTGGGCCATGCTCACGGTCACCTTCGGCTGGAACAAGGCGGAAATCTACATCGGGCCGATAGAGGCTCCGGACAAGTGGGAGAAGGTTTACTCCGCCGAGGTCCCGGCGGAGCCTATAGATGTCGTCAACGGGAAGCTCTACGTCCTCACGAGGGAAGGCAGGGGCCTCGGGAAGGTGGTAGCCCTCGAGGGGGAGAACGTCACCGAGGTGATTTCGGAGGGAGAGTTCCCGCTGGAGTGGGCGGTAATCGTTGATGATAAAATCCTCGCCGGCAGGCTCGTCCACGCGAGCCACAGACTTGAGATTTATTCGCTCGATGGCGAAAAGCTCGACGAGATAACCTTTGACCTCCCCGGAAGCGTCTACCCGCTCGACACCGACGGGGGGAGGGTTCTTCTCCGCTACGAGAGCTTCACAGTGCCTTACCGCCTCTACGAGTTCAACGGGGAGCTTAAGCTCGTCGAAAAGCAGGAAGTTGAGGGCGACTTCAGAGTCGAGGAGGACTTCGCGGTCTCGAAGGACGGAACGAAAATCCACTACTTCCACGTGAAGGGAACGGAGGACAAGAAGAGGGTCTGGGTCTTCGGCTACGGCGGCTTCAACATCTCTCTGACGCCTCGCTTCTTCCCGCAGGCGATTCCCTTCATCAAGCGTGGCGGAACCTTTGCGATGGCCAACCTGCGCGGTGGCAGTGAATACGGCGAGGAGTGGCACAGGGCTGGGATGAGGGAGAACAAGCAGAACGTCTTCGACGACTTCATAGCCGTCCTTGGAAAGCTCAAGGAAGAGGGTTACAAGGTGGCAGCCTGGGGAAGGAGCAACGGCGGGCTTCTCGTTTCGGCGACGCTCACCCAGAGGCCCGACGTCATGGATTCTGCCTTGATAGGCTACCCCGTCATCGATATGCTCCGCTTCCACAAGCTCTACATCGGCAGCGTCTGGGTTCCCGAATACGGCAACCCCGACGACCCTAAGGACAGGGAATTCCTGCTGAAGTACAGTCCGTACCACAACATCGATCCCAACAGGGAATATCCGCCGACGCTCATCTACACGGGCCTTCACGACGACCGTGTCCACCCGGCTCATGCGCTGAAGTTCTTCATGAAGATGAAAGAGGTTGAAGCACCGGTTTATCTGCGCGTGGAAACGAAGAGCGGTCACATGGGTGCCTCGCCGGAGACGAGGGCTAGGGAGTTAACGGATCTGCTCGCGTTCGTTATGAAGACCCTCGGCTGAGGCTATTTTTCCTCTATTATCCTCTTCATCCAGCTTCCGCGCATGAACCAGGCTAGGGCCACCAGCGCCGCCAGAAAGTTGCTCATGCCCATCCCGAAGAACACTCCCCTGCTAGTGAAGCCGAAGAGGCTCGCCAGCGGTATCGTGAGGCCGAGTACAGTTATGGCTCCGACGTAGCCGAAGGCGTAGCTGAGCGGAATCCTAAGGCCCCAGAGGCGCAGCATGCTGAGGACCATGCTCTTCTTGGTGTGGCCGGCCGAGCTGAAGGTTCTCGTGACAACTACGAATATCCCGTTGAAGAAGGGCACGGAGATGAGGAAGTACTTGAGCACGTACTCGCTCTGGGCTATGACAGCCGGATCGTCGAGGAAGACCCTGAAGACGGGAACCCTGAAGAGGCCGATGATGAGTATCGCGGAGGACGCTATTAGGAAGTTGATTACCATGGCCCTTTCAGCTATCCTCTTGGCCCTCCCGTAGTTTTCAGCTCCGACGTTCTGGGCTATCATAGTTCCCATCGCCATGCTAACGCCCCTAGCTATGCTCGTTATGAAGTTGACGAGGCGGGTGGTTATGGTGTAGGCGGCGTAAACAACGTCGCCGTAGCCGTAGATGATCCTCGTGAGGACGACGAAGCCGAAGCTGTTCGCGGACTGGCCAACGGCCGACGGGAGGCCGACGTGGAAGATCTTACCGTAGAACTCGAAGTCCGGCTTAAGGGTCTCGCGCGTTAGATGAAGGCCCGCCCTCCCGCTCGTCAGGATTCTCGCGCCGATGAGTGCGCCCGTGCCGTTTGAGAGGACCGTTGCTATGGCAGCTCCCTCCACGCCCAGACCCAGGACGAATATGAAAACCGGGTCTAAAACTATGTTCATCCCAACGGTGAGCATGCTTATCTTCACGGGCGTTTTGGTGTCACCGGAGGCCCTCATGAGAGCCGAGAACGCCATGAAGGCGAAGGAAAGCGGGACGCCGGCAAAGACCACCTGGGCGTAGGCCTTCGCGTAGGGGTAGACGTTCGGAGTCACCTTCATAAAGCGGAGCGCGTACGGGAGTACCACGAGGCTTATTATTGCCGTTGCCGTTGAGAAGAGGAGCATGAGCGAGTAGAGCGCTCCAGCGGAGCGGTTGGCCCTATCATAACGTCCGGCGCCTATGTACTGGCCGACGAAGGCAAAACCTGCCGTAGCAAAGCCCATGCCGAGGGCCATCAGCGTTCCTATTATCGGCCAGCTCGTTCCCGGTGCCGCCAGCGCTTCCCTCCCGAGCTTGCCCAGCCAGAATGTGTCGGTTATGTTGTACAGCACCTGAACGAGATTGCTGACTATGAGTGGATAGGCCAGCTTTAGCAAGGTTTTTTCAATGGGGCCGTTGAGTATCTCCTCGCGCATTCTCTGCAGCTTTCCGCGCTCCATTGGCATCACGGTAAGACCCCTGTCGAAACGTGCCTATAAAAAGTTACTCCTCGATGATTCCACTCATCCAGTTCCCGCGAAGGAACCACGCGAGCGCTATAACTGCCCCCAAAACGTTGCTCAGGCCCATTCCCAGCCACATTCCTGCGGTGTCCCTCATCAAAACTCCGAGCCCGTAGCTGAGCGGGAGCCTTATGCCCCAGAGCCTCACCATCCCGAGCACCATGCTCTTCTTCGTGTGGCCTGAGCTCTGGAAGACGTTGTTGACGGCGGAGAATATTCCAAAGAAGGGTAGCGAGGCGGAGAAGTATTTGACGACCTTCGCGCTCTCCCCTATTATCTGGGGGTCGCTGATGAAGAACCTGAAGATTGGCACGCGGAAGAAGGCAAAGAGGAGCGTTCCAACTCCAAGGATCGTGAAGTTTATGAGCATCGTTCTCTCGGCTATTGTCTTGGCCCTGTCGTAGAGCTTCGCCCCAACGGTCTGGCCGACCATCGTGCCCATCGCCATGCTTATGCCGTCCGAGAACGCGAACATGAAGTTCGTCAGCCTGTTGGTTATGCTGTAGGTAGCGAAGGCAACGTCCTCGTAGCCTTTTATCCCGTGAGCCTGCCCGTAGATCCCGCCGATCGTGAATATAATCCTCGTCAGGATGACGAAGCCGAGCGCAGTCGTTGATGATCCCACGCTCGACGGAAGGCCGACGCGGAAGATGCGGGAGTAGAAGTGGGGATCCGGCTTTAGAGTTTCGGGTGTTAGGTGGATCCCCACCCTGCCAGTGAACAGGAGGTAGCCGCCCACGAGAGAGCCGAGGCTGTTTGAGAGCATCGTCGCAACGGCGGCCCCGACAACCCCCATCCGGGGGAAAGGCCCCCAGCCGAATATGAAGAAGGGGTCTAGGACGAGGTTGAGCAGGACTGTGGCTATGTTTATCTTTACCGGCGTCTTCGTGTCCCCAACGGCCCGGAGGAGGAAGTTGAATGCGAAGAGCGTGAAGGAGAAGGGAATGCCCGCGAATATTACCCTGGTGTACCTGAGGGCGTAGGGATAGATCGTATCGCTGACGTTCATGAAGCCGAGAAGGTAGGGGGCCGAGAGGACGCCGAATATTCCCACTCCGGCCGAGAACAGCATCATGAGGGAGTAGAGCGCTCCCGCGGCACGGTTGGCCTTATCGTACTCTCTGGCCCCCACATACTGGCTCACAAAGGCGAAGCCAGCCGTGGCAAACCCCATCCCCATGCTCATGAAGAACCACACGAGGGGCCAGGCGGTTCCCGGAGCTGATAGTTCGGTCCTTCCGAGCTTGCCCAGCCAGAAGGTGTCGGTGAGGTTGTAGAGGACCTGAACGAGCTGGTTTATGATCAAAGGATAGGCTAACCGGATGAGCGTTTTGACTATTGGTCCCTTGATTATCTGCTCGCGCATCGCCTCTACTTCACGCCTCATTATGACAGCGATCTAAACGTGTGTATAAAAAGTTTATCGTGGATAAAAGAGCCAGCTCTGGGAAAGACTGCACTGGAGCGCTGAGAACTCGTGTTATGCCGGTTCAAAATCAAGTAGAAAAGAGGAAGCCGAAAAGGCTTCACTCGAAGAGCCTCTTGCGGGCAGCCTCGAGGATGAGCTTCTGCTCCTCCTGGGCGACGGTCTTCCTGATGAGCTCGACGGCGTCCGGGTTCGCTGAGATGCTGTCAATTCCGAGCCTGACGAGGATTCTGGCCATCTTCGGGTCGCTTCCGGCCTGGCCGCAGATGCTGGTCTCGACGCCGTACTTCTTGGCGACCTTGATGACGTTCTCGATGAGCTTGAGCACTGCCGGGTGCTTCTCGTCGTAGAGGTACGCTATCCTGTCGTTGTCCCTGTCGATGGCGAGGGTGTACTGGGTGAGGTCGTTGGTACCGAAGCTGACGAAGTCAAGGCCCTCCTTGATGAGGTCCTCGATGATGAGGGCAGCGGCCGGAACCTCGATCATGATGCCCCACTCGACGTCCTTGTGCGGCTCGAGGCCGACGCTCCTAGCTATCTCCTTGGCCTTCCTGATCTGCTCGGGGTGGCCGACGAGCGGGAGCATGACGCCGATGTTGTCGTAGCCCTCCTCGACGACCTTCTTGATGGCGGTGAACTCGGCCTTGAGGAGCTCGGTCTGGTCAAGACCGCGCCTGATTCCGCGCCATCCAAGCATCGGGTTCCTCTCGTCCGGCTCGTCCTCTCCACCCGGCATCTCCTTGAACTCGTTAGTCGGAGCGTCGAGGGTCCTGTACCAGACCGGCCTCGGGTAGAAGGCAGCGGCAACGGTCCTTATTCCGTCGGCGAGCTTCTCGACGAGCTCGTCGAACTTGCCGTCCTTGATGAACTTGATCGGGTGCTGGCCGATGCTGAGGATCATGTGCTCGGCCCTGAGGAGACCGACACCGTCGGCTCCGGTGGCGGCGGCGCGCTCGGCGACCTCGGGCATTGAGACGTTGACCTTGACCTTGGTCGCGGTGATGAGCGGGGCACTGGCAACGACGACCTGTCCGCCAGCGGCCTTCTCTTCCTCCTTCTTCTCGACGAGACTCTTGACTATGCCCTTGTAGACGACACCGCGGGTGCCGTCGACGGTGACGTAGTCGCCGGTCTTGAGGACCTTGGTGGCCTCCTTGGTGCCGACGACGGCCGGAATGCCGAGCTCCCTGCTAACGATAGCGGCGTGGCTGGTCCTTCCGCCCTCGTCGGTGATGATAGCGCTGGCCCTCTTCATGGCCGGAACCATGTCCGGGTTGGTCATTGTCGTTACGAGAACGTCGCCCTCCTTGACCTTGTCAATCTCGCTGGCGTCGAAGATGACGACGACCTTGCCGGCGCCGATTCCCGGTGAGGCACCGAGTCCCTTGAGGATGACCTCGGCCTCCTCGGTCTCGGCGGCCTCGGTGGCAGTAGTTTCTTCCTTGAGGGTGGTTATCGGCCTGCTCTGGACGATGTAGAGCTTGCCGTCGTCCTTGTCGTAGGCCCACTCGATGTCCTGCGGCCAGCCGTAGTGCTCCTCGATCTTGGCGCCGATCTTGGCGACCTCGACGATCTGTTCCTCGGTGAGAACCTGCTTCTCAACGTATTCCGGACCGAGGTAGTCGGCGACCTTGACGTAGACGGTACCCTTGTTGGTCTCCGGGTTGCGGACGACCATGACCTCCTTCTTGGCGATGAACTTCTCCTTTATCTTCCAGGTGCCCTTCTCGACGATGTACTCGTCCGGGGTGACGCTTCCGCTGACGACGGCCTCACCGAGGCCCCAGCTGGCGTTGATCATGATCTCGTTCCTGTTGTTGGTGACCGGGTTGGCGGTGAACATGACACCGCTCTTCTCGCTGTTGACCATCTTCTGGACGACCGCTGAGAGGTAGACCTTGCTGTGGTCGAAGCCCTGCTTGGCCCTGTAGAAGGTGGCCCTAGCCGTCCAGAGGCTGGCCCAGCACTTCTTGACCTTGTCTATGACGTCGTCAACTCCGTAGACGTCGAGGTAGGTCTCCTGCTGACCGGCGAAGGAAGCCTCCGGAAGGTCCTCGGCGGTAGCCGAGCTCCTGACGGCGACGTAAACGGCGTCCTTGTTGTACCTGGCGCTGAGCTTCTTGTAAGCGTCCTCGATCTCCTTGGCAATCTCCTCCGGCATCGGGAGCTCGATGATCTTCTGCCTGATCTTGGCGGTGTTCTCCTGGAGCTGCTTTGAGTCGTCAACGTTGGTCTGGCTTATGATGTTCATGATCCAGTCCTGAAGAACGGTACCGTCCTCGAGCTTGACGTTCTCGACGAAGTACTTGTAGGCCTCAGCTGTGACACAGAACCCGGGCGGAACCGGTATCCCGGCGTTTGTCATTTCTCCGAGGTTGGCACCCTTCCCACCGACGAGGGGAACGTCGGTCTTCCTGAGCTCCTCAAACCACCTTATAAACCTGTATTCGCTCATGGCGATCCCTCCTTTTTAAAGTACTTACCGGTGGTGATATATGAAAACCCTATTTAAAATTAACTGCCAAAAAGGGGAGAACAAGTTTTTTAAGGAACCCCGAGGACTGAGGAGAATACTCCCCGGGAGATCAAGTCTTAGCTGCCTGTTCTCATGTATTCAACCGATCTGAAGAAAAGTTTAGGTGACCAATGGATTCTTAGCGACCTTGATGAATAGAAACGTTCCATGGAGGTTTCGGCCAAATAAGACCTCAGTGTTACAAGATTCAGTGGTACCCCGATTGGACGCGTCCTCCGGATCTCTCGCTCCCGGTCGGGGAGGGAAAATTTAATAATGTCCTTCCGTTTATACATCAATGCACAATACCGCATGGAGGTGTCCTGAATCATGGGAAGAAAAACCATTGGCCTCTTGGTTGTTTTAATTATGGCATTGGCCATCGTTCCAGTGACCTCAGCGCCAGTTATTGCCACGAATAATGTACAGAATGTTATGAATCAGCACCCTGCTACTGCAAAGCTCATGCCCGTTGACAAGCAGATCGAGAAGTTCTTCAGCAGCGGTGAGAAGGAGGTAAGGCTCATCATAGCACCGAGCAGGGACAGGGCTATGGAAGTCTACAACGAGATCGCCAAGATCGGAAGGATCGACCCCATCAGCAAGCCCCAGTACCAGTTCATAGTCGCCACGATCCCGAGGGAGAACCTTGAGAAGCTCAAGCAGATCGATGGGATAATCGGGATCTGGAAAGACGAGATGGTCAAGCTCCCGGAGCCCGTCAAGGAGCCCGATGCACTACCCTCAAAAGAGACACCGCAGATGCCCGACATGTTCCTCAGCGTCTTTACCACTCAGGCTTACGACACGTGGGTCGGATACGGGGTCCTCGGAGACAACGTCACCGTTGCGGTTCTTGACACAGGCATTGACGTCGGCCACCCGTTCCTCCAGACCACCCTCGACGGCAGGAGGAAGATAATAGACATCTACGATGCCAGCGACGAGGGGATAGCCCAGCTTTACTACGCCACCAACGAGACCCAGGATGGTACCATAGTCGTCAACATGGCCGTCCCGGTTTACTGGGGTCTCTATGCCATATACTACGGTCACGATTCCGTCACCTACTATAACATGACCGCCTATTACGTTGGCAACATAACCGGAAGCGAGTACTACCTCGGCCTCCTTCCGGAGAGGTACTTCGACCTGAACAACTTCAACGGAACCCCCTACGATCCCTACGATCTCGGCCTCTTCGGAGACCTCAGCGACGTTTACCCCGTCCTTGTAGTCAACCAGAGCGGCAACTTAATTGCCTACATCGACCTCAACCTCAACAACGACTTCACCGACGATCAGCCACTCGAGCTCTTCGACGAGACTGGTTCCTACGTCCAGGTCCCGAGCACCAAGGTTGACATAGCCCTCGCGAGGGTGCACATCGGCGACATGAGCAACGACGAGAACTACCCGTTTGACATACCCTACGGCCCGGGAATTGGCTACGCCATGTTCATGTGGGACGCACACGGCCACGGAACCCACGTCAGCGGAACCGTTGCTGGAGTGGGCCTGCCCGACGATCCCGTGTTCTCCGGTGTCTATGGAATGGCCCCCAACGCCCAGCTCATGGAGGTCAAGGTTCTCCCCGGTGAACTTGGATTCGGAAGGATGAGCTGGATAATCAACGGAATGTTCTACGCTGCTCTTCACGGCGCCGACGTCATAAGCATGTCCCTTGGCGGAGGTGGGGAGATAAACGACGGTCTTGAAAATCCGGAGATATTCTACGCCAACTTCATAACCGACTACTTCGGCGTTACCTTCGCAATAGCGGCAGGAAACGAGGGACCGACCACCAACACTGTTCACTCTCCTGGTGACAGCGACCTCGTCATAACCGTTGGAGCGTACCGCTCAAGCCAGCGCTGGAAGATATTCTACGGAGTTGACGGCGTTGCCGACACTATGGCGAGCTTCTCCAGCAGGGGGCCGAGGATGGACGGTCTCCTCGATCCGGACGTAACCGCGCCGGGAGAGATGATATTCTCAAGCCTACCCCTCTGGTACACAGTTCTTACGGGTAATGCTTACAGGTACTACGGCATATGGGACGGAACCAGCATGGCCACCCCGCACGTCAGCGGTGCGGTGGCGCTCATGATAAGCTACGCAAAGGCCCACGGCCTCAGGTACGATCCGTTCATGATCAAGCGCGCCCTCGAGATGACAGGAAAGCACCTCGAGGAGACCACGATGATCGACGAGGGATTTGGCCTGATCCAGGTTAAGGACGCTATAGCGGCCCTCGAAAACCTCAGCAAAGAACCCACCACCTACATCTACGGTGGAACAACTTTCACCGGCTTCAGAAACGCCCTCGACAAGAAGAAGATACCGCTCAGCCCCGCCTACGTTGAGTTCAACAGCTACTTCTACGGCATGTTTAACCTACCGTACCTCTACCGCGGCGTCTACATAAGGAACGAGTTCCCGGACAGCGTACCGCTATACTTCTACCCGATGGACTACCACCCGGGAATAGGCCTCTGGTACACCGGGGAGGAGAAGACCTACACGATAAGCACAAACGTCGACTGGATCACCCCGAGCACCCACACCGTTGCCGCTGGCCAGCAGACCATCGGTGCCTTCTCAATCCAGATAGACTACTCTAAGCTCCAGCCGGGCTACCTTTACGTTGGTCTCGTCTATATCGACGATCCTGACACCAGCTACATCGACGGTTTCATCCCGGTTATAGTCGACATGCCCATGAACTTCAACGGCGAGAGCCACGCTTCCCTGAGCGACACTGCACTTCCTGGCGTCGCCAAGCACTACTACTTCCAGGTCGCTCCGGGAACCAAGGAGCTCCGCGTTACCCTCAGGGTGCCCCTCGACGATAATGGAAACCCCATGGGAAGGACTACGCTTATGATAGCGAGGCCCGAGGGCGCGGTCGTAGCTAAATACGTTCCGGGATACTACTTCGTTGGCCCAGGAGGGCCCAATGAATACACATGGGTTATTGAGGACCCCGAGCCGGGCACATGGGAGATAACAGCCTACACCAGCACGTTCACCAAGCCCAGGACCGGCTACGATGAGTCCCACTACAAGATCGAGGTTGAGGCCGCTTCGCTCAGCGTTTCACCGCACATAGTAAGGGCCTACTCGGACAAGCCGGGAGTCGTGAAGACCCAGGTTGACCTCGTCAACAGGGGCTACGGTGACGTAAAGGTCAACGTCACAGGCATGGGTGTTGGAAGGCTGGACGTCGCCTACGCCATGAACCGCACCGTTAACCAGGATGACTGGGACGTGATCGGATACATTCCGGTTACCTCAAGCGACTACTACCTCAGGGTGGGCATTACGAACCCGGAGGATCCGAAGGCTGATCTCGATCTCTACGTCTACTACTTCCCGACCTATGAGGACCTCAAGAACTTCACCAACTACGTTCTCTACACAGACCAGATAGGGCCGACGGCCTACGAGTACTTTGAGAAGTTCATGCCCGCGCCTGGATATTACCTCATAGCGGTGTACGGCTACGACACCGTCGGCTACAACCCGATCCACTACACCTTCTACTACCAGCTCCTCGGGGACAACGGGGACATCCAGGTAGAACCCTCGAGCCTTCAGGTGAAGAACGACGATGAGAGGAGCGTTAACGTCAAGATAAACACGAACGAGGAGGGAACCTACCTCGGAGTCCTCAAGGTCGTTGATGCCGAGACCGGAAAGCTCGTGGACTACGCGCCAGTTATAGTTGACGTCGGCACCCCACAGGTGGCCGTGGTCCCGTACGTTGAGGGGGACATCAAGCCAGGCAACACCGTAAAGATAACACTCGAGCTCCGCGATCCGGAGAACGGCGATCTAATAACCAGCGACACCAAGGTGTACGTCGACGGCAAGTACTACTACACGACCCTTGGAAAGGTCGAGTTCCAGTACCAGGTCAAGCCCGGCGACAACCTCCTCCACATAACCGTGATAAACCCGAACTACGGATACACGGACACCCTGCTGGTCCTCAGCCAGAAGACCAAGGAGACAGAGAAGGTTAAAGAGATCGAGACCAAGTACGAAGAAACTGTGGACGAGTACTACACCGAGCTCACCGAGGCCATGGAGACACTCCCGGTTCAGACTGTGGCGAGAGTGGCGGCAGTAACGAACGCGTACATCCAGAAGTCCGAGGAGTTCAGGGGTAAGGCCGCTAAATACGCCCTCTACGACCCCATGGTCAGCCAGTACTACATGAAGCAGGCCTACAAATACGCCCTCCTCGCCCAGTACACCCTCCAGTACTACCTGGCCATCTACGGCTGATTTTCCTCTTTTCTTAATTTTCCTCAGAATGAGAGCCTGACCTTCTGGGCGACTCCCCGTTTTAAGAGAACTTCCCCGATGCTCTTAGGGAGAACCACCAGGTCCCCAGCTCTTATCGGGCCGTACTCCTCCAAGTTCTCGTCGAGTATCTGGGGCAGGTCATCAAGGACGATATAAGCTTCAGACACGACCTTTCTAGCCGGCTCAACTACCGCAGAGGTCTCCTCAATAGGTGCGGATTCCTCCACATCAGCCCTGGGAGTGGGGAGTTCTTCCCTTTCAACAAAGGCCTTTAAAATGAAGAACATTTTCCTTTCCTCTTCAACCAGCGACGGCGAGGCCCCTGAGAAGACCATATCGACGAGTTTGTGGAGCCTCACCCGGAGTATGTCGCGCATTAGCCCCTCGGCGATCCTGAGCTGCTCTAGATAAAGCCTCTCCTCAACCTCTTCCCCCATCTCCCTCGAGCTCTCCGCCCTGAGCTTCAGGGCCTTCACTAGACTATCGTAGTCGGCGTAAAAGCTCTCGTCTATAGGGGTCAACTCGTCGCTGGAAAGCTCGCCCTCGAGCATCTCCCTGAGCTTGATGATGTCCATTGCCACCACCAAAAGAAAAGTTAAAGGATCAGTCCTCGACGCGCGGCGCAAGGAGGAAAGTCAGCTTGCCCTCGTCGCGGATGAAGTAGTCCATCTGGAGGGGCATCTCGTTTCCAAAGCGAATCGTCACCTCATCTGCCTTGCCTATCCCCTTGACCATGTCCGCGAGGTAGCTGATACCGTAGGCGCTCTTGGTTTCTTCCTCGACCTCAATGTCGAGCAAACCTTCGTCCTCAAGGGTGAGCTTAATCTCGACCTCGTTGGTCTCACCCTCTGCCCTCATGCTGAACTCGTTTTCCTTGGCTATGAACTTCATCGCGTCGCTGACAAGGGAGGCGTCCTTTACGGCCTCCTTGAGGACTTCCCCTAGGAGGACGACCTTAGCGGTGAACGGCAACTCGGGGAGGTCCAGCTCTAGCTCCTCAACGTCTATGAGCGGAAGGCGGAAGGTTCTCTTAGCTGTGCCCTCAAAGGTTATCTCCAAGAAGTTCTCATCCCCCTTCTTGAGGATGAGGGTGTCCTTGCCCTTCCCGCGCTTGAGTATCTTCTTGAAGTGGTCCATGTTGATCCCGATCGTCTCCTCTTCCTCCACCTCGTACTTGGAGAATATGCTCTCGGGGAGGTTGAGGTCTATTAGAACGACCCTGCTGGGGTCCATGGCGCGCATGCTTATGCCCTCGTCCGTTACTTTAAAAGCCGCCTCGTCTATGAGGTTGCTTGCCGTGGCTATAAGGTCGGCAAACTCCTTTGCCCCGTCAAAAACGATCTCAAACGGCATCTTTACCCCTCCTTATTCAGTATCTCGAGCATAAGCCTAACCCTTTCTTTTCCCCGGAATAGATAAGCTTTTCCATTGTCCGTTTCGGGTATCCTGCGGTAGGCCTCCTCGAGCTCTTTGAGGGCCTTCTCCGCGAGCCTGCGGAGAACCTCGTCCCTCATTCGTAAGACCTCCAGACGTAGCCGCACTTGGTGCACTTGTAGAATATAGTGCTCGGCTCGTCTCCAGCCCTCGTCTGCATCTCCCACCAGTAGGCCGTGTCGTTGCCGCACTTGGGGCAGGTTATCTTGGTGGTCGGGAGCGTCTTGACGTCTTGGTCGATGACAATGATTCCCTCGTCCGGCTTGTGCTCGATTTTCTGGGTTATTTTGGCGTTCTTTTTATCCTCGTCAGTGATTGGCTCCTCGTAGCCGCAGTTCGGGCATACCCAGGCGTTCTTCTTCCTGTCAGGACGCATGAGAGTGCCGCATTTGGGACAGAACTTCAGGCCAGCCATCTTCTCACCTCCAGCCGATGGATGGGTATGTGGGTAGGTAATAAAAAGGTTTGCAACGTAGGAAAAACAGGTGATCGAAATGGGTGATGGCGTTGATGTTTTTGAACTGGCCAGGAGGTACCATGAGGAGCTGAGGATAGAGGAGCCCAGCCTGGCAACCCTGGCGGCGGAGCTCTTTGAGGATCTGGGGCTGAAAATCAGGGAGTTCCTAGAGGAAGAGGGGTACTCATTGGGCGGCGCCAAGTTCATAGACTACGATAAGAGCCTCGTTCTGAGCGTTATGAAGGGCGACAAAACCTACGAGGTGATCCTTAGAAAGACCTGAGGCAAATTTTTAACCTCTGGTTTTGAACCTTTTGTGGTGATACGGGATGAAGAAAACGGTGGTTATCATAGGCGGTGGAGCGGCCGGAATGAGCGCTGCCTCACGCGTTAAAAGGCTGAAGCCGGAGTGGGACGTCAAGGTCTTCGAAGCAACGGAGTGGGTGAGCCACGCCCCCTGCGGCGTTCCCTACGTCGTTGAGGGCATCTCCCCGAAGGAGAAGCTCATGCACTACCCTCCGGAGGTCTTCATCAAGAAGCGCGGCATAGACCTGCACATGAAGTCAGAGGTCATCGAGGTTGAGGGAGGGAAGGTGCGCGTCAGGGAGCCCGATGGAGAGCACACCTACGAGTGGGACTACCTAGTCTTCGCGAACGGCGCCTCTCCGAGGGTGCCCCCAATCGAGGGGATAGACCTTCCGGGAGTTTTCACGGCCGACCTCCCGCCGGATGCGGTTGCCATAAGGGAGTACTTGGAGAAGAACCCCGTTGAGAACGTCGTCATCATCGGCGGCGGATACATAGGCGTCGAGATGGCGGAAGCCTTCGCGGCTCAGAACAAGAACGTCACGCTGATAGAGAGGAACGAGAGGATAATGGCGAAAGCTTTCGACAAGGAAATCACCGACGTCCTTGAGGAGGAGATGAGGAAGAAGATCAACCTGAGGACCGAGGAGATAACGCTCCGCATCGAGGGTAAGGAGAGGGTCGAGAAGGTGATAACCGACGCCGGCGAGTACAAAGCGGACATCGTCATCGTCGCGACTGGAATAAGGCCCAACATCGAGCTGGCAAAACAGATAGGCGTCAGGATAGGCGAGACTGGCGCGATATGGACGAACGAGAGGATGGAAACGAGCGTGGAGAACGTTTACGCCGCTGGAGACGTTGCTGAGACCAAGCACCTCATAACCGGAAGGCGCGTCTGGATTCCGCTGGCTCCAGCAGGAAACAAGATGGGCTACGTCGCGGGAAGCAACATAGCCGGAAAGGAGGTTCACTTCCCGGGCGTCCTCGGGACGAGCGTCACCAAGTTCTTCGACGTCGAGATTGGAAAGACTGGCCTTACAGAGGCTGAGGCGATGAAGGAGGGCTACGACGTCAGGACGGCGTTCATAAAGGCCGGAACGAGACCTCACTACTACCCGGGTTCGAGGCCGATATGGCTGAAAGGAGTTGTCGACAACGAGACGAACAGGCTCCTCGGCCTCCAGGCGGTCGGCGCTGAAATCCTCCCAAGGATAGACACCGCCGCGGCGATGCTCACCGCTGGCTTCACGACAAAGGACGCCTTCTTCACCGACCTGGCCTACGCGCCGCCCTTCGCCCCGGTCTGGGATCCGCTCATAGTTCTGGCGAGAGTTTTGAAGTTCTGAGATCCCTCTCTTCCGTTTTTCCTGAGTTTGGAAAAAACTTAATAAACGGCTTTTACGTCCAACGGCTAGGTGGTGTAGATGGCGGGTAAAGTTAAAAGGGAAAAGTGGAGCGAGAATTTCAGCGAGTGGTACAACGAGCTCATCGAGACCGCTGGAATCCAGGACAAGCGCTATCCGGTCAAGGGGATGAACATCTGGCTTCCCTACGGTCTTAAAATCATGCGCAACATCGAGAGGTTCATCCACTCCGAGATGGAGAGAACCGGCCACGAGGAGGTTCTCTTCCCTGCCCTCATTCCGGAGACCGAGTTCCAGAAGGAGGCGGAGCACATAGCCGGCTTCGAGGGCGAGGTCTTCTGGGTAACCCACGCCGGCCACGACCCGCTCGACATCAGGCTCATCCTCAGACCCACGAGCGAGACGGCAATGTACTCCATGTTCTCGCTCTGGATTCGCTCCCACGCCGACCTTCCCTTCAAGGTCTACCAGATAGTCAACACCTACCGCTACGAGACCAAGCACACGAGGCCCCTCATCCGCGTGAGGGAGATAAGCAGGTTCTTTGAGGCCCACACTGCCCACGACAGCTATGAAGATGCTGAAAGGCAGATAAGGGAGGACCTCGAGATATTCGACCGCCTCGCGAAGTTCCTCGCGGTTCCCTACATCGTCTCAAAGCGCCCGGACTGGGACAAGTTCCCCGGGGCTTACTACTCCCTCGGCGCCGAGGTCATGATGCCCGACGGAAGGACGCTCCAGATAGGCACGATGCACAACTACCGCCAGAACTTCGCGAAGGCCTACGACATAAAGTACGAGACCGAGGAGGGCAAACACGAGTACGTCCACCAGACGACCTTCGGAATGAGCGAGCGCCTTTTGGCAGCCGTTATGGCCATCCACGGCGACGACAACGGCCTCGTCCTTCCGCCGACGATAGCGCCTATACAGGTAGTTATAGTCCCGATCCCGAAGAAGGACGCAGAAGCAGACGTCTTCGCCTACGCGAGGGAGATAGCGGAGGAGCTTAGGAACGCCGGAATCCGCGTCCACGTCGATGAGCGCGATATAAGGCCGGGCAGGAAGTACTACGACTGGGAGATGAAGGGAGTCCCCGTCAGGATAGAGGTCGGCCCGAGGGACGTCGAGGGCAAGAAGGCTGTCATAGCGAGGCGCGACACCCTCACCAAGGAGGTTGTTGAAAGGGCGGAGATAGTCGAGGCCGTCAGGAGGACCTTCGACGAGATAATGAAGAACCTCTACAGCCGTGCTAAGGAGTTCCTCGAGAGCCACATCAAGCGCGTCGACACCATCGAGGAGGCTAAGGCGGTCTTTGAGGACAGGCGCGGAATAGTGGAGATTCCCTGGTGCGGCGAGGAGGAGTGCGGCCTCAAGATGGAGGAGGAGCTCGACGCCAAGATGCTCGGAACGCCCTATCCGGAGGAGAAGGCCAAGGCCCCCGAAGGGAAGAAGTGCCCTGTCTGCGGCAGGGAGGCGAAGTTCATCGCGCGCTTCGCGAGGACTTACTGAGTTTTCTTTTCCTGCAATATACTTTTGAGTAATTTACTCAAGAGTAAATTACTCGTGAGTAAACTAGGACTCATGGAGGCGCTCCTATGATACTCGGAATCCACGACGGCCACGACGCAGGAGCGGCGCTGATAGAGGGGGAGAGGCTCTTCGCGGTGAACGAGGAGCGCTTAAACAGGGTGAAGAAGTACCGCGGCTTCCCGGAGCTCAGCGTGAGGAAGGTCATGGAGATGGCCGACGCCTCTCCGGAGGACGTCGAGATAATAGCTGTCGCGGGGATTTTCAGGAAGCAGAAGCGCCTCCAGGAGCTCGAGGCCAACCTTCGGGCGATTTTTGGGGGAGACTTCAAGAGGAAGATCCTCTTCGTCGAGCACCACCTCGCCCATTCCGCTTCGGCCTACTACACGAGCGGCTGGCGTGATGCTCTCGTGGTGAGCATAGACGCGGCCGGCGACGGGCTGAGTTCGTCGATTTATGTCGCGAGGGACGGCGAGATGGTGAGAATCGCCCAGAGCACCTACATCGACTCTCTCGGCGACTTCTATGCCTCAATTACGGAACTCCTCGGCTTCAAGCCGATGCGCCACGAGGGCAAGGTGATGAGTCTGGCCGCTTATGGGAGGCCGAAGTACAACCTGAGCGCGATCATCGAGCTCAACGGGCTGACCTTCGACAACCACCTCGGCGTTATAGGGGTTGAAGCGACCAGAAAGCTGGCGGAGCTCTTCGACTACCCGCTGAGGCACGCAAGGGAGATAGCCCTCCAAATGAAGCGCGGAAAGCTGGACGGGGTTCTGCAGAAGAAGGCCATCGAGATAGCGGCCAGCGCTCAAAAGCATCTCGAAAAGCTGGTTGAAGAGCTGGGCCTCGAACTGAAAGGGTACGACCTCCCGGTGGCCTACGCCGGAGGTGTAGCCCAGAACGTCAAGGCCAACGCAGTTCTGAGGCGCGTTCTCGGTGATGATAACCTCTGGGTCTTCCCTGCAATGGACGACGGTGGTTTAGCATTCGGGGCGGCGGTTTTTGTTAAGGCCCAGATGGAAAGACTCGATGGGAAGTGGAGGCCTTTCAAGCTCGAGCACGTTTATCTGGGGCCTGCTTACGGAAAGGACGAGGTTGAGGGATTCCTGAGAAGCGAGGGCGTCGAGTACGAGGAGGTGGACGTCCCCTCCTTCGTTGCGGACGCCCTTGAGGAAGGAAAGCTCGTCGGTTTCTTCCAGGGGGCGATGGAGTTCGGCCCGAGGGCCCTGGGCAACCGTTCCATTCTGGTGGACCCGCGCGATGAGAGCGTGAAGGAGAGGCTCAACGTCGCGCTGAGGAGGGACGTCTTCCAGCCCTTCGCACCGTCGATGCTCTGGGAGCGGGCCGGGGACTATCTCGAAGACCTTAATGGCACTCCAAATGAGTTCATGACGATGAGCTACACCGCGAGCGAAGAGTTCAGGAGGGAAGCGCCGGCAGTCCTCCACGTCGACGGCACCACGAGGCCGCAGGCGGTCAGAAGGGAGGTGAACCCGACCTACTACGGGGTCATAAAGGCGTTCGAGCGGAGGAGTGGCCTTGCTGCGGTGCTGAACACGAGCTTCAACATGCACGGGGAGCCGATAGTGTGCTCTCCGGCGGACGCGCTGAAGACCTTCAGGAACGCGGGGCTGGATGTCCTCGTTGTTGAGGGGTTTGCGGTTTGGAATGGATAGCCCGCTCCTTCAACAAAATCACAGATGAACCTGACTGCAAGATACCCGTTGAATTTGAACTTTCTCGTTAAAATGCCCGCCATAGTTAACTTTTTAAACTCGCGTCTCAAGTTAGGGACGGAACTCGTGAGGTCCCCCCGAAAAAGGCGGGTTTCCCGCCCGAGGGGACTGAGGTTCGAAAGATTTAAAAAGCCATCCTAGTCAACGAGACTAGACCAAAATCTGGAGGTGTATGGAAATGGCTAAGGAGAAGCCGCACGTTAACATCGTCTTTATAGGCCACGTCGACCACGGAAAGAGCACCACCATCGGAAGGCTGCTCTTCGACACAGCGAACATACCGGAGAACATCATCAAGAAGTTCGAGGAGATGGGTGAGAAGGGTAAGTCCTTCAAGTTCGCTTGGGTCATGGACAGGCTCAAGGAGGAGCGCGAGAGGGGTATCACCATCGACGTCGCCCACACCAAGTTCGAGACCCCGCACAGGTACATCACCATCATCGACGCTCCGGGCCACAGGGACTTCGTTAAGAACATGATCACCGGTGCCAGCCAGGCCGACGCCGCCGTTCTCGTGGTTGCTGCCACCGACGGTGTCATGCCCCAGACCAAGGAGCACGCCTTCCTTGCCAGGACCCTCGGTATCGGCCACATAATCGTCGCCATCAACAAGATGGACATGGTCAACTACGATGAGAAGAAGTTCAAGCAGGTCGCCGAGCAGGTCAAGAAGCTCCTCATGATGCTCGGCTACAAGGACTTCCCGATCATCCCGATCAGCGCTTGGGAAGGCGACAACGTCGTCAAGAAGAGCGACAAGATGCCCTGGTACAACGGCCCGACCCTCATCGACGCCCTCGACCAGATCCCAGAGCCGCCGAAGCCGACCGACAAGCCGCTCCGCATCCCGATCCAGGACGTCTACTCCATTAAGGGTGTCGGTACCGTTCCGGTTGGTAGGGTTGAGACCGGTGTTCTCAAGGTCGGTGACGTCGTCATCTTCGAGCCGGCCAGCACGATCTTCCACAAGCCGATCCAGGGTGAGGTTAAGTCCATCGAGATGCACCACGAGCCCATGCAGGAGGCCCTTCCGGGCGACAACATCGGTTTCAACGTCCGTGGCGTTGGTAAGAACGACATAAAGCGCGGTGACGTTGCCGGACACACCACCAACCCGCCGACCGTCGTCAGGCCGAAGGACACCTTCAAGGCCCAGATCATCGTCCTCAACCACCCGACCGCCATCACCGTCGGCTACACCCCGGTCCTCCACGCGCACACCCTCCAGGTCGCCGTCAGGTTCGAGCAGCTCCTGGCTAAGCTCGACCCGAGGACTGGAAACATCGTCGAGGAGAACCCGCAGTTCATCAAGACCGGTGACTCCGCCATCGTCATCCTCAGGCCGACCAAGCCGATGGTCATCGAGCCGGTCAAGGAGATCCCGCAGATGGGCAGGTTCGCCATCCGTGACATGGGCCAGACCGTCGCTGCAGGTATGGTCATATCCATCCAGAAGGGCGAGTGAAGCCCTTCTCTGACCTTTCCTTTACTTCCTGAACTTTTAGGAGGGACGGAAATGCAGAAGGCAAGGATTAAGCTCGCTAGTACAAACATCAAGGCCCTCAACGAGGTCACCGACCAGATCAAGCAGATAGCCGAGAGGACCGGCGTCAGGATGAGCGGGCCGATACCGCTCCCGACCAAGAGGATCAGGATCACCACCAGGAAGAGCCCTGACGGAGAGGGAACTGCAACCTTCGACAGGTTCGAGCTCCGCGTTCACAAGAGGCTCGTCGACATCGAGGCCGACGAAAGGGCCATGCGCCAGATTATGCGCATCCGCGTTCCGGAAGACGTCACCATCGAGATCGAGCTCATCTCCTGATCCCTCTCATTTATGCGCCGGGGTAGCCTAGCCTGGGAAGGCGCGGGCCTGGAGAGTCCGTGGGCGTTAGCCCGCCAGGGTTCAAATCCCTGCCCCGGCGCCAAAACCCTTCTCCGTGTGAACCCTGAATTTTAACGGCTCCTCTTCACCCTCCCCCGCTAACCTCGAATATGAACGGAGTCGTTCTGCCAAAAGCCGACACCAAAGTCCCTTTTAGCGTATCAGTATACCAAACAGCTCATCGGGAGACATGGGGATTTTACACTCTTTTTCTTTACAAACAGAAAGGTCTGGGCGCGGTTTTAAGGAAAAGTTTATAACCTGTGAGCCGGATTTATTCATGTACAGTTCAGTACTGATGGATTAAGATGATCATCGGGAGGGAAGGGATGTGGAAAAGAAGATGGAGAAGCTCGAAAGGAAACTCGCCGCTGAGCCCATAAACTTCGACTCATTCTTCTCCGAGAAGGCGCTGTCGATGAAGGCCTCCGAAGTTAGGGAACTGCTAAAGCTCGTTGAGACGAGCGACGTCATAAGCCTGGCCGGAGGCCTGCCCGCGCCGGAGACTTTTCCGGTTGAGACCATAAAGAAGATAGCGGTTGAAGTGCTGGAAGAACACGCCGACAAGGCCCTGCAGTACGGGACAACGAAGGGCTTCACGCCCCTCCGCCTTGCCCTAGCCAGGTGGATGGAGAAGCGCTACGAGATCCCGATGAGCAAGGTCGAGATAATGACGGTTGCTGGATCCCAGCAGGCCCTCGACCTCATCGGGAGGACGTTCATCAACCCCGGCGACATCATAGTGGTGGAAGCCCCAACTTATCTCGCTGCGATACAGGCCTTCAAGTACTACGACCCGGAGTTCGTCTCGATCCCCCTGGACGACGAGGGCATGAGGGTTGACCTCCTTGAGGAGAAGCTCGAGGAGCTCAGGAAGGAAGGAAAGAGCGTTAAGATAGTCTACACGGTCTCGACCTTCCAGAACCCCGCGGGGGTCACCATGAGCCTTGAAAGGAGGAAGAGGCTCATCGAGCTCGCCAACGAGTACGACTTCCTTATCGTGGAGGACGGCCCCTACAGCGAGCTCCGCTATTCAGGACAGCCGATACCCCCGATCAAGCACTTCGACGAGAACGGCCGCGTCATATATCTCGGAACCTTCTCAAAGATACTGGCGCCGGGCTTCAGGATAGGCTGGATCGCTGCCCACCCGCACCTCATAAGGAAGATGGAGATAGCCAAGCAGAGCATCGACCTCTGCACCAACACCTTCGGACAGGCGATAGCCTGGAAGTACGTCGAGAACGGCTACCTCGACGAGCACATACCCAAGATCATAGAGTTCTACAAACCGCGCAGGGACGCCATGCTGGAGGCCCTTGAGGAGTACATGCCCGAGGGCGTTAGATGGACAAAGCCCGAGGGCGGAATGTTCGTCTGGGTTACGCTCCCGGAGGGCATCGACACCAAGCTGATGATGGAGAGGGCGGTTGCGAAGGGAGTGGCCTACGTCCCCGGCGAGGCATTCTTCGTCCACAGGGACAGGAAGAACACCATGAGGCTCAACTTCACCTACGTCCCGGAGGAGAAGATCAGGGAGGGCGTAAAGAGGCTTGCCGAGACCATAGAGGAGGAGCTCAAGGGAGTTGGGAGCTGAGACAGTTTCTCCCTTTCTCCCCTATTCCATAGACCTCTCCTTAGATTTATCAGGCAGTTCGCGTCCAGAACCTTTTTAACGACTTCTCTGTATATCCCCCAAGGTGGTTACTGTGAAACCCCTGATTGCAATCATCGTTGGAAACGAGCGTGACCTCAAGTCGGGGTGGCTGTTCAGGCACCTAACTTCGGTGAGCAAGGCCGGTGGCATTCCGGCGGTGTTCTTAAGCCACGGGGATCCATCAAACGTGACCGCCATAGCCGACGGGATACTCCTGACAGAGGGGCCCGATATACACCCGTACTTCTACGGCGAGGACCCCTCTCCCCACCTCCGGAGCGTCCACTACGAGAGGGACAAGTTCGAGATCGGGCTCTTCAAAAGGGCCCTGGAGATGGACATACCGGTTCTGGGCGTTGGGAGGGGCATGCACGTGATGAACGTCGCCATGAACGGAACCCTCTACCAGGACTTGGAGAAGGAGATCCCGAAGGCTATAAAGCACGACTGGGATCCCGAGACAACCGATCCCTCCCAGAGGCTCCACAGCATCCGCGTGAAGACTTCGTCCAACCTCTACGACATCCTCAAAGACAGGCTCGACATAGCCAGCACCAACGAGGTTTTCATCCACGTCAACAGCTTCCACCACCAGGGGGTTAAGAGGGTCGGCGAGGGCTTCAGGTCAGTTGCCTTCTCCATCGACGGCATACCCGAGGCCATCGAGATGAAGGACGGCTTTTACATAGGCGTTCAGTGGAACCCCCAGTTCCTCCCGGAGATGACGGCCCTCTACGAAAAGCTCGTCGAGGCCGCCAAGGAGAGCCAGCTCAGGAGGATCGAGAGGGAGAACATAGAGGCCGAGGAGGAGAGGAGCAGGTCACCGGGGAACGAGGTGTGAACCGTCGCAGCTCGGAAACGAGCGGTAGCCCTCCCTGCAGGAGCCAAAGGTGATCCCCCTCTTCAGTATTTTTCTCTCCGCTTCCCGGAGGATTTCAAAGCGGAACTCCTGTGGGAGGTAGTAGTAGCCGCCTATCCTCTCACCCCTCTCGTAGAGCGGCCAAAGCTTTTCCATCAGCTCCGGAAACTTGGCGAACATCCTCTTCTTCGAATCGGGACGGAGCTTGAGGGTTGAAACCGTTATGTGGCTCACGAAGCCTAGGGCGTCGAGCGTCTCATCGAAGTCCTCCCACGTGTAGAACGGGATTATCGGGTCGATGCGCGCGTACACTGGAATCCCCGCTTCCTCCGCCTTCTTAAGCGCCCGAATCCTGGCCTTCGGAGATGGTGCGTTGGGTTCTAGGAGTCTCGCCTTTCTCTCGTCCACGGTAGTTACCGTTATCCCGACGGCACACTTCAGCTCGCTCAGTATGTCGATGTCACGCTCGAATATATCCGATTTCGTGAGGAGCAGACAGCGGACGCCGTATCTCCTGAAGAGCTCCAGCACCTTCCGCGTTATCCCCAGCTCGCGCTCGATGGTTGGGTACGGGTCGGAGGAGTAGGAGAGCGCTATGATGTAGCGCCTGTCGAACTTTCTCAGCTCCCTCTCGAGCTTCAGCAAGAGGTTCTCCTTGGTTCTCACCTGAAAGGCGTTCGGGATGTAACTCGTGATGTAGCAGTAAACGCACGCGTGGTCGCAGCCTGTGTAGACGTTCAGCGTGTACTTGAATGGGCAGGTGCAGAGCTTCGCCTTCCAGGGGTCGAAGGGTCTTATGTACATCACCAATGGTTTGGGAAACCCCTTTAAATCCCTTCCCGGACTGGTAACGGTGGTGGAGATGTCCGAGCCGGTGAAGGGAAAGGTCGAGTGGTTTAGGGATTACCAGTTCATCGGGAGGATAGAGAGCGACAAGTGCTCGGTGATACTGGGCGAGGGCGGCATAAGCCCCATGAAGCTCCTGCTTTTGAGCGTCGCAGGCTGTACAGCCTACGACGTGGTCATGATTCTCAAGAAGATGCGCGAGCCGATTAAAGGCCTGGAGGTCGAGATAAGCGGCGAAAGAAGGGAGGAGCACCCGAGGATTTACAAAAAAGTGCACCTGCACTACAGGATATACGGCGACGTGAAGGAGGAGAAGGCAAAGAGGGCGATAGAGCTGAGCCAGGATAAGTACTGCTCCGCGAGTGCCCACGTGAAGCTCAGTGGTGCCGATCTGACGTACTCCTTCGAGATAATCCGCGGGGAGGATTAACTTTTTAACCCCCTCTTTTCCGGCCTGGTTGGTGGTAGCGTGATAGAGTACCTCAAGTACTTCGTGCTGCTCTACGGCGGACTGTTCGCGATAACGAACCCTGTTGGAGCGGTTCCGGTTTTTCTGAGCGTCACCCACGACCTCAGCTGGCGCGAGAGGCGAGAGATAGCGACGAAAACCGCCATAACAGTTGTGGTAACGCTCGTCACCTTCGCCCTCATAGGCGAGTGGATATTCAAGTTCTTCGGCTCGAGCGTCGATGCGTTCGCGATAGCCGGCGGCATACTGCTCTTCAAGATGGCGATGGAGATGCTCTCCGGAAAGCTCTCGACGGTCAAGATAAGCAAGGAGGAAACTGAGGAGTTCAGCGAGGAAGTGATCACGCTGGAGGAGGTGGCGATAATACCGCTGGCGATACCGCTCATCTCGGGCCCGGGTGCGATAACGACGGTGATGCTCTACATGGCCAAGAGCGACCAGATCCCCGAGAAGGCCACCGTCATAGCGAGCATCGTGGCTATAGGGCTGACCGTCTGGCTGATCCTCTGCTCCTCGAACAGGATACAGAGGAAGCTCGGAAGGGTCGGCATCAAGGTGATGACGAGGATGATGGGCCTGATCCTGACCTCGATGGCCGTGCAGATGATAATCAACGGGATCAAGGGCGCCTTCGGCCTCTGATCCTCCGTTTTAGCTTTTTAAACCAGGGGATTGTCTAAATCCTGACCAACCCCTAAAAGTCGGAGTTGTGTAATTCTCCCATAACACGGTTATCACTTCGAATGATAAGGAAACCCTTAAATAGAATGAAGTTCAACCCCGCAGTGCAGTCCCCTACCGGAGGTGCGTAAGGTGAACAGAAAATTCCTAGTCGTATTGTTTCTTGGACTCCTCCTGTTGGGGGGGGGTCGTGATCCCGACACCGGCTAGGGCTGGAGAGAGTAGCGGGAAGGGCATTCTACCGGTTGTCCGGGGCCCCGATCCCGGGGGGTGGTTAGTATGAAAGGTGTTCGGTTGGTCTCGCTCTTGGTGCTTCTCCTTGTGGTTGCCGGCATTGTAGTCGCCTACGGTTCTACAAATGACAACTCAAGCAACGGGAGAGACTCTACGGAACGCGTTTGCCCCGCGGGGGCACCCCCCGACGCCCTCAACTCCTTCGGCTCCCTGGCCGTTGCCCAGAGGTTTGAGGACCACTGGGTAAGGTTCACCGAGGTGTTTGCCCTCATCCCAAAGGTTGATCTCAGGACTTCCAAGAGCTACGACAGGCTGTACATCGAGAACTGGACGTCCGGGATGAACATCACGCCCCCCTGCTACGTCCAGGGGGGAGAGGGCGTGTTCGAAACGAACTCCACGGCCAAGGTGTTCTACCATGCCGCACTCTGCACTTCCAACTCCTCCGAGACAAACCTGATGTACTCTCCATGTGAGGAATTAAAAACCCTCCGCGGAAGGGTGGAGCTCCCGGCCGGCAGGGTCAGCCTGGCAATGTACATCGTGCCCACTGGGAACGCTTCGTGGGACAGGTGGGATCACGTCTACTGCTCCCAGGTGGAGGATTTCCTTAGAACCTGTGGGCACCCTGAGAAAGTCGTCAAGAACTTCACGGTTCCCTGCCACTGTGGCATTGAAGCCGTTCTCTCGTACCTCAGGGAACGGATCGAGGCGGCGGGATTCGAGCAGGTGTCTTCCAACGAGACCAATGGAAACGACGTGTTCTCCGAGGTTCACAGGCTCACCTACAGGGGGCCAAGTGGGTACCTGTACCTCGAGGTGGCCGGCATAAAAGGCATGAACGCCGCCAGGGTTTTCATCGCGTTGGGAGATGAGGAAATGGTGAAAGCCGTCTCGAGGGTCTTCTCCTCGGGCTGAGCAAGGCTTTTTAACCCCTCTCCCTATTTTCTCCGGTGTCCGAAATGCGCGGCGACCTGATACGCGTTCTGAGCGGTATCGAGGAGAAGGCCAACGAGCTGAAGCTCGACGGCTACGAGCCGGACGTGGTTCTCATGGGCCTCGAAGCGTACGAGTTCGTCAAGGAGCAGGTTAAAGAAGAGTTCGGCGGGGACGAGGAGCTCCTTGAGCTCTCGGGCCTCAAGGTGAGGCTCCTTGAGGAGCTCGGTGGTGACGCGGTGGTCATCGACAGCGGTGCCATAGGTTTCGGCCTCGGTGGGGCCAAGAGGATAAAGATAGTCAGATGACGCCGAAGACCTTTCCTTCCCTGACCTCAACCCCCATGCCCGATAGGACGAGGAGGCTCAGGGAAACAGCGGTCACATCGGCCAGGCTCCCGGGGTTCCTTAAGTCGCCCCTCTCGCGAAGGAACTCGTCCAGCCCCTCAAGGCTTGCCCTCCCCTCCAGAACTTCCCAGGCCTTCTTCCTCACGAGCTCCGCCTCTTCCTTCCCCGCCTTCCTGGCTATCAGCGTGTCCTCCCTCTCGGCCATCAGCTCGACGAAGGCCCTGGAAACGGCCTCCTCGAGCGGGAGCTCTTTCAAGAGCTCTATGATTCTGTCCGCTGTCCTGTAGGACAGCCGGTACTTCTCCAGCCACTCGCAGAAGACGAGCTCGCGCCCGCAGCTTATCCCGGCCAGCTTCCAGAGGTTCACCCTATCGGCGAAGAGCTCCCTGAAGGAGTCGTCGCTGTAGACGTCGTACTTGACACCTCTCGGGATACCCTTCGGGTTCGCCGTCCTGATGGCGCGGTAGAGCTCCATAGTGTCCCTGACCGTGGACTCCTTCAGCAGGAGCTCCGCCTTTTCTCTAGCCTCCATCACGTCCCTGGCCATTGCCAGGCCCATCATCAGGGGGATCGAGAGCACCACCACCCCGAAGTTTGGGTTCCCGTCCTGAACCTTCCTGGACTCAGAGACTGCCCTCCTGATAAGCTCGCCTATCCCTGCCTCGTTTAGCGAGAGGGCCCCTTTCCTGAGCAGCTCCCCGATCTTGACGGCCTCGTAGTAGACCGGAAGGACGGCGGTGTTCCCGAACAGGAAGTGGTAGATGCTGAGATCCTCGAAGTCGCGGTGGCGGTTTACGTTGCCGGGCTTTGGAATAGCCGCCTCCAGCAGGGGGCCCAGAGTAAAGGCCCTGACGATCCTCCAGCGCTCCATTCACACCACCAGGTACAGCATGAGGTATACCAGGTAGAGGAAGACGACGACCCTACGGAGGGTTCTCCTCGTTAGGAGGTAGGAGCCGGCCGCTAGAAGGGTAACCCCGCCGAAGGAGCCCCTTATGACGTTCCTGTACGGCTCGAGCCAGAGGAGAAAGGCCGGCCTGAACTCCCTCACGAGGAGGAGCACGCCGAGGAAGATGAGGATCACGCCGGCTGTTCTCCCCATCTCATCTCCCCTCCAGGAGCAGGATGATCCCGAGGGCCAGAAGCAGGAGCGCCACGAGCGTGCTGGATGAGGGAACCCTGAAGACGAAGAACAGCGGGAGCGTAAAGGCTACCAGGTAGAGGATACCCAAGAGTATCAGGATTATCGCAATGGCCTTTATAAGGTCGTTCTTCTCACCGCCGCCCGAGATGACCCTCTCCACCTCCCTCGTCACGTCGTTGAGCCTCTCCTCAACCGGCTTCTCCACCTCACCTTCCTCCGGGATCACTATGGCCGCCAGGAAGTAGAGGACTGTCATCGTGACCGGGTTGAACACGAGGAGAACCACGAATATCAGCCTGATTAGTGTGGGGTCTACGTTGAAGTACTCCGCGAAACCCCCGAGAACCCCTAGGAGCATCCGGTTCCTCTTCGAACGCACGAGTCTCTTCCCCTCCATCTTACCCACCGTCCTTGGTTGGGCCTGGCGCTTATTAAAGTTTCAGTGGGGTCTTCCCGATTCAGAAAGGAGAAACTCCGGGAAATACCGTTAGGGACTCCCATGAGCTCATGCCCGTTCATCTCCTCTCACCGTCAGGAGCCTGTAGGTTCCGATGAAGACGAGCCCGATAAGGGCCCAGGCCGAGTAGCTTACAACCTCGCCAGGGATGAAACCGGCGTTGTAGAGAAGGACGGCGGTGTCGATTACTACTATTCCAACTGCCATTACTGTGAAGAACTCCGCGGTTCTCTTCCACCCAGCTTTGCTGAACCTCATGAGGGGCGCGAAGCCCGGCTCCCTAAGGAGGTAGGTCATCCCGAGGAAGAGGGGCTGAACGACGAGGGGGAACACCAGGGCTCCCACAGTCTTGGAGGCGAAGTTATCCGGCCTTCCGGATCCGTTGAAATGGATGGCAACTTTCCCGGGCAGTTTGTCCCACAGAATTGCGACGAGCAGGAGGTAGAGGGCCAGGGCCGAGAGCTGGGCGAGAAGATAGGGCCCAACGTCAACTTCGATTCTCTTCCCCGGTTTTTCCGCCTCCTGGGAAAGATCCTCAACCTCGTACTCGCGCTTCGCCACCAGGGTTCCAGCGAAGAGGAGGACGAGGATCCCCGCGATCATGATGAGCACGAATGTGTTGGTGCCGATGCCAGTTAGGGCAAGGAGAAGCAGGAGGAGCGAGAAGGAGACCATGTAGAGCCCCGCGAAGGTGTTGGCCTTCCTCCAGGCTTTTTCCGACATGTAGGTGTAGCCTATCCGAAAGCCTACCGCGTACTGCCTCCTGTTCCTGAAGGCGAGGGTCAATAGCCCCGCGACCAGCAGGACGGACGAGATAAGCGCTTCCAGCGGGTTCACCATCATCACCCCATCTCCCCAAGCACGCGGATTATCGCGTTCACTTCTCCCCTCAGTTCCCGGAGAACCTCCCTTCCGAGCGCTGTCAGTCGGTAGTACTTCCGCGGCCTTCCCCCCACCTCGACCCAGAAGTCCTCCACGAGTGAATACTTTTTCAAGCTTTTAAGGATGTCGTACAGAGCGCCTTCGCTCGGAACAAGCTTCCCATGGCTGAGCTCCTCCAGCCTCTTCCTTATGGCGTAGCCGTGGAGCTCATCTTCCTTCTCAAGGAGGGAAAGAACGAGATAGGAGTAGAGGCCCGACCTTAGGTCCTTCCTGAGCTTTTTGAGGGCCTTCCCCTTCGGGTCTCCCAGCAAGCCCCATCACCACAGGGGCCTTTCTTCCGTCTCGGGCTCTGAGAGGGCCTTTAAAGCCCCGTACGCGAACACCGCCACCCCAATGGCGGCAACGGTGACCTCAAGGATGTAGCCCATGAGGTTCAACACGCGGTATGGTCTGGGCCTTACGAAGAAGGCCAGCTGTACGTAGGCGGCTCCCGCATCGATTAGGGTGTGAAGCCCTATCATGTAGATCAATCCCCTCGCCCCAAAGCCCTTCTTGAAGGCGTACGCTAGGAAAACTGCCGTCCCAACGTGGAAGAGGACCACGAAGTAGCGCTCGGCCATCGAAAGGAGGGCGTTTATAAGGGGCACGTCGACCGTGCCGCCCCTGAGTGCAACCGGAAGAACCGTTGCCAAGGCTACGACAACCGCTTCGGTTACCCCAAAGCCGAGCCCCACGAAAACCGCCTCCCTGAGCTTCCTCTCCCTGACTAGGTAGTACTTGACCCCCTCCTGGACAAGCCCTGCGGCGAATCCGAGCCACAGGGCCACCGTCGCGATGAACGCCGTTCCCCTCGCTGCAACGTCTGCGTTCGACTTAATACCAATCCCAAGGAGCGGAAGCTGCTGAACTGGGTTCTGCACGAACATGGCTATGAAAAATGCCGCCGTGCCAAGCAAAAGCTCCGCCCACCTCTGTTTCTTAAAGCCGACCGCGTAAACGGTGGCCCAGGCTAAGACGGCACCGAGAATCGGAAAGGGGAGGAGGTACATGCGGATCACTCCCTTTCAATGACGACGGCCGTTCCGTAGGCGTAAACCTCGGCGACGCTTGAGCCGACGTTGGAGGTGGCAAAGCGGACGTTGACGACGGCGTTGGCACCAAGTTCTTTGGCATGAAGGATCATCCTCCTCAGGGCTTCCTCCCTAGCCTCGGCCATCATCTCGGTGTACTCCTTCACCTCGCCGCCCTTTATGTTCCTGAGGAGGGCCATTATGTCCCTGCCCAGGTGGGTGGCCTTAACGACCCCGCCCCTGGCGAGGCCCTTAACCTCGACGATCCGGTAACCCGGAACCTCGGGGGTCGTCACGAGAATGATGTCATCCATACCACTCACCCCGATGCCTCGAACTTCGATGTATTGTTGGGGTTGGGAGATATAAAGGTTTCGGGGTGAAAAGAAGGAGAAGGGGTCAAGCGGAGTGGTAGTATATCACGTAGGTATCGTCGTCATCGTAGACTTCCTGCGGGGCCACACCGTAGAGGTACTTCCAGTAGAACCCCGGGTGCTCATCTATGTCGACGTAGCCACCGCTAGCCCAGTAGTAAGCCGCCCAGACGAGTTCTGAGCAGTAGTAGCTGTCCCCGTAGACCTGCTTTGTGTACCAGCCCCAGTCGTAGGGCTTGCCGAGCTGCTGGAGGGCAAAGTAAACGGCGTTCTGCCTCACGTAGTCGCTGGTGGCAACGCGAAGAACCGCGACGGTGTCGTAGCGCTTCATGAAGTCCGAGAGGTAGACGAGCCTCACGGCGCTGGGGTTGTCCCACGCCTCCACCACGACCCAATCGTTGGCGTAGTAGTCGTAGTAGGCTATCATACCGGTGTGCGTCCAGTAGCCGGGGATTATTATGCTGCTCAGCGGGTTGTGGCCGATAACAATGTCTCCAGGTTTCAGGCCGTGGGGATAGGGGTGGTAGTAGTTCGAGTCCCCCTTGCTTCCAGTTGCACCGGCCGGCTGGAAAACGAGGGCAACCACTGCAAAAGCTACCAACAACGCCATCAGCCGCCTCATTTTAGCACCTCCAAAGGGCTTTGCGATATTGATTGGGGATCAATGACTAATAAAGGTTTTGGTTGCACGAATTTGGAATGTAATGCATTACTATGCTCATTAAGGGCATGTACGCATGTGGGGATCGATGGGGATTTAAAGGGTTGCCTCAACCCCCATAGGGTGGTTCAATGCACGAGGTTTCCATGGGCGAGGTACTCGAGAAGCTCCGCGAGATGAACGCGAGGAGGGTGCTCATCCAGACGCCGGAGGGACTCAAGCGAGAGGCCCAGGCACTGGCGGATTTCCTTGAGGAGAACGGGATAGAGGCGATAATAAGCGGCGACATCAACTACGGCGCCTGCGACCCGGCCGATACAGAGGCCAAACGGCTCGGCTGCGACGCTCTAATTCACCTCGGCCACAGCTACATGACGCTCCACCTCGAGGTTCCGACGATATTCGTGCCCGCTTTTGCCAAGGTCGACGTCGTTCCGGCCCTCGAGGGGAACATCGCTGAAATCAAAAAGCTCGGGAAAAGGCTTGCCCTCGTCACCACGGCCCAGCACATTCACCAGCTCGATAGGGCGAAGGCTTTCCTGGAAGAGAACGGCTTCGAGGTTCTAGTTGGGAGGGGCGACTCCCGCGTTTCCTGGCCTGGACAGGTTCTTGGATGCAACTTCTCGGCCGCAAAGACCGACGCCGACGGGGTGCTCTTCATCGGAGCCGGCTACTTCCATCCGATAGGAGTTGCGATGGCCGTGAAGAAGCCCACCCTCGCGGTCAACCCCTACTCCGGCGACGCCATCTGGATGGACAAGGAAGCAGAACGGCTCATCAGGAAGCGCTGGGCGCAGATAGCGAAGGCGATGGACGCGAAACGCTTTGGTGTAATCACGAGCACCAAGAAGGGCCAGCTAAGGCTTGCTGAGGCGAAGAGAATCGTTGAGCTCCTCCGCGAGAGGGGCAAGTACGCCAGGCTGATAGCTATGAACCACATAAGTTATCCCGCTTTGGAGGGCTTCGACTTCGACGCCTACGTAGTCGTCGCCTGCCCCCGCGTGCCAATAGACGACTACGAAAACTGGAGGAAGCCCGTTCTTACACCGCGGGAGGTGGAGATACTCCTTGGACTGAGGGAGGACTACGAGTTCGACGAGATACTAGGCGTCGAGCGGAGGACTGATGAGCCGCTCGGGATATCCCTGAGGGGCGTTTAGATGGAGCGGGGTTGGTCGTGGTACCTTTATTCCCAGCTTCGGGCGAAAGGGGTATAAGTTTTCGATCCGAAAAACCTTGCGATGGAAGGCGAGAAGAACCCCGATGAACTGCTGGGGGAGTACCTCCGCTCGTGGAAGATAAGGGAGGCCGCCGAGCTGGCACTGGGGGATGAGAGGGCCCTTAGGAGACTCTTTGGGCTCCTCCACGGGCGCGACGATGGGATGAAGGTCAGGGCCCTGATGGCCCTGGAGGAGGTTCTGAGGAATTTACCGGACGTTAAACGGCTTTTCCTCCTCCGTGAGTTCCTCGACGACCTGATAATGGCCATGAGGGAGGGCAACGACAGTGTCTCCGCCCATGCGCTCAGGGTAACCTCGCTCCTAATAGAGAGCCTCCCCCTCGACCCTGAGACCTTCGTGAAGCTGGGCCATGCCCTAAAGGATCTCGTAAAGGCCCGCAGGAACGAGGCGGTTCTCCTTGAGATACCCTCTGTGCTCAAAAACATGCGCGTTCTCTCCTCTGATCCTAGGGTTCACGACGTGGTGTCTAGGTTGCTCAAGTCCAGGAACCCCCGGTTAAAGGCCATGGGGCTCAGGCTTCTCCTGAACGTGAGTGCCTACACGGGCGATCCCTCCCTCCTCAAGGAGGTCTTCTCGTCAGTCCGGGACATGCTGAGCGGTGAGGACGTTCCCCTCGCCGAGTTCGCACTGGAGATACTCCTCGACGTCTCCCGCTATCCCCTCAGGGAAGAGCTCATAGACGAAGTCGCCGGGGTTTTGACCGCCGTGAAGAACCTTGTCTTTGGAAAGAGGCCCGAGCTAAGGGAGAAGGCCCGTCTGGTGGCGGAGAAGCTTGAGGACGCGATTTATCGGTACTACAAGGGGAGGCCTGAGAAGGCGAGGGGGAAGATAAACGAACTCCTGATAGGGGAGCGCTTCTACGAGGCCATCGACCTGGCCCTGGCCGTTGGATACACCTACGTCCTGAAGTGGCTCGCGGAGGTTCTCGAGGAGATGGGCAAGGAGACGCTCAAGATAAACGAACGCGTCCTCCCCGGGCCGAGATATCTCTCGGTGCCACCCGAGAAAAAGGCCCAGAAGTACCTGAAGCCGCCAGCGCTGTCGCAGTTCAAAACACCGAGGAAGAGTGCGCTGGAGGTGGCACTCAAAGAACCTTCCGCGGGTGAGGGCGGGCTTACAGAGGAGGAGAAGGCAGAGCTGGAGCGCTCCCTTGAGTCTGGAGACGAGGAAAAGCTCGTTGAACTGTTGAGGAGGAAGCCCGAGGCGGTCTTTGAGCTTGTCCACAAACTCGAAGAGGGCGACAAGTTCGAGAGGATGGACGCCCTCTGGGCCCTCTCGAAGCTCGCGGAGAGGCTTGACTCGACAAAGATGGTCGTCCTCAAAACTGCAGTGGAACCCCTGATAAACATCACAAAATCCAACAATCGCTGGGCGAGGCTGAGGGCCGCCAAAACGCTCACAAAGCTGGCCTCCAAGGCCCCCTACGGGAACGGGATAGTTGGGCACTTCCTTGGGGAGTATCTGTCTGGAAGGGGCAAGGAAGTCCTCCCCTCCCTCGAGTTCTTCAGCTACTACTTTCTCGAGGGTTGGGACGAGAAGACCGCGAGGGCAGTACTAGTGAAGCTCGGCGATTACCTCAAGGGGGAGACGCTCTTCGACGCCCTCCTGGTTCTCGATGCGCTCGTGTCCTCAATTCCAAGGGGTAGAATAGGCCTCCTCCGGCCCTTTGTTGAGGTGCTGAAGGAGGTCAAAAAGACGGCCTCACCGGACGAGCAGAAGCTCGCCCTTAGGGTGCTTGAGGGGATAGCGGAGAAGTCCAAGGGGCTTGTAAGCCGGTAGCGGGGCAAACATATAAATAGTCCGTCATTTAGGGGAAGTCGGTATGCTAAAGAAGAAGCACCTGGCAATAGTCCTCTCCCAGCTGAAGGGCTTTCCTGAGCCGAAGCCCGAGCTCGAACAGTACAGGACGCCGGGAAACGTCGCGGCGGAACTTTTATGGTTAGCCCACTCCCTCGGCGACATCGAGAGAAGGACTGTGGCCGATCTGGGTGCCGGGACGGGGGTTCTCTCGATAGGGGCCTGTCTCCTTGGGGCAAAGAAAGTTTACGCTGTTGAGATAGACGAGACTGCCCTTGAAACCGCGAGGGAGAACGCAGCTTCCCTCGGCATCGACTGCATCGAGTTCATAAACGCCGACGTCTCGGGGTTCTCGGGTAGGGTCGATACGGTCATCATGAATCCGCCCTTCGGGAGCCAGGTTAAGCACGCGGACAGGCCCTTCCTCCTGAAGGCCTTCGAGGTGAGCGATACCGTCTACTCCATCCACCTCGCGAAGCAGGAGGTGAGGGGCTTCATAGAGTCCTTCGTCAGGGACGCCGGTTTCTCAATAACCCACAGGGTAACGGTTCCCTTCGAGATACCTGCCCAGTTCCACTTCCACAAAAAGAGGCTTGAGAGGATTACGGTGGACGTATACAGGTTCGAGAGGTGGGGACATGGGAAAGCTGAAACTGAGTGACAGGCAGCTATACGCGCTCATCGAGGCGGTCAAGCTCGGCGAGGAGGTCAAACCCAGTCAGGGGGCCAAGAGGAAGGCCTTCGCGAAGTACAGAATCGAAGGCTGGGAGAACTCCAAGCTGACCGGGATTTTCTACTCTATCCAGCGGAGGCTTGGCCTCATAGACGAAATAATTGAGGAGCTCGTCGGCGTCTCCCCGCTCATCCTCGACCCCTGGCTGAGAGCAACTTTGAGGGTCGCCGTCGAGGTTGCCGTCTTCCGCGACCCGAACGAGAAGACGCGGCAACACCTAAAGGGCCTCGCCCAATTCCTCTCGAAGAGAACCCACCCCTACGTTGGTTATTACTACTACGACCTCCTTCCGAGGGTTCTCGAATACATGCCCGTTATCGACTCCGAGGAGAAGAGGCTGAAGTGGGAGTACCTCTTCCCGGAGTGGTTCATAGGTCGGATGCGCTCCCTCCTCGGCGATGAGGCGGAGGAACTCCTCAAAGCGCTCAACGAGACCCTCTCGACGAGCATAAGGGTGAACCGGCTGAAGGCGAGCGTTGAGGAGGTCGAGGAATACCTGAGAAGGAAGAACGTCCGCTTCGAGAGGAGCGAGCGGGTTGATACCGTCATCAGGATTCTCGACCCCTTCAACCCTGAGTGGCTCTTCAACAAGGGCTGGGCCATAGCGCAGGAAGAGGCCCCAGCGGTCGCTTCGCTCGTCCTCTCCCCAAAACCCGGTGAGACGGTCGTTGATTTAGCGGCGGCCCCAGGTGGAAAGACCGCCCACATGGCCGAGCTCATGAACAACGAGGGCAAAATATACGCCTTCGACATCGATAAAGCCAGGATAAAGCGGATGAACGAGGTGCTGAGGAGGACGGGCGTCGAGATAGCAGAGACGATCAAAGCCGACGGCAGGAAGGCCCCGGAGATACTCGGCGAGGGGATAGCCGACAGGGTGATGCTCGACGCGCCGTGCACGAGCGACGGGACGATAGCGAAAAACCCCGAGCTTAGGTGGCGCCTCCGTGAGAAGAACATCCCGAAGGTCGTTGCGCTCCAGAAGGAGCTCATCGAGAGCGCGTGGCGCCTTCTAAAGCCCGGTGGGAGGATGCTCTACTCAACCTGCTCTATGCTCCCAGAGGAGAACGAGGGCGTTGTGGAGTGGTTCCTTGAGAGGCACGATGACGCGAAGCTCGTGCCCCTGAACGGCCCTTACAGCGGGGGCTTTTTGGAGGGAACTATGAGGGCGTGGCCGCACAGGCACAAAACGATAGGGTTCTTCTACGCCCTAATTGAGAAGGAGGTCTGATTTGACCCCCTTATTAAAGCGAGTGTGAGGGAACGCCTGATTTGAGCACGGGGGTGAAGGGGGACGGCCACAGTGCCGGCGTGAAGAGCTCGAAGAGCAGAACGTGGGGGGTCTCGGCGTAGAGGTCGAGGTTGGCCAGTATCATGCTCTTGACCTCCTCATCCCCGAGGGAATAGACGTCGGCAACCACGGGCTTTTTGAGGAGCCCCATGAGGAACCTTACCGCACCTTCTCCCCTGAGCCTGCCGCCGGTTCTTAGGAAGAGCACCTCCGCCAGGAGGAGTTTTTCCTCGTCAAACAGCAGCTGAACGTACGCGCTGCCCTCCTCTGTTGAGAAGACCCTCACAAGTGCTCCCTTCCCGATCCTAAGGGCTTCCTGGATGAGCAGGAAGAGATCCTCGGATGATTTGCAGACGACGTTCTCGTAGAGCTTTACACCCTCCCAGGTCTTCATACTCTCACCTCCGTTGAAACTTACGCCCTCATCCTATTTAAAGATTTTCCAAAATATTTGCTCAATATTTGGAATTTTTACAATCAACTTCCGATTACTTTGGAAAAAATCCAACAATGAATGGAAAAAACGCGAGAAAATGAAGAAAATCCGAAAATTTGGAGAATCATTTCAGAAGTTTCACGAACTCCCTCATCCACGCGTACAGGTCGCCCGGGTGCCTGGAGCTGACCCAGTTGCCGTCGACAACAACTTCCGCGTCGACCCACTCAGCACCGGCGTTCCTCACGTCGTCGCGGATGGTTACGACGCTCGTTCCCTTCCTGCCTTTCAGTACGCCGGCCGAGATGAGCACCTGCGGCCCGTGGCATATGCTGGCGACGGGCTTTCCGTCCTCAAACATCTTCTTGGTCACTGCAACGGCCTTCTCGCTGAGCCTCAGCCGCTCGGGGGCCTTCCCTCCTGGAAGAACCAGCGCGTCGAACTCGTCCGGGTCGACCTCCTCAAAGGCCAGCTGGGCCTCAACCGAGTAGCTGTGCTTGCCCGTTATCTTCCCGCGCCTGAAGCTCGCCACGTAGACCTCGTGTCCCTCCTCTTTGAGCCTGTGGAGTGGGTAGATAAGCTCAAGATCCTCGAACTCGTCGGCGCTCAGAATCAGCACCTTCACGTTGAACACCCCCGTAACGTTCAGATGGATATAGCCATAGAACCTAATTAACCTTTCGGGCGCAAAGCCCTTAAACCGGTGGCCGTTTTTTCTTTAGGTGGTTGGAGATGGACATAGAGAGCAGGATAGAACTCATAAAGAGGAAGCCAACGGAGGAGCTCCTGACCGAGGAGAACCTCAGGCACCTCCTCGAAGTTGGAATCCCGATGCAGCACTACATAGGGTTCGAGATAAGCGGTTACATTCACCTCGGAACCGGTCTGATGGCCGGCGCTAAAATAGCCGACCTTCAGAAGGCCGGCATAAAGACGAGGATTTTCTTAGCGGACTGGCACAGCTGGATCAACGACAAGCTCGGTGGGGACTTAGAGGTCATCCAGAAGGTGGCTTTGGGTTACTTCAAGGAGGGCATGAAGCAGAGCATAAAGGTCATGGGCGGTGACCCTGACAAGGTCGAGTTCGTTCTGGCCAGCGAGATACTTGAGAAGGGCGACTACTGGCAGACCGTTATAGACATTTCCAAGAACGTTACCCTCGCGAGGATGATGCGCTCGATAACGATAATGGGCCGCCAGATGGGTGAGGCAATAGACTTCGCCAAGCTCATTTATCCAGCCATGCAGGTGGCGGACATCTTCTACCAGGGCGTCACCATAGCCCACGCTGGAATGGACCAGAGGAAGGCTCACGTCATTGCCATAGAGGTCGCCCAGAAGCTCAAGTACCATCCCCTCGAATGGAAGGGCGAGAAGCTCAAGCCAGTAGCTTTACACCACCACCTCCTCCTCGGCCTCCAGGAGCCGCCGGTGTGGCCGATAGAGAGCGAAGAGCAGTTCAAAGAACTCAAGACCCAGATGAAGATGAGCAAGAGCAAGCCCTATTCAGCTGTGTTCATCCATGATTCGCCGGAGGAGATAAAGCAGAAGCTCAGAAAGGCCTTCTGTCCGGCTAAAGAGGTCAACTACAACCCCGTCCTGGACTGGGCAGAGTACATAATCTTCCGCGAAGAACCTACGGAGTTCACCATCCACAGGCCGGCAAAGTTCGGCGGCGACGTGACCTACACCACCTTCGAGGAGCTGAAGAGGGACTTCGCGGAAGGGAAGCTCCACCCGCTCGACCTGAAGAACGCGGTAGCTGAGTACCTTATCGAGTTGCTCAAGCCCGTCAGGGAGTACTTCGAGAGGAACCCGGAGCCGCTCGAGCTCATGAAGCAGGTGAAGATTACCCGCTGACTTTCTTTTGTTTCCAAACTTTGGAAACCGGTGGAGAAGATGCCCGGCATCGACGAGAAGGACAGGGAGATCCTGCAGATTCTGAGGGAGGAGGGGAGGATAACCCTCACGGAGCTCGGTAAGAGGGTGAACCTCTCCCCCGCGAGCGTGAGGAACAGGCTGGACAAGCTCGAGGGACTCGGGGCGATCAAGGGCTACTCGGCCGTCGTTGACCCGGCCTTCTTGGACAGGTACGTCAGGGTCTTCATGCTCCTCAAGCTCAAGGTGGAGGGACCCGATATAGACAGGATCCTGGAGAAGTTCGCGCTGATGGACAACGTTCAGGCCCTCTACAGAACGACTGGCAGGACGCAGGCGATGATAATAGCCGAGTTTGGGGACATGGACGAGATGAAGAGGTTCGCCGCCAGGCTGAAGGGCGCGCTTGGCTCGGCCCTCGACTACATAGAATGGGGGGCCATCTACGGTTCGCTGAAGGAGTGCTGGATTAAAGAGGGTAAGAGGCGGGGTTCTCATGGACGTAAGGCTGGTTATCTTTGACCTCGACGGCACGCTCGTGGGCGCTCCAAAGCCCTTCACGGAGATAAAGGAGGAGCTCAGGGAGAGGCTCGTTGAGATGGGGATAGAAGAGAGACTCCTGGGTGACCTGACGCCGATGTACGAGAGCCTGATCAGGATATCGAAAGAGACTGGCATCGACTTCGAGAGGCTTCACTTCATCCAAGTCGAGCTCGAAACCGAGAGGATGGAGGAAAGCTTCCTGTTCGAGGGCGTCGTGGAGGTTCTTGAGTACCTCCGGGGAAAGGGCGTTAAAATCGGCCTCGTGACGAGGAGCTCGCGGAAGGCAGCCCTCTTGGCCCTCGAGAAGAACGGCATCGTGGAGTACTTTGACGCCGTGGTTGCGAGGGAAGACGTTCCACCGGAGGGACTCAAGCCGGAGCCTGGCCAGATAGAGAAGATCCTGCGTGATCTAGACGTTCCCCCCGAGAAGGCCCTGGTGATCGGGGACCATGGCTACGACGTCATAGCTGCCAGGAAGGCCGGAACCCTGAGCGTCCTCGTGACTTCACACGACTCCGGGAGGATGAGCTTCTCGGTAGAAGCTCAGGCGGACTTTGAGGTTCCAACGATAAAGGAGTTAAGGCCCCTCATCGAAAGGCTCCTGTCAACGTACGTTGTCGTTCCGGCCTACAACGAGGAGAAGACCATCGGAGGCGTTCTCGAAGACCTCCTCCGCTACTTCAGGCGGGACGAGGTAGTCGTCGTCAACGACGGTTCCCGGGACAGGACGAGGGAGATAGCGGGCTCGTACGGCGTCCACGTTTTGAACCACCTCGTAAACCGCGGCCTGGGCGGCGCCCTCGGCACGGGTTTAGCTTACGCGGTCGGGAAGGGTGCGGAGCTGATACTAACCTTCGACGCCGACGGCCAGCACCTGATAAGCGACGCCCTCCGCGTTATGAAGCCCGTTGCAGAGGATAAGGCGGACTTCGCGGTAGGTTCGAGGCTTAAGGGCGACGTTAGCCAGATGCCCTTCGTTAAGAGGTTCGGGAACCTCGTTTTGGACACCATAACCGCGGTCTTCGCCAAGAAGTACGTGAGCGACAGCCAGAGCGGCTTAAGGTGCTTCAACAGGGAGTGCGCCTCGAGGATAGAGATAACGTGCGACCGCTACGCCGTTTCGAGCGAGATAATCATAGAAGCCGCGAAGAACAACTGCAGGATAGTTGAAGTGCCCATAAAGGCCGTCTACACGGAGTACTCCATGAGGAAGGGAACTAACGTGCTGGAGGGGGTTAAGATAGCCCTCAGCCTTCTCTTCGACAAGTTGAGGTGATGGGGATGTACGTGGCGCAGGTTATAGCGGTGGTGGTGATACTCTACCTGCTCTGGAGGGTGGTCATCGACTACCGGAAGAACGTGATAGACTGGAGAAGCCTGATCTCGTGGGGGTTAATCTTCGCGGTCTTCGCCGTCATAGCGGCCTTCCCCGTCAGGATCTCCACGGAGATAAAGGACCTCCTCGGGCTCGGGAGGGGACTGGATGCCCTCTTCGTCGTCTCGATAGGGCTTATATTCGTCCTGCTCTTCGACACCTACCTGAAGATAGACAGGACCCAGAGGGAGATAACGGAGCTTACAAGGAAGGTGGCGATAGAGCTCGAGGAGATAAACGAGAAGCTCAAAAAGCTGGAGGAGAATGGCTAAAAGTCCTCACCGAACAGCTCCTCAAGGAAGAGCCTCACCCTGTCCTTCGGCAGCTTGAACTGCCTTATCTTTATTATCCCCTTCTCCCGCGCCTCCTTCAGGAGGATCTCAGTTGCTTCGTTCGGGTACATCTCCTCGTAGACGATCTCCTTTATGCCCGCGTTTATGACGAGCTTGAAACAGGTGTCGCATGGGAAGTGGGTCACGTAGAGCGTCGCGCCTTCCAGGCTTATGCCCTTTCTTGCCGCCATCGCTATGACGTTCTGCTCCGCGTGAACCGCTCTGTGGCAGTGCCCGTCGACGATGAGGCAGCCGACGTCTATGCAGTGGTCCATCCCCCTCGGCGCGCCGTTGTAGCCTGTGGCGAGTATGTAGCCGTCCTTAACGGCCACAGCTCCAACGCGCAGGCGGGGGCATGTTGCCCTCAGCGAGACGAGCTTCGCTATGAGCATGAAGTACTCGTCCTTCGTTGGTCTGACCCTCTTTATCCTCTCCGCCTTCTCCCTGTCCAGGAAAATCTCAACGCCCAACCTACCACCCCGCTCACTTGGTGGAGAAGTCGTTCGAGTAGGCGACTATCCTGAAGATCCTCTCGTCGTAGCTCGGGTGGGTAGGAAACAGTATGAAGCTCGAGATCCAGTAGCGCCTCTTCGGGGAGGATCTCTCTATGCTGGGCTCGATACCGGGGAGGGCGTGCTTCTTGACCGCCGCCCTGATGTCCTCGTAGTATTTCAGCTCCTCGAGAGCCCTCTTCAGGCTCATCGGGGTGTCTAGGAAGTGGAGGGCCACGTAATCGGCCTTGAACTCCCTCTCCTTCAGGAACTTCGACCTCTCGAACTCGTACCACATGTAGGTGGTGAGGGCCAGGAAGCTGGCCAGAGGGTTCATCGACAGGATGAAGATCACGAGGGGGCTCAGGAACATGAAAATCCTGAAGTAGGCCACGAGGGGGAACATGATGGTGTCCCTGTTCTTCACGTGCCCTATCTCGTGGGCAACGACCGCGATTATCTCGTCGTCCTCGAGGATCTCAAAGAGGCCTAGGGAGAGGACGACTTTCTTTCCGTAGGAAAAGGCGTTGGGGATGTAGTCGTCCATGACGTAAACCCTGAGGCCTTTAACGCCGGCGCGGCTTACAACCTTCCTCAGCTTCTTCAGAAAGTCCCCGTGGATGGACTCGTCGATGGGGGTGCATCTGCCGTGGTTTCCGGAGAGGGAGAGCCTGCCCAAGAGGAGGACCGCCACAAGAACGCCGGCGTTGGCGGCAACCCCGAGCCTACCCGCGGATACGTAGGTAATCAGAAACGTCAGCAGCACTGGGATCGCTATCATCCCGAACCCCTCAGTCGCGCTTGATCCGGGACAGGTAAGCGTAGGTCGCTTCCCTGAAGTTGCTCATGAGGGCGTCGAGTATCTTCTGCACGACCTTCTCCTCGAACTCCTCCCTGGTCGTGGTTATAGAGTAGACGTACCTCATGCCGCCCCTGCCGTGGTCGACGCTCCTGGAGAGAAGGCCCTTCTCGCAGAGGCGGTTCATCAGAATGCTGACCGTTGAACGCCTCATGTCTGGGTGTTTGGGCTTCAGGTGCTCGTAAACCTCCCCCGCTGTAGCCACCTTGGCCTTCCACATGTACTCCATTATCTCGGCCTCTAGGGGCGGCAGAACTGCCTTTATGCCCTCCTCGGTGAGCTTGAACTCGTTCGGTTCCATACCCATCCCTCTCACTCTAGCTTGGGCGGGCATCCATAAAAGTTTTTCGAAATCTCTCGCCAGAAGACTGGTGCGGGGGCGGGGATTTGAACCCCGGAACCCCTGCGGGACGGGACCCTAAATCCCGCGCCTTTGGCCAGGCTCGGCTACCCCCGCTCGTTCCCCCATCGCAGGGTGCATTAAAAAATCTTTCGATGGGCTAGGTTTTTATTTAATCCGCCCAAAGCCCGCACATGGAGGGGAGAATACACCTCATCTACAGGCGCATCCCAAACCGCGTTCTTGAGCGAGACGACGAGGTAGTTGCGGATTTAGGTAACGTGGTCGTCGCCAGATCCCGCTTTGAGGGCATGCTCGCCCCGCTCAAGGTGAACGGCGTTAAAGTGATAGACAACGGCTACACCATGGTCTACTTTGCCTTCGTTGGAAGGAACTACGACGTCCTCAAGGTCTACGATGGGGAGGGGAACTTCAGGGGCCTCTACATCGATGTTCTGGCCTACACAAGGCGCGAGGGGAACACCATTGAGATGCTCGACCTCTTCTTGGATATCTTCGTCTTTCCAAACGGCGAGGCCTTCCTCCTCGACGAGGACGAGCTTGAGATGGCCCTGAACTACGGGCTTATCGATCGGGAGACCTTCGACTTCGCCTACTCCGTTGCCCGGGAGATTCTTGAGAAGATTAAACGCGGCGAGTTTCCCCCGGAAATCGTGTGGGACTACTAAGGAGGATCGGACAGGGAGTCGAGGAGTATGTTGACGTGGGCGACGACGTGGGACGCGAGGTAGCTTTTCCTCCCGACGCTCACCCTCTCCGCTATCCCGTCGAGGAAGGCCTCGTCCTCCCCGCTCAGCCCTTTGTGGTCGCCGAGGACGAAGGCAACGTTCTTCCCGAAGCGAACCCCGCCGATTGGCTTCCCGCCCTCGTGGAGGTAGTAGAGTTTAGAGTTCTTCACGGTCAGCCGTATCACGTCCTCGAAGGTCCTGTTGCTCACGTAGAGGCCGGGGTAAACCTCGACCTCCCTTCCCGGTTCTCTAAGGCCCTCACCTGCCTTCAAAGCCCTCGTTATCAGCTTCGCAGTGCTCATCTCGTCCGGGTTGAGGCGGACCCTCAGCTTTGATCCCTCAAAGCGTATCGCCTTGGGCGGCTCCGGCGGGCCGTAGAGGAGGAGCCAGACGCGGACGTTCTTCCTGAAGCCGTGGGAAAGTAAGAAAGCGGCGTTCAGAAACCTGCAGAGGACGTCTATCCTTCCGCTCGTCCCGGGGAGGTCGTTCAGCCTGAAGTCCGCCTTGGTATGCGCTTCGTTCGCCTTGATTATGAAGGTTCTCATGTAGGGGGTAGGGCGAAGGGGTTTAAAGGGCTTAACCTACCCCAATGGGGTGGTGGGATGAAGTTCCTCAAGGAGACGAAGGAAGGGACGCTCCTCTTCATTCACGTCCAGCCGAAGGCGAAGAAGAACGCGATTGAAGGCGTCGATGAATGGCGCGGCCGCTTAAAGGTCAAAATAAAGGCCCCACCCGTCGAGGGAAAGGCGAACAAGGAGGTTGTAAAGTTCTTCTCAAAGCTCCTCGGGGCGGAGGTTGAGATAGTGAAGGGAGAGACGAGCAGGGAGAAGGACCTGCTGGTAAAGGGAATGAGCGCGGAAGAGGTAGAGAAAAGACTGGGGTTCTGACGTTGCTCGCAACCTTAAATATAGTAGAGGAACGAACCTACTATCAGGGTGAACCTACTATGGGCATCACTAAAGTAACGCGGAACTACCAGATAACGATTCCCGCTGAGGTTCGGAAGGCACTTGGAATAAAGGAGGGGGAGCTCCTCGAGGTCAACCTTGAGGGGGATAAGATAGTGATTCAAAGGCTTAAGAAAAGGAGAAAGCGCCTTAAACTTGGCAGGAACATCACTCCAGAGGAGATAGAGGAGTCTATCAAGGAGAGCATGAAAGAATGCATGGGGTCATAGACACGAACGTTCTCATCTACGACACCTTTGAAGATACCGAGTTCCACAGCGTGGCTGAGAACGTCCTTGATTCCCTGGATAGATGGTACGTTCCGGCAATAGTCATGCAGGAGTACGTGTGGTTCTTCAAAAACAACGGTTTTTCGGCCAAGGATGCACTGGAGTCTCTCAGGGGCTACACCGAGGACCCGAGGTTCAGAGGACTGAGTGAAAGCCCCGAAACCATTGAGAATACCCTAACTCTTCTGGTTGGGGAGAAAATCTCACTATCTCGGTTCAACGATGTGGTGGTTCTCCTTCATGCTCTGGAGAAGGGAACACTCGTCACATTCGATAGAAAGCTCAGAAGCCTGGCAGAAAGAAAGGGAATAAAGGTTCTTCCAGAGAAACCCTAATCACTTCAAAATCCCCAAACTCCTGTTCGTCTTCCTTATGCTCTCCCACTTGTCGGCGAGCTCTAACATCGCCCTTATCGCGTCGACGTTCTCAGGCACGACGTCGCTCTCCTGGTGCACCGCTTGAATGTAGAAGAGCCTGTTTCCTCTCACGCTTATGCTCTCCTTCCAGACCGCTATCTCGTAGAGGTTGTTCCACTCGCGGTGCAGGTCGCGGGCGAACTCTATTAGCTGGGCCGTGCTGTCAAAGCCCCTCTCCTTCTCGAAGAGGAGCACGCGTGTGGTGTTCTCGAAGATATCGATTACGTCTTTCTCAGTCAGCGGCTTCTTCAGCTCGATCATGACGCTGTGGACGTGCATAAGCGTGGTGGGGACGACGAACGCAGAAGTCTCAATGTTTATCGGGATGACCGTCTGGACGTCCGGCCCGTGGTGAGAGGGAACAGTAACGCTCGGGGTTATCGCGTTGACGGGGCCACGCTTGGAGTCGTTGGGGTCTGCAGCTCTTCTTATCATCACCGCGTAAACGTAGTCGATGTAATCCCGAAGGGCCGAGAGGGTTCTGGTTAAGCCGGTCGTGTTGCAGGAGACGACGCGGACGTAGTCCTTTCCAAGGGCCTTCTCGTAGTTGGCCTGCGCCACGAAGGAGACCTCCGCAATCGAGGCCTTTTCGCCGCCCTGGAAAATCGCCTTAACGCCGGCCTTCTCGTAGAGGGATTTGTTCTTCGCACCCATTCCGCCGGGAGTTGCATCGACTATGACGTCAACCTTCTCGAGGAGGTCGTTTAGAGTGCCCGCAACCTCGAAGCCGGCCTTTTCAAAGCGCGGGAGGAACTCCTCGCTCGCGGCGTAGACCGGAATTCCCAGCTCTTTAGCGTGGTAGGCCTCGAAGTCCGGCTTCGTCTTCGTGACGCCGATGAGCTCCATATCGTTCTGCTTTGAGACCGCGTAAGCCACGCGCTTTCCTATAGTCCCGTAACCGTTTATTCCTACCTTGACCTTCATGGGATCACCGGGGATTTTACAGCGGTAAAATACTTAAGCCTTGTTTTCACCGCGGGTGAAATGCCGAAAGGATGATAAAGAATAGGGTCAAACTAGCGAGGGCTGCAAGCGGTGATCCCCATGATCCCGGATGAGGTCAGAAGGGTTCTGGAGGAAATGGTACTGGAGAGAATACGAGGCGCGAGCTGGCTGGCCAGGAGGGGGGCTGAGGCGTACATCCTCCTCTCGGAACTCCTCGATGGTGATGACCTCAGGAAGGCGCTCCTTGAGATGAGGGAAGCCGTCCCGGCAGTCAATAAAACCATGGCCTCACTCTACAACCTCTCCAGGTTCATCCCCGTGACGGATTCACCGGAGCTCGTTCGCACGAGGGCCGAGGAGTTCATCAGGCTGGCAGAGGAGGCCAGGAGGGAGATAGGCAACATAGGGAGCGAGCTCATAGACGAAAACGACGTTGTGATAACCCACTCCTTTTCTTCCGCCGTTCTGGAGGTGTTTAAGGCTGCAAAAAAGAAGGGGAGGCGTTTTAGGGTCATCCTTACCGAGAGCGCCCCCGACTACGAGGGACTCTCCCTCGCCACGGAGCTTGAATCGCTGGGGGTTCCTTACGAGGTCATAACCGATGCCCAGATGGGACTCTTCGCGAGCAGGGCAACCCTCGCGCTCGTTGGGGCTGATAACGTGACGAGGGACGGTTCAGTGGTGAACAAGGCTGGAACGTACCTATTGGCCCTCGCGTGTCATGGGGCCGGGGTTCCGTTCTACGTCACCGCGGAGAGCTTCAAGCTCCACCCCGAGCTCGAGGCGAAGGACGTCGAGATAGTGGAGAGGCCGTACACGCGGCAGGGGCACAGGGTGAGGAACATGCTCTTCGACGTGACCCCCTGGAAGTACGTCCGAGGCATAATAACCGAACTGGGGGTTCTAGTGCCCCCGAAGGAGATCTAAAACTTCTCCTCGCACTCGCAGGGCTTCTTTCCGCAGTAGGGGCAGACGCCGGGGTACTTCCTCTTCGCCGCTTCCTCCAGGTCTATGCCTAGGAGGTTTGCCAGGCTGGCGAGCCACGCCAAAACGTCGGCAAACTCCTCCTCCATAGCTCCCCTGTCCTTCTTTCTTATGGCCTCGCTCAGCTCGCCGACTTCCTCCACAAACCAGAGGAAGGTTTTCTCAACCCCCCTCTTCGAGTCCTTGTGGAAGTAGATGTCCCTAATCATCCCCTGAAATTCCCTGATCTCCATTGTCTCACCGGGTGAAGGGAAAGAAGATGAGCTTAAAAATCACTCGCTCGCCACTTCTATGAGCTTCCTCACGTGTATCTCAACGGTGTCGAAGACCTCAACCGGAACGTCGCCCGGCTTAACAACCAGCGGAAGCTCGGTGCAGCCCAGGATGACCCCCTCGATGCCCTCCCCGGCGTAGCGGTTGATGAGGTCGATCACCCAGTCCCTGCTGGCGAAGTTCTCGAACATGAGCTCCTCCGTGATTATCCTGTGGAGCTCGTCCATCTCCTCCTCGCTCGGCGTTACCACTTCAAAGCCCGCCTCGCGGAGGGCGTTTTTGTAGAACTCCGCCGTCATCGTCGTCTTGGTTCCGAGGAGGAGAACCTTCTTAACGTCCCTGCGCTTCATCTCCTCTATGAGAGCGTCGATTATGCTGACCATCGGGACGTTCACGGCCCTCTGAACGTCCGGGAACACTATGTGGGGCGTGTTGGCTGAGAGCGATATGATCTCGGCCCCGGCCCTTTCAAGGGCTTTCGCGGCCTTTATGAGTATTTCCTTCCTCCCCTCCCAGCCGTTCGGGTTGTGGATGAACTCCTTGAAGTTTATGGAGTAGATTATCAGCTCGGGGAAGACGTAGGGCTCGAACTTCTCCCTGCTTATCTCCAGGTATTTCTTGTAGTAATAACAAGTGGCCTCCGGACTAGTTCCTCCTATTATCCCTATCCTCCTCATGAGAACCACCGGGGGATGTGGGACCGGGGAGGATATGAACCTTTTGGTTTAAAACGAAAGGTTATGGGGGCCGGAATTTTACAAAGGAATTCCCAACCCCCAAGGGTTTCGAAAATCGTTCGTTTCTGGGGGAGTGAGCGTTCAAAAAATAGAAAATTCCTCAGGGGAATAGGTCCAAGATCTCGTCCCAGAGCCTCTCTGCGAGTTCGCGCTTGCCCATCTTAGGAAGCTTCTTCGCGGAATCACGCGTGACCAGAAGAACCTCGTTCTTCTCGCTTCCAAATGCCCTTAGGGTGTTGGCAATAACCAGATCGCTTCCTGCCCTCTCGATCTGCTTTCTGGCCGCGTTTATCATCTCCTCCTCGCTCAGCCCGGTTTCGGCCTTGAAGCCGACGAGGAAAACGCTCGGCTGCAGTTTCTTGACGCGGTCGATTATCTTAGGCGTAGGCTCGAGCTCGAGCGTCAGGGGTTTCCCGCTCTTTATCTTCACCTTTGCCTTCTCCTTTACCCTGAAGTCGCTTACGGCCGCCGCTAAAACTACGACGTCGTACCTCTTTGCCTTCAGCTCTCTTTCTATCGCCTCGAGCATCTCCTCTACCGTCTCGACCTCAATCTGGTTCTCAACGAAGCTTGGAACGCTGCCCCTCGTCCTTATGAGCGTAACCTCTGCACCCCTCAGTTCGGCCTCCTCAGCTATAGCAACGCCCATTCTCCCGCTGCTCGCGTTGGTTATGTAGCGTATCGGGTCTATGTACTCCCTCGTCGCGCCCGCTGTGACGAGAACGCGCTTTCCAGCGAGGTCTTTTCTGTAGAGCTTTTTGATGACGCGGTAGACTATCTCGTCAATTGAAGCCACCTTCGCCTTGCCCTCCTCAAAGCGGGGCCCTATGAACTCAACGCCGAGCTTTTTGAGCTTCTCGATGTTCTCCTTTACAATCGGGTGCTCGTACATCGTCGAGTGCATTGCCGGGGCTATCATTATCGGCGTGTGGGCGAAGGCGGTCGTTACAACGGTCGTAACCGGAGTATCGTCTATGCCGCAGGCTATCTTCCCGATGGTGTTGGCCGTTGCCGGGCAGACGAGGATTAAGTCGGCCTTGTTCTCGTGCTCTCCCGCTAACTCAACGTGCTCGATGAAGCCCGTTATTTCCGTCACGACTGGGTTGCCGGTGGCGAACTCCATAGCGTATGGATGGATTATTTTCTGGGCGTTCTCGCTCATGACCGCGTGAACCTCTGCACCGTGCCGTATCAATTCCCGCGCGAGCTTGACGCACTCGACTGCCGCTATACTCCCGGGGATTGCCAGAACGATCTTCTTTCCGACGAGCTTCCGGCTCTTCGTGGCGTGGATAAGCTTAACGTGATGGAGCATCCGGGTCACCGATGTAAGTAATCCTCGGATCCTCTAAAGGTTTTTGGCGATCAGAAAAGCCACGTCAGTTCCCTTTCCAGGAGCTTCAGCTCCTTCTCGGTTAGGCTCTTTGGGTCAAGGACAACGATCAGAGACGCCCCTTTGGCCGTGATGTTGTCTTTGAGGGCCGTTAGGAACTTGAAGAAGGTCTCAAAACCGTTCTCCAGTATCAGATATTCCACCCCCTCTAAAACGACCACCGTGTCCTGATCGGCACGCTGGACGAGGTAGTGGAGCAGCGGAGCAAGCCGGGTGGGTTCTATGGTGTTCTCACCGTTCACCGTCGTTATCCAGAGCACGGGTATGCCGTATTTCCGGAAAAGTTCGGGCTTCCTCGCGGCCGCGATCACCTTAAAGCCACCGAGGAGCTGATGAATCCCCTCAAGCAGAGCCTCTGGGCGGACTAGATAGGCCCCGCTCTCAATGGACTTCGTACCGTTCACCACCTTTGTCGGCTCGATCCTTATCTTGACCTCCCAGTAGAATGGTCTCAGGGCAAACAGTACCCACGCGAGGCCAACAGCCACGAGAACGTCGTCAAAGACCTTCATGAACTCGGTCTTTACCACGTCGTTCATAACGTTGACCAAGTAGCCCGCCCAGAATATCAGAACGCCTATCGCGAGATTTCGTACGTTGCTTTCGGTGAAGGTTCTGCGAAGCCACGGCCTGATTTTGAAGAACAAGACCACGACTAGCGTTAGGGCGGTGAAAGCAATGATCTCGGCCCCGAGCTTTATGTGCTCATACGAGGCAAACCCCATGGTCACTCGTTACCCCGGGATATTTTTAAGACTTATCCTTCATGCCAAATTAAAAATAAAAACGCCCCTCACGGGGTGATCACTATTCTCGTTAGGGCGTTTCTGTGCACCGTCTTCCGGGGCAGATCCTCGTCAAAGCCGAGTGCGCCGAATCTAGATCTCAGAACCCCACTCAGAGAATCAACGGGGAACTCGGCGCTCGTTATCACCGTGATCTTCGCCGGGAGGTAGGGGCCGGTCTCTGGACCGTACTGCATTAGAACGACTATGGGGTATGTTTTGTCCCCCAGATGGACGGCGTTGAGGAAGGCCTGGTCTATTGACTTAAAACCGCTCTCGTCCGTGACAACGGTTATCTCGAGGGCATCCCCGTAGGATTTGGAGATCCAGAAGAGGGTTTCCTCAAGCTCGCCCTCTGGGACCACTGCCCTGACGGCGACCGTTTCCCTGTGCTCGTTGTAGAGAACCCACCTAAGAAAGAGCCCCTTATTCATAATGGGATCCATGACTTTATTCACCTTGGATATAGGAACCTCGAAGTCGAGTTCTATCATAACCGCATCACCGCTGGTACCAGCAGCGCGCTCGCTCATTAACAGGTTGTGATATGACAACTTATTAATTTTTCGATGGGCATTATTCAAAGTAACGGTTGTACGTTTGTTAACTGCCGACAAAATTTGAAAACGTTGAAAACGAAACTTATTCCACCCGGAGGGTCGGCGGCTATTTTATCCCTGATTCAACCGACTTATTCAAGGGCAGGGGGCACCCGCTTGATCTATCTTCGCCGTAATCCTATATAAAGTTTTCGCGAAAAGTTGTGGCTATTTCAATAGAATGCCGTGAATTTTCCAGAAATATGGAAGATTTACAACTCAACCTCCCTGACGGCGTCTTCCTCGAACCTCTTGACTTCCTCCTTCGTTCCCACCCACACCACGATGACGGGTTCGACCGTTATCATTCCGTCCTTTATCATGGGCTTTATCTCGCAGATGGCCTTCTCGATCTTGTACCCCCTGTCAACCACCTCAATTACGATGGGCAGATCGGTTGAGAGCCTTAAGACGTCGCCGGAGTGAACGCGGCTCTTCTTTCCAAAACCGTAGATGCCCCTGTAGACGGTCGCGCCAGCAATGCCCATCTCGCGGAGCTTCTCCACTATGGCCTTGTAGAGGGGCCGTCCATTCCAGCGGTCGTTCTCTCCTATGTAGATTTTAAGGCGGAGGGTGTTCCAGTGTTCAACTTCAACCATACTTTCACCTCCGGGCGGCCAGAAAGCCCAGGAATACTAGGGATATCGTGATTATAACGTTTGCCGCTATGTTCAGGCCAGCAATAACGTACTCCCTCTCCCGGAGGAGGGAGAAGGTTTCATAGGAGAACGTGGAGAACGTGCTTAATGCACCGCAGAAGCCGGTTCCGAAGAAGGCCCTCCAATCGGAGGGAACGTCTATTCCCCAGAACAGGAGCCCGTAAAGGTAGCCGAGTATGAAGCTGGCGATGCTGTTGACGATGAGTGTTCCGACCGGGAAGTCCCTGTAAACGGGGGCTACGCCGGACAAGTAGAATCTCGCCAAGGCCCCCAGGGCACCGCCGATTGCGATGGCCACTGCTATTCTGCCTTCCATGTCATCACCTGCCGGGGATCCAGGGGAGCCTTTTTATGTTTTTCCCGAGAACTGGAGGTAGTAGTGGATCAGGCTCTCGATTTTTGAATAGTCTGGCCGGGGCTTTCCGAGTCTCTCCCTGAGCCTCTTGTTCTGCGCTATCATAGCGGATATCTGTATGGCCAGGTTTTGGTTGTCCATGGCCAGGTAATAGGTCTTGAACTTTAAGGGTGACCACTTGCCCTCGAGCTCGTAGAGTTCCCTTTCAAGATCCTCCAACCGGGCCTCGAGGTGTTCCAGCCCCTTTTCATTAACGTTTTCGTCCAGAAAATCACCTAGAAGCAGTATTTTTAGGGCCTCGTCGGTTCTGAAGCCGTACTTCTTGGCGAGCCTTTGTATTTGGGAGAAAGTTTCGTCGCTGAAATCAATCTTGAGGCGTTTGAACCTGCCAGCCCGTACCGTAACGCTGACGGTCATTTCCCAACTTCCTCCTCAAGTTCGCGGTTCTCCCGACTCAGCTCAAGGCGGACGCCCATGAGGTACTCCTTGTCTCTCTCGGCCCTCTCTTTGAATTCCAGCAGGGATCTATAGTGCTCCTGCATCTCCTCAAGCTTTTTCTTGAGCTCAGTTGTGCGCTCCTTCAGGTACATGTACCTTAAGGCCATGAGGGTTTCCTCAAGCATTTCGAGTTCCGGGTTTTTGCCGAGATCCTTGGCCCTGCGTTTTATTCTCTTAAACTCCTCCAGGGAAACTGTGAGCTCAAACTTTCCACCTGAGAACAATTCTGCGCGCCCCCTTTCCTTTTCCCGTCGTGGGTAGGGGCAGTGGCAGGCCCTTTAAGGCCTCTACTGTGCCCTTAACCGCCGCTACCTCCCGATCGCTGGGCTTCTCATGACTTCTGTAGTCGAACTTGTCGATAAAGCCGTTCAGTCTCTTTTTCAGGAGCCGTAACTTCCTTATCTGTACGTCGCGAAGTCTCTCCATGACCTCCGGCCTTTCTCTAAGCTCGGTCATCAGCATCTCGTAGTGCCTCTTGCAGAGTACCGCCTCTGACGTTTCGTACGTCTCCATCAGCTCCTCCAGCCTATCGGCTAGAGCCTCAATGGTCAGCCTCTCCTTCTCTTCTAATAGTTTGCAGAGGTGACACTTTCCCTCCCTGTACTCCTCTCTGCGCTCCAGCGAGTCCAAGTAAACCCCGAGCATGTGTTCGTATATCATCGCCACTCCCAGTCCGCCGTAGAGGGGGTTAGAGTAGGCCGTTTTCAGCAGCTTCCAAGCGTGATAGGGACAGAGCCCCAGGCTCTCCTTGAACTTCTCCCTTACCTTGGGATCGTTAACGTGCTCGTAGAGTATCGTGTCCATCTCCCGATCCTCGAAGTCCTCCAGGATCCTGCAGACTGGACAACCCCTACGTTCGATGGCGTCCTTAAGGTGCAGTCCTATGAGGTCCATTTTGACCACTTGGGGTTTAGAGGTAAGGAACCATCGAATCGACCACCGCCAGTGCCCTGTACGTGTTCTGGAAGTTTGAGATGCCCAGCTCTAGGGAGCGCCTGAAGCCGCCGTTGGGATTCTGGAGCTGACGAATGAACCATACGTGCCTCCTGGGGCAGGTTGGGGTCTCGCCCTGGAGCTCAAGACCCCTGGTCGCGTAGAAGGTCGGCTCAAGGTACGGGGGGAGGCTGTAGGGAACCTCGGTAAAGCCGCCCCAGTCGCCGCAGAGCTCGCAGTTCCTGAAGTGGGGGCTCCTTGGCGGTCTGTACCCGAGCGTGTGGAGGGTGTAGAGTGCCTGGTAGGTCATCGTTGTCGTCGGTTGCTTCACCCCGTAGCCGTTCCCGTTTCTGAAGCGCATGACGAACTTCCTGATGGCTTCTTTTTCCTCGTCCGAGAAGCGATGCCCGATGGCCTTAAAGGCCTTGACCACCCAGTACGTGGCTTCAAGAGGCGTTGCCGTTCCGAACTCCTCGCTGCCGCCGAGACCGACGGCGAACTTGCCTTCGAGCGGGTTGTACTTCGTGAAGACTATATCGACGTGCTCCATCGCGACGTCCTTCGCCCCCAGTAGCGCCAGACCCTCGAGGGCCATCGCTATTGCAACCACCGCGGTCTGGGGCTGAATTGCCCTCTCGAAGAACTCCACCGTCTTCTCCCCGTCCGGGACCTCCAATCCAAGGAGGTCGTGGATTTTGACGGCGTAGTAAGTGTCGTTCACGTTTGTATCGTCCAGAACGCTCACGAAGCAGTAGCCGCCGTCATTGTGGCGCCTCTCCTCGACGTAGTCCAGAATGCCCTTCACATTAACGTAGCGTCCCAGCTCGTAAAGCTTCGAGCCCATTCTACCGCCTCCCAAGTTCTCTAGCGGAGAACAGGCGTCATCAGCCCATGAGGGCGGTTCGGCTCGAAGCCCGGGCGGACGCCATCGCCCGCGTTTTTATCCCGATGTGACTTTAAAAAGTTTCCCGTTTAACTTTAAAAGAAACGCACCCGACTTCCTCCGGGATGCGAAATGGTGACCTTCATTCCGTTCGGGGAGAGGCCCAACAGGGAAGGGGTAGAGTACGCTTTGAAGCTCCTCCTTAGGGAGGGTTTGATCGAGGAAGACGAGGTTGAAAGGATCGATGCCAGGACTGTTAGCTCCCTGGCCGAGAAATTAAAGCCCGATTGCTGCTACGTCCTTGGGGAACACTTGGCGACTTACTCAATAGTTTCGAGGTTTAAGCCGGGGTCTCTTATCAGCGTCGACGCCCACACGGACCTCCTCCATGACTATTTGGATCACGGCTCATGGCTGGCGTACGCGTTGGAGGAAAGAAAGGTGGAGAAGGCGGCTGTGGTTGGGCCTGTTCTAATGATCCCGACAACACAGAGAACGAACCTCTGGACGAGGAGGGTCAGGGTATACCCTGCCCTGCCCAGGACGAGGAAAGTAAGGGGGAAGTGGAGGAGCTACGTCAACCTGGCCAACCACGGCGTTGAGGGCGTTCTCGATGACGTCGAGAAGTACCTCGGGAAGGAGGTATACCTAACGGTGGATCTGGACGTCCTGCGTCCCGAGTACAGGATAGCCAGGTTCCAGCACGGCGAGCTGACCCTGGAGGAACTCCTCGAGTTGATAGGGGGGATAAAGGAGAGGTTCGAGGTCAAGGCCTTCGATCTGGCCGAAGTCTCCGACAGGGTCAGGAGGTCAAAGCTTGGGAGGAAGGCCCTGATCGAAGTCTTCTCGGCTTTGAGGGGGGTGAAGTGATGGTCGGTCCCACAGAGGAGGAAATCAGGAACGTTATAATGCCCCTTATGCTCTCAGGGGCCAAGATGCTCGACAAACACTGCCCCAAATGCGGATCGCCGCTTTTCGAAAAGAACGGGAGGGTTTTTTGCCCGGTCTGCGAGTACAGGGCAAAGAAGAGGGCGGAGCGGATTAGGGGCGTTGAGGAGAGGCTCATGGAGAAGCTGAACGAGCTGGCGGAATCCCTGCCCAGTGACGTGGCCGAGCTTGAGAAACACTTAAGTGCGATGGAGAAGATAATAGATTTGATTCAGAAGTACCGGAAGCTGGAGGGAGGGGAATGAAGAACCGCAAAGTCTTGGAGGCCCTCAGTGGTGGGGAAAAGACCACCGAGGAGATAAGCAAGGAGACGGGAATACCTGAGATGGAGGTCAGGAGGTACCTGCTCAGGTTCGCCGAGCAGGGGAAGGTCGAGAGCTTTGAGAGGGGCGGCAAGATCTACTGGAAGATCAGGGAGAAGAGGCCAGAGGAAGAGGAGTTCAAGTACGTTTGACGGCTTTTCTTACAATTTATTAAAAGGAAAGGGGAATCAGGCCTTCTTGGCCTTCTTCCAGTACTCGTTGAACTTGCCCTCGAATAGGGCCCTGACGCGGAAGTCCTTGATCCATATCTGGGTCTCGTAGTTGAAGTAGCGAGCGGCCATGTCCTCGAGGGCGAAGAAGACCTCGTCGTCGCAGATGAGCATCGGAAGCTCGAATTTGTCGAGAACCTTGAGCTCGATCTTGCCCTTCTTGGCGTAGTCCATGAGCTTTGACGTCTTGAGCCTCGGGAGAAGGTTCTCGGCAACGATTATCTGGGCCTTAACGCCCCTGTCAACGGCGGCGATGATGTCCTTCTCGAGGTTGGCCGCTATGTAGCCGTCGTCGGCGAGGAGGATCTTCTCCTGAACGCTCTCAAACATCTCCTTGGTCTTCAGGGTGGCGTTCCTTATGCCCCTAACGACCCAAACCCTCTCGACGCCGTACTTCGGAATCTCAGTCTCGATGAGCGGGGTCATGAGCTCAAGGAGCTCTTCCTTAGCTTTCTTCTTGGCCTCAAGCTCCTCGGCAACGCGCTCCTGCCACTCCTCGATGAACTTCTCGAGGATGTTCTCCGGGTGAACGGGCCTGTACTTGTTGACCTTGCCCGGCTGGCTTATGGCGAAGCCCTTTTTCTCGAGGCTCCTGAGGACGTCATAGGTCCTTGGTGCTGGAACCTCTGAGACGCTAGCCAGCTCGGCAGGGGTGAGGACGCCGAAGCCGACCAGAGCCACGTACGCCCTTGCCTCGTAGAGGTTCAACTCAAAGTGCTCCTGCAGGAGCTCTACCATCCTGTCCTTCACCATCTTTACCACCACCAAGATCTGCTTAGATATATATCCGATTCAGGGACATATAAGTTTTTTCCTTACGGGCATCGGTGTTGGAACCAATGCTTGATGGATAATCCCCATAACTTTTGGGGATCTTATCCGAGTTGCACGGACATGCAACACTATTACTACACCGCTTATGCTACTTTAAAGGTTTTCGGTTAGGAGAATAGCATCACTCAGTGACCATACTGCCATGCCCTCAACGGGAATAGAAAAGATGGGCTCAGCACTTGGCCCCTTTAACCTCGCAGAGTATTTCCCTGTAGAGCTCGTTTAGAACGTCCAAGTAGTCCAGCTGGTTCTCCTCGATGAGATCCATCTTCTCCTCGAGTGCCCTCGTCTTCTCCTCGCTGACGAGGTCTTTGTACTTGGTTATGAGGTAGTGGTAGACCTTTATCCCCTTGTCCGTTGGGACGAGCTTCTTCCTCCCGCGGGTCTCGAGGACGTAGTAGCGCTTTATCAGCGTCTCGACTATCTTCGCATAGGTCGAGGGCCTGCCTATCTTGCGCTCCTTCATGAGTGCTATGATGTCGCCCTGGCTGTAGAGGGAAACCTTGGGCGCCTTCCACTTCTTGGCCTCGACGACCTTTAGCTTTGAACCTGCCTCAAGCCTCGGGAGCTGCCTGAAGGGCGGCGAACGCAACTTAGTCCAGCCGTCTTCGATAACTTCGACGTAGCCCTCGAGCTCCGCCTTCCCAACGCCAGCGTTGATAACCGCCCTCTCCATGAGGAGCTTCGCAGATTTCATCTGGCTGGTCATGAAGCGCCTGAATATCATGTCATAGAGCCTGTAGTGGTTCCTCGTGAGGTTCCTGGGGAGCTGGATAACGCCATCGCGGACGAGCTGCATTAAACGACCGGTGTCTATCGGTCGCGTCGGCCTTATGGCCTCGTGCGTTCCCTCCTCGCCCCAAGGCCTCGGCTTGAAGTACTCCTCCCCCACCTCCTGGGTTATGTACTCCTTGGCGACCTCTATTCCGGTGTTGCTGACGTGGGTTGAGTCTGTGCGGTGATAAGAGATCAGACCCATTTCGAAGAGGTCCTGCGCCAAGCGCATCGTCTCCGGTGCGGAAAGCTTCAGGAACGTCGAGGCATCCTTCAGCATGGCATCGGTGGTGTAAGGTGGGGATGGGTTGAACTCCTTCTCCTCGAGCTGAACTTCTTCAACCGTGACGTACTCGGGAGGCTCGACATCCTTTCCGTCCTTGCCTATCTCAACCGTCACCTGAAGGCCGTTCTCAAGGGTTAAGCCGAGGAAGTAGGTCTCGCTCTCGCTGAACTCCTTATACCTCTCGATTATCCAGCCGAGGACCGGAGTCTGGACCCTTCCGGCGGAGAGGTTCCTGTTTTCAAAGACGCGCTGGAGTTCCTGGCTCAGCTCGAAGCCTATCCACCTGTCCTCTATTCTCCTCACGATCTGGGCGTTTACTCTGCCCTCGTTGACGTCCCTTGCCTCCTGGATGGCGCGCATTATGGCAGGCCTCGTTACCTCGTGGAACTCTATGCGCTTGATGTTTGGGGTGTACGGGCTCAGCACGTTCCGTATGTCCCAGGCTATCTTCTCACCCTCGGTATCTGGATCGGTGGCGATGAGGATCTCGTCCACCTCTTGGGCCAGCTCGCGCATTGCCTTGACGTTGTCGAGGGCGTCGCGAACGTTAGTTGAACCACAGCGCGGGCAAACCCCTTTGTTCTCCCAGTCAACGAACTGATGGCCGCAGTTGCGGCAGCGCTTTATGGTGTCGTAGACCGGGATGAACCTCATCATGCCGTCCTTCTCGTCGATCAGGACGCCGTGATAGCCTTCATTCGTCACGAGATCAAACATGTGCCCGCCGCTTGCCAAAATCGTCAGCATCATGTTTCCAATGCTGACCTCGTAGGCAACAAGGTCGCCTATCCTCGTCTTGCTCGGCTGGCCGAAGAAGTTCGCTATGGTTCTGGCCTTGTTCGGGCTCTCCACTATCATGAGGGCTGATTTAACGAGGTCTTTCACCTTGGCGCTTATCTTGCCCTCCATCACCAGCCTGACTTTCTCCCTGTCCTCGTCAATCTGTTTCAGCACCTCGTCGAGGTCAAGCTCCTCGAAGGGAACCATCTTGAACTCGGTGAAGCGCCAGCGCATCTGCCTGAGCAGGCCGTTGAAGACCTTCTCGTTGTCGACTATTAGCACGCTCAGTCCCTTGGTGATTCCGCCGGCGAAGAGCCTGCTGGTCCTCCCAGTGGCCTGGATGTAGGTTCTGACGTCCGGAATCTCAATGTACCACTTGCCGCCTTCCTCCGTCAGGCTCACAAAGGGGTCCTCGGCGAGCTTCTTCAGAACCTTCTCGTCGTGGAGGGCTTTCCTGAGGAACTCAACCAGCTCGCGGAAGACTCCCAAAACGTGGTTGTGGAACTCGTTCTCTATGGGAAGCCCTTCGGCCAGGGCCTCTTCTATTTTCAGCAGTTCAAACTGCGGTATGTTCCTTATGAGTCTCCTCAAGCGGGCGTGGAGCTTTTCGGCCTGCTTCCTGTCCTCGTCGCTCAGAAAGTCCATTATCTCGCTGAGCAATCCCAAAGCCCTGTATATGGTCGGCCTCTCGAGGTCTATCGAAAACCTGAACTTCGGCACGCCAGTGAAGACCGCGTAGCGTATGAGGTGGGGCAGATCGAGTCCCCTGACGAGGGAACCGTAGTATGTAGCGGAACCGACGAGGTAGTCGGCTTCGCCGTTCTCAAAGCGCTCTATCGCTTTCCTGTTTTTCGAGCTGACGAGTTCAACCTTGAAGCCGCGCTCGCGGAGATAGTTAACGAGTTCTTCGGCGTAGCCAAGTCCCTGGTCAATGGGCGTGAAGATTATCCCGCCCCTTCCGAGCATCGTCAGGAGTTCTTCCACGTGCTCCTTGATGTCCTTGGTCGGCTTCAGGTAGCTGTCGACGACGTTTCTGAGCGCGCTCCTTCCGGAACCAACCTCGAAGCCGAGGAGCTCGCGGTAGAGCTTTATCCTGTCGCCCCTCGCGCTTCCGGTTGCGGAGGCGATGATCATGATGCCGATGTCGTTCTTCGATTTGAACTCCTCAATCTCGCGCTGGAGCTTCGATATCTCCGTGTTGAGCTCCTTGAGCCTCTCTTCCCTGTCCTGGGCGCGGCCGTTGAGGTATTTTGACATCTGCTTCTTGAGCCTGATTATCTCCCAGGCCTTCTGAATGACCTCGTCGTTGAAGCCGAGCAAATAGAGGGAGCGGTCTATGTTCTTGCTCGCCTTGAGGAAGGCATCGACGTCGTCCACGAAGATGAAGTCTAAGTGCCTGCCCTTGAGAACCTCGTCGAACTTCCTGGCCATCCACTGGGCACTGGTGACGAGGATATCGTAGTCCTCGCTGGTTATCTTCCCCAGCATCTCCTCCTTCTCCTTCTTCCGGAGGTTGCCGTGGTAGTACGCTAAGTTAATCTCAACGCCTGCCCTCTCGGCTATGCTCTGGATTTTCCTCACGGTTTGAATGACCAGCGGCGTCGTCGGGACGACTATGTAGCTCTTCCTGCCCTTCGTTGCATGCCAGACGGCCATGAAGGCGCCAAAGGTGCTCTTGCCCATTCCGGTAGGGGCTATGATGGAGAAGCTCCTCCCCTTCAAAAGACGCTTCACCCACGTCCTCTGGGCGCTCCAGAAGGTGAAGCCAGTCGCCCTCTCGAAGAAGGACTCGATCTCGCGGAGGTTCTTCTCGAGGGAATAGATCCTCTCCCACTCCTTCAGCGTGCCTTTAACCTGCAGGGCGTTTCTAACTGCCGTAACGAGTTCAAAATAGGAATCAGCGTGAACGGGATTATCAAGGCACTCATCGCAGGGGTTCTTACTTACAAGCCTCTCGTCGGAGATCCTCCCAGAACAGTTTGGGCACATCTCCTTGTATATCGCCTTCATTTTCCCACCCTCTGGCTCAAAGCGCTGTGGCCCAATTACATCTCAACTTTCAAACGTTGGAACTCAGATTTAAGCCTTTCTGTGAGTTGATAATCCGGAAAGACAGAGGAGTATTCATCGAGAAGAGCCTCAACAGCGGCCAGTTTTCTCCTGTTTCTCACCTTTTTGAGGAGTTTAAAGGATTTGAAGAAGAGCTCTGCACTCAGACTACCGCTCTCGTCGGTCTCAAGAGCGTGCCTTAGCTCCTTTATCACGACTTCGAGGGCCAGCTGGGGAACGGATTCAAGCATCGAGAGGGCGCAGGCCTCTGGGAACACCTCACCCCCTTCCGGGCACTCGAAGTAAAAGCCCCTCTCGAAGGCGAACTTCACAGCCTCCACGTGTTCGCAGGAGCCTCCCTTTGGACAGGTACAGCGAGTGGAGTTGTCTTTGAGCCCTATCTCCACAGTGTAGGGGTATTCCCCGAGAACCCTTCCGTAAACGGCATTACCAGTCTTGACGACCCAGAGCACCCTGCCGGCGTAGTAAAGCTCCTCCCCATCCATTGTGACCACTTGAATTAGTAAGAAGGGCGGCTTAAAAAGTTTTGGAATAAAAATCAAAGTTCGAGGCTGAGCCTCCTTACCACCATGTCCTCGGCTTCTTCGGGCTTTATCTCCTCGATGCCCTCGATCTTTATCTTGGTCCTCGGAACGCGGTGCTTGCTTCCGATCTCGGAGTAAACGAGCTCGACGACGTGCTCTTCCTTGAGGCCGCGGTACTCCTTGGTAAAGCGCTCTTTCCTCCCGTTCTTCTCGAAGACGCCCTTAACGCGGAAGACCTTAACCTCCATCCCTCACACCTCCATCATCAGTCAAGGAAACCCAACGCTTCTTCAATCTTAACTATCTCGGGTCCAGTGGTCTGGTGTCCAACGACGACACCGTGGGAGTTGGCGAGCATGCATGAACCGACGAACGGAACGCCCATGTTGGCGGTTCCAACGTAGACGTCGACTTTGAACAGGTCGCGGAGCCACTCGAGCTCCTCGTCTGTGGCCTCGGGGTGAACCAGGCCGCCCCTGTTGGTGACCACGCCGGCGCTGCCAACGGCGTGGTAGTCGCCTATCATCCCCCTCTCGACCTCGACCCCGAGTATCTCCCCAAGCTGTTTGGCCTCCTCCCGGCTGAACTTCGAGCTTACGAGTGCAGCCCTGTCGTTGGCCAGGACGAGGTTGCCGAATGCCGTCAGGGTGCTCTTGAACGGAACCACCTCGAGATCGATCCCGTGTTCCCTGAGTCTGGAGTTTATGCCGTCCACCTCTGCGTCCCAGACGTACCACGGCAGGATTATCGCGTTGGAGTTTCCAGCGGCGAATATCCCGACTATGCGGGATTTCATAACGCTGGTCTCTATAACGGGAACCTTGAGAACCTCTTCGAGGACGGAGAGCTTCTTCTCTCCCAAACCCTCCCTAACCAGGACTACCTTATCGGTAGCAAGGCCGTATACGCCGAGATACGGTGAGTTCTCAAAATCGAGCCTTTCTATGTGCATCGCTCAACCCCTCGCAAAAGGAAAGGGTCATGCGAGGGAGACCTTGGCCACCCTCTTGCCTTCCTTCTCCTCAACAACAACCTTAACGCGGAGCTTGCTCGGGGGCTTCTCAGCGCCGCGCTCCCAGATCTTCTCGTTGACGTCGTTGCCTATTATGACCTCCTCCGCTTTGGCGTGCCTAGCTATCCACTCGCGGACGAAGCGGGCCGCTCTGGGTGCCCTCTTCCACCTTGGAACGCGCTTCTTTATCTTCTTGATCGGGACTACGAACACAACCTCCTGACCGGCCTTGATCATCTAAACCACCTCACTCCTTAAGCTTGGTCCTTCTCCACATCCTCCTCTTGGGGTGGGTCATGACCTTCCTGTTGGTCTTGACTATCACCCAAACTGGAACACGCCTGTTCTGCTTTGCGGCCTTAGCGAGCCTCAGCTTCTTTGCAAGCGGCTTGTTTCTCGCCATGAGCACACCTCCGGGTTTAGTTATGTTACCGTGAATGCCTAACGTTCCTTCCGCTACCCTTTTTTAAGCTTTTTTGTGGAACCTTGAAACTCAAAAAAGGTGGGATAAACAGGGGGTCAGAATATTAGGGGAGCGCGGTACTCGCCCCAAACTTCCCTCAGAACGTCGGTGACCTCGCCGAGGGTCGCGAGGTGCCTGTGGGCCTCGATGATGTAGGGCATGAGGTTCTCGTCCTCGGTTTCTGCCGCTTTCCTGAGCTTGTCGAGGGCTTCTTCCACCTTCTTGCTGTCGCGCTCGCTCCTCAGCTTCTTCAGCCTCTCGATCTGCTTGTCCCTTATGCTCGGGTCGACCTTGAGTATCTCGACGTCGAGAGGCTCATCTATGACGAACTCGTTTACTCCAACGATGATGCGCTTCTTCTCCTCGACCTCCTTCTGGAACTTATAAGCCGACTCAGCTATCTCCTTCTGGATGTAGCCGCGCTCAATGGCCCTCATCATGCCGCCCATCTTCTGGATCTTCTCGATGTACTTGAGGGCCTCTTCGTAGATGTGGTCGGTGAGCCACTCGATGTAGTAGCTTCCGCCGAGAGGGTCAATTGTGTCAACGACGCCGCTCTCGTAGGCGATGATCTGCTGCGTCCTCAGAGCTATCCTAACGCTCTTCTCGGTCGGGAGCGAGAGGGCCTCGTCGTAGGAGTTGGTGTGCAGGCTCTGGGTTCCGCCGAGAACTGCTGCCAAAGCCTGAATTGCAACCCTAACGATGTTGTTCTCCGGCTGCTGGGCGGTGAGGGTTGAGCCGGCAGTCTGGGTGTGGAAGCGCAGGAGCATCGAGCGCGGGTTCTTGGCGTTGAACCACTCCTTCATGATGTAGGCCCAGAGCCTTCTGGCCGCTCTGAACTTGGCGATCTCCTCAAGGAAGTTGTTGTGGGCGTTGAAGAAGAAGCTCAGCCTTCCGGCGAACTTGTCAACGTCCATGCCCCTGTCTATGACCGCCTTGACGTACTCGATACCGTCCGCGAGGGTGAACGCAACTTCCTGGACGGCGTTTGCTCCAGCTTCGCGGATATGGTAACCGCTTATGCTTATCGGGTTCCACTTGGGGACGTTCTCGGCGCAGTACATTATGATGTCCGTGGTAAGCCGCATGCTCGGCTGGGGCGGGAAGATGTAGGTGCCGCGAGCTATGTACTCCTTCAGGATGTCGTTCTGGACCGTTCCGCGGAGCTGTTCCGGCTTAACGCCCTGCTCCTCCGCAACCAGGATGTACATGGCGAGGAGGTTTGCCGCTGTGGAGTTGATGGTCATCGAAGTTGAGACCTTGTCGAGCGGGATCCCGTCGAAGAGAACGCGCATGTCCCAGAGGGAGTCAATAGCGACGCCCACCTTACCGACCTCACCCTCGCTCATCGGGTGGTCGGAGTCGTAGCCTATCTGGGTGGGCAAATCAAAGGCGACGCTCAAACCCGTCTGCCCCTGGCTGAGGAGGTACTTGTAGCGCTTGTTGCTCTCCTCGGCGGTTCCAAAGCCGGCGTACTGCCTCATCGTCCAGAAGCGGCCGCGGTACATGGTAGCGTAAACACCGCGGGTGAAGGGATACTCACCCGGGAAGCCGAGCTTCTCCATGTAGTCCCAATCCTCACCGAGGTCAGCGGGGGTGTAAACGCGCTTTATCTCAAAACCGTCGTCCGTCATGAACTTCTCCTTTCTCTCGGGCCTCCTCTCGATGAACTTTTTGACGGTCGTTTCCTCCCAGCGCTTCCCCTCCTCCCTAATCTTCGCGAGCTTCTCCTTATCGAAGGTCATGCCTACCACCTGGCCCTATTTGGGCACCGGAGTATAAAAACCTTTTACATAGCGAAAGACCTGGCTTGATATTGGATAAATTGTCCATCAATCGGGGAACTCCCTTCTCTCTAGGACGACCCATGTTATCGCCAGTAGGAGGGCGGTTAACAGCCCGAAGAAAATGGCGGTGTGCTCAGGACTTCCATGGAACCTCGAAAGGTCAACCTCGTGAAACCCGCCCCTGAGGAGGAGAACCGCCCTGTAGCCGAGGGTGTAGCTTTCGGGGTTGCTGATGTAGGGGATCTGGGGTATGAGGAACTGGAGCAGGAAGAGCAGGCCGAAGGTAGCGAGGGAGGCGTAAAGTGGACGGCTGAGAACAACTGATAGGAGCATTGAGAGTGCCCCTATACTGGCCCCTAGAAGGGCCGTTACACCCAGAACGTAGAGGAGATCGCCAAAGCCTTTCTCGAGCCCACTAACTCCAGCTCCGTAAACGACTGGATTGTAGAGCCAGATCACCACGTAGGGAACCCCAAACAGGAGCACCAGGGTGCCCAATCCGGCGAGGAACTTGGCCGCTACGAGCTCCGAGAGGCGGAGGGGCTTTGCGAGGAGAAGCCTTATCGTCCCCCTGTCTATCTCGCTCGCCAGGAGATCGCTCATGAGGATTATGATTATAAGCTGGCCTATTATCCCTAGCCAGTAGTTGGGGAGCAGGTCGAGCATCAGAGCCTGAAAGGCCTTTCTCATGCCCTCCACTCCGCCCCCGGTCGGATTGGGACTGAGGAGGTAGATCACAGATGGGAACAGGGTTATCACCAGTAGGGCCTTGAACTTCCTTGAGCGGAGCAGTTTTATGCCCTCGGTGGAAAAGACGACCCACAGTGGGGACGAGAACAGCCTCTCGACTTTAAGCCCTTTCAGGCTCATTCCTTCCACCCCACGTTGAAGCGCTTCATGAGGATCCTCTCAAGGGGGCTCGTGTGGGGTTTGAAGAGCTTGAGGGCGAGCTTTTCGCCGGCTATGAACTGGGGGACCTCGAGGAAAAATCTCTCCGAGAACCTCTCGTCGAGCCTGACCCTGACCACGCCTTCCTCCTCCCAAACTTCCCTGACGTAGACCTTGTCCCGGAGGAAGTCTAGGAGCTTTGAGTTGTCCGAGACCATGACGTCGTAGTCGGTGCTCTCCACTCTCACGAGGTCCCTCACCCGGCCCTGCTCGATGAGCTGGCCGTCCTTTATGAGCCCGACGTAGTTGCACGTCCTCTCGATTTCACTCACGATGTGGGAGCTTATGAATATCGTCTTTCCGGACTTGGCGAGCTCAAGGACCTTCCCGATGAACTCCATCCTCCCGACCGGGTCCAGGTTGCTCGTCGGCTCGTCTAAAATGAGGAGATCTGGATCTCCAAGGAGGGAAGCCGCGAATATCGTCCTCTGCCTCTGCCCGCTGGAGAGCTCCTTTATCCTGTGAAAGGCCAGCTTTCCGACCCCCGCGTACGCCATTAGTTCCCTGGCCTGCTTTATTGCCTCTTCCTTTTTAAGCCCGAGGAGGCGCCCCATGTAGGTTAAAAACTCAAAGATCGTCATGTCATCGTAGGCTATAGGCTTTTCCGGCATGTAACCGACCTTTCTCATGATTTCGACCCTCTCGCGCGGCATATCCATGCCAAAAATTCTTATCTCGCCGTAGGTGGGCTTCAGCGCGCCCGTGAGCATCTTAATTGTGGTTGTCTTTCCGGCCCCGTTGGGCCCGAGGAAGCCGTAGACAGCTCCTTTCGGAACCTTGAGGTTGAGGTTGTAAACCACGTTTCTCTTGCCGAAGAACTTCGTCAGGTCCCTCGTCTCGATGATGTAGGTCTCCATCTCAACACCCAGAGTGCTATCGAAACGGATGTAATTAAGGGTTTCGGGCGGGAAGGTTATATTGGCCGGGATGTATTTAATAATAATGATAATCGGGAAAGTCGGCCTCGACAGCTCCTCAAGGATAGCCTTCCAGAGCCACGCCCACACCGACCACTTCGTCAGTGGAGAGGTCATCTTCGCGACAAAGGCAACCAAGTACCTCAGCCACCTCCGGAAGGGCGGCTTTTACAGGGAAATCGAGTTCGGAAAGACTTTCTACCTCGGCGATTATAAGGCAAAGCTCTACCCGGCGGGTCACATGCTAGGTTCAGCCGGAATAAAGCTCTGGCTCGAAAACGGGACGCTCTTCTACACCGGCGACACGAAGTGGTATAAGCTCAGAACCGCCGAGAAGAGCCGGTTCCCGAGGGCGGACTTTCTGGTAATCGAGGCCACCTTCGGCGTTCCGGGCTTTACCTTCCCCACTCCGAGGGAAGCGGAAAAGAAGCTGGTGGCCTTCGTGGAGGAGGCTCTAGACAGGGGAAAGAGGCCTACCCTCTACGTTAATCAAACCGGAAAAGCCCAGGAGGTCATGAAGATACTCGAGCTGCACGGTTACACGGTGAGGCCGAGCAGAACAATGCTTAAGGTCGCGAGGGTTTACACCAAGTTCGGGGTCGAGTTCGGGAACGTTGATAAAGACGGCGACGTAGTTTTGCGCTCCTACCGCTCTCCGAGGGTCGAGAACTCGCTTTCTCCCTGGGAGCTTACGGTTTCGGGATTTGGAGGGCTTAAGCTCAGCAACCACGCGGACTTCTGGGAGCTGATGAGGATCGTGGAGAGAGTTAAGCCGGAGAAAATCTTCACGGCCTACGGCTTTTCGAAAGAGTTCGCGAGAATCCTCCGGGGCTTCGGCTACGACGCCATAGCCATCCCGCGGGAGTTTGAGTTAAGGCTGTAGCGGGTCAGGTTTTAGTCACCAATGCACATTAAAAGACGCAAAACTTTTTAAACCCTTCTCTTTTAGTAACTAACGGTAACCAAAAAGGCACCGGGAGGTGGTGCCGATGGTCTGGAGGAGGGACCGCTACTGGGACCCCTTCGACCTGATGAGGGAGATTCAGGAGGAGATCGACGCCATATTCAGGGACGTCATGCGCGGCCCGAGGCTCTGGGGCTGGCGCGAGCCCGAGGAGAGCGTAGCCGTCAGCGAGACCTGGAGGGAGCCCTTCGTTGACATCTTCGACCGCGGTGACAGGTTCGTCATAACCGCCGAGCTGCCAGGAGTCAGGAAGGAGGACATCAAGCTCAGGGTTACCGAGGACACGGTCTACCTCGAGGCCCAGATAAAGCGCGAGAAGGAGCTTGAGCAGGAAGGAGCAATAAGGATCGAGCGCTACTACAGCGGCTACAGGAGGGTCATCAGGCTCCCCGAGGAAGTCATCCCGGAGAAGGCCAAAGCGAGGTACAACAACGGCGTCCTCGAGATCGAGATCCCCAAGAAGAAGCCCACCAAGACCGACAAGGAGGGCTTCGAGGTCAAGATTGAATGACGGCTTTTTCGTTTATTTTCAACCCCGCCGGGGATTGGGTTGAAATCAGGGAAACAATCACGATCATCGGTCATGAGAAGTTTGGAGGTGGTGAAAAATGGCCGAGAAGAGGGAGATTAAGCTTAAGGTTGCTTCCGCTTACCAGCGCGACGTTGGTAGGGGAATAGTCAGGATAGACCGCAAAGCCATGCGCGAGATTGGCGTCCAGAGCGGTGACATAATCGAGATAATCGGAACCAAGAACACCGCGGCCGTCGTCTGGCCCGCTTACCCCGAGGACGAGGGACTAGGCATAATCCGCATGGACGGAACCCTCAGGAAGAACGCCGGCGTTGGTCTCGGCGACGAGGTTACGATAAGGAAGGCCGAGGTCAAAGAAGCTAAAAAGGTCATCGTTGCCCCGACCGAGCCGATGCGCTTTGGAGGCGACTTCGTCGAGTGGTTCCACAGCAGGCTCGTCGGGAGGCCGGTCGTCAGGGGAGACTACATCAAGGTCGGAATCCTCGGTCAGGAGCTGACCTTCGTCGTTACCGCGACCACTCCAGCCGGGATCGTCCAGATAACCGAGTTCACTGACTTCCAGGTCAGTGAGAAGCCGGTTAAGGAGGTCAGCAAGACCGCTGCCTTAGGCGTCACCTACGAGGACATAGGCGGCCTCAAGGACGTCATCCAGAAGGTCAGGGAGATGATCGAGCTCCCGCTCAAGCACCCGGAGATATTCGAAAAGCTCGGCATCGAGCCGCCCAAGGGCGTCCTGCTCTACGGCCCACCGGGAACGGGTAAGACGCTCCTAGCGAAGGCCGTCGCCAACGAGGCGAACGCACACTTCATAGCGATAAACGGACCCGAGATAATGAGCAAGTACTACGGCGAGAGCGAGGAGAGGCTTAGGGAGGTCTTCAAGGAGGCTGAAGAGAACGCTCCGGCGATAATCTTCATCGACGAGATTGACGCTATAGCCCCGAAGAGAGAGGAGACCCACGGCGAGGTCGAGAAGCGCGTTGTGAGCCAGCTGCTCACGCTGATGGACGGTCTCAAGAGCCGCGGAAAGGTCATAGTCATAGGTGCCACCAACAGGCCTGACGCAATCGATCCGGCCCTCAGGAGGCCCGGAAGGTTCGACCGCGAGCTTGAGGTCGGCGTTCCGGACAAGCAGGGAAGGAAGGAGATACTCCAGATCCACACCAGGGGGATGCCCATCGAGCCTGAGTTCAGGAGAGATAAGGTCATCGAGATACTCGAGGAGCTCGAGAGGAACGAGACCTACCGCTATGCCGCCGAAAGGGCCATAATGAGGGTCAAAAACGCCAAGGACGAGGAGGAGATAAAGAAGGCCCTCCGCGAGGCCGACGAAAGGCTCTACGACGAGGTCAAGGCCAAGCTTATCGACGCCCTCCTCGAGGAGCTGGCAGAGGTTACTCACGGCTTCGTTGGAGCGGACCTGGCGGCACTAGCGAGAGAGGCCGCGATGGCTGCCCTCAGGAGGCTCATCAAGGACGGCAAGATAGACTTCGAGGCCGAGCACATACCCAAGGAAGTGCTTGAAGAGCTGAAGGTCACCAGGAAGGACTTCTACGAGGCGCTGAAGATGATAGAGCCTTCAGCACTCAGGGAAGTCCTACTGGAGGTTCCCAACGTCCGCTGGGACGACATCGGTGGCCTTGAGGACGTCAAGGAGGAGCTCCGCGAAGCTGTGGAGTGGCCGCTCAAGTACCCTGAGGCCTTCCAGGGACTCGGAATCACCCCGCCGAAGGGAATCCTCCTCTACGGACCGCCCGGAACCGGTAAGACGCTCCTCGCCAAGGCCGTCGCCAACGAGAGCGAGGCCAACTTCATAGCCATCAAGGGTCCGGAAGTGCTCAGCAAGTGGGTCGGCGAGAGCGAGAAGAACATCCGCGAGATATTCAGGAAGGCCAGGCAGGCAGCTCCAACGGTGATATTCATCGACGAGATTGATGCGATAGCTCCGAGAAGAGGAACCGACGTCAACAGGGTCACCGACAGGCTCATCAACCAGCTCCTGACGGAGATGGACGGAATACAGGAGAACAGCGGAGTGGTCGTCATAGGCGCTACTAACAGGCCGGACATCATCGACCCTGCCCTGCTCAGACCAGGAAGGTTCGACAGGCTGATACTCGTCCCAGCGCCGGACGAGAAGGCCAGGCTGGAGATATTCAAGGTGCACACCAGGAAGGTCCCGCTGGCTGAGGATGTGAGCCTCGAGGAACTCGCGAAGAGGACCGAGGGCTACACCGGTGCCGACATCGAGGCAGTCGTGAGAGAGGCCGCGATGCTGGCAATGCGCAGGGCGCTCCAGGAGGGGGTCATAAGGCCCGGCATGAAGGCTGACCAGATAAGGCAGAAGGTCAAGGTCACCATGAAGGACTTCGAGGCTGCCCTCAAGAAGATCGGTCCGAGCGTCAGCAAGGAGACGATGGAGTACTACAGAAAGATACAGGAGCAGTTCAAGCAGGCTAGGGGCTGATGCCCTTAGGTTTTTAACCTCCTTTTCCTATTCTCTGAGGTGGTCCGATGAGGAGAAAAGAGATTCTCGTTTTTCTTGCGGTCGTTCTGATGATGTACCTTTATCCCCTCTCAATGGTTCCTCTCCTGCTTCTCGCTAGGGAATGGAGGGAACTCGGTGAAGAATGGAGAAAATCCGCAGTCTTCATTGGACTTTCGATACCCCTTTACGGGGCCAAGATACTCCTCGGGATTTCCGGCTGGGCGAAGACCCTCGGAATAACCCCGATCAGCGTTTTACCAGTGATCTGGTGGTCGGTTTACCTCTCGTTCACGGCGCTCCAGACGGCAGCGGTTTACTACATTTACCGCGTTTCGAGGAACCTCGGGGGATGCGGGAAGGCCGGAGGTCTCGCGATGTTAATAGCGGTTCCCCTTCACCTGCTGAACATTTGGCTCTACTTCGTCCTCACGTGGATCGGGTTGATCCTCTTCCTGCTCTGTCTTGAAAAAGAAAGGGAGGTGATAGGATGATCTACGGGATACTGCTGAGCATACCGGAGAAGCTCGTGCCCAGGTACGAGGACGAGGTCAGGAAGGTTATAGGCTACGGCATAGCGAGGGGAGACATCATAAGCTTCACGGAGGCGAAATACAAAGGGGACGTTGCCTTCGTCATGCTGGCCAGATCCAGAAAGGCCGCCGAGAGAACCTACTCGGAGCTCTCGGGTATGCCAATCTACGTGAAGGTAATAGAGATAGAGGGGGAGGGCTGACTCCCCCTTCTTATTTCAGCGGTGTCGAGGAGGGGAGGAGCGTTAAGCTATGAGCTCTACCTCGTAGTCAACGGCCTTGAACTCGCGCATCTTCTCCCTTGCCAGTTCTTCCGCCTTCTTTATGTCGTTAGCTGGAACCACTATCTCCCAGGGCATCTCGCTCTCGCGGTAGTAGAGGATTCTGGCTAGCATCGCATCACCCCCAATGTATCACTGCAAGTGAAAAGCAGTGGGAACACCTTAAAACCCTTGCCGTTCGTATGTGTTCGCTAATGAACACAAAAGTCGTACATCGGAGGGGAACGGATGATCATGTTGAGGGGAATGAACATGACCGATCATTAGGGTTGGAGAGGGGTGGGATAAAAACGGGGCTCCAGAAGAAGGGTCACTCGATTCTTTCCAGCTCAAAAACCCTGGCGTTCTTCTCCCTGAGCTCCCTGAGGGCTATCCTCCTGGCCATGTCAGCGTTTTCGGCCTCGAAGGTTATCCTCCTTCCGTGGTGTTCCCCTCCGTGAAGGGTGACCGCCCACTTCATGATACCACCGCAACTTTTGTCATTTGTCCAAACTTTATAAGCTTAACGGGATACTTTTGGACGAATGGACAAAATTTAAGCTCTATCCTGGCACAACAGCCGAAAGTGGGGGGAGGGGTTTGAAGGTTGAGAGGCTTTCCATACCCGCTGAACTCCTCTCGGAGATCCTGACTGTCGCGGCCCGTAGTGGGGTGGAGATCTGCGGCTTCCTCTTCGGGAGGCGGGAGGAGGAGACGTTCAGGGTCGAGGAGGTGCGCTTCATCAGGAACAGGCTGAACTCTCCAACGGAGTTCGAGATGGAGCCGCTTGAGATGGTCGAGGCCATAGAGGAGGCCGAGGAGAAGGGACTTGAGGTGGTTGGGATCTTTCACTCCCATTTGAAGTGCCCGCCGAGGCCGAGCGGGAGGGATTTGAGGGGGATGGAGCTCTGGCCGGTGGTGTGGCTGATAGTTGACGGGAAGGGGAACTATGGGGCGTACGTCTTGAAGGATGGAAGAGTGGAGGAAATCCCCGTGAAAGCCGTCTAGTCCTCCCGCATCACAATCTCGATCTTTCTCCCCTCGCGGTAGCCCTTCATGGCCGAGAGCATGCCCTTTATCGTCTTCTCGACGAGTTCCTGCACCCAGTCCTTCATTGGGAGAACCTGGCCATCGATTTTGACCGTAACCTTCGGCTTCGAGCTGAGCACGACGCAATCCTTGAGCGTTTTTTCTCCCTTTACTATCATCCTAGCCATCTCGGCGCACTTGAAACCACAGAGGCCACAGTCTATGTTCGGGAGCATGAAGGCGCGCTTCTCAACGAGATCAGCGAGCTTTTCCGGCTCTTTAGTCGCATCTATGACAGGAAGGCCCTCGATCTTCCCGACCCCGTTCCCCGCTATGACCCCGCTCACCGCTATGGCAAGGCCGTCGTTAAGCTCCCTAACGTCCTCTTCGCCCCTCGCACAGATGACCTTGGGGACGTGCTGAATCGATTTAAAACCCTCCAGGAGGAGGAAGTCAGCGTTCACCATCGAGAAGAGGGCGTTGATATCTTTAGCCCTGAAGAGGAGGGCGTCAATGTCGTTTGCCCTCACAAGAACCGAATCGGCCACCTGGGAGAAGCGCCAGGTGTCGCTTTCTTCTCGGTCGAAGTCGGCGTGCATGCTCTTCGCTACCGCCACGCGGTAGCCGCGCTCCTTCAGAACCCTTGCGACGGCCTCGACCGTTGTTGTCTTCCCGCTCTTCTTGAAGCCTACGAAGGCCACCGCCCTCATGGGGATCCCTCAGAGAAGGGTTATCCAGTTTATGTCGTCTATCTTGGCCATTAGTTCCCGGGCCCTGTTGCCCGTGTAGTCCGTAACGTCCTTGAGGAGAACCACCTCCTCATCGAAGTCCACCAGCGTGCCTGAAAAGCTCGTCTCGCTCCCTATGCCTATTGCTATCCTCTTCCCCTTCCAGCGCTCCAGCGTCTTGTCCAGGAGGTACTGCTTTCCCTCGCCGCTCATTACCTCACCCCCACATCCAAAAGTCTATAAGGCTTTTTAGCCTTTACCGCACGGTGGTATTATGAGGGTCGTCACAAAGAGCCCCACTGTCAGGGAGGCACTCACGGCCGAACTGAGGAAGGAAGGTATAAGGTTCGAGTTGACAGAGAGATCTTCCTACGAGACCTTCGTCGGCTACGTCATAGAGGGCACGCTCGATGAGATAAGGGCTAAAATCGACGCTTTGGAGAGCGCCGAGAAGGAGGCGATAATGGAGGGCTTCACGTCCTTCAAGGAGAGCCTGATGCACGTCCTCGATCACCTGAAGGCAGGGGCCGAGGCCGAGCGGCTTCTGGCCGAGGGGCCCTGGGTCGCCGATATACTCGACCAGCTCTACAACGCCGGCGCCGTCGATTACAACGCCTCCGATGGCAGTCTAAAGCTGAGGGACGGCATTGACGTTGCATCGCTGAGGTTCCAGTTCAAGTTCCCCTTTGACCTCGTCACCAACCCAGAGGGGATTGAGAAGGTCGCGAAGCAGTTTGTTTTCACGGATCTCGTCCAGGAGTGGGAGTTCGAGATACTGGAGCTCGATATAGGGAAGATAAACGCCTTCGGCAGGATAGCGAGCAGGTACTTCCCGGAGGACTACGTCCTGAAGGCCTACTTTGCCCTGGTGGGCAGAGCCATCATGGCCGGGGAGATCCTCAAGGGCATGGGCGACGGCAGGGTTGAGATCAGCGAACTCAAAAAGGCTTTCCTGAGGGCCATGCCGCTCCAGATCCCAACTGAGAAGGGCACTCTCGTCGTGCACTCCTCCAGCGACGCCTTCGATGCTCTCATCCGCTTCTTGGAGAGGCGGGGCTACATCGATGTAAAGGCCGGCAAGGCCAGGAAGCTGAGGGATCTCTGATCTTGTTTTCCTTTTCTGACGTTTTTCCGTAAAACTGCAAACCTCTAGGGGTCCCTGAGATGCCGCTCTTCTGCTCGGTGGTTGTGGCGTACGCGCGAGATCTGGATTACCATGTTTTTGAGGTAGAGACACACAAGGGCATTACTCGAATATTTTTTTGAACCATCTAAGGCCGGCACGGGGGTGAGAAAATGGTTGTGAAGATTTTAAGAGGTATGAAGCCCTTGTTGAGAGTGAGGCCGGAATTCTTGGGAGGATTGGCCTTGGAGAAATTGAGCTGACGTTCTTTGATGATCACGCCTGTCTTAGGCTTCCTGTCGGCGAGATGGAGCTTACTTACACGAAGGAGAATGGAGAAACGCTCCTCCAGCTGATAAAGCTCTCAACGAGAGGATGAAGCTTGAGATGGAAGCCCAGAGGCCTCGCTGGTTTTTCTTTTCCTGTTTTTGAGGGAACTTTCCTTCACTGGAAAGCCTAATAAGGAAAGCCGCCGGAACTTGGTTATTTAGGAGGTAGTAACATGGGTCTGTTAAGGAAGTTCCTTGCTTTAGCACTGGTTGTTGTCGTGGCCTATTATGGCTTTCTGGTCTTTGAGAAGAACAACGGAAAATCCAAGGTCGTCGTTCTAGCCAGCAATGATCCCGCTTCCCTCGCGGGGGGAATGGCGATAAGCGAGGCCTTGGGGGCTGAGCTCGTTACCTTCCCGATGGGGGAGTTCAGTGGGGGTAGCCTATCGAGGGTTCTCTCGCTCTCCCCAGGTGAGGTTATCCTCGTTGGAGAGAAGGCCCTCGTACCGGCCGAGTACTCTTCAAGACTGGCTGAGAAAGGGGTAAAAGTGAAGGAACTCGTTGGGAAAGACCGCTTTGAGACCTCAGACCTGGTAACCAGGTGGCTGGCTGAGAACGTGAAGGAGTGGGAAAGGGCCTACATCGTGAGAGGCTGGAACGAGGGGCTCATAATCCACATCACTCAGGACGATCCCGGGGCGGTTGTAATGCTCGTTAATCCCCACCATGACCTGGTCAACGCTATCCACGAGAAAACCGGCCTCTCGAAAGCCAAGGTGAAGAGTGCATCAGCCGGCGGCGGGAGCTACGGGCGGAGCGTCTACGTCGATCCAACCCTCTTCAACGGTTCGCCGCCATGCAACTGCACCCCGATGGACGTGAACCTGAGGGAGGTGACCTCACTTTCAGCTGAGAGGCTGGAGAACATCTCGGGCACGCTCCCAGGTGGTGAGCTTAAGACCGAGCTCGATGAGAGGGTAAAAAAGGCTAGGGAGCTCATATCAGAGGGGAAAGTTATTGAGGCCGAGGAAATAATTGAAAACGGCCTTTCCCTGGCATATGGGAGGATAGAGAGCCTAGAAAGTCCAGGACCGACTCAGAGTGGCTCGGGCTCTACCGACTGAGTTATCTTTTTAGGCCTTTCCTCCCACTTTTCTCCATGTCCCTCTTTGAAGTCCTCAAGCCCCTCAAGTCGGAGATAGCTAAAGTCCACGTCTTCCCGCCGAGCGAGGGCGAGTTCGGCGAATTCTCCTTCAACAACCCTGAGGTAAACGCCCTTCTGGAGGAACTCGGCTTCACCCTCTACAGGCATCAAGTTGAAGTCCTCGAAAAGCTCTACTCGGGCAAAAACATCGTGGTGACAACTCCCACAGCGAGTGGGAAGAGCGAGATTTTTAGGCTGGCCATCTTCGACGCCTACCTCTCGGACCCGCGGAAGACCTATCTCCTGGTCTACCCCACTAGAGCTTTAATAAACAACCAGTACGAGAAGTTCTCCCTCCAGAACCTCGCCTTCTACCGCATAACCGGGAAGGGCATACACGCGAGGATCCTCACCGGCGACGTCCCCTGGAGCGAGAGGAGGGAGCTAATCCGCGAGAAGCCGAGGGTCATCTTTACGACCCCGGATATGCTCCACTATAACGTCCTGAGGAGATGGAGGGACTACGAGTGGCTCCTGAGGAACCTGCGTTATCTGGTTGTTGACGAACTCCACGTCTACCGCGGCGTCTTCGGGAGCAACGCGGCGTGGCTCTTCAAACGCTTGCTCTTTAGGCTTAAGCGCCTTGGAGTGAAGCCTCAAATAATAGCGCTCTCGGCGACGCTGAGGAACCCGGAGGAGTTCGCCCAAAAGCTCTTCCGAAGTGAGTTTGAGGCCGTAACGAGGGCTACTAACCCATTCCCGCGGAGGTATCTGGTACTCTTCGAGCCGAGGAACCTCGAGGAGAGGCAGCTCCTGAAGGCGGCTGTGGAGAGGCTCGCCGAGAGGGGCATCAAGACCCTCGTCTTCTTCGATTCCCGGAGGGGCACGGAGAAACTCCTCCGCTTCCTGCTCAACTCGCCTCTCTTTCACAGAACGAGCACCTACAAAGGCACGCTCCCAAAGAACGTCCGCTGGGAGATAGAGCGGGACTTCAAGGAAGGGAAGCTTTTGGTTCTCCTCACCACCAACGCCCTCGAGCTCGGCATAGACATAGGCGACCTCGACGCGGTGGTAAACTACGGCATTCCCCCGGATGGTCTCTTCTCCCTCATCCAGCGCTTCGGCAGGGCCGGACGGCAGGCCGAGCGCGAGGCCCTCAACGGCATCGTCCTGAGGAAGAACGGCCTCGACTACTACTACCGCGAGCACTTTGACGAGCTTGTGGAGAGGCTCGAGAAAGGAACAATCGAGTACATGCCGGTGAAGACCGACAACGAGCGCATAGCCGAGAAGCACCTTCACTACCTGCTCACCGAACTTGGAATCCTTGACTGGGACGAGCTGGATGAGTTCGAGAGGAAAATCGCCGAGAGGCTCGTCATCGAGCGCAAGGCCGACCTTAAGAAGAACCCCATCACCGGGAAGCTTGAACTCCGCATTAGAAGGCCTGCTTTCAGCTACTCCTCGCTGAGGACAGCCAGCGACGAGAGCTTCTTCCTCGTGAAGGGCGAGCCGTGGATAAGGAGCAGGTTGATGGAAAAGTCCTCGACGCGCGAGCTCCTCAACTTCATCAACTGGCTCAAGCTCAAGGGCTACGTCATAGAGGAGGTTGATACCGACGAGTACCACCGCTCGCTCTTGCCGGGAATGGCCTACTTTTCCAGGGGAGAGCTCTATATGGCTAAGGACCGCCTGAGCCTCGGCAACTTCCACTTCGTCTTCGCAAGGCAGCTCAACCGCCTCTGGGACGTCGAGACCTTCGTCTCCAAGAGGGAGGAGGTCGAGATACTCGAGGTCTCAGACACGAAGACCTACAAAGGCGTCGAGATAGGCCTCGGGAGGCTCCGCGTTAGGCATGTTTATACGGGCTACGCCGTCAAGGGTCTCGACATCGGCAACTACGTGGCCGAGCTGATGAGGCTCAGGGAGGAGGGAATTCTAAAGGGCGAAGTCTTCTCGCCAGCCACCGGGGAGAGGGTCGAGGAAGAGGACTTCTCGATACTCAACTGGGAGAAGTTCGCGAAGGTCGAGTTCGAGGAGCCCCATGTGAGGGAGTTCGAGACCGAGGGAATTTGGCTCGTCTTCCCCGACTCGATCAGAGAGGTTCCCTCCGAGGAGTTCAGAGAGTTCTTTGGGAAGGCCGCGGAGAAGGGCTATGAAGACCTAGCTTTCCACCTCTACGAAACCATTGACAGGAGAAAGCTCTTCCCCCTCTACCTCGGGAGCACGAGCTTCGTTATCAGAAAAACGATAGGCGACGCCCTCCAGAGGGCCGGGATAAAGGACGAGGAGCTGGCCTTCGCGATCAAGAAGATGGTTGACAGCAAGGACGGAATCGGAAGCGCGCTCCACGCGATAGAGCACAACCTCATCAAGATAGCACCGATCTTCACCTACGTTGATTCAAGGGAGCTCGGCGGCTACAGCTACGCCAGCTTTTCGGGGGAGCCATACACCGGACGGCCGGTGATCTTCATCTACGACGGCAACGAAGGAGGAGCAGGTTTGGCGGAAATCATCTACGAGAACATCGAGAAGCTCATGGAGAGGAGCCTTGAGCACCTCAGGGGTTGCTCCTGCAAAGACGGCTGTCCCGTCTGCGTCCTCTCGCCGAAGTGCGGCACCTTCAACGAGTTCCTGGATAAGTGGGCAGCGATAAGGGCCTGGGAGAGAATTTTAGGGGAAGAAAAAAGCGAGTGATGGCAGGATTTTTACACCCCTTGCTCTTTACACCCCGTGTAATTTACATGGGGTGTAAAAATCAGACCTCACGCATAAACAGCGGTCTCAGCCTCACTCTCCCCCGCGTCTTCTCAGTCAGAAGCTCCATCAGCGGCTCCGCTTCGCCCTTCCTCGTCTCGACCGTGAACTTCACAAGCTGGTCGTATTCCTCTCCAACCACCCTTCCACCGGCGTTCTCAACGGTCTCCTTAACCGTGTGGAATAGATTGTAAGGGAAGGTAACCTCAAACCGCTCCGTCTCGTAGACTTCAACAATCCCCGCATTTTCAATGGCCAGGCTTGCCGCGTCGCTGTAGGCCTTAACCAGGCCGCCGTAGCCGAGCTTTATACCGCCGAAGTAGCGCGTGACCACAACGACGACATTGCTCAGCCCCTTGTTCTGGATGACCTTGAGGACGGGCTTTCCCGCGGAGCCCTTTGGTTCTCCATCGTCGTCATACCTAATCGCAAAGTTCCTTCCATCGTTGATTAGGTAAGCGAAGACGTTGTGAGTCGCGTCGCTGTGGTGGGACTTTATCTTCTCTATGAAGGCCCTCGCTTCCTCCTCCGTGTTGGCCGGGGACGCGTAGCCTATGAAAACGGACTTCTTGACCACGAGCCTGGCGCTTCCAACGTGCCTGAGTGTCCGATACCCCACTCGTCCCTCACCTTCTCAGCGTCGCGATAAGCTTTCTCTCATCGAGAAGCATCGCCATCGCGTCCTTGACGTCCTTCACAACTACATCGCTCGCGAGGAGCGCATCAACGGTAGCACCCTCGGGCCCGATCACGCAGAAAGCTAACTCGGCCCCTTCGAGCATCGCCACGTCGTTGTTGCCGTTCCCGATGGCAGCGTATGGGGCGTAGCCTTTCGCTATCTCAGCCTTCTCGACGCCGCTTGAGACCCGCTCAATCCTGACCGGGAGGCCATTGAGCTCCTCCTCAAGCGTCCCGAAGGTATCTGCGCTGAGAACCACGACGGTGTACTTATCCGCGAGCCTCTCGAGCAGGTGCTTCACCTCCTCGCCTATTCTTCCTCTCTCGCCGAGGGTCCCGTTGAGGTCGAAGAGAACAGCCTCGAAGTGGATCTCCCCAAGGTTTGGGATCGAGATTCTCATACCATCACCCCTGATAGATTGGAGTGAGCCCTAAAAACTTAATCACGGGGTGGCATACAACTTTGTAAAGTCAAAAAGTTTAAATAGACATATGGTCTACTGGGGGTGGTGTTATTGTCGAACTAGGAGGGGAAGCCATGGGACATCGGCCTTTGGATCGTATAATCAGGTCACTGAACGACCATGATGTCCTCGTCAGGCTCAACACTTTCCTGCTCCTCTACTTTGGATGGATCGGCTTCACCGTCCTCTATGACCACTTCATAAAATACCACAGCAGGAATATCTTGAGCGTTTTCCTCAGGCTTCCATTCACATCGTACGACTTTGTCATATCCCTGCTCAACTTTTCACGGGCGATACCTCCATTCCACCTCCTGATGAAGGCTGTCTACTACGTTGGGTTCTCCGGTTCGATTGCACTGACCGTCTTTTTTGTCCTCATTTACTGGAGGGACCTGGAAAAATCTGATGAACTGGCCCTCGGCTACCTCCTGGCTTACACCTTCTCGGGTATCATGTACTCAATCTTCCACGTCTACGCACACCACTACGTTTACAACCTCCCCGGATTCTACCCGGACAGAACTTACTTGACCCAGCAGGAGTTTGTCCTCCCCTCCCTCCACAACACGGTAGCCGCCCTCAACATTCTGGTCCTGTGGAAATACCGGCGGGAAACATGGGGGAAGTTCGTTATAGGCCTCAACTCCCTTGTCCCCTTTGCTACAATCTTCCTCGGCCACCACTGGATCTACGACGCCCTTGCTGGAATACTCCTCGCGGCTCTGATAAGCAAGATGACGGACGGGCGGAGGATCTCCGTGCCCGCTGCTTTGAGAGACGTTCACATATCGAGCATCCAGAAGGCTACGGTTTTGGGCTTCCTCGCGGGAGGGTTCATTCTCTTTCTGGCGGTAACGCTCCCCAAGCCCTGAGCGGGAAAAACTTATAAACCCCTCCCCCCTTCTTCCCAACGGCGTGCCGGGGTAGCCTAGCTCGGCAGGGCGGCGGACTCGTAATCCGCAGGTCCCGGGTTCAAATCCCGGTCCCGGCTCCACAACCTTCCTTCTCCCACAAATGGCCTTCTCTCGTATGAAAGCCTCATTAAAACGGCATCCTCGATGAAACGGCTCCTGTTATACGTGGCTTTGTCGAGCATTTCGATGACCTGCGGACTAAGCGTGATGTGAATTGGAATACGTGTCCTCCTTGGCTTCTTTCTGGCCATTTCAATGCTCTCCTCCGCCCAATTTTGTGTGGCCACACGTGGCCATATGTGGCTACACTGAAACCATACCTGCGGACCAGATATAGCCATTACGGTCATGAGAATCACCTCAGATCTCGCCGGCCCTCCACAGGTTGTAGAATTTTGTTAGTGTGTTCAGCTTCTCAACGAATTCCCACGATAGGTTGAGCCTGTTCGAAGTCCTAGATACAATTCCGAGTTTTATGAGAGTCTTCTTGACTATGCTCCAGTCCTTCCTCAGCTTTGCAGCAGGATAACCCCTTTCACGAAGCTCCCTCTCGATGAGCTTGTTTATCCTCGTCTTGCTGATTTCTCCGTTGTCGAACTTGTTCAGGAGCTCGTGATACTGCTCAAGCAGGTCCTGCTCGCCGAGGTATTCGAGGATAACCTCAAGCCAATCCTCGGTGTAGGTCTCCCTCTTCTGCCTCAGCCGCTCGAGGAGGGCCTCAGCGATGCCTACGCGATGCTCGTCGTCATCGAAGATCAACTCAAGGAAGTTGTAGAGGCTCTTGAGCTCGAACTCGTTCCGCGGGAGAGCTATTTTGGGCTTCATGAACTCACCCCGCTCACAGTTTTTGTGAGTGCAGTAGTGCTCCTGAAAGAGTTCTCTGTGAAGGCTTGCCCACCCGTAAATAACCCCCCATATTCACGGAAAGCGTGAGCTAGGAAATGGGCTGCACTCGGTGAAACTGAAATCCTGTTCACAGTTTTTGTGAATACCTCGCTCACCACCATCACCCGCGCCCCCCTTTCAAAAGGAGTTCCAAGTCCGTCCTGAGCTCGTCCAGCCCATTCGAGACGATCAACTCATCCACGTCCAGGACAGCGTAATAATCCCGCTTCTTCCCCTCGTACCGCTTCTCAAACCTCGGCCTAACGTGAAGCACGTCAAACATGATGAACTTCTTATTCTCCACGTTCACGAAATAATACACCGGAATACTGAGCAATCGCGCCAAACGCTGGATCCTCAAGAACTGGTGCCCATTCAGCTCCAACTCGTACCCATTGAACGTCCTCTCGCTCTTGTACTTCAACTCGAAAGCCGCCCTGAAATCCTCCCCCCTATAACGCCCGAACTTATCATAAACCGGCAGGTAGAGGATCGAATCAACGTCCGTCATCCTGTACTGGTTGTGGAAGAGGAACTCAATCAGCCTGCTGAACTTCATCCTGTTCCTCCCATCCCTGACGAGCCGCTCCATGTAATCAAAAGCCGGGTCGTAATAATTCGGCCCGGCCCGAACATTAGTATAAACCATCGCCGCTCTAGCGGCCACCATCAGCCCTCACCTCCACATAATCCTTGAAAATTGTTCTAATTCCAAAATGCCTGCTCAAAATCACGCGCCAATCAAAATCTCTTCCTGAATCCTTGAACGCGTGCACTATCACCCTGTGCCCCTGCTTGAGTTCATAGCGAATGAGCCTTACCACATACGTGACTGTGACCCACTTCTTGCCCATGAGATTGCGCTCACTGAACCTGTTCTCAAACATCCTCCCAAGCTCTGAACCAGAAATGTGGAAATCTCGAACAAGGGAGATTGGAGCACTGCCCACGACTCTCATAGGATTCGGGGGGTCTGTGAAGAGGACATTATGTTCGAAGCGTTCTACTGCCTCCTTCGCGTCAACGCGCCAGTACAGAGCGTAGTCCGTGACTTCCTTGAGCTGTGGACGAAGGTACTCGCTCCAGTCCTCGATGTCAGAACCAATTGCAAAACGCGCTCCGGCTCGGACTGCCGCGTAGACGAGCGTGCCCGTGCCAGCGAATGGGTCGAGAACCACTTGTCCACGAAGATCCGCCAATTCAGCCGCAATCACTGCATCTCTTAGAGAAGTCTGTTGGGGGTGCAGGCGATAAAGTGCCCTAGCCATCACTCTCCACCCCCGAGGAGGACGGCAATAACCTCGCGCATGATGTCCCTGCGATAAGTTCTCCTGTAAGCCTCAACGTGCTTTTTGAGGCCCTTAGCCGCGGCCAGGATCTTCCGCCGCTCCCTCCGCTCGTTCTCCGAGTACAGTTCAAGGGCCGTCTGGAAGCTCACGAAACCACCCCCACAAGAGTCGCCTGCCTGAGCTCGGGAAGCTCGCGCTTTTCTTCGGCCTTCTTTCTACCAAGAAACTCCCTCGTCAGCTCCAGCTCCTCCCGCCAGAGGTCCTTCTCCTCGGCCCTCTCGAGGGCCACGAGGATAAAGTCGAGCGGAGCATCAACTTCCTCAAGGAGCTCTCGCCAGTCCTGGACGCGGTGGGTTTTTGTGGAGTGCACGTACCCGCTGAAGAGCCGCTCCACGTACCTGTACGAGTAGCCGCCGCGCTTCAGCTTCCTGATGACAACGAACTCCGTCCCTGTCCTCCTCTTGAAGCCCACAGCACCGAGCGGGACCCAAAGCTCCCGGTTCATGCCCTCACCTCCCTTCTCCTTATCGCGTTGAGGAGGTCCTGCAGGGCATCAGCATAGCCAGTCCAGTACTCGGCCCCGTTCTCCCTGCGAGCCATCGCGGCAAACGCGGCCTCCCTAGCCTCGTTGATTTCCCGCTCCAGCCACGTGATGAGGTCCGGCACTTCCTCGGTCTGCTCGAGCACCCTGTCCAGCTTCGCCTTCTCCTGAGCAACCCAACTCCAGAACTCAACAGATTCACTCATTCCTCATCCCTCCTCAGCCAGACGCGGAAGAGCTTGTAGCTCGACTCGACCGAGCGAACAACGAAACCATCACCCTGCAAAGCCTCAACCGCCTTCAGGAAGCCCTGAAAATCCTCCCACGAGGCTGGTGTAGTCAGGCTCAGCACTACGGCACCGGGCACTTCAGAGGGTTTGGTGATGCGCGCATTCTCCGGCAGCTTCACCCCGTTCATCCCAACCACCTCTCGGAGACGCTTGAGAGGTACTCGTAAACCTCGGCCTCCTCAGGAGAAAGGCGCGAGAGAAGACCCTCAGAATGCGGTCTCAGCATAGCCGCCGTCATAATCTTCCTCAGCCTGATAGCCCTAAGGTCCCGGACCTTCCGCTTCAACGTGGCGAGCTTCGCCAGCTTCACGTTCAACACTGACACGTCCCCAAGCCCGCGCCTAACGAAATTCTCCGCGTACCAAGTCCAGAACTCGGCCCGCCCGTAGAGGCCCTCCGGGAGCTTTGTTAATGGTTCAGACTCCCTCTCCTCTGTTATCGCCCTGTCCACTTCCCCGATCACCTTGTCCATCTCGTCAACCACTTCCACGAGGCCGTAGTTCCAGAGGACCTTCACCTCCTCCTGCGGGAGGAGGACGATATCGCCCTCGTTGAAGTTTGCTAGGGGCTTCAGCACTCTAACCGGGACCCGAACCTCAGACATCGGAAATCACCTCCATCACTTCTCCCGAGAAACGAAAGGAGTCGGCAAGCTTCACCACCCAAGCGGGTTCGCCATACCGTGGGTCCTTCTCGACCACTAGGCCAAGCTCTTCCGAGACGAGCACCTTGCCCTCGTCGATGAACCACTCCTCGAGCAGCTCCCGCGCGTGCCTCTTGAAGTCCGAAGAATAGCCGAGCCTCTTGAGGAGCTCGAGCATCTTGATGCTACCGTTCCTGCCGTAGCGCTCGATGACCTCGTGGATTTCAGTCTTCAAGCTGGTGGCCCTGCGCTCACGCGATGAAATTGCTCCTGCTTTTTCAAGCTCTCCCTGAAGCTTCTGAACAAGACGAGTTAGTTCCTCCACACGGGCCTTCAGCTCGGCGTTTTCCCTGCGGAGATTCTCAAGTTCCAAAGCATCAACAACTTCGCCCTTATGAGCCTGCCAGAGAATCGTGAACACCTTGCCATAACTCAGCCTGCCCCTGAACTGGTCAATTTCGTCTTTGATTTCTGCTTCGAGAGTTATTGCAAATGTGCGGGGATTTCTGTACTCTGGCTTCCTTGCCATGATGGTTCACCTTGGAATTAGGTCAGTGCAGACTCAAGCTCACGGGTCTTCTCCAGAAGCCAAGCGAGGTATTCACCCCGGGTCATGCCCCGGGCTTCCCTCCTGCGTTCAAACTCCTCCGCCACCTCGGGAGCAGCGGAGATTGAGAGTATGGTCGGGCCATGCTCATACTTCTTCGGGCGAGCCATCTTCATCACCTAACGATAATTTCGTCATAACGTAATTGTTGTTATTATTTAATAAACTTTTCGGGGACTAAAAAGTTCATCGCTACACAGTTCAGAGAACAGAAACAGAATAAGTCATAGTAGTATGTAGTATATTGAGGAATAAATTGTTTAACAAACAATTTATTTTTCCTCTTAGCTTGCTTATTTAGCTGTTTTTAGCTTCCACAAGCCTGCTTTATTTATAAAGGTCAATTATGTTAGAAAATAGTGGACATTACTCAACAGTCGAATAATGTTCAGAATTTTCTAACAGCATTGGCATTTATAAATAAACAAGCCAGCAGAGAAGAGAATAAGAAGAATAGAGAATTCTCAAGGGAGAAATAAATTGTCTGACAGACAATTTATTCGCCAAAATAAGATATATGATATATACCTTTAGAGAGCATAGATAGAAGTCTTTTCTCATCTTCCTCTGAGATGAGTTTGTATTCATTTGAGCGTAGAGCTTTCATGATTTTAAGCCCTGATTCGCCTATTACATCTTCAATCCTGATAAAGCCAATGAGGAGGACTTCGACGAAATCTCCGTCTGAGATATTTAACTCACGCCGTAGGCCGAGAGGGACGGTTAAAACACCTCTAACTGTCAGCTGTGCTAAAAACCATCCTCTGCCGGTGATTTTGTCGCCTTCGTATTTTCTCACGATTAGCTCGACTATATCGTGTTGATCCAGGCCGTAATAGTCTCTCTCGTTTTTAGGTATGGCTATTCTGCCGTTGCGGTAGACTTGAGCATGAAATTTGGCTAGTGGCTCTTGGCAGTTGCTCATTTTGATCGCCTCTTTCTTATGCGCACTCCCCATTTGGTCAAATCTGCTTTTGGCTTCTCTTCTTCCTTTTTGATTCTGATTTTTTGTTTTTCTTTTAGTTCTCTTTCTGCGGCTTTCTTGATAAAGAATTCTTTGAGGTCGGGGGCGGCCCTCTTGTTTGTTTTGACTTTTATGAGCTTTTCTTTCCAGTTCACTTCTATGAAGTCAGCGTATTCTAAGAGCTTAATAGCCTTGCGGAATACTGATTCTTTGAGTTGTTGTATGTTGGTGCTTTCAGAGATCCAGGGTTGAAAGAACTTGTTCAGTTCTTCGTACACCTCGTGGAATGTGAGCTCGACTTCTTTCTCGTAATAGATGGCCTTGTGCATTACGAGAGTTAGCAATATTGGCCATAGGCGGTATGCTGCATAGGCTTCTGGTGGTTTTTCTCGAATAAAGGAGTATCTTAGAGATGACGTGACAAGGAGGGGTATTTTGAACTTTTTCTTTTTTAGGGGTTTCATAAATTCTTCGCAATCAGGTTCACCTCTAATTTTCTCAAAGGTTATGATCTGATTTTCATTGTCTAGTAATGCATTCCAAATGATTAACCTCTCATCAAGTTTTGAAATGAGCCTCCACAATTTTCGTCGGTCTTCTTCGGATCGGATGTTTGAGAAGAGCAAAATAACGTTTGGTGTGAGTTTAAGATATTTTTCCACGTCTTTTAAATCATCGATAAGGTGCTCATCTTGGCCTTTAATCCCATATTTGTACTCGATTATTAGGAGTATGGCTTTTTGGGGAGTGTAAAAGACAATATCGGGCCTAACGCTGTGATTATTTTCTAATTTTAACGTGGGCTCAATTTCTATTGTGAACTTTCCTTGCTTACGAAAAAAGCTCCATATGCTGTAGAAGAGGGTAACTGTCGTTAAGTATCTTTCAAATTCATGCTCGATTTCTTTTATTTTGGAATTCAGTCGTTTCTGGTATTCTTCTACAGTTACTTCTTGCATATTCACTCGACCTCTGCAGGTTTGATACGTATCTGCAGAGTTGGAAGGATATCAAGGAGGAGAGATACGATTTCTATGAGGGTAGAGAAAGTAACTCCTCTACCAGGAACCAAGTCAATCTTATTTCCGGATGCGAAGAGTGCCAAGTTGGAAAAGTCCTTTCTGTCAATGAGTTCCATATGGAGATAGGGGTTTCCTGCATGAAGTACGCTGGACAGGTACTTAGTGCTCAGTACATTCCTGATATGGAAGAGGGTCTCTCGGTCTATTTCCGTGGGATATGTGAGTTGTATTATTTTAAGTGAGGAATCAGATGGGGCATCTCTTTCAACTTCCCTGAAAATGCTGGATTTCTCGTCAATTTTTCTAAGGAGCGGCCGGATAACATACATATAGAGGCGTTTATATGAGCCGTGATAAAGAGTTACAAATCCTTCTTCATATATTCTAAATTTCATGCCATTATCTTCAGTCTGAACAACAATTGAACTCCACCGGCCATTATTTTCAGTTGCTATTCTCGTTAGAAGTTCTCGGTCATATGCTAGCGGCCTCTTTTTCCATATTCTTCTTGTTTCTCCAGGCATCTTAAGAGTGCCATCAACAAATAGCAGTCTGGTTTGCGTACTCTCTGCAAATTCGTCTATAATATCGAATATGTCTTGTTGAGATATCAGGGAGCTTTCAAAATATGGTTTGGCGTTTCTAAAGAAGGTGTGCAATATAGTCCTAGCCCGGTTATCGTCACTTAGGAACAAATAGAACGTTCTGCTTTCGTCACGCGTTTTTCCGTCTCTGATTAGGTAATAATCTAAGATCAGATCTTTCCCAAGCCTAACGTAGTATAGTCTTTCTGTTATTCTCTCAATTTCAAAGGTTACTTTCCTAAAAAGAAGGGTTCTTAATAGATTTTCACTTTGGATATCTATTGAACACGTTGAGATTCCAACAGTAAGGGCATGCTTTGCAATGTTGTGCATGTACTTATCCTCGATGAGTTCATATAATTCATTAAGCGAACTAGCTTTTTCTGTGAATATAGAACTGTCCTCTTTCTGAGGAGGTATCTCATACATTCCTTGTGGATTCATTTCCGATAGTGCCTGCGCCATGGTCACACCTCTGGAATACAATTTGATCCTGGCCAATGTGATGACTGTTTAGCTTACATAATTCCTAGCTCCCCAATCTTAAATACGTTACGTACGTAATTAATGTCTAAGTTTGTGGCTTCCTGTTCAGGGGTCAGGATCTCATACTTGCCCTTTATCACGCCTCTGAGGAGTTTGGCCTTTTCGCCGAGAAGCTCTTCCGGTTTGATTATGTCGACGATAAGAACCTCTACAAAATCGCCCTTTTGGATTCCAAGCTCATCTCTGAGTCCCTTGGGGATCGTCATATATCCTTTGTCATAAACCCTAGCCAAGAAATGCCCTCTCAGGAGTCCTTCCTCTGAAGGCTTCCTTATGATGACTTCAATAAAATCTCCGAGATCAATGCGATAGTACTCCCTAATTGTGCTTATCAACGTAATTCTCCCTTGAATCATTACCTTTGTAGGATACTTCGCCAGCGGCTCGATGATTTTAGCGTTATCCTGGTCGGCCAAGCCTCTCCCTCCCGGACGGTTACCTGTATGGACACACTCATGTCCTTATTGTGCTTATTATCTTATAGGGTTTACCGTTAAGCTCGATGCTAAATAGGCGATTAATAGTCAGATGTACAAAATTAAGTTCTGCTCATCGGGTTGTCTTAATTGCGGATCTCTTTGGAATTATCTTTTGTTTCTTTCTTCAAGGTACGTATCAAAGTCAAAATATGTCTTTGCATGTGAGACTAAATCTTGTGCCCAATGATACCAGTCTCGGAATTTTGGATGAAAAAACAGCCATCCCCGCATTTTGTATCTAACTGTCACTATGCATCTAATTTCTACCCATTTCATCAGTTCTTCTGCTTCTTTTCCACTAATCTCCCTCTCTTTGCAGATAATTTTGTTTTCACCAATAACAAGAGCCTTCGGAGTACATCCGATCAGGTACAATAAGGATGTAGGAGCTCCAACTTGGATCTTAACAACAGTAGCAGTTATTGACAGAAAATTTAGTGGGGTTAATAATTTTCCCTGAAGTACAACCTCTCCTTCTGCACTAATTGTATTATCCTCAGGAGTTCCCCTTTTTATGACAATTCCCTTCGGCATGGAGGTATGAAATTCATTATCCTGCCAATAAATTTTGGCTTCCTTTACGAAGATGTTGTTTTCAAATGCTTTAGATATATCCACAAAGGACATAGGACTTGGAGACAAGACTGGAGATGTTCTCCCAAATACCGAACTTACTATTTTTATTGAGTGTATTTCTGGAAGATATCTTATCAAAATCCATTCAATTAAGTCTTGAATATTAGGATCATCAAGTTTGATATCATTGGCCTGGACTAATGCTTTTTGTTTGAATATCTTGCTAACTTCAAATGCCTTGAATGCGGGAAAATAATCCAGTGGATAAAACTCTCCAGAATCTTTATTTACTAGCAGAGGCATTGAAAAATTGGTAGTAATAGTTTCACCTAGGTAGTAATTCGTTAGCCATAGTGTTGAACCAACTATTATCAAGATAGAAAGAATGATTCTAAGCCCAAGCGATATATTAACGATATTCATAATCTCTACAAGTGAACTTGAAATGATGCCCACAGCTATAGCTATAAAAATTGCACTTGCGATGATCTGTAAAATCACATGGCGTCGTTCAATCATATCCGGAAAGATGTCATCGCGAGCCATTGTTTTGGGTATAGACCTCACGATGTATATTAAGGTTTTTCTTACCTTGGCTTCATGCTCATAAGGTTTACCGTTAAAGTGCTTATCGGAGGTGGTTGAAATAATTCCGTACGTAATTTATTTAAGTTCCATCGGGGTTTAACTTTCCGGTGGATTAAAATTGATGAAGCTCTTGTTTCCTCAGACTGTTAAACTAAAGGCGCTGGATGGCACGGTTAGAATAGAGTTCCTGAATTCTACTCATATAGATCTTATGAGGTCCTTTGACGCCGGACCTAAGGGTAAAGAGCAAACAGATTTTGCGAGGAATGACGCGTGGAACTCTCATAGCAGAGGCTTATCGACTGTGTTTGTTGTCCTCTCTGGAGAGGAGCTTTTGGGGTATTTTACCTTGTCTCCGTTTATTGTGAGTTTGAAGATTAGAGATGATCTGCCAGAGAACCAGAGAGAGCTTGTTGAAAAATTAAGGAAGCGTCTTGTGGAATTACTTGGGATGGATATTAAGTATTCCTCTGTTCCAACGATACTCCTTGGCCAGTTTGGTATTCAAGAGGAGTATCAAGGTAGGGGTATTGGCGGCGAGCTTCTGGCAGAGGTCATTAAACCTTATGCAATTCTTTATGCCGCTCAAATTGGTGGTGTTGGGTTGTCTCTTCATGCAAAAAAGAAAGTTGCTAAGCAGTTCTATCTTAATCCCAAGAAAAATTCTTTGGCTGAGGGCTTTTGTGTAGTCTCTGCAGGGGGGACTTATGAGTTGGTATATCCTTTTGTTAAAGAGGTTTCAGGAGTTAGAAAGAGGCTTATGGAATTGCTCCAGAAAAGAACTCAACTCAAAGAACGCCCATAAGGCCTAGGACTTTGTTTATAGTATCCTCTACCTCTTTGGGGTCTCGCTCTTTAGCTTTCTCAAATGCTCTCACGAAGTTCTGGAGCTCTTCGGGAGTCTCCAGTATGAGTTCGTAACCATCAAACTTGGCCATCTCTCTCACCGATATTCCCTTACGGAAGGAATTATATAAAGGTTTTGTAGTCATCAATTTGGGAAAAGTGAAAAGATTTGGGGGGAAGTGTCGTGCTTCGCAGGATTGGGTTAGTTGTAGGGTTATTTGTATTTTTCGGTGCACTTATCGTGAGTACTAATTCAGTCATCAAGAGTCTTCATCCGATATATGATCTTCAAGCTGGATTGACTGCGCTGGCTACGTATGGTGTTATTTTGCTTGTAAATGGCGAGCTCGTGAAGTATTTGGAGACAATTAGCAATAGAGAAGGAACTCCACAAAAACAGTTGCGGATTGCCATTGTTTCCTTTTTAGGCGCGTTCATTGGCTTGAATCTTTTAGTGGCCCCATTGATGTACGTGATTCTTAACTCGGAATTTTTTGAGGGAATTTCAGTTGGTTTAATATACATTTTTCTGGCTTTGGTATTTCCGGTTCTTCTTCCACAAATTTGGGTGTTAGCTGGTTCCCTCCAGAGCTTTAATTTGGAAAATGAGACAATTACTCTCTTAGTGGTCATATACGGGACGCCCACGCTCTGGCTTTTGCTGAACCATAGGCCCACCCAAGATATAGTTGCGGCTTACTTGCTGGTGGAAGGGATAATTCTCTTGATCATTTGGAAGGTATTGAGGGTTCACTCTGAAAGTCGATAGCATACGAGGGCTATATACTCGCGCAAAGTTATACTCTGGTTAATTCCAATATCCACGCACAGTAACTCGCCATTAAGCGAGTTGAGAAAGGAATTTATCTTCTTTTCAAGCCTGTCGAGATTTCCGTCTACAAATATTCTAACTCGCCACGCAGACATCGGAAATCACCTCCAGCTTTTTCGTTAAGGCGCGCATGGCAACGCGCCGCAGGTTAGAAACGAAAGCCTCATTCCAGGCCGACTCATGCTCCTCTATCACTGCCAGAACCGCCCTCCTCCTGTCGGCCGGATCAACCCGTTCAAGGGCCTTCTCCAGCCGCCGGCCCACCTCAGTCTCTATGAACTCCTTGGCCTGCTTGCCCCTCCTCTGCTGGATGAGCCGGGCGTACTCAGCATATGCAATCTCGAGAACAGCGGAGAGGTACTGCTCAGCGGCCTTCCCGCTCTTGAGGGTCTGGACCTGCGGGACGGTTCTAGCGACGGCCTCCCCAACGAGGAGACCCTTCGCGGCCTTGAGAGTGTCTTCCCTGTAGAGGACGTAGTCAATGATGTCGGCCTTTTCGCCGGGCCTCTTGAGGATCCATCCCTTGAATTCCTCTGCAATGTCCTTCGGGTAGAACTTGTCCGGGAACCTGTTGTGCTGATCCTTCTTCACTACGAAAGCCAGCTTAAGCAGGCGCTTGATCTTGTTCTCGTCCCTGAGGCCGAGGACTTCCGCGCAGAGGGCCTTCCAAGCTACGCCTTCCTTGGCCTTTTCAGCGAGGGCCTTGAGCATCCTGGCGTCCTGGTAGGATCTAACAGAGCGGCCCTGCTTGAGTGCCTGGTTCTCAAGCTCAAGCTTCTCGATCCGCTCTTGGAGGCGCTCAACGAGATGCTTGAGATCCTCATTTTCTTTTTCAAGCTCTTTTATCCGCTCATCTTTCTTTTTATTCTCCGAGTGAAGCTCTACCACGCTCCAATTTGTGTGGTGAAGAAGTGCATGGAAGAACTCCGCCCGCGAGAGGCCCAACTTAGTTCTCTCCTCCTCGGCAAATTCAAAATCCTCCAACGGTATATCTGCCCTCCACTGTATCAGAGGGCTTTTCCATTTCCGTGGACGGCCAGGGCCTCTCGCGGGAATTCTCATAGAACTCACCTTGTTGTGGCTTTGTATTTTGCCCACATGTCAAGAATCAGTTCAGGCCACGAAATGTTCCTACGCTGCTTCTCTTCTTCCATCTCCTTGTAGACGTCATATGGTAGCCATGCTTCGAAGCGTTTGACAGGCCCATCATACTTCATCCGTCTTCCCACCTTCACCACCTTACGAGATTTTTTCTCGAACGAGAATATTTCTCGTAAGATAGTACGGGAGAACTTCTTAAAAAGATTGCGTGGACGGTCATGTATAAAAATCAGCGGAAATGTTCAACCCATGACGAGCCAAGTTCGTAAATTCAAATATTTTTCCTGCATATTAATTAAGCCATCTTTAAAGAAGCCACGAGAACGCTTCAAAGAACAGATACTACTCTTTACTCTTCTCTTTCTCGCTAATTGAATTATAAGTACTTAATATTAAACTCAAACAAAAACATAAGTGAAGTGTTTCATGATTTTGTCTTCTGGAATTAGTTCTCCAGGCTTGATTTCAATCCATTTTCCTGACGTTTGAACCTTGGAAAGTAGCTGTTTACCTTTTTCACTGACTAACTCGTCAAACTTGTGATAACCGAGAAGAAGAACCTCCACAATGTCTTTTTCGCGCAGTTCAAAGTCTTTCTTGAGGTCAGCAGGAAGAAAAATAAGGCCTCTTGTCCCAACTCTTGTGATTAGATAACCCTGCTTAAGGACCTCGATTGTGGCTGTTTCGGGGTCAATTTTGATTTTACGGACAATAACTTCCACATAGTCATTTTTATTGATATTCAAGGCTTCCCTGATGGTTTTGGGAATAGCTACCCTGCCTTCTTTGTCCAACTTCGCATGAAACTTGGCCAGTGGTTCTTTGGCTTCTTTCACTGTCTCACCTCAGCAGTGCTGATTTTACGAATTATTCTTACGGTATGAATGCTTAAAAGGTTTGAGAAATTTTCCCGTGCGTGAGATTTTTACTTGGGGGCTGGAGTTAAAAGGAAAAAGGAGTAGCGGCGTTATTTGGTATAGAGGGTTAGTACTAAGTCATCAAGAGATGTTTGGGCTGTGATATAGTACTCGTGGTATTTTTCGAGGTCACTTATGGCGTTTGAGGCTGACAGGAGGGATATCAGCATTCCTGTTGCGAATTCTCTATGGAATGGTTTTGTGTAGAAGTACGTGCCGAGGGGATAAGTGTGGGTGTATCTCTTGGCTTGATAGTCATATTGTAGATTGGGATTGTAAGTGTAGGTGTATCCTTTGGATTGAAGGGCTTGAAGGAACATGGCATTCATGTCTTTTTGGAGTTCTTGGAGGTTCTGGTATGTTAGAGTCATTTCGCTGTTGTAAAGGTGGATGCTCCATTTTTCCCTCTCTTGGATTGGCACGTATCTTTTTTCTATGGTGATGTCCCCATTGGGATGTTTGGTTATCCTGTACAGTATCAGGTCGTGGATTTCGTGCCCTGCGTGCATTGTCAGTATTCTTTCGTATTGAGTGTATGGTAGGGGGAATGGATATGGCCAGAGAGTAGTGTAATTAATGTCTTCATAGTGGAAGCCTGCTTCTACGTCAAAAGCTGTCGAGTTCTGGATTGAGTAGTAGATGTAAGCTTCGTTGAAGATGTTCAGGAAGAATCCCGCGTATAGGAGCGCTATGTCTGCTCTGGAGCCACCTTTGCTTTTGATTGTTTCCATTGGAGTTTTTATGTCGTAGTAATGTCCAAGACTCATGCTTTTGTTTTCTTTTACCTCGTCTAGCGCTATGTTTATCGTGCCATAGCTGAGGACGTAGTACACTTTCTCGGTAGAGGAATTTGCATGAGGTGCTATTGTCGTGGTTAACATTTGTCCTAACTCGGAGAGTGTGTTTGGAGTTAGTGCGCAGTAGAGAGACTTATCGAAGTTGTCTCTCCAGTCATTACACATCTTAGGCTTTGGGAGAAGTTTCCATTTAGTGCTGTGTATTATACTCGTAGTGGTCTGCGGGGCTGATGTTGTGGAGATTTGGCTTTTGGATATGGTTGGGGTGCTGGTGCTTTCTTCCGTGGCTGAAACAGTTGAGGTTGTGCTGGTTGGTGTTTTGTTTTCGCTTATGCATCCACTAACGAGTGAAGTCAGTAAAATCGCCACGAGGCCTAGAGCTAGGGTCATCCTTTGCATGGCATCACCACAGAGAATACGAAGGATAATAAAAATCTTTTGGGCTTTTCTAGTTATCGGTCAGCGGCTCGATGATTTTAGCTTCTTGGTCGGTCATTGGCTCACCTCTATATGATGCCTTTTTGTTGGAGGTAATGAATGTATGAGGGGTAATCCATCGGGCAGTCTATAAGGTCGTAGAATGCTGGCCAGTCTACTTTGTGGGTGTGGGGGTCCTTAAAGCCGAGTTTTTTTGCGATTTCCACGAGAATCCAGGTAGGGATTTGTTTGGACTTGTGGCTGTGGCTTATTTTGGTTCTGATTTTTGTTTCTTTGCCGTCAATGAGCAGAGTGAGATAAACGTGGTCGCGGTTTTCTTCTTTGAATCCTTTTTTCTTTAGTGAGTTTATTATCTGCCGCCCTTTGTAGGTTTTGCGCATGTTCAGCCCTCCACGAGGTCTTTAAGTTTTCTTTTAACTCTAATTGCTGACTCGTGGAGTTGTTCGTCATCTGTTGTCAGGTATTCTTCGATTAGGAGGCTCAGGTCTTCTTTGGCCCTTTCCAGTGCTTCATTGAGTGTTCGCCCGCAACCCACTATGTTGAGTTCGTCGTTTTCCAAGCACCATACTTTGATTTCTTTCTTCCCTTCAGGCTCGGGCACTATTTCAAAAGTGACTTTGAGGGGGATTGGCTCCTTAAGAGGCAGTCCATCTAAGTCATCGATAGGTATCTCGTCTAATGGTTTTATGTTCTCTACCAATTCGAATTCGTTTTTAGCTTCGTTTAAAACGCCTCTCACCATAACAGGACGCTCGATGTTGTGCTTGATTTTCTCTTTGAGCTCTGGCTGTTTTATTGGGTCAAATTTGCCCCAAACGATTCTTCCGTCTTCGGTATACACTGCAAATCGTGGGGGGTGCTGATCCAGAGACACTCTGGTGATTGCTCCCGCAATTTCCTTGGAGAATTTCTTCATTAGGGTCTCATAGGCAGTCTCAACTATTCTCTTTTTTTGGGGATTGAACTTTGAGAACTTTCCTTGGGTGGGAGTTTCCCCGATGCCAATCTCTATTTCTTTTTCTTCGTCAGACCATAATTTCATAAGCCTTTTTAGAATGCTGAGTGCCTCTTTTTCGGTATGTCGAGTTAGTAACCACTCTAGGAGCTCTTTTTCGTTATTTATTTTGGAGAGATAGTTTATTATTTGATCCTCTATAATGCGATATGCTGGACCACTCCCATCTAAATATGCGAAACCTGAGTAAGGTAACATTCCTATTGCAGAACTTCCTTCTTGAATTGTTTCAACATAGAGGGTTAGGTGTTCCCTTTTAATTGACTTTTTAGTTGAAAGTTCGTAGAGTAATCTCTGGAAGTTCTCTAAAAGTTCAGCTAAGAGAAGAGCCCTGATTTTGTGATCCTTTACATGCTCTCCTTTTACTTTGAGCCATATTTTCCTTAGGGGCTTCTCTGGAGGCGATGTCATAGTGATCACCGTTATAAATTATTATAGACTATTATAACCCATGAGATTTTTAAGTCATTCCTTACATAAGACTTCGCCAGCGGCTCGATGATTTTAGCTTCTTGGTCGGTCATTGGCTCACCTCTAAATCACTTTTTTCTCGCGGAGCATGGTGAGGTAGTCTTCGTAGCTCATTGGGCATTTCACAAAGTCGTCGAACTGTTTGGGGTCGTCGAAGTGGAGCTGTTTCATTATTCTCCTCACGAGGGCTGGACCGAGTTCCTCTTTGTCTTTTCCTCTGCTGATGATTGTCATCACGCGCTTTTTCTTGCCGTTCTCATACAGGATGTATTTGGTGTGGCTTCCTCCTTCCTTTTCTACAAAGCCTTTCTTTCGTAGTGCTTTCTGGAGTTCTCTTCGCTTCATGGGCTCACCTCTATGTGTTTGAGGAGGGCGTCTCTCAGTTTTTCGGCGTCTTTGTCGAGGTTGTTCTCGTCTTCGAGAACGTATTCTTCTATGAGTGCCTTGAATACTTCTTCGGCGTCTGTTAGTGCTTCGTCAAGGGTTTGTCCGCACCCGTAGAGTTCTAGGTCCGGATTTTCGACGCACCATGTGCTGGTTTTGTGATTGTACTCGATTTTGAGGGTGATTGGTTTTTTTAGTTTGTAACCGGCAAGCTCTCCGGAGAGCTCTAGAGTTTTGAGGTTTGGGAGGATTTTTTTGAGGGTGTTGAGCTCGTGTCTGAGTTCTTCGAGTTCTTTTTCTAGTCTCTCGATGCGGTGAATGATGACTTGGACGCTCTCGCTCATGTGCTCACCTCTGGATTAGTGATTCATGTTTGTCAATACTGTGCTATTCCTTAAAAGGTTTGAGAAATTTTCTCGCGTGGGGGATTTTTACCCGGGTCTGGTGGAAACTTTGGCGAAAGCTTCTTATAGCTCGGCGTAAACGCCCTAATTGCTGATTCAAAAACGAGCGGAGGAGGGCCCGGGATGAGTGAGGATGCGGTTAGTTTGAAGGAGATCGCTGAGCCGAGGGGCTTGAAACCTGTTCCTGGTGTTGTCGTGGGGTACAGGCGGGTTCGAAGTAAAAAGGTGTGGGGATTTCTTACAATTTCGTTGATTATCTTGTTCCTTGGCCTTGCTCTTATAGTGAGTCCGCCGATGTCCTCAAAGGTGGAGGCTAACATAGATTACAAGTTACAGCCTCAGTACTATTTCCATCCTTGGTTTACACTCAAGAAGGGGGAAAAGCTGGAAGTTAGGGGAACGGTGAACGGAGGAAATAATGACATCTGGATTTATGTAAAGGAAGGCGGACGGAAGATCAAAGACTTTGGGCTTGTTGAGAGTCCGGTTCACGTCATCTTCACTGCTCCAGAAGAAGGCAATTATACGTTGTATATTGATAATACCATTAGCTTGGTGACGCCCAAGGTTCTGCATTTGGAGATCCTTAAATATTACTATGATTATACCGTGGGAGGCCTGCTTTTCTCAATTGGTATTGTGTGGGTGATAGTAGGCCTCATCGCGGTAGGAGTGGGTCAAAAGCGTCTCGTTCTGAGTGTGGGCGGAGAGACGTATGAGTTCTGGCCTGCTGGTGGGTGGAAGTTTGGGGTTGCTGTGAATGGTGTTGTTTTGGATGCAAAGATCAAGGTTGGGGAGAAGTTCAGGATAGGGCCGAATGATGAGCACGTGTTGGAGATTAAGAAGCTCTCCTGGAGGAAGGCCGGGTTTTTTGTTGATGGCCAAGAGGTCGGTCGATTGCCGTGAGAAATCTTTATATATTTTGTTGGTGTATCCTGTGATGAGCCCGTGAGAATGATCGGGCGATGAGCCGCACTAGCATGAGGTCCCGTTGGGGACGGAGTTGGCGGGCCCTTCGAGTGGTGGCCCTGGCAGACCCTTATGAAGCCGGGGATGCACCGTGAGAGGGGCTTCATAGTATTCCTCTTTTCCGCAGTTCTTTCTTGAGTGCGTTTGGATTTGGATTCTTCTCGTAAATCTCACGACTAATATACGCGAGATTGTCCGTGAGGAGAACAACTTGTCGAAACTCGTATCTCTTCTTAGCCAAGCTCTCTTTGAAGACATTCTTTTGGTTCAAGTACTCACTAAACTTTTTGAGTACTGCATCGTCAAGAATTAGAACCCGAATACTTTCGGATTTAGAAGCCACTTCGTCCCTAATCTCACCCAAAAATGGAGTTATGATAATTTTCTCTAGGTAGGGCTTTATCTTTTCAAATCTGCTCGGAAATTTCGCAATGTAGTTCCGCCGTTCCTGTTTTGGGAGTTCTGCTAAGTGTTTAAGCCAACTGCCTTTCTCTCGGATGTACTCAAGGTTATTATACTCTACCTCGACTAATGCGTAGATGGTTCTTTTCTGCCTGCTTCTGTCTACGGAGACGACGAGTGTCTTCATTCCACCACCAGCCAGCTCGGCCTCTTTTCCTCTGGAATCAGCTCGGCCAGCTCTTTAAGCTCTTCTGGAGCGAGGATGTAAACTTCCTCTGGAAGCTCGGCCTTTGAGGGGATGTAGATAAGCCTCTGCTCAACGTTATAGACTTTGCCCCTTTTCTTCTGCCTCTTGATGTGCTTGCGGACCCTGACTTTTAGCATTGGTCCCACCGTTATACTGTAGAAGGCTTTGCCTTATAAAGTTTTCTACTGTAGAAAAAAAGGAAAGGATTTTAGAGTTATTCTCTTTCTTTGCATTCCACCCCGATCAGTTCACATGCAATCCCGTTCAGTATCATCAACTGCTCAAGGTCGTCAAGGATTTCATTGATGAGTATGCGGTCCTCCTTCTTTGGAACATCAAGGTAAAGAATGCGAAGCCGCCGAACTATCGCAGTGATTAGTTTCCTGTTCAGTTTTGCTTTTGGAAGTTTCCCTGGCCTGCTGTCTCCTGTAGAAGACCTAGAGGGAGGTTTTTCCGAGTTTTTTGTTTCTGAACTAAGGAGATCATCAAGTTCAGTGGGAAGAGTCTTAAAGGCATCCTCGGCCAATTTCAAACCCTCCAGCGCTTGAACGGGTTGTCCTCGAAGGCCACTTCAATGCCGCCGAACCGCTCTTCCTTGGTTCCCTCATCGGGATTCTGCTGTTTGGTGCTCATGTAGGTCTTTATCCTCGGGTTCATTTTCATGGCGTCTTCAACGACTTCAGGCACGCGGTAGCGGAGGATTGTTATCAGGTCCCAAAGCATGTCATTCTCTTTCTTGAGGGCGAGGTAAAGCTTCACATCGGTCTCGTCCATGGTGAGTGGGATTGCTTCGTACTCGTAGTATTCGTTCATGATGAATGCACTCGCGAGGATTGTTATTGTTTCGTCACCGAAATAGGCGATTTTCTTTGGAACGCGGATTATGGCTGTTGGCGGGCTTTTGCCGACGACTCTCAGCAGGCTGTGGACTATACTGTCGAGCCAGCTTGGGGGCCGGACTTGGTAGAGTATTACGTAGTCGTTGAGGTCCTCTCGGAGGCCGATAGGGTACCCTATTACGCGGCTCTCTTTCCCGTTGAACCATATAATAACCCTCTGCTTTGGCTCGTAAACTTGGGCAAATTTGTAGTTAAGCTCTCGAAGCTTTTTGGCGTGCTCCTGGATACGAACGTCGGGAACTATTGGGATGGTATCACCCTTTTCAGAGCGGATTTCCTCCTGTATGATTTTCTCTTTCTTTGTTTTCCTAAACCCGAACATGTTCATCACCTCACAAACTTTGTGGAGGGCGGAAGTAAATCCGCTCGGTGTACATTTTATCGAAGGAGAACCAGCCGCGGCCCTTTAGCCAGGGCTTAACGTTCTTGTACTCGGTAAAGCTCTTCACTTTGGGGTTCTTGATCCTGTGAAAGTCTCTGATGACTTTTCTTAGGAGCATCTCGTCGTCTGCGCTGGCTATTCTCCCGATGATTCCGATGTGTGCGGCTCCATAGATGAGGAAGGCCGGTAGGCCGTACATGTATTGTGTCCCGCTGATAATGTTCACCCAATTGGAACGGCCTTCTCTGTTCAGCTTGTCCAGGGCTTTTCTGCCGTCGGGATGCTGGAGGAGGTTCTGGACTTCATCAATGATGAAGAAGACCGGCGTGTTCCTGAAGCGGACGAATTTGGTGATGATGTACATGACTAAATGCTTGAAAATCCAGGCTTCCTCTGCCGGGCTTAGTTCGGAGTTAGCGGAGAAGTCTATCACGTTGATAACGTCGGTTGAGAGCTCTGAGGTGAAATCTCTGTTCTTTGAGAAGATTGTGTCGCTTCTCAGTAGGGCACAGACCTCGAGGATGCTGAGGAGCGTTGTACTTGGCACGTTAGAGTTCGGGCGGTACTTCCGCTCCCACTCATATCCGAACCTCTCAAGCTCGTCGGGGTCTCTCTTTTTCTCAAGGTCCCATGCCTGCCGGATGATGCGCCCATAGATAGTGTTCCTGTTAATCTGCGCTAGCCTAGCTATAAAGTCAAAGTCCACGTCTTTGTAGCGGACTTTTCCTTCTCTAACCGCGCAGTGGTTGTCTTTTTCAATGGCTTCTAGGTCTCTGACTGGCCGGAAGACTATTCTCTTCACGGGGAACGCTTTTGGTTTCAGGCCGTGCCAGCTGAGGATTGAGTGTTTGTCCCCTGGAAACGGTGGATATAGGGTGAACGGGTAATTAGGCCAGCCAAAGGCGAAGTCTCCGGGTTTACCGTGGAGTACGCCGTCGTTCTTGAGGATGTTGTAGTACTGGAGCAGGGGTTGGAGGTTCTCTTTCACAAAGTCGGGGCCTTTCTTCTTCGTAACGAGGGTTAGGAAGTCCATGAGATCCTTTGCCTTGTTCTTGTCGTACTTCTGCTCGATAACCACAACAAGGGCTCCGGGGACGTTCTGGAATATTTCCTCTGCTAGGGCTCTCATGACTGTGGTCTTCCCGCTCCCGCTTGGGCCGAGGAATGTGATGTGGTTGGCCTCATTTTCTTTTAACTCCACGTAGCGTTTTTCTTTGTCCGTGTTCTTCCCTATGTAGATTGATACTCCCATCTAACCCATCCCTCCAGGTGCTTTCTATGATTGAAAGAGATTGCGCGATGTTTCACAATTTCATACTTTCGAGCTTTCTTATCGTTTCTTTCCCGAAATGGGGGCTTCCCCTATTGTGCTTTGAAAATAAAACTATGTAGTTCTCCCACAATGCTTTTTTAGAGACCGCCAAGCTCCCACGACCTCTTTTTCCTGTATAAAAGGTATCCCACCACACTGGTGATTATCAGAGCAGTGAGAATGCCCTTCAGCAAAATTGAACCGATTAGCTTCTCTTTCTTTGCCTTCTCGATGTAACTCTGTTTACTCCGCTGGTTCTCTTCGCTCATCACTTGCTCTATTATTCCGTGGTACTCTTTATTCTGCTGCTCCAAGAAATCGGCCTTCCCTTTGAGCTGGTTGTACTTCATTGTAAGATTTGCCAATTGGGCCTTGAGATCGCGATTCTCCTTCGTGAGGTTCAGGAGCCTCTCCTGGAGGGCTGTGAGGTTCGAGGATTTCAGTTTGCGTTCCAGCTCAGAAACCTGACTCTTTAGCTTTTTATTCTCTGAAGTTAGAGTGTTGATTTGTTTTAGCTTCTGCTGTATTTGCAAGGTGAGGTTTTCAATGGCGAGGTCCTTCTTTAGAAGGGTGGAGTTAAGCTGCGCTATGATGGTCCTGCTAGCATTTAGTTCCTCGATGAGATTAGCTACTCTCTCATGGAGCAAGGAGTTGTTGGCCTTGAGTTGTCCATTTTGCTGTTCTAAATCCTTAATCTGCTCTAGGAGGTTTCCCAACCGACGAGAAAGGTTTTGGATCATTTCTTCTTTTTCACTATTCAGGGCATGGGCCTGCTCGAGTTCTTTAGTTAGATTTTGAATTAGGGTCTCTTTTTCCTGTATGGTTTCATTGAGCTGATTAATCAGCGCTCGGAGCTCTTTGATCAGAGTTTCGTTCGTCTGGTTTACAATAACTGTTTGGTTCACGATCACTGTCTTAGTCCTGACAATAGGCCAGAAAGTGGCTGAGAACGGCTCACTGGATTTAATGAGAACTGACATCGTGGTTCTATTTAGGGGAACGACAGTCACGTTCATTTTGCCGATAATCACCGTCCCGTTTGCAAGGAAGTAAGGAACACTACCCACCTGGAGGAGGGCCACGGGCCGAACTAGAACTGTAATGCTCGCATTGAGATAGTTATCGGATATGTATAGGGTCTGGCCATTCTTGAGGATTCCCTCCCATGTGTATGCTTGGTAGGTTTCCGCAGCTAGGGCCTGCCCGAGACTTCCTATTAGGATATACATGAATACTATGGCCAGAAGCTTTCTCACCACCATCACCCCAAAATGCCTTTGATTTCCACGGTTCCGGTCTTCCGGTTCACCCACGCAAAGCCCGCGAACATAGAATCCCTGTCCGACTTGAGCTTCAGCTCAAAAACCCAATAGAGCTGGTCGTCCTTTTCCTTCTCTGTGAGGCTGGACTTCTTCGGTTCAAGCTTGTAGCCATATTGCCTGAGCTTAGCGTTGTAACTAGCAAGGTACTGGAGAACGATGTTGTAAGCCTGCTCTGCAGTAATTGGGTAATTCTCGACGTATTCTCCTTGGAGGATTGTTAAGTGGCCATCGCTCCAGAGGATTTTGTCTCCCTGGATTATATGGCCGCTTTCAGGGTACCCAAGATGGTAAAGCCTCTCACGGAGAGGATCGTGTTCGTTAAACGTCGAGTATCCGAAATAGAGCAAAAAAATTATGCTAACCGCTGCGAAGAGCCTCAGTAGGACTTTTGAAAAAGATGGGGAGGAGCGGTGGGCGTACATCACCGCCCACCTCAGCCACTCACACTCTTAGTCTCGTTCGCGTAGAGCTGTATGGTGCCGTTAGCCGGCACTCTGGCAATGTTGCCGCTCAGGTCGTAGATTTCAGCATAGACATCGAGGTAGTAGTAGGTCGTGTCGGTAGTGTTGCTGTCGACGGTGAGCGTGTAGGTGTACGGAGCGGCAGTCAGGGTGACATTGCTGAAGGTCACGTTGGTCAGGTTGCCGTCTGTGGTGACTGCATAGAACAGGATAACCCTGTCTATGGCGTCGTTGTCGCTGGCGTTGACTGTGATGGTTGCATTACCTGTAGTAGCGTTGTACTCAATACTAAGCGTAGCAGTCGGAGCGGTGGTGTCGCTCACGGTGATGCTCTGAACATCGGTAACGAGCTCCTTGTTGGTGTCATAGACGACCTTGACCTTGTAGTAGACGATATCGCCAAACTTCGAGGGAATTTCGGCCTTGTATGTACCATTCTCTGCAGTGACATTCAGGGCAGTGTAACTCGCGTTGTTCGGGTCAGCGACGTTGAGTGCGTAGAGAACCTGCACGCTACTAATATTGAAGTGCTCCTCATTCGTCAGATTAAATGAAATATCCACGTGGCCAGTCTGTTGATCTACTGTTGCAACGAGACCCACAACAGCAAGCTGGTAGGTAGTGTTCTCGTTGCTCTGGTTGTCCAGGTTCAGGAGCACTCCAGCACCCGTGTCGTGTCCATAGTACGCCCACCAGGCTATGGCCGCAAAGAGGGCAACCAAACCGATTGTTATCAATTGACGCTCTTTCTTTCTCATTCTTCAAACACCTCCCGGTCCTCCTAATGAATCTTTCAGTATGTTCGGGATATCCTTCAAGAAAGAAAAGAAAGTGTCAACTAGGCCAAATGACTTCAGGAGCGCGAGGGCTCCAAGAGCGTAGAACACTAACGCAGTTTTGCCTCTTGTCAGAACTCCAATGAAGGTGAGTATGATGCCAAGGGCCAGGTAAGGGTGACTTCCTGCGAGGCTTTGCATTTGGTCAATGATTGCATTCACATCCATCATGCGTCCCTCCTAGCCTTCATAGTCAAGCCTGCGAGGATTCCTGCAAGGCCAAACGTAGTGACTCCTTTGACGAGCTCAAGGGCCGTAGCTGCCGGGTTTGAAGTTATTGCGAGCATTGAAATACTGCCAATGGCGAGGAACGCTGCCGCGTCCCACAGGCCCCAATGATCCAGATCAGTGATTCTATAGACTGAGAGGCCGATCAGGGTGCTTGGGATGAAGAGCGCCCAAAAGCCCGTGAGGCCGAAGAGCTGGCCCACTGTAACCATGCTACTCTGAAAGTGAAAGACAACAATGAGGTAAGCAATGACCGCCGCTGCAACCCTACCGAGCATCGTTTTTCACCTCAGAGCCTCAGTATCATTCCAATAAGCCGCGTCAGAGCCGGAATAGCAAACGCATTAGGCAGGTACTGGCCGTGGGTGGCAATAGTAGCCCCAAGCCAGATCCAAGCTATGAGTTCATCGTCACCAGTTTCTGGAAGCATTACATACGTGGCTAGAGTTCCAGACCAAAGCAACACTGCGGGACTATACGATCCAAGTGTAAACGATAAATTGCCTGCAACTAAGTACAACACCGAAAGGAAAACAAACGCGCTGACTAGTATTGGGGACAATATGCCTGCTAGATCATTCCTCCGCTGTCCTGCCCATTTCTGGTAGACAAAACCATACATTCGCGCATAAGTTGACCTATCAGATATTTTATCAAGGATCTCCACTCCAGCGACAAGGAATACATTTGTACTGGCAATGACCTTAGTAAGCTCGGACACTGTAACGTTCCTGCTACTCCCATACATTAGCAACAGGGCAACCATCGAAGCTCCAAAGATCACTCTAGCAAGCCACCTACCAAGCCGAAGTTTTCTAGGCATATCTGCCATTTCAAAGCACCCCCGGCAGGATTGTAAGGAACTTTCCAGCAGTCACCAGCGTCTCAGCCACCCAAAGCCACAGGATCCACTCACTTGTTCCAGTGTTCGGCATGAACACCAGCAGAGCCACCAGGGCCGCCGAAAGCACTGACGCAGCACTAGCCGCCTGCAGGCTTCCGGTAATCAGCCAGATGAACGCCAGGAAGAAAACCCCCGTCGCAATCATGGCATACACTAGGCCGAGCGTCCTGCTGCTAGGCTTCCTGATAATCCTATCATAGAGTTTGCCCGTGTCCAGGCCGTAGTCAAAGAACATTGCCAGGATTATGGCCGTCACCGGAATGCTGGCGAAGGCCTCATTGAACTGCTGTGCCGTCACGTTGTGCTGGCCTGCATACCACGCCATCAAGGCCAGTATTGCAGTCACTACCAGCCGGAAACTATATTTTGAAAACCGGGGGCCAGCGCCCCCGCCCTTACCGTCCCCCATCTTTCCACCACCTCAAAGCTTTGCTTTCAGCCAGATTATCAGGCCCTTCAGGGCCGGGATACCAATCACGATGGCCAGCCAGATACCGAGCCCGATAAGGGCCCCCATTCTGCCGAAGACGTAGAACCCGCCGATTACCAGCACTGCGAGCAACAGTAGATACTTCCAGTTCGTCAGATTGCTCAGAATGCTGTTCACAAACCCGCCCGGACTGAAGTGGGGTAGATAATCGTCTGCAGTCTTCTTATACTCCTGCGCCTGACCATCCAGGTACCTAGCCCCTTCCAAGTCGCCATTGTTCGCCTTCTGCGCCGCCTGGCCCTCAAAATCAGCCGCGTACTCGTATTTTTTAGCAGCATTCAGGTAGTTAAGGGCTAACTGCGCGTCCTGCGTCTGTGCCGCCTGATCCAACATCTGCAGCTCAAGCTGGTAGTACTTAATCGCCCTCTCAGCGTACTGCGCAGCCTCAGAATTACCGTTAGCCTCGGCCATCTTCTTGAGCTCCTGCATCGCCCTGATCTTCTCCTGTATGTCCTGCTTCGCCGTTTCAAGCTCCGCTTTCAGCGTCTGGAGCTCCATACTAGTGATTTTGTTATCATCAAATATGGGGAGAATACGCTGAATTCTGGCGTCATCAAGGGCCAGCTTTTCAGGATCAAGTACAGTCATGTGGGGCTGGACTAGAACCCAAACAGGTATTTTTGTCCCATCATCACGCTGGAACCAGATAAGGCCGAGGCCGTACACCCTGTAATTCACAATATCCGGCCCAAACGTGTATTTCGTGACCCCATAAGCCTTCTTAACGGCCCCATCTGTCAAATCGCCGAGCTGGTTCGCCCTCCTGTCCGCGATCTCATAACGCCCACCCTGCAGAACCCTGACTGCAAAGACCTCAAAATCATCATACACCTGCGGTGAACTGTCGAACATCGTATAGAAACCAGTATTTGGCGCCACATAGAACTGCCAGGTAACGGTACTGTTTGCAACATGTACCGGTGTCGCATAGGGTCGTATTACTATGTCAGAAACACCGCCCCACTGCTCTGCAATGAATGCCGAGAACTTGCCCATTACCAAGTTAGCCATATCTGACGGCAGGGAGGCGTTCAGGCCCGTCTGGAACAGTACTACGTCATTGTCATGAGTAACGTGAGTGTAAGCACTGACCGTCTGCGCTTCAACGGTGAGGGGGATATCTCTAACGTGCTTCCAGGTGCCGTTTACATAATCCCAATCCTCTTTAGTAGCGTCCACGCGTATATAGATCTCAAAGCTCGGAGTTTTAGCGTTCTTAAGCTCATTTATCAGATCCTGCGTTATCTGGCCCGTCTGAAGAGCGTTTATAACCTCGGTATCCAGGTCATCAGGCACCTTTAGAAACGTCGTGATAGTATAGGCATCTCCGTTCAGGGAAGTTTCGTTAGGCCCGAAGACTTTCTGATAAGTATAGTAGGCCGTGCCCGTGTCCTGGCGGATAACGTACATCGTAACCTTATTCAGGTGTATAACGTTCTTCTCGATAGGGTCAGCAGCGGTAACTATTCTCAGCTTCACCGGGAACGCTGAAAAGCCCCTGATCTCATCCGGCCCAAAGAACTTCAGCTGAATATTTCCAGTTGCCCCCTGCATCTGCAGGCTGTACTCAGTCGGCTTAGTCGCCAGTTTTGATAGAAGTTCAGTTAGCTCACCAGAAGCCTTAGATGTAGCATCATCAACAAGCTGATAATTCTTCAATAAGTCGTTATTCTTCGAAAGGTCATCAGTCGTGGCATTTTGGTTGCTGTTCATAATGTTAGCGGAGTTGTCCTTATCCCCGTTGATAAAATCTTTTACAATCTGTTCCCCTTTAGCACCAGCATAAGCACCCATAATGCCCCCTGCAATTGCTCCCACTACAGCTCCAATAGCAGCACCTGCCGCTGTCCCTGGTCCGGGAACTATGGAGCCAATTGTGCCCCCGATCAGGGCACCTGTCTTGGCACCAAAATAAATCCCACCCAAAGCCCCGGTAATTGCACCTACATTATTGTGCCTGATCGTATTTACAACATCTGATGCAGTCGAGACTACGCTGTGTATTGCCCCCGTAATATCACCGAGGCCAAAGGCCCCCGCAGCCGGAGCACTCATTAACTGCACTACTAGAAGCGTCGTGATCACCACAGTAGCGAAATTCTGACGAAACGCCCGCCTTCCCCGCTCAGCCCTCCTTTTCTCCTGCCCCTGTTTCTCCCTGCCTTCCTCCTCTCCCTTCTTCCCCCTCTTTCTCCTCAGCCGCTCAAAAATAGTAGAGAGAAAAGCCAAAGCCCTCACCTCCTCCTACTCAGTAGGGCCACACCCACGAGGCCGGCCAGAGCAAGCCCCCCAATCAAGAGCAAACTACCACCGCCGAGGCCACCAAAGCCCCCACTGCCGCCACCGCCAAACAGGCTGAAGCCAGCAGAACCCTGTATTATAAAGTGCACCGTCCCCTGGTACTTTACCTCGTCCCCCTCCTTCACTGCCACGCTCACGTCATAAGCGTCAAACTGCAGGCCCGAAGGCACCTGAACCGGAACGCTCACCGTCTTCTCACTGCTCGGCGGGACTGCAATCGTCTGATTAACCGGAGCGTCCAGAAAACCACCGCTCAGCTCGACCGTGTAATAGTGAGTGCTGACGTCAGAATTCTTGATGCTCAACTGAACACTCACCACATCGCCCTTTTTCGCCGTTATCGAAGTAGTGAGAAGCTTAATGCCCGAGCCCACGCTAACGCTGTACTCCGCAGTCATTCCATTCCACTGGAATTCAAGCGTATAAGTGCCCTCTTTGGGCACCTGGACGATGAACGTGTGCACCTCGTAAGGCGTGAAACTGTAACTGTCAGACCAAACGCTGGCCCCCGAACTGTCCTTTAGAACCACTACCATTGAGTAGCTGGATCCCGAGGCCTCCGAAACCCTCAGCTGGTTGTTACCCACCTGCCACTCGCTCGGGAAGCTGATGGAGAACGGCAGCGGGTTAATCTTGTACGAAACCTGCTTTGTAGTCGTGTAAGTCTTCGCTCCTGCACCGTCGAAGCTCTGAACCGTCATCGAAAAGGCGTAAGTGCCCACGCTGCCCGTCTTGAACCTAACCAGTACCGAAGTATCGCCCGTAATGTCCCCGAGGTAATAACGCCCGTTTTCGGGAGAAATAGTCCTCCCGCCCTTCTCCACTTCTACGATATTGTCCAGGCCCGTGAAGCTCAGGTAAGCGTCGTAAGTAGCGCTCGTGTCGATAGGACTGAGCGTAAAGCTGAACTCTCCAGTCGAGTGCTCATAAAACGTTAGCTGATCCGGCAGGTTCTTAATCATCACTGCCGCCGTGTCAGGGTACATTTCGACTGAAACGCTCATATCTCCCTGAACGTCAATCGTCTTAGTAGTGCTCCAGTAACCTGACTTTTCAAAAGTGAGCGTGTGCGTGCCTTTCGTGAGCTCCAAACTCCCACCGTTGTCAATTGTTCCAAGAACAGTATCGCCCTCCTTCACAGTTACACCCGTAAGGGGTTGACTGGTTAAGGCGTCTTTGAGGTTGAATGTCACAAAATAAGTTTCGTACTGTACTTTCACATTAGCAACATCTACCGCTGCCCACCAACTACTATCATGTGCTGTGTCTTTCGTTACAAGCTCTACCTTGTCCCATTTGAATGAAAGACCGCTTAACGCCGCTGAGCCCTTTAGAACATTATCAACATAAATGTTCATCTTGCTCTCATTCTCTAAAAACTCGAACTTTATGTAATGCCAACCAGAAGCCAAATCTACACCAATATCTGTGCCATCATACTCTGTAATCTCATTAAGCTGCATTTTGTCTGTACTCCATCCTCCATCCTTTTTGAAGTTCACAACGTAACTTACGCCGTTGTTATCATAAAAGTAGAAGTTAAATGTGTGTTTTGTGTCTTGGGGGTAAACTTGAAATTCAATCCACTTCAACGAAACATTCCCAAGCTCCCAAGTGTATGAATCACCGCCTGCCACTGTTATTGACCCACCCATTAAAACAGTATCAGCCTTCACCGTGCCCGTCCCTACCATGAGCAAAGAGCCGAGCACCAGCAGGGCGAGCAAAACGCCGAACCGCTTCACTTCACCCACCTCCTAGCCTTCTCCCGATAAATCCACCATGCCTGAAGAGCATCATAAGCCAGCACAGCCCCCACAAGAACGAAAACCACACCCACCAGCAGAGTAGGAACCTGCGTCACCTCCATCGCTCACCCCCCTACACTGTAATCAACGCCAATACTACCTGTCAAGGCCAGCAGAAGCGCGAGATCCTGAACACTGCTCTTCAGAGCGTCAAAAAGAGCCGCACCGTGAGCCTGCCAGAGCGCGACCAGGAAAGCCACCAGCATCATGTCGTACAGTAGAACCCTCCAGCCGCTCGTGAAAGGCTCGATGAGAACAATAGCCCTATTTCCTTTGTTTGTGACTGCCCAATGAAGCAGAACGCCGCCGACAGCACCGACCGCCAGGGCCTCTTTCGTGAGGATAGGCCATGCGATTTTGAACCAGAAGGCCGCGATGATGAAGAAAAGAGCGAGTTGCGCGAGACTGCGAGACTTCATACTGCTGTCACCCGGTGTGCTTTTTTGAGGTTTGAGAGCTCGGCCACAGCCTGCTTCAGCTCCCTATCCACTCTGATCTTCTCTTCCAGTAAGCGATGATATTCCTGCTCGAGCTTTGCCTTACGCTTTCTCAACCGCCTAATTCTCCTCTCAAGCCGCTCAACCGGGTCCAAACTACCACCCCCAATAGCTGGCCTCATCGCCGCGGGCGTGCCCGCCCCACGGCTCGGCCTTCATGTGAACCTGAGTTGAGAGAAGTGATTAGAGCGGAGGGCCCGGAGTAGCCTAAAATAGTGAGTACGGCAAGGGTATTTAAGAATCCTCGAAAATCGGGTGCAAAAGTGATGAAAAAAATTCGCAAATTCAAGCCATTACGTCCTTGTAGAGCTTCCTGATCGCGAGTCTGACAACCGCGGACTTGTTCTTCAAGCCAAGGGCCCTCGATAGCTCCTCTATCATCCTGTGTGTCTCGTTATCGATTGAGAATCCCCACACATAAGAGCCAGAGCCGTTTAACTTTTCCCGGGCCATCCTCCGCTCACCTCCTTCCGGCTTTCAACTTTTCAAAAAGCTCTAACTCGGCCCGCTTCAGCTCGCGCAGGCCGAGCAGGTATTTTAAATGCCTTTCAACATCACCGCGCCAGGCCGGCATCGAAAGCCAGCTGTGGAGCTTCGCCCTCCGGCCGCCCTTCTGAAGCGTTTTGATGTGCATTTCGATGTCTCTAAGCTGCTCCTCCACGAGGCGCCAGGGGCGGAATATTGTGTCATAAAGGAAACTGATGAAGTACAAAGCGATGAGGCCGACGAGTGAGAGCCCAATCGCGTGGTTAATGAGCTCCACGTTCATTTTTCGCCCTCCAGAACGGCTTTCAGGTCGTCAACAACCGCAGAATACCACTCGTCGGCGAGAAGGGTTTTGTTGAGGTAATGTGTCACCCCCACGCGCTCGCTAGCACGTCCCTGAATGAAGTCAGCCACGTCAGCCGGAACGCCCTGGCGAATAAGAAACGTGTAATGCCACTTGCGAATGGTGTTGGGGCTGACTCTGCCATACTTAGTATCTTGAGCAGTATTGTATTTGACGGATATTGGTTCAAGTAGCTCGGCAAAGTCTTTTGGAAGATACGCCCAAAAAGCCCGCTTTTTGCCCCTGGTGGTCTCCTCGGCAGGATAGCGTACTACCTTCTCATTTACGACAACAGCCTTCCACCAGTTCCAGCTGTTGAGAATCCTGACCGTCTGGCTAAGACGCATTCCAGAGTAGACCATGAAGAGGAATATTGTTAGGTACGGTTCTCCTTTCTCTTTTATGTGCTTGTATGCCTCTCTGAGCTCCTCGTCGCTGATGAATACTTGTCTAACGCCACTCCTTTTGCGATGGAGCTTGCTTTTCAGGTAGTCAGCCATTTCTTCCCTAATAACTCCCTCTTCCCCCAAGAAAGTCAAAAAGTGTCTGAGGCCAAACACGTAGGCCTTACTACGGTCATACGCGTTTATCGTTGCTTCTAAGCTTTTCCGCTCAAGCTCTACTTTGTGTTCATTGAATATTTTATTGAGTGCTTTAAGGTAGTCCTTCTTAGTTCTCTCGCTAATCTCTTTCCTAGAAAGCCATTCTTCAAATTGCTGTTTGTATTGGCTCCAAAATTCGTTTAGAAGCTTTTTCGTTGATGACAACTTGCCCTCGTAATCCGCAGGTCCCGGGTTCAAATCCCGGTCCCGGCTCCACAATTTCTCCGCCACGTTTTTATACCTCCAGGCCTTAAGTATTCTCGGGTGATCCTGTGCACCCCCTTGAGAGTGCAGTTAGGGTTAAGGGAAGCCCGGAGTTCTCCAAGAGTGAGCTAGTGGGGATCCTGTCCTTCAGGCTAAGGGTTATGAGCGTGAGCGACGCCAAGCGCGCAATCGAAGAGTGGGTTGAGGAGGGGCTCCTGGAGGAGGATGGCGACACCCTGCGGGTCAAAGAGAACGCGCTGGTTGGATTGGGAAAGGCCGAGGGGCTCTTCGAGGAAATGCTGTCACACGTAGCGTCGTCCCTTGGTTTCGACACGGAGGAGCTCCTCGATGAGCTTGAGGACTTCTCAAAGAGGTATGGAAGCTTGGACAAAAAGCTCGTTCTCTACCTCTTCGGCGTTGAAAAAGGCGTTGACATGGAGAGATTCCGGGACAGGCTGGAACTGGAGTGAGGGAAAAGCTAATAGGCTTCTACCGGAACTATTTTCTGGTGGGGGTTATGGAGGAGGCTCTTATAGTTGTCGACATGCAGAGGGATTTCATGCCCGGAGGAGCCCTTCCCGTTCCGGAGGGAGGGGAGATAATTCCCGTTGTAAACGAGTGCATCAAGAAGTTCCAGGGAAGGGGAGCCCTCATCGTCGCGACGCGGGACTGGCATCCTGAGAACCACATCAGCTTCAGGGAGCGGGGCGGACCCTGGCCAAAGCACTGCGTTCAGAACACCCCCGGGGCGGAGTTCGTGGTCGAACTCCCGGAGGATGCTGTGATAATCTCCAAGGCAACTGAGCCCGACAAGGAGGCCTACTCCGGCTTCGAGGGAACGGACCTCGCAGAAATCCTGAGGAAGAACGGCGTGAAGAGGGTCTACGTCTGCGGCGTGGCGACGGAGTACTGCGTGAGGGCAACCGCCCTAGACGCGGTCAAACTGGGCTTTGAGACTTTCCTGATCAAAGACGCCGTTAAGGGCATAACCCCAGAGGGGGAGAGAAAGGCCCTTGAGGAGATGGAGAAAGAAGGCGTCAGGTTAGTCGAGTGCGGTTCCCTTTAACTACCGTGGACTTTTTTCCACTCCTTCAGGAGAACCAGGGCGACGCTGAGTATCACCGGGCCCAGAATCAGGCCCTTTAGGCCGAAGGCCCACGTCCCGCCCAGCATCCCGATGAACACGAGGGTCTCATCTAGGTCTGCATCCTTGGCCACGAGCATCGGCCTTATTGTGTAATCTGGGAGCGGAGAAACCAGGACCGCACCGTAGATCGAGATGCCAACGGCCCCGAGAACAGAACCCGCTTGATAGAGGTAGATCGCACCCGCCACCCAGAGCATCCAGCCCTCCAGGAGAGGAACGAAGCTGAAGATGAACGTAAGGAATCCTGCTATGGCGGCCGTGTAGAGGTCACCGACTCCAAAGAGCACGTATCCAAAGGCCATCAGAAGGCTCTTTGCTATGTTCAGGAGAAGCCACGCCCTCACGAGGGCGTTGAGGGTCTTGTCCGTGTTGGAGAGGATCTCCCCTATAAGCTCCCTCTGCTCCCCGGGCACGAGCGAGAGTACGAAGGGCCTCAGGTGTTCCCCGTAGACCAGGGTGTAATAGAACGTGAAGAGGAAGACCACCATCTGGAGGGCGTAGCCGGGGACGGAGAAGGTGAATGATGACACGTACTCGGCAAGTTTCGGCGTTATCTGGGACTTAAACCCCACAACGAAGCTCTGAAGGGTGGGGGAGAGGGGAAGTGAGGTCAGCCACGTGAAGGCGTCTTGGACGCTGACGTAGAAGCTCCTCACGAGCTTCAGCGAGATGAGGGTCAAGAAAGCCAACAACCCGCTCCCGGCCCCTATCATGAGGGTTGTCAAGAGCAGGGCCGAGGCCTCGGGGGAGTACCGCCTTTTTAATCTGCTGTGAACGGGGTAGACGATGTAGGCGAGAAGGACACCAAAGAACAGAGGGGTGATTAGGGGACTGATCGTCTTCCACGAGAGGTAGATGACCAGCAGGCTGACGGCGCTCCAGAGGAGCACCTCGATTTTCCCGTTCATGATACCCCATAGTGGTATTCCCCTACGGTTATAAAGGTTAACGCTGAGAACTGGGGTGATGGGGATGGAGGAGGTCATTGCTTCGCTTATAACGCGGGCCGAGGAACTCCTCTCAAAGGGGAAGGAACTGGATGCACTGGAGGTCGCGGTAAGTGCGTACGCCTACAGAGAGTCGGGGGTTCTAATGCCCCCGGCCGAGGCCCTGGGCTACCTGAAGTCCCGTTTTCCCGGTGAGGAACTGGTCTCCAGGGCGGAGACCATCATAAAGAGGTCGGAGGAAGAGGGGGACATCAGGGGAACCGTGGAGATTTTGCTAGCGATCCTTCGGGATGATGACTTTGCCGAGTTCTGAGCTGTGATGATTCAGACCGGCTGACCGAGGTTAAGCTCCATCGAAGCCTCGGTTTCGTTTTTTCCCTTTTCAAAGCTGGAAGCTTCCACAGCGCTTCTGATGGAATCCTCTAGCTCTCTCGCACCTTTTAAGATCACCCCAACGATCCCCGAAATCATGCTGTATGCACCGTGGGGCTTTATCAGGATGTAAAGGTCGTCCCCCTCGGAAAAAGCCGAGACCATTCTGGCGTCTGCAACTATCCTCACCGCCCTTTCGCCGCCCCTCCCCCATATGGTGTACACCTCCAGAAAGCCCTCAGAGTAGAATATGGAAACGTACTCCGCCCGTTTTCTGGGGCTGAGGAAGTGGATCTTCCCCTCGTGTTCAACGAAAACGTAACCCCTGGCCGAGCCAATGTAAAAGGCCCCTGAGAGGCTGTCCAGGTAGTGGCCCAGAATATCATGAGACCCGTCATCCATCGAGATCACTGGGTGTGATAAGGCTCCTTGGAATATGGGTAATTGGTCGTTACCCCTTTAGAGGCCGTTTCATAGGTGGTTTCCACTCGACGTTCGAGCGGACGAAACCCTTTTTAAGTCCCGGGGGTGTAGTACGGCTTCGGGGATCGTCTTGAACGTCTATCCGGCTCAACTTGAAAGCCATTTTGGAGACCTTGCACGAATACATCGGCGGGAGGATGGGCGATGAGAATAGTCGCGGCCGACACCGGTGGGGCACTGCTGGACGAGGTGTACAATCCGGTTGGGCTTATAGCAACGGCCGCAGTGCTGGTTGAGAAGCCCTACAGGACAGCGACGCTGAGCAGGGTGAAGTACGCGGACCCCTTCAACTACGACATGAGTGGAAGGCAAGCCGTCAAGGACGAGGCGTTCTTGGCCGTTGAGCTCGCGAGGGAGGTTAAGCCCGACGTGGTTCACCTCGACTCGACGATAGGTGGGATAGAGGTCAGGAAGCTGGACGAACCTACCATCGATGCTCTCACGATAACCGACCGCGGAAAGGAAGTGTGGAAGGACCTCGCGAAGGATTTACAGCCCCTGGCAAAGAAGTTCTGGGAGGAAACCGGAATCGAGATCATAGCGATAGGCAAGTGGAGCGTTCCGGTGAGGGTAGCCGAGATATACTCCGGCATCTACACCGCCAAATGGGCTATTGACTACGCGAGGAAGAACGGGAGGGCTAGGGTTGGCCTTCCGAGATACATGAGCGTTGAAATCCGCCTCGGGAAAATCTACGGTGAGAGCCTCGACCCGCGCGAGGGCGGTCTCTTCGGGGAGATTGAGGCTGAAACGGAGGGAATCGGCTGGGAGCTCTACCCAAACCCGCTCGTGAGGAGGTACATGGTCTTGGAAGTGTGGAGGGAGTGAAGGGGATTAACTCCCCTCCAGCTCGCTCGGGAACTTTATGGCATCGAACGGGCACGTCTGGTTGCAGACGCCGCAGCCGGTGCAGAGCAGCTCGTCTATCTTTACCTTGTTCGTCTCAGGGTCGTAGACGAGGGCGGGACAGCCGGTCAGGAGTATGCACGCCTTGCAGCCGGTGCACTTGTCCTCGACGACTATCGGCTTCTCCCCTATCTCGCCGCGCCTTATGACCGGTATGACGCACTCCTGCTTGGCTATTATGACTGCAGGCCCCTCAATCTGCATAGCCTCCTTGATGGCTTCCCTGGTCGCCTTGAGGTCGTAGGGGTCAACGGTCTTTACGTACTTGACACCGAGCGCTTTAACCAGAGCCTCGATGTCTATCTCGTTGAACTTCCTGCCGGTTTCGCTTCCGCCGGTTCCCGGGTGCGGCTGGTGGCCGGTCATGGCGGTGGTCCTGTTGTCGAGTATCATAACCAGAACGTTCAGGTTCTTGTAGACGGCATCAACCAGCGGCTGGATTCCGTTGTGGAAGAAGGTCGAATCGCCTATGGTCGCTATTATCTTCTTGTCCATGACGACGCTCTGGCCGTTTGCCAAGCTGATGCTCGCGCCCATGACGTACTCCGTCCATATCGCCTCGAGCGGCGGGAGCAGCGATAACGCGTAGCAGCCTATGTCGCCGTGTATCGGGACGGAGTAGCGCCCGAGCTTGAGGTCTCTCAGTGCGTCCAGAGCGGCGCGGTAACTTCCCCTGTGCGGACAGCCGGGGCACATCACCGGTGGTCTCTTTGGAGCCAAGCTCTCGGCGTAGGCAACCTCCTCCGGCTTGGTGTACTCCTCCCTTTCCTCACCGATGAACCCGAGCAGGGCGTTTCTCACGAGGCTCGGCGTCAGCTCTCCCTCGAGCGGCAGGTGGCCTGTTCTCTTGCCGTAAATCGGGACGCTTAAGCCGGCCTCGTAGGCCGCTATCTTGACCTCCTCCTCGAGGAACGGGGCACCGTCCTCGATCACTATCGCGTAATCCACGCTCTTCAGGAAGTCAACGACGAGCTTCCTCGGAAGCGGGTGGGGCGTTGAGAGCTTGAGAACCTTGAAGTCCGCGTTGATCTTCGGCAGAATCTCCCTCACGTAGTTGTAGGGCGCGCCCTCGACAATTATTCCGATTTTAGCATCCTCCTTACCCTCGACCCAGTTGAAGGGCATCGAGTTGAACTCCTCCTCGATTTTAGCGAGAGTCTCGTTGAGCCACTTGTGGCGCTTCCTGTTGCCCTCCATGCTGGCCCTAACGTAGCGCTCGATGTCCTTTTTGAAGACTGGCTTCCTGTCGAGCTCGATGAACTCGCCGACCTCCACATCGGCCGTCGTGTGGTTAACCCTCGTGGTCGTGCGGAAGATGATCGGAACCTTATAGCGCTCGCTCAGCTCATAGGCGTACTTTATGAGGTCGTGGGCCTCCTGGGGATCCGCTGGCTCGAGAACTGGCAGAAGGGAGATTTTGCCGTAATACCTGTCGTCCTGCTCGGTCTGGCTGGTATGTGGCCCAGGGTCGTCGGCAACGAGAATAACCAGTCCACCCTCGACACCCGAGTAAGCCAAACTCATAAGCGGGTCGGCGGCAACGTTCAGGCCGACGCACTTCATCGTGACGAGCGCCCTCAGCCCAGTGTAGGCAACGCCGGCAGCTTCCTCCAGAGCAACCTTCTCGTTGGGCGCCCACTCAGCGAAGACTTCAGGCTTAAGGCGGGCTATGGTCTCTATGACCTCCGTTGAAGGCGTTCCTGGATAACCTGTTGCAAAAACGACACCGCTCTCAAGGGCGCCGTAGGCTATGGCCTCGTTGCCCATGAGGAGCTTCCTCTCGCGCCTTTCCTTTTTCACCTCGGCCGAATCAGAAGGGTAAGCCTTAACCGCTTCCACGATGATCACCTTCAGAATGTGGGTCGGAGAGTATAAAACTTGTGGCTCGGAAAGGCTGGGGGAAAGGTGAAAGATATTCGGAAAAGCTTCAGCGTTTCTTTCCGTAGTTGGGGTCGTAGAAGTATTTTCCGTGCGCCTCCGCCTGGGCGTCCAGGATCCTGCGCTGGACGATGAAGGCGTAGATCACGTAGCCGAGTATGACGACCGCCGCTATGGCCCCCAGGAACTTGAACATGGCGTACACCCAGAGGCCCAGAAAGGCGAAGAACCCCACCAGAATCAGGGCGAAGAGGCCGAGCAGTATTTTGTAACCGTACCTCTCCATGAAGAGGGAGAAGTCCATGGGATCACCCGGTATTGTTTAGGGCCGCGCAAATTATAAGCTTTTGGGAGGGCAAGGTTATAAGGAGGGGCTCCAACCGTTGTCGATGAGCTATGAAGATCGCAGAGTTGTTGGGGCTAATCGATGAGACCATAGCGGAGCTGAAGGTGGCGATCGTCGCGAACCAGAGCCGGGCTTTTGAAACCCCATACACCAGTCTTGAGTTCACCCAGAGGGCCATTGAACTGCAGGAGGATCTCGACGACCTCATGGCGTTGAGGGAGAGGCTCTCCGCCATTGATCCCGAAGAGGAAGCTGAGAAGTACTTCCCGGCGGAGGAGATCGAAAGGCTGAAAAAGCTGCTCGAGCTCCTGAGAACGAGCAGGAGCCACCTTTACTGAGGTGTTGGCATGAGGTTCGGGGAGCTCACGGTAACCTCCATCGTGCTGGTCGTACAGGGGATCCTCGCCCTTTACGCGGCCATAAAATACCCCTGGGTGTACCTGCCCTTCGCTGTGCTCGACTTCGCCCTCGCCTACGGAACCTACGCAAAAAAGAAGGCCGCGGTCAAGGTGGCGCTGGTGTACCTGGGCATCGACCTGTCCCTAGCGATATTCTACCTCATGGCCGGTGTTCTCCTGAAGGGGGTCGTTGCCTTCCTCGACTTCCTGGCGATCCACGACATGGTGTCGTACATAGAGGCCGTCGCGGGGGAGGACACTGAGGAAACCAGCGACGTTTCTGTTTAATTGTTTCCCTCTGCAATTCTTTAATTGTGGTTTTATGTTTTTATGGTGGCAAGGCTTATAAGGATGTAAAGGAAGCTTTACGTAAAGGAAACTTTACATGGTGGGGGAAATGGGAAGAAAGTTTGTCTTGGTGCCGGCCCTTTTGGCGGTCCTGGCTCTGGGGTGGGTAGTAGGCTGGGCGGTTAGCTCGGAAAAGGGCGAAATTTCCATTGTGGCCTTCGCGCTGGTGACCATCTTTGTAAACAGGTACTTCGCTTACCTTGAGGGGAGAGGTTTTATCCTCAAGGATGAGAGATCGCTGAGGATAAACGAGGTCGCCTCCAGAAGAACGCTCCAAGTGACCACGATAACCTTGGCGGTCGTGATGCTACTTCTATCTGGTAGAACCTCAGAGCCAGAGGTTCGGGGAGCCTTCATCGCCGTTAGCCTGACGCTGGCTTGGATGGGACTCCTTCACCTTCTACTCAGACACTACTACGCGAGGGTGATGTGAATGGAGCGCCTGAAGCGTGGAGTCCTCTCGTTCATCCTCCTGTCCGTTGTGACCTATGCTGCATATCTCGTATGGCTCTACAGGGAGAGCGGGGGAAGCATGGTCGTGAGCTATGAGATGCCGAAGTGGACGTTTCCTCTTGTCGCTGGCGTGCTGATTTTCGCCCTCTCCTTTGGCGGAGGTTTAGCTGGGCTCGCGCTCACGAACCCAGATCTGTCAAAGGAGAAAGCCGGTGTTCTGCAGCTGTTTTTGATATCCCTCCTCCTCGGCGTCGCATCAACCATCACAGCCTTCTGGATGACCGGTTTTCTGTCCCTACTGCCCACTCTGGTTCTCTTAACCGTAACACTCACCCCGATAGTGCTCGTGGCGAGGACAAAACGTGAAAAGCTCACGCCCAGCGTTCCGGTAACGGATGAGAGGGAGAGACTGATAGACATAAAGAGCAGGGCCCTGGCTGGTGATATCCTGATGAGCGCGGTGGCAATACTCCTGCTACTCTCCACTTTCAATAAATCTTGGAAGCCAGATCCCCAGGGCCTCTTCCTGTATCTTATGATCCTCTGGGCGGTCTTGTGGTTCGCCGCGAGGGTTTATTATGGGTGGGTGATGTAAATGGGCTGGATGGCTCTCGTGACACTCGTTGCCGGCTTTTTCGGCGGTGCCCTAGGCTACCTGCTCACGAGGGGAGTTGTGAAGAACGTCGGGGTCCCCATGGACGAGAGGGGCAACGAGATAGCCAAGCTAGCAGCATCGAGAACGCTGGAGGTTGTCCTGCTTGCGGTCGTGCTGGCCCTTTACTACAGCCTCTCCGTTGCTAGAGAGGAGCTCTGCACGGCAATCTTCTCAGGTCTCCTGGCCCTGATATTCTTAGGGAACCTCGCGCTCAGGTTTTATTACTCAAGGAAGATGTGAGGTGTCGCAATGAAGAACCGCCTTCGCGAGCTGAGGGAGAGGGAAGGTCTTACGCAAGAAGAGCTTGCAAAAGCCTTAGGCGTCACGAGGCAGACGATAATAGCCATCGAGAAGGGCCGCTACGACCCCTCGCTGAGGCTCGCCTTCAGGATGGCAAGGTTTTTCAAAGTCAGGATTGAAGACATATTCATATATGAGGGTGAGAACGATGGGGATCGATGAGGGAGTGGAGGGTTCAGTTCTTTACTCTGTGGACATTTTGTCCTCGATGGGTTGCTCTCGCCACGGCAGGCCCGTTGTCTCCGGGACGGGGGGTAGGGAAAATGCGAGCTGTTAAAGTCGAGAACCTTGAAAAGGACTACGGCAGGGTCAAAGCCTTAAAGGGGATAAGCTTCGAGATAAAGGAAGGGGAGATATTCGGGCTCATCGGGCCGAACGGCGCCGGAAAGAGCACCACGCTCAAGATACTGGCAACTCTCTTAAGACCGACCGGAGGCAAAGCTGAGGTCTTCGGCCACGACGTCGTGGAGGATGCCGAGGAGGTAAGGGGGATCATAAGCTACCTGCCCGAGGAGGCCGGGGCCTACAAGAACCTCACGGGGATGGAGTACCTCCGCTTCATGGCCAGGCTCTATGCCAAGGACGAGAAAAAAGCAGGGGAAATGGTAAAGCTGGGGGTTGAGATTTCTGGTCTCGGGGAAAGGCTAGGCGACAAGGTGTCGACGTACTCCAAGGGCATGACGAGAAAGCTTTTGCTGGCCAGGGCCCTGATGGTCCTTCCGAAGCTGGCGATTCTGGACGAACCGGCCAGCGGGCTTGACATAGTAAACGCCTACACGATCAGGAAGACCATAAAGCGCTTTGCGGAGGAGAAGGGAGTTACGTTCCTGGTTTCGAGCCACAATATGCTCGAGGTAGAGTTCCTCTGCGATCGCGTGGCTCTGATAAACGAGGGGAGGATCGTCGAGAGCGGGACTCCCAGGGAGCTGAAGGAGAAATACCGGGCAGAAAATCTTGAGGAGGTCTTCATGAAGGCTGTGGGCTTTGAGGCCGACGAACCGGTTGGGGGCGAGGGCTCATGAGCGACTTTTGGGTTCTGGCTAGGAAGGAGATAACCAACCTCATGAGGGATAAAAAGCTGCTCTTCGGCCTTATCATAGTGCCCCTGCTCATCTACCCATCCATGGGGAAGCTGATGCAGGTCGGCATTGAGAAGGCCCAGGGGCAGACGCAGGTGGTCATAGTCAACTTCGACGAGGGAAGGTACGGCGAGGTGCTCATAAACGCCCTGAACGCCACGCCCAACGTCACCGTGACCTTTATCAACGCCACTTCCCTTTCCGACGCCCTCCGTATTGCCTACGAGGAAAAGCGGAACGTCCTCGTCCTGATACCCAGGAACTTCAGCGAGAGTATAGACTCGAACAGGGCCGCAACCGTCAACGTCTACGGGATATTCCGTTCGGTTGGGACGGGTATGAAGGAGAGCGTCAGCGAGTCGAGGATAAACGCGGTCGTGGACGTTCTATCGAGGGAGATAGCAAAGCTGAAGCTGAAGGGCATGAACGTCACGAACCCCGATGCGGTTCTTCAGCCGGTCCGCACTAGGAGCTTCTCTTACATCAACAACAGGCTCGTCAACGTTTCCCCGTCAATAGTCTCGGCCGTGCTCTCCTCCCAGTCCGTAAGCCTGCCGCTGATAATATTCCTCATGGTGACGATAACTGCGCAGATGGCAGCGGGGGCGGTGGCGGCTGAGAAGGAGAACAAGACCCTCGAAACGCTCCTCACGCTGCCCGTTAAGAGAACGACTATAGTCGCCTCAAAGATCTCTGGAACTGCGGTGATGGGGCTCATAGCGGCCCTCGCCTACATGATAGGCCTCAGGAGCTACCTCGGTTCGTTCTCGACCAACACTGGAATAAGCCTGAGCGGCCTGGGCCTGGGGATAACGCCAACTGGCAGCCTGCTCTTCGCCCTCATAGTCTTCCTGACCATAGTCTTCTCCCTGAGCCTCGCGATGATCCTTGCGGTATTTGCTGAAGACGTCCAGAGCGCCAACACTGTCGTCAGCTCCGTCATCCTGCCCCTGGCGTTCCCGGCGTTCATACTGATGTTCGTTGACGTTGCGGAACTGCCCCACGCGATCCAGTACGGTCTCATGGCGATTCCCTTCACCCACCCGATAGTGGCCTACCGCTACGCGCTCTCCGGAAACTACAGCCCCATGCTCCTCAGTACCCTCTACCTTTCGATCCTGTCGGGAGTAACGCTCTACCTGGCGGCCAGGATTTTCTCCAGCGAGAAGATACTGACCGCGAAGCTAAGCTGGGGGAAGAGGAGACGGTGAGGTTTTGTTTTTATTCTTAATTCTTGCAGAACAGCCTGTTCAGTTATTCCAGCCTACTGTAACAAGAATAAGGAATTTTGAGAGAAAACAGAACAAAACGCCCGAAATAGCGGGGGGAGGATTTGAACCTCCGACCTCCGGGTTATGAGCCCGGCGGGCACTCCTAGCTGCCCCACCCCGCTGCTCGACCCGGTTCTTAGTGTCCTGGTGAGGTTTATAAATTTTTCGGGGTGGCTTTTATATGCTCCCGCTTCAATTTTCCACAGGTGATGGAATGTACTTGACGAAGGAGGAGGAGCTCATCCTCGCCGGCGAATACGGCTACGCCCTCCAGAAGGCGATGGAAATACTCGTTGCCCTCGGGGAGATCTACGGAGCGGATAGGCTTATACCGGTCAAAAGCGCCCAGGTAGCGGGCGTTTCTTACAAGAACATAGGGGAAGCGGGGCTTGAGTTCTTGCGCGACTTTGTAAACGCCGGGGCAAAGGTTTCCGTCTACACGACCCTCAACCCGGCGGGAATAGGCGACGACGAGTTCATGGAGAAGCAGAGGGAAGTGCTGGAACTTTACAGGGCGATGGGTATAGAGGTGACCTCGACCTGCACCCCCTACTACGGAGCCAACCTGCCAAAGTTCGGCGACCACGTAGCCTGGAGCGAGAGTTCAGCGGTCGTCTTCGCCAACTCGGTGATAGGTGCGAGAACCAACAGGGAGGGCGGTCCCTCAAGCTTGGCAGCGGCGATAGTCGGCAAAACCCCGAACTACGGCCTGCACCTAGACGAGAACAGGAGGGCAACTGTAATCGTTGACGTCCAGGCTAAGGTCAGAACCTTCGTAGACTACGCGGCTCTGGGTTACCACCTCGGCAGGACCTTGGGAAACGACGTGCCCTACCTGCGTGGGATAAAGCCAGAGAAAACCGAGTTCCTGAAGGAGATGGGCGCGGCGATGGCGGCCAGCGGCTCGATAGCGCTCTACCACGTCGAGGGGGAGACGCCCGAGTACAGGGAAGCGATAGCTGATAAACTCGAAACGATAACCGTTGAGAAAGGCGACATCAAAGCCGTTAGGGAGCAGTTCAGCGACGACTGGAGCGAGATCGATATGATCCTGATAGGTTGCCCCCACGCCTCGTTGCAGGAGGTAAAGGAGGTAGCGGAACTCCTCAGGATGCGCGGTAGGCCCCTGAAGGTGCCGCTCTTCATAACTGCCAGCAGAGCAGTTAAAGCCCTCGCGGACGCGCTCGGCTACACAGACACAATCGAGCGCTACAACGGGAGGATCATAGCTGATTCCTGCTTCGTCGTCTCGCCTATAAAGGGGTGGTACAGCGGCATAGCCACCAACAGCGGGAAGTCCGCTTTCTACTTCCGCTCCTTTGGGTTCAACGTCAGGTTGGACGACGCCGAGAACCTCATCAAGGAGGCCCCGTGAGGTGGGAGAATGAAGCTTAAGGGGAGAAAGATAGTCGGCGGGAAGGCCGAGGGAGAGCTCATCGTTTCCCAGAAGCCACTCTCCTTCCTCGGCGGCGTTGACCCTGAGACGGGCATAGTTACCGATGCAGAGAGCGATATACGCGGGGAGAGCATAGCCGGAAGGATATTGGCTTTTCCTAGAGGTAAGGGCTCGACCGTTGGCTCCTACGTAATCTACGCCCTCAAGAAGAACGGAAAGGCGCCGAAGGCGATAATAGTGGGCGAAGCCGAGACCATAGTCGCGACCGGGGCGATAATATCGGGCATCCCGATGGTCGATGGGATAGACGTTTCGAAGCTGAGGAGCGGGGCTAAGGTTAAGGTGGACGCGGACAGGGGAGAAGTTGAGGTCGAGGAGTGACCTGCCTTCTTTTTCACTCCATCCACTTAACCACGGCGGGATTCGCAAACCTTTTGAGGTTGGTGGCGTAGCGATTCTAGGTGGTATTGTGAGCGAGAGCGTTCAGGTCATCATAAACCGCATTGAGAGGATCGAGAAGGAACTGGAAGAGCTAAAGCTTGAACTTCTAAAGCTCAAGGCGGAAAGGGACGAGGCAGAGGTAATTCCGGAAAACGAGTACCAGGAACTCAAGAAAAAGGCCGAGGATCTAAAGAAGAACCCCCCTAAGGGGCTAAGGGCAGACGAAGCCATTCGGGAGCTCTTAGGGTGAGAGGACTTGTACGACGTTATCGTGGACAGGAACGTAGTTAAAAAGGCCAAGAAATACCTGAAACCAGCCCAGCGCAGAAAACTTGCCGGGTTCATAGATGCCCTGAAGACCAACCCATACCCAAAGCCCCCATATGATCTAAGACCCGTACGGGGAGAGAAGACTGAGAAGACCAACACCTATCGCCTCAGAATCGGTGATTACCGCGTGTTCTACACGGTGTACTGGGATGAGAAGGTGATAGTTGTAACGGACATCAAGCCAAGGGAAACCGCGTACAAGTGAAATGCATACACGAGTAACTTTTTAACCCCCCGATCCTTTTCACTTTGGGAGAGAAGATGCCGAGGGGAATCTACGAGTGCGTCAACTGCGGCCATAGGGAAGTCGTTACCTCAAGCGAGCCCCTCCTTGAGGGCGCCTGCCCAAGATGCGGCGGCGACATGGTTCTGGTTGGGTTCAGCGTTGAGGCGGGGGTGGCTCAGCCCCAAGGGGGTGCTGGAGAGGACGTTGAGTCCCTGATCGGAAGGTTTTACCGTGCGGAGTTCGTGGAGCGGAGGGGAGACGTTCTCGTCTTCAGGGTTGTTGAGATCCATGAGAAAAACTTCGAGGTCGTTCTCCGCGAGCTTGAGGGCTTCGGCTACTGGGCGGCCCTGAAGAGAGCCGGAAACGAGGTTCTTCTCTACGTTTTCCCGGCTGGGGAGGTGAAGCCAGACAACCCCAAGATCGGCATAGCCCTCTTCGTGCTCACACTCCTGTCGACGCTCTGGGCCGGCTACATGCTGGCACTGAGCTACATAGCTACGCTGGATGAGTTCGGCATTCCCGGCTACAAGAACCCCTACGTTATCGCCCTCGCCTTCTCCCTCAGCGTTCTAGCCATCCTCGGAACCCACGAGATGGGCCACAAGATAGCCGCAACACTCCACAACGTTAAGGCGACGTTCCCCTACTTCATACCCTTCCCCAACCTGCTCGGAACCCTGGGGGCAGTGATAAGGGTGAAGTCCCCGGTTCCGACGAGAAACGCGGCCATAGACCTCGGCGTCAGTGGGCCCCTGGCCGGGATCCTAGTTGCTATTCCCGTCACGGCGATAGGCCTGAGGCTCTCGGTTGTCGTGCCCAGCTCAATGGTGCCGCAGACGGGAAAGGGCCTGTACATGGGGACGAACCTATTCTTTGGCGTTCTGGAAAAGCTCGTCCTCGGCATCGGCTCTGGGGAGGGCTACACGGTTTTCCTCCATCCGGTGGCGATAGCCGGGTGGGTCGGCATACTCGTGACCTTCCTGAACCTCATCCCAGCGGCACAGCTGGACGGGGGGCACATAGCTAGGGCCTTCATGGGTGAGAAGGCACACCGGTACTTCACCTTCGCGATAGCCCTCGGCCTTCTGCTCATGAGCTACCTCTGGAGCGGGTGGCTGATCTGGGGGCTTCTGGTCCTGTTCATCGGGAGCGCCGGTAACCCGGGTGCTCTGGATGAGGTTTCCCCTGTTTCAACCGGCAGAAAACTGCTGGCCATACTGGCCGTTCTGATATTCGTACTCTGCGCAACGCCGGTCCCGCTCTACGTCAAGTGATCCCCTTCCTTTTTCTTCTCCTCCAAGATCCTCTGGATGTCGTAGTAGATGGTGTCCCTCGAAACCCCGAAGACCCTGGCCAGCTCCGATATGTTCAGAACCTTGGGGTTGTAGTCAAAGAGAGAAAGAACGTGGGCCAGGAGCCTCCTTCTGTCTGCGGTTTCGGTAAGGGGGCCGTGGCTCTTTGGGGGGACGTTGTAGACGGCTACGCCGACGGCGTAGGTCCTCCTGGTGACCGGCGTTGTATAGGTTCCAACCTTGAAGGAAACTACCTCCGCCCCCTCAATGACGGGGTTGATCTTCTCAAGAACCCTCTGGATCGCCGCCTCCCTGTGCCTGCCCGTGGAGTACTCGGCTACAACCCCTCCGCCGGGCTTGGAGGGATCTACCAGGAGGATAGCCGAGAGGTGCATGAAGGCACCGAACGTAAGGTTAAGCTCCGCCGATTTTATGTAACAGCCAGAAGCGGGGAGAGATTCCTTTAGCTTCCTCCTGAAATCTTTTATGCAGTCTTCAACGCTGGCGGACTCGCAGGAAACGTGGATCAGTCCCATAGCGCTTCCTCACACTTTCTTCATCAAAAAATATATAAACCTTGTCCGACGAGCATACCTAAGTGGTGGTAAAATAAGTTCCAGGGGCGGCTTTGAATCGGGATTGTATAGAATACGACCCTCTTAGTGTTAGTTTGTGGTTTCCCCAATACCTTTACAGAGAGGTTAATGAAAACTACAGCATCCTCATTTTTGACGGGAAATTCGACAAAATTAGGGAGAAAGGTATTTAAGGTGGGGAACTGACAAAGGATATGAAGAACCCACACGGAGGTGGTTGGAAATGAAGAGGAAGGCCCAGGGTGCAATCGAGTACCTGTTTATGATTGCAGCGGCTCTCATCATCGTCGCAGTGGTCATTAGGTACCTCCGGGCAACCGGAAGTACTGCCGGTAGCCAGGCCAACAAGACGGTTTCAGGCATTGGGAGCCAGATATCGAGTGCTATAAGCAGTGAAGTATCTAACGCGGGTACCTGAAATAGATAGCTCTTTTTCAATGTATCCGTTCGATTTTTAATATATTTATCTGTGTGGTGATCCAAATGAAACACCGGGCTCAAGGTAGCACCGAGTACTTGTTCCTTCTGGGAATAACTATTGTTGTAATACTCGTTGTGGTTGGATACATCGCAACGTTCTCGCACAGCATGGCAAACACCACTGCAGAGATGCACGACCAAAATATAGGAAGTGTGATGGATAAAATCCAAAACATCTCAAGTGAGGAGATGTCCGGCTAAACTCAAGATCACCGTTTTTCCGTGCACCTCAACTTTTTTATCGTCCACCTGTTTTACGTCTCTGGCACCTTCTATGAAGACGGAAAAACCCGGGGCTAGGATCGTTGTTCCTCCATCGGCCACATTGCCGAGGTTGTCCAAGAGAACAACGTCCTTTTTGAATTCTAGCACTACTCCAGTATCCTCGGTAAAGTTTAATGTTATCATATCACCAGCAACCCTTAAGGTATATGCCACGCTCCCGTTCTCTGACCACTGTCTCACGATGTATGACCCATTCTCCAGGAGTAGTTGGGTTCTCAAGTTGAACTCAGTGCCGTTGCTCACCACGTAGAGGTGGGCAACATCGGTGCCGTTTGTGAGCAACATTACCTTCCCGCGGTGGCTCGTGACGCTGATGTTGTGGTGGGTATCTCTACTCAGCCTGTACAGTTCCATGACCTCTCCTTTCTTGTAAGACTCGGCGAATTCCAGAACAAAGTGTTTTCTGACCTTCTCGATTAGGGAACCGTAGTTCCGTTTTAAGAGGGCATCGTTGTCCTTTATAGCGTACATCCACGTGCTGAAAATGATGTGGGAAACATTCTCGTCAAAGAGTTCGTCTAGGAGATAAGTTGAGTTAAGGTGGGCGAGGTAGAATATACCGAAGTTGTCCAGCGTGTAGGGGGGCACTTTGAGCCCGAGATAGTAGGTGTTCATGGGGTTAACAGAGTAGTAGGCATCATCCTTGAGGCCATTTGTCAGAATGTATTCTCCGAGATCATCCCGGAGTTCCTTCGAGTGAACCGCCCACCCGATTTTTAGCCTGCCCGATGGGTAATTTGCAACGATCCCGTAGTCCACAACCCCCAGAAGCACTATTGCCACGACTGCCAGCGATAGGGCCTTTCTCCGTTCTATTTCAATACCAAAGACCGCATCGAGGACCAGAAGGTAAACTACGAGGGCCAGAGGGTACAAAAAGCGCATGTTGGGAAGAACCGGTGCCACAAAGAAATATACCAAAATGTTCATCAGGGTCAGGTTCTTTAATGAGGCTCTGAATCTAACCTTCGCCCTTGTGGAAACAAACAGGTACCCCAGCAACAGGAACAACATGGGTGCGTAGGGGTACAGGAATTCCGGTTTTCTTACCTCCAGTGACGTTAGGATGTCGTTAATCAGGGTGAAAATGTTTATCATAGGTGGATACCTGTTACCTTGGGCGAGGTACGTCTGGTTGAGGTAGTCCGGGCTGACGAGAATCCCCAGGGGCACCTCTATAACGAGCTTTCCAATTATGACAGCGAGCCCGAGTTTGAGCGCGGTTTTCCAGTCCTTGAAAATCAGCATGAGGGTGCGGAAGATCTTGTGGACGTAGCTAGCCTTGAAAACGTAGATAGTCAAGACCCCCCAGATGATCAGCAGGAGGGCCACCGCAAACTTCTGCCCCACGATCGTTATCTTCGAAATCCCCGGCACGATAACCAGCAGTCTGGTGAGATCCGTTGGGTACAGCATCACGGCCGAGATTGAGATCAAAGTCATCGCAACGTACGTCATGAGGATGACCGTACCCTGCTTTCTGTTTAGCACGACGTTTGCCATGTCCGTCAGGTACCCCCAGAGCTCCCTCTTGCGCGAGAACAGAATGGTCACGTAGAGGGCCAGGAGATACGGCAGTATCGTGAACTTCGAAGTGCTCCCTATGCCCGCAATAAATAGGGATGCGTACGCGTACCATGGGTTCTCCGTTTTAAAATATCTGACGAAGTAGTACATTGAGAGGAGGGTGAACAGCTCTATGGACGTCTCGTGGTACACCACGGTGTTCATATGGACCATAAGGGGATCCAAGACTAGCAATCCGCTGAAGGCAACCCCTAGCTTCCAGTCCCTGAGCTCCCTACCAATCAGGTACGCGATGAGAATTGACAACGCCCCCACAACCACCGAAAGGGACCTCGCCACGATGTAGTTGTCCCCAAAGACCCTGAGCCACAGGGCCAGCAGGTAGTAGTAGAGGGGAGGGTGCACCGCGTAGATATCGCGGTAGGGCAACACCCCGTGGTTTATAAACCGGGCGATCATGAGGTAGGTACCTTCATCGTAGTCCATGTATTCGTCCATTGGAATCAGTAATGGAAGTCTGATTACTAGGTAGAGCAAAAGGAGGAGCATAACGCTTAAATCCTGCTTTTTCATGGAATCCTACCCTCCTCGAATTCGATATACCTCACACCTAGGGCCTCTCCGGGATCAAGCTCGACATCAATCGTTAAAAAGTTGAGTTCCCCGGTCTTTAAACTGCTATTTATAGTGATCCATGTGGGTAGATAGCCCCTTGTGGACAAGTTACATGTCCCAATCACGTTTTAAGTTTTCGCGCTGTTTAATTAGTTCGCGGTTTTGTGTTCTAGGTGGTTTGGCGGACTTCAAACTTCATAGCATGCGATCCAAAAAAGATTTAACTTAAACCCCCGAAACTTGACATAAACGGTGATGTGCCATGGGCTTCCTTTCATTCGGTTCCAAGAAGGGTAAAGTCAGGAAGATGCTCGAAAGTGATCAGCTCCAGCTCGTAGTTGAGGAGGCCGTTAAGGACAAGAAGACGAGGGAGGCTCTCTTTGAGCTCCTAGCTGATGATAACCCCGGTGTCGTTGGTGATGCGGTTCTCGCGATGGTCACGCTTATGGACACGAGACCGGATGCCATAAAGCCTCACCTCGACAGGGAGGCCATCAAAAAGCTTCTAAGCCTCGTGGAGTCAAGGAACCCCTACGTCAGGGAAAACGCCATGATCCTCCTTTACAGGCTTACCGAGGATCTACCGGACCTGGCGGCGAAATACCGTGACCTAATCATGGAGGAGGCCAAAAAGGCACTCGAAGCGGGAGACAAAAACCAGAAGGGCTTTATTCTGATCCTCATCGGCGAACTCGGCCTGAAGGAGCTCGAACCTAGGGTCAGGGACTTGGTCGGTGTGGAGGACAAGGTCATACTCCCGTTCGAGGGCAAGAAGTGGGTGAAGCTTGGAGACATAGCCAGCGAAACCCTTGAAAAGCTCTCGGGGGCATGAGAATGCTCGGTCCCCTGATCCTCCTCTTACTTTTGATCCTGGCGGGCTACATAGTTATGAAGCTGACCCTGGCGGTTATAAAGTGGCTCGCTGTCAACGCGATAACCGGCCTCCTGATCGTGGGACTGCTCAACTTCCTTGGGGTGACCCACATCGAGCTCAACCTGGTGAACTTCCTCATAATCGCGGTAGGCGGCGTCTTTGGGGTCTTCATTCTGATCCTGCTTTCCCTCCTCTGACCTCCAAACCTTTATAAATTCCCCTTTTCATGCCTTCTACAGCGAGAAAATCTCAGGGTGATGCTCATGTCTCACAAGTCCGCTGAGATGTACGAACTCAAGAAGAAGGTCGAGGAGCTGAAGGGCTATCGAGGTCGCGCAACCGAGCTGGTAAGCCTCTACATTCCAGCGGGCTACGACATAAACAAGGTCATGCAACAGTTAAGGGAGGAGTACGGAACGGCCCAGAACATCAAGAGCAAGTCAACGCGAAAGAACGTTCTTGGCGCGCTGGAAAGGGCGATGCAGCACCTCAAGCTCTACCGCAAGACCCCCGACAACGGCCTCGCTCTCTTCGTCGGCAACGTCAGCGAGCAGGAGGGTGTGAGCGACATAAGGCTCTGGGCTATAGTTCCGCCGGAGCCGCTCAAGGTTCGCCTCTACCGATGCGACCAGACCTTCGTCACAGAGCCCCTGGAGGAGATGCTCCGCGTTAAGGACGCCTACGGTCTAATCACCGTCGAGAAGAACGAGGCGACCATCGGTCTGCTCCGAGGAAAGAGGATAGAGGTAATCGACGAGCTCACCTCGAACGTCCCAGGGAAGACGAGGGCGGGTGGTCAGTCGGCGAGGCGTTACGAGAGGATTCGCGAGCAGGAGACCCACGAGTTCATGAAGCGCATAGGGGAACACGCCAACAAGGCCTTCCTTCCGCTCCTCGAGAAGGGCGAGCTGAGGGGCATTATTATCGGCGGCCCCGGTCCGACCAAGGAGGAGTTCGTTGAAGGCGACTACCTCCACCATGAGCTCAGGAAGAAGGTTATAGGCGTCGTCGACATAAGCTATCACGGCGAGTACGGCCTCAGGGAGCTCGTTGAGAAGGCCAGCGACATCCTCAAGGATCACGAGGCCGTCAAGGAGCGCCACCTCATCCAGAACTTCTTCAAGCACCTCGTGAAGGACACGGGAATGATAACCTACGGTGAGAAGGAGGTAAGGCAGGCCCTCGAGCTCGGAGCCGTTGATACCCTCCTCATAAGCGAGGGCTACGACAAGGTTCGCGTCAGGGCCAAGTGCAACAACTGCGGCTGGAGTGAAGAAAAGACCATGAGCGAGCAGGAATTCCACGTTTACAGGAAGAAGCTCACCCACTGCCCCAAGTGCGGCAGCCAGAACATAACCTTCGAGAAGTGGGACGTCGCTGAGGAGCTTATAAAGATGGCGGAGGAGGCGGGCTCGGACGTCGAGGTAATTTCACTCGACACCGAGGAAGGCCAGCAGTTCTACAAGGCCTTCGGCGGCCTCGGTGCGTTTTTGAGGTATAAGATAAGATGAACCATTCGCTTACCACGGTTCTCTTTTCTTTGATGCACCGAAATTATTATAATCTACATGTACCATTTATTTTTGGTGGCCCACGTGTTCGTTGACAGGGAGAGGGAACTCGAATTTCTCGAGAGAAAATGGTCGGAAAAGGGGGCACAGCTCATAATACTCTACGGGAGGAGGCGCGTCGGCAAAACTGCACTGATTAAGAGGTTCCTCGAGGGGAAGTCCGGGATATATCACCTCGCCACGGCCGACTCCCTGGGGGAAAACGTTAGGGAGCTTGGAGATGCTCTCGCGAGGTTCACCGGAAGGGACTACTTCACGGACGTTCGCGACTTCACTAAGCTTCTCATGAACTTCGGTAGGGAAATCGGCGAGGAGAGGGTAGCCCTGGTAATCGACGAGTTTCAGTACCTCATCTCCCTCGATAGCGCGGTTCTGAGCAAGTTCCAGAAAGCCTGGGACGAGGCGCTGAAGAACACTGGCATCTTCGTAATCCTCTGTGGATCATCAATCGGGATGATGGAAAGGATAATGGAGTACAAAAGTCCCCTCTACGGCAGGAGAACAGGCCAGTGGAAGGTTTCTCCCTTCGATATCAGGGGAGCGGCCATGATGCTGCCGGAGAAGGACTTTGAGGATCTGGTTAAGACGTACATGGTCTTCGGAGGGGTTCCTCTCTACCTCGAGTTCGTAGGGAATAGGAAGACAGATGAAGCAATACGGGAGCTTGTTCTAAGGAAGGGCGAGGTTCTCTACGAGGAGCCGGAGTTCCTGCTGCGGGAGGAGTTCCGGGAGCCGAGGACGTACAAGCTCATACTGAAGGGGCTGGCTTTGGGATACGAAACACTCGGAGAGTTGGTTTCGTACACCGGGCTTGAGAGGGGACACCTCTCAAGGTACCTCGACGTCCTCCAGAGGCTTGAAATCGTCGGCTATGAACTCCCCTATGGGAAACGCAAGAGGGGGAGGTACTTCATAAAGGACAACTTCTTCAACTTCTGGTTCCGTTACGTCTACCCGAACCTCTCCGACCTCGAGCTCGGAATGGTAGACGAGGTGTGGGAGAAAATCCAAAAGGACATCAACACCTACTACGGGATGATGTTCGAGAGGCTTGTGAGGGAGATGCTCTCCCTTAGGATTCTCGACTTCGGCCAGAGGAGCGTCCACAGGTGGTGGCACAAGGGGATAGAGATAGACGCAATCGCCGAAACCGGGGAAGGGCTGCTGTTCGTCGAGGTCAAGTGGAAGAAACTAGGGGAAAGGGAAGCAAAGAAGATACTCGAAGAGCTCAGAAAAAAGGCTGAAACCTTCGATGGGCCGAAGAGGTTCCTCCTAATTGCCAGGGAAGTTGAGGAAAAAACGCCAGAGACCCTCGACCTCAGAGGGGTTGAGCGGGCAGTTAGAGGGCGTTTAGGTAGTCGGTAAATTTTCTCCCAAAAGCCCGCTGGCAACAAAATCCCGTGTTCCCGTTAAATTTATCGAGTTCCCCCTTCAGAGAGTTCCCCCTGCATTGAAGAGCTCGAAAAAACCTCCTCAAGGAGCTCTCTAATCCTGCCCCTCACTTCCTCGCCGTCCATGACGTAGGGAGGCCTCAGGACGGGCTTTATCGAGAAGCCCCTCATGGACATCGCCAGCTTTATCGCCGAGCCGAAGGATGAAGCGAGGTCGTAAACCTTCGAAAGCTTTGCAAGCCTTCTCGCCCCCTCAAAGGCGTCCTCGAAGCGCTTCTCCTGGAAGGCCTTCCACACCGCGAGGTGGAGCTCAGGGGCGAAGTTGGCGCAGGCCATTATCCCGCCGTCGCCACCTAGGACCAGCGTATTGAGGAAGTGCTGGTCGAGGCCTGTAAAAACCTTAAAGTCCTTCCTCTCGCCTTTGACTTCAAGGATGACATCCCTGACGTGGTTTACGCCCTCTATCGTCTCCTTCACGCCGGCGATGTTCGAGTACTCAAAGGCGAGGCGTCTGATGAGGGAGACGCTTAGCGGGTTGGCGCAGGAGGGGATGTTGTACAGTATGATTGGAATATCCGTTTTCTCGGCCACCATTGAGTAGTGCTTGAAGAGCACCTCCTCGCTCAGGGGGCAGTAGTAGGGCGGCGCTATGACCGCGTAGTCCGCGCCTATGTCTTGAGCGTGCCTGGTGAGTTCGACAACCTCGAAGGTGCTTGAGGATGCCGTCCCCACGAGGTAGAAGGCTGAAGTGACCAGTTCACGGCCTTTCTCCGCGAGAAACTTCCTCTCCTCCGGGCTAAGGCTCGTGAACTCTCCGGTCGTCGCGTTGATGAATATGCCGTGGACGCCTGCCTTCTGGAGGTATTCAACGTGCTCCTCAAGTGCAGGGACGTCTATGGAGTAGTCCTCGTTGAATGGGGTAACGAGGGGGACTATAACGCCGCGCATGGAATCACCGGAGGGTTTAGGGGGAGGAGGTATTTTAGGGTTGCCCAGGGAAAGCCTTAAGTATCGGTACCGATACTTAGTATCGGGGGCGATACCTGTGCTGTTCGACCCGAGACCGAAAGAGAGGAGAGACGAGATATTCGACAGGGAGGGGGAGATAAAGGCCCTGCTAAACGGCATGAAAAACTACCCGATAACGCTCCTCATTGGAATAAGGCGGGTGGGTAAAAGCTCACTCCTCAGGGTGGCTCTAAACGAGTGCGATGAGATTGGACTGTACGTCGACGCTAGAAAGCTTTACTCCATCGGCGGAAGCGTGAGCCAGGCCGCCCTGGTTGGGGAGATAAGAAACATTCTTGCAGGAAAGGGACGCGTGGGATTTCTGAGGGGAATATCAGTGGAGAGGGTAAGCATCGCGGGGGTGCAACTCAAACCGAGGGAGGCCACCTTCGTTGACCTCTTGGACTTTCTGAACTCCCTGGGAAAAAAAGCCGGCAAAAAAGTCATCATAGCCTTCGACGAGGCCCAATATTTAAGGTTCTACGGTTCACGGGGAGGAAAGGAACTTCTGGCGGCTGTGGCGTATGCCTATGACTCCCTTGAGAACCTGGGCTTCGTTTTCACAGGCTCCGAGGTAGGACTTCTCCACGACTTCCTGGGTCTCGACGATTACTCCAGCCCGCTCTACGGAAGGATATACGAGGAGGTTGAGGTCAAGCCCTTCACCAGGGAGCTTTCCAGGGAGTTCCTCAGGAGGGGCTTTGAGGAGGTTGGCATGGATGTTCCAGAGGAGGAAATAAAAGCGGCCGTTGAAGAACTCGATGGAATTCCCGGCTGGCTGGTCGAGTTCGGCTTCCACTACTGGAAGAAGGGGAGCTTTGAGAAAGCCCTTGAAATGACCATGAGGAAAGCAAGGGCAGTCATCAGGGAAGAACTGAAAGAGTTGGAGAAGAGGAGCGGTAGGTACTCCCTCATACTCAGGGCGATAGCGATGGGGATAACCAGCTGGAGCACCATCAAGGAATACGTTGAGGCCAAAGCTGGCCCCATAACCAATGCGAGACTGAGCGAACTTTTAAGAAACCTGGAAAAGATGGGGTGGATAACCAAGGAAAACGGAAAATACAGGATTATAGACCCCGTTGTGGAAAAAGTGCTGAGGGAGTAGCTCACATCCTCTCCGGCGCCTTGATGCCGAGGAGTTCCAGGGCGTTCCTGAGCACCTGCTTTACCGCGAGCACGAGGAGCAACCTCTCCTCCACGATGCCCTCCTCGGCCTTCAGCACGGGGTGGTCCATGTAGAACTTGTTGAAGAGCGAAGCGAGCTCGTTGGCGTACCAGGGGATGAGGTGCGGCTTGACGTCTTTTCCTGCCTGTTCCACAACCTCCGGGAACTTGGCGAGGAGCTTTACCAGCTCTTTCTCGCGGTTGGTGAGCTTCGAGAAGTCGGCCCTCTCGATGAGACCCTTCCAGTCCGTTTCGATGCCCTTCTCCCCTGCCTTCCTGAGGATCGACGCACAGCGCGCGTGGGCGTACTGGATGTAGGGCGCGCTCTCGCCCTCGAAGTTGAGGACGTCGTCCCAGCGGAAGGTGATTATCTTGTCCGGGCTGTACTTGACGAGGTTGAAGCGGACGGCTCCGACACCAACCGCCTCCGCGATGGTGTCCTTCTCCTCCTCACTTAAGCTTGGGTTCTTCTGCTCGACCAGCTCCCTGGCCCTCTGGACGGCCTCGTTGAGAACCTCATCTACGGTGAAGCCGACCCAGGTTCCCTTCCTGCCGGAGAAAGAGCCCTCGGGCCTTACAACGTGCTCGTAGGCGAGGTGGTGGAAGTTCTCCGCGCTCTCCTCAAAGCCGAGGAGCTGGAGGGCGTACCTTATGGCCATCTGCGGGTGCTTCTGCTCGGCGCCGATCACGTTGATGACTATATCCGCTCTCCCGAACTTCCCCGGCATCTCTTCCCCGTCCGGAGCGGTCGTCCACGTCTCGTGGTTCTCCAGCCTGTCCCACGGCTTGTAGAGCATGTCCGCCTTAACCTTGCCGAACTTCCAGAGGTGATAGGCTATGTCCTTGCCGGTGTAGGTCGCCGTCCCGTCGCTCCTCCTGAGGACGAGGAAGGGGTTCTTCATGTCCGGGAAGAGCTTCCTGAGGTCCATCACGAAGGCACCCTTATATTTGCCCTCCTCGGCCCAGAAAAAGTTCTCGTTGGCCTCGATGAGTTCGTAGGCTTCCTTGAAGATCCCGCTCCTCATTATGTCGCTCTCCCAGCTGAGGAGGTCGTAGGTGATGCCCATGCGGTAGGTGGTGAGCATCTGGGCCTTAACGACGCGCTCGGCCAACTTTCTTCCAATTTCGGCTATCTCGTTGTCGCCCTCCTCCAGCTTCTTCATCAGCTCGCGGACTTCCTTGTCCACATCGGGGTTCTTCTCAAGCTGCTTGTTCACCTCGACGTAGAGCAGGCCCATCACGTGGTCTATGAAGTCCTCCTTGAGGCCCTTCTCGCGGAGCTCGGTCTCAAGCCTCTCGAACTCCTCCCTCAGGTTGAGGTAGCCCCAGAGAACCTGGGCGAACTGGACGCCGAGGTCGTCGATGTAGTTCTGAACCTCGACGGTGTAGCCGAGCTTTCTCATTATCCTCGCCATCGTGTCGCCGAGGACGGAGTTCCTCGCGTGCCCCATGTGGAGGGGCTTGGTTGGATTAACGGAGGTGTGCTCGACGATGACCTTCTTTCCCTTTCCGATCTCGCTCTCGCCGTAGGAGGGGCCCTTTTCGAGTATCTCTCCGACGAGCTCCCTGCCAAAGCGGTCGTAGTCAAGGTAGAAGTTTATGTAGCCGTTCACCGCTTTGACGTCGGCTATCTCATCAGGGAGCTTCCCCTTAAGTCTTTCAACGATCTCCTCCGCTATGAGCTTCGGGGCCTTCCTGAAGACCCTCGCGAGCTGGAAGGAAACTGTCGTCGCGAAGTCGCCGAGCTCGATGCTTGGCGTTTCATCAAAGGTTATCTCGCCGCTCCACTCTTTGCCTGCCTCGTTAAGCATCTCCCTAAGGACTTCCCCAATGATGAGCCTTACGCGCTCCTTAACCTCTCCGTAACCCATTCACACCACCGCTCCCACTTGGGCCCAACCTTTAAAAACTTCTCCCGCTAATTTACTTTGGAGGTGGGTAGTATGAAGCACCACGTAGGCGAGCACAAGGCGAAGAAGGGGCTTATAAGGATAGAGTTCGACGAGGAGAACGGAATAGCGGAGCACGTCAAGATAACGGGCGACTTCTTCATGCACCCTGAAGAGGCGGTCCATGAACTTGAAGAGAAGCTCGAGGGGCACAGGCTTGAGGAGCTCGAGAGACTGATGGAAGAGTTCTTCGCCATGAGGATGGACATAGAGATGCCCTACGTGAACGTGGAGGACTTCAAGATAGCCCTCAAGAAAGCCATGGAAGGGTGAAGCCCGTGATCTTCCTTTCCCAGCAGGCGCAGGAGAGGGCCAAGGAGTACTTTACACTCTTAACGGCAGCGTTTATCGCGGCGGTCGTTGTTGGCTCTGCCGTGGCCTTAGTGCTCCCCAATGAGTCTATGGAGCTCTTCAGGGCCATCGGCAGGTCGATCTCGGACAAGGTCAGCATGGACAGCCCGGTTCACACGTTCCTCTCCATCTACCTGAACAACCTCGGGGTCGCGACCTCCGCGTACGCCCTTGGGATAATCTTCGGGATAGTCTCTTGGCTGGTCGTTCTGTTCAACGGCTTCGTCCTCGGGCTGGTGGTCACCCTGGTGGTCTCAAAGGGGATCATCGACCCCGTTAGGGCGCTGCTTGCGATCCTCCCGCACGGTGTATTCGAGATCCCCGCGATAATACTCTCTGCAACCGCGGGGATGCTCCTGTACAGGGGAACCCTCAAGAAAGAGGGCCTGGACCTGGTTTACTCGTCCCTGAGGCTCTACGCCCTCTCGGCTGCGGTCCTGCTCTTGGCGGCCTTCATAGAGGCCTTCGTAACACCCAAGGTGGCTGGTATCGGGTGAGGGTTATGGGCCCTCCAGGAACTCGTTGAGCTGGGTCGCTATTTCTTGGGCTATCATCCCGTAGGGGTCTCCCCCTCTGAGTTTTCCTACTACTGCCTTCAGCTTCCACCAGTAGGCGATCGACACGGACTGGTTCAAAACGTGTTTCCTCTTTAGCCGTCTAACGCTCGAAGAGCTCAGCTCGAGGGCAAGCTTTTCGATGGTTTCCTTAGTTTCTTCGGGAACGTTTCTGCTGAGCGTGAGCTCGACGAAGGTCCTGGCGTCGCCGGGGTAGGAGTAGTAGAGAATCCCCGAGACGCCGTACTCAGTGCTGAGGAGCCCCTCACTCCGGAAGTCCATTGGGAGGTAAACGATCACGATCCTTCCCTTAAGGTCGTAGTCGGTTATCGGCTTGTTGACGTAGACGGGCTTTAGGCCGTGGGAGCGGGTCACGTTGTCAAGGGCGCTTTTAATGGCCTCCTTAAGCCTGACATTTGGGGCGACGATCGATACGTAAACGGTTTGGGGGTCCTCCGGGGCACTTCTCCAGCCCGGACCACTTGGAGTAGTTGAGGAGTACTGGCGTTCCCCCGAGAGGTCTGAGAAAACACCGGATTTGCTGGCCAGTGCCATCGCAGCGAGCGAAAAAACTATCACGACTAAGAGGCCGAGGGCCAGGATCACGCGCCCCATGTTTTCACCCGATGGAGTTTGGAAGATTACCTTAAAAAGGTTAAACCTCGGTCCCGATGTAAATCCCGTGCCTCGTCCTCACTATTCTGACCGTTATCCTGTCGCCGATTTCCGCGTCGGTGTTGATGACCTCTATGAGCCGGTTCCTGGCCTTTGCAAGCATCTCGCCCTTTATTCTCCCGGGCAGAACGACCTCGGCCTTAACGACCTCACCGGGCCTGAAGGCGAGCGGGATGAACTCGCGCTTCTCCATGCCGAAGTGCCTGGGCTTCAAAACCAAGGGCCTCATCCCGGTCTTCTCCTCCAACTCCCTGAGCCAAGCGTAGAACTCCTTGAAGGGTTTAACATTGGCTATCGTCGGGTTCCTGCCGAACTTGTAGGGGACGTAGTTCTGGAAGCCGAGAGCCGGCCAGCGTTTTCCAGCCCCTATCTTCCTCGCGAACTCTATGAACGCCTCCGCCTCGTCGTCGTTTACCCCAAAGATTATGACCGGTGCTATTAGAACGTCGATTCCCGCGTTTACCAAAGCCTCAGCCATGTCGAGGACGTGCTCAAGGTCGTAGTCCTTCCTGCCCATGAGCATCTTGGCTTTGTCCGGATCGAGGGAGTGTATCGAGAGGTTCACCCTGTCGAGGCCGGCCTCGGCAAGCTCCTCGACGAGCTTGTCCGTGAGGAGGGTTCCGTTGCTCTGCATCGAGATGACCGAAACGTTCGGGTGCTCGCGAAGGGCCTGGACGAGCTCAACGCGGAAGGGGTAGATGAGGGGCTCGCCCTGGCCGTCGAGGTGAGCTTCAAGGCCTCTGCCCTTTATCCTCGCCACGTCGTCGAACCACTTCATCAGGTAGTCGATGTCAACGACGTAATCGAGCTTCCTAGTCCTTGAGTACGGCCCCTCATCGACCGAGCAGAAGACGCAGCTGAGGTTGCAGCCGCTGACGCCCCTGATCTGAATGAGGTTCGTTCCGCGGTCTATCAATCCAAAGGCGTTGTAGCCGAGTAGTGGAACGTCAAGCCCCTCGTGGATGTAAAGCACTCTCCTGCTGGTGTAACGGTTCCTCAGAAGGGCGCCGAGGTTGTTCTGGATGTAAAGGGCGACGTAGCCTTCAACCTTCTCGTAGTCCGTGTCGATTAAAAGGGCACCGTCGCGGGCGGTTATCTCTGGTGAAACCCTGAACTTCCGTTTTATGGCTCTCTCAAGCTCTTTTTTCTCGAAATCTGCGTAGAGAGTCTCCCTCCAGATGAGCCTTATTGAGTCTCCGAGGTCCTGAAACTCGGCGTGGGGAAGGCGGACTTCAATCATGCTTTTGGCTTTTTGGGACTCTCTTAAAAAGCCGACGATGGATAAATAATCCGTATCATCGGGGCCCGCTCAGGTTCCTTCCTGCCCAAAAGTTTTTAAGGGGAGGCCTTTTGGCATCATGCGGACATGGAAACATTTTAATATCAGTGATGCAAAAAGGTTAGTGATGAACTACAATGGGTGATGAGGATGTGGGGAAAGATCGAGCATTACTTTGACGAATATCCAGTGAGGAAGGTGATAGCGAAGACCCTCCTCAAGTACGGTCTCAGGGTCTCGGACGACCTCAAGATAAAGGCTGGTGACATAGAGGTTCCGTACACGAAGATAGCCAAGGCCCTCGACGTCGACAGGCGCGTTGTTAAGGAGACCGTTGGCATGATACTCAAGATACCGGAGCTGAAGGAGATCTACACAAACCTTGAACCCACCGTCCACATGAAGTACGTCGGGAGACACGTTGGTTACGGGGTAATCGAGATCGAGCCCGAGCCAAGGGCTGTTGGAATACTGGCAAAGATAGCCCAGAAGATAGCCGACAGGGGCATAAACATCGTCCAGGTTGTGGCAGAGGATCCCGAGCTTTATCCTGAGGCGACCCTCACGATAATCACCGAGAAGCCCATTCCGGGCGACCTAATCAACGAGCTGTCGAAGCTGGAGGGCGTTAAGAGGATCTCGATATACTGAATCCTTTATTTCCCCTTTCTCCGACCCTTCACTCCAGATGGAATTTGGAACCTGAAGAACCCTTTTTGGCATCAAAGGACAAATTTGCTTCTTTCATTTTAACCAAAAGTTTTAAACCTCTGTTCTCGGCAGGCAAGGTTTATAAGCAATTGTTTTCAACCCCTGGATAGCTCACGTTAAAATGTCCCGAGATGTCCACCAACCGCTGGAGGTTGATGATATGGAAGAGGCAAGCAAAATAAGCAGGTACCTGTACACTGTGATCATACTGTTCTTGATATGGCTGTTCCTAACGGCCAGTACCGACGTTCAGGAACTGGAGATGGGGCTCACACTTTCCCTCATAGTTGCCGCCTTCACGTACCCGATATTCACGACCAGAGGGCTGGCGAACCTCCATCCAAAGAGGGTAGCGTACGCGATAGCCTACGTGCCGTACTTCCTGTGGGCCATGATAATGGCCAACCTCGACGTGGCCTATAGGGTTCTCCACCCCAAGAGGCCCATAAGGCCCGGCATCGTCCACTGCAAGACCGTTCTCAAGACCAACCCCGGAAAGCTCGCCCTGGCGAACTCGATAACCCTGACCCCGGGGACAATAACCCTCGACGTCGATGGGGACAACTACTTCATCCACTGGATATGGGTTCCCGACGAGGCCCTCACCGAAAATGAGGAGGAGCACGTTAAGGCCGCCTCCGAGAACATCACGAGACCCTTTGAAAAGTTCCTGAAGGTGATCTTCGGATGATAGGGATAAACGTTTATCTCGCCCTGATAGCGATAGCGACCCTCCTCAGCATGTACAGGGTCTTCAGGGGACCAACGACGGTCGACAGACTAGTTGCGGTTGACATAATGACCACGATAACCGCCGGCCTAATGGTGCTCTTCGCACTCTACTACAAGCGCATGATTTTCCTCGACGTGGCCCTCGTCTACGCGGTGCTCGCCTTCGGCGGCGTTATAGCTTTCGCCAGGTACATGGAGGGAGGCCTATGAACGCGCTGGCTGCAATTGGAGAAGCCCTCGTGCTCATCGGAACGTTCTTCTACTTCCTCTCAGCCCTAGGTCTCATCAGGATGCCCGACGTCTACAACAGGATGCAGACCTCTACCAAGAGCGCCACCCTGGGTTCCCTCGGTGTCATGCTGGGTGTTGGCATCTGGGCCCTAGGAACGGACTTCGGAAGCGTTGCGTGGCTCACCAAGACGATAGTCATCGCGGTCTTCCTCCTGCTCACCAACCCGATAAGCGCCCACGCCCTCATAAGGGCCGCCTACAAGAGCGGCATTCCGCTGTGGAACGGCAGCGTGATGGACAAGTACCGCGAGTACATGGAGGCCAAGACCAAGGCCCCCGAGAGCGAAGAGGGTGAAACGCCAGAGGAAGGTGGTGGGGAATGAACTGTGTGACCTGCGTTGAGTACATAATAATCGCCCTCATGATCCTGTCCGCGATCCTGGCGGTGGAGTGGAGGGACCTGTTGGCGGCAGTGGTCGGCATGGCGGCCGTCAGTCTCTTCGCCTCGATCCTGTTCTTCATGCTCCAGGCACCGGACGTGGCTATGACAGAGGCGGCAATAGGAGCGGCCCTCAGCGGCGCGGTCTTCATATTCGCCATCAAGAGGACGAGGCGCTTTGAGACGGAGGAAGAGGAGAAGCCCGGCTGGTGGGTGAGGTGGTGAAGATGCTCAAACGCGCCCTTGCGATAATCACCATCCTGATAATAGGCTATTGGATCGCCCAGGGGCTGGCTGGGGTTCCCTTCGGGCAGGACAAGATGCTCGTCGGCCAGTACTACCTCGACCACGTTAAGGCCCAGACCGGAGCTGTCAACGCTGTGACTGCAATAGTCGTCAACTACCGTGGCTTCGATACCCTCGGTGAGGTCACGGTTCTGTTCATAGCCTCCACGGGCGTTGGTGCACTCCTCTGGAGGAAGAAAAAGAAGAGAACCGCAAAGACCGAGGGTTCGGTGGTCCTAACGACGGGAACCGAGATGCTCTTCCCGTTCGTAGTGCTCTTCGGCGCGTACATATTCATCCACGGACACCTCACCCCGGGTGGAGGCTTCCCCGGAGGAGCCACCATAGCGACGGCATTCCTGCTCCTGTACATGGCCTTCGTCACCTACGAGATACCCCACAAGGGCTTTGAGAAGACGGAGGGACTCGCTGGAATGGGCTACGTCCTCGTCGGCCTCATAGGCCTCGCCATAGGTGGCTACTTCCTCTTCGACTGGATATGGCAGACCTGGGGATGGGGAACCGGCAACGTCGGCAGGCTCTTCAGCGGCGGCTTCATACCGATCATCTACACCCTCATCGGCATTAAGGTCGGCACCGAGCTCAGCGGAATCATCGACAACATGCTCAAGGAGGAGGTGAGCGAATGATCCACATAAGCGTCTACTACTTCGGGGCGATAAGCCTGATCCTCATCGGCCTCTACGCCGTCCTCGTGAAGAAGAACCTGCTCAAGATGCTCGTGGGACTGAGCATAATGGAGACAGGCGTCAACCTGCTCCTCATAAGCGTTGGCTACGTCTCAGGAAGGAGCGCCCCGATACTGAGCGAGGGGATAGGCCCGAACCAGGCCGTTGACCCGATCCCGCAGGCCCTTGTTCTTACTGCGATAGTCATAGGCGTTGCCACGACCGCGATGGCCCTTAGCGCCGCGATAATACTCTACGAGAAGTACGGGACCCTTAACGTTGAGGAGATAAGGAGGTTGAGAGGATGAACGGGCAGTACGCTTCACTCCTCATAGCTTTACCACTCATCAGTGCGTTCTTCGTCCCCCTGATTAAGGGTCTGGGTAAGAAGGCCGTAAAGTACTACCTGGTCCTCATAACCGCGATCCAGGCTGGAATAGCGGGCTGGGTGTTCAGCGACGTCTACAGCACCGGGAAGCCGATAATCGTCATGGCGGGCGGCTGGAAGCCCCCGGTTGGAATCAACCTCTACATCGGCCACTTCGCGGCTCTCTTCGTGTTCATAGTCGCTCTGATAAGCTTCTTCATGGCGGTTTTCAGCGTGAAGGCCATCGACGTCGAGCCGATAGACAAGTACGCGATGCTGTTCCTCCTGCTGATGCTCGGTGCCACCGGCATGATAGCCACCGGCGATATCTTCAACCTCTTCGTCTTCATGGAGATAACGGCCATAAGCGCCTACGCGCTCACCGCTTACAACAAGACCGGTGAAGCGGCCGAGGCCTCGCTCAAGTACATGATCCTCGGTGGAATAGGCTCGAGCTTCTTCCTCGTCGGCATAGCCCTCGTCTACGGTGCGACCGGGACGCTCAACATGGCCCAACTGGCCCTCCTCATAGGGGGCGTCGATGCCAAGGTGGCCGAGGTCGGCCTGGCGCTCCTGATCTTTGGTCTGGCAGTTGAGGCGGAGCTCTTCCCGCTCAACGCGTGGGCACCCGATGCCTACCAGGCCGCACCGCACCCGATAACGGCCATGTTCTCGGCCTTCGTCGTCAAGGCAGGCCTCTACGCGGCGGCAAGGTTGCTCTACATAATGCAGGCCGCCAGCGGCTGGAGCTCGGTTCTCAGGATGGTCGTCGTAATGGCCACCCTGACAGTCATCGTGGCCGAGTTCTCGGCACTCAGGCAGAAGGACGTCAAGAGGATGATAGCCTACTCGTCCATAAGCCAGATAGGCATGATAGCCTTCGCCCTCGCCCTGGGGACGCAGGCTGGGGTCAGCGCGGGAGTCTTCCACATGGTGAACCACGCGATAGTCAAGGCCCTCCTGTTCCTCACCGTGGGCTACATTGGAATAACCCTAGGCGGAACCAAGATCGAGAACTTCGCCGGCCTGGGCAGGAGGATGCCTCTGACTGCCTTCGCCGTGACGGTGGGTTCACTTTCGGCGATAGGCCTTCCGATGTTCAACATCTTCTGGAGCAAGGTCAGGATCCTACTCGCTGGCGTTGACGCAGGCTACACCTGGAGCGTCGCGCTCATCCTCGGCGCAAGCGTCGTCGAGGCGGTCTATTACCTCAGACTGATCCACACGATGTGGTTCACGGGAGAAGGGGAGAGGATCCACGAGAACATCGCCATTGGAACTATAGCCCTGTTCCTCGCGCTGCTGATACTCTTCATCGGTGTCTACCCGAACTACTTCTGGACGGTGTCCCAGAAGGCGGGTGAAGACATCTTCAACGTGGTTCAGTACGTTAAGAACGTTCCCCTGATGGGGGTGGGACCATGAGCTTCATACCGGCTGACTACGTCATACCCCTCCTGCTCTTCGTTCCAGCGGTCAGCGGAGTACTCGCGTGGATCCTCGACGTTAAGGGGGTACGCGAGATACTGGGCCTCATAGGCGGGCTGACCCCCCTCGTGGTAGTGGCGGCTACCTACGGTGACGTCGTGGAGAAGCCGCTGAGCAGCACGTTCAACGCTGGGGTCTTCAGCCTCGGATTCCAGCTCAGCACGATGACCTGGTACTTCGCGGCGGTTGCGGCAGTGGTAGCTGCGGCCATGGCCTTTGGCCTAGTATCAACTACTAAGAGCGGCTACGAGTGGATGTTCTCACTGCTGAGCGTCTCCGGCGTGATCGGGGTCTTCCTCGCCAGCGACTTCATAGGCTTCTTCCTGTTCTGGGAGCTCATGACCTTCGCCAGCTTCATGATGGTGCTCCGCTACAACAGGCACGCCTCGCTCAAGTACTTCGTGCTGAGCGTTATAGGGGCCTACTCAATGCTGCTGGCGATCACCATACTCTACGCGAGGACTGGAGCTCTCGACTTCACCACCATCGCCACTACGATAGCCTACGGAATGGCAAACCTCAGCAGGACGGACACGATACTCGTCTACGCGCTCTTCCTAGTGGCGTTCGGCGTCAAGGCCGGAACCTGGCCCCTCCACGTCTGGGCGCCTGAAGCGTACAGCGAGACCAACCAGAGCTACACGAGCTTCTTCAGCGGGGCACTCAGCAAGGCCGGCATCTTTGGATTCGTAATCGTCTACGCCCTCATAGGAGGGAAGCTCTACTTTGAGCTCGGCTCCTTCCACGGCCACCCGACCTTCACCTACATCTTCGCCTGGCTCGGAGCCATCACGGTGGTTGTTGCCAGCTTCCTCGCGGTCCTTCAGGAGGACGTCAGAAAGCTCCTAGCGTACTCCTCCGTCGGCCAGGTTGGCTACATACTCCTAGCGATAGGCGTCGGAAGCGGGCTCGGTTTCGCTGGGGCGTTCTTCCACGTCCTCAGCCATGCGATATTCAAGGGCCTCTTCTGGCTGGTCACGGCGGCCTTGGTGCTTAGGACAGGAAAGACCCGCTTCGAGGACTTTGGAGGCCTGGCCGAGAAGATGCCTATTACCTTCGCCATGGCCCTCATAGCTGTCCTCAGCCTCTCGGGAATCCCGCCGATGGCGGGCTTCGCCAGCAAGTGGCTCATCTACGAAGCAGCAATACAGGCCCACATGCCCCTCGTCGCCGGGGCGATATTCCTGGGAAGCGCCCTGGCGTTTGCCTACGTGGTCAGGTTCCTCTACGCCATCTGGTTCGGCCAGAGACCTAGCGACCTCGAGGACGTCCAGGAGGCACCGCTCCCGCTCCTCATCGGCATGGGCATCCTAGGGCTCCTGAACGTGGTCTTTGGAATAGCCCCTGGCCTTGTTGTGGACTACATCAACAAGTTCGTTAACACGGGCGTGACGGTTGAGAGCTACTATTCCCTGAGCACTGGCGTTGGAACCTACAACGCCCTAAGCGTTACCCTCATACTGGTCGTTGGCCTCGCCATAGCGGGACTGATCTACGTCTACGGCGCCAGAACCAGGAAGATACCGGTCACCAACACCTACCAGTCTGGTAACCCAGTGACCGAGGAGTTCAACCTCAGCATAAGGAGGAACTTCTACAGACCTTTAGCGGAAGCCCTGGACTTCTGGCTCAAGTACAGCTTCGACAGGTTCTATGAGAGGCTAGCGGGCATAGCCGAGGACTTCGCGGACTGGCTCAGGGAGGGCTTCTACAACGGAAACGTCCAGAGCTACTCGTGGTATCTGGCAATAGTGCTCCTGATCTTAGCGCTGTGGGGGGTGTTGTGAATGATAGACTGGAAGCTTATCCTTGAGGTCATTGGAATACTCATCTACGCCACTTTCATGGGCTTCATCTTCATGGGTATCGAGAGGAAGGCCATGGCCAGGATACAGAGGAGGGTAGGCCCGCCGATCTACCAGCCCATCATTGACACCCTCAAGCTCCTTGGCAAGAAGGAGAGCGTCAGCCACGGCTTCATCTACGACTTCGGGCCGATCTTTGCCCTCGGAGCCAGCATAACTGCGCTCCTCTTCATACCCATCGCGAACTTCCAGCTCTTCAGCAGCAACGCCGATTTGATCGTCGTTGCCTACCTCCTCGAGGTTCCGATGCTCGGAATAATGCTCGGTGCCATGAGCTCGGGCAACCCCTATTCAGCGGTCGGTGTCCAGCGTGGCCTGCTCACAATGGTGGCCATGCAGCTGCCCTACGGCCTGGCGATAATAGCCCTCGTCCAGCACTTCGGAACCTTCAAGCTTAGCGAGATAGTAGCCCTTCAGGGAGTTCACGGGTGGAGCGTAACCGTCCCGGCCCTGCTTATAGCCATGATAGTCTTCGACATAGTCTTCCAGGCGATGCTCGGCCTCGAGCCCTTCGACATCATCACCGCTCCGGCGGAAATATCCATGGGTCCGATGGTCGAGTACGGCGGCAAACACGCGGCACTGCTCTTCACCCAGCACGCGGTACAGCTCTTCGCGGAGACCGCTTTCTTCGCCGTGCTGTTCCTTGGCGGGGCTAGCAACCTCCTCGAGCTGCTCATCAAGCAGATAGCAGTGCTCTTCATAGCGATATTCGTGGCCAGCATCTACCCGCGCTTTACCATCGACCAAGCTGCGAAGTTCTTCTGGAAGTGGCCGACCATACTGGGAATAATAGCCGTACTGCTCACGGTGTGAGGTGGTGTGGATGAGCGAGAAGAACGACTTCATAAGCTACGAGCTCCAGGAGTTCAAGCTCTTCGAGCCCCTCTTTAAGTGGGCCAGGAAGAAGAGCCTCTGGATAGTGGCGTTCTGTACGGGATGCGGCGGTATCGAGATGCCGCCGCTCGCCACTGCCAGGTACGACTTCGAGCGTTTCGGAATAATGCCCAACCCTGCCCCGAGGATGGGCGATCTGTTCCTCATCACCGGCTACGTTACCCCCAAGACCCTCAAGAGGATAATCATAACCTACGAGATGATGCAGGATCCAAAGTACGTCCTCGCCCACGGTTCCTGCCCAATCAATGGAGGCGTCTACTGGGACTCCTACAACGTCGTCAAGCAGCTCGACAAGTACATCCCGATCGACGTCGCCATAGCAGGCTGCATGCCCAGGCCCGAAGCTATCATGGATGGGATCATGGAGATGATGCGCAAGATCGAAGACGGGACCGCCGACGGCTGGAAGCGTTACCGCGAGAACTACGAGTACTACAGGAAGAACCAGGACGAGCTTTTCGGTGAAGGATGGCGCGAGAAGGACGCGAGGAGGTGGCTCGCATGGATATGACCGAGAAGAAGGTTGAGGAGAAGGTCGAGAACGCTCAGCCGGTCGAGGAGACCAAGCCCGAGCTCCCGGACACCAAGGAGGGAAGGCTAGTTAAAGCGCTCATCGAGAAGGCCCCTTATGCAGAGGGCGAAGTCATCAGGGAGAGAAGGATAAAGTTCACGGTTCCGGCCGAGAGGATTCACGAGTTCCTAGAGCTCGCGAGCGAAACCTTTGAGATGCTCATGCAGATAAGCGTCGTCGACTGGCTCAAAGAGGGTGAATTCGAGCTCACCTACCAGCTCTGGAGCGTGGGCGAGAGCGTCCACGCCTTCGTAAAGACGAGAATACCGAGGGAAAACGCCAAGATGCCGACGGTCATGGACATCTGGCCGGTCGCTGAGACCTACGAGAGGGAGGCACACGAGTTCTTCGGAATAACCTTCGAGGGCAACCCGAGGCTTGGTCCCTTCATCCTCGAGCCGAGGGAGTACGAGAAGCACCCGCTCAGGAAGGACTTCAACATGATAGGCTACGTCAAGATGATCTACGGTGAGGACTTCGACAGGTATGACGAGAGCAAGACGAACTATGTGATATGAGGTGATGATCATGGCTAACCTGGAAGTCCCGAGGGAATTGAGGGAAGAGGCGAAGCAGCACGACATGTACCTCCACCCGATAGGGAAGGACACCTACGAGCTGTTCTTCGGCCCGCAGCACATGGCGACGGAGAACTTCAGCATAATCCTGAAGATGGACGGCAACAGGATAGAGAAGGCCATAGTCAACCCGGGCTTCCTGCACCGCGGCTTTGAAAAGCTCGCCGAGCAGAGGCCCTACTTCACCAACATCGCTTTACTCCTCCGTATCTGTGTCCCCGAGAGCGACGTGCCGGAGAACATATACTCAATGGCCGTTGATGAAATAGTAGGCTGGGAAGTCCCTGAAAGGGCCGTCTGGATAAGGACAACCGTCCTAGAGATGGCAAGAGTTGCGGCATGGATGTTCTGGATAATGGGCTTTGGAAACGAGATAGGTCTCTACACCCCGGGACAGTGGGCTGCTGCCTACCGTGAGAGGTTCATGCGCCTGTATGAAGAGCTCACCGGTGGAAGGGTCTACCACATCTACACGGTTCCGGGTGGAGTTAGAAGGGACATACCAGGCGACCGCTGGTTGAGGCAACTCCGCGACACCGTCGAGTACGTCAAGTCCAAGCTCAAGGACTTCGATGAGATACTCTTCGACAACTACATCACCTTCGAGAGGACTGAGGGAGTCGGAGTCATGGACAAGAAGTTTGCCCTCAAGCACGCGGTAACGGGGCCGAACCTCAGAGCCGTCGGCGTCCCCTACGACGTCAGAAAGGACGACCCCTACTACCTCTACCCCGAGCTCGAGTTCGAGGTTCCGGTCCTCAAGGAGGGCGACAGCTTGGCTAGAGTTCTCGTCAGGAGGTACGAGCTTGAGCAGGACCTCTACATACTCGAGCAGCTCCTGGATATGGGGCCACCGAGCGGACCCTACATGGTGCAGGATCCGAGGCTCAAGGCACTTCCGAGGTTCAAGCCGCCAAAGGGAGAGGCCTACGCCCACGTTGAGTCAACGAAGGGTGACTTCGGGGCCTTCGTCGTCAGCGACGGAACCCACAAGCCCTATCGCGTTCACGTCCGCGGACCGAGTCAGAGCCACGGCGTTACGGTGCTTGAAGAACTGCTTAAGGGCGCCCGCCTGGCAGATGTGCCCGTCATCCTGAAGACCCTCGACAACTGTCCGCCCGACATAGACAGGTGATGAAGATGGAGAGCGTTGAGAAACCGAGGGTTAGGGTCGTAGGCGAGGAGAAGGTCAAGCTCAAGAAGTCATTCGTCAAGCCTTGGATGGGCATCAAGTACCTATTCAAGAAGCCGGTGACGATAAAGATACCCTTCGAGAAGATAGAGCCGGCACCTAAGTACAGGGGCTTCCACACCCTCGACTGGAAGAAGTGCATTGGCTGTAACTTCTGCGGCCAGATATGCCCGGCTAGGGCAATAGAGATGACGTGGATCGAGGTGGACGGCAAGGTCGAGAAGAGGCCGCACCCGAAGGTGGACTACGGCCGCTGTACGTTCTGCCAGTTCTGCGTCGACGTCTGCCCAACCGGTGCGCTGGGCTTCAGCGAGAACTTCTACCTCACCACCGGTGGTCTCGGGGAGGATCTTGAGCTCTACGACTGGGTTCCCATCGACCCGAAGAAGGTGAAGGAGCTAAACGAGCGCTTTGGCGACTACCGCTTCCCGGTCGAGAGGATAAAGTTCAACAAGGACACTAGGGAGGTAACCTACTACCTCAGGGACGGGACCGAGATCACGTTCAAGATCCTGGGCTACGGCCTCAAGCCACCTGCCGCCGCCAAGCCCAAGCCAGCGGCAAAACCGGCATCAAAAGCTGCAAAGCCGGCGGAGAAGAAGGAAGCCAAGAAGCCAGCCGAAAAACCTTCTGAAAAGAAGGAAGAGCCCAAGGGTGAAGAAAAGAAGGAGTGAACTTTTCTTTTTCCTCATCTACCAGCCCTGGACTTTCTCCAGCACATCGTCCGGAACCTTTCCCTCTTCAACGTCCTCTATAGCCTCTTCGAGCCTATCTAAGCCTTCATCCAGAAGTTCCTCCTCTATCGTCAGCGGGGGCTGGATCCTGAGCACGTTGCCCTGGAGGAAAGCCACTATAAGGCCGAGCTCGTAGGCCCTCCAGACGATTTTCCTGGCCTCATCGTAGGCCCTCTCCTTGGTTTCTCTGTCCCTCACAAGGTCGACGCCGAGCATGAGGCCTAGGCCGCGGACGTCTCCTATTAGCTCGTGCCGCCTTTTCATTGCGTTAAGCTTCCTCTTTGCACGCCTTCCGAGCCTTTCTGTCCTAGCCAGAAGGTTCCGCTCCTCTATCTCCTCGATCACAGCCAAAGCTGCAGCACTCGCGACAGGGTTTCCACTTAAGGTGAAGGCATGGCCGAGCGGTGGGAGTGAGTCCATTATCTCGACCCTGCCGATTATCGCGCTTATCGGGAGGCCGCCGCCGAGGGGTTTTGCCAGGGTCACCAGATCGGGTTCTATCCCGAAGTGCTCTATCGCGAACCACCTTCCGGTTCTTCCAAGGCCGCTCTGGACTTCGTCCACCGCGAGCAAAATGCCGTGTTCGTCCAAAATCTTCTTCAGCCTCTTGAAGTAGCCCTCCGGGGGAACCACCATGCCGGCATCGCCCTGAACGGGTTCCGCCATTAGAACGGCAACGCCGTCCGCGTGAACCTCTCCCTCGAACTTCTCCTTGAGGTACTCCAAGCACTCCATACTGCACTTCCCGGGTTCCTTACCAAAGGGACAGCGGTAGCAGTTGGGGTAGGGTATGAAGTGCACGTCGCTGAGCTGACCGACCTTGGAGCGAACCTCGAAGTCGAGGCCGGTGATGCTCATCGCCCCGTAGGTCGAGCCGTAGTAACTTCTAAGATAGCTTAAAACGGCCCTCCTGCCGGTGTAGGCCCTCGCGAACTTTATGGCACCATCGTTGGCGTCGCTCCCGCTGAGGCCGAGGGAGACCTTCACTCCACCCATCGGGGCTATCTCGGCGAGCTTTTCAGCTAAAAGGAGAGGCTCCACAGGAAAGCCGTAGATGAAGGTAAAGTGAAGCAATCTGTCGGCGGTTCTCTTCATGGCCTCGACAACCCGGGGATTGTTGTGGCCGACGTTCTGAACGGCGGCATCACTCAGGAAGTCTATGTACTCCCTTCCCTCGATGTCCCACACGAGGGCGTTCTTGGCCCTGGCAGGAACTATGGGGGCGTAAGTAACCCTTGCCGAGCGGGGAAAGATCTGGGAGTATCGCTCAATGACCTCGTCCTTACCCTTAGGACGCTTCATAATCCCACCTTACTGCTATACGCGTTTGGAACTAATAGCAATTTCGGCAGAATTTTGCTTATTTAGCTGAAAAGCTTAAAAGTAAAGTTATGAATCAGTAAAAATTGAGGTGAAAATATGCGAAATAGTGAGCAGCTTGACGGTCTCGACAGGATGATACTCAACGTCCTCCAAGAGGACGGCAGGGCAAGCTACTCGGAGATAGCGAGAAGACTGAAGGTGCCGGAATCGACCGTCCGCCTCCGCGTCAAAAAGCTCGTCGAGAGGGGAATAATCAGAAAGTTCGCCGCTTTGATAAACCCCTTCAAGGCAGGCTACTCGATTGTTGCATTCATAGCGGTCGACGTGGAGCCGAGCAGGGTGAAGAAAGCGGCGGAAGAGCTTGAAAAGCTGCCCGAGGTCGACGTTCTCGGCATAGCCACCGGCGCCCACGACATCCTCATGCAGGTCACCGTTAGGGACCTCCACGAGCTTGAGAACTTTCTCATCGAGAAATTAGGAAAGGTGGAGGGGATAAGGAGCACGGAGACGTCCATATTAACCAGCGTCCGCAAGTGGGGCTACGCCAGGGTGTTCTGAAAAAGAAAGTCAGCCGAGGACGACCTGAAGGATGGCCTCCTCGCCGGGCTTCAGCTCCTCCACCTCCCATATTACCCTGGACCCCTCGATCCGGGCCTTTCCTTTCGTGGCCCTAACCTCGACGGCGTTCATGCCCCTCTCCCATTTGAAGTTCCTTAACGGCGCGGCCCTCGGGGCCCTGAGCTTGACGAAGTAGTACCTCCCGAGCTCCTCCTCGATTATGTGGGGCCTCATAAAAGACACGTAGAAGGTTCCGCCGAAGAGCGCGAGGCCCGTTAAAGTTGCGGCAACGGCCCCCCATGGGACGCCGCCTTTCTCGCCCCCAGCCGCGGCAGGCCTGCTGGTGGTGGTCGTAGTGCGGGAAGGCGTCGTGGTCGAAGGCGTTGGCGTCTGGGGCGTTGTCGTGGTTGTGGTAGTGGTGGTAGTAGTGGTGACCACGGGGGAGGGGATCTTGATGGTGAGGCTGGAACCGATGTAGTTCCTGGCGCTGGCGGTTATCGAAATGGTCCCGTAACCGAGGGAGCTCAGGGAAACCTGGGCCCGGCCGTTCTCGTCTGTCACGGCCGAGTATTCGCCCTTCGGGCTGGCTATGCTCAGCGTAACGTTGGGCACGGGATTCCCGCTGGAGTCGAGAACTTTCAAGCTAAGGACACCCTCACCAACCTCGTAGTTTATGAAGAGCCTGCCGACGTAGAGGGCGGTCTTCTCAACCACCCCATCCAGGTTAAGCTCGATTTCGTAGAGGCTGGGCGACGTTGTTGGGTACTTAACCAGGCCCTCCTCGTCTGTTTTCAGCTTCAGGCCGTTGACCGTGACCTCAATCCCCTCCGCAGGGCTTCCGTTGGCCAAGAGGACGCGGACCTTCAGCTCCCCATTCGAGTACCACGCGCTGTAGGTTAACCTCCTCCTGTAGACCACGAAGGTCTTTTCGATCCTCCTGAAGACCCCGGACATGTTGGCCGAGAGTGAGGCCGTGTATATTCCAGTTTTGGGCCTCTCAAGGACGAGGGTGTACTTCCACTCCTCCCCTGGGTCGAGGTACCTTATCAGCGCCTTCTCAGCTATCAGCGTCCCGTTCCGGTAGACCCTCATCCAGATCGGGCCTATTATGCGGTCGTTGGAGTGGGAAACTACCGAGAAGTTTACGGGGACGTCGCGTCCGTATATGTACCTGTCGCCGACGTCTATGGAGAGTGAGTACACCACCGCAGGCCTCACGTGGAGCACGAGCTTCCTTCTAACGGTCACGTTGCCGAGGACGCCCATCAGAGTTAAGTTGTAATCGCCAGACGGGACGTCAGGAACCTTCAGAGTCAGATCGAAGACCCTGCTCTCGTTAACACCAACGGAGACGGTCCTGTTGACGGTGTACGTGCCGTTGTCGAAGGTCCAGACGAGCGATAGGGTAAGGTTGCTGAGCGGTTCCTCGCCCGTGTTGGTGACCCTCACGGGAACCGAGATCAAGGCCCCCGGCAGGCTTTCTATTCTGTCTTTGACCGGGGTTACCTCAAAGGGGGCACCGGAAGCAACGGCCCCCCCAACGGGCAGCATAGAGATGACCAGGAGTACCCCAACGAGAGCGGCGAGCTCACGATCCCCCATTCAAACCACCCTCCTTTATTAGATCGATTAGGGTTTTCTGCTTCCCTATGGCCTCTTCAAAGCTCATCCCTGAGTCGCCGTAGTCCAGGCGGTAGTTCTTGCCCCTCTTCCCGCGCTCCATGAGTGCCTTGGGAGAAAAGAACCTCCACTCCCTTCCAACGAACTTCACGGCTATTAAAGGCTTCGCACCGAACCTCCTGGAGAAGGAGAGGACCTTGTCCAGGTCTTCCTCGCTCAGGTAGAGCCTCTCCTCCCTCGTGCTCTTCACCTCGATGCAGAGGTAGACCTTCCCGTTGCCCGCTACTATGTCAACCTTTTTGCTCCCCGCTGACCTCACCACCGCGAAGCCCTCTTTTTCCAGCCTGTGGATCAGTTCCCTCTCGGCACTCGCGCCCCTTCTGTACCTCATGAGGCCAACCCGTCATAACTTAAGGCCCGTAACTTATATAGTTGTTTGCCAGGTTAGTTTTATAAACCGCCCATCCAACCCCACACGGGGTGGTTTGAATGGTCATCTACGGACTGGGGGATAGGAAGCCCAAAATCCACGAGACCGCTTTTGTTGATGAGAGCGCATCCGTCATTGGCGACGTCGTTCTCGAGGAGAACACCAGCGTCTGGCCTTCGGCCGTTCTCCGCGGCGATATAGAGCAGATCTACATCGGCTGTTGCTCCAACGTTCAGGACAACGTGAGCATACACACCTCCCACGGCCTCCCGACCAGGGTCGGGAAGTACGTGACGATAGGCCACAACGCGGTCGTTCACGGCGCGACCATCGATGACTACACCATCATCGGCATGGGAGCGATAATCCTCGACGGGGCGAAGATAGGCAAGCACGTCATCATAGGGGCTGGAGCCCTGGTTCCGCCGGGCAAGGAGATACCCGACTACAGCCTCGTCGTCGGCGTTCCAGGAAAAGTCGTCAGGCAGCTGAGCGAGGAGGAAATCGAGTGGACGAAGAAGAACGCCGAGATATACATGGAGCTGGCTAAGCTTCACCTAGAGAAGAGGGAGAGGCTCTAAGGGGTCGGAAATGCTCTACAGACTGATATCCAAGGTTCCTCCCCTCATTTTTAAGCCGGCCTACGACTTTTACGAGTCCTACCTCCTGGAGAGGGTTAAATCGGGGAACATCCCAAAGCACGTTGCGATAATCATGGACGGGAACAGACGATGGGCGAGGAAACTGGAGAAGCCCCCCTGGTACGGCCACCTGTTCGGCTCGAACAAGCTGGAGGAGATCCTGGACTGGTGCAGGGAGCTGGGCATAAGGACGCTCACAGCTTATGCTTTCTCCACCGAGAACTTCAGGCGCTCCCCCGAGGAGGTTAACGCCCTCATGAACCTCTTCGAGCAGAAGTTCAGGGAGCTGGTTCGGGACGAGAGGGTTCACAGGTACGGCATCAGGGTCAACGTGATAGGAAGGAAAGACCTCCTGCCGGAGAACGTCAGAAAAGCTGCTGAGGAGGCGGAAAAGGCCACTAGGAAATACGACAACTACACTCTCAACCTCGCCATCGCCTACGGGGGCAGGAGCGAGATAGCCGACGCGGTGAGAGAGATAGTTCAGGACGCTCTTGAAGGGAAGATAAGTCCTGACGAAATAGACGAAGACCTGATAAAGCGCTACCTCTACCACCCAAACATGCCGGATCCGGACATAGTGATCCGAACCGGGGGTGAGGTGAGGATAAGCAACTTCCTCCTTTATCAGATAGCCTACAGCGAGCTCTTCTTCGTCGACGTCTACTTCCCCGAGTTCAGGAAGATAGATTTCCTGAGGATAATAAGGGAGTACCAGAAGAGGCAGAGGAGGTTTGGGAGGTAGTCACTTCTCCACTCCCCTCCTAACCTTCACGGCCAATCCGCTCTTGAAGATTCTCAGCTCCTCGCCGTTGAGCAGGGTCTGTCCTGTCGCGAGCAGCTCACCCCTCTCGTTCACAACCAGAACCTCATCGTAGGGCCTTATCTCTGGATCTGCATCGACCACGAACTTGGCGAAGACGTTCTTTCCTTTCCTCGCGAAGGGTTCGGCGTCGCTGTTCACAACGACGCGCATCCTCGGGAACGGGAGGACTTCGTGGAGCCTCTTGGCACCTTCTATTCCGAGCGTCAGGAGGCCGTCCTCAGCTCTAAAAGTCGCGAGGTGCTTGCCCTTGGCTTTAATCTGCCTCGGCATGCCCGTCTTCCTGGAAAGCTCGACGAAGGCATCCTTAAACGCCTCGTCCGCACCTTCACCGAACTGATATTCCGCAACGGCCATGATATAGTTCCTTGCCTCTCCTTTCCGCGGCTTCTCTATCGTGAAGTCCTCCTCGCCCTCGCTCTGGGCGAAGGGATAACTTAGGCTGAGATACCTCGGAATCTCGCCGAATATCGGATGCTTCACCGTTTCTGGGAATTTTCTCCTGACCCGCTCGGCCCGCTCCCTGGCCCTAACGGCAGTTGGCCACCGCAGGGATTCCTCGCTCACCTTGAAGAAGGCGCTGGCTTTGGTAACCGGCTCGTTCTTCTCGAGGTATTCCCTGTATTCAAACAAGCGCTTGTAGGCGGCGAACATCTTGGGGTGGCTCCTAGCGCGCTCGTCGACCAGCTCCCACAGCGTTCCTTCCTTTATCGCCTGCTTCACCCTGTTGAGCTCCTCTCTTATGACCCAGAGGTTGTGGATTGCCAAAAGCCTCGTCCTTTCTTCCTTTGGCATCTCGCGGAGTTCCTGGGGGGTGTAGCGCGAGCAGACGGGACAGGAGCAGGGGAAGTACTCGAGCTCCTCCAAGCGTTTCGTTCCTTCTGGCGTTAGATAGCGGTCGTCTTTAGCATACAAGGCATAGCTTGCCGAGTCGAAGAGGTCTATCCCCATCGCCACAGCCAAGGCGAAAATCATCGGATGGCCGGCACCGAAGAGGTGGACGGGCCTGTCCGGCCTGAGGCCCTGCTTCGAGGCGATGACGATGTCAACCAGATCGCGGTAGCGGTAGCTCTCCATCAGCGGGACTACGGCCCCAATCGGGTGGATCTCGAAGTTCATCTCGCTGAGCCTTTTGGCGGCGTAGGTTCTTAACTCGGGGTAGGTTGAACCCTGAACGGCCGCGTTCATGGCGATCTCCTTTATCCCATCCGCTTCCTTCGCCCTCTCCAGCGTTATCCTCAACTCCTCCTCCGCATTCTCGCGGGGAGCATCGGGCGGGGTCGGTATGTCGAGGAAAGTCCCCACGTCAACTCCTATGTCGTGCTGGAACTGGACTATCTCGCGGTTCGTGACCTCGACGCCCCCGTAGCGCATGAGCTGGAAAGAGCCGGAATCGACCTCGATTATGCCATCGTAGTCGAGCAACTTGTGAATTCCCACCTCAAGCGCCTTCTCTCTCAGCTCGGGCGTCTTGTAGATTATGTATGAGTTCGTGATGATCATCCCGAAACCCATCTCCTTCAGCTCTTTCGGGGTCACGATGAGCTGTTTTGGGTTGACGACGGGCATTATGGCCGGCGTTTCTATCGTCTTCCCGTTAACCGTCAGTTTTCCAATCCTGCCCGCGGCGTCTCTCGCCCTGATCTCAAACTTGAAGTCAGCCATTTTCTCACCTCCAGCAAAGTTGGCATCCTTTGTTTAAAAAGCTTCAAAGACCGGAAAAGAGCCTTACCAGCACGAACGCCAGAACGCCCGCCCCAAGCGGAGCCGTTATCCATCCCCTCAGGATCCCCTTCATGGCCTTTTTATTGACCGGTCCCCCTTTGTAGACGCTAACCCCGGATATAGCTCCCACAATAGCCTGCCCGGAGCTCACGGGTATCCCAAAAAAGTTGGCCGTTGTAACTGCCAGAGAGGCACCCATCTGGGCGGAAAAGCCCGAAGTTGGCCCCAGGGGTGCCAGATCCCTACCAACGGTCATCATGACCTCATAGCTGAAAGTCAACGCCCCCAGCCCGAGGGAAAGGGCCAAAAAGACCCTGCTGGGAAATCCACCGTCCACCAGGCCGATAACGTTGGCCAGCTCGTTGGTCCCAAGGTTAAAGGAGGCGTAGGCCGCGGCTATGAAAACCAGCCACTTCTGTGTTAGCTCCAGCAATCCCAGATGTTTTATCCTGTTGAGCACCCTTTTGTAGACGGAGTAGATCGCGATGGAGAACGCTCCAGCAAGAAAGGGGGATATAACCCACGTCAAAACGATTTTTCCCACCACCCCCCAGTTTACGGGGAGGCCCGAGGCCAGGGAAGCCCCAACGAGGGCCCCTATTATTGCCTGGGTAGTCGATATGGGGTTGCCCCAGAGACTGGCGAGGGTTACGGCGGAGGCGGCGCTGAAGAGAACTAGCCCGATGCTGAACCAGTCCATGCCGCCGGCTAACCCGGCCACTGTGCCCGACACGCCGGAACCGCCCATTATAGCCCCAACCGTCACGAAGGCCCCGATCACAAGGACAGCCCTCTTAAAGCCGATTATCCCCGAGCCAACGGCGGTTCCAACGGCTTTGGCGCTGTCGTTTGCGCCTATCGCCCATGCCATGAAGAACGCGCTGGCCAGCAACCCCAGCATGCCCCCACCTCTATAGTCTATATAGTCTATGTGGCTCGGATGTGTGCATTTAAAAAGGTTTCGATCGCGGTGAAACCTTTTTAAGAACCACGCGATACCTCTGGCGATGGTTAGGTACCAGAACATCAAGTACGCCTACCGCAGGATGATCAGCTCGAAGTACGTTAAGTACTACAGGGTGAAATGCGAGCTCCTCTCCGCCTGCCTGGGGAAGCTCAGGGGCTTTTCCCACTTCCAGGATCCCGACGAGTACCTGCTGGTGTCGGAGGCCGAGAAGCTGTACCGGGAATCCGGTTTTGTTACCATCTTGGAGCTCACCGATGGTCTCACCAGGGTCTTCTACCTCATTCCAGGCGATTTCTCTCCAGACAACATCGAGCCAGAGTTCGAGCTCTACTTCCGGGTCAGGAATGAGAATGGTCTGAGGGCGCTCCTGAGAGTTATCCACGGGGGAAAGGTGGGCGGGAGGAGGTTCAGACACAGGTCAGCGCTGAGCTTTCTGGTGGGCTTCGTCTCCAGCTTTCTGATTTCTGCCCTGGTGGAGGAAGCCGGCCTCTGGATTCAGATGGCCGTGGTGCTGATCCTCACGGGACTTATCTACCTCATCCTCGACTACCCGTTTTCCCTGCTCTATTTCAGGGGTGTTGAGCTGACCCAGAAGCCCAGGAGGGAGCTTGCGGTTTTTGTGCTTAAACCCGGGGAGGAAAAAACGTCCGGGCAGAAGGAAGGTTCCGATAGTCATTTAAACTTTGGATCGGAGTCACTTGAGGTGTAATCTGGCAATCACAGGCTAAGGAGGGTTTGAAATGAGGAGGGCTGTTGCCGCGCTGATTTTCCTGCTGGTTGTCCTGTCCGCAGTATACACCCCGGTTTCGGCTTTCGGCGATGACATTTGGCAGGGAACCCTTCCCGAAGTTACCCTCAACCTGAATCCGAATAATTTCACTGAGGACTCGATACTGTATGCCGCAGGCGAGGACTTCTTCGTCATCGGGTTCAACGACCGGATCCTCGTCTATTCCCTCAAAGGGACGCTCCTGTGGAATAAGACGTTTGAACCGGCAACGATGGTTTCTTACGTGGGAGTGCGGGGGGAAACCATCGCGGCAACGGTCGAGAGCTATTCTGGGGACAAAGCTGGCTACCTGTACCTCTTCAACGCCACGTCTGGTTTCACTATCTGGAGGCGGAAGGTCAGCGATGCGGGGATTATATCCATGGTCTCAGCGCGCTATTTCTCAGATATGATCGTGGTGTCCGTTACCTACCCCCTCATCGTGAACGGTTCCAGGGGATACTTATTGGCCTACGACCTTCAGGGAAACAAGCTGTGGACCTTTAACGTGCCGGCTGGAGGGTTCTCCCACCAGAGCACTGCGGAGGTAAAGGAGCGGGGAGATAGGATCTTCCTTGCCGAGAACTACGCGTCCACACTCCTGTTCCCAGACATGGAGCTTGAAAACCACTCCTCCACTGTTTTCATCCTCGATAAGGGCTCGGGCGCACTGTTGAACAAGGTGGAGTTCAAGGGGTGGTACGTGCGCGGCATGGACACCTCGGAGAACCTCGTTCTAGTGGCCCTCTACACCCTCAAAAACGAAAGCGGGCTCAAAGAGGTCTCGGAATTGGTCGGGCTCTCTCTAGACGGAAAAGTGCTGTGGAGGAGGGACTTTCAGGGCAGTATAACTGTAGACGCCGACCCATCGAGCGAGTACATAGCCGTTGTGGTGCAGAACGTTAGCGTGGATGACTCCGGGTTTAGAACTGCTGAAAAGAGTCAAACACTGCTCATGACTGAAAGCGGGACAATAATTGACCGCGACTTTCCCCAGGACTGGCACAACGGGAAGGGTTATCCGCTTATCCAGAGCTCACCGGTGATCCTTCCAAACACCCACCTCGTCTTTACTGAGGTCTACTCCCCTGTTTCAAAGCAGGTATCCACTCACTACTGGTGGACAGCTCGGAATATGGGATTCGGTGGAAGTGGATCAATCGGTGATCCCCTGTGGGTATTCCCCCCAATGTTCAGAAACGTCCCCCCTTCACCGGCGCTGAGCCCGGACAAAAGGTACCTCCTCTACCTGGCGAGGGAGGGGGATCACATTAAGGTGAAGTTGATCAAGACCCGCGGGGTTCTCATGGTTACGGGCCCGACGTTGGGAGGCCTCAAACTCATGATAAACGGGACGTCCATGAACCTGTGGAACTCACAGATAAGGTACATCGGCCTCCCATGGGGCAGCTACACGGTGGAGGTTCTAAACGGGAGCAGAGTGATTTACTCCACCACTATCAGCTTGAAACCCGACTCCTACGAGAGGATTTTTGTACCCTCGGGGCGGCCGGTTAAGGAGGTCAAGCAAAACGAGACGTCCATAGCTCTAAACGGAACGAAGGTGGAGTTCAACGCCACCACCAGGATATACAGGGTAGAGATCAACAACAGGCCCGGTTATTACGTGGATCACGAGGTACAGATAACGGCCGTGCAGGGACAGCCCGAGGCCTTGAGGATGATCTTCAACGTGAGCAAGAGCGTGGCCTACAGCGTCGACGATATGATCCTCCCGCCGGACACCATAATAATTCAGAGGGAGCCGGTGATAGCATTCGACATAAAGGACCCGAGGGAAGGAAACTACACCCGTGGGTTCGCGGTGATAACCAACGCAACGCCGGAGGAGGTCGTCAAGGGCATCATCGTGGAGCACGTCCTCGTTACCAAATCCGGTGAAGCTAGAGTATCGGGAAAGGCGTCGTTTGGGGGTGCAGAAGTTACCACAACTTCTCCAAGCGGGGAGTTTAACATTACGTCGACCTCTCCGCTGGGCGAAACGTCATCCGCGTCTAAAGGCGGGGGAGGCGGGAGCGGTTCCTACATCCTAATCGGTGTGGCCACTGCCGTGCTCCTCGGGGCCGGTCTGTACCTAAGGGGACGGAAGTGAGGGGAGCTTCATGGTGTTCGGCCTCCGCGAGAGGGATGCCATAGACGCATCTCTCGTGGTCCAGGCCTTTGGCTTTGCCCTCTACGTCCTCTCCCTTTTCGGGATCGAGATCCAGATGCCCCTTTACCTGGACATAACCCTCCGCGTGACGGGTCTTTTCCTGATCTACTCCCTCCTGGCCGAGTTCCTGGAGGATGAACTTAAAACCCGTGTAAACCTCTCGCCCCTGCTGGGCATAATGCTCCTTGTCCAGATCAACCCGGTGCTAAGGTCTTATTTCTCCATTGACGTCCTGATCAGGTACGCGAGGATCCTGAACGACGTTGTGCTGGTCTCCATATTCATCCTCCTGCCGGTTTACCTCTACGCCTCGGGTGTTGGGCTTAAGGACGGCTTAAAGCTCTTCCTGTTCACGGTGGTCGTCGCTTATCCTGTCGCCCAACTCTACGACTTCTTCGTTGGGAACATCGTTTCTCTCCTCTCGGTGCTCTACCTCGTCTATGCCCTGTTGATCTCGCTCCGCAGGGGCCTTTCACCGCTGGAGGCACTGAAGCGCACGATACAGTTCGACGACTTCTTCGTGGGGGTGTTTCTGGACATCGCGTCCAGAATGGACCGGAAGTTCTTCCTGGCCTATTCCCTCCTCCTCTTCTACCTCCTCGCGGATGTTCTGCTCTACATAATCCCACCTCTCACCGGCTACGGGCGGCAGGACTGGTACATAAGTCTGCTGGGCCTGAGCTACCCCGTCGTACCAAACGGAGGGGAAGTTTTAGCCCTCGTCCTGGCTTTTATAGCCCTCGCGTTTTATCCCCTCCTGCCGGATAGGATCGGCAAAAGGACCTCGACCATGCTGCTCATCTCACCGCTGGCGGCCCTTTTTATCACAGCCCTGACCATAAACGTGGAGACTCTCGTAAACCCAAACGCTTACGGCGTGGTTCTAGCGCTTGAGAACGTCAACGTGAATATCTCTCTTTTGCTTGCGACAACGGCTTTTCTCTGGGCTTTCCTCCTCCTTCTGAGGCCCCGCGCGGGGGACGGGGTGGTAAAGCTGTTTCCGGTTTCGTTCATGCTGCGCTACACCGCGGGCTACGCCCTCTCGACTTTCATCCACATATGGACTTGGTATCGGGGCGAGCCGCTCTACGCGCTCCTCGCCGGGATCCTTGGGGTCTCCTACGTCGCCCTGGGACTGTACACAACCTGGAGAGTCGTGGGGGAGATACTCGCCAACCTGGACGCCCCACGTCTCATGGTGCTCCCCATTGGAGCCACGTTTTTCCCGCTGACCTCGGGGAACGTCTACTCGTGGATTCTCTCCTCGATCCTTATTGGGGCCCCTCTGCTAGCCCTGCTGAAGGGTTTTCCGCGCTTGGGGTTGCCCTCCTACATCGCCCTGTGGGTTATCCCCACCTACGCCGTATCAATCGTAAAGTTCCCGAGGGATCCCGCCGTCCTCGCCCTCCTGGCCCTGGCTTCCGTCGTCTACGCAGTTGTGGCTTTTCCTCAAGGAGCGGCAGATCTGAACGGCACCGTTAAAAGGTCAAACTTTGTGATCGTGTTGTTAGCCGGCCTGACTGTCGCGTACCTCCTGAGGAGAAGCCCCGCTCAGTTTCTCCCGGCGATCATGGTGGGTGGAGCCTTTTCCGAGAACCTAGTCCTGAAGCCCTCGCTGCTTTCAGCCATCTCCAAGAGGGAGGGCGTGCTCTGGTCCCTCACCCTGGCCATGGTCTATTCAGCGGCTCTGAGGGCTTCGCCTCTCATTGGGTTAGCCTTTCTTGCCTACTTCCTCCTTGAAAGCCCCTGCATAAAGAAGTGCTCGTGGGAGGGGCCTTTTTTGGTCAGACTCACCCTAGGACTGCTTGCGGCGGCTTAGTCCCCTCAGATAAGAGAAAAGCGAGAATCAGCGGCCCAGTTCCTTGTGGGCCTTCGCGAGGTGTTTAGCCGCTATGGCCGCGAGTAGAGAAAGCTCGCCCGCCAGCACAGCGCCGGCTATTATCTCGGCGAACTTCTTGGCGTTCGTTCCGGGCGGGTCTCCTCCGCCTGCGACGCCCATAATCGAGAGCGCTTCCCTCTGGGTCGGGACGCGGGTTCCACCACCGACGGTACCTATCTCGAGGCTCGGCATGGTTATGCTTATGTAGAGGTCTCCCTCAGGAGTGACTTCGGCGAGGGTTATGCCGTGCGAGCCCTCGGTTATCTGCGCCTCGTCCTGGCCGGTGGCGAGGAAGATGGCGCCAACTATGTTCCCGAAATGGGCGTTGAAGCCGTAGGAACCGGCCTGGGCTGAACCGACGAGGTTCTTGCGGTAGTTGACCTCGGCTATTAGCTCTGGAGTCGTCTTCAGCTTCTTCTCGACTATCTCCCTCGGAATCACTGCCTCGGCTATGACCGTCTTGCCGCGCCCGTTGATGAAGTTCATGGCGTTGGGCTTCTTGTCGACGCAGAGGTTACCGGAAAGAGCCAAGTACTTGACATCGGGGAACTCCTCCTCGATGACCTTCATTATCTCCTCGCTCGAGATTGTGACCATGTTCATACCCATCGCATCGCCGGTCTCGAACTCGAAGCGGAGGTAGAGGTTGTTGCCCACTATGTAGGGCTTGACATCGCGGAGCTTTCCGTGCCTGGTGACCTTGCTGACGGCCTTCTCCTGGAGGTAGTCGATGTTGTTCTTGACCCACTCCGCGACTTCCTTCGCTCTCCTCGCGTCGGGGCACTTGAGGAGAGGAGCGCGCGTCATCTTGTCATCGATGAGGGTTGTCTTGACGCCTCCAGCTTCGGTTAAAGCCGAGCAACCCCTGTTGACGCTGGCGACGAGAGCCCCCTCCGTCGTTGCGAGCGGAATGTAGAACTCTCCTTTGGCGTATTCCCCGTTGATTTTGAGCGGCCCGGCAACGCCCATCGGTATCTGGACGACGCCTATCATGTTCTCGATGTTCTTGCCTATGAGCCTGTTAGGGTCTATCGAGTAGTGGCCGATGTTGTCGAGCTTTACTCCAAGCTTCTTCTCGAGGGCTTTCCTCCTTATTTCAGTGGCGAGCTTCTTGTCGCCGTCCGTGTACTTCTCAACCTGGTGGAGCTTTATCTCTCCCCTTGCGACCTTCTCAACCAGTTCCTCGAACTCCATAACGACACCTCCAAAACCAGCAATCAGCCGAATATCCATCCCTCGAGGACTTCCCCCGCGTCGGCAAACGCCAGGGCGGCATCACTCTTGGGCCTGTAAGCCAGAACAGGGACTCCAACGTTTATGGACTCGGGAACGGCCTCGTCAAAGGGAACCCATCCCAGAACCGGAACGCCCACGTCCTCCTCGATGACGTCTATGATCTTGTCAACGACGTCAACCGACTCCCTCACCTTGTTGAGAACCACGCCTATCCTGAGCCCGTACTCCTCTCCGAGGGCCTTGAGCTTGTTGACTTCGTTCTCCACCATTGTCTCGAAGGAGTAGATGGGCGACCTCTCTATCTCGACCACTATTATCTGGTAATCGGCAACCTCAAAAGTCGGGAGGGTGTCGAAGGGAACGCCTGTGGGGGAGTCAACAAAGACGACACCGAACTTGTATTTGACCTTTTCAACCAGGTCCCTGAGGCCCTGGGGGGAGATGCCTATAACGTCGTGGAGGTTCGAGCTCCCGGGCATAACGTAGACGCCGGTCTCCCTGTGCTTGTAGATCGCCCATTCTGGGTCGAGGTTGGGATCCCTCAGGATGGAGTGGACGGTGTACTTGACGTTGTCTATTCCAAAGTGGAAGCCCAGGTTCGGGAGGTAGAGGTCTCCGTCGATCGTTAGAACCCTGTACTCCTTCTGGGCGAGATAAGCGCTCAGGTTTGCCGTGGTGGTTGTCTTTCCTGCCCCGCCCCTGCCAGTCACTACTATAACTGCCATCTCCTTCCCTCCATCCCTTAGATTCTTGAAATTCGCTTTTATTAACTTTTCCACTGTCCGAACCAAAGCGGGGTCGGGTACAAAAGGGAGAAAGGCCAAAACGGAACAAAAACGGAGAAGTAAGACACCCAGGGAGTTCACCCGATGACCTCGGCAAAGGCAAAGCGCTCTTTCACGTTCTTTATCTCGATCTCCACCTCATCCCCGACGCGGGTCTTGGGGACAAACACAACAAAGCCCCTGATCCTGGCGATACCATCTCCGCCCCTGCCGAGGGACTCAATCCGAACTCTGTAGTGCTCCCCCCGCTTTACGGGGGGCTTCCTGTCATGGAATCCACTCCTCTCCAACTCAGACACCACCCAAGCGATGTCCCTCAAAGTATGGCGGATGGGTATTTAACCCCTGTGTCAGACTAGTGAATGGGAAGGGGCAAAAATAAACGGATTGCAAACCCAATTTTCGTTTAAAGTTCGAATCTCGATAAAACATTGGGGGCAATGCTCACTCCCGTTCACCTGTAAAAAAGTTTATATCCGCGACAGATCTATGCACCAGTGTAGGGGATGATAGCCATGGCCGAAAAGATGCAGGCTATTATGAAAACCAAGCCGGCCTACGGCGCCGAGCTGGTTGAAGTTGACGTTCCGAAACCGGGCCCAGGGGAAGTTCTCATCAAAGTCCTGGCAACGAGCATCTGCGGAACCGATTTGCACATCTACGAGTGGAACGAGTGGGCGCAGAGCAGGATCAAGCCGCCCCAGATTATGGGCCACGAAGTGGCTGGTGAGGTCATCGAGGTCGGCCCGGGCGTTGATACCCTTCAGGAAGGTGACTACATAAGCGCCGAGACTCACATCGTCTGCGGCAAGTGCTACGCCTGCAGACACAACCGCTACCACGTCTGCCAGAACACGAAGATATTCGGCGTCGACATGGACGGCGTCTTCGCCCACTACGCCATCGTTCCCGCCCAGAACGCCTGGAAGAACCCCAAGGACATGAAGCCCGAGTACGCGGCATTGCAGGAGCCGCTCGGAAACGCCGTCGATACTGTCTTAGCTGGCCCGATAGCCGGAAGGAGCACACTCATCACCGGAGCCGGCCCCCTCGGCCTTCTCGGAATAGCGGTCGCCAAGGCATCCGGCGCCTACCCGGTCATCGTGAGCGAGCCGAGCGAGTTCAGGAGGAAGCTGGCGAAGAAGGTCGGCGCCGACTACGTGGTCAACCCCTTCGAGGAGGATCCTGTTAAGTTCGTGATGGATATAACGGATGGTGCGGGAGTTGAGGTCTTCCTCGAGTTCAGCGGCGCTCCCAAAGCCCTGGAGCAGGGCCTCAAGGCCGTGACTCCGGGCGGAAGGGTTTCCCTTCTCGGCCTCTTCCCGAGGGAAGTGACGATAGACTTCAACAACCTCATAATCTTCAAGGCCCTTGAAATACACGGCATAACCGGTAGGCACCTCTGGGAGACCTGGTACACGGTCTCAAGCCTCATCCAGAGCGGCAAGCTCAACCTCGACCCGATAATCACCCACAAGTACAAGGGCTTCGACAAGTTCGAGGAGGCCTTCGAGCTGATGCGCGCGGGCAAGACCGGAAAGGTCGTCTTCTTCCCGCACAAGGGGTGAAGTTTTCCCTTTTCTTTCCATCCTGTAATTTCAGGCGAAAGTGTTAAATGTCCTAAGCCCAGACACTAAAATGAATACGCCAGCTAGAAGTGCAACACATACGAAATTACTGAATCCTCACAGTTTCGTGTTTTGGAACCCTCTCTGTGGGGTGATACCGTGAACAAGAAGGCCCTGCTGTCTATTCCCATCGTGTTGATCCTCATCGCGGTTGCTGTGTTCCATAATGGCGGGGCGTCGAACGTTCGGGAGGAACACAGGCTGTGCTCCGCGGGGAAGCTTCACCTCCTCCTCGACGTCTATTATCCCGGAGAACTCGGGGCGATGGGCTACGAAATCAAAGACGACAGAATAGTTTTGCACTTCCACTCAGCGGGATCCGGCGATATAAGGGTGAACCACGCAAACTTTACGATCCCGTGCATCCCAAAGAACCTGAGTCCTGACCTCTTCGAAGTCAGCGTTGACGGGAAGACCCTCCGCCCATCTTGTGAGGGAGTTCTAACAAAGCCCGTGCTGTCCAAAACCTCCAACTCCGAGAGGAGCGTCTGGTATCTGGCGAGTCCCTACAACCTGAGCAAAATAGCACTCGTCGAGCTCCCCAGGGGATATTCCTTCAAAAAGCTCAAGCTTGAAAACGGAACCCTCGTGATCGAAGTTTCCTCCGGGGGGAGCATGGGCAGTACCGTTGTTAGATCTGAGCTCCTCGCGGAGAGATGGGAGAAAATCATCTACACCGACGGGAGCAGGACGTGGGTGGGGCAGAAGTCCGTAATGGGCAGCGGAGAGTGCCCTGTTTGGATATCTCCAACGTCCTAGCCCGGTTTCTTTTACTTTGCTGGTCATTTTAATTCTCTCTCCCACCGCAATTCTCTTAAGTCTTCCTGCACATCCCCACCGGGAGGTGGCACTATGGAACTGAGCTACCAGGAGAAACTCACGCTCATAAAACTTGGGGAGCTCAAGAAGGCTAAATTCGAGGAACTGGTGAAGAAGACGGACCTTGAGCAGGTAGCTGTTATGAGGGCTGCCTTAGGCCTTCAAGCGAAGGGCTTAGCCAAGCTCCATGAGAGGAGCGAGAAGGTCGCGGTTCTCACGGAGACCGGGAGGAGGTACGCGGAGATAGGTCTTCCTGAGTGGAGGGCCCTGAAAGTCCTGAGGGAGAAGGGCAAAGTCACCCTCGAAGACCTCAATGAGGTTCTCAGCGAGGACGAACTCAAGCCCATCGTCGGCCTCCTGAGGAAGGAGGGCTGGGCGAGCGTTAGGAAGGAGGACGGAAAGCTCGTTCTGGAGATAACCGAGAAGGGCCTCAGTGCTGCGGAGAGACCGATAGACAGGGCCCTCAGGCTCCTCGCGGAGAGAAAAACCCTCCCCCTGGGCGAGATCCAGAAGCTCGTTCCCGTTAAAGAGCTCAAGAGGAGGAAGATAGCGGAGGAGGACACGATCACCGAGAGAACCGTTGAGATAACCCCCGCCGGAGAGGAGCTCGTGAAAAAGGGCATCGACCTGAGGGAGCAGGTGTCCGTCCTCACCCCTGAGCTCATAAAGTCCGGCAGGTGGAAGGAAGTCGAGTTCAGGCGCTTTGACATCAAAGCCCCGGTGAGGAGGTTCTACCCGGGCAAGAAGCAGCCTTACCGCGCTTTCCTCGACAAGATAAGGAGAAGGCTCATCGAGATGGGCTTCATCGAAATGACCGTTGACAGCCTCATAGAGACCCAGTTCTGGAACTTCGACGCGCTCTTCCAGCCCCAGAACCATCCGGCGAGGGAGTGGACCGACACCTACCAGCTCAAGTACCCGAAGAGCGGCCACCTGCCGGGCGAGGAGCTCGTTGAGAGAGTGAAGGCCGCCCACGAGCACGGCGGCGACACCGGCTCGCGCGGCTGGGGCTACGTCTGGTCGCCGGAGAGGGCGATGCTCCTGATGCCGAGGGCGCACGGAACCGCCCTCAGCGGAAGGCAACTCGCGAAGGGCGTCGAGATACCGGGCAAGTATTTCACGATACAGCGCGTTTTTAGACCGGACGTCCTCGATAGGACTCACCTCATCGAGTTCAACCAGGTGGACGGCTTCGTCGTCGGCGAGGATTTAACCTTCAAACACCTCCTCGGAATCCTCAAGCGCTTCGCCGTTGAGATAGCCGGGGCAAAGAAGGTCAAGTTCCTGCCCGACTACTACCCGTTCACGGAGCCGAGCGTCCAGATGAGCGCCTACCACCCGGAGCTCGGATGGGTCGAGTTCGGCGGGGCTGGAATCTTCCGCGAGGAGATGACGAAAGCTCTCGGAATCGACGCACCGGTCATAGCGTGGGGGATAGGAATCGACAGATTAGCCATGTTCAAGCTCGGTATAGACGATATCCGCTACCTCTTCAGCTACGACCTGAGGTGGCTCAGGGAAGCGAGGCTCGTGTGGTGATTGAATGCACTTTACCGACCATGCCCTCGAGCGAATGTCTCTCTATTCAATTTCTCCCGAGGACGTCGAGAGGACGGTGCAGAGCCCCAAAAGGAAGTTTTTTGACATTGCTACGGGCAGATATATTGCCGTGGGAAAGAAAAACGGACATTCCCTCGTTGTGGTCTATGAAAAGAGCGGGGGAGAAACCCTAATAGTGACCACGTACCACACGAGCAAAATCGATAAAATAATCGAAACAAAACTCTCATCCGGGAGGTGGGTTGAGTTATGAGCGACGAGATCCTCGTTAGATATGACCCTGATGTTGATATCCTCTACATTAAGCTCTCTGACAAAAAGCCCGTTGATGCTGACATGAGGAGCGACGTTGTGATAGACCTCGATGAGGACGGAAACGTTGTGGGCTTTGAGATATGGCGCGCGAGGGAAATCCTCTTGCCCGAGTTCATGAAATTCATCGAGAGGATAAAGGTTGAAGGAAAGATTGAAAGCCAGGGGTGATCTTGTGCCCAAAGTAGTTATAGAAATCCCCTCCGGGGTGAGAAAGGAGTTCGTTGAACTCCAAGTCAGAAGGGCCATCGAGGCAGAGAAGGCCAGGTTGGCCTTTGTTGAAGATATTGCCAAGAGGATTAACATCGATGAGGAAGACCTTAAGGAAATCGAAGTTCTGAGGGAAGAGGCATGGCAGGACTTCAAGAAAGAGCTGGGTTTGGAGTGATCGTTGATACCAACGTGATTATCTCAGCATTGCTCCCCAGGAGCTCACGCTTAAGGGAATTCCTGCTAACGACGGAGATCCCGCTCCATGCGCCTGACTACATGCTCGTGGAGCTCAAAAAGTACTGGTCCGTCATAGAGAAGAAAGCGGAGAAACGGGGAGTAAGCAACGCCGAATTGGCTCACTTCAGGGAAGAACTGATGTCTCGGATCATATTCCACCCACTCGGCGAGTACCGTCCCTTCATAAAACGCGCCTATGAGATTTGCAGGAAGTTTGATGAAAAGGACACTCCGTTCGTTGCCCTTGCGCTTGCCCTGTTACTTCCCATCGTGACGAACGATAGGGGAATACTCGCCAACAAAGGTCCATATGACGCCCTTCCGCTTGAAGAACTGTTGAGGTGATGGTCATGCCGAAGTTCGACGTTTCAAAATCCGACCTTGAGAGGCTCATCGGGAAGAGCTTCACCGTTGAGGAGTGGGAAGACCTCTTCCTCTACGCGAAATGTGAGCTCGACGACGTCTGGGAGGAGAACGGTGAAATCTACTTCAAGGCCGACTCCAAGGACACCAACAGGCCCGACCTCTGGAGCGCCGAGGGAATAGCGAGGCAGATCAAGTGGGCGCTCGGGATGAAGAGGGGCCTGCCGAAGTACGAAGTGGAGAAGAGCGACGTTGCAGTTTACGTCGACGAGAAGCTGAAGGACGTAAGGCCCTACGGTGTCTACGCCATAGTCGAAGGCCTTCACCTCGATGAAGAGGCGTTAAAGCAGATGATAAACCTCCAGGAGAAGGTTGCTTTGACCTTCGGCAGGCGGAGAAGGGAGGTTGCTATTGGCATCTTCGACTTCGACAAAGTGAAGCCCCCGATCTATTACCGTGCCGCCGAGAAAACCGAGAAATTCGTTCCGCTCGGCTTCGAGGAGGAGCTAACGCTCGAAGAAATCCTTGAGAGGCACGAGAAGGGCAGGGAGTACGGGCATCTGATAAAGGACAAGCCCTACTACCCGCTTCTCGTCGACAGCGAGGGCAAGGTTCTCTCGATGCCGCCGATCATCAACTCCGAGATAACCGGGAGGGTGACGACCGAGACGAGGAACGTCTTCGTCGATGTCACCGGCTGGGACCTGAAAAAGATTATGCTGGCCTTGAACGTCGTCGTTACCGCCCTGGCGGGGCGCGGTGGGAAGATCAGGAGCGTGAAGGTCGTTTATCCCGACTTTGAGATTGAGACACCCGACCTGACGCCTAAAACCTTTGAGGTTGAGCTGGACTACATAAGGAAGCTCTCTGGTCTTGAGCTGAGCGACGGAGAAATCAAAGACCTCCTCGAGAGGATGATGTACGAGGTGGAGCTCGAGGACGGCAGGGCCAAGCTCCTCTATCCTGCTTTCCGTGACGACATAATGCACGCCCGCGACGTTCTAGAAGATGTGCTCATAGCCTACGGCTACAACGAGATCGAGCCAGAGGAGCCAAAGCTTGCCGTCCAGGGAAGGGGCGACAAGTTCGTCGAGTTCGAGGATGCGGTAAGGGAGCTCATGGTCGGCTACGGCCTCCAGGAGGTCATGACATTCAACCTAACCAACAGGGAGGCGCAGTACGGGAAGATGGGTCTTGAGTATGGGAAGGACTACTTCAACCACCCGCCGGCCGAGCTGGTCGAGATAGAGAACCCGATAAGCCCCAAGTGGTCCGCCCTCAGGGTCTGGCTCATACCGAGCCTGCTCGACTTCCTGAGCCAGAACACCCACGAGGAGTATCCGCAGAGGCTCTTCGAGGTCGGAAAGGCGACGCTGATAGACGAGGGCAGGGAAACGAAGACCGTAAGCGAGAGCAAGCTGGCGGTGGCTTTAGCACACCCGCGCGTGACATTCACTGAGGCCAAGGAGATACTCGACTCGGTCATGCACCACTTGGGCTTCTCCTATGAGCTGGAGGCGGTCGAGCATCCGAGCTTCATCCCGGGAAGGGTTGGAAAAATAGTCGTTGAGGGGAAGGCAATAGGGATCATAGGGGAGATACACCCGGCTGTGCTGGAGGAATGGGGAATGGAAATGCCGGTTGCGGTATTTGAGCTGTTCTTAAGGCCCCTTTACAGCGAACCGTACCTCTAAACCCTCTTTTAAACTTTTCTCGACAAATAAAAGGGAAAGGATTTAGACCGGTGTGACGTGGCCCCATTTCTCGAGGGCTCTAGCAAGCTCCTTGTGGCTCTTGGCGTACTCGTCGAGTGGTATTCCCTTCATGATGGCGTCGATAGCCTGCCTAACCGCTCTCGCCCCAGACGCCGGCCCGTCCGGGTGACCGAGGGTTCCGCCGCCGAGCTGGAGCACTATGTCGGTTCCCAAAGCTTCTATGACCGGCTCTATGTTGCCTGGGTGAAGGCCGCCTGAGCTGGTCGGGAAGGCAGGCTTTATTCCGTAGAACTTCTGCTCAAGGTGGAAGACGTCGTCATCGTCCGGTTTGTAAACGCTTTCCCTCAGTATCCTCGCGTTCTGGATTACCTCCCATTTTCCACCCTCGAGCTTTCCTGCTCCGGCCGTTCCGACGTGGAGCTGGTCTATACCGATGAGCCTGTAGAGCTTGGCGAGGACAAACATGGAAATTCCGTGGTACTTGTTCCTGGTGAAGGCGGCGTGCATGGCCCTGTGGCCGTGGACGGCCAAGCCGTAGTCGGCGGCGAGTTCAGTTATGTACTGGAGCGCCCCCCAGCCGGTGATGACAACGTCGACCATAGCGTGCTTGAGACCGAGGTCCGCGAGAACCTCAAGCCTGTGCTCCATCTCAAGGAGGGGCGCGGTTATGTTGGCGAACCAGGTCTTCTTCTCGCCCGTTTCGTTCTCGACCTTGTCGATGATCCTAGCCATTATCTCGGCCCTCTCCTCGAAGCGGTTGTACCACGGGCTGGTGAGGTTCTCGTCGTCCTTCATGTAGTCGGCTCCGTTCATGAGAAGGTCGGTGGCGAGCTTCTCGAACTCCTCGGGGGAGTAGCCAACCTTTGGCTTCGGAACGACACCGTAGAGGGGCCTGTCCTTGATGTCGAGCATCTTCCTGACGCCCTCTATACCAAAGGCCGGCCCGTTGAACTCCCTTATGAGTTTCTCCGGGAAGTAGAGATCCTCGAGGCGAAGGCCCTTGACGCGCTTCATGCCGAAGACGTTGCCCGCTATGCTCGCTAAAAGTCCTGGAAGGTTGGCCTCCTCGAAGGCGTGGAACGGGTAGGCGATCTTGACTATCCAGCTGCCATCCCCCATGTCAACGAAGTCGTAAGCTTTGGCTGAGAGGTCGGCCCACCGCTCCTCCTCGTACCAACTGTAGAGGGTCGTCCAGGTTCCCGTGGAGCTTTCCGCGGCAACGGCACCGGCCGCCTGCTCGATTGTGTAACCCTCAGCCGGCGTCACGCGGAAGACGGCTATTATGTCCCTCTTTTTGCTGGGCTCGTAGCCCTTGTCCACATAGTAGTCGTATATCTTGTCGAACTTCTCGGGCATTTTTCACACCTCCCTCCAATTAGGGAATCCTAACTATTAAACCTTCCGGTTTGCGGGCTAGAAATCTGGAAAACAATCCTTATTAACTTTTGGGTCAGGGGGCTTTGGCTCTTTTATACAAAACTATGCATATTTTATCCCCCTCTTAATAACCCACCGTAATGTTTAAAACCCGCAGGGCTTATAAGGGAGCGAACCCACAGCCGGACGGTGGTTAAAATGGTCAGGTACATGGTCACATCGGCACTCCCTTACGCTAACGGGCCGATTCACGCGGGGCACCTTGCGGGAGCTTATCTACCAGCGGACATCTTCGTGCGCTACCTGAGGCTCAAGGGAGAGGAAGTGCTCTTCGTTTGCGGAACCGACGAGCACGGAACGCCGATAACCTTCCGCGCGCTGAAGGAGGGCAGGAGCCCGAGGGAAATCGTCGACGAGTTCCACGAGCACATAAAGACGACCTTCGAGAGGGCCAAGATAAGCTTCGACTACTTCGGGAGGACTGAACTGCCTGTCCACTACCGGATAAGCCAGCAATTCTTCCTAAAGGCACTCGAGAACGGCCACCTCATCAAGAAGGTCAGTAAGCAGGCCTACTGCGAGCACGACAAGATGTTCCTGCCAGATAGGTTCGTTATAGGGACGTGTCCCTACTGTGGAGCGGAAAACCAGCGCGGAGATCAGTGTGAGGTCTGCGGTCATCCGTTAACACCGGAGATACTCATCAACCCCCGCTGCAACATCTGCGGCAGGCCGATTTCCTTCAGGGATTCAGCCCACTACTACATTCGCATGGGGGACTTCCAGGAGAGGCTCAAGGAGTGGGTTGAGAGCCAAGAGCACTGGAAGCCGAACGTTCGCAACACCGTCCTCGGCTGGATAAACGAGGGGCTTGAAGAGAGGGCCATGACGCGCGACCTCGACTGGGGAATCCCCGTTCCGCTCGACGACGAGGACGTTAAGGGCAAGGTGCTCTACGTCTGGTTCGAGGCCCCAATAGGCTACATCAGCATAACGGTTGAGCACCTGAAGAGGGAAGGAAGGGAGAACGAGTGGAAGAAGTTCTGGCTCAACCTCGACGGGCAAACTAAGGTCATCCACTTCATAGGCAAGGACAACGTGCCCTTCCACGCGATATTCTGGCCCGCTTTCCTGATGGCCTACGGGAAGTACAAAGACGAGGAAGTCGAGGCCGAGTGGAACCTGCCCTACGATATCCCCGCCAACGAGTACCTCAACCTCGAGGGCAAGAAGTTCTCCACCAGCAGGAACTGGGCGATATGGGTCCACGAGTTCCTCGACGCCTTCCCGGCAGATTATCTCCGCTACTACCTCACCGCGATAATGCCCGAGACTCGCGACAGCGACTTCAACTTCGCCGACTTCAAGAGCAAGATAAACGAGGAGCTCGTCAACAACCTCGGAAACTTCGTGCACCGCGCAATGACCTTCGTGAACAGGTACTTTGATGGCATTGTACCGGAGAGGGGAGAGCTCGACGACCTCGACAGGCAGGCCTTTGAGGAGATCGAGAAGGCCTTTGAGGAGACGGGCGAGCTGATAGCCCACTACCGCTTCAAGGACGCGCTGAAGCGCGTCATGGAGTTAGCGATCTTCGGAAACCGCTACTTCGACTACCAGAAGCCCTGGAAGACGGCCAAGACCGACCGCGAGAGGACGGCAACGACAGTAAACGTGTCGCTCCAGATAGTCAAGGCCCTCGGAATCCTCCTTGAGCCGTTCTTACCGGACGCGAGCGAGAAGATATGGCACATGCTCAACCTCGAGGAGCTCAAGAGGTGGGAGTTCACCGAGCTTCCAGCCGGCCACCGCGTCAGGAAGGCCAGCCCGATGTTCAGGAAGGTGACCGACGAGGAGATAATCCATTTCATCGTGAACTACATCGGAAGGGGCAACCCCGCGAGCGCCAAACTGCTCCTCGACAAGTACTACAAGAGGGACGACGTCTTCAAGGTCATACTGGAGCGCTTCGGGGAGGCGAGGAAGGAGGAGGCTTTGGCGCTCCTCAAGAGCATCTACGGGGAAGCCCCCGAGGTGAAAGGGGAAAAGGCCGAGAAGGCTGAAAAGGCCAAAGCTCCCGGAAAGAAAGAGAATGCAAAGAAGGAGGGTGAAAAGATGAGCTATGTGAGCTTTGACGACTTTATGAAGCTCGACCTGAGGGTCGGAAAGATAATCGAGGTCAAGGACCACCCCAACGCCGACAGGCTCTACGTGGTAAAGGTTGACCTGGGCGACGAGGTCAGACAGCTCGTCGCTGGCCTTAAGAAGTACTACAAGCCGGAAGAGCTGCTCAACCACTACGTCGTCATCATAGCGAACCTTGAACCCAAGAAGCTTCGTGGTGTCGAGAGCCAGGGAATGCTCCTCGCGGCCGACGACGGCGAGAACGTCGCCCTGTTAATGCCGGACAAGGAGGTTAAGCTCGGCTCTAGGATAAGGTGAGCCTTTTCTGAATTCTTTCACTTTTTCAATTTTCAAATTTCAAAATTTTAGGCATCAAAATTTGAGAAATTAAAGGGCAAAAGCCTCAGCCCTTCGCAACTCCCATCGGCCTCATTCTTGCGACGAGCTTCGCTATGCCCGCTTGATGGACGACGTTGACGACGTTGTCGACGCTCTTGTACGCTCCCGGAGCCTCCTCGGCAACAACACGGAGCGATGCAGCGCGAACGTAAATGCCCCTCTGCATTAGCTCGTTCCTCAGTCTGTCGCCGCGGTACTGCCTCGTTGCGGCCTTTCTGCTGAGCAGCCTTCCTGCACCGTGGCAGGAGCTTCCGAACGTTTCGCGCATCGAGCCTTCGGCTCCAGCTAAGACGTAGCTGGCTGTTCCCATCGAGCCCGGAATGAGGACGGGCTGGCCGACGTCGCGGTACGCTTTGGGTACGTCTGGATGGCCGGCAGGGAAGGCCCTCGTCGCTCCCTTCCTGTGGACGACGACCTTCACCTTCCTTCCGTCAACGACGTGCTCCTCGACCTTCGCTATGTTGTGGGCGACGTCATAGACGATACCCATCTCCATGTCCTCGGCTTTTCTCTTGAAGACTTCCTCGAAGCTCTCCCTGACCCAGTGGGTTATCATCTGCCTGTTGGCCCAGGCGAAGTTCGCAGCAGCTTTCATCGCGCTGAAGTAGCGTTGCCCCTCCTCGCTCTGGAAGGGAACGCTGACGAGTTCGCGGTCAGGCCAGGGAACGCCATACTTCCTGTTGGCCTTCTCCATTATCCTGAGGTAGTCGCTCGCAACCTGGTGGCCGAGACCGCGCGAGCCAGTGTGGACCATGACAACGACCTGTCCCTCGAAGAGGCCGTAGGCCTTGGCTATCTCCTCGTCGTAGATCTTGTCAACTACCTGAACCTCGAGGAAGTGGTTTCCGGAACCTAGGGAGCCGAGCTGGGGCGCTCCACGCTGTTTGGCCCTCTGGCTGACGGCGCCTGGATTTGCGCCCTCCATCCTTCCGCCCTCTTCGAGATGCTCAAGGTCCTCCTTCCAGCCGTAGCCGTTGTCAACTGCCCACTTTGCTCCATCGGCTAAAACATCGTCTAGCTGTGTCCAGTGGAGCCTTACCCTACCCTTGCTTCCAAGGCCAGAGGGAACGTTCTTGAAGAGCGTATCGACGAGCTCCTTGATTTTTGGCCTTACCTCCTTCTCAGTGAGGTTCGTCCTTATGAGCCTGACGCCGCAGTTGATGTCGTAGCCGACGCCTCCGGGGCTGATAACGCCCTCCTTCACATCAAATGCCGCCACTCCGCCGATTGGAAAGCCGTAGCCCTGGTGTCCATCGGGCATTACTATTGAGTACTTGTAGATACCCGGGAGCATGGCAACGTTCGCCGCCTGCTCCAGCGTCCTGTCGCTCTTCATCTTCTCTATCAACTGGTCGTCAGCGTAAACCCTTCCCGGGACCCTCATACGTCTATCGAACTTGGGGATCTCCCAGCGGATCTTGTCGACCCTTTTCAGCGGTACCATCTTTCCCACCCCGCCTTAGGTAAGCCTAAAGTTATTTTAATCTTTCGCGGGACACCTTTGACTACAGATCGAGCCTCAACCTTCTGTCCCCGGGCACGTAGTTTATCAGCCTGCCTTCTTTAGCCTTCGCCGAGCCGAGGAAGTAGGAGCGCCACTTGACTATCACCCAGCCGTAGAGGTTCTCGTCTACCTCGACGCTCTCCCCAGCCAAATAGCGCCTCGCCCTCTCGTCATCTAACTCAACCACGTTCTTCGTCGCCCTCGGCCCAACGAGAAAGCTCCCCTCGATGCTGAGCCTTATCCCGTCGCTCTCGATCCTCGCGAAATAAACGCCCTGCCTGTCGGGCCCCTTGACCTCAAGGGAGCACGGCTTCCACGCGTAGACCTTGTGGTACCTCCCCCGTATCTCGTAGAGTAAATCGGGAGCGTAGCCGTAGTTCTCGATGAGGAGTTTTTTCACGAGCTCGGTGTCGTTAGTCCTTCCAACCTCTTCCCTCGGGTTGGTGGTGTTTTCCCCGTTCTCCCCGCTCATTCCCCTCCCTCCGGCTTGGTTATCTTTGCAATGAAGAAGGCCTCGGTGTCGTTGTCGTTCGGGTGAATCCTGAGGGCCTTCTTCAGCTCGGGGGAGTATTCTCTGCCCTCCCATTCCAGAACCGGTTCGCTCGTCCTCACGGGGAGCTTTATCGGTTCGAGCCTCGCGTCCGTTTTCCTGAGGAGGTAGTCAACTACCTCCTCGTTTTCCAGGGGGTCTATCGTGCAGGTTGAGTAGACGAGGGTCCCGCCGGGTTTCAGGGCTTCATAGGCCGCCCTTATCAGCCTCTTCTGGATGTTCATGTACTTGATGACGCCCTTCAGGCGCCATTCCTCCAGAAAGCGCCACTTCTTCCTTATCATCCCCACAGAGGAGCACGGTGCATCGAGGAGTACTCTATCAAAGGTATTCTCGAATCTGGCGAAGTAGGCCCCGTCCTTCGTCGTCACGCGGGCGTTGAGGACGCCCATCTTATTGAGGTTTGCTATGAGGACGTTAGCCCTGCTGAGCTTCGGGTCGTTTGCTATGATGCACCCCTCGTTCTCCATGTACTGCGCTATCTGTCCGGTTTTTGAGCCAGGGGCTGCCGCCATGTCCAGGACAAGCTCACCGGGCTTGGGATCAAGGACAACGGGGGGTATCATGGAGCTCGCTTCCTGGCCGAAGATTAGGCCGAGGCCGTGCTCCGGAACCTTCGCGAGGTTATCAACGTTGATGAAGAAGCCCTCGCGGACCCAGGGTATCGGCTCCAGCTCAAACTCTTCCTCCAGTCTCTCAACCACGACCTCGAGCGGCGCCTTGAGCGTGTTCACCCTTATGCTCTGCCTGAGCGGCTTCACTATGAACTCCCAGAACTCGTCCGTGTCTTCGAGCTTCGAATAGCGCTCGTAGAATTCCGGGTTTACATCCCTGATCCTGTCCCTCGCGCTCATGAGACCACCTCATAGGTCCGGAACCAGCTGCGCCATCCATCTCCCATCGGGGAGCTGCTTTATCTCCATCTCGTGGTAGGTTATCGCCTTCACTTCCTCCTTCGGCTCGTGCTTCTCGTAGTCGAGCGGCTCACCGCAGGCTCTGGCCTTAAGCTTGTGGCCCTCTCCGCCCTCCTCAATCTCGACCTTTACATCGCCGAAGACAAGTCCCTCCATGTCGTGGAGCACTAGAAGCTCCTCGAGGAAGTTGTAAAGAAGCGCCATCAGGTCCTCGCCTTCCACCTCAACCTCGCGGCACTCCCTCGGCTCGACCTTCCTCACGTCAACCATGACGTCGAAGAGGGCCAAAGCAACCGCCTCGAATGCCTCCTCAAGCGTTGAGCCGTATCCGCGGATGCCTATGTCGGCGGTGTGCTCGTAGTGCTCCCATTCCCTCATCTCACTCACCCCCAAGGAGTATTGAGTTTAGACCTTCCTCGATCGCAGCCTGATGGAGCCTCTTGTCGGCAGTATAGAAGCTTTCTGCCTCAACGTACTTTGCAGAGACTATCTGAAGAGCATCGGCTTGATACAGGTGATATTTCTCGATCAGCTTCCAGGCATCTGCCAGGATCAGTGAGTGAACAGGGACGACTTCCAGGACGCCCAGCCTCGTGAACCGCTTCACCTCCGCCAGAAAGCCCTTTTTCAGGAAGTCAAACTCATCTCTGCTGAGCTGTCCACGTCTCAGCCGTTTATCGAGTGTGCCGATCACTTCCCCGATGTTCCAGAAGCTGAAGGCCAGCTTCACCTCCCCCCTGTAGGCGTCCCTGAAGAGATCTTTAACGACATCGCTGCCCTCCTCGTCCAGGTATCTTTTCAGGATCGCACTAGTATCCAAGTAAACGCTTCTCCCTGTCATCCCTCATCTCCCTCACGAGCTTCTCACTGCTCTCGCCTTTGACCTTCAGGGGTTCAAACCACAGGGGCACCTCAGAGTCGTCGACGTCCTTCAAGACCTCGTTTATGAGGTAGTTCATCAGCGCCTCCTCGAGGAGCTTGCTAACCTCGCTCTTCTCCCGCTGGGCCAGCTCTTTAAACTCCTTCCACAGTTCTTCATCCAAATAAACGCTGGTCTTCACCTTCCCCATTGTACCACCATCGGTAATTACCTATGTTGGTATATAAACCCATCGAAACCGTTAATTAGACCGGCATCGAAATGGTTGGAGGTGGTTACATGAGGGAGGTAACGCCGAGGCGCATAATGGAGATGAAGGGGAAGGAAAAGATAGCGATGGTAACTGCTTACGATTACCCCTCCGCGCTGATAGCGGACAAGGCCGGGATGGACATAATTTTCATAGGGGATTCCCTCGGTATGGTGGTCTACGGCGAGCCGAACACGCTGAACGTCAGCATGGAGCAGATGGTCTACCACACGAGGGCCGTCTCCAAGGCTGTCAAGAGGGCTCTCGTTCTCGCCGACATGCCCTTCGGAAGCTACGAGATAGACACCGACGAGGGCCTCAGGAACGCAGCCCGGCTGATTCAGGCCGGGGCTGATGCGGTGAAGATAGAAGGCGGCCACGACCACAGGAAGCTCGTGAGAAAGCTGGTCAGGATGGGTATTCCGGTAATGGGCCACACTGGCTTAACACCGCAGCGCTACCTTCGCCTGGGCGGCTACAGATTAATGGGCGAGACTGAGGAGGAGATAGAGGAGATACTCCGCGATGCAAAGGCCCTCGAAAAGGCCGGTGCCTTCGCGGTTGTCCTTGAGTTCACCCTCGCTGACGTCGCGAAGCTCGTAACCGAGGAAATCTCGATTCCCACCATAGGAATCGGCTCCGGCCCGTGGGTCGACGGCCAGGTTTTGGTGTGGCACGACCTCCTCGGAATCTACGAGGACGTCCCGCCATTCGTCAAGAAGTACGCGGACATAGGGGGAATGATGAGACTCGCACTCGAAAACTACCGCGAGGAGGTCAAGGGAGGAGAGTTCCCCGCGAAGGAGCACTACTGGGAATTCCTCGACAAGGACGACTTCAGGAAAAAGTCTCAAAAGGCCCTTGATAGACTGGGGGACGACTGATGCTGAAGGGAAAGAGAATAAGCGTTGTTATCCCTGCGTACAACGAGGCAGAACGCCTTCCCGGAGTACTCGGGAGGATTCCGGATTTCGTCGATGAGGTCCTGGTGGTCGACGACGGCTCCACGGACGGGACTTACGAAGCCGCGAGGGTCTTTGCAGAGAAGGACCCCAGGATAAAGGCCATTAGACTAGAGGAGAACTGCGGTAAGGGCTGTGCGATGAGGGAGGGGGTGAAGCAGTCCACCGGGGATATCGTTGTCTTCATGGACGCCGATGGTCAGCACAAGCCGGAGGACATCATCAAGCTCGTCGAGCTGATAGTGGGTGGGGAGGCGGACATGGTAATAGGCGCAAGGAAGCTCGAGGAAGCCGGCAAGAGGCCGTTCCACAGGAGGCTGAGCAACATCATAACGACGAGGCTGATACGGCTCAAGCTGAAGAGGTACATCTACGACACCCAGAGTGGCTTCAGGGCCTTCAGGCGGGAATTCCTCCAAGAGATAGAGAGCAACCGCTACGAGGTGGAGACTGAGATGCTCTTCAAAACTGCGAAGATGGGCGCGAGGATAAAGGAGGTGCCCGTTGGCATGATATACGATCCGAACCGGGAAGGGCGCTTTGGTTTTAGGGACATCTTCCGCTTTATACGTGCCTATCTCAAGTTTTGACTTCACTCTTCACTCTCACTGTCCCAAGGGTGCCCAGCACTATGAGGGCGAAACCCAGGGCATGGTATGGGGTGAAGCTCTCACCCATAGCCGTTCCGAGGCCGATGGCTATCGCCGGTGCGGGCGTTATTATCGCCGTCGCTTTTGAGAGGTTTATCCTCTTTATGGAGCCGTACCAGACGACCTGGCCGAGGGCTATTATCACTCCCTCCGCAACGACGAGGGGAGAGAACTCCGGTCCGGTCAGGAGTGCCAGGGGGAGGAGCAACAGGGAACCGAAGGTGTTCCTGAGGGTGGCTATGGTGATGGGGCGATACGGGAGGCGCTTGGCTATGACGTGCCCGGCCTGCCAGAACAGCGGGACGAGGAGAAGGAGGACGTCCCCGAGATGCGGCTCCACGGTACGGCCCTGTGTGATGACGAGGACGAGCCCGGCAAGAACCAGGGAGGAGTAAGCCACGAGCCGCCCGGTTATTCTCTCCCCGAGGAAAATCCCTGCCAGCAGGAACGACCAGAGGACCTCGCTCCTCGTTATAAGGGCGGCGTTTATTGCCGTGCTCATCCTGGCGCCAAAGGAGTAGGCGAGGTAGGCCAGAGCAGTCCCAAAAAGCCCAACGAGGAAGGCCATCTTTATCCCAGAAGGATTATCCTCGAGCTCCCTTCCACCCCCCTCAAAAACCAGCACCGTCCAGAGGATGAGGGATGCGAAGAGGGCCGAGAAAGCTGAGAAGCTCACCGGGTTTGATGGGTTGGCCTTTATGACTACCGGTTCTAGGCCGTACAGAAGCATGCCGAAGAGTGCCATCAGGGTTCCGGCGGCTTCTCGGTTCATATCCGAGCTTGGGAGGGCCGGAATAAAAATCTGTCGATGAGAAAGCTTTTTAACCCTGCACCTGAGCTTAGGAATGCCATGATGCTGATAACGACATCCCACCGACCGACGAGGAGGACGAGGAGCTTCGGCCACGACTTGGAGAAGGTGTTCCCCAACTCCCTCTACTTGACTAGGGGAAAGAAGACTATCCAGGACCTTCTCATGGAGGCCTACGACAGGAACTACGAGAGGCTTTTGATAGTCAACGTCTGGAAGGGAAACCCGCTCAAGATGACCTTCATCAAGGTTGACCCCGAGGACTGGGGCTACCTCGGCTACCTCTACCTCCACGGAATAAAGCTCCAGCGCGAGGTGGGTTACAGGAATATAAGGTCCATCCGCGAGGAGATGCCCTTTGTTGTAACCACCGCCAAGCGCGTCGGACTGGATCACGTCGCCTTCGCCCAGGCCTTTGCGGAACTCACGGGCGGAACGTTCGTCCCAAGACGGGAGCGCTCCCTCCTCGGGATAGCCGACAAGTACAACACGGACGTCCTCGGCGTCATCGAGAGGCACCCGAGGGGAATGGCGGTCAACTTTTATCGCTTCGACGTTGACAGGGAGCATCCCGTTGGGCCCCTCATAAGCGTCAAGATATGGATAATGGAGGACGGGAGGAGATGGGACTACAAGGAGGCTCTGGGGATAAGGGGCCAGAGGAGAAGTGGCCGATCGAGGGAGTGATCGAGCTCTCCTTCCCGGACGAGGAAACTGCCAGGGTGGTCTACGAGAGCGTTCTCTACGAGCACGAGAGCGTGCCCTACCGGAGGAGCAGGATAGAGTTTCTGCGCGAGGGGAACAGGATAGTAATCCGCTTTTTGGCCAGGGACAACTCCGCCCTGAGGGGAACGCTGAACTCGTACCTCCGGTGGATCAAGGTGGCTGTGGATTCTCTCGAGGTCTGAGCCCGGCCGAAACTATTTAAAGCCCACCCCTTATTCTAACCCGGAATCGCGATTACGGAGGTGTTGGCATGCAGAACATTCCGCCGCAGGTTCAGGCCATGCTCGGTCAGCTTGAGAGCTACCAGCAGCAGCTCCAGCTCGTGGTCCAGCAGAAGCAGAGGGTTCAGGCCGAGCTGACGGAGGCGAAGAAGGCCCTCGAGGAGATCGAGAAGCTCCCCGAGGATGCCGTGCTCTACAAGACCGTTGGGACCCTCATAGTCAAGACCGAGAAGGCCAGGGCAGTTGAGGAGCTCAAGGAGAAGGTCGAGACTCTGGAGGTTCGCCTGAGCGCCCTTGAGAGGCAGGAGAAGAAGCTCAACGAGAAGCTCAAAGAGCTCACCACCCAGATACAGGGCGCCCTTAGGAATCCCGTAGCGGGCTGACCTCTTTTCTCCATTTGGGGGGGCTGAGGGTGGCAGAGGGTAAAAGGGTGATCCACATAGGTCTTCCGGAGCTGAGTGAGGAACAGCTCATAGAGATCGGCGAGCTGGCACAGGAGACGATAATAAAGGAAGTGTTCGACATCCTCAACAGGAGCGACGTCAAGGACATCGAGGTCACGATGAGGATAAACCGCGAGGATACCCTCGACCTCGAGGTTGAGGTCTACCTTGAGGTCCCGATATTCGTGAAGGTCGACGTCGATGGGCTTATAGACAGGGCCGTTGAGAAGGCCTACGAGGTTGTTGAGAGAAGGTTGAAAGAACTGGCCGCAAAGGATTAAACCTTCAAGGCCCAAATTTATCCGGTGAGAGGGATGGATTATCGCGAGGTGGCGAGGCGCTTTGCGGAGGACGTTAAAAAACGCCTGGGTGAGTCGGTCAAGGAGATAATCCTCTTCGGGTCGGTCGCGAGGGGAGACTACGGTGAGAACAGTGACGTTGACGTCCTCATAGTTGTTGAGGGGGACGCGTGGGAGGCCCAGAAAAAAGCTTCGGACGTTGTCGTTGATTACATCATCGAGTACGGCGTTTACGTGTCGGCCAAGGTCATAAGCGTCGAGGAGTTTGAGCTGATGAAGAACCTCAACACCGCGTTTTACAGGAACATCCAGCGGGAGGGAGTACTCATTGGATGATGAAATAAGCCTTCTGCTCAGCAATGCCCACGAATCCCTTGGTGCGGCGGAGCTTCTGCTTGAAAAAGGGTTTTACAGAGATGCTATGAGCAGGGCATACTATGCCATGTTCTACGCCGCGAGCGCACTCCTAAGGGCCAAAGGAATCGTCACCAAAAGCCACAGAGGCGTGATTGCGAAGTTTGGACTCGAATTCGTCACGGAGGGCACTATAGAGAGATACTATGCAAAGGCACTTAGCCTTGCGGAGAGCCTCAGGGAGAGGGCCGACTACGATGCCACGTTTCAGCCTGGAGAAGATGAAGCTAGGGAGCTCGTTGAGGATGCCAAGGCCTTCGTGGAGAGGATTGAAAAAGCGCTGGAGGAGCTGAGATGAAAGGGAAGATCAAGCTCAAACGCTTTCTTGAGGGCGCAAAGGATAGATCCTTTCTCCTCCTCTGCCACCACAACGCCGACCCGGATTCCCTCGGCTCGGCCATAGCCTTTGCCCTGTACCTCAAATCAATCGGCGTTGAGAACGTGAGGGTAGGCGTTGCCCAGAGCGTCTCCTCCTACGCGAAGAGGCTTCTCACCTTCTCGCCGGTTCCCGTTGAGAGAGATCCGGTCGTTAAAGAGGACGTGGTCATGATTTTCGACACGTCATCGCTCGAGCAGCTCGAGCCGATCGAGATTCCGAAGGGAAAGACGGTGATAGTCATCGACCACCACGTCGAGAAGGACAACCCGATAAGGGCGGAGGTAGCGGTGGTCGACTCCTCAAGAACTTCGACGGCAGAAATCGTGTGGGAGCTTTTTAAGTACCTCGGCTTCTACGACGAGACATCCGTCAGGGCCCTTCTGGCGGGAATCGTCACAGATACTGCAAACTTCCGCTTCGCCAACTCAAAGACGTTCAAAGCTGTCTCCGAGATGCTCGAGCGCTTCCCGCTCCAGATGGGGGAGATTTTCCAGCTTGTTGCGCCGGTCAGCGACGAGAACATAGACCAGGCGAAGAGGATGGCGATGTTGAAGGCCTGCCAGAGGCTTGAAATCAAGAAGTTCCGCAGGTACATCATAGCGGTCTCGAAGGTTTCGGCCTACGAATCCCTAGCATGCAAGACGTTCCTCAACCTAGGCGCGGACATAGCTGTCGTCGGGAGCGAGAAGAAAGGGGTCAGGATTTCCGCGAGGGCCAGGGAGAGCCTCGTGAAGAAGGGCCTCCACCTCGGCAGGATCATGGAGAAGGTCGGGCCAATCATAGAAGGCTCCGGCGGCGGTCATGCTGGAGCGGCCGGTGCGAACGGGAAGAAGAACCTCGACGAGGCGATTAAGGTCATCCTGAAGGAGATTGAAAAGTTCTTGAGGGAGGTAGATTGAAGTGGCCAGGTGTCCCCTCTGTGGCTCGCCCCTCGACTGGGCGGAGCTCATCGAGCAGATGCTCGCTCTCGAAGATGCTGAAGAGGTCATGAGCGACCGCGAAAGGTTCATGGAGGCCTTTGAGGGCTTCGTCTTCAAGTGTCCCCACTGCGGCGAGGAGTTCTACGGCAGGAACCTGCCCGGGAAGGAAGCGGAAAAGGTCTTCGAGCTCCTCAACGAGTTCAAGGGCTCGATAGACTGGGAGAACAAAAAGGTTCGCCTCAGACTCAACAGCCTCCTTGCCCTGGACACGATGCTAGAAAAGTGGGATCAGAAGATGAAGGGAAACCCCTGAGTTCCCCCGCAAAACTTTTTTAAAGCCTCCCGCTTACCGATGCCTGCAGGCGCTATCATGCCTCACGGCTCGGGGGTGTCCGAGGATCAGGTAGGAACCCACCGGGCCCCGTTGGAGGTGAGAGGATGAAGTACCCGAAGCAGATAAGGACGTACTGTCCGTTTTGCAAGAAGCACACGATCCACAAGGTCGAGAAGGTCAAGAAGAGGCCGAGGAGCGAGCTCAGCCAAGGCCAGAGGCGCTTCAGGAGGATAATGAAGGGTTACCGCGGTTTCCCGAGGCCGAACCCGGCCGGCAGAGAAAAGCCCGTCAAGAAGCTCGACCTCCGCTTCCGCTGCACTGTCTGCGGCAAGGCCCACACGAGAGGAAAGGGCTTCCGCGTTAAGAAGTTCGAGCTGGTGGAGGTGTGAAGCATGGCCCTTCCGAAGAACCTCATACCCATGCCCCGCTCGAGGTTCCTCCGCGTCAAGTGCATCGACTGCGGCAACGAGCAGATAGTCTTCAGCAACCCGGCCACCAAGGTCCGCTGTCTCGTCTGCGGTGCAACGCTCGTCGAGCCGACCGGCGGAAAGGGAATAATCAAGGCCAAGATACTCGAGGTTCTCGAGTGATTCTCGCTACTCTTTTCTCCCGTTTTGAGTTCGGTCTTTCAAATTGGATTCTTCCGAAAGGGTATATGGATGTGGCCCGCCCGTAACCCCCGTCCTCATTTCAGCCTGCCGGCAAAATCGGACGGGTTAACCCAGGCGGGCCAGAACTGTGCCCGGTCTGGGTTTCCCGCGGTCATCGCGCTCCGTAACGCGGAAGGCCCTCCCGCGGGGACCTCGCTGAGACCGGGCTGTAGCCCCCGCATCGCCCCCCGGTTCATTCTCCCCGGGGTCCTCGCGCGGGGGCAGGATGGGTTAGGCGTGGTGGTATAAAAGGTTGTGGTTTCACAGTAATAGCCTCTCAAGCTGGGCCATGAACCTCTCTTCAACGCTCTTGGGGTCGACTATGAGGATCAGCGTTCCGCCGCTGAGGACAACGAAGTCCCGTACCTTGGAGATGAACTTCAGGAAGCTCTCTCCAGGGTTGTAGACGAGCAGGTACTCGGGGCAGTCAATTAGGACGACACCTCTAAGCCCTTTCTCCTTCATGTCCTGCAGGTAGCGGTAGATGAGCTCCCCTATCCTGGCCAGGTCAGTGGGCTGTACGGTTTCCCTCGAACCCTCGCGGAACGGGGCGTTCGTTATGAAGTAGACCTTCCACCTCGGGGACACGTTCGAGGTCTCCCTGAGAAACGCGAGCACTGGGTAGCTCCCGAGCTTTTTCTTTATATCCCCGTATCTGTCCGGGGGTAGTATGAGAATACCCTCCTCGAGCTCAATCTCGCCGACCTCCTCCGGGGCACCCCTCACAAAACCTCCGGAGCGCATTATCCTGAGCAGCGCAGCCACCATCAGCACTATCAGCGTCGCCGAGAGGGAGAAACCTATAGGTCCATACCATGGGTGCTGACCAAACAAAGCTGCTGGGATCAAATGGAAACCGAAGAGCACTACCGCCACGTAGAAGTACCTGGCCGCGCTGTGGTAGATATCAACTATGGCCCTCATCAGGATTCCTGCTGCCGTAACAAAGACCCCCGCTATCCCGAGGGCTGCCGCGGCAGTTGCAGTCCATTCCGGATCCCCTGTGTACGCGTAGACCCCGAGAAGGTAGAGCATGAACAGGACGGGCGTGGGGGAGAACGAGAGGAGAACCCGCCTGCTTATCGTTATCCCCTCTTCCTCGAGTATGTAAACCGCGCCCGCAAACATAAACCCGGCGAAAACCGTTATGGAAACTAGCCCCAGAACCCCCACAGCTCCGTCGGCCGATGAAAAACCTACTGCCAGAAAGTCGAAGAGCCATGCGAGCGAGAACATGAGAGCCGATTTCCTCCGGTTGTCGAGGTATATCCTGAGGATCATGGTGGCCGCGACAAGATCCGCCCCCATGACCACAAGGGCCTCTCCCAGTATCAGAAGTTCTACCCCATCCATTCGCATCTACCGTCATAATCCATAGGGTTTCTTCGGTTAAAAGAGTTTCTAGTCTAAAAAGTTTCATGGATATGGCAATGCTAAACCAAAGCCTTTGGAACCCTTCCAAGCCCTCTTATTCAACCCTGAAGCCGAAGCTCCAGCAGTCCTATGTAGACGAACCACGCGAGTATCGTTACTGCCCCTATAAGCTCGGGAATCGCAAGCCCCCTGAAGACGCGGGCGTTTACGAGGTAGAGCATTAGAAAGAACGTCAGGCCCGAAAGAGCAGACCAAAAGTACCCGAGGGAAACATCGGAGCGGCCGAGCTTGACCCCGACTACGATGATGTCACTCAGAGCCAGAACGTAGAATAGAACCGCGGCTGGGGCGTGCGGTGAGTAGTTCTCGGGGAAAAGGCCGACGAGGAAGAGGAAAACCGCGGCGAGGGGCATCAGATAGCTGAGACCATTTCTGAACGCCCCGAGGGCCGCCACGAAGGTGAGAACCGCGAAGAACATCAGGAAGGAGTTGAAGTACGCGTGAGCGGGATTGTTGATGTTGCCCATGTCGCTGAGGGCGTTGTTCGTGAAGGAGAACCAGGGGTTCCTGGACAGCACTACGGCGAGGCCTATGATGAAAACGATGGGGAGTGAAATCGCCACGTATGCCGGGGTCTTCTCCAACTCCATCGCTCTCACCGTGCTCCTTCACGGTTCCTTTCCGAACACCGCCCTGTGGAGCTTCTTGAACTCCTCCCAGGAGCCCCTTATGACCGGATGCTTCGGGAGGCACCAGCACTCGTCCTCGGGCAGGGTCGAGAGCTCGAAGGTGCCTATTTCCTTGGCTATCCTCACGATCTCCTCCTTGTCCATGCCTATGAGCGGACGGTATATCGGCAGATCGCTCGCCTGGCTGACGATGTACATGTTCTCGAGCGTCTGGGAAGCAACCTGCCCGAGCGAGTCGCCCATAACGATGCCTTTCGCCCCGAACTCCCTCGCGATTTTGTCGGCGTGCCTCACCATGTTGAACTTGCAGAAGACGCAGGTGTACTTGTCCTTCTTGAGCTCCTTCAGCTTCTCGACTATCCTCTCGCGCTCCTTCGGCTTGACCACTATCAGCTCTCCCTTTCCTCCGTAGCCGTACTTCTTAAGCCGGTTCCATATCCTCCTGACCTTCTCTAGGGTCTTCTCGCCCATGTAGATGTGGACGGGGATGACCTCGACACCGCGCTTCATCATGAGGAACGCGGCGACCGGTGAATCTATCCCGCCGCTGAGCAGCGCAACCACCTTGCCCTGCGTTCCTATCGGCAGACCGCCCCAGGCCCGGATTTTGTCGACGTAGACGTACGCTTTGCCCTCCATAAGTTCTACTCCAACCTCGATGTCGTAATTGTGTAAGTTAACTTCACTCTCCTCGTTCTCGAAGATGTGCTCCCCTACCTTCGCCTGAACCTCGGGGCTCTTGAGCGGAAACTCCTTGGTTATCCTCCTCGCAGTGACGCGGAAGCGCGGTTTTTCAAGGCCCAGCTCGCGCTTCTTCTTCCGGAAGAGCTTGAGCGCGGTCCTGTTTATCTTGTCCATCTCAGCATCGACTTCCATCGCCGGCGAGAGCGAGACTATGCCGAAGACCCTCTGGAGGACTTCGACGGCATCCTTCGCCCTGTTCGTCCTCACCAGAACGCGGCCATGCTTGGCCTCGACCTTCTTGAAGTCGATGCCCTCGCTCACCAAAGCTTCTCGGATGTTGTTCATGAGGATGTTCTCGAACCACCTCCTCGTCTGCCTCGACTTGGTTCCTATCTCGCCGTACCTCACGATGACGACGTTGAACATGCCATCACCCCTGCGGGACCTTTATCACTATCTCGACGTACTTCTGGATCACCACGTAGAGGAACAGGGAAGCCGCGTAGGACGACAGGATTATCAGCTCGTTCATCTCGAAGATGTGCCTGGCAACTTCCTTCGCCCGGGGCGAGTTGGAGACAACGACGTCCATGTACCTCCTCTTCAGGAACTTGTTGAGCTCCACTCCCAGAACCAGCAGGAGAACCCCCGAAAGCCCCCATATTTTCCCGAAGACGAGCATGACAATTAGGGTCGTGGCCGCTATGAACCAGCCGCCGATGACCCCGAGCAGTATGATGAACTCTATCATCCTCCCACCTGTGAGAGATTGAAAAGGAGGGATAAAAACGTTTGGCTCACAGGAACCTCAGGACTTCTTCAATTCCTCTCCGCCTCTTCCGTGGTTTCACGGCATCCTTCGGGTATCCCACGGGGATGAGGCCGACGAGGTAGTGGTTATCGTCGAGGTTGGCGAGCTCCCGGACTTTCTCCTCTATTCCCCTGAAGTTCGTCACGCCGATGTACACCGTGCCGAGGCCCAGCTCAACCGCTTTCAGCATGAGGTTTTGAATCGCCATCGCCGCGCTCTCCACGCTCCATATGAACTCAACCTCATCGAACTCCCTCCCCTTCAGGAAGCGGACGCGCCTGTCGATGAAGACCGCGATGTAAACCGGCGCCCGGTACATGCCCTCCGCGTACATCCTGTTTTTGAGCTTCTCTATCTTCTCCTCTGGCAGGTTGACGGCCCTATAGTACTCCACCATGCCCTCGGCTATCAGGTCGAAGACCTTCTCTCTGGCCTCCTCGCTCTGGAATACCACAAAGAGCCAGTTCTCAAGGCCGCTCGCTGTCGGGGCTCTTATGGCGGCTTCTATTAACTCCTTGATTGCCTCTTCGCTCACCGGCTCCCCTGAGAAGTACCTGACCGAAGTCCTCTTGGCTATCGCCTCGTCCAGCTCCATGCTCCCACCAGAGTGGTATCGCCGCGGGCCTTAATCAACCTTTCCAGAACCAAAGGTTTAAGAAAAGCCGTGAGTAAATCGAGGGAGGTGAAAGCATGTACGGATGGCGTGGAAGACTCGGCCTTATCGTTCCATCATCGAACACCACCATGGAGATGGAGCTGCACACGTTCCTCCCCGAGGGTGTCTCACTCCACACTGCGAGGGTTCCGCTCAGGAACGTCAACGAGGACGAGCTGATAAAGATGAACGCTTTGGCGGTTGAGGCCGCGAAGCTGCTCAAAGATGCCGGCGTCGAGCAGATACTCTACGGGTGCACCAGCGGCTCATTCATAGGTGGAAAGGACTACGAGAAGGAGCTGGAGGCGAAGATAGAGGACGAGGTTAACGTGCCCGTCGTGAGTACGAGCACCGCTGTGGTTGAGGCCCTGAAGATACTCGACGCCCAGTCGATTCTGGTGATAACCCCCTACACCGACGAGATAAACCAGCGGGAGAAGGAGTTCCTCGAGGCCAACGACTTCGAGGTTCTCGATATAAGGGGGCTTGGAATAGAGGACAACACCCAGATCGGGAAGCTCGAGCCCTACGAAGCCTACCGCCTAGCGAAGGCCAGCTTCATGGACGAGGCGGACGCGATCTTCATAAGCTGCACCAACCTGAGGACGTTCGAGATAATCGAAGCTTTGGAAGAAGACCTCGGTGTCCCGGTGGTCACGAGCAACCAGGCGTCCTTCTGGCTCGCGTTGCGAGAGATGGACGTCATGGAGAAGATCCCAGAGCTCGGCAGGCTGTTCACGGAGTATTAGTGCTCTTCTCAGGTTTTGACTTTACCTGCCGATGAGGAGAAAGAGCAAAAGGATGGAAATGAGTTACGGCTTCCCTTATCTCCGGGTCACCTCCATGAAGTAGCCAACGCCAGTGTAGGGACCGGTTTTTGGAATAAAGTTGTTGCCTAAGCTTGGGATGGAGATAAGCACTCTCTGGCGGCGTGGATGATTTTCTGGTTTGAATACATCTCTTATCCACTGGGGGGTGTTATGCCCGCTCAGGAAAGAGTAAACGGCCTCCCAAGCGGAACACTTCCATTTGTTCTCCCCACGGATTTTTCCAGCCCATTGGTCTGTCATGTGTTCTTCCCAGTTATTTTCTCCGAATTTTTTTGTTAGATTGGCTTTGAATCTTTCGTAATCAGCGGGCCAGCTCAGTTCACTGTACTCGTAAGTCATGTCCATGATTGAGTGCGGTGGGATTCTATTATCGTAGAACCAGCCTGCAGTCGTGCGGGAGTACGCTATGCCACCGAGCAGGTAGGTTGGAATTACCCCCTCAAAAATCGAGTCAGGAACGTAGTAGATCCTCTCATGCCAGTCCATGTACTCGTCACCGAGCCAGAAAACATAATGCCCAAGCTCGTGGGCTATAGCACGCCCGTAGTCAGCGGAACCAAAGTTCACGCTGTCCAGGCTGAGATAATAGCGGAGCTTCTGATTGCTGTTGGACGTCGTCTTTTGAATCATTTTTAAACTCTCTCCTGATCAATTGTTATTTTTGCATCCTTCTAAAACTTCAAGTGTGTTCCTGTGAAGGTAGGGAAATGTGAAGTATTCTTTCATGGAAATTCCTGGATAATATCTTTTGATTGCCACTGTATCAATATCTGCTTTAGGGGAGAAGCAGTAAACCTCTATCTTTGCGAAGCTTGTAGTCTCGCTGAGATTCAGGAGCGCCGTGTGGAATGCGGTCTCAACGGGTTTTTCAGTTAAGACGAACGAACCCAGGTACACTGGACTAACCTCCCCTGTTATTTTGAGACCTGGGTAATACACAATTTCTGTTGAGCTTTCACGTCCCAGTGGAATTTCAACAACCCAGATCCCCGTGGATGTGTTTCCAAAATTCGGGATTGTTAGTACATCCTCTGTTCCTACTTCGTAGCCTCTTGTATTCACTTGGAGATATGTCTTTATCCAGAGCTCTTTTTTAGCGTACAGCAGAGCAATCCTCCGAATGCTCTTGTTCTCGTATTCTTTGAGTACTTCGCTCGCGCTTGGGAATTTTGGTGGGTTTTCCTGAGTGTACCATTTTCCGGCGAAGAGTAGCGCTGGAGTTTCTTTTGGTGCTTTCTCAAGGAGTTTTAAGTCGAGGGCGAGTGGGGAATAGTTTAATGGAGTCTTGACTGTTTTTGTTTTCTTAGTTCTGAAAAATAGTGGAGAATTCTGACCAATGTAATAAACTTTGAGTTCTTGAGTTTTAAGGTTGTAGGTTGCGAACTGCCAGAAGTTCTCGTCATGGTAGACAGCAATGAGTTTTTCACTGCTTGGAATTCCCGCCAGTTTATAAGCTCCCTCCGCCGAGGAGAGTTGATGATAAGTGTACGTGTTGTAAGCGAAAAAAGAAATGAGGAGGAGCAAGACTCCAATGGCCAAAGCCTTCTTCATCCCCAAACCACCTCCACGAAATAGCCAACGCCTGTGTACGAGCCTGTATTGTCATCATCTCCCTCCTAGGGGCTTGACTCCTTACCTTTACCATTTTTTGAAATCTCAAAATACTTAAAAACAACGTATCCTGGGTCTAGCCCTTTCTCCATCGAGATCCCTAGCCGGTACTTTGAAACGGCAAGAGCCGCAACATCTATAGTGTTGGAATCCATCCCGCTGTGGAGAGTAACCTGCAGGAACGATCCCCTCACCAATTGAGGACTCCCGTTTATATCATTAAACGCTTCTCTAATGATTCTCTCTCTAACCTTAAACGTGCCTAGATATACAGCCCACCAATGCCCTCTGAGAATTACTTGGTCGGGGTAGTAGACCTCCCAAAAGGAAGTGCTTTCATTAACGGGCTTTTCCACCTCCCAGATAAAGGCCTCGGAAGTATTCTCCCTCAAACTTGGCACTACAAGCTCCCAAAGAGGGCCAACACTTCCATCATTAGACACTTTAATGCTCCTGATCCATAGTTCTTTTTTGGCGGTGTATCCTGTGATTTGTCTTAGTGTCTTGTTCTCGTATTCTTTGAGTATCTCGTCAAAGCTTGGGAATTTTGGCGGGTTTTCTCTCGTATACCATTTCCCGTTGAAGAGTAATGCTGGAGTTTCTTTTGGCGCTTTTTCGAGAAGTTTTAAGTTAAGGGCGAGTGGGGAGTAATTCAAGGGCGTTTTCACGCTTTTTACGTCCTTTCCCCAGGGGAGGATTGGCTCGTCGCTGTGGATGGCGTAAACTTTCAATTCTTGGGTTTTTGGGTTGTAAGTGGCGAACTGCCATAGGTTGTTATCATGGTAGACTGCTATTAACTGTTCATTGCCGGGAATTCTTGCAAGCTTGTAAGCCCTGACTGCAGGCGGGAGGGAATTCAAATAAGCCAAGTACCCAGCCAGGAAGAGGAAAAGAAGGAAAAAGGCAAGCAGCTTTCGCTTCATCCCCAGACCACCTCCATGAAGTAGCCAACGCCAGTGTAGGGACCGGTTTTGGGTGTGAAATGTTCAGTTACATCAAAAGAAATTTCGAGCGCGTTTGAAAGTATAAATGATTGAGAACGGAATGTTCCCTTGTCATCAATGGGGACCCAGCCTTTAACCTCCAAGTTCTTGCTTGTTAGTATTTTGTAGACTGTTTGCCATGCTGATGAATGCCACCTATCCGAGTCCACAGCATAGCTATTTTTGTTCGTGTCAGTAGTGTTCCCCCACTGGTCTGTCGTGTACGGCTTCCAGTCTCCGTATTCGTGAGTTAGGTAGTTGTGGAATTCTTGGTATTCTTTTGGCGTGCTGAGCTCGCTCCAGGCCCACTCGTGCTTCATGACAGAATCTGGAGCGGCGTTATAAAGCTCCCAGTTTGGATAACAAGCGAAATCGTCACACGTTTCATAACCCCAAAGGTAGGTTGTGCCGTGCCAGTCTTCATACTCATCCCCAAGCCAGAAGACGTAGTGGCCAAGCTCATGCCCCAAGGTTCTACCCCAGCGTACGCTTCCAATCCCAGCAGTGCCGCTTGGCTCGCTAAACCTCTCAAACTCCCTTGACATCATGATGTAGATATTCTTCTTTTCTTCAGATGACACGTTCTGGCTTCTTTTCATCCAGTACCCACCTCTCGCTGTTGCCTGTGGCCATCCATCGTAAAAGACCTGAGCGGGGGTTTGAGGCAGTAACGGGTGAGTGTAGTGCACCCTCACGTCTGCCTTATCCCAGTTCCTCTTTCCGTCCCAGATGTGGACTTTGGTTATCATCGCGTAGCCGTCCGTGTAGTCGTAGACGAAGTCGCTCGCCTTCCTGATGCTGTAAACTAGGTTCTTCTTGTCCTCGTCGCTCATCGGCCATTCCACTGAGATGTTCAGCTCAATTCCCAGAATGTCCCTCTTCGCCGGGTCTTTCCCGATGAGCAGCTCCGCGAGGTTCGGGACGCCGTCGCCGTCGTAGTCGCCGTACATATCCTCGTCGTTGACCTCGTCAATCAGGTCAAAGTCCCCGAGGCCGTGACCATCGCTGGGGGTGAACCTCTTCGCGATCCCGGCCGCTTCTAGCTCTTTGTTTAACTCAATCTCGCGCCAGAAGGGTATGCCGTCCATGTCGCTGGGAATTATGACGAACCATATCTCCCCATCCGGAGGATCGGTGGAGGAGTACGTGATTACTTCCCCCTGGGCGCTCAGGACGCCGGTTGGGGAGGCTATCCTAACGGTTGCGTTGGAGGACGTCTTTTTCGAGCTGGCGCGCTTGAGCAGCCTCACCATAGCACCGTGGGTGTTGACGAGGGTGAAGTTCCTGAGCTTGCCGTTCGGCATGCGGACTTTTACCACCTCCACGCTCCGGGGCCCTTTGATGCGCATCCAGCCCTTCTTCCCGGGCCCCTCGATTTCATTAACGTTCTCCAGCGAATAGGCCTCAAGAACTTCACCTTGTACCCCGTTTTTCTCCAGGATGTTCTCGTACTTGGAGTAGACCTTTACGTCTTTGTCTGGATCGCTGGAGGTAACGCCGCACGACCCGTCGCCGCAGCCGCTTAAGTGGCCGTATCCGAAATAATGATTCTCATCGCCGGGGTAATCGTCACCGCTCCAGGTGCCGGTTTTGAGGTTGTAGGTTATCCTCGCCTTCGTTCCTGAGGTTGGGGAAACGTCAATGATGTCGTCCTCATCGTCGTCCCTGTCGTAAAGGGTGAACGTTATGTCGACCGTTTCTCTGTCATCCGGAACGTTGAATGTGGCCATCCCGACTGCATATCTCCCCAGGTTCGATATAAAGTACGGACCGGGGATTATCTTGCCCGAATACTTATCGGTGTCCTTTGTATCGCTTTTGAAATCCAGGATTTCAACCGAGTTCCACTGGCCCGAAGATGCGGAGATGCTGAGGCTCATATCGGGGTCTGGATGGGCGAACGGATCTCCGACACCATTGATCGCCCGCGCGCGGAAGATGTAAACGGTTATGGTCTGGTCCCTGAACGGGTTTACATCCCTTGAGTCAATTACCCCGTCCCCGTCGGTGTCCGGGTTGGTAGCGTTGATCCCATACCGGTTTTCAAAATCGTCCGTTAGACCATCGCAGTCGGTGTCCCACTTGACTTCCACGGTTTTAGTGGCATAGTCGCTACCTCCTGGGTATTCCAGGACGGCCTTAAAGGCATGTTTTCCCTGAGGTACCGAGACTGAAAAGGTTTCCGTCTCTGGAGTGTAGGGGTTTACTTCGACTCCAGCAGTGCCCCTCAGGCTTCCGTCAACGTAGAGCTTCAGCGTGCCCACAGCTGTAGTCCCACCGTAGTTGTTTAGGAAAACCCTTACTGTAGTTCGCCCCCCGCAGGCTATTTCCTGGACACTCACTCCCGTTATCACTGGTCTTGGTGTGTCCGGTATAAGCTGGGGCTTAGCGTCCCTCTGAAGTGCGACAGCCCCTCCTATGCTCAGGAGTACTAAAAGTGCGGTGAGCAGTGATCCAGCTTTTCTCCAGTTCATATTCAGAACACCCCCAGATATCAGCAATACTATAGATTACTGTCACTTTTAAGATTTTTCCAACACTCCAAGTGATAACCAGCCCGAAACCCTTTTAAAATTCCGCCCCGTTTTAATCACTGAGGGTGATACATATGGGGCTCCTGGACGAGGCGAGGAAGCTTTCAATCTACACCGCCTACAACACGAACGTCGACGCGATAACCTACCTCAATGGAGAGACCGTTCAGAGGCTCATAGACGAGTTTGGCGCTGAAGCAGTGAAGAAGAGGATGGACGAGTACCCAAGGCAGATAAACGAGCCCCTCGACTTCGTGGCGAGACTGGTTCACGCCCTCAAGACGGGCAAGCCGATGGCGGTTCCCCTAGTCAACGAGGAGCTGCACACGTGGTTCGACTCCCACTTCAAGTACGACGTCGAGAGGATGGGCGGCCAGGCTGGCATAATAGCCAACCTCCTGGCGAGCCTCGACTTCAACCGCGTTCTGGTCTACACCCCCCACCTCGCGAAGAAGCAGGCCATGATGTTCGTGGAGAGGCCGAACCTCTTCTATCCCGTCGTTGAGGATGGAAAGCTCGTCTTCAAGCACCCCCACGAGGCCTACCGCGACGGCGACCCGATAAAGGTCAACCGCATCTTCGAGTTCCGCGCCGGGACGACCTTCAAACTGGGAGACGAGACGGTAACGGTTCCCTTCTCGGGCCGCTTCATAGTTTCGGCCCGCTTTGAGAGCATAAGGATATACACCGAGCCCGAGCTGAAGCCATTCCTCCCGGAGATTGGTGAGACGATTGATGGGGCCATCCTCTCGGGCTATCAGGGCATTAAGCTCCGCTATTCCGACGGGAAAGATGCAAACCACTACCTGCGCGAGGCGAAGAAGGACATTCTCCTCCTCAAGCGCGAGAAGGACGTTAAGGTTCACCTCGAGTTTGCCTCCATACAGAACCGCGAGCTGAGGAAGAAGGTCATCTACAACCTCTTCCCGCTCGTCGACAGCGTCGGGATGGATGAAGCTGAGATAGCCCACGTTTTAAACGCCCTCGGCTACTCGAAGCTCGCGGACAGGATATTCACCTACAACCGCATCGAGGACACCGTCCTGGGCGGGAAGATACTCATCGACGAGATGAACCTCGAAATTCTCCAGATCCACACCATCTACTACATAATGTACATCACCCACGCCGACAACCCGCTGAGCGAGGACGAGCTGAGGAGCAGCCTTGAGCTCGCGACGACCCTGGCCGCGGCGAGGGCTTCACTGGGAGAAATCCGCTCCCCTGAGGACTTCAGGGTCGGCCTCAACGTCCCCTACAACGAGCGCGGCGAATACGTCAAGCTCCGCTTCGAGGAGGCGAAGAGGAGGCTCAGAACGAGGGAGTACAGGGTCGTTATAATCCCGACGAGGCTCGTGAAGAACCCGGTCTCGACGGTCGGCCTCGGCGACACGATTTCAGCCGGAGCCTTCACGAGCTACCTCGCGCTGCTGAGGAGAAAAGGAGTCCTCTGATTCTCTCTTTGTAGCCCTGCCAAAGGTGGTACATTACGGCGTACCAGATATTTATAAGCTTTGGTACTGTATGATGTACCATAAACCCCGAGGAGATAAAGCACTACATTCGCCTCTCCCACGAGAGGGATCTGCCGGAGATCATTGAAAGGGAAATCAAACCCGGCTGGGATGCAGGAATCTGACGGTTGTAACTCTGGAAGAGGAGGGGGAGGTGGAAACTGAGTGGGGAAGGGTAAGAACCGTTCCCCTCTGGAAGTTCCTGCTCGGTGATTATTTAGTTGACTAATTCTGCGATTAAATTTCTATGTTTTCCTTCAATTCAGGGGCTGAAGGCCATGTACCTCAAGCCTTCCATGAGGCCCGCCTCCTTCAGGACGGCTTTCAGGTTCCTGAAGCGGGAGCGCATCACGAAGAGTTCGTAAAAGCCCTCCAGGTTCCCCCAGTGGCCGTAGGCTGCCAGGGCCAGGTACATCACTTCCTTTGGCTTTAACTTCCTTCCGAGGCTCTCGTTCAGGGCCCTGAGGCCAGGCCTGATCTTCTCCAGCAGGCCCTCCCTCGCTATCAGGTGGAGCATGAGGTCTTCCACGGTAGGCTTCTTCCACTCCACGGGCTCGTCATCGAACGGAAGGCCGATTATAAGGGGAACCACCTCGGTTTCTCCGACGCGGTAACCGGAGGGGGTCTTTTTGTGGCGGAAGTTTGATACCTTCCCCGCTATTGAGTCTAGGGCCGCCTTCCTGTCCTCATCCACGTCCACGGCAACCCCTATCCTGCTCACGCGGAAATCAAAGACTTCCATGGCCTTCAGGAAGTTCCCAAGGTTCCTGATAACGCCGGAGTTCCCCTCGCTCGGGATCACCGCGAGGTATGCTCTGTCCTCACGCTTGAGGAGGTCGAAGTTGTCCCTCTCGAAGACCTTCTTGATAGGCTCTAGACTGGCAGGGATCTGGCGGCTTTCCCTGAACTCGAAGAGCTTCTTGAAGACCGCCTTGAAGAACTTGGCGTCCGTCTTCCCCTCCACGAAGAGAACGGCTGTCTCCTCGCTCTCCCCGGAAAACCCTCCCCTGACGTCGAAGTCGAGGTACTTCCTGAGTTCATAGACCTCCTTGAGCGTTAGCGACCTTCCCGTGTCGGAGTACACCAGAACGTTTTCCTCCCCCCTTCTGAACCTCGGGGCGAGCATGTCGATGAGTTCGAGGCTCGAAGTTACCACGGTTTCGTCTCCGGCAAGCGAAGTGACGAAGGCCTCAAGCTGCCGGCGGTTCTTTCCGTACTCGGGGAAAAGGAAGTCTGCGGTATAGCTTTCGTACCTGGAACCGGTTATTACCCTCATTCACCTCACCATGTCCACGGTTATGGCCCCTATCACCGCGAAGGTGCTCACTATTACAGTCGCGTTGAGGTACTGGGCGGTGTTGAAGTGGGCAACGCTGTTTATCCCGTACAGGTATATTAGCGTCGCTGTCACGGTGTATGAGATAGCGGCAACGGTTAGGAGCCTTTTGGGCACGTGGAAGAGCTCCTCGCGCTTGAGGTTGCCTATCCTGGACTTGGCTATGAAGAGGTAGGCCACACCGAGGGTGACAAAGAATATCGCCAGCGAACGCTCCACAGATATGTCCTTGGCAACGTCCCATATCTCGCCGGTGAAGAGGAAGGGGAGTGCGAAGGTGACCGCGCCAACTACCTCCTGCACTATGTCGTCAAAGCCGAGACTATCCGGCAGGTTCTTCCGTTCGATCTCCGACCGGAGGTATTCGAGATCGGTCTTGATCTCCTGAACGTACTCCTTCACTTCGTTCAGCTCCTATCGCGCTCAGGTTCGGGGCTCATCATCCTTTCAGCATTGGATTCACTCATCATCGCGTTGGGTAGTGTGGCAACTTGGATTATAAACCTTGGGGAGAAGAGGAGAAAGGGAGGGATTCAGAGCCTGAACTGCTCGACGCTCTCGCGGAGTTCCCGGGCTATCCTTCTGAGCTCGGCCGCCTCCGAGTTCAGGAGCTCTATCTCTGCCCTCTGCTCCTGCATCGCCGAGCTGACTTCCTCGGCACTCGCCGTTGTCTCCTCCGCGCTCGCGGCCAGCTCTTCAAGCGCTTTGAGCGCCCTGTCAACTTCCCTGTGGATGCTGAGCGTCTGCTCCCTCACCTCCGCCACCCTCTCCCCCACTTCCCGTATCATCTCCGCTATGTGCCCCAAATAGCTCAGGCTCTCGTTTAGGGTCTCAGTGGAGTCGGCGACGGTTTTAGTGCCCCTAGCCGTTTCCTCGACGGCCTTCGCTACCTTCTTGTTCATCTCTGTTATTATCTCCCCTATCTTCTCGGCCGCCTCCTTGCTCTCCTCCGCCAGGGAGCGTATCTCCTGGGCCACGACGGCGAAGCCCCTCCCCTGCTCCCCGGCCCTTGCCGCTTCAATTGCCGCGTTCAAAGCAAGCAAATTCGTCTGCTCGGCGATCGCACTTATAGTCTGCGTTATCTCCCCTATGCGCTTGCTCATCTCGCTGACAGCGTTAACAGCTTCCTCTATGAACCTCATGGAGCGCTCTATGCTCTCGACGTCCGTTATGGCCTTATCTCCCTTCACCTTGCCCTCGGTGGCGGTTCTGACGACCTCGCCTATAGCCTCCTCGAACTCCTCCATAGTCTGGAGCGTGTGCGTTGTGGTCTCCGAGACCAGCCTCATACCTTCCGTTATCTCGTTGATGCTCTCCTGCTGCCTCTGGGCCTCGATGCTTACCTGCTCTATGGCCTCGCTCACCTGATTGGTAGAGTTGGTGACGTTGTTTGCTATGCTGGCCAACCTGTCGGCTCTCTCGTTCAGCTCAAGGCCCACCTCCTTGATGTTGCCTATAAGGGCCTTCATCTTCGAGGACGTCTTCTGGAGTGCGGTTATTATGCTCTGGAGGTCGCCCTTCGCCCTCTCGTCTATGGAGTAGTCCAGCCTGCCGTCGGCCATGGCCTCGAGCTTTGAGATGACTCCGTTGAGCGTGCCTATGACCTCCTTGGATATCTCCTCGAAGGCAGTGATCAGCTTACCAACCTCATCGTCGCGGTGGGGGTAGTCTATGGACCTGACCTCCCGTCTGGCATCCTCCAGCCTGCCCTCCGCTATGTACTCGGCCGCGGACGTCAGCTTCTCCAGCGGGGCCAGGGCCCTCTTGAGGTACCTCACGCTCAGGAGAACGAGCCCCATGGCCAGCGCCACGACGGCGGCGGTTCCGTAGAGGGTGTTTTTAGAAGCGTCCTTTTTGGCACCCTCAAGCGACTCGAGGAGCTCGCTTATGAGCTCTTTCTTCGGGGCAACGGCAATGACTGCCCAGCCCAGGGTTTTGGTCTTTGAGAAGGAGATGACCATGTCCTCTCCATTGAGCTTCGCCTCAACAACCCCCTCATCCGAGGTTCTCATGGAGCTAGCCAGACTCGAGTACTCGGGCTCTTGGAACACGTTAAGCTTTCCAACGAGACTCTCATCCGGGTGGAGGACAACGGACCCGTTTGGGGCCACCGCGAACAGGTACCCGGTTCTACCGATCTTGGTGCCGAGCATCTCGGAAGAAACGCTTGAGAAGTCCACGTCTATCCCTATGACGCCCCTGATCTTCCCCTTGTACCTCACTGGGGTTACGTAGGTGATGACGGTCTTTCCCGTGACCTCGTCCTTGTACGGCCCCACCCAAGAAGGGCCTTTTGAGACCGCCTCTTTGTAGAGGGGCGAATCCGTTGCGTTGTATCCCCGGGGGAGTTCGGCCTCTGGGTAGATGAAGACCCTCCCCAGGTTGTCGAGATAGTAGGCGTTTATAATGTCCCCGTCCGACTCCTTGAGCTCCTTCATCTTTGAGAGCACGGTGCTCTTGAAAACGCTTCCCTGGGTATACAGCGGGTTGAACTCCTCGTTGACGTACAGGGAGCCTATGGAGTTTGCATACGCGTCAGCCAGAAGGCTCAGGGGACGGAGCTTTCCGTCGATCTTGAGGGAGTACTTCTCGCTCTCCAGGAGGGCTATCCTCTTGGCGTGATCGGTGAGGGTCGGCCTCATCTTGCCCTCTATCTCGTGCCCCATCGTGTCAACGGTCTTGAATTGGACAACTGCCATAATCAAAATTATAAGCAGAACCGTGCCTAGGAGTGCTGCGTACAGCTTCTGGCGAAACCTCACGGTGATCACCCCTTGGAAGATGACCATCTTTCTTGAGCGTTCCTTGGATATTCTCCTTCAGAACTCCCTGACCTTTGTGTTCTTTTAAGTCCTTTGTGTAGAACCGTATGTAGGTTTGAACTACGAACCGAACTGGCCCACCTGACTCCCGCTTTCATTAAATCCCGTCGTACCTTCCGGTAGATCGGCCCCGACTAACGTTTTTAAACAGAGCCGTGAACCTACCGCGGGTGAGAGAGATGGCGGTAAAGGAGTGTCCCGAGTGCCACGGCACGGGAAAGGTCAAGGTCGGCGAGAAGGAGTGTCCCGTGTGCAACGGGTGGGGCTACGTTCCGGCTGATTTCAAGATAGGGGACAAGCTCAAGGGCTACAGGAACCTGGACTACCTCGGTGTCGAGGACGAGGTCGACGAGATCCCCTGTCCCGAGTGCCACGGGAAGGGGGTTGTGCCTGTTTACGACACCTGTCCAACGTGCGGGGGAACGGGTAGGGTTCTCGTCTGCGACATATGCGGCAAAGTAAAAGAACCGTGGGAGCCCGGTATGGAGACCACGTGGGTCTGCCCGGACTGCCTTAGGAAGTACAAGGTCGTCTACGTCCTCGACAAGACCTGCGACTACGAGGACGTTGAGGTTGGCAACGTCTACAAGGGCACCATAGACCGCGTCGAGCGCTTCGGTGTCTTCGTAAGGCTCAACCCGCACGTCACTGGCCTAATAAAGCGGAAAGACCTCCTTGGTGGGAGGGAGTACAAGCCCGGTGAGGAGATACTCGTCCAGGTTCTGGACGTAAGGCCGGACAAGAAGGAGATTGACCTGGTCGAGTCCGCCCTCAGGAACTACAAGACCGTTGTGGTGAGGAAGGAGATCCCGGTCACCCCGATAAACGAGCTCAGCAAGGACATGGTTGGTAGAACCGTCAGGCTCAGGGGCAAGGTGACCCAGATACAAGTCACAGGCGGGCCGACTGTCTTCACGATAACCGACGGGACGGGGATCACGTGGGTTGCGGCCTTTGAGGCGCCGGGGGTTAGGGCGTACCCTAACATAAACGTTGGCGATATTGTTGAGGTCATCGGAAAGATAGCGTTCCACGCCGGGGAGATCCAGATAGAGGCCAGCGACATGGCCAGGCTCTGGGGCCCGGATGCGGCCCAGGTGAAGCAGGCCATAGAGAGGGCCCTCGACGAGCGTGCCCAGCCGAAGGACGTTGGTTTCCTAGTGGAGAGTGAGGTTCTCGAAAAGCTCAAGCCCAAGATAATGAAGGCTGCCTTTATGATAAGGCGCGCGATATACGAGGGCAGGCCCATACTCCTCAGGCACCACGCCGACACCGACGGCTACACCTCGGGCCTGGCTCTGGAGTACGCGATAGTGCCCCTCATCGAACAGGTTTCACCGGATCCCCAGGCGAGGTGGAAGCTCTTCAAGAGGAGGCCGAGCAGGGCGCCGTTCTACGAGCTGGAGGACGTCCTCAAGGACATCATTTTCATGGTCGAGGACCACGAGAAGTTCGGCGACCCGCTGCCGCTGGTTGTGATAGTCGACAACGGCGGAACGAGCGAGGATATTCCAGCCTACAAGCGCATAAGGGCCTACGGCGTGCCGATCGTCGTCATAGACCACCATGACCCTCGCGAGTGGGTGAGCGAGGACAAAGCCAAGGTGGATGATTACGTCGACGTCCACGTCAACCCGCACCACGTCAAGCGCGGCTACTACGAGCTAACGGCCGGAATGCTGGCTACGGAAGTTGCTCGTTTCATTAACCCCGAGGTGGAGGACAAGATAAAGCACCTACCAGCGATAGCCGGAACCGGCGACAGGAGCAAGGCCCCTGAGTTCTACCAGTACCTCGAGATAGCGAAGAAGGCTAAAGGCCTCGACGAGGAGGACCTGAAGAAGATAGCCGAGGTAATAGACCACGAGGCCTACTTCTGGAAGTTCATGGACGGGCACGGGATAATCGATGAGATACTCCTCCTCACCGGCAACCTCCAGAGGCACCGCGAGCTCATCAACGCGATTTACCCCGAGGTCAAGGAGAAGCAGGAGAAGGCATTAAGGGCATCGCTACCGCACGTCAAGAGCGTCGTCCTGCCGAACGGCATAAGGTTCAACACGATAGACATAGAGCTCTTCGCCCCGAAGTTCAGCTACCCGAGCCCTGGCAAGCTGAGCGGACTCATCCACGACCACTTCAAGGAGAAGTACGGCGAGGACGCGCCAATCCTGACCCTCGCCTACGGCCCAGACTTCGCAGTTGTCAGGGCAGCGGATGGAATGGCAGCCTACGGCTTTGACCTCAACGAGATAATCCCGAGGCTCCAGGAGGCACTGCCGGCAGCAGGGATAGAGGGCGGCGGCCACAGCTACGCGGGTTCCATTAAATTCTTCGAGGGCATGAGGAAAGAGGTTCTGGAGGAGTTCGCCAAACAGGTGGTCAAGCTGAAGAAGGCATGATGCTTCTTTTCCTCCCAACCTTTTTAACCCTCCTCGAGAAGACCCTTCGAAGAAATAGATGGGGGAATGCTTGATGAAAATCGTTCTTGAGGTTACCTTCCGTATGGGCGGCGTTTCTTACCGTGGCCACCGCTGGGAGGATGGTGCACTAGTTTTTGAGTTTGAGAGGCTGGGGGATGCGTTCATACAGGTTCTCAGCACCAGGAAGGTCGAGGCCGACGTGGAAAAGGCCCCGGAGAGAGTCATCGTTGAGCTCAAAACGAAGGAGGGTGGGAAGGTCTTCGAGGCCTTTGAGAGGGACGGAATTTACATGGCCGCAGAGCCCTGAAGGGGTGGTAGGGTGATAAGACTCGTCTCCTTCGACGTCTGGAACACGCTCCTCGACATAAACGTCATGCTCGACGCGATAGCGGTTGAACTCTCGAAGCTGAGGGGAGCGTGCATAGTGGACGTCGTCGAGGGGATGATGCTCACGAGGGAGAGGATAAAGGCCATGCGCGCCAAAACGGCCGGCGACCCGTCCAGGGCCCTCGAGGAGAGCCAGGAGATGCTGGCCGAGCTCCTTGGAATCGACGTTGAGCTCGTCAAGAGGGCGGCGGCGAGGGCAGTTCTGAAGGTAGATGAGGATATAGTTCTCTCCGGGGCAAAGGAAGCTCTGGAAGGCGTCAGGAGAAAGGGCCTGAAGGTCACCGTTACGGGTAACGTGATGTTCTGGCCGGGTTCATACACGCGCCTTTTGCTCGAAAAGTTCGGCCTCATGAACCATATTGACAGAACTTTCTTCGCGGATGAGGTTAAAGCGTTCAAGCCCATGAGGGAGATGTTTGGGAGACCTCTGAAGGTTTTCAACGTGAAACCGGAGGAGGCGATACACATCGGCGATACCTACGCGGAGGACTTTGAAGGCGCTTTAAAAGCCGGCCTCTGGGCGGTCTGGATAAACCCGGAAGCGGAAGGTGTTAGGAGAATCCACGAGCGGGGCTTTGAGGTTCCGGCTGTGGAGGGGATTTTGGATGTGCTGGAGAGGATAGAAAGGGAGGACTAACAAAGAAGCTTGGCCTTCATTTCTTCCCCATTTTGAGCCACGCCCCCAGCCCAACCTGCCGCGTCTTCTGGTAGCGCAAATCCTCCTTCTTGTAGCCGAAGGCCTTGAGGATTCTCTCCACCGCCGGCAGAACCTGGTTCTCGATGTAGTACTCCGCATCGTACCTGTGCTTCGTGGGGTCGAACTCGTCGAAGGGTATCGCCCTGTCCCCTATCCTGCCGGAACCTTTCAGGACGATGTAGCTGATGACTGTCCCAGGGCGAACCTTAATCCCCCTCGCGGCGAGGCGCTTCGCTATGGCCACGTGCGGGCCGGTGGCCTTGTAGTCCTTCAGCTCCCTGGTAATCTGCTCGTGGATGACGAGCTTCTCTGGCGGAACCTCGTACTTGCTCAGCTTTTCCGTCACTTCCTTGACAATCCTCACGGCCTCCTCGACGTCACCGTGCCGCAGTATGGCCTCCAAGACCCTCGCCTGCGTCTCCTTAGCCACCTCACTCCAGTCGCGCCGGACGATCTCAAGCCCGCGCGTCGTTATCTTGCCCTCCTCGTCTATCACCGCGTACTTCTTCTTGGTTACGAAGAAACCGCGCCTGTAGAAGCCCTCGTACTCGAGTTCGAGGAGACCGGGCAGCTTGGGGTTAATGTAGTTAAGGAACTCCCTGGCCTTCTTTTTGACCGTCTCGGCGTCCGCTCCGGGGATTGTTGCGAAAAAGCCGTCTGTGTTGTGAACGAGTATTCCGTTGGCGAAGAACCTGTGGGTTCCCTCAACCTCGATGTCATAGACGTAGCCGTCGTAGGTTATCTCTTCGATTTTTCTGGGGTATACCAAGTCAAAATCATATTTGTAAGCCCTCTTCTTGTTTGTATGTCCCCCCAGGTTCTCGGAGAGTTTGGTGGATTTTCTGTCTATGAGAAAGCCTATTCTATCGGCAAAGCGATGCTTGTTCTTTATCCTCACGTGAATCGAATGCGTTCCACTTTCTTTCTCCAGGTACCGGTTTGGCTTGGTTTCGGTGAATAGTGAGTTGGAGACCCCAACCAGCCACAGCAACTTTCTCACGGCATCACTAAGCTCTCTGTTAACGCTTGTCAGTCTAATTTCTGGGATTCCTCTACGCAAGCTTACCGTTCCGTCCGCTGAAAACAGCCCCCGTAGAAAGGCCTCTATGTATTCCCTTGGAAGGTTGAACATGAAGCTGGGAATGGCCTTGTTCCCATTTTCATCTTTGAAGTATTTGACCATGAATCCGGCGAGCCACTTGGAGAGTATGGAAACGTCGCCCTTCTTGCTCTTGTCGTAGTAGTTGGAGATGACGCTTGCCTCTCTTAAAGGGTTCAGGACTTTTCTCTCTATTTCGGCTTTATCCAGCCCACAGGAGAGGCCAACGTAGTATTTGGCCCAGTTCGATTGTCCACCCCAGTTGCCATCTCCCACCAGCAGGCCAATTAACTCCCAGAGCTTGACGGCAATGGGGTTGGCCTTGATGGTACGGGCAATTGGCCGATTGGGCGTAATGAGAGACTTGACCTTACCCCCCAATTCTTCTGGCTTGACCTCGACGAGACGCTCTTTCAAGGGCTTTCCGGGTTTGACTTTGCTTGTGTTCAGGTAGCCTATTAGCGAGTGATCCTCCGTCACGTCAAGGTACCAAGAGTTGGTGAACCATACCCTATAGATTCTTTTGTCCGTTTTATGTCTCATGACGTACGGAACCTTCTTCCACACGAGCCTGCCCCTGTTGTCGAGTGTCAGTGCCTCAACCCCTCCAAGAACGCAGTACTCCTTCTCACCAACACGGTGATCAACGCGCTCAAAGAGTTTCTCGATTGGAACGAACTCAATCCTGCCGTTTCTTCTGATGGTTACCTCTGTGTCCCCTGTAACACTATCCGCGTACAGCACTTTAAAGCCAAATTTTTCCTCTATTTCCCTCATGGTGGTCTCAATGTACTGCCTGCCCCAGGCGGTAACGCTCTCGGCGCACTCCTTGCAGTACCAGCGGGCCTTTGCGTAGCCATAGTAGCCGTAGAAGCTGTTGGCGAGGATTTTAATTGCGCGCTGCCTGTAATCGAGGAGCTTCTTCTCTATCGGGTCCACCGTGGCCTTCATGTGCTTCTTTACCTTCTGCCTCTCGTCGAGCAGGTCACCGAGGAGGCTGGGGATGAAGCCGGGGAAGTCCTTACAAAAGCGATGCCCTACCTGCGGAGCCTCGTCGTACTCCCCGCAGCCCTCGCGGTTGAGCGTATCGGGGGAGACGTTGTGGGAAATTATAATCGAAGGATATAGCGAATTGTGGGTCAGTATGCCATTGGCGAAGTAATAGGGCGTTCCCTCAAGGGTTAAGTCGTAAACTTTGCCCTTGTAGTACTCTGTCTTCGCCGTAAAGTCGGCTAGGGTATAGAAGGCATTGTTTTCTAGGCGGTTCACTTCCCTGTTCCTGATTGCCTCCTCCAGCGCCATGTTCTTCTCAGTGCTTATGAATCCCACAATGGTCTGGAAAAGGATTAACCCATCCCTGCCGGCTATCTCAAGTATATGCGTTGTCATGGTTTTTTCTCTTTCGGTGTAATCGTATGTGTACCTTCTATGCGGAATCCCCAACTTGTTGAGGAGTTTTGACACCACTTCAATTTTCCATTCATTATTGGTGCCCTGATTCACTACCACTGTCTTCCGGACCTTGTTGACGCTTCCGTCTCCTTCAAAAAAGCCCCTTAACACAGAAGGAGCGTGGAGGTTCTCAATGCCATCCATAATTTCCCTAACCCTAAGATAAACCTCTTTTTTGGCAACTTTGAACGTTATTGCGTTTGTGTTCTTTTTCCGGTAAACACTGGGAGTTACCCCAAAGAGGCGTTCGAAAATGTAAACGATCCTCCTCTGGAAGTCCTCCTCCTGCGCCCCAACGGTTATTTCAACCCTGTACTGGTGTGATACTCTCTTCTTCCCTCTGGAAGAGTCAAAGTACTCGACATCCTTTCTCAGGAGTGTGCCCTCAGCCAGGATTATTCCGGCGAGTTCTCCTTTGAGTATCTCCTCTTCTGGCACGTCCTCTCGCTCGATCTTCCCGATTTTTTCAAAGAGAGGCGTGGTTATCAGCTTACCTTTAACTTTTTTCGTGAGAAAAGACTTTGCAAGGCTGTCCCTTATCGCAGTCTGCCTCTCAGTCCTCCTAACGACCGGAAGCTTATGGTTCGGTGTGCACTTAAGGCCGTTTATATTTACGAGTTCTCCCTCGTAATCATACTCCCAGACCCTTTGAACCTTCTGCCAGCCGTCTATGCCGAGAACGTAGTCCCCCTCCCTAACTTCGCTGATGTTTACAACGCCCTTCCCTTTGACAATGACTTTAGTGTCGGCAGGATGACACCTAAAATCTAAATAAGCTATGTTCTCCCAAAGTCCCCTCTCCGGCTCCTTGACGTAGCCGCCGGCGTAGCCCCCGCGGCGCCTCTCAAGTTCTCTGCCGGAGGGCTTGTTCGGTGCCAGCTCGTTCCTCTCGTAGGCCTTCCTGAGGAGGTACCACTCGACGAGGTTGCCGGTGCTGGAGCGCGAGACGTCCCAGAAGCTCTGACCGACCAGCCGAGAAAGTTGGGCCTCCATCGGGAAGAACTCCCTTCCCAGCTCGTAGGTTACCTTGGCGTCCTCCATCGAGTAGCGCGCGACGCGCTCAAGCCCCTCGCCCGTTTCCCAGGCCTGCGCTATCTCCTCAGCGTAGACCTTCTCCTTTGGCTGCCCAAAAATCGCCTCGTAGACGGCCTCCAGCGTGTAGGTGGGCAGGTTGATGGTGTGTCTTATGACGGGGTAGAGGTCGAAGTGTATTCTTCCCTTCACCTCGACGGCGAAGCGGTCGCCCATCCTCTGTATCTTCGGCTCGCTGCCGTCCCTTCCGAGGATGAACTTAACGCCGAGCTTCTCGGAGCGCTTCTTGAGGTAAGCGAAGTCGAAGTTGTCGCCGTTGTAGGTTATGAGGACATCGGGGTCCTTCTCCTTGACAACCTTCAGGAAGCGCTTTATCATCTCCTTCTCCGTTGAAACGACGTCAACGTAGGGAAGGTCGATCTTCTTCCAGGTTATTACCCTCGCCCCTTCCTCGTCGGCATAGCTTATCATAAGAATAGGCCCCTCGGCGAACTCCTCGCCCTCGTGGTAGAGCGTCTCGATGTCGAAGGCGAGCATCTTGAGCTCCTCGTCGCCCTCCATCGGGATGAGGCCCTTATCGATGAGGTAGCGCTTGGCAAAGGGTATGTCGTACTCATATATGTCGACCACGGCAGGGTGCTCCCTGATTTTGTCCCTGATTGCCGGAACGTCCTGGGGATGGGTGAAGTAGAGCTTCCAGACCTCTATCGGCCTGCCGAGGAACTTCTTCTTCACCTTCCCGGCCCTGACGACCCTGACGGTGGTACCGTGCCGGCTTGCAGTTATCTTCTTGACGTCCTCGATCGCGGAATCGTCCTTCAGGAGAGCGTAGATGTAAGGCTCGAAGTCCCTGTCGTACTCGATTTTGAACTCGCCGTTCTCCTTCTTGAACACCCTGATGACGGGCCTTCCGTCTTCGGTGATGTAGTCTGTATCGAGGATCATAATCCACCACCTCCCAGCCTGTGAAACACCAATAACAGCTCAGAAGAATCAGACAAACGCTCCACCCTTCATTTCCCCCATGAGCTTATTGGCCTCTTCTCTCTCAAGTCTGGCCTCTTCATCATCAAGAAGCGAGTACTCAACCCCGAGCTTGTCAAGGAGGAACGCCAGCTCTTCGAGCCTCATGTCCAGAAGCTCGGCAGCTTTCTCAAACGTTATCTGGTGGCTCACCAGAAGCCCAACGACCTTGAGGAACCGCTCCTTTTCCCAGTAATCTTTGAAGAGGGGAAAGTTGAACACGAGCCTGTCGACCTCTTCCATACTCCCACCGTCTCTAGTTGAGCCTTCTTCCTAATAAACCTCACCACCACCTTTTTAAACCTCCCATCGAAGAGCCGAGCATGGAGCTGTTTTACCGCGTGAGCTTTCAGGAAGTAGTGGCGGACGCTTTAAGCTTAGTTGAGGAGCGCGAGCTGTCGTCGAAGCACGCCCTCGAGAGGGTCTTCAGGAAGGTAGCCGGAAGGGACCGCGAGAAGGCGCGCGGTTTGGCGCATGCCTACGTCTTCGAGATAGAGAAGTGGAGAGCGAAGATAGACTTCATAATCAACTCCGTGCTTAAAGGCTCGACCGTTGAGGACTTAGACCCCTACCTCGCTAACCTCCTGAGGATAGGGACGTTTGAGATACACTTCCGGAAGGTCCCGCCCGCTGTGGCGACCGACTCGATAATCCGCGTCGTCAAGGAGAAGTTCGACTTCTCCCGCGCCAAATTTGTAAACGCCCTGATGCACTCGATAGAGAAGTTCGACGTGGAGAAAGCGTTGAAGAAGTTGAAGGAGAAGGACAGAATCGAGTGGTTGAGCGTTCGCTTCTCTCACCCGCGCTGGTACGTGGAGTACGCTATCGACCTGTTTGGCTACGACGAGGCCGTTCGCTTGCTCCTAAGCAACAACAGGCCGCAGAGGTATTACGTCAGGGCGAACACGCTGAAGACGGACGTTGATTCCCTCCGCGACTACCTTGAGGAGAAGGGCGTTAAAACCGCCCTGACCCCCGTTCCGGACGTTCTGAAGGTCCTCGAGTACAAGACTCCAGTTACAAGGCTAGACTGGTACAAACAGGGGAAGTTCGTGATTCAGGATTTAGCTAGTGCCTACGTCGCCCACGTCTTGAATCCGGAACCCGGCGAGAGGGTTCTCGATCTGGCAGCGGCCCCCGGCTCAAAGACCTTCCACGCGGCGGCGCTGATGGAGAACCGGGGCGAGATAGTTGCGGTGGATTATTCCTACGACCGCTTAATGAGAATGAAGGAGAAGATGAAGCTGCTCGGCATTAAAAACGTCAGGCTGGTCCACGCCGACGGCCAGAACTTCCGGGACAAGGCCAAGTTCGACAAAATAATCCTCGATGCGCCGTGTTCAAGCTCCGGAACCTACAGACAGTTTCCGGAAGTCAAGTGGCGCTTCGACGAGGAGAAGATCAAGCGCATAATCAGCGTGCAGAGGAACATGCTCAGAAACGCGTACGAAAACCTCCGCGACGGCGGCGAGATGACATACTCGACCTGTTCTATCAGGATTGATGAAGATGAAGAAAACGTGCTCTTCGCGGTGAACCGCGTTGGACTGGAGCTTATCCCCCATGACTTCGGCTGGGGAGACCGGGGCTTCCTTGAGGTCGGCGATAAGGTTTTCAGGGCGTGGACGCACAAACACGACTGCAACAGCTTCTTCATCGCAAAATTGGGGAAGGGTTAGGCTTTTTCTGTCTTTTATTATGGCCAGGTTGAAACTCGATGTATATTGTCTTATGACTTTTGTTACTTCGGACATCGTAAGTATTATAAAACGAGGTAATTCTTACCCATAACTGGTGATTTTCAATGGGGGTGGATAGCTGGAAATATGGTCTACCTAAGATATTAGTAGTAATAGTGCTTGGTCTGTACATACTACACCAGGCCACTTTGGGATTAGCATATGGAGAAACCGGCCTTAGCAGCACATCCCCCATGTTGTTGGGTCAGGAATATCGGAGCGTGGATCACTTCAACGTTGACTTGCACTATGGGCCAGGGTTTGCATATAGTGGTGCTTCTTCCTTAAGCACACATAATAGCAACCTAATAGACGTCTACCTCTCTGCCTCAAAGATTGTCAGAAGCTGGTCTCCCGACTATAAACCTGTAGAGTATCAAGTCATGATATGGTACAGCAATGCGATTCGCTCATACAATGCACCACCTTACAATCTCATTGGGATCTCAGGTATTAAACCAAGAGGGCATGTAAAAGATGGTGGGTATATAACATATGGGGTATCATATCAGCTTTCCATTGGGACTTCTGTTGGAGTAAGCAAACTTCTCGAACTCGGAGCAGAAAGGACGTTTGGACTAAGCTGGTCTAGCACCTTACCAACAGGATATGAAATCGATATTGATCGGAACAAAGAAGGATACGCTTACACTGCTGAGCAGATTAGAGATAATGTTCAGAAAAAAATCTGTGAATCCGATGATACTTGTGTAGTTCTGGGAGGCGACAACAACTGGCTGCTTAGATACGCGGGGAAGATCGTAGTTAAGAAAAAGGAGACTTTCCCCGAAACATTGAGATTTCTCATCTCCACAAGAACTCAAAACGGTCAGGCAGACTATCTCGATAACACTCTTAGAGACCGTCCTCTCGTAGTTCTCTTTGCTGTAGCAAAATATAAATCCACAAATACATGGTTTACATGGGACGATTTTAAAGTTAGAGCAATGACTTTCATACTCGGAGACGACAGTGAAGCCGGAGGAGACGATGGTTATCTCTGGTACTATCGGGTTGACAAAATAACTACCTTCTCCTAAGCCTGGAGGTGTTGGGATGAAGATCAAACCGATGGCAAGACACTACTCAAAGGTCTTCCTCTCATTCCTTTTTCTCGTTTTCCTCGTCGCGGTAATACCTGCAACGGCAAGTGCCCTTATAAACCAGGCGACCGAGATGAGGCTCGGCGAGTTTTCAAGGGAATACTTTTCTCTCCGGTTTGTCCCGACGGATTATGATGGGCCGAGCGTTACCTATCTGAAGAACGGAGAAGTTCCCACTGGAGCAGAACCTCCGCGTTCCGTGAAGGGTGGTGGCGGCCTCTCGGTAAACGACGTCCGGAGTATGCTTGCCAGTGCTGGAATAATGGCTACAGAGGTTTACCTCCCGCTGTACGTTTCGGACTATAAGTCTGGAGATGTTCAAACTTGGATAATTTTAGTGCCCCTCTTGGGAGGATATAGAGGGGCCGACTGCTACGTTTCCAGTGAAAAGGCCGCCAAGAAGACTGGGGGAGTCGAGATAAAATATCGTTACACCTACTTCATAGACAACTTCCAGGGGTATGACGGCGTTGCTACTATCAGGATCGGCACGGTCAAGGTTCTCCCGAGAAACGACGAGAAGAGCAGAGTTCTCAGGGCGATTCTAAAGAGGTGGGAGAAATACGATGATAAAGCCTGTATAGCCTCTCCGGAGTTCGCGAGAAAGCTACTCAATTCCTACGGCGTTGGGGACGACCTCGGAGAGCTCTTCACCGGTAGCCAGGGGATAATAGTTATAACCGACGGAAGCCAGAATATAAAGGAGATCCATCAGGCCCTATCTCGGGAAGCGGCCAGATACAATCTCTCTGTAGTCATGGACGTTCTGACTCCCCGCTGGGTTTTTGAGGTGGAATCTTCTGCCAAAGGAAGCTTCTGGGACTACTTGTGGGGCTACATGGCCCTCTTCCTCCCGGTGCTGCCCGCGCTGCTCGTTATAATGGGCCGGGAAAGGGAGGACGAGGAGAGGATGAGGTACCTGATCTCGACCAACGGGGGCAGGGAAAGGGTTCTGGATCTAATAACCTCCGTAACCGTTCTCTTCGCCCTCGCGTTGATTGCTCTCTTCCTTGACAAGAGAGCATCTCTCCTTTCTGCCATAATGCTTCTGCTCGTTTACGTTCTGAGGAACTTTGTGGCGGGCAGGGAGCTAAAAAGATACACCCTCATGGCCTTCCCGCTGGTCGTTTTAGGGATCCTCGGAATCATTCTCCATTACAACCTCCAGCTGAGAATTTACGCGTCGAGTATTTTAGCTTATCTCCTGTCCCTCGGCAGCTCAGACGCTTCACTGCTACTCATGCTAGCTACTCTCAGATATCTCCCCGGGGTTCTGATTTCAATTGGAGTAATCTCGCTAATTTTCCTCGCCGTTGGACTTGGAAAGCCCGGGCGCAGGGCCGTTGCAAGACTTCTCTCCCTTGGAATGATCTCCATTGGAGTTCTTTTCCTCTACACAGCACTGTTGTTTTCGACCCCTTTAGTTTCGCTGGCTTCGGTGATCGACACCTACAGCGGCGGCGCAACGGGAGTGATTAACTTTGCGGACTCAAGTAGTTTGCCCAAAGCCTACAATCTGACCCTCGAGGCAGTTATGGGAAAGGATGTTGCCTACGCGACCCTCTGGGAGGTAGGCACCGTTGTTCAGGGAAAGAGGATGACCTATTCAACCCACGGCAGGCTTCTATGCTACGACCGTGACTTTCTGGAATTCCTGAAGAAGGCCGGTGGGATGAGCACGACTGCCCAGTTGCTCTACCACAAGCTTTCTTCTAACCCCAAAGGGATCGTAGCTCCCAAATCTTACCTTGAGGAGCTCAAAAAGGCCGGAGTTGTGCAGGTTTCAGGGAATTCGCTTACCGTTGCCGTGGTGGACGATGACTGGAACCTTCACGAGATCTCCGCTCCCTATGGGGCCGTTGAGGTGTTTCCCGGAAACATCGATGCCCTGCTCATCCCGTGTGAAGATGCTAGAAAAAACGGCCTTAACCCAAAACCTGCCTTCCTCCTGCTCAGCGGAGACTCCAAAACGACTGGGGAGATAATGGAAGCCATAAACGGGACAGCCGCCTCGTATCCAGAAGCGTTTGACAAGCTGTGGTCCGTGGAAGGGATATCCACCCACGTTGAGTTCCAGTTTGAAGACCCGGGGAGCTTCATCCCCTCGCTGCTCTCGGGTGTCCTAATGATAGCCACTGGATTGGTGATTGGCCTCAGGGATGGGGACAGACTGTCCGGGCTGGCAGAGCTCATGAAGGTCAACGGGGAAGAGCCGCTGTCCCTTCTGGCTGTCGTTGTCCCGGTCTTCCTCGTGCTGGCCTTTGTCCCGACCTCAATGATACGGGACGGCTACTACTTAGCTTCAACGGGCTTCATAAGCGGAAAGCTGATGTTAATAGGCCTCTTGCCTCCTCTTGCCCTCTTTGCGGGGCTTCTCCTCTACTTCGTCTCAATACTGAGGAAAGCGAAGGGGGTGTGACTTTGTCGGAAGGATGGAACATCACCTGTGAAGGTCTCACCGTCATATACAGGACGGGGGAAAACCAGACCACCGCACTCAGGGACTTTAATGGGTTCTTTGCCCCTGGGAAAATAACGGTCGTCTTCGGCCCGAGCGGTTCAGGCAAGACAACCCTGCTTAAGGCGATCGCCACACTCCTCCGGCCGACGGAGGGGAGGGTAAGCTATAACGAGAGAAATCCTTATGAGCTTCCCAAGAAAGAACTGCTCGCCCTCAGACGGGGGATAGGGATCTCCTTTCAACAACCGGTTTTCGTTTCCCAGCTTACTCTCTGGGAGAACATAGAGCTCGTTCTGAACTCTTCCGGTAAACTGGATGATGACCACAGAAAGCTCGCGGTTCATCTGGCGAATCGTCTGGGCGTTGGGAAACTGCTCCAGAAGAAACCAAACGAGGTCAGCGGCGGCGAGCTTAGAAGGGTCTCGATAGTCATGGCCCTCTCTAAGGATCCTTCGGTTGTCATCCTGGATGAGCCCACGGCTTACCTGGACGAGGAATCTTCAAAAAGGGTGGTGAATATTCTTGAGGATCTTAAAGAGAAGGGAAAAACAATCGTCGTCTCGACCCACGACCCAGAGCTGATTCGCATCGCGGACGTTACTTACAGGCTCAGGTACGGGAAGACTGTTGAGGTTCAAGGGATTTTCTGACTTCATTTTTAAACCAGCGGCTTCCTCCTCACCGGGCCCCAAGGCTTTTCTTCCTCAAATATCTCCGCTGTGAAGCGGTAAACCTTGGTGTCCAGATCGAGCCAGCAGTCGGGTGGTAAGCCTGCCTTCCAGCAGGTCTGCGCCAAAAACTCCTCCTCGTCCCAGCCCCACTCGATGGGCACCTGCGGGAGGAGTAGGCCGGAGTAAATGCCCTTCTCGATGAGCAGACCGTCGCGACCGACCTTTATCCTCTTCGGCCTCTCCTCGGGCGGGCCTTCAACCGGCTCGGGCGGGGTTAAAACGCTGACCTCAACGATGAGATCATCAAGCTCGCTCTCCCTCACCGGTGGAAAGCGCGGATCGTCGACGGCGGCGTAGATTGCCGCCTTTATCGTCGCCTCAACGAGCGGGTATATCGGCAGCGGGAAGCCTATACAGCCGCGCAGCGCCATCTGGGGAGGCGCGTGGCGGTTGTTGAGGGTTACAAAGACCCCCATCTTCTCCCACAGCTCCGGTGGGGTGTCCTCTGGAGGCTTTATTGTTTTACCATGTCTCACGTACTCCTCAACGGCCTTCCTCGCGAGCCTGACGAGGAACTCGCCCCACTCGTCCTTTATCCTGTACATCTGCACCACCTGAGTGGAATTTTGTACAATCCTCTTATTAGGTTAACCTGCCGCAAGGTTTAAAATACGCCGAAAGTAGTTAAGTCGGGTGTCGAAATTGGTCATCGTTGAGTTCGTTGTGGTTCCCCTGGGGGAGAGGAGTCTCAGCCGCTACGTAGCGGAAATAGTAAAGCTTTTAGGTGCCAGGGGGATTAAATATCAGCTGACGCCCATGTCAACGATAATTGAGGTTCCAACTGTCGAGGATGCGTTCGAGATAATAAAAGAGGCCCACGAGCTGATGTTCGAGCTCGGGGCCGAGAGGGTCTCAACAACCATACGGATTGACGACAGGAGAGACAAGCCAGTCCATATGGAGGACAAGGTGAGGTCGGTAAAGGAGAAAGTCCGCGGGGGTTAGTGATGAGGGTTCTCGTGCTGGCCATCGATAGGGACGATGATTTTGGTAAGAAGGCCGGGGTTAAGGGTCCCGTTATTGGTAAGGGCAGGTGTATAGATGCGGCCCTCAAGCTCAGCCTTGCGGATCCGGAGGACAGCGATGCCAACGTCGTTTATGCAGCCGTCAAGCTCTACGACGAGCTCAAGGAGAGCGGCGAGTTCGAGGACGTTGAGGTTGCCCTGATAACGGGCCATCCGGACGTTGGGGTTAAGAGCGATCTCGAGCTCGGAAGGCAGCTGGATGAGGTCCTGGAGAGGTTCCCAGCTGATGGCGTTATACCCGTGACCGACGGGGCAGAAGACGAGCAGGTCTTCCCGATACTCTCCTCCCGCCTCAAGATCGTCAGCTCCAAGAGGGTCGTCGTCAAGCAGAACGAGACCATTGAGACGACCTATTACGTTATCTACCGCTACATCAAGGAGATCCTGAGCGACCCCGAGGCGTCCAAGGTTTTCCTTGGGATACCCGGGGTTATATTCCTCCTATACGGTGTGGGAAAGCTCATCTCGGTCAGCTACCCCCAGAGCATGAGCATAATCTCGAACATCGTCGTCGGCATAATACTCCTCTTCATCGGCGGGTACGCCTTCACCAAGGGCTTCCGCATCCAGATATTCAGGGCCATTACGAACGAGTTCATCCAGGTGATCTTCGGCGTCTCCGGGCTGCTCATAATCATTGCGGGCATGATAAACGCCTATGCCAACATCGACATCTACGCCCAGCAGCTGCTCGGCGAAGTGCCCCCGCCGGGCCTCATCAAGTTCATACTCTACGTCCACTCCATAAACACGACGGTCATCATAGGTATAGCCGTCATCCTCGTGGGCCGCATTGTGCAGGCTTATCTGAGAAGGGACCCCCACATCTGGTACAATATAGCCGGGGTTCTGATTCTTCCTGCGTTCTGGATAATAGTGGACGTCACGAGCCGCTATGCTCTTTCGGTGATAGACTTCCGCTCTTTCACAACCATTGTCGAGATCTCCGCGGCGTTCGTGGACGTTATCTTCACCGTGATGATCTCAACGTTTATCAGGAGGTACTTCATCCAATGGGCCAGTGGTGGTGAGATTGAAACTGGAGCAGGCGATCAAGAGGTACGAATCGCTAAGGAAGCAACGTGAGGCCGAGCTTGAAAGGTTGAAGTTCAAATACCTCGCCCAAGTCCGGGAAATAATCGGCGAGATCCTTCAAGTCCTAGACGAACTTGAGAGAAAGGAACCGCCAAAAGACGTCGATCCGAACCTTTTGAAGGTGGCACTCCGGGAGAGGGGAGCCTACGTGTCGGCCCTCAGGCGGGTTTTGAGCGGTGTAGATTCCCTGGAGGAGCTTGAACGGAAGCTGGGGGAGATCTCCAAACTCCACGTCGGGCACGGTAGGTACCTGATAGTCCTCTTCAAAAAGGACGTCTACCGAGTCAACGGGCTCCTAAAAGAGCTCGGAGAGGTCTACGGCGAGTACGCTCTAAAAATCCGGGAAAAAGAGCTTCCGGATCTCAGCGTTTCCAGACTCATCGCGGAGATGGAAAAGATTAGGGATGAGATCTCCCGTGCTGAGAAAAAACTTGATGAGCTCTACCGCTTGCGTGAAGACCTTGAGGGCGAGAGATCCCCCGAGCCCCCTGAACTGAAGGCGCTGATTGACGAGAGGAACGCCCTTGAGGTGAGGCTGAGAACCCTCCAGACGGAGGTGCGCTCAAAGGCATCGAAGCTCCAAAAGCCGCTGAAGAGGATGCGCATTCCTGAGGCCGCCCCCTTCATAAGGGACACCTCCTACGTCCTTCAGAGGCCAGAAGAGTTCACGGAGCTCGTCAGGAGGGTTTATCCCTCCCTCGATAAGAAGGCGAAGAAAGCCGCCGACTGGCTGCTCCAGAACCTTCCCAGCAAGATCCAGGAGATGGAGGAAATTGAAAAACGGATCGGTCTCATCAGCTCTCAGGTTGAATCTGCCAAAGAGTCCATCGTGGCCAGGGAGGAATCGCTCAGAATGGCTGAGGAGGAGATCCGGAAGCTCGAGTATGAACTCAGAAAGCTCCGCAACAGGCTCTCCTCGATCGAGGACGAACTCGGGAGGGAAGTTCGGGTTCTTGAGGGGGTCTTGGGTGAGAAGATAGAGCGGTAGGCTTATAAATTAGGCTTCCCTAATTCTTTTGGGTGGTGAGGATGTTCAAAGTTGATAGGTTACGCTTCGGAACGGCTGGAATACCTCTCTCAACCCCAAAACGCTCAACGGTAGACGGCATAGCCCACGTGAGGAACCTTGGACTGGACGCGATGGAGCTTGAGTTCGTCCGCGGGGTCAACCTCAAGCCCGAACTGGCGAAGAAGATAAAGTACGTGGCTAAAAAGCACGACGTCCTTCTCACCGCTCACGCGCCCTACTACATTAACCTCAACGCCGCCGAGAAGGCTAAAGTAGAGGCCAGCAAGGGCAGGATAGTCCAGAGCGCCGAGCGGCTTTACGATGCCGGCGGCTGGAGCGTCGTTTTCCACGCGGGCTATTACCTCAAGCAGCCCCCCGAGAGCGTCTACCAGCGGATATTAAAAGAGCTGAGGGACATCGAGAAGAGGCTGATGGAGAAGGGCGTCAAGGTCTGGATAAGGCCCGAGCTGACGGGGAAGCCGACCCAGTTCGGCGATTTAAAGGAGATCGTCAAGCTCAGCGAGGAGCTCGAGATGGTTCTGCCGACGATAGACTTCGCCCACGCTCACGCGAGGAACAAAGGCGAGTGCAACTCCACCGAGGAGTGGCGCGAGATGCTCGCGTTCATGGAGGACAGGCTCGGCAGGGAAGCCCTCGACAACATGCACATCCACATGAGCGGCATAGAGTACACGGCCAAGGGCGAGAGGAGGCATCTGCCGCTCCAGGAGAGCGACATGAAGTGGGAAGACCTCCTGAAGGTTCTCAAGGAGTTCCGCGTTAAGGGAGTCGTCATAAGCGAGAGTCCCAACATAGAGGACGACGCGCTGCTGATGAAGAAGAAATACGAGGAGCTATAGGCCTGATCAGGCCCTCTCCACCATCCCGTGCTTTTCCAGGATTTCGATAACTTTCTCCACGGGCAGGGCGTACCTCACGTGCTCGTTCCCCTCAACCGTTTTTGCCTGGAGGAGGGCGTTGATTATGGCCTCTTCCGTCGCTTCAGCGGCCGCCCTGAAGAGCCTGCTGAGGGAGTTGTCGGGCAGGAAGCTAACCATCTCTGGTTCCTTTCCAACCGGAACTGTCTGGGCCGTTGAAAACGCCAGGACAACGTCACCGCTCCCGTGGTAGGCGTAGCCGCCGGTTCTCGCGAGGCCGATAACAGACCTCTTCGCGAGCCTCCCCAACTGCCTCGCGGTCAGCGGTGCATCCGTTGCTACAACCATCGAGATGCTCCCCTTGCTGGAGGTACCTCTGCCCGGGTAGTCCCTGAGGTAGGGGCCAACCGGAACGCCGGCGATGGTCAAATCCTCCCTCCTCCCGAAGTTCGCCAGGACGAGCGACGCTATCCTGTACTCCTCGCCGCCGATCTCAACGACCCTCGACGAGGAGCCAATCCCGCCCTTGAACTCGAAGGCGCTCATTCCGGTTCCAGCTCCGATGGAACCCTCCTCGAAGTCGAGCTTGGCGCTTTTAACGGCCTCGAAGTAGTGCTCCTCCCGGACGGCCATCTTTCTGATGTCGTTCAGGTAGGAGTCATTGCACTCCATTACGACCGGGGAGACGCTCCTTAAATCCGGGTTCAGCTCGATCATGTGCTTTACCATAGCGTTCGCGACGGTGTAGACGCTCAGCGTGTTGGTGAGCGCTATTGGAGTCTCGATGTAGCCGAGTTCATCGACCTGGACGAAGCCAATAGGCTTTGAGAAGCCGTTCATGACGAAAGTCGAGGCGAAAAGCTTCTCCCGGTAGGGGTTCCTCACCGGAGGGAGCAGAACCGTGACGCCCGTCCTGATGTTCTCGCCCTCGATGAGCGTGCTGTGGCCAACTTTGACGTCCAAATCCGCTATTGAATTCAGTTCTCCGTGCTCATAGAGGCCGATTTTTATCCCCAGCTCCGGGGCCTTCATGCTACCACCGGATCTTTCTATGCCACCGAGCTTTTAGGGTTTTTGAGTTTGTGGGTAGATTTAAAAGCCGGCTGGAAAAATAGAAGCGGGCGATGAGGACTAGCAAGCAAGCTGAGAGCTCACGGATGATGACGTGAACACCCTCCGAGCCCGTTAATACATCCTTCTGAGCGATCTGACCGAGAGGAGCATGAAGAGCAGCGCCATGAACAGCATCAGCGGAAGTGAGTAGAGCGGTGGGACTATGTCGTAGTAGCCGAGGAGCGAGTACCTCAGCGCCTCGACCGAGTAGGTCATTGGGGTTACCAGACCTATCGCGATGAACCACGTCGGGAACAGCGTGAGGGAAGCTATGGCCCCGCTCGTGAACATCATCGGCAGCCTTATCACGTTGAGCCAGGTCATCACGTTTATCGGGTTCTCGACGGCGAGAGAGATGTAGACTCCCAGGGCGGAGAATGCGAGGTTGGCCAGGAGGATTCCAAGAATCGTCAGCGGCCAGCTCCAGACAGGGTAGACCATGAAGTACCTGACGAGGGCAAGGGTTATCGCGCTCACCATGAGGCCGAAGAGGGCCCCAACAAGAACCTTCGCGAGGATTATCTCACCGTAGCTGATCGGCGCCAGAAGGAGTCTCTCAAAGGTCTTCAGCCTACGCTCGAAGATGAGCGAAGACGCCACGAACGACGTCGTTGCGAAGAGGGCCGAGATGCTGACTAGGCCGGGGGCAAGGTGGTCGATGTCCCCAAAGCGGACTATGAACGCTAAACTGAAGACCAGCGGGAACACAAGGCCCCAGCTTATCGAACCTGGCTTGAGCATGTACTCCTTGAGCTCCTTGACGATTATAGGAACGACCTTCACAGCGGACACCCCCCGCAGGCGCAGGGCCTTTCTAGGTCCTCATTGCTATCGGTGAGCTGGAGGAAAACCTCCTCTATGCTCGGCAGTTCCGTCGAGAGGTGCAGAACCTTGAAGCCCAGCTCCCTCTTAAGTTCCCAGAACTCTTCGAGGAAAGCATCGGGGTCTTCAACGGTCACCACGAGCGTCTCCCCGTCGGGCTTCGGCGAGTAAGGCTCGAGGAAGCGGAGGAGCCTGTTGCTCAGAGGCTCAACGCGGAAGCGCACCTTAACGCCCTTCCCGACGAGCTTCCTCAGCTCGTTCCTCCTTCCCATCGCCACTATCTTTCCCCTGTTTATTATCGCTATCCTGTGGGGCAGCGTCTCCGCCTCGGTCATGTTGTGTGTGGTGAGGAATATCGTCTTCCCCTCCTTGTTGAGGAGCTGAACCATGTTCCTGACGAGCTTCGCAGACTGGACGTCTAAAGCCACCGTCGGTTCGTCGAGGAAGAGAACCGGCGGCTCGTGGATCAGGGCGGCGACGATGGCAGTCCTCCGCTTGTAGCCCGAACTGAGCTTTCCGAACTTCTTCTTCGCAGGCAGGTTGAAGTCCTTTATCAGCCTCGAAACGTTCTCAGGGGGAGCGTCGTAGAGTTTGGCTAAAAAGCGGAGGTTCTCCTCGACGGTCAGCTCGTCGTAGAGGTTTGAGACGTCCTGGACGACGCCGATGGTCTTCTTAACGGCCTTCTTCTCCTTCCTCACGTCGTGGCCGTTGACATATGCTTCTCCGCTGGTTATCGAGGTCAGCGTCGAGAGCATCCTGACGGTCGTCGTCTTCCCGGCCCCGTTCGGTCCGAGGAAGCCGAATATCTCTCCCCTCTTCACCTCGAAGCTTATCCCGTCGACCGCCGTGAAGTCCCCGTAGCGCTTGGTGAGGTTCTTCGCTTCTATTACAGCCTTCACTCTCTCATCTCCCTCCAGGCGAACAGTGCCAGTGCCATAACCGCCAGCACTATGATTCCAGCGACGAGTGGGTTCCCGAGGCCGGTTCTGCCGGTTCCTTCCGTCGTGGTTTCAACCGGGTTGGAGGTTCCACCAAGAACCGCGAAGTCGACCGTCCCCTCGCAGATGTCCTTCCCGTGAACCCTGTGGGTGACGGCAAGGTAGCGGGCGTCTTTCGAGATGGCCACCCTCTCAACGGTCTCGTTGGGGTAGTAGTCCCAGAGGACGTTCCCGTCGGGCCCTATGAAGAGGGCATCGTCACCGCCGGCCACGATGGTGTAGCCCTTCGCCGTGTCGACGTCGAAGGCCTCGAGGAAGAAGGGGACGGAGTAGACTTCGTTTCCATTCCTATCGAGGAGTACAACCCTATCGAGCGCGCCTGCAACGGCAACGTTCTCTCCGTCGAAGCCAATCTTCATGACCTTTCCGTCGAAGTGCTTCCTCCACAGCTCGTTCCCGCTCCAGTCGAGAGCGACAACTTCGCTCCACGACTCGTCGCTAGCTAGTATAAGGGCGACTATCATGTCCTTTGAGCCATAGACCCGCCGAATCTGGCCATCGAAGTGCTTCGAGAACAGCTCGGAGCCGTCGAGGTTCAGAACAAACAGGTCACCGTTGTCGTTGCCGGCGAGGATCTTATCCCCGAAGAGGTCAACCGCCCACACAAAAGCCCCTGTATCGTATCTCCACTTCAGCTTCTGGTTCTCAAAGAAGTAGACGTTCCCATCGCCGCTTCCGGCGACGGCGTACCTCCCGTCGGGCGAGATGTCGACGGCCCAGACAACGTCGCCGGTCTTGTACTCGTTCGTCAGCCCTTTCCCCGGCTCGAAGAACTGCACCCAGTTCCCGTCGGTTCCTATGACGAGGGTGTCGTTGTCGCTCAGCGCCGCGGAGTAGGCGAACCCCCTAACCGGGGCACGGAGAAGCCTCTCACCGTTTTTGTTCAGGATTATGGCATAGTAGCCGAATCCCAGGCCCAGATCACCGTTGTCGTTGAAGGCAACGGAGAACACTATGCAGTCGTCGTGGTAGTGCCAGCTCCAGACCGGATCCGCCCCCGAAACCGGGAGCATTAGTAGCGCGAGCGTGATCGCGATGAGAATTGGGACACTCTTTTTCATTCAATCTCACCGTACCGCTTATCGCCATCCACTTTAAATGGTTAATGGTTCGGAATCCAGGGAACGAATGCCGCTGGGCACTTCCCGACAGTCTCCACTATGGGTCAAAAGGGGCATCCTCAAAATAGTTAGGCCCGGCGAACTCTTCTCAACCTTTGGTTTAGAATTTTCGGGTTTAAAAACGCTTTTTTAGCCCCCGCCGGAGCCTTAATTGAGGGGATAGATATGGACACGTGTATATTTATGTTCATCGGAGGTGATTGGGTTGAGATACGTTAAGCTCCCGAGGGAGAACACGCACGCCTTCCTTGAAAGGCTCAAGGAGTGGGGCAAGCTCTACGCCCCGGTGAAGATTTCGGAGAAGTTCTACGACTTCAGGGAAGTTGACGACGTGGAGAAGGTCGAGTTCCACTACAACAGGACGATAATGCCGCCGAAGAAATTCTTCTTCAAGCCGCGGGAGAAGCTCTTCGAGTTCAACATAAAGGAGGCTGAATACAGGGAGACCATCGAGGACGTCGAGCCCTTCGTGCTCTTCGGCGTCCACGCCTGCGACATCTTTGGCCTCAAGATACTCGACACTGTCTACCTCGACGAGCTCCCGGACAAGTACTACAAGGTCCGCAGGGAGAAGGGAATCATAATCGGCATAAGCTGTATGCCGGACGAGTACTGCTTCTGCAACCTCCGCGAGACTGATTTTGCCGACGACGGCTTCGACCTGTTCCTCCACGAGCTCCCAGATGGATGGCTAGTCCGCGTCGGAACTCCCACCGGCCACAGGATAGTGGACAAGAACATCAAGCTCTTCGAGGAGGTCACCACCGAGGACATATGCAACTTCCGCGAGTTCGAGAACAAGCGCTCACAGGCATTCAAATACCACGAGGACTGGAGCAACCTGCGCTATCTGCTGGAACTCGAGATGGAGCACCCGATGTGGGACGAGCAGGCTGATATATGCCTCGCCTGTGGCAACTGCAACACCACCTGCCCGACCTGCCGCTGCTACGAGGTGCAGGACGTAGTCAACCTCGACGGTAACACCGGTTACCGCGAGAGGCGCTGGGACTCCTGCCAGCTCAGGAGCCACGGACTGGTCGCTGGGAACCACAACTTCAGGCCCACCAAAAAGGCCCGCTTCATGAACCGCTACCTCTGCAAGAACTCCTACAACGAGAAGCTTGGGGTAAGCTACTGCGTTGGCTGCGGAAGGTGCACCTACTTCTGCCCGGCCGGAATAAGCTTCGTCAGGAACCTGCGCACTATCCTGGGCCTTGAGGAAAAATCCTGTCCATCCGAGGTAAGTGAGGAGATTCCGAAGAGAGGCTTCGCCTACGCGGCCGAGATAAGGGGTGAGGACATATGAGCGAGGCGCTAAACCTGCCGAAGGAGATAATGATGCCCGAGGAGAACCCCTACGCTCTTCACAAAGCCAAGGTGCTCAAGGTTTACCCGCTCACCGAGACGGAGAAGCTCTTCCTCTTCCGCTTCGAGGACCCCGAGCTCGCCGAGAAGTGGACCTTCAGGCCGGGGCAGTTCGTCCAGCTGACAATACCCGGTGTGGGCGAGGTGCCGATAAGCATATGCTCATCCGCCATGAGGAAGGGTTTCTTCGAGCTGTGCATCAGAAAGGCCGGAAGGGTCACCACCGTCATCCACAGGCTCAAGCCAGGAGATACAGTCCTCGTCCGCGGCCCCTATGGAAACGGCTTCCCCGTTGACGACTGGGAGGACATGGACTTACTCCTCATCGCCGCCGGCCTCGGAACGGCCCCGCTCAGGAGCGTGTTCCTCTACGCCATGGACAACCGCTGGAAGTACGGCAACATAACCTTCATCAACACCGCCAGGTATGGAAAGGACCTCCTGTTCTACAAGGAGCTTGAGGCAATGAAAGACCTCGCGGAGGCCGAGAACGTCAGGATAATCCAGAGCGTCACGCGCGACCCGGACTGGCCCGGAAGGCACGGCAGGCCCCAGAACTTCATAGTTGAGGCGAACACCAACCCGAAGAAGACTGCGGTAGCTATATGCGGCCCGCCGAGGATGTACAAGTCGGTCTTCGAGTCGCTCATCAACTACGGCTACCGCCCGGAGAACATCTTCGTGACGCTGGAGAGGAAGATGAAGTGTGGAATCGGCAAGTGCGGCCACTGCAACGTCGGAACGAGCACCAGCTGGAAGTACATCTGCAAGGACGGCCCGGTCTTCACGTACTTCGACATAGTATCGACGCCGGGATTGCTGGACTGAGGTGGTGGAGATGGAAGGAAACGGAAAGGTCCGCATCGGGTTTTACGCCCTCACCTCATGCTACGGCTGCCAGCTCCAGCTCGCGATGATGGACGAGCTTCTCCAGCTGCTTCCGAACGCTGAAATCATCTGCTGGTTCATGGTGGAGAGGGAGAGCTTCGAGGATAAGCCCGTCGACATAGCCTTCATCGAGGGGAGCGTCTCAACCGAGGAAGAGGTTGAGCTGGTGAAGAAGATACGCGAGAACGCCAAGATAGTGGTCGCAGTTGGAGCCTGTGCAACCCAGGGAGGAGTGCAGAGCTGGACAGACAAGCCCCTCGACGAGCTCTGGAAGACCGTCTACGGAGATGGAAAGGTCAAGTTCCAGCCCAAGAAGGCAAAGCCAGTCGAGGAGTACATTAAGGTTGACTACCGCCTCTACGGCTGCCCGCCGGAGAAGAGAGACTTCCTCTACGCGATAGGCACCTTCCTGGCAGGCTCATGGCCGGAGGACATCGACTACCCGGTCTGCGTTGAGTGCAGGCTGAAGGGCTACCCCTGCGTGCTCATCGAGAAGGGCGAGCCGTGCCTCGGCCCGATCACGAGGGCGGGCTGCGACGCCCGCTGTCCAGGGTTCGGGATAGCGTGCATCGGTTGCAGAGGCGCAATAGGCTACGACGTCGCCTGGTTCGACTCCCTCGCGAGGACGTTCAGGGAGAAGGGCCTCACAAAGGAAGAAATACTCCAGCGCATGAAGATATTCAACGCCCACAACCCGAAGCTCGAGGAGATGGTTAACAGGATATTCGAGGGGGTGAAAGAATGAGCATGAAGAACCTCTACCTCCCGATCACCGTTGACCACATAGCGAGGGTGGAAGGCAAGGGCGGGGTTGAGATTGTAGTTGGCGACGATGGCGTCAAGGAGGTCAAGCTCAACATCATAGAGGGGCCGCGCTTCTTCGAGGCCATAACCATAGGCAAGAAGCTCGACGAGGCTCTAGCGGTTTACCCGAGGATATGCTCCTTCTGTTCGGCGGCGCACAAGCTCACAGCGGTGGAAGCAGCGGAGAAAGCGGTCGGCTTCACCCCGCGCGAGGAGATTCAGGCCCTCAGAGAGGTTCTCTACATAGGTGACATGATAGAGAGCCATGCCCTCCACCTCTACCTCCTGGTGCTCCCCGACTACCTCGGCTACTCCAACCCGCTCAAGATGGTGGACGAGTACAAGAAGGAGATAGGCATCGCCCTGGAGCTCAAAAACCTCGGGAGCTGGATGATGGACGAGCTCGGAAGCAGGGCGATCCACCAGGAGAACGCCGTTCTTGGCGGCTTCGGGAAGCTCCCCGGCAAAGCGACCCTCGAGCTTATGAAGAAGCGCCTCAAGGAGGCCCTGCCGAAGGCCGAGTACACCTTTGAACTCTTCGCGAAGCTGGAGCAGTATGGGGAAGTCGAGGGGCCGATAATCCACATGGCCGTGAAGCCGAGGGGAGGTACCTACGGAATCTACGGAGACGCCATAAGCGTCAGCGACGGCTTCGAGTTCCCGAGCGAGGACTACAAGAAGCACATGGTCGAGCGCGTTGTGGAGCACAGCTTCGCCAAGCACAGCTTCTACAACGGGGAGAAGCCCTTCATGACCGGTGCCATATCGCGCGTCGTCAACCACGCCGACAAGCTCTACGGAAGGGCAAAGGAGCTCTACGAGGGCCACAGAGACCTGCTCAGGGCGACCAACCCCTTCGCCAACAACCTCGCCCAGGCGCTGGAGCTCGTCTACTTCACGGAGAGGGCGATAGACCTCATAGACGAAGCCCTCGCGAAGTGGCCTGTGAAGCCGAGGGACGAGGTGGAAGTAAGGGACGGATTCGGCGTCAGCACCACCGAGGCACCGCGTGGAATTCTCGTCTACGCCCTTGAAGTTAAGGACGGAAAGGTCAACTACGCCGACATCATAACCCCGACGGCGTTCAACCTCGCCATGATGGAGGAGCACGTCAGGATGATGGCCGAGAAGCACTACAACGATGACCCGGAGAGGCTCAAGCTCCTCGCGGAGATGGTCGTAAGGGCCTACGACCCGTGCATCTCCTGTTCCGTGCACGTGGCGAGGCTCTGATTTCTCAACTTTTTTAAGGTTTCATGACGAGAGAGTTTAGGGGAGTGTCAAAGTGGCGGAAGAGCTTGTTGATGTTACGATTCGCGTCAAGGTTCCCAGGGAGTACGCTGAGGAGTTCAAAAAAGACGTGGAAGCAAGGGCATGGTACCTTTCCCACAAGGAGGAGCTGTTTAAGAACCTGAAAAAGCTCAAAGGCGTTCTAAAAACCGAAAAATCGTGGAAGGAGCTTAAGGAGGAGTACTATGAAGGACTTACTCATTGACAGCTCCGTGCTCATTGAGTACTTTAAAGGCAACGAGCGGGCTGTGAAGTTGCTGGAGTCCTTTGAAAATGCTGACGTGGTGCTCCACATCAACGACGTGGTGTTCAGCGAGGTTGTGTACATACTTCTCGGCCACTATCTTGGGAGCTCTCCCAGGACAATGAAAGGAAATCCGAATAAACTTCCCTCAGAAATCGAGGAGGTCTTTAAGGTTCTCAGGAGCTTTGGATTCATTCCTGTAGAGCAGAGCACCGTTTTTAAGGCGATGACCATCATCCAAAAGTACGCCATGCTCCCCAATGATGCCCTTATCCTGGCAACCTGCATAGAGCATGGCTTCTCCCTGGCGACACTCGATGAGGACTTCAAAGCTCCCGCTGAGAAAGAGGGCGTTCCAATCATAACGGGGTGAGAACTTGAGAACCCTAATCCTCGCACTCGGCAACGAACTCATGAAGGACGACGGCGTTGGGCTCAAGGCCGGCAGAATTCTGCTTGAGAAGGGCTACAACGTCCTCGAGGTTGGCACGGACATCTTCCGGCTCGCGAACCACTACAGTGGGGAGGAGAGGCTCATCATCATCGACGCGATTCTGAGCGATAAGCTGGAGCCGGGGGAGATAATCCACCTGGAGGGCGAGGAGGTCTTCGAGAAGCTGAAGGGGGAGATAAGAAGCGCCCACTTCATGGGGGTCATCGACGGCCTTAAGCTCCTGATGGTGCTCGACGAGAGGCTTGCAAAGGCGGATATACACTTAGTTGGGATAGTCGCCAAAGAGATAGACCTCGGCATGGAGCTGAGCGGCGAGGTTGAACGGGCCTTGCCAAGGGTCGTTGAGCTCGTCGAAAGCCTATGCAAAAATTGAATTCAGGAATTGAAGAATTAAAGAATTATTGGGAGTTGAGGTACTCGTGGATTGCCTTCGCCGCCTTTCTCCCGTCCCCCATGGCCAGAATAACGGTCGCCTCACCCCTTATCGCGTCTCCTCCTGCGAAAACTCCCGGAACGCTCGTCATTAGGTTCTCGTCCACTACGATCCTCCCCCTCCCGTCAACCCTAAGGTTTCTGGCGCTCTGGTAGAAGGTCTTGTTCGGAATCTGGCCGATGGCTATGATCGCGTTGTCGAACTCCATTGTAAAGGTTTCTCCGGTCGGTACCGGCCTTCTCCTCCCGCTCTCGTCGGGCTCACCTAGCTCCATCTTCTCAAGCTCTATCGCCCGGAGGTTCCCGTTTTCGTCCCCGATGAAGCGCTTTGGTGAGGCGAGGAATGCGAACTTAACCCCTTCCTCCTCGGCGTGCTTTATCTCCTCCTCCCTGGCGGTCATCTCGTCCTTTGTCCTCCTATAGAGAACCCACACCTCTGCCCCCAGCCTCAGTGCGGAGCGGGCCGCGTCCATGGCCGTGTTGCCCCCTCCGATCACCGCGACCCTTTTCCCGACCTTCACCGGCGTGTCGTACTCCGGGAACCTGTAGGCCTTCATGAGGTTGACACGCGTGAGAAACTCGTTAGCCGTGTAGATACCATTGAGGTTCACCCCCGGCCACGGGTAGATGCGGGGGGTCCCTGCACCTGTCCCCACGAAGACCGCGTCGAACTCCTCCAGTATCTCCTCACAGGTTATCGTCTTCCCGACGAGGGTGTTTGTTTCCACCCTAACCCCTAGCTTCTTGAGGTTTTCAAGTTCCCTCCTCACGATTTCTTTGGGCAGTCTGAACTCTGGGATCCCGTAGATGAGAACTCCCCCCGGCTCGTGGAGGGCCTCGAAGACTGTAACGTCGTAGCCGAGCTTCGCCAGCTCTGCTGCACAGGTTAGGCCTGCCGGCCCGCTCCCTATAACGGCAACCCTCTTCCCGTTCCGTTTTACCCTTCCGGCATTTTCGCGGAGGAGTTCCTCGTCTATGCCGTGCTCTCGCGCGTAGTCAGCAACGAAGCGCTCAAGTTTTCCAATGTTTATCGGATCCCCGACCTTGCCGACTACGCACCGCATCTCGCACTGCTCCTCCTGCGGGCAGACCCTACCAGTTATCGCCGGCAGGGAGTTGCAAGCCCATATTATCCTCAGGGCTTCCTTTGCTGCCATGTGTGGGTCGTCTCTATGCTCGCGCAGCGCCCCGATGAAGCCGGGAATGTTGATGTGCACCGGACAGCCCTTGATGCACGGGGCATAATCGGCCGGACACTGGAGGCATCTTTCGGCCTCCTTAACGGCAAGCTCGAAGGTGTAGCCGAGGTTGACCTCCCCAAAGTCCCTTGCCCTCTCCTTAGGCGACCTCTCCGGCGTTGGAACGCGCTCCTTGATGAGCTTCGGCATTTAGACCATCCCCCTCTCCCTCTTCCACTTCTCAAAGCTTATTCTCTCCAGATCGCGGTAGTAGTTCAGCCTGTTCATCAGCTCCCCCCAGTCCACGAGATGGGCGTCGAACTCCGGGCCGTCCACGCAGGCGAACTTGACTTCACCGCCGACGGTGACGCGGCAGGCGCCGCACATGCCCGTCCCATCGACCATTATGGGGTTCAAGCTCGCGAGCGTCTTTATTCCCCGTTCTCTCGTCAGTTCCGCCACGGCCTTCATCATCACGACCGGGCCAACGGCGTGAACCAGGTCTATTCCCCTACCGCTTTCGATAAGCCCGCGGAGTGCGTCGGTTGTGAAGCCCTTCATCCCGTAGCTCCCGTCGTTGGTCGTGACTATTACCTCATCGCTCACCGAGCCGAGCTTTTCCTCCCAGAAGACGAACTCCCTGCTCCTGAATCCGAGTATCGAGATGACTTCGTTCCCAGCCTCCTTCATGGCCCTTGCCACTGGATGTATCTCGGCGACCCCCACACCGCCACCGACCATGACCACTGTTCCGACCTTTTCAACGTGCGTGGGTCTTCCCAGCGGGCCGAGAACGTCGAAGATCACGTCGCCTTCGCCGTAGGTTCCGAGTTCGTGGGTGGTCTTCCCGACCTCCTGAACGACGAGGGTTATAGTGCCCTCATTCGGATCCATGTCCGCGATGGTAAGCGGTATCCTCTCCCCCCTCTCGTGGAGCCGTATTGTGACGAACTGACCCGGTTCAGCGTGCTCCGCTATCCTCGGTGCCTCGATCTCGAAGAGGTTTATCCCCCGGGCAAGCTTCTCTTTCCTGCGTATCCTGAACACAGATACCACCTGATTGAAACTTCGGTGAGGTAGTATAAAACACTTCGGTATTTCCAAACTTTTGGTTTTAAACCAAAAGTTCCAAGAATGCTTAAATCATCCGGAAGAGAAATACGCATAAGTGGACGTTAATGGAAAGGTGATGACCTTGAGGTACGTTAAGTTGCCACTCGAGAACTTTAAGGGCCTCTTCAGTGCTCTTCTTCGCATTGGGGAAGTGTACGCTCCCGTTAGGACTGGGAACATAGTCTCATTCCAGAAGGTCGACGACCCCAGTAGGATAGAATTCGGCTACACAAGAACCATGCTGCCCCCCAAGAAGTTCTTCGTGAGGCCCAGGGACGTTATCCTCCGACTCAAAAACGGCAGGTGGGAGAGCGATGTTGAGAGCAAGCCCTTTGTCCTCTTTGGGGTGCATTCCTGCGATATCCACGGGCTGAAGATTCTCGACAAGGTGTACCTCGACGAGCCAGCTGACCCATACTACAAGGCCAGACGCGAGGCCGCTTTCATAGTCGGGATAAGCTGCATGCCGGACGAGTACTGCTTCTGCAGGAGCCTGGGAACCGATTTCGCCATGGACGGCTTCGACCTCTTCCTTCACGAGCTCCCCGACGGCTGGCTGGTCAGGGTGGGAAGCGTTAGGGGACACGAGGTCGCGTGGGAGAACGAGGGGCTCTTTGAGGAGGTGACCGAGGAAGACCTCGCGAACTTCAGGGCCTTCGAGGAAAAGCGAGCGAACTCTTTCAAGAGGAAGCTCAACAAGGAGGGCCTCGCGGACATGCTCGATCTGGCATACAACAGCCCTGTCTGGAAGAAGTACGCCGATGTCTGCCTAGCCTGCGGCAACTGCAACATGGTCTGCCCGACGTGCCGCTGCTACGAGGTGTGCGATAGGTGGCTCAACGCCTACGAGGGAGTGAGGGAGCGGCGTTACGATTCCTGCTTCATGGAGAGCCACGGGCTTGTTGCAGGCGGCCACAACTTCAGGCCCACGCGACTGGACCGCTTCAGGCATCGCTACTACTGCAAGAGCTACTTCGACCCTTCGGCCGGCTTCAACTGCGTCGGCTGTGGTAGGTGCGACGAGTTCTGCCCGGCCAAGATAGAGCACGTTAAGGTTCTCGACGAGGTAAGGGGGTCCCTGCAATGAGTGAGAACCCGTACGTCTCGTACGACGCCAGGATTCTGGAGGTCAAAGACCTGACCCCCAGGGAGAAGCTCTTCACGCTCCGCTTCACCGACCCGGAGGCGGGGGATAAGTTCGACTTCAGGCCAGGCCAGTTCGTCATCGTTGACATCAGGGGCTTCGGGGAGTTCCCGATAAGCATCTGCTCGTCACCAACGAGGAGGGGCTACCTCCAGCTCTGCATCAGAAAGGTCGGCAGAATGACGAAGTTTATCCACAAAATGAAAGAAGGCGACACTGTAGGAATCCGCGGGCCCTACGGGAACGGCTTCCCCATGGAGAAGATGGAGGGCTCGAACCTTATTCTCGTCGCCGGCGGCCTCGGAATGGCGCCCTTGAGGTCAGTCCTGTGGTACGCGATTGATTCTGGAAAATACGAGCACATCTGGCTCCTCTACGGTGCCAAAGCCTACGAGGACATTCTCTTCAGGGACGAGATAATACACCTCCTCAAGCACGGCGAGGCGATGAACTGCTCCGTAAAGCTCGCGTACGAGGTCGAGAGCCCGTCGTGCATATACCTTGAGAGGGGCTTCTCCGACAGGGTGTGCAAGGGCGTCGTTACTGACCTGTTCAGGGGGGAGGAGTTCGACGTGGACAAGGCCTACGCCCTCATCTGCGGTCCGCCGGTCATGTACAAGTTCGTCATCAGGGAGCTCCTTAACCGGAAGCTATCACCGGGGAGAATCTACATGACCCTTGAGAGGAGAATGCGCTGTGGAATCGGCAAGTGCGGCCACTGCATCGTCGGAACCAGCGTCTCCATGAAGTATATCTGCAGAGACGGGCCGGTCTTTACCTACTGGGACGCCCTCTCCACAAGGGGGTTGATATGATGGAGAAGCTAAAGCTTGGTGTTTTCGAGCTCACCGACTGCGGGGGCTGTGCCCTCAACATGCTCTTCCTCTACGAGAGGCTCTTCGACCTCCTGGAGTTCTACGAGATAGGCGAGTTCCACATGGCGTCGAGCGCACACGAAGGGGGCCACTTCGACGTTGCCATCGTAACCGGTACCGTCTCGAGCCACCGCGACCTTGAGCTACTCAAGGAGGCCAGGAACCACTCCAACTACCTGATAGCCCTGGGAACCTGCGCCACCTACGGCTCGGTTCAGGCGAGCGTTGAACTTCCCATACGGGAGAAGCTGAAGGCAGTCTACAGCGACGAGGGCAACCCGATGAAGGCCCTCGACTCAAAGCCCGCGGTGGAGTACGTGGCGGTGGATTTAGCCATCCCAGGCTGCCCCTATGACAAGGACGAGCTCTACCAGGCGCTGATGAACATCGCCAAGGGAATCGACCCGGCCAGGCCGGATTACCCGGTCTGCGTCGAGTGCAAGCTCAACGAGTACGAGTGCGTTCTCGTGAAGAAGAACCTCCCCTGCCTCGGCCCGATAACCCTCGGCGGCTGCAACGCGGCCTGCATAAAGTCGGGTCTCGGCTGCATAGGCTGCCGCGGTCCTCTGTCGGGCGAGGTGAACCCAGCGAGCGAGTACGAGATACTCAAGGGTCTCGGCTACGATGACGACTACATAGTTAGGAAGTTCAAGACCTTCGCGAGGTGGGAGCCATGATAATCGAACTGCGCGAGTTTACCCGCGTCGAGGGCAACGGGAAGGCGGAGATCGTCATTGAAGATGGAGAAGTAAAGGACGTCAGGCTCAAAATCGTTGAAGGCCCGCGCTTCTTCGAGCTACTGACCCTGGGGAGGCACTACTACGACGTCCCCGACCTCGAGGCCAGGATATGCGCGATATGCTACCTCGCCCACAGCGTCGCCTCGGTGATGGGCATAGAGAGGGCCTTTGGAGTCGAGGTTCCGGAGGAGATAAAGCTCTTGAGGGAGCTCGGCCTGATTGGAGAGTTCCTTGAGAGCCACGCGCTGCACCTCTACCTTCTGGTTGCGCCGGACGTCTTTGGCTACCCGGACGCCATAAGAATGGCAACCAAACACGGCGAGCTCGTTAAGGAGGGGCTCGCTCTGAAGGCCTTCGGGAACAGGATAAGGGAGCTCATCGGCGGGAGGGAGATACACGGCATCAACGTCAAGCCCGGCGGCTTTGGCAGGTATCCAACGGTCGAGGAGCTGGAGGAGATAGAAAGGCAGAGTGAAGCCCTGCTGAGGCTAGCAAAGAGGGCCGTGAGGCTCTTCGCACAGTTAGAACCCTACGGAGAGCAAGCAAAGCACTTCGTCGCCACCGACGGCTACCTGTACGGCGAGAGGCTGATTGCCGAAGACAAAGAACCGTTCCACTACACCGAGAGGATAGAGGAGCGTTCCCTCGTCTACAGCTTCGCAAAGCAGAGCCGCTATAAAGGAGAGCCTTTCTTCGTTGGAGCGCTGCCGAGGCTTCTCCTGAAGGGCGAGATGCTGACACCCGAAGCAAAGAGGCTCTTCGAGGAGCAGGGGGAGAAGCTTGAGACGGGCTACGTCAGCTACAACAACCTGGCCCAGGCAATAGAGCTGGTCTACTCCCTCGAAAAGGCCAACGAGATAGCGAGGACCCTGCTCGACCGCGGGATCAGCGGAGAGAACGTCCCGGTGGAGCCGAGGGAAGGGGAAGGCATAGGCTACGTCGAGGCACCTAGAGGAGTCCTCATACATCACTACCGCACCGATTCCGAAGGCAAGATAGCCTACTCCAACATAATAACTCCCACCGCCCTGAACCACGCGATGATGGAGGCCAGTCTGCTGAAGGAGGCCAGAGAGCTCTACGGCGAGGCCGACGAGGGGGACATGGTGCAGAGGCTCGAGGAAACCGTGAGGGCCTTCGATCCCTGCATATCGTGCTCGGTGCACATCGTGAAGCTTTGAGTTTATTTTTCAATTTTGTGCCCCCGAAACCTTATAAACCTCTATATCGCTTTTCGATATCGGTGTTCGATATGAAGTACCGGGACTTCCTCACCCTCCACATCCTCCACCACGCGAAGGAAGGCCCCATCACGGGGACATTCATGATGGAAGAGCTCGGGAGGCACGGCTACAGGGTGAGTCCGGGGACGATATACCCCCTCCTCCACTCCCTCGAAAGCGAGGGATTTCTCAGGAGCAGGTGGGAGGTAAGAGGAGGAAAAAGGGTCAGGGTCTACGAGATAACCGAGGTTGGAGTTAAGGCTCTGGAAGATGGGATTGAAAAGCTGAGGGAACTCTGCATGGAGCTCCTGGGTGGTTGAAATGACAGAGAAAGGGCTGAAACGGGAGAGAAATGTCTTCGGAATAAGCTGGAACGTCTTCGTCCTCGGCCTGGTGAGCTTTCTCAACGACATGAGCAGCGAGATGATAAACCCCGTGATCCCGAAGTACCTCACTGACGTCCTGGGGACGGGTGAGCTCCTGAGCGGAACGCTAATGGGGGCAATAGAGAGCCTCAGCTCCCTCTTCAAGGTGGCCTTTGGTTACATCAGCGACCGGTTCAGGCGGAGGAAGGTCTTCATCTTCGCCGGCTACACCCTCTCGACCTTTGCAAAGGGTGCTCTCGCGTTTACGAGGTACTGGTGGGACTTCCTAAGCTTGAGGATCCTCGACCGCGTCGGGAAGGGGATTAGGACGGCCCCAAGGGATGCGCTCATAGCCGAATCTTCCGAGAAGGGGAGGACCGGAAAGGCGTTCGGCTTCCACAGGATGATGGACACCCTTGGGGCGGTAGCCGGCCCCCTGGTCGGCATAGGGTTTCTCTACCTCATGCGCGGTATTGAGGTCGAGAGGGCCTACCGCTACCTCTTCCTAGCCGCTGCGATTCCCGGTTTGATTTCCCTCCTGATAATCATCTTTTTGGTCAAGGACAGGGGGAGGGAGGTTAAGAAGAAGATAACCGGCGTTTCAGCGCTGAAAAGCCGGAACCTTCGCCTCTTCCTCCTGGTGATAGCCGTTGGTGCGCTCGGCAGGTACAGCTACGCCTTCACCCTCTGGAAGGCCGGGGAGCTTGGCTACTCCCTCAAAGGCGAGATGGCCTTCTACGCGCTCTTCAACCTCATGTACGCCCTCTCGGCTTACCCAATAGGGGTTTACTCGGACAGGGTGGGCAAGAAAAGGCTCATTACGGCGGGCTTTCTCATTTCAGCCCTAGCCTCGCTGACGTTCGCCTACGCCCGGGGACTTGGAACCCTTGTTCTGGCTTTCCTCCTCTACGGGATCTACATAGCGATCGAAGATACGGTTCCAAGGGCCTACATGGCCGACCTGGCGAAGGACTTCGAGAAGGGCACTGTGATAGGGGCCTACCACACGGTTTTTGGGATCTTCGTTTTTCCTGCCTCTGTGATAGCAGGCTGGCTCTGGCAGAGCTACTCCCTAACTTACTCCTTCCTCTACGCGGCCTCGATGAACCTCCTCGCCTTTGTCATGATGTTCTGGATCAGGGATAAAGACTGACGTATGCTCAAAAATCCTCCCTTTTTCTCCATCTTTTTTGTCGGAAAGACTAAAAAGGTTCCCGGCTATTTTTGGGGGGTGAGGGATTTGAAAATTCTCATACTCGGAACCGGGGGCACGATAGCGAGCGCGAAGACCGAGGACGGCTACAAGGCGGCACTCACAGTCGACGAGGTCCTTGACATTGCCGGTGTGGAGAGGCACGACGGCGTTGAGATTGAGAGCAGGGACGTTCTCAACCTGGACAGCACGCTCATCCAGCCCGAGGACTGGGGAGTAATAGGGAGAGCTGTTTTCGAGGCCTTTGGCGAGTACGACGGAATAGTCATCACCCACGGCACGGATACGCTCGCCTACACTGCCTCAGCGCTGAGCTTCATGATAAGGAACCCGCCGGTTCCGGTGGTTCTCACGGGTTCCATGCTCCCGATAACCGAACCGGGAAGCGACGCGCCGAGGAACATAAAAACCGCCCTTACCTTTGCCTCCCAGGGGTTCCCGGGGGTTTACGTTGCCTTCATGGACAAGATCATGCTCGGCACGAGGGTATCAAAGGTCCACTCCCTCGGCCTCAACGCCTTCCAGAGCATAAACTACCCGGACGTAGCTTACGTGAAGGGAGACAAACTTGTAATCAGGCACAGACCGGAGCTTTCCCCGGGGGGAGAGCCCGAGTTCGACCCCGCCCTTGATCCCAACGTCATCCACGTCCGCCTCACCCCGGGCCTGTCGCCGGAGGGTTTCCTCAAGCTCTCCGAGTCGGTTGACGGCGTCGTCCTTGAGGGCTACGGTGCCGGGGGGATACCGTACAGGGGAAGGGATCTGCTCTCCGCGGTATCGGAGGTGGCCCACGAGAAGCCGGTAGTAATGACGACCCAGGCACTCTACGGCGGCGTTGATCTGACGAAGTACGAGGTGGGCAGGAGGGCCCTCCGAGCCGGCGTTATCCCCGCCGGAGACATGACGAAAGAGGCAACACTCGTGAAGCTCATGTGGGCCCTCGGACACACGAAAGACGTTGACGAGGTCAGGGAAACGATCCTCACAAACATCTCGGGCGAGATAAGCCCAAAAAAGAAGGGATCTCGATGATCAGGCCCCTATCTTTTTCAGCTCCTCGTCCCCCACTATAAGGGGCCTCTCGGCTTCGATTACGTAGCTGAGCTCCCAGGAGACTTCTCCCTTGTTCATGCCGGCGGCGTAGCGTCTGGCTTTTTCCTCGGCCTCCTCAAGGCTTGATGCCTCTATTATCCTTCTAACGTACCATTTTCTATTTCCGTACCTGAGCTTGAACTCCGCCATGTACATGGGCACCACCACACTAGAGTTGGGAGTGCCGTTAAAAACCCTTTTCCCGGATGTTAAGCGCTCTTTTTTAACAGGAGAAACATTATTAACCGGAAAATCCAATCCAGAGGGGGTGAAACCTATGGGAGCTGAGGAGCACAGAAAGAGGGCACCTAAGAAGTTCAGGTTCGCCGTCATAACTGTCAGCGATACGGCAAGTAGAGGGGAAAAGGAGGACAAAAGCGGAAGATTCCTGGTGGAAGAGCTTGAAAAGGCCGGTCACGAGAGGGTTCTCTACAAAATCGTCCCGGACGAGAAGATGGAGATAGTGGGTGCAATAGTGGACGCCTTCCGAGCCGGGGCGGAGGTGGTGATAACCTCCGGAGGCACGGGAATCGCCAGCAGGGACGTGACGATAGAGAGCGTTAGGCCCCTCTTCGATAAGGAGCTGTCCTTCGGGGAGATCTTCAGGCTTGCCAGCTACGGGGAGATAGGAACTGCTGCGATAATGACGAGGGCGACCGCTGGGATAATAAGGAGCTCCGGTAGGGCTATGGCTGTGTTTTGCCTTCCCGGAAGTCTGGGAGCGGCCAAAACCGGGGTGAAGATCATTCTGAACGAAGCCGGCCACGTGCTGAAGCACGCTGGTGAATAGTTTTAAGTGAAACGAAGTAAATTTCCATGGTGGTATCATGGAGAAAACGGGAAGGTTTAAGATCGTCACGATAACTGGCGGGAGGAACATCGTGGTGGACGAGGACAAGAGGCAGAGGATAGCGAGGTTCAGGGGAATCATCGGGAAAGTGAGCGAAGACCTAGTGTCCTGGGCCATTGAGGAGGCTGAGGAACTTTGAGCGATCTTCTCTTTATCGACACCAGCGTCCTCGTGGAGTATCTGGTGGACGGCGAAAAGGCCGACGTCGCCGAAGAAATACTGTCGGGTTCCTGGGCCTTCTTGATTTCCCCCACAGTTTACAGGGAGACCCTAGGTGCGCTGGCCCTCATAGTGGGCAGGGAGAGGTTCGGGATAAAGGGAAAACACAGCCTGAGGAAGTTTATAGCAAAGAACGGCTGGAAGCCTTTCTCTGAGGTTGTTGAAGCCCTTAATTCCCTCCTTGACGAGATCGGGGTTTTAATCGTCAGTGATTCATTCCGCATGGATGAACTGTACGAGATAATGGAGAGGTACCACCTGCTGCCATCCGATGCCCAGATTGTGCTCGTCTGTAGGAATCATAACGTCAGGCACATCGCCACCTTTGATTCAGATTTTAAGCGTGTGGACTGGCTGAAAACTCTGGGGGTGTAGTCATGAGGGAGTTCAAGAAGTTGACGCCCTATAGAGAAGCCCTCTCCATTCTCCTAAACGATCTGGCCGAGATAGGGGAAGTTGGGGAAGTTCCTTTGGAGTCGGCCTTAGGCCGGGTTCTGGCGGAGGACGTTGTTTCGCCGATGGACAGTCCACCCTTTGACAGGGCCGCCGTCGACGGCTACGCCCTGAGGGCAGAGGACACTTTCCAGGCGAGAGAATACAACCCGGTTGAGCTCAGGGTTGTAGACGAGATAGCGGCCGGGGAGGAGAGCAAAGCCAAAGTCGAGCCTGGGACAGCTGTGAAGCTCCTCACGGGGGCCAAGATCCCCGAGGGTGCAAACGCAGTCCTCATGCAGGAGATGGCCGAGAGGGAAGGAAGCGTAATCAGGGTTTTAAGGCCTGTAGCTCCTGGTCAGAACGTGGCCATGAAAGGAGAAGACGTCCGCAAGGGCGAGACAGTCCTGAGAAAGGGCCGGATTCTAAGGCCCCAGGATCTGGCAATCCTTAAAAGTCTCGGCTTCAAGTCGGTGGGGGTCAAGAGAAGGCCCCGCGTTGGTATAATCGTCACCGGGAGCGAGCTCATCGAGGAGTACGATGAAGAAGCTCTAAAATCAGGAAAGATCCTCGAGAGCAACTCGGTCATGCTCAAGGGGCTTGTGAAGCAATACTTCGGCGAGCCCAGGTTTTACGGCATCTTCCCGGACGAGGAGGAAGCCATAGGTGAGGCAATAAGAAAGGCCAGGGAAGAGAACGACCTGGTTTTAGTAACCGGCGGTTCAGCGTTTGGAGACAGGGACTTCGCCCACCGCTTCGTTAGGTTGCTCTTCCACGGCACTACAATAAAGCCCGGCCGTCCGATAGGCTACGGCGAGAGAACCTTTGTCATGAGCGGCTACCCGGTTGCAGTTTTTGCCCAGTTCCACCTCTACGTGAAGCACGCACTTGCAAAGCTCGTCGGTGCAAGGAACTACGAGGTCAGAGTCAGGGCAAAGCTTGCCGAGAGAGTACCGAGCCAGCTTGGAAGGGCGGAGTTCGTCAAGGTCTGGTACGAAAACGGTTACGCGATGCCAATTAAAAAGAGGGGGAGCGGGATAATAAGCTCGCTCGTTGAGAGCAACGGCTACATACTAATCCCAGAGGACAGTGAAGGCTACCTAGAGGGAGAAAAGGTGGAGGTGGTTCTGTACTAATCCGCTAGAAAAACCTCCCACCTGGGTCTCTTTATTACGTCCCTTACCTCCTCGGGGATCTCCGAGAGGGAAAGGGCGTCGATTATCTCCAGGACTTCGCTCATCTCGCGCTTTCTCTCCTCCATAACCGAATCGAGGTAGTCAGACCTGGCCCACGGGAGGACCTCCCTTATGATGTCGGTGTCCTTATGTTTCATTACGGCGTTCATGGGCCATCGTCATGTTCTGCACTCCCATAGTATATAAGGGTTTTCTATTCGAATTTTGCGCGGAGGCGGCATAGCCGTGCAAAATCTGTTAGACTCACTCCAGTGGTAGCAACAGCACTAAAACACGTGCAGTGCAGTGGCCTTGAAGCTCACCCACACCTCCTCCCCCTCGTGTATTCCCATCTCGAGCATCGAGGAGCGGGTTATAAATGCTCTCAATGGGATGCCTCCTGCCCTCAAATGCACCCTCACCAGCGGACCCAGCTCCTCGACGGACTCAACCGTCGCCCTGAACTCGTTTCTGGCCGAACTTTTTAGGGGCTCCTTGGAGAGTATTATGTCCTCGGGCCTGAGGCCGACCCGAATTCTCCCGCTGGCGGTGACGGGGAGCTCTATCTCGACCCCGTTCGCCCTCAGGAGGTTCCCCTCGGCAACGCCCTCGATTATGTTCTCAAACCCCAGGAACCGGGCAACTTCCTCGCTGGCCGGTCTGGAGAACACTTCCCGAACCGGCCCCACTTGGACGAGCCTCCCGCCGACCATGACCCCTATTCTATCCCCAAGGCTCACGGCTTCCTCAAAGGAGTGCGTGACGTGGAGTGCTGTAAAGCCAAGTTCACGCCTCCAGCGCTTCATCTCCCCCATCAGCTTCCCCCTCGTCTGGACGTCGAGGTTGGCGAAGGGCTCGTCGAGGAGCACCAAGGGTGGCTCGACAACTAGAGCCCTCGCGATGGCAACGCGCTGCTGCTCTCCGCCGCTTAGGGTTCTGGGTTTTCTATGAAGGAGGTGGTCTATCCCGAGCACTTCCGCTATTTCCCTGACCTTCCTTTCGGTTTCTAACCTGGGAGCCCTCCTTACCTTGAGGCCGAAGGCAATGTTGTCGTAGACGCTCATGTTGGGGAAGAGGGCGTAGTTTTGAGGCACGTAGGCCAGGCCGCGCTTTTCGGGCGGCCAGTGGGTCACGTCGGTTTCCTTCAGCAGTATCCTGCCAGAGTCGGGCTCTATGATGCCGGCGATGACCTCAAGGAGGACAGTTTTTCCGGCGCCGCTTGGGCCGAGGACTATGAAGTGCTCACCCTCCGAAACCTCAAACGAGATCCCCCTGAGGTGAAAATCCCCGTAGTCCTTGGAGACCGACCTGAGCTCAAGCATTCTGAGCCCTCCCAGCGAGCCACCTCAAAACCACGAACACGGACAGGCTTATTCCCATCAGCACGACTGAGATGGGCCGCGAAGCCCTCAGGCCGTAGTTGTTGAAGTACTCGAGGACGAGAACCTGGGCGGTTTTGGGGTAGTAGGCAACTATGAGTATCGCGCCGACCTCGCTTATGGCCCTGGCCCACGTCATTATGGCCCCGGTGAGTATTGAGGGGAGCGCTATCTGAAGGGAGACCGAGAAGAAAGCCCTCAGCCTCGACGCACCGAGGGTTCTGGCCACGCTCTCGAGCTTCTCGTCAACGGCCAAGAAGCCATCCCTGGCCGCGTTTATCGTGAAGGGTGCAGAAACAAAGAGCATAGCCGCTATTATCCCAGTGTAGCTGTCCAGTATGGATTTGGAGAACGTGACGAGCAGCATTATTCCAACGACCGAGTGGGGTATGACGATTGGCACGTCAACGAGGGCCTGTACTAAGCTTTTCCCTGGGAACTGGAGCCTGGCCAGGGAGTAGCCCAGCGGAACCCCGAGGAGGAGCGCTATTACGGCCGTCGCCGTTGCGGTTACGAAGGAGTTCGTTAGGGCCTCCCTGACCAGGGGGTCCCTTAGGGTCCTGGTGAGCATCCCAAGGTCGGAGGCCTGTTTAGTAAAGATGACCACGAGGGGCAGGGCTATGTAGACGACCAGAAAGCTCCCCAGTGCGGCGAAAAGGTAGAGGGTGTAGTCGCGTCTCATCCCAGGTTTAGTTTTCAGTGAGGGTATTTAAGAATTCTGGTATGTTAAACAGACCTGTTTGGTTGATGGGGTGGGGAGGTCTTCTTTTGGCTCGCACGTTGGATACACAAGCCGAAGATTGATGGGTTTGTGTTCTCAGTTCCCACGATCTTTGCCCTAACAAAAACCTTTTAAGTTTGAATTGGGAACTAAGTATGGCGAAGAATGAGGAACGTGCGCTCCATAGAGCTTCGGGATCGTGGTTTTGCCCAGTACATTTTCGGAAAGTTGGGCTGGGGGGATGGATTGTGGAAAAACTTGAAAATGTAATTAAAGAATTCAACAGGCTTCACGGGAGCGAGGCGAGGGCGAGGATCGTAAAGGTGGATGGGGAAGACGTGCTGATAGAGTTTGAGGGCTCGTTCTGCGCCACCTGCGGGCTCTACGACTACTTCGACGACATAAAATGGGAGGCCCTTGACTTCGGGCTCCATCTGGAGCCGGAAGAAGTCGTGGAGGCCGAGGAGGACGACTTCGAACACGGAAGGTACGTTGTGGCCTACCGGCTCAGGGACGGCTCCCGTGACGACCTGGCCAGGGGCTAATCCGGGCCGAGCGGTTTATAACTTGCCCCTCCGTTTTGTTAAGGGGGATGAGGATGAGGGAGGTCGAACTGGCCAGGGGGTTTTACGTCGACGAATACCAGGATTCAGTCCTCTACGCGAGGCTGGCGAAGGATGAAAAGGACGAGACACTGAAAAAGGAGTTTCTGAGGCTTTCGAACATAGAGTCCAAGCACGCGAAGTTCTGGCACGACTTTCTCGTGAGGAGAAACGCCCCAGTGCCTCGCGTGAAGATCGGGAGGCTAAAGCTAATCTCGATAAAACTACTTAGAAAGCTCCTCGGGCCCGGGGCGGTGGCTTCGCTCCTTGAGATGGGTGAGAACTCGGCGGTTGAGAAGTACTTCGAGTTCCTCACGAGCTTTGAGCTCGGTGAGGACGAGAGGAAAGCCCTCTCGGAGGTAATTCTGGACGAGCTGGAGCACGAGCACTTCTTCGCCGAGACCAAGAAGAGGTTCCACACTGAGAATGTGAGGGACTTCGTCCTGGGTATGAACGACGGCCTGGTGGAGCTCCTCGGTGCTGTTACGGGGCTCTCGGCGGTCTACGTCAACGCCCCCCGGATAGTCGGCATAAGCGGGCTCATAGTCGGCGTGGCTGGGGCGCTCTCGATGGCGATCGGGGCCTTCATCTCCGTCCGCTCGCAGAGGCAGGTGAACGAGAGCGTGAGGAAGCGCATGGAGGTTCTCTTCAAGGTCTCCCCCGGGAGGGCTAAGGAGGAGCTCCTCGGGAGGCTCCGCGAGAGCGGCCTGCCGGAGGAGATAGCGGCGGAAGTGGCCGAGAAGCTCTCCTCAAAGCACGAGGCACTGCTAAAGCTATTGGTTGGGGAGGAGAGCGAGGAGAACGAGTTCCGCTCGGCGCTCTACACCGGGTTGGCCTACATCCTCGGGGTGGTCTTTCCAGTGCTCCCCTACTTCCTGGCCCCATCCTCCCTCGTGGCGCTACCGATCTCCATAGCCCTTGCCGGAGCGGCCTTGGCCGTGGTCGCAACGCTCATCTCGGTGCTCTCGGGAATCTCAATAAGGACGAAGGTCGTCGAGATGGTGGCGACGGGCCTGGGGGCGGCGTTCCTGAGCTATCTCTTCGGCAGGCTTATGGAGGGACTCTTCCAGGTCTCCGCACTCTGAACTTTTTTCATCCCCACAGAAACCGAGTACCGGCGGAAAACAGGAGAATTTAAAGGGGCTACCTCTGAAGCTCTTGGGCCCTCTTCGCGAGGGACTGGAGCTGGGCCTCGAGCTTTTTGAGCCCCTCCTGGGTCTTGGCTATTGCCTCATCGTACTCCTTTATTCTGCGCTCTGTGAGCTGGATGGCCTCCTCCAGGGGCCTCTCGGCTGAATAACCAGCGCCCATGTTCACGATCGCGTTCTCCCTGTCGACGATAACGCCCTTGAGGAATGAACCTCCGCCTATTGGAACCAGGATCTCCGGCTTCTCGTCCTCCAGGTTCTTGAGTCCCTCGAGGGTTTCCTTAACGGCTGAAAGCTCGTTTCTTGCCAGGCTGAGGAGCTCGAGGTTCTGGGCCAGGATCTGAGCCTGAGCCTGGAGGATCTGATACTCGTAAGCGAGCCTCTCAAGCTGTTCGTTCTTTCCAACGCTCTCGGCCATTTCCATCACCCCTGGGAGTTGGGAGGGCGGCTTTAAATGCTTTCCGCACTCCTCTTCTGCTTGAAGATGTCCACGCGGGTTATGATCCCCACGATCTTTCCGGTCTTGTCCTGAACCAGAACGGCCGGGTGCTCCTCCAGGAGGTATTTGACGACCTCTAGATCCTCGTCCTCGTTGACTATCGGAAACGGTTCGTCCATTACCTCGAGCACCTTCCGGTCGTAGATGTCCTCGTACTCCAGGCTACGCCTCACGAGGGAGCGCTCTGTCACCGAACCGACGACCTTGCTGCCGCTTATAACGGGTATCTGGGAGATGTTGTGGGAGTTCATGAGCCTTATGACGTCCTCGACCCTCTCGTAGGGCTTGACCGAGATGACGGGGGAGGACATTACGTCGGCGGCCTTCGGAAGGGCCCTCTTGCACTCCAGCAGGGCCTGGAGGATTCTGTTGAAGGTCGAGAGCCTCGGGTCGACCTTGCCGCTTTCAAGTTTAGCTATGTAAGCCTGCGTAACCCCGGCTTTCTTGGCGAGTTCTTCCTGCGTTATACCCAGCTCCCTGCGTATTCTCCTGATGATGGAGGGGTCTATGGGGCGCGGTATGTGGACCGTAATGACCACCGGTTATGGAGTGATCACCGGGGTTAATAAACCTTAGCTCGGAAGAGTTTTAAGGAGTTGGACTTACACCAATGAGATGAGCCCGGTAAAATCAGCTAGCCTGTTGCTGGTCGCACTCCTGTCCCTTTCGATAGCTGGGTTAGCCCTTCCCAGCATAACCGTTAACGTGCAGGAGGTTGGAAGCGGCAGCTGTGACCTCTCAAGCCCCGTAGATCGGGCTGACGTTACAGTCGGATTCCAGAAGAGCGGCTCTCTCGTGATAACGTGGACGCTGGAAAATGTAATCCTGAGCTTTCCAACCTCCCTTCCAGCCGGCACGGTGATAAACCTGACCATGGTCGTTGAGGGATACAGATACTGGACGGATAACCAGCCGACTAGGGATACCATACGGCTTAACACAACACTGAGTTCAGACGCCAGCGTTGTGGTCTTGGGGGTTTCCAACACGTACACCTATCAGAGTCTTTCGCTTCGGGGAATCGATCCCCCAAAAGTTCTCAACCTGTCGGTTGTCGTCAGGGATGGGCTCCACACGTGCTCCTCGGGATCTATCCCCCTCAGCGTTCAGGAAATCGGCATAGGTTCCTCTTCGTATTCCCCTCCCCCCGTAAACGTCCCCATCATCAACGTGACCGTCAACAACACCAATGGTCCGGAGCTTAGGGATTACGTCCTTAACTTCACGGTGTCCAGTTCATGCCTCCAGTATTCCAGCGGCGTTTACGTCACTGACTCGCGGGGCAACCCCCTGTACTTCTGGTACTTCAATGACAGTACCCACAACAAAATCTGGTTCTGGGTGAACTACACCGTTCCCGCCTATTCTACTGGCAACATCTTGATTCATCTGAACGGGAGCGGTGTAAGCCCGTATCTCAACCCTGAAAAGGTGTTCTGGAATTTCACCTCCTATGGATCGGGAATTAGTCTGGGAAACGATGGGGTCTCAAACGTCGATTATCTCTACATAAACACGACCCTTTTGTCAAGATTGGGTTATTATGGTTACATCTCAAGCATATATCTCAATTTGAGTGTTCCCTCTGGTACTAATCCAGGCCCGATATGGGATGGGGCCATAGAGTATTACAACGGTTACCTGTATTTTCATGGACTGGGCATAATAGATTTTTTGAGTAATTACTACTTATGTGATCCCCAGCTTGAGTTTGATGGTACTCAACTTAGATATTACCAGGCCTATTGGTTCGGGTTTAATAAAATCGACAGTACACCAGCAGGCAAAACACTGGTTGATGTTGTATTTAGCAATCAATCTGCCGACGTCTCCCTTTATTTCAATGGAAGTTTTGAGGGTAGTAATGCAATGAGATCAGTAGGTTCAGGCCCACTCTGGTTATCCCCCATCTTCATCTACGGGCAGTACCTGGGTAGTAGTGTCTACTACTGGGTAGGCATCCGACCTTACGTTCCCAAGGCACCAACCGTGGAAGTGCCCTCTGAGTGTTCCGCCCCTAAGGTGGGGGATTATACCTTCACCATCTACTTCCGCCCCTGATCCGCGTACCATTCCACCGTCTTCCTCAGGCCTTCCTCCAGCGACCACTCGGGCTCGAAGCCAAGCTTCTCTATCTCGCTTATGTCCGCGAGGCTGTGCCTTATGTCACCGGGCCTCGGCTTGTCGAAGATTATCGAGCTCGTGGTTCCAGTTATCTCGATTACCTTCATCGCAAGCTCAAGAACGCTCGTCTGCTTACCTGTTGCCACGTTGAAAACCTTACCGTTCGCCCTTCTGCTCTCTGCAACGAGAAGGTTGGCCCTGACCACGTCCTTCACGTAGATGAAATCCCTCGTCTGCTTTCCGTCGCCGAAAATGATGAGAGGCTCTCCAGCCAGAGCGCGGTTAATGAAGATGCTTATCACTCCAGCGTACTGGTTGAAGCCCTGTCTAGGACCGAAGACGTTGAAGTAGCGGAGTGCCACAACCGGCAGACCGTAAAGCTCGTGGAAGACCCTGAGGTACTCCTCACCGGTTGCCTTCGTGACGCCGTAGGGCGAGAGCGGTCTTGGCCTCTCCGTCTCCCTCAGCGGAAGGTTGGGGTTGTCGCCGTAGACGGCTGCGGAGGAGGCAAAGATGAGCTTTCCATGCCCCTCAAGGAGAGCCTTGAGAATGTTTAGCGTGCCGATTACGTTTACCTCCTCGGTGAAGAGGGGATCGCGAACGCTCTCAACCACGCTGACCTGCGCCGCCTCGTGGAAGATGTAGTCGGCACTGCTTACGAGCTCGGCTATACTTTCGTAGTCCCTTACGTCCGCCTTTACAAGCTTCGCCCCCGGCGGGACGTTCTCCTCCTTCCCGGTGTAGAGGTTGTCGATTACTATGACATCGTTGTCCTTGACCAGCTCCCATGCTATGTGGGAGCCTATGAAGCCAGCTCCCCCGGTTACAACTACGAGCTTATTCCTCAGCATGGGGGTAGTGGGTTAAGCGGCTTTAAAAATACTTCCTCTTCTTGACCATGTCTATAAGCAGGGCCTTGTCAACTTCCCCCTCAACGTTCCGAACCATGTAGATGACGTCGGCTATGATGAGGGCGGCCCTCTCGAGGATCTCCTTGCTCTTGTTCCAGGGCATGGCGTACCTGAACTCGAGCACTTCGGCCAGATCCTCGAGGGAGAGCTCGAGCACGGTCTCCCCGTCTTTGGTTCTAAACACTATGCTCTTGTCGTAAAGTATAGGTTCAACCTCCGGCATGGCCTTCCCCAAATTATTTGGGCGCCAAAGGTTTTATCTTTTTCGCGGTCTTGGTTGGCACTTTGGCGCAAAAAGCGTGTCCTTTGTATATAGGCATCAGAATGTCAACTTCGAAACCGTTATAAGGGGCATCTTGACATAAACTCCGGTAAGGAGCCATGCCGAGCTACATCGTTGTTGGTGGCCAATGGGGAGACGAGGGGAAGGGCTCGATTATAGCCTACCTCGCACTGAAGGACAGGCCCGATGTGATAGCGCGCGGTGGCGTTGGAACGAACGCTGGCCACAGCGTTTTTATAAACGGGAAGAAGTACGCGGTTAGACAACTCCCAACTGGCTTCATGCAGACCAACGCAAGGCTTCTCGTAGGTGCGGGGGTTCTTGTCGATCCCGACGTGTTCTTCCACGAGCTCGAACACCTCAAGGACTTCAACGTCTCCGAGAGAGTTGGAATAGACCACCGCTGTGCGATAATCGAAGAGGAACACAAAAAGCTCGACAGGACGAACGGCTACCTCCACGGGAAGATAGGGACTACGGGAAGCGGCTGCGGGCCGGCCAACGCGGACAGGGTAATGCGGAAAGCCAAACTCGCTAAAGACGTTCCGGAGCTTGAGCCCTACCTCACAGACGTGGCAGCGGAGGTAAACGATGCCCTGGATGAGGGCAAGCTGGTTCTCGTTGAGGGAACCCAGGGCTTCGGGCTGAGCCTCTACTACGGCACATATCCCTACGTCACCTCAAAAGACACGACGGCCTCGGCGATAGCTAGCGACGTCGGAATTGGTCCCACGAGGGTCGACGACGTTATAGTCGTCTTCAAGAGCTTCCCGACGAGGGTCGGAGCCGGGCCGTTCCCTACGGAGATGAGCCAGGGGGAGGCCGAAAGACTCGGCCTAATTGAGTACGGAACGGTAACGGGAAGGAGGAGGCGCGTCGGCTGGTTCGACTTCGATTTCGCACGCTACTCCGCCAGAATCAACGGGGCAACGATGCTCGCTCTAACTATGCTGGACAAGTACGATAAGGAAGCCTTCGGCGTAACCGATTACGACAAACTTCCAAAAAAAGCGAGGGAGTTCGTGGAGGAGGTAGAAGAGCGCGTTGGAGTCTCCGTTGCCCTCATCAAGACCGGTCCGGAGCTGGAGCACATCATCGACAGGAGGGACGTCATCTGAAGGCCTCGCCCGCTTCGTTGCCTTTTTCCTCCGTGACCTCGAACTCCCCCTCCTCGACCACATCCCTGTGAAAGGGCACGTCCAGGACGAGCCTGATGCCGTATGAACCGTGGCCCATTAGGTACTCCCCACCTCCCAAGAGCCCGCGGAGATCCTTGGGTGAGAACCCATCGTAGGCCACTATGAGCGTGTCCTCGTCCGGCAGGAGTTTAGTGGAGAAGTCGAAAGTTATCCCCTCCCCCACCATGAACCTGTTCTCGGGCCAGGACGCGTGAAACACCTCCACCCTCACCTTCCTGGCCCTGCTGAGAATAGCGTACACCCTGCCGGTGAGGCTCTTTTCCTCCCCTCTGAATGACAGCTGGGCGCTGTCGTTCTCCCAGCTTGCCTGGAGGGTTCCAGACCCTTCAACGCTGCCCCGTGATGGGGCGAAAAGGACGAGGACGTTCTTATAGGGCTCGCTGAGTATCCTGACGGCTGGGAACTCGATGAGACCGCTGTCGTCGCGTTTGACCGTGATGATGAAAGGGCCCTTGGGGATGCTGATCTCCGCTCCCCTTCCTTCTTCACCTCTTATGAACTCGTGGGAGGTGTAGTAGCGCCTGCTCCTCCCGCTGCTCCTCCACTCCCCAGTGCATCTGTACGTTCCTGTCTCGTAGAGGACGAGGGACGGCAGATGTATCCGCTCCCCTATGTCCGCGTCCCTGATAAACGCCTCCACACTCTTCCTGGCCTTCTTCCACCTAACGAAAGCCACGGCAAAGACTGCTAGGGACACCGCCGTGAAAATCAGGAACGCCAGCAACGCAGTTGTCCCCGAGCGTGCCGCAGTCGGAGTCATTATCACAAAGAACAGGGTTAATATGAGGAGGGGTATCAAAAAACCGCCGGCCGTCACGGCGGACGGCCGGTACTCCAGCACCTTCATGGTACCACCCTCACGGTTTGTACCTCCCCTCCACCTGGGCCAGCTTCAATCTGGACGCGAGACCATCTCTGGACACAAAATCGTGCTCCACAACTTCTCCACTCGTAGTGTCAAACTTCGCGAAGTATATTCCCCTCTTTCCAGTGCCCCTGACCGCGGCGAACCCCTCCTCAAGGTTGTGGGCTACCCACTCGACTTCCACGCTGTCCCCGAATTCCTCCTCAACGAACTCCCTGAACGCCTTGGCCAGAAAGCTCTCCAGGTACTGGTATTCGAACGATATGACCTCCCCGCTGGTTCTGTGGATAACGACCTTTCCGAACTTCTTGGATCCAGTGAACTCGACCTCCCAGTCCTCGTGGAGGGACAGGCTCTCTATGACGGGATTGTCCTCGATCTCCCGTATCTTTTTCAGAGCTATCTCCTCCACCGCCTTCCTCTTCAGGAAGCGGTTGGTTTCCACTATGCGGCCGTCCCTGAACACGGTCAGCTTTAGAATGTGCCTTTCCCCCTCAAGGGTCAGGGAGAAGCCGTCGCCCACCTCCTCGTCGAGGATCAGCCTGAAGTCGGGGTACTTGGCCAGGGCCAGCCTGATGGCGGCCTTCCTCGTGACCTCCACAGACCTCTCGGTCACCTCCCCCGTTTCACCGTTGTAGGCCACCCTTATCGTGAGACCGTCCCCCTCGAACTCAGCGTGCACCTGTCTGTGCCAGAGCACCCTGTTCACCTTCACCTTGAATTCGTCCTCCTTGAAGGGCATCTCGAAAGCTTTCAAGGCTTCCTTCAAAACCCTGCGGGGATGGATGAGGGTATTCAGCTCCCAGACCTCGCCGCTCTCGGGGTCTATCCTCAGAACGACCAGGCCCCTCTCGCTCAAGACATCGGCAAAAACCGAGTCGCTGTGCCTCTCGATTCCGACGATGCTCCCATCGGGGTAGTGCTCCAGTATTATGGCCAGCATGGCCCCTTCGTTGAGCGTCTTCCTGATGTAAACCACCTCCCCGCTGTACCGGTTTACCTCGGCCTCGATGAGGTACCTGCCGGTTCTGCCCCTGACAACCAGGACCTTGCCCCTCCTCAGAGTGCCCGTTATGCTCGGCTCCTCCCCGGTCTCATCCTTTATCCGCGACCTAACTTTCTCCACTAGGATGGCTTCCCGGATCGCGCTCGCCCGGGCCTGAGCCCTCCCGTTCTCCAGGTCAAACCTCACGGTGGCCTTGTTCTCGCCCATGCCCAGCTCCAGTATGGCCTCGAGGGGGACGTACGCCTGCCTGCTCTCGATTATTCTGACGTCCTCGATTCCCTCCTTACGGGCCTCCTCCATCAGGAGCCCCTCCGGGGAAGGGATCCTCTCAAAGCTTACCTCGCTGGCCCTCACAGTGGCCACGTCCTCCAGGAGTACCCTGATAGCCAGCCCCTTGAGCCTTCCGGAGTCGGCGTTCAGGAGGACACCGTCTCGCTGAACCAGAGCCCTCCTCCTCTCCCCTCCGGAGACCCACGTGAAGACGTGGACTTCCCCGAGCTTTAACCGGAGGCTGATCGGCGTAACCTTCTCGGGATCAACCCCGTACCTGTAGGAGATAAGCTTTCGCGCCTCATCCACCAGCTTTTCGGGCGAGATGGTCTCCAGGAGGGGCCCATCGAGGACGAACTCCTTCAAGAAGTCTTCCCTCCGGACCTCTGGGAAGAACTTCTCAACCAGCGTCCCGGGGGGCTTTATCTCGTAACGGTTGAAGGCCTCCGCCAGCCATTCGGGCCCAAGAACCCTGATCCCCCCTATCTCCCCCTCCAGGCCGTCCATTGGTATCAAAATGACGTTTTCACCGTACCCTTTGAGGACGTTCTCCAGCTTTTCTCCGTCTGCCCTTCCCTTTGTGACGCCTATCACCATCGTCTCCCTACCTGTAAACGGATTCTCCCGCTCCCCGATCACTACCGCCACCTTGGCGCTTCCGACCCGTTTGTACTCCCTTCCTGCCTCGGTGAAACCTGCCTTCCTCAAAAGCTCCGAGAGGCCCTCCACTATGAACTCCTCCGGCGCTACCCTAAGCACGGACGTATCCCAGCGCATACCGACCTCCTCATGGGATAAATTGTCGCTGGGAAATAAATGCGTTTCCTAGAAGACCGTCGCTATAATGTCAGGCGATGGCCTTGAAAAGCCACAGCAGCGCCCTGGCCGAGGCGAACGCCGTGAACTCAACCAGCAATCCCAGGGCGACCTTTTTCCATGTCCGCAGTTCTCTCCGCTCCCTCTCCTTCACACAGCCCTCTGCGACGAGAACAGGTATGGCCTTGTAGGAGCCGTAGACGAGCAGGACGTAAAGCCACGCGAGGAGGTTCATCGAGAGGAAAACTGCTCCGCTCTGCTCCATCAGGATGCCGGTCGCTCCTCCTATCAGGAAGACCTCACGCCAGGAGTAGTCGTACCGCCTCACCGCAAGGCCCCAGTAGAGGATGAAGGGGAGGTAGTAGGCGAGGGCCAGGTAGAGGTCGATGAGGGGATCGGGGTGCAGGAGGGCCCTCTCGGCTGGGGGCTTATCGAGGTTGTCTATTATCGCGAGTATCTCCGTGAGGTACGAGGAGGCCATCCCGACGGCGAGGTATTTTGCCAGTCTTTCCCGGCCGTAGAACTTCCATACCCTCTCCCTGAAGCGGTGGAGTACTGCCAAGGCCGTGTAGATGAGCCACGTCGTCCCGAGCCATGGCACGGTCAGCAGTGGAAGTAGTCCAGAAAGGTGAAAGAGTCGCTCCCCCTTGAACTTCATCTCAACCCTCCTCTGAGTGCGCCACAAGCCACTCCACTATGGTTCTGTGGAACTCCTCGCCCCATTCGGGGTCCTCAAATATCTCGTGGTAGGCCCCGGGAAACTCCTTCAGCTCTTTGTCCTTTACTTTAAGCTCCTCGAAGAGCCTCCTCGAGCCTTCTGGCGGGGTTATCACATCGCCCGTTCCGACCAGGATGAGGATCGGCACTTTTATCCTCCCCGCATCCCCGTGGGCCCGCTCCATGTTCTCGAAGATGCTCCTTCCCAGCCCCGCCGAAATCCTATCGTGGACCAGTGGGTCTTCCACGTAGGCTTTGACGGCCTCAGGGTTTCTGGAGAGGAGTTCTGGCTTTATGCCGTTGGAGAGGGTCATGCCCGGCGCGATCCTTCCCAGGAACTTCGCGAGGGCGACCATAAAGCCTGGAGTCTCGGGGCTTTTTGCAAGTGCTGGAGAAGATGCCACAACGCCCTTTATCTTGTCGGGCCTCGTCTCGGCGTACCTTATGACCGTTAAACCCCCGAGGCTGTGGCCGAAGATGAACGGCTTCTCTCCGGTTTCATCGATTATTGAGTCGATGATCTCCATGGCCTGCTCCACAGTCGCGTGTCCCCTCTTGCCGGGGCTTTTGCCGTGTCCCGGCCAGTCGAAGGTGTAGACGGCGAAGCCTGCTTCGTTCAGCATTCCGATGAGTCTCCCATACCTGCCGCTGTGCTCGCCAAGGCCGTGCACTAAAACGACCCAGCCGCGCTCTGGGGTTCCGAACTTGGCTTTGTAAAGGTTCATTCTCATCCCTCCAGCCAGAGCCGTTTGAGGGGAAGCCTGTCGAAGTCCTCATCTTCACTCACAATGGCCTGAAGGCCGTTGTTCTGGATTACCGTGACGTGGAGCGCATCCGAGGGTCTGAGGCTGTACTTGAGGATGATTTCCTTGGCGGTGAGGTAGTCGAAGACTGTCAGAGGCAACACCTCAACGTAGGGCAGAATCTTCTCGTCTATGAACTCTACTGAAGTCCTGTAAGGAACTCTGTACTTCCTCTTTGCAACGTGGATTGTCTCGTCAAGAACCAGCGGGCTCGTGTAGAGGGAGTGATTTTCCACGAGTTCCGCGTAGAATTCTACAATTTTTCTATCTTCTCCCGGGGTTTTGGTAAGCAGGTAAACAAAGAGATTGGCGTCAAGGAACAGCTTCATCCCCAATCCCCCAGACTTCGTCGAATTCATCTTCAAGGCTTACGTTCTTCAGTTCCCCGAGTTTGGCTGGTTTTCCCGTCGCGTTCTTTCTTTTCCATTCAAGAAGCTCCCTTACGAGGTCCTCCCTGCTTTTCTTCGGCAGTATGATGAGTCCTTTCTCCGTCGGCTCCACTATGACCTCACCGCCCTCCTTTATGCCGTATGCTTCCCTGAAGACCTTGGGGATGACTATCTGACCCTTCGGCCCGACCTTCAGGCGGATGCTAACCAAGGGTATCACCAAGTATAACCTAAGGTTCAACCGATAAAAAGATTGCGAGAAAAATCAGGAGGAGAAGGGGCTCTCCTTGAGTTCGGTGTTGGTGAACTCGACTATCTTCCTCACGCTCTCCTCTATCGTGTCCGGCTCGGGCTTCATGAGGACGTAGAAGACGTTGGTCTTTGGAGTCAGAGCCACATGCTTGACGTTGTGGGGCTTCGGAAGGCCCTCTAGGAGGGATTTAAGCTTGTCAAGATCCCTCCTCTTCTCGAAGAGGGCCTCGTACTTCTTGCCCGCTATCTCTATTTCCTCCCTCTGGAGGAGTGGCTCGTTCTCTATGTCGGGCTTAAGCCTGTAGTAGCCCTTCTGGATGAGGTGGGTTTCCCTCTTTATCTGGGAAAAGGGCCTGACGACTATGTACAGCTTGTCGTGCCTGCTCGTGACGAGCGCTATAGGGAAGTAGAGAAGGCTGTGCCTCGGGAGTAGAGTCAGGGTGTACTCGAACTTCCGTAGGTTGTCCCTGTTTATCTTGTAGTTCGCCCGGAAGCCGATGTAGCCCCCGAGCCAGACGTAGTCCTTGTCCTCGGGTTTCACTATCTCCTCTATCTTCCGCAGGTAGAAGTCCATCAGCCGGAGGTTCAGCTTTCTCCCCTTGTAGAACTGTATCGAAGTTAGCGCGGCTATCACCATTATCGCAAGCAACAGACCCGAAGTCAGCTCCATTATTAGACCTCCTCTTCATCAATCGGGTAGTACCTCTGGAGAGAGGTGTCATCAACTATCTCAAAGTATCCCAGTTTACCTTCTAAAACCTTTACCATGTCCCGGATTATCCTCGCCTGGACGGCCCAGTTTATGGCCATCGAGAAGGGATGAACCGGCGTGTTCCTGAGGAAGGCCACGTATATCCTCACCGCGTTCTCCTCCTCGTCCACTTCGATTTTGCTCACCAGCCCCTCGCTGACTATGTCCACGTTGGTTATCGGGTTCTCAACCCTCTTGAGGAGCTCAAGTATCTCCCCCGCCTTCAACTATCAGGCCCCCCAGCTTTCTAAGCCACTCCATTCCGCGGGGTTCCTCGGGGAACATTGGTACCCTTATCAGTTCAACTCCGGGGAACTCCTTCTCGGTCGCCTCCAGCACCTTCCTCTGGGCCTCGAGTTTGACCTTTATCTCGGGTATTTCGCGCTCCACCGTTATGACCTTGTTGACGACGATGAGGTTGAAGGGGACCCTGAACTTCTTCAGGCTCTCGTAGGCCCTTTTCGTCTCGTAGAGCGGGAGCATCTCGGGGTTCATGACGGCTATTACGCTGGTTTTGTCCGGGTCGGTGATCACCTTTTCGACGAACTCTATCTCCTCCCTGTAGGCCTTTAGCTCCTTCATGACCGGGTCTTCCTCCTCTTCCTTTGGGAGGGTGAACTCTTTTCCCTCAACGACGAACTTCTGGTCGCCCTTTATCTTGGCTATCATCCTCCTCCTCTCTAGAATCTTCCTCCTTATCTCCATCAGCTTGTCGGTCCAGATCAGGGAAATCCTCGGCAGGGCTAGAACGCGGAGGGTCAAACCGGTTGGTGGCGTGTCGAAGACTATGACGTCCCACTCCTTCCCCCCAAGGAGGATGTTTCTGATGGCCTCGAGCGTCGCGTACTCCTCTATACCCGGGGAGTAGCTGAGGACTTCAAAGTACTTCTCCAGGTTTATGACCGTTAGATAGCGGTACATGTTCTTGAGGTTGTTCTCGAGGTGCTTCAAATAGCCCTTTATGAGCTTCTCCATGTCCAGCTCGCTGGCGTAGAGGTTGTCGTCGAGACCCTTGGGCTTATCGCTCAGCTTTTCCATGAAGACATCGCCGAGGTTGTGGGCGGGATCTAGGGAAACTATGAGGGTCTTGTAACCCCTCTCCGCCAGGGCGGTTGCCACCGAGGCGCTCGTGGTTGTTTTCCCAACACCACCCTTCCCTATGACAAAGATGACCCTGAAATCCTTTTTTGGAGTCAAGAACCCGTACATCCCAATCACCTCAGTCTATGTCGAACATACCAGCTATTTCGCCGAAGATATCGTCCATGCTGACTGCCCTCTGCTGCATCACGTACATCTCCCTCACCATGTGGGGCATCAGGCGAACCACGAGTGTTGTTGGAGGACTCGGAATCCCTATGAAAGATCCCATAAGGATGAGCGCGAAGACGTTCTCCAGCTCCCTCTCCTCAAACTCTATGTACTCGGTGGACTGATCCCGGAACGACTCTCCGAACCCCCTTAAGAATGCCCTCACGTTCTCAACGAATTTTTTCATGACTCACACCCCGATCCAGCCGGTTCTGAGTGTTACCTCCTTGCCGGCCTTCTCCTGCATCACGTAGAGCTCCCTCATAACGTGGGGAAGCAGGCGAAAGCTTATCTCTGCGGGCGGGTTGGGAAGGCCGATGTAGTCGCCGAACAGGATGAGCGCGAAGATGTTCTCCAGCTCTTCCTCCTCCCATTTGATCCCCTGGAGGTAGTACAGCTCGAATCCCTTGTGGAACTCCCAAAGGAACGTTAGCGGAAGCCGTAACTTTGAGAGAACTTTTCTAAGATGCTCCATCATATCATCGCTCCAAAAGGTGATAAAAAGGAAAGAGGTTCAAGCCTTTGCGGCCGCGTACTCCTCTGCAGGTTTCTTCCATGCGATCCAGAAGTCCCAGGCCAGGAGGAAGTTCAGGAGCACTCCAACGAGGGTTATGAGGCCGACTGAGTACTTCGTGAGCGGGTCGCCTATTCCCGGTACTACTGTAACCAGGAACCATAGCAGTGCTAGCGTCACAGTAATCCACAGGAAGAGCGCTGGAATTAGAACAGCCCAGCTCCACTTCCCTGCCCTCTGCACCTTTGTAACCCAAAGGGCGGCGGTCATCATTGCGATGCTCGCCAGCATCTGGTTCATACCGCTGAAGGCCGGCCAGAGGATGAGCCACTGGTTGCCCCAGGCTAGTGCGACACCCAGAACCGCTATGACTATAGAGGCGAGCCACTTGTTGCTCAGGGTCTTTCCGAGGCCCTCGCTGGTGTCCATCACCATTCCGAAGAGCTCCTGCCAGGCGAACCTTCCGAGCCTCGTGGCGGTGTCGAGGGAGGTCAGCGCGAAGGCCGAGACCCAGAGGCTCGCGAAGACCGCACCGGTCTTGAAGGGTATTCCGAAGGCGTCCTCCAGGCCGTAGGCGTAGCTCTTGGCGAAGATCCCGACTTTACCAACAACCTTGGCGACCTTGGGTGCGTAGATCATTGCCCAGTTACCGGCGTCTATGTCGATTCCGGCGTTAGCGAAGACCTTGATGCCGTAGACAGCTATGGAAGCTATGACTATTGTCGAGAGGAAGCCCTCGGTGAACATTCCGCCGTAGCCGACCATGAGGCCGTGTATCTCGTTGTCAAGCTGCTTCGAGGTGGTTCCGGAACCGACGATGGAGTGGAACCCGCTGAGTGAGCCGCAGGCAATGACGAGCGGTATCGTTGGCCAGAAGGGTGAGGGCTTTCCGCCGACGACGTGGGCGCTCCAGGTGGTGAAGGAAGGTGCCGTGAATGTTCCCTTGGATCCAATCAGGATGAAGGCCACGCCGCCGAGGATAAGGCCGAACCAGAGTATGTAGGCGTTCAGGTAGTCCCTGGGCTGGAGGAGTATCCAGACCGGTAGGGAGGCCGCGACGACTATGTAAACCAGCAGGAAGAGGGCCCACTGGTGGTAGGTGGCGTGTATCGGGTACTTGAAGCCGAGCCACACTGAGATCGCCACGAGGATGAGGCCTATTACGGTGGCGCCGGCGAAGTGCAGGCTGGTCTTGTACATCAGGTAGCCCACTATCACCGCCGAGACCAGGAAGAGCAGCGCCGCCGTGGCCGCCTCGGGGGTCTTCGTGAAGATTCCCGCTATGACTGAGGTGAACGCCGCGACCACCAGGAGCAGGGCGAACCAGATGTAGAGCTCGAAGGCTATACCAGTCCTCCTGCTCATGAGCTTTCCTGCTATCCACTGCACGGACTTACCATCGTAGCGCACGGATGACATCAGTGCCAGGTAGTCATGGACGGCACCGATGAAGACGTTTCCGAACCAGACCCAGATGAGTCCCGGCAGCCAGCCCCAGGCCATTGCCACAGCGGGACCCACTATTGGTCCAGCTCCTGCAATCGATGCGAAGTGGTGGCCGTAGAGAACTAGCGGGTGCGCTGGGACGTAGTCAACGCCGTCGTAGAGTTTGTGGGCAGGTGTTGGCCTGTTGGGGTCGGCCCTGACGACCTTGTTCTGCAGGCTTTTACCGTAGAGATAGTACATCGAGACATATATGGCCGCCGCTAGCAAAATAACAACTGCGGAGTTCATCTTTGCACCTCCGATTAAATTTTGCACGTCAGTGTACATTTTTTGAATATAAATGCTTTTCGGCGGAAAACTGAAAATATTTCGGCTTTTAACTTAAAGTTGGATCTTCCGGGAACTCCAGCCAGTACCCCTGATTTCGGCAGGTGAATGGGCCGTTTCAGATCAAAAGTTGACGGGGTTAAAGCTTGGCCCCCACAACCAAAAGGTTATTCAGTGTCCTCAACGTAATCTATTGTCGGTGGTCTCCGTGAACATACTCATATTCGGCCCCCCCGGTTCTGGGAAGAGCACCCACTCGAGGAGGATCGTCGAGGACTACGGCCTGACCTACATATCCTCCGGCGACCTCATACGGCGGGAGATAGATAGGAGAAGCCCCCTGGGGCTTGAGATGGAGGCCTACCTGAGCAGGGGCGACCTGATACCTGACACGATAGTCAACACCCTGATAATATCAAAGTTGAGGCGCCAGAGGGAGAACTTCATCCTCGACGGTTATCCCAGAACCCCGGAGCAGGTCATAGCCCTCGAGAACTACCTCTACGACCACGGCATAAAGCTCGACCTGGCCCTAGAGATCTTCATCGATGAGGACACCAGTGTTGAGAGGATCTCCGGGAGGAGGATATGCCCCAACTGCGGCACCGTTTATCACGTGAAGTACAACCCCCCCAAGGTGCCGGGGATCTGTGACGTCTGTGGTTCAAAGCTCATTCAGAGGCCGGACGACCGGGAGGACGTCGTTAGGAAGCGGTACCGGATCTACACGAAGAACATGGAGCCCATAATAAAGTTCTACCGCGGTAAAGGCCTCTACGTGCGGGTCGATGGGGACGGTAGCATTCCGGACGTGTGGAAGAGGATAAAGCCCCTCCTTGACTACATCCGGGCCAGGGAGGAAAAGAGAAAGGAGCACGAGTGAGGGTCGCGCTTGGGGAAGATAAGGCTCATAACCCGGAGGGAAGCGGCGGAGCGTGCAGAAAGGATAAGGGATGAGTACAGGGCAATCTACGGGATAGACTTCAGGATCGAGAGGGGCTTTGTTCCCCTCGAAAGGGTCGTACCGACGCAGGCGGAGCTGAGCGAGGAAAAGCTTCTCGTCGTCCTCCAGGAGATAAAGCACGGCTACGACGCCCCGCTGATAGTAATACCCCACGCTGGGGTTTATTACCTTCTGGACGGTCACCACAGGGCGTTCGCCCTCAAGAAGCTTGGCTTCAGGGAGGCGGAAGCGTTAGTCCTCGTCCCGGAGGGGCAGTTCGTCCCGGGTGTCGCTAAGACCCCAAAAAGATAGGGCTTGAGAGGCTGGAAGACATGAAGATCAGGAGGGGCTAGCTCACCCCTCCCACACAACGTACTCCTTCTTTGTGATGAACACCGGCTCGAGCCTCTTCCTGTAGACCACGAAGTTGTCGCCGTACTTCTCCCTGAGCTTCTCTATGTACGCTGAGAAGACGTCCTCCGGCACGCTGACGTGAGCCTTTATCTCGTTGTCACCGGCCTTGACGCTCAGTCCGCCCTCGACGGGTATGTATGTGATGATCTCCTGGCGCGGGTCGAGGTAGAAGTTGTCCTTGTAGATGTCCTTACCGTTGGGGGTGAGGTAGTAGACGATGCTGGCGCGGAGGGCGAGGGTCACGTTGCTGTAGTCCTTTCTGAAGGCCGCCTTGAGCTCCATGTCCCCGCTCTTACCTGGGGCTACCGGGAAGCTCGGGCTGACTTCCTTACCGTTCACCTTGACAGGCCCGTCGAGGACGCCGACTGGGCCGTCCTGTACAAGCACCATGCGGTAGTTGGTGGCGTTCGGCACGTTGATGCTGACCGTTATCGGGGTCTCGTTGAGGTGGTTGATGTAAAGCCCCGTGGCGAGCGTTTCCCTCTTTATGAGGCTTCCGTTGTTGTAGGCCTCGAATATGAGCGTCCCGTCCTTAACGTCCCTTCCGAAGGCCGATATGTAGATCCTGAAGGTGTGGTTGCCGACCGGGAGCTTCATCGGCATGAAGGTCGAGTAGACCTGCTTCCAAGTCCCGTTCTCGACGGTTCCGTTGGTCAGCATCTCGATCTTGTAGACGGCGAAGGGCTGGAACCTGTACGTGTTGACCCCGCTCTCGGCCTTCACGAGCTTGAAGTTGGCCCTGAGCTTCATGGACTCGGTCACGTTCCTCGGGTCGAGGTAGTTGAAGGCGAGCTGGACGAAGTTGCTGAAGGCTATCTTGTCGTAGGCCATGATTCCAAAGCTCGGGGAGAACCTGTAGAGGACGTAGGGGACGTTGGGCTGCTTGTTCTGGTAGACCGAACCCGTGGAGAGGTCGACTATGGTGTCGGGCACGTACTGGAGCACCTGGCCGTTCCTGGTCACCACCCTAACGTAGTAGGTCTTGCTCTGGTTGTCGAACACCATGGTGGAGCCGTACTGGGGCCCGACGGGCATGAACATCGGGTTGTGCCTGTACTCACCGTAGGTTATGGCGCCGCCCAGGTAGCTTATGGCGTTGAACTTGTAGATGTCGCTCTGCCAGGCTATGAGGTAGTTCAGGCCCCAGGCCTCGAAGTCCTGCTCCGCCTCGTTACCGCTGTGCGAGAAGAAGTCCGCGAGGATGTACCTGCGGTCGTACGCGTGGCCACCGTCCGTCGATGCCCTCCTGTGCGAGAGGAGGCTCGACTCGATCCAGTAGCCGTAGTCCCACCAGCTGGTCGCGCTGTCAAGCGGGTTCGTGTTGTTCCTCATCCAGAGCAGCGTGTCCTGCCAGCTCTTGGGGACCTGCTCGCCCGCGGCCATACTGCTGGCCATCTTACCCATGTCCCTCGCACCTATCACTGGAAGGGGTAGGAAGAGCAGTATCAGGACGATGGCGTACATCGCCTTGGTACCGAGCCTCTCCTCCATCCTCTCGATGGCCACTATGAACTCCCCGAGGAGGAGGCCCGCGAGGAGTATCACCGCGCCCGAGGCCTGGAAGCTGAACCTGACGGCGGTCCAGAGGAAGTATGTGGCCGCTGCGTAGTAAGTGGCCAGGAAGACCTCCTTGTAGCCGGTGATGTCGCCTCTGTAGAGCTTCCACCCCATCCTGGAGAGTAGAATGAGGAATCCAACCATCGAGAATATGTACAGCATGCCGTCCTGACCTGCCCCGTTGACGTAGTGGATGCTGAAGACGTTCTTCACGTAGCCCCAGTTGGGCCTGGCGAGCTCCGCGACGGTCTGGTAGAGCGGGTTTGACTGGTATGCACCGGCCAGGAACTTCCAGAGATCCCTTCCGAAGTATGCGTAGGCAGCTATAAACCCGAGGAAGCTAACTCCTAAAACTGTTCCAAACCTGTGCTTCTTGTCGGAGTAGTTGAGGCCGATCCTCTGGCCGAAGAGCATCACTGCCGTCAGTGCCACTATGGCGAGGTAAACCTGGAGGGCAAAGATTATGAACGACCTGTACCCTATGAGGGGAACCCCAGTCATCGGCAGGGCTCCCAGGAGGACTACGAGCATCAGCGGGTAGAACTCGTAGGCGAACCTCCTGAGCTCCCCGATCCTTCCGAAGGTGAAGAGGATTATCGGGTGGAGCCCCATGAATGCTATGAGCACACCGAGACCGAACTGGCTTCCCTGCCAGCTCATCATGAAGAGCCAGCTGAAGACTATGAAAAGCGCCCCCCAGAGGATCTTCTTCCACGCTTTACTCAGGTTCTTCCAGTCCGCCCTCTCGTCGAGGTAGTAGGCCATGGCCAGGACTGCGAAGACGAAGAACATGAGGAACGGTGCCTCGCCCCTGGCGTTGCCCGCGTAGGTCTTGGTGTAGTTGGCGTAGGAGAAGGCCAGGAACACCGCCGCCCAGAAGCCTGTCCAGTCGGAGTGGAGCTTCCGGCCCAGGAGGTATATCCCTATTATGGTTATGGCACCTACAAGCGGGGTCCACATCTTGAAGAAGTCGAGCTCTGAGTAGCCCAGGTGGCTGAAGAGTAGGTTGTAGACCTTGGCCGGGATGACGTAGAGACCGAGTGAGCCGCCGAGCTTTATTCCGGCCGGCGGGTCTGCGTAGGCGAAGTAGCTTGGTATGCCATGCTTCACGGCCTCCTTGAAGATCTCGAAGTGGTAGAAAGTGTCCGGGTCGAGAAGGTACTTGAGCTTCGCGGTCTTCATCCTTATGAGGTAGCCGTAGTAGGCAACTATAAGGACGGCGATAGCGATCCCGTAGGTTTTCAGCTTTGGATATATTCCAGCGAGCTTTTTAAGGGACTCAGGCTCCCTCTGGGCTTTTTTGGTTTGTTTGACCTTCTCCTTCTTCCTCTTTTTATCAACGTTCTTCACCATGTCCGCAACCTCCTTCATTCAACCGTAACGGATTTCGCCAGGTTCCTGGGTTTGTCGGGGTCGTTGCCCCTCAAAACGGCCAGGTGATAAGCGATGAGCTGGAGCGGGACGACGTAGACTATCGGGGTTAGGAGTTCATCCAGCTCAGGCATCTCTATCCAGACATCGCTCACGTCCCTAACTTCTTCCCTGTCCGACAGGCTTATTATGAGGGCACCCCTCGCCCTCGCCTCCTCTATGTTGCCCATCATCTTGCTGAAGGTCTTCCCCGACGGGGCTATGGCCACCACCGGAACCCCCTCCTCCAGAAGGGCGAGCGGGCCGTGCTTGAGCTCTCCGGCACTCAGCCCCTCGGCGTGAATGTAGCTTATCTCCTTGAGCTTCAGCGCCCCTTCGAGAGCCGTGGGGACTCCTATGCCTCTGCCGATGTAGAAGAAGTCCCTCTTCTCCTTCAGGCTCTCCGCGAGCTCCTTCAGGCTCTCTTCGTGGGCGAGGGCTTTCTCGATCAGCTCTGGAATGGAGTTAAGCTGTTCCTCCAGGCTCCTGAGGTACTCCTCATCGGCGGTCCCGAGAGCCCTGGCGGTCTCTATGGCAAGAATCGTGAGAACGGTCAGCTGAGTGGTGTAGGTTTTGGTCGCCGCAACCCCTATCTCCGGCCCGGCGTGGGTGTAGAGCGTTAAATCGGCTATCCTCGTTGCCATACTTCCAACGACGTTCACTATTGCGAGCACCTTCGCTCCCTTCCTCTTGGCCAGCTTCATCGCGGCGAGCGTGTCCGCTGTTTCCCCGCTCTGAGTTATGGCTATGACTAGGGTGTTCTCATCAACCAGATCCTCGAACTCGTAGCGGAACTCGCTAGCCTCCTCAACGAGGGGAACCTTCTTCGCCAGCCGCTGGAAGAGGTACTTGCCCACGAGGGCGGCGTGGTAAGACGTCCCCATCGCGACGAAGATTATCTTCTCGTATCCAGCGATTTCCCTGGCCACCTCACCTACGATGCCCCTGTTGCCGTGTATGGCGTCCCTAACAGCCTTGGGCTGCTCGTGGATCTCCTTGAGCATGAAGTGGGGGAATCCGGCCTTCTCGGCCATCTCGAGTGTCCACTTTATCTCGTGGACGGGCTTTTCGACTTCTTCCCCGGTCCTCAGGTTTTTGACGGTGTAGGAGTCCTTCGTTAGGATCGCGTACTCCCCATCGTCGAGGAAAATCACTTTGTTCGTGTACTCCAGAAAAGCGGGAACGTCGCTGGCGGCGAAGTTCTCCCCGTTGCCCAGGCCCAGAACGAGCGGGCTCTCGTTCCTGACGACGTATATCCTGTCCGGTTCATCAGCGTAGATTATGCCGAGGGCGAATGAACCCTCAAGCCTGTTTAATGCCTTTCTCAGGGCTTCCTCAAAGCTACCCGAGCTCTTGAGCTCCTCCTCTATGAGGTGGGCTATCACTTCCGTATCGGTATCGCTGGTGAGGGTGTGCCCCTTTTTCAGCAGCTCTTCCTTAAGCTCGGCGAAGTTCTCTATGATGCCGTTGTGGACCACCGCTATTTTGCCCGTGCAGTCCGTGTGGGGGTGGGCGTTGGTGTCGTTGGGGACGCCGTGGGTGGCCCAGCGGGTGTGGCCGATGCCCCTGTTGCCCCTCATCTCGTTGAACCTTAGTTTTTTGACCAGATCGTCAATCCTGCCAGCACCCTTTCGGATTTCTATCTTCTCCCCGTCGGCGGTCACGACGCCGGCGGAGTCGTAGCCCCTGTATTCGAGCCTCTTCAGGCCCTTGATGATAACGTCACAGGCTTTTCTATCCCCGATGTAGCCTATTATTCCGCACATGATACCACCCTTAGCGCTTACGCCTGGAGTACATAACGGTTCCTCGTTAAAAGAGTTTCTGCGGGGGACTCAGCGTCCCCTCCTGAAGAGCCCTAAAGCGAGGGCCAACAGAAGGATAGCCCCCGGGCCGCAGATGCCGCCCCCACCGGAGGAGGATGTGGAGCTTCCTGAGCTGGTCTCCGGCGAGGAGGTAGTCGTGCTCCTTGAGCTGGTTGGGGTTGTGGTGATCGCTGATGTTGTGGTTGTCGTGGTTGTACCGGTGGTTGATGAAGGGGAGGTCGTCATCGGCTCCAGTGTCACGCTGACCTTGAGCTCCTTCCCGGCCTCGATTTCGACCTCCTTAGAATACCTCCCGTAACCTTCCTTGGTGACCCTGAGTTCGTACGTCCCGGGAGTTAGGTTGAGGCTGAGGGGGGTGAAGCCTATGAGGGTGCCGTTGAGGAAGACGGCAGCGCCAGAGGGGCTTGAGTCGACATGGAGGGCTCCCTCTTTTGCCTTGGGGATCAGCTCCACGTTAAGCGTCTCCTCCTGGCCCGAGCGGACGTTCACCGTGGTCTCGTAGGGGTAGTGATTCTCCATAACGACCTTCACGGAGTGGGTGCCGGGTGGAAGCGTTAGAACGGTCTCCCCCGCGATCCCGGCGGCCAGGTTCCCGTCTATGTAGAGCTCGGCCTTTTGGCCCTCAGAGCCACTTTCTGGGCTCACCTTAACCCTGAGGATGCCGCCCTGGGGCAGATCCTTCGGCGTGAGGTCTATGGGCTCTGCAAGGGCGTTTGTGATGGTAGCGCTCACGTCGCCCTTACTTTTGGCTTCCCCAGATATCCCGAAGACGCTTGGATCAACTTTCTCGGAGGTGTAACCAGGCATCGCCCCGTTGTAGGGGAGCTTTGCTATAAATCCGTCGGTGCCCCTGGTCGTGGAGAAGCGGCCCGTGTCCCCCAGCAGTACCATGTAGCCCTTCGTCCCCTTCAGCCCTGTGGGGACGTCCGAACTGCTGAGGTTGTAGAGCACGCTCATCGTGGGCGAGCCGCCCTGGCCAACGCCCAGGATCCAGGTTTTTCCTGAGACTGCCGATCCTACGAAGAGCCCCCTCTCCGGGAGGTAGAACGCCCCGGCGTGGACTGGGTTTGAGATCCCGTTCTTGTAGCAGCGGGCCCAAACCAAAGAGCCGCTCCCGTTCAGGTTCAGGACATTAAGGCAGTTTCCGTTGCTCGTAACGATGGCCGAGCCGCTTTCAGAGACTACCACTGCCGGGTTACTCCCCGAGACGGCGGTGTATTCAACGGCCCCCTTGACTGTGCCGCTTATCGGGTTGATGCGGAGGAGCACGGGGCTTCCGTCCTCGGACGTTCCAGTTGCGAGCAGGTCCCCCCCGTCGAAGGCCAGGGAGTGCTTGAATGAGGGGTACACCGAGTAAGTCCTCTGCCAGATGACGCTGCCGTAGGGGTTCAGACGGAGAACCCAGAGGCGCGGCTCACCTCCGACCTCAGTGTAGCCCGCCACGAAAACACTGCTCCCGGCCGTGACGACCGACGTCCCCATGTCGGATTCGCTGAGGCCGTAGACCTTTGCCCACAGGGGGTTTCCTTTATCGTCGAGCTTCATCACGAAGAGATCCGAGTTCGCGGGAGTGCCGGCTCTCCTCACCGTTCCAACCGCGATTACGTCGCCCTTGTCGTCGATGGAAACGTCTTTGAGCTCTACCTCCAGCCCGTTCCCCCCGGGAACGTAGTACTTGGACCAGAGCACGTCCCCGTAGCGGTCTAGCCTGAGAACCCAGGGGTAGAGGGAACTGTCAACCTCGGTGCTCCCCGCGGCCACCAAATCCCCGTTCGGGAGGATCGCTAGGCCAGTTAGCTCGTCGTTCCCGCCGCTCCCGTAGAACCTCACCCAGAACTCATCCCCGTTTGACGCTCCCGCAATGCCTGAAAACACCATCAAAGTGAGCAGTGCCGCAGTTATTAACACTCCCATCCTCATGTCGCCCACCGAATCCTCTCGCTGGCATTTTCCCTTAAGCGTTGTGGTCTTCCCTGGCCATAGGTTAGCTCTCCGGGTTCATCGCCCTCTCTGCAAAACGGACGTCGAGGGGATTCCTGACCTTGAAGAAGCTCAGCGTAACTTTGGGGTTCCTCTTGGCCAGCTCCTCGATTGATACCGGCTCGTAGTCGAGGAACTCCGTTATTCTGCCCAGATTTCTGTACCCCTCGGCTAAGGCTGCCTCTATGGCGTCCGCTAGTGCATCCGGCTCGTAGACCGCGTGCGTAACCTCCGCCGTTCCGTCCTTCCAGACGGGTATCAGAGCATCAGGCTCGCCCTCGTAGAAGAGGCCCACCAGGTAGTTCACCAGGAAGGGCATCACGAGCGGCATGTTGCCCTCAACCAGGAAAAAGGGCTCATCGGGAAGGGTCTTCAGAAGGGCCTCGGTTTTACTCCTCGCGCTCACCGGAACGGGGTTCAGAACGTGGAGAGAGTAGGTTTTGAGTTTGTCCTTTCTTACGACTGTGAGGGTCTCGTCTACCCTCTTGCTCATCAAGAGTCTTTTCTCGGTGAGTTTTATCACCGGGTCGCCGTTGATAGGCAGTGTGTAGTTCTCCCACCTCTTTTCTGGGAACGCGAGGATTAGGGCTTTCATGGGTTTGAAGTTTGAGGGGCCATTTAAAAACCCTGCCCACCGAAACTTTTAAATACTAAAGGTTACTAAAATTGGGTGGAACACACGGAGGAGGTGATGGACATGGCGGAGATGATAATACCCTACCCCCAGCTCCAGAAGATTCTGGAGAGAACCTGTGAGCTCGCGGTGATCAAGCCCCGCGCCGAGGAGATGATGGAGATCGTCGAGAAGAAGCTGGCGGATCTCTTCGAGGTTGCCTACGAGAACGCGAAGGCCGAGCGCTCCGAAACCATAAAGCTCAGGCACATACCGATTACCAAGGGCTTCAAGAACAGCATGAACCTCTTCAGGGCCGTCATAGAGGACGAGAAGGTTCAGATGGAGCCCATCAGGAAGTACGTCCTCAAGAAGATACCCGGCGACATACCTCTCGAGGAGGAGGTAGTCAACGAGCTCCCGATTATAGCGGGAACCCTCTTCGTGCTCGTTGGAAGGGTCATCAAGGCCCTCCATCCAGAGATCAAGAACGTCTATCCTGAGCACATCGAGGAAGCGGGGAAGGTGCTGGATTACACGCTTTGAAGGTTTAACTCCTTAAACTCTCCTTTTATCCACTCGAAGTGCCTGTCCTTCGTGAAGAGCATCAGCTCGCGGTTTATCGCAACGGCGGCAACCACTGCATCAACCGCCGGAATCGGTGTTCCCTTTTTCACCATCGCCTGAGAAATCTTGATTGCCAGCAGATAGTCCTCCAGAGTTGGTGTTATCACGGTTAAGCCAAGCTCGAGACCCCTTGGAAACTCAACGATGTTGAGAACCGTCGTGTATCCCCTGAGCTTCTTCCCGGATTTGAGAGCGTCAATCAGGACGTTGGTGTCGTAGAGAGCCTCTTCCATTCCTCATCCCTCGTTTCTTTGAGTGCCTCCTCGTACTTCTCAACCGGCGTTTCCTCGAGCTCCTTCCTGAATTCTTCACCGAGGAGGGATAGCAGTTCTTCCGATTCAAGCTCTTCCGCCTCGATTTTCGCGAGATACTCTATTATGGCCCTCCTCGCCACCTCGCTCCACTTTATCTCAGGGTGCTCCTTCATCTTCTTGTATATGTCGGGAGGAACGGAGAGGGTTATGTTGGGCATGGGATCACCGCACATAATTATGTGGGCTCACGTATTTAAGACTTTCACCTCTCCCGCCACTCGACCACGGAAAGAGCCGAAAAACCCACTATCAACCAGAAAGCCAGGGAAAGGATGGCAACCCCCGTCGCCTTGCCGCTCATGACTGCCGAGGCGCTCACAGTGGGAATCAGGAGCAGGGGTTTCCTCAGTGGCTCCGGAACCACGCTGAGTGGGTAATACACCGGCGGAAAGACCGTCAGGAGTGTCGTTAGAATCGTTGAGAGTCGCATAACCGTTAGGGGCTCCCTTATCCTCGCCCCGAGGAACGTTCCCAAGGAGACGCTCCAGAGCCAGAGGGCAGTTACCGCGAAGAGAATTCGGGGCAAACTCTCAACTCCCCCACTCATGGTTAGGAAAAACGCCAGCACGATGACGTAAGGAAGAGCGGGCAGGCTCATGCCGATGGAAACCCCGAGGGTCTTCTCGATTCCTCTCCCCGGGATGGAGGTGAAGATGTCGTAGAACTTCGAGCGGACCTTCATGCCCACGAGCTCTATCGAGAGATCCGCTATTCCAACCCCGACGATGAAGCTCACCATCGCACCGGCTATCGCTGAGGAAAGGAACCTTCCCCCGCTGACGACATAGACTATGAAGACGAACGAAAGGGGCTGTATCGCGAAGCTGAGCATAGATGCCTTTCCCTTCATCAGCGCCCTGCGGTAGTACTCCACTATCGCGAGAATCATTCAAGATCACCCACGAGAAACACATCTTCTATGGTGAGCCCCTCCCTCCTGAAGGGGAACCCGAGCTCTTCAAGGAGCTCTATGGCATCTCTTTCCTCGGCCTTTGAGCGTAGGTAAATGAAGGTGTTCCTTCCGGCTCTTCTTACCACGAAATCATCCTTGAAGTCGCCGAAGACGACGAGCTTCGAGGTGAAGCCGGAGAGGTAGTGCTCCGCTATTTTCTCTGGCTCTCCGAAGGCGAGGACCTTGCCACCCTTGACGAGCAGGACCAGATCTGACACGCTCGATATCTCGTTGAGGTAGTGACTCGTCAGGACTATCGTTGAAGTCTCCACCCGTTTTCGGAGTATCTCCCACAGCCTAAGCCTGCTCTCGACGTCGAGGCCAACGGTGGGCTCGTCCAGGAAGTAAAGTTCTGCATTGGCCGACAGGACCATCGCGAGGAGGGTCTTCCTCACCATCCCGCCCGAGAGCGTCGAGACTATCCTGTCCGGATAATCAATCCCGAACTCCTCCATGGCTCTCTCAGCCCTGCTTTTGGCTTCCCCCTTCGGCAGGCCGCGCATCCTGAGGTAGTGATAGACGTACTCGAAAGGCGTTAGCGTGTAGAAGTGTGCTCTAGCCTCCTGCGGGAGGAGGGCTATCCTCTTCTTTATCCCGTCCCTGCACTTCTTTATCTCCTCTCCAAAGAGCCTGACGGTTCCCCCGTCATAGGCCAGCAGACAGCTCAGAATCCTGATGAGGGTGGTTTTTCCGGCACCGTTGGGCCCGATTATCCCCAGGATAACCCCCTCGGGGACGGAAAAGGATACGGAGTCGAGGGCCCTTAGGCTTCCGTAGTACTTTGTCAGACTCTCGACTTCGATGACCTTCATACTTGGAAACTTTCAGGGGCGAAAAATAAAAGATTTTGGGCTACTTGAGCCACCTCTCCATCCACCCAGCTATCAGCTCCAGCCTCTTAACCCTGTGCTTCGGCTTTCCACTCCTGCTTAAGTCGTGGTTCTCGCCCGGGAAGAGCGCAAGCTCGACGGTCTTGCCGAGGTACTTGAGGGCCGTGTAGAACTGCAACGCCTCGGGAAGCCAGCACCGGTAGTCCTCGGTCGAGTGGATTATGAGGAGAGGTGTTTCAACGTTGGGAGCGTACTTCAGTGGGCTCTTCTCCCAGTAGCCCTCTGTGTTGCTCCAGGGGTCGCCGCCTATCTGGTCCGGGGCGAAGAAGTAGCCTATGTCCGTCGTTCCAAAGAAGCTCACCCAGTTCGAGATTGAGCGCTGGGTAACTGCCGCTTTGAACCTCTTCGTGTGGCCGACTATCCAGTTCGTCATGAAACCGCCGTAGGAACCGCCGGTAACTCCTATCCTTTCTCCATCTATGAAGTCGAACCTCTTTAGAGCCTCGTCAATGACCTCCATCAAATCCTGATAATCCCTCTCACCGTAGTGTCCCCTTATATCGGCGAACTCTTCTCCATAACCGTCGCTACCGCGCGGGTTGGAGAGTATCACAACGAAGCCTTTGGCAGTAAGAACGTGGAACTCGTGCATGAAGGAGTAGCCGTAGGCGGTTTTAGGCCCGCCGTGGATCTCAAGAACGGCCGGATACTTCCTCCCGGGTTCGAAGTTCACGGGCCTCATAACCCACGCGTCTATCTCAACGCCGTCGCTGGCCCTAACTTTGAAATACTCGGGCTTGGAGAGGGTGTATTCCCTAATCCAGCCGTTGAAGTTGGTGAGCTTCCTCTCCCTCCCGTCCCTCAGAACGTATAGCTCCAGGGGAGTAACGGCGTCCTGGGCCGTGAAGGCTATGTAATCCCCTATGGCAAAGCTCTCAACGCTCCTGTCTCCGCCGACAACGCGCTCTATCTTCCCCTCGAGGTTAACCCTGAAGAGGTTCGCCTTCGGCCCGTCGGTGGCAACATAGTAAACCCAGCCGTCCCTGAAGACCAGCTCCGCCCTCTGGCTCCCCCTAACATCGCTGTTGAGGGAGTTGTATGCCGAGCGGTCAAGCTTGGCTGTTAGCTTCCTCATCTCGCCGGTTTCGGGGTTGTAATAGTAGATGTGGGTGTTCGTGGGGATCCCGCGCTCGCGGGTGTTGGTCTTGATAATGAAGGTCCCATCGTCGAGCGGAATGAAATCCGAGATGCTCCACTTCCCCGGCGTCAGGCGTCTCGCTTTCCTCCCTTCAAGCACGTAGAGGTCACTCACCATCGGCTTCCTCTCGCGGTCTTCCTGGGCAATGAAGTAGAGCTTTCCTCTGTGGAAGCGAACCTGCGAGACGTCGAGGTTCTTCGGCGTCAGACGTTTCTTCTTTCCGGTTTCAACGTCCACCAGATAGACGACGCTCCTCTTCCCGTAGACCCAGCCGACGCCGTTGAACCAGAAAGGAAGCTCTTTGATAATGTGCACATCATCTTTGGGCTTCTTTTCGACGTCTATTGGCGTCACAACCGCTATGCCCTTCCCGTCCTCGGTGAAGCGGAGGTTTTTGATTCCGTACTTGAACTTTGCTAAGAGTCTCGCCTCTCCGCCGTCGGTCGGGATGACGTAGAGCTCGGCCTCCTCACCTTTATCGCGCTTTGAGGTAAACGCCACAAGCTTTCCGTCCGGCGAGAACCTTGGATTGGAGTCCTTTTTGCCGGAGGTGAAGGGCTTAACCTTCCTGCCATCGTAGAGGTAGAGCCTCGAGAAGTAGTCGTCCTTCTCAACGCTTATCTCCGTCACCTGGAAGACGAGTTTTCTCCTGAAGGCATCAACGTTGCCAACGAGCCTGAACTTTCCGAGGTCCTTCTCAGCTAGACCCTTCGGCATTAGAACCACCGAATTAATTCGGTCTTTTTCGTATAAAAGCTTAGCGTTTCGATTATCGTCTGAAATGCACCCTATGAGAAAAGGTAATAAACCCCAAACCAACATGTTTCTTCATGAGAGGAGCCCTGAAAGTAATCGGTGTTGCTGTGTTGATCCTCATCTTGACGTCCACATTTCAGTGGGTTGAATACGAGAAGGCCTACGGGGTGGCAGAGGCTCTCCCCTGCAACGGGACGCTCGCACCGTACAGGGCCGAGGTAACGTCTTTTCTCCCTCCCTGGGATCTTCTTCAAAAAGCCCTTGGACAGAGGAAAAGGCGCGGTGAGATCGAGATCCTCGTCCCGGAGGGGGTTAGGGGTTCAAAGAAGAGCCTAGAGTACGACATCCTTCTAGATATTGCCTCCCATAGGCTCAGCTCCGATGCTAAAGATCTAAGGAGCATGCTGACCGGCGGAAACTCCACAGAACACGTGAAGGACATGTTTTTCTGGGTAAAGGTGGACTACTTCGTTATGAAATTCGCCGGGGACTACGGGAAGAAAAACCTCACGGAAGTGGTCATTAAACCGTCACCGCCCCTCGGCTGGCTCATAGAGGTTAAAGATGCACTCTCAGTTCTCAACGAGCCTGTCAAAAACGTACTCTTTGCATTTTTGCTGTCGTTGGGTATATTTTCCCTGGCACTCCTCTGGTTTTACATCCTCGGCAGGGTTTTTCAGAGGTTTGGGGTAAAATCCTCCGTTCTGAAAGGTGTACTTGCAGTGGTAACCCTGCTCTTGATCTCCTTCCCAGCCGCTCGTGTTGTCCTGTGGCTGGGTGGGAATGCGGATCGGTCCGAGACCTGGGGCGGAGAGAACTTCTGTGGTTGGGTGGACATCCCAGAGGGCCGTCTTTGGAATATGGCCGTCGATTACGTGTACTCCCACGAGAACACCAGCTCCTGCGAGGTCCTCGGCTACCTCAGGGGGCACCTCACCCGGGGGGAGTTTGAGACCCTTCAAAGGGCCGTCCGCGTTGAATGTCCCCAGCTTATCCAAAGGGAGGGATGACGGTGGGTAAGGTAAAGGTTCTGCTTCCGATAGCAATAGTGGCCCTCCTGGTTGGTTTTCCGATCTATCAGGAGGTCTCCTACAGGAACGTGGGGGAGAGGCTTGAGGATTATTCCGTCCTCTCCACACAGCCCCATTTCGAGAAGGAAGTGGCCCCGGTGCTCGCCGGGAGGTTCCTCGACTCGCTCGAGGATCGCGTCATCGGATACGAGTACTCCCCCTACTACGATGCCTACGTCCTCTACGTGAAAGGGAAAGTCGATGGATCCAACGAGAACCATCTCTACGCCGGTGATATGGAGGTGCTCAGTGACCAGTACGAGAGGTTCCTTCGCGTTACTGCCAGGGAGTTCGCGGGGTATCTCTCCACGGGGAACGAAACGCTCCTCCGCGATGCGATGCTTGATGCCTACGAGCTCGTGATAATCCGGGCCCACATCGAGAGCATGAAAAGGTGGGAGAACGTGACCGCGGTTATCTTAAAACGCGGCAGACCCCTGAGTTCGATGCTGGACTCTCTGAGCTTTCTAAAGGTTCTGCTATTGTCCTTGGTAGCCCTGGGGGTGGGCATAGCAGCGCCGTTCTTCGCCTTTGATCTATGGGACAAGTACGGGATCAAGCTCATACTGGCGGTCTTAATTGTGGCGCTCCTCTCGTGGGGCCTCTTTCACGTTTTCACCTCCCACGGAGAACCCCTGGAGGACTTCGGGCGGGCTGGAAATCTGAGCATGAACTGTCAGGGACTCGAGTACGGGGTGGAGCTCAACGGTGGGGCCGAGAAGGAGATCCTAAGGGCCAGGGACTACGCGCTTGCCTATGCCCCTTGGGGGGAGAAAGGCGTCGTTTTTGTATTCCGGCCAGAAGACGCTTCCCGTTTCCTGGACGGCCTTAAGAGAAGGACCCTCGTCCTGGGCATGTGGAACTCCTCCAGCGTGGCTTTCTCTTTGGGGGATAATCTGGACGAGTACTCCGTGAAAAACCTGGACAGGATCTCTGAGAAAGTCGTGAGGGACCTCGTAAACATCTCAGGGGGAAGAATAAGTGATGAGGACGCCAGGACGCTCTTAAAGCTTACCCGGGAGAACTACCTGGCGTCCCTGGTGAAAAGGGTGCCGGTGGGCAACTGCACCAGGGTGCGCCTCCTCTTCAACGCCGGGCCCTGATCACCACCTTTTTAAATCCCCCCTCTCCCTTTTATCCGGGGATGAGAGATGACCGTCAAGGTCCGCTTCGATAAGGAAGTGAGAGACTACGCAAAGGGCGAGAAGGTTAAGGATGAGGTTCTTAAGCTCACCGAGACCGCCCTCGCTCAAGCGCTTGAGAAGTTTCACAGGAGAATGATAGTCATCGAGGGCGACACCGAGAGAAAGGCTGAAATAGCCGGAATTCTTGCGGGTGCTTCGGCGAGGGTTCTGAACGAGATTCTCGACGAGCTGATGAAGAAAAGGTTGAGGGACGAGAGCGAGAGCGCGATAGAGGTTCTCTACGCGACTGATGCCTTGGGTGAAGACACCTTCGGCAGGAAGCGCTACGAGGCATTCAGGAAGCACTTCGACGTTTTAGCGGGAGGAAGCGCCGAGGTTAAAGCTGTAACCTTCAAGCACACCCGTGATATACTCGGAAGAACCTATGACCTCCTCATCCTGGACATGAGCTACGATTATTCCCCGAACGACCTCGGCAGGATCATCGAGACGGTTAGAGGCGGCGGGCTGATATTCATCCTCGCGCATCCGTTCAAGAAGTGGAAGGACATGTGGACGGGCTTCCACAAGAGCCTAGTTACTCCGCCTTACACGATAGACGACGTGAAGAAGCGCTTCAACAGGCGCCTCATAAGAAAGTTCACCGAGTACGGCGAGATCTACATAATCACCGAGAACGGCAAGATAAGGAAGAAGCCGAAGAGGAGCAAGAGCCAGGCGAAGATAAAGGGCCGGAAGGGAGTCCCCATCCCTGAAGAGACCCTCTTCCCGCGCGAGCTCTACGAGATGGCGCTGACCGAGGGGCAGGTTGAAGTCCTCAAAGCCTTTGAGAACCTCGTTGAGAACGAGGGCATGCTGGTTATCACGGCCGACAGGGGTCGCGGAAAGAGCGTTTCCGTTGGTATCGCGGCGATTGGTCTGGCGCTCGCCCTTGGAAAGCGCACGCGCATAGTTGTAACTGCCCCCGAGCCTGAGAACGTCCAGGCCCTCTTCCGCTTCGCCAGGCGCGCCCTCGAGAGGCTCGGCTTCAAGCCCTACGTCGTCGAGGAGAAGGGCCTCATAAAGGAGCTGTATGCGAGGAAGATCGGCCTGCGCTACTATCCGCCGGCCGAGGGTTACAGGAAGAGCGCCGACCTCTACATACTCGACGAAGCAGCTGGAATCCACGTGCCGATACTCCACAAGTACCTGAACAAGGAGCGTGTTGTTTATTCCTCAACCATACACGGCTATGAAGGAGCAGGAAGGGGCTTCTCCGTCAAGTTCCTCAAGAAAGCGAGGGAGAAGCGCGAGTTTAGGGAGCTTCACATGGACGAGCCTATCAGATATGCTTATGGTGATCCAATAGAGAAGTGGCTCTTCGACGTCCTCCTCCTCGATGCCGAACCGGTCGAGCTCACCGAGGAAGACTACGAGCTCATCAAGAACAAGGAGGTATACTTCGAGGAGCCCGACCTCGATGACTGGTTCGAACATGACAGGGAAGACCTTAGAAACTTCGTTGGAATTTACATCCTCGCCCACTACCGCAACAGGCCGAGCGACGTGGCGCTTTTGGCAGACGCGCCCCACCACGAGGCGAGGGTACTCCGCCTCAAGAACGGCAAGATAGTTACGGCGGTGCAGATAGCCAAGGAGGGCGGCATTCCGAAGAAGGTCATAGAGAAGATGGCCAAGGGCTACAAGCCGAGGGGGAACATAATCCCGGACATGATGGTCAAGCACCACATGCTCAAGGAGTTCGCAAAGCTCAAGGGCTACCGCATCGTGAGGATAGCGACGCACCCAGACGCGATGGACATGGGGCTGGGCAGCAAGGCGCTGGAGCTTCTCGAAAAGGAGGCCAGAGAGAAGGGTCTCGACTGGATAGGTTCCGGCTTCGGAGCGAGTGAGGAGCTTGCACGCTTCTGGGTGAAAAACGGCTTCGCGGTTGTGCACCTCAGCCCGGCGAGGAACCCGGTCAGTGGGGAATTTACGGCCATAGTCCTCAAGCCGATAAGCGAGAAGGCCAAGAAGCTCATCCGCCAGGCCAACGACGAGTTCAGGATAAGGCTGACGGAGTGGCTTGGAGATACGCACCGCGAGCTTGAGCCTGAGATAGCGCGCTGGCTCTTCGAGACGCCCTTCGGTGAGGCCGTCGATTATCCAGTTCACCTGACGGATGTCCAGAAGAAGCGTCTCGATGCGTTTACAGGCAAGGTTCTCACCTACGACACCGTTGTCGATGCAGTGAAGCCGATAGTCAAGCTCTACTTCCTCGACGGCTGGATGAAGCCCTACCTCGACGAGAGGCAGATAAAGCTGCTGATCTACAGGGTTCTGCAGGCCCACAGCTGGGAAGAAACCGCGAGGCTCATAGACAGGACCGAGATGTTCACAATGATCGAGATCAGGGACATAATCAGGGGGCTGTGGTACTACTACAAGAGGCTCCTCCGGGGATGAATAATTTTTTAACGTCCTCATCCAACTCGCCCCGTGATGACATCGATGTACAGCGGTGTTTCCCATGGCGGGAAAGTGGGAGAAGATAGTTTCGATGACCAAGAGCGGGATCAGGATCATCGGACAGATGAAGCGGAAGGTCTCAAGGGAAAAGAAGATAGCCCTCCTCATAGACGGGCCCAACATCCTGAGGAAGGAGTTCGGAGTGAAGCTGGAGGATCTCGTAGATGCTCTCTCCGAGATAGGGGACATCAGAGTGGCCAAGGTCGTACTCAACCAGTACGCACCCCAGGGACTGATAGAGGCCATATCCAACCAGGGCTTTGAGCCAATGGTTGTCTCGGGTGAAACTGGCGTGAAGCTCGCGGTAGAGGCTATGAAGGAGATCTACAATCCCCACATCGACATCATAGCCATAGCCACGAGGAACGCCGAGTTCCTGCCGGTCGTCCTAAAGGCCAAGGAGAAGGGGAAGGAGACGGTCGTTATAGGCGTCGAGCCGGGATTCTCGGTCGCGCTGAAGCACGCCGCTGACTACGCGATAATCCTCGGCGGTGGAGGGGCATGAAGGAGACCATCTTCAGGATACTCAAGAGGGGCGAGAAGGAAGGCCGGGAGGAGGTCCCGAGCAAGACCATAGGCCTCATAATAGACGGGCCCAACATCCTGAGGAAGGAGTTCGGCATCAAACTTGAGGACATAATGGAGGCCCTGAGCAGGATAGGGAGCGTTAGGATAGCCAAGGTGATCCTAAACCAGTACGCGCCGCAGGGACTGATAGAGGCGGTGGTTAATCAGGGGCTTGAGCCCGTGATAGTGGCCGGCGACACCGACGTGAGGGTCGCCATCGAGGCCATGGAGATGATATACAACGCGGACGTCGACGTAATAGCCCTGGCCTCCCGCGATGCGGACTTTCTCCCGATAATAATCGAGGCGAAGAGGAGGGGCAAGGAAACCGTTGTCATAGGCGTTGATCCGGGCTTTTCCATAGCGCTCCAGAACGCGGCAGATTACGTCATAAAGATGGAGTCGGCCAGGAGGGAAGAAACCGGGCCGTCAGGACCGAGAAGGGGTTGAGGGGATGCCCATGACCTCAATGCTCATCGTGGCGATTGCCTTCCTAGTGGGGCTCGTCCTTCTCGTCAAGGGGAGCGACCTCTTCATCGAAGCTGCGGCGAGGGTTGCGAAGGGGTTCGGCGTCAGCGAGTTCATGATAGCCCTCGTCCTGGCCAGCATAGCGACGACCCTGCCGGAGGTTACGGTCTCGGCTTTAGCGGCGTTCAGGGGAAGCAGCGACATAGCCCTCGGAAACGCGATAGGGAGTGCATTGGCCAACATAGCCCTCATCCTCGGCGTGACATCGATGATACTGCCCCTCGACGTCGATGAGGACTCCTGGAGGCATTCGCTCTTCCTGATCGGCATAACAGCCTACGTATCCCTCCTAATGCTCGACGGAACGATAGGCAGACTCGACGGCCTCAGCCTGATAGCGATCTACGCCGGCTTCATCTACTACCTCTACAAGCGACACGTGAGCCTTGAGGAGATAGAGGCCGAAGGCAGGGGCAACCCGCGCAGGGACGTTCTCATACTCTTCGGATCCGGCCTTCTGGTAATCGGTGGCGCTGAGATGGTGGTTGACAGCGCGGTTAAGATAGCCAGGGCCGCCGGCATTCCGGAGGTAGTGATCGGCCTCACTCTGGTGTCTATAGGGACCTCACTGCCAGAGTTCACAAACTCCCTGATGGCCGCGATCAAAAAGCTCCCCAACATAAGCGTCGGCAACATCATAGGGGCCGACATACTCGACATCCTGATGGTCATCGGCATAGCCTCGATAATAAGGCCCATAAAGGTCGATCCGGCGGTTCTCCACACAACAGTCCCGCTGACACTCCTCGCGATGCTCGTCCTCACCGTCTCCCTCAGGAGGAACAGCCGGGTCGGCAGGAAGACGGGGCTCATTTTCCTGGCCATATACGCGTACTTCCTCTACGTCTCGTTCTTGGGCTGATCCACTATTCTTTTAAACTCCCCTCCCCGAGTCAGGGACATGATAGTTGCCATCGTCGACGGCTACACCGACGAGCCGGCTGGCCTGGGCGTTCCGCCTTACCTCGGCATCTACCCGAGGTACGCCTACGGGGCGATAAAGAAGGCCAGGAAGGACGCCAGTATTTTCTACCTCACCATAGACGACCTAAGGGCCACCTTTGAGGGGGAAAAAGGAATCGCCACGAAGAACAAGACTCCAAACTTCCCAAAGACCCGCGAAATACTCGAAAAGGCCGACATCATAGTGTACATCGGCGGCCTTCACACTCCAGGAAAATACCTCTCCGCAGTTCCCTCCCAGGTTGAAGAAATCGCCAGGTTCGTAAAGCCCTTCAAAGGCATCAAAATCCTCGGTGGACCGGCCTTCATGGGCTCAGCTCACGCCGGCGGAACAAGGATAACCTCCCGCGAGCTCTCTTTAGCTCATTCCGTTTTCGACCACGTTGTGTACGGCGACCTTGAGGCTTTCCTCTTCGATTTCCTCAGCAGGCCCAACGATGCAGACCCCTTCCGCTTCAGGGACTATGGCGAATTGAGGGACTACGCAATTATCGGGGCGGAAGTCGTCAGGCAGTTCCCGGACTTTCCAGACTTTGTAATAGTCGAGATCGAAACCCAGCGCGGCTGTCCGAAGGCGATGGGCATAGGCGGCTGCTCCTTCTGCACCGAGCCGGTTCGCTATAGAGCGGTCGAGGACAGGCCCGTTGAAGACGTTGTGGCAGAGGTTAAGGCCCTCTACGACCTCGGCGTTAGGCACTTCCGCGTGGGGAGGCAGAGCTGCATATTCTCCTACATGGCGAAACCGAATGACCGGGTTCCGGTCCCAAATCCTGAGGCAATAGAAAAGCTCTTTGCTGGAATACGTTCCGTTGCTCCTCATGTTAAAACCCTCCACGTGGACAACGCGAATCCTGCGGTGATAGCGAATTATCCCGAGGAGAGCATTAGAATAGCCAAGGCCCTCATCAAGTACGGAACTCCAGGCAACGTCGTTGCCTTCGGCCTGGAAAGTGCCGATCCCAAGGTTGCCAGGCTAAACAACCTCAACGCCACGGCAGAGGAAACCTACGAGGCGGTAAGGATACTCAACGAGGTTGGCGGAAAGAGAGGCCCCAACGGCATGCCCTGGCTTCTTCCTGGGATAAACATCATCTTCGGTCTCCCGGGAGAGACTAAGAAGAGCTACGAGATAACCTTCCAGTTCCTAAAGAGACTTTTGGACGATGGCCTGATGGTGAGGCGCATAAACATCCGCCAGGTGGTCGTCTTCCCCGGCACACCTCTCTGGCACATGAGGGACAAAGTTAAGACAGAGAAGCACAAAAGGTTAATCCAGCACTACAAGTACAAGATAAGGCACGAGATCGATTTGCCAATGCTCAGGCGCGTCGTTCCGGTGGGCACGGTCTTGAGGGACGTTCGCGCGGAAGTTTTCGACAACGGCCTCACCTACGGCAGGCAGATAGGGAGCTACCCCCTCATCGTTGGCATTCCCAAGGAGGTTCCGCTGAACGGGTTTTACGACGTCCTGATAGTTGATCACGGCTTCAGAAGCATAACGGGAATCCCTGTTCCGATAAACGTGAACCGCGAGAGTCCAAAAGTCCTCCAGATGATCCCGGGCATAGGGAAGAAGAGGGCCGTCAAGATACTGGCGCAAAGACCACTCTCCAAGGAAGCCTTCCTTGAGATGGTCGATCCGGGTTTGAGAGGGGTTTTAAAGGATCTGGTTGAGGTGTGAGGTGGTAACCATGGAGCAGAGGACCCACAGGCTTACCTCGGAGAGGCTTGTCGGGAGGCCCGTCCTGATCGAGCCTGGAAAAGCGGAAGTCGAGCTCGTTACCACAGAGGAAATGGCAGTTGACGAGTACGGTCTAGTACACGGCGGCTTTACCTTCGGTTTAGCAGACTACGCCGCTATGCTGGCTGTCAACGAGCCCACCGTCGTCCTCGGAAAGGCCGAAGTCAGGTTCCTCAAGCCGGTGAAGGCTGGCGAAAAGCTAAGGGCCGAGGCAAGAGTAGAGGAAGACCTCGGGAGGAAGAAGGTGGTCATTGCCAGCGTCCTCAACGAAGAGAACGAGAAAGTTTTTGAGGGAACCTTCCACTGCTACGTTCTTGAGAAGCACGTCCTGGAAAGGGAGGAATAAAGGGATCAAACGAGCTTTTTCTCCCTCAGGACCTTTTCCATTCTGTCCATTGCCTCCTCGAGCTTCTCGTAGGCCGTTGCATAGCTTATCCTGATGTAGCCCTCGCCGGCCTTTCCGAAGGCACTTCCAGGGACGACGGCAACCCTCGCCTCCTTCAGCATTAACTCGCTGAACTCCTTGCCGGTCAGGCCAGTGTCTCTGATGCGCGGGAAGATGTAGAAGGCACCCTTGGGCTTAACCGTCGGGAGGCCCATCTCGTTAAGCCTCTTCCAGACGAGGTTCCTCCTCCTGTCGTATTCCCTGCGCATCTCCTCAACTGCCTTCCAGCTCCTCTCATCTTCGAGGGCCTTCGCAGCAGCGTACTGGACGAACGTTACCGGACAGGTGGAGTTGTACATCTGGAAGCGGGTCATCTTCTCGATGATCCAGGCGGGAGCGGCGACAAAGCCGAGTCTCCAACCGGTCATGGCAAAGGTCTTGGAGAAGCCGTTGACGGTAATGGTTCTCTCGAACATGCCGTCGAGGGAAGCTATGCTGTGGTTCTTAACGCCGTCGTAGACGAAGTGCTCGTAGACCTCGTCGCTGAAAACTATGAGGTCGTGCTCCAGCGCGAAGTCGGCTATCTCCTCGATGTCCTTCTTTGTCAGGACCGCTCCGGTCGGGTTGTTAGGGCTGTTGATGATGAGCGCCCTCGTTTTCTCGGTGACGTACTTTTCAAGGTCATCAACGGAAAGCCTGAACTCGTTCTCCTCGTAGGTCGGCACCTCAACGGGCTTTCCACCCGCGAGTATTACAGCTGGAGCGTAGCTCACGAACATCGGGGATGGGATCAGAACCTCCTCGCCGTCCTTCAGAAATGCTGCGAGACCCATCAGAAACGCCTGGTTCGCGCCGGTCAGGATCATTATCTCGCTCTTTGGGTCGGCCTCTATGCCGTTCTGCTCCTTTAGCTTTTTAGCCACAGCTTCGCGGAGCATTGGCAGGCCAGCGTTCGGGCCATAATGGGTGTAGCCCTTGTCTAGACCCTCCTTGGCGTACTCCTTGATATGCTCGGGGGTGTCAAAATCGGGCTCGCCGATTCCGAGTGAGATCACATCCTCCATCCCAGCAGCCAAATCGAAGAGCTTCCTTATCTCAGAAGGGTTTACCAGCTCAAGTCTGTCGCTCAGCGCCATCGTGATCACCGAAAACCCTAGGAGGGAATGCTTATAACGTTACCTGAGGGAAAAAGAGTGCCCTGCGGGACTTTATTGATCATCAGAGACCGTATCATTCCCCGGGTGGACTAACATCAACGTACGTTTCAACGGCCCTTCTAACCCTATCGACGAAATCCTTCCGCGCGTAGACGCACCATGTCCACTGCGTGTCTTTGAGCTCGACGAGAGACCTAACCAGGGGCGAAACCTCGCTGAGCCTCTTCACGCCCTCCAGCGTTTCCACGAAGGCGTTCCTCTCCTCGAACTTCGGCTTGGGAGGATAGTCGAGGATCGCCAGATGGTTGAACTCCGCCTCTAGAGTTTTCTTTATGTCGCGGAGCTCGCCCTCTAGGAGTTCCTTCCCCGAACAGAGGGCCCTTTTGTAGAGCATCCTTTCGTCAACGGCCCTAACCAGCTCGCGAACCTCTGCCCTCTCGCTCCCCCTGAGCCTTGAGATCAGGTCGATCTCGTCCATGGTTCTTACCTCCTCCTGGGCCAGCCCCTCGAGCTTAACTGCCTCCGTTATCATGGCCCCGGCTATCCTCGAGACGTGGTGCTGGTAGACCGTTGAGTACATCATGCTCCTCGCCAGGAGGAGGTTTTGGGCCGCAGTGAGGCCTTTTTCACGGACCAGGAGCCTTTTCCCGTCCCAGTGCAGGTTCCTGACGAGCCTTTCGAGGTCAACCAGACCGTAGGCAACGCCGGTGTAGTAGGCGTCCCTGACTAGGTAGTCCATCCTGTCGGCGTCTATGTCGCCGCTGACGAGGGGGTGCCCGAGGAGGCCTAGAACCTCCTTTAGGGAGTACCTCTCCCCTATAACGTCCCCGATCTCTCCGTGCTTGATTATCCACACCGTGTTGGCCTCGTGTTTGGGGAAGAGGGACTCGAGGGTATGAGAGAAAGGGTAGTGACCGAGGTCGTGGAGCAGGGCTGCGTAGACGACGCCCTCCTCGATCTCTGGGTTGCGTGAGCTTATTTCCTTGGCCAGGTGGTAGGTTCCGAGGGAGTGCTCGAAACGGGTGTGTCTGGCGGACGGGTAGGCCAGAAAAGCGAGCCCGAGCTGGGTTATCCTTCTCAGCCTCTGGAACTCAGGCGTATCAACGAGCCTAACGGCGAAGTCTTCGAGCTCTATGGTCCTGTGAACCGGGTCGTGGACGAGCTTCATAGGAATCACTCAGTAAACGTTCTCCCTCTTTCCGATTTTCAGAATTCGTATTGACCTTTCTTGTTTTTGATACTCGAATATAACCCGATATTCGCCGATTCTGAGGCGGTATACATCCTCATATCCCCGAAGTTTTTGAACGTCTAACCTTGCAAGGGGAAAGAAGGCTAACTTAGAAATCCGGTCTTTTATTAGCTCCCTCTCTTTTTCAGGAATGCTCATGAGTTCTTTAAGGGCACTTTTGCTGATTAGTACTCTGTTCTCAAAGCTCATTCTTTACCACGTCCCAGATGAGGAACTCGTCTCTTCTCCTCTCCTCCACAGCTTTCCGTTCCCATTCCTCCGGTTCTGCATCCTCTATGAGCTGAAGATTAACCTCAATGAGCTCCCTGAGGTATCGTTCCAGTTCATCCATCCTATGAAGGATCTCCGCGAGAGTACTCACAATATCGCCCCCGTGAAAATGGTAGATAAAGAAAAAAACTACTCCCTCTCCCTTATCACCTTGACGAGCTTGTACCTCCTCCCGTTGCAGTCTACTTCCCCCATGATCTCCAGGATCTTGACGGTGTCCCCCTCGAAGAGGCCCTCCGGCCTTACAAGGTTAAGCTTGTCCGGGTCGCTGCAGTCCACGAACTTGAGAGAGATCTTCGAGCCTATGATGGCCGTCCTTGGATCCATAAGGATCTCGATGGAGGGCTCCACCACTTCAACGACGCGAACCTTCCCCTCGTGCAGTGGACAGGAGTGCTCTATGTTCCTGACTTTGACGACCTTGTACCTCCTCCCTGGCTCGAGGTTGCCTACGCAGACCCTTGCCAGCCTGCAGGTCTTGCAGGGCTCAGCTGGACCGTAGTAGATGAACTCCATCCCCGGTTTTGCCAGCTTTTCACCGACCAGCGTGATGACCATTCCAAACACCTCCGGCTAATGAAGACATGACCCTAGATAACCCCAGTGATTTTAGCCGCTTTTTCAGCCGCGTCCCACGTCAGGCCATCGCGCCCCAGTATTGTATAGCGCTCGGGCCTTATCGTGTGGGCTATCGTCAGGGCATTGATTATTACCTCTGGATCGATTCCAAGCTCGTATGCGTTGGTAGGTGCGCCAACCCTCTTTAAGGTTTCCCTGATCCGCTCCCACTTGAGGCCGTGAAGGTAGGCCATGATTATCGTCCCGACCCCACACTGCTCCCCGTGGAGGGCCGGCTTTGGGGCGAGCATGTCCAGGGCGTGGCTGAAGAGGTGCTCTGCACCGCTGGCGGGTCTGGAAGAGCCCGCTATGCTCATAGCGACGCCGCTCGATATCAGGCCCTTTATCACCTTCCTGACGCTCTCCTCGTTTCCGAGTCTTATGATGTCCGCGTTCTTTATCACCATCTTGGCGCTCATGAGGGAGAGCGAGGCCGCGTACTCGCTGTAGTACTCGCCCCTGATCCTATGGGCTAACTGCCAGTCCTTAACGGCGGTTAGGTTGCTTATTATGTCACCCACACCCGCCGCCAGGTAGCGGTAGGGGGCGGTCTTTATGACCTTCACGTCTGCTATGACTGCTATCGGGGGTCTGGCTTTCACCGAGGTCTTCGCGCCCAAATCTTTTATGGACGCGTTGGCGCTCGCTATGCCGTCGTGGGAAGCTGTGGTCGGGAAGCTTATGAAAGGAAGTTCCAGACGGTAGGAGGCGAGCTTGGCGACGTCTATTATGCTCCCGCCGCCGACCGCTATGAGCCAGTCGGCATTAAGCTCCCTGGCCAGACCCATAACCCTCTCGACTTCCTCCATCGTGGCCCCCTTCACAACGACCCCAGAAACCTCAAACTCCCGTGATAGGTTCTCCTCAACCTCCTCACCCGCTATCTTTCTCGTCCGGGGGCCGTAGAGAACGAGAACCCTCTTCCCCAGCTTAAGCCTCTTCGCCACGTTCACGGTTTCCCCAGCCAGATTCTCACCGAGGAGTACTTCCCGCGGCAGCTCCATCAAGTGCACCTTTTTCACCTCACCTAACTAAGGTGCCCGAGCTTAAAAATTGATTGGCGTACCCTATGCATGACGTCTGGATCCCTGGGCACCCAAGGGAAGCTCGGGCCCGTTCACTTCATGGGAGGAAATTTTGGGGACGTTTCCCCGTGTGTGGCCGCGTTAGAGGCTGAACTCCATTCACGCTCCAAAACCTTTAAGTGATCCGGCCCCATCCCTACACGGTGGTGAAATGAATCTCCAGGAGTTCTTCCAGAGGTACTTCGTGGATCCGATAAAGTACAACCAGGGCTACAATCCTGTCAACACGACGGTCTACGCCATAATCCTTGGCGTAGCCGTGCTCCTCCTCTACAAGCTTCTGAAAAAGCTTGACATCCGCGTCGATGAGCGCTTTTTCGTAGCGTTGATGCCCTACATCATCCTGGGCCCGCTCATGAGGGCGATGACGGACAGGGGCATGCTCCCAAGGACCTACCTCACCGTGAGTCCCGGCGGCTACTTCGTGATAGCGGCCTTTGCCCTCGCTTCCCTCTTCGTTGTCTGGAGGCACGTAGGGCCGGGGGAGAAGTTCTACCCCCTCTACCGGGACTTCGGCCTCGTCCTCGTTGGCGGGTTGATCTTCCTGCTGGTCATCAACCTGGACAAGGTGGATTTTAGGTGGAACTACTTCGCCTACTTCGTACCGGCTTTTCTGGCGGCGGAGGGGTTCGTATGGCTCCTTTCCCGGAAGTTTGAGCTGATAAAGAACAACGGGATCCTGTTCTACACCCACTTCTACGACGCCACAACGACCTTCGTCGGGATCCAGTTCTTCGGCTACTGGGAGCAGCACGTTCTCGCTAGGACGCTGATCAACCTGACCGGCACTGCCGCCGTCATGTACCTCGAAAAGGTCCTGATCCTTCTTCCGATAGTCTGGATCCTCGATAGAATGATGGAGGAAGAAGATCCGGATCTTATAAACTTCGTCAAGCTGGCGATGTTCATCCTCGGCTTCGGGCCGGGGACCAGGAACCTGCTGATAACCCTAATGGGGGTGTGATTGTGGACGTTCAGTGGAACGGGATAGTCTTTTCCCTAGCGAAGGACGTGGGAAAGGCCGTTATGCCCATCTTCGGCAAACCAAAGGCCGGGGAAAACGTCGGCACGAACGTGAGCGGTGACGTCACCAAGTACGTCGACAAGGTATCCGAGGAGCTCGTCCTTGAGAGACTTAAGCCGTTGGGTATAAACGTCGTCAGCGAGGAGATAGGTTTCCTCGACAACGGAAGCGACTACACTGCTGTGGTTGACCCCATAGACGGCTCCTACAACTTCGCCGCTGGCATACCGATCTTCGCCTTCAGCTTTGCGCTCTTCAGGGGCAGAAAACCGGTTTACGCGGCGCTCTATGAGCCCGTGACCGGGAACTACTACGAGGCCGTCCCCGGGGAAGGGGCCTATATGAACGGTGAGCCCATAAACGTTAAGCCCAAGCCACCGGAAAAAGCTGCTCTCAGCTTCTACACCCGGGGCCGGGGAACAGGGCTCATAAAACGCGTGAAGAGGGTGAGAGTCCTTGGAGCCATAGCCGTTGAGCTTGCATATCTCGCCAGGGGCACCCTCCAGGGCGTCGTCGACATAAGGAACTACGTTAGACCAACGGACATAGCGGCCGGGACGATAATAGCTAGAGAAGCCGGGGCATTGGTCGTGGACGAGATGGGCAGGGAACTCAAGGTTAAGCTGAGCGCGGAGGAGAAGATGAACATGATCGCGGCCAGCGACGAGAAGCTCCTGGAGATAATCCTCGAAGAGGTGAATGGTTGATGGGTTTGGAGGACGTACTGAAAGCTGCTAGACACGCGTGGATGACCTACGCCCTTTTCATCGTAAACGTGGCCGTCTTTGCCTACGAGCTCTACCTGAGCGGTTCGCTGACTGTCCAGACGAAAGCTCTTCTCAGGCTGGCCCTGATAAACTTCTGCGTCACCGACTGCCACGAGTACTGGAGATTGATAAGCGCCATCTTCGTCCACCTGAGCTGGCTTCACCTGGCCATGAACATGTTCTTCCTGATATACCTGGGCAGCCAGCTGGAGATCTTCGTGGGGAGGCTGAGGTACCTCGTGCTCTACTTCACCGCGGGGATATTCGGCAACGTGCTCACCGTCGCCCTGATGGATCCTTGGACGGTAAGCGGAGGCGCCAGCGGGGCCCTCTTCGGCATAGCGGGGGCGCTCATAATGATAGAGGGCGTTCTCAAGAGGAACATCCAGACTGCCCTGGCCAACGCCTTCTTCCTTTTCCTGATAAACAGCTGGATGCCCCACGTCAACGCGGTTGCACATCTCGGTGGGCTCATAGTTGGCATAGCCTTCGGCTACCTCTACGGCCAATACGTTAAAGAGAGGATGGCCCGCATGCTCTACTGGGATGAGTTTTACTGAGGTGATCCCATGAAAGCGGACGAGAGGTGGAGCGGTGTTTACTCCTTTGAGGACTCCCCCTTCATAATGGAGATCCTTACCGAGCTCAGGGACAAGAGAACGGGGAGCATAGCCTTCAGGAAGGGACTCGTCAAGCTGGGGAGGTACATGGGCTACGAGCTGACGAAGACGATGGAGACGGAGGAGGTGGAGATCGAGACTCCCCTGGAGAAAACTAGGGGCACTGTCGTCAAGGACAGGAGGGACGTCGTCATCATAACCGTCCTCCGCGCTGCGATACCGCTCATGGAGGGTCTGATAAAGGTTCTGGAGCACGCGAGGGTCGGCATAGTTTCCGCTTCCAGGGGCAAGGCACCGAAGTTCGAGATAGAGATGAACTACATCAAGATACCTGACCTCAAGCCGGAGGACACCGTCATAGTCGCGGACCCTATGATAGCGACCGGCTCAACGCTGATAAAGGTTCTCAAGGAGGTCAAGAAGTACGGCAGGCCGAAGCGCCTCCTAGTCCTCGGGGTTCTGGCTGCTCCGGAGGGAATATCCCGGATAAAGGCCGAGTTCCCCGAGGTGGAGATCTTCGTGGCCAAGGTCGACAGGGAGCTCAACGAGAAGGGCTACATCCTGCCTGGCTTAGGGGACGCCGGCGACAGGGCTTTCGGCGCGCCCCTCAAAGGGATCCAGGGGTGACCCGTTTACTTCTTTCCCTTTAAGATGGCGCGACTAAATTTCCAACTATCCGGCAGCAACCCCCCAAAGGCTGACAAAGTAACTACGAAAACCTTATTAAATTTCAGTGTTGAACTTTAGTACGTTAGGATCATGGCAGAATTCACACCGGAGGGGCTAAAATGAGGATAGAAATAAAGCTGAGACCCATTGGGGAGGATCCAATACTGCCCTTTAACTACAACTACGAGGTATACCGCCAGATAGTCGACAAGATCACGCTCATATCTCCCGATATCGCGAAGGAGGTAGAGCTCAGTCACGTCGATCACTTCACCTTTTCTAGGATCCTTGTTAGAAAGCGTGAGCTCCTCCCCGAGAGGGGGATAAGGATACTCTCTGATACGGTTTCCCTTTACATATCGTCCCATTCTCCGGAGGTCATACAGGCCATAGTCGAGGGGTTCATGACGAGCCCTTCGATGAAGATAGGCGAGACGGATTTTGTGGCGGATGATATAAAGCCCCTCAAGGAGCCAAAAATCTACAACGGGGTGCTCTTCTCAACCCTCAGCCCGATAATAGTTCGCACGGTTAAGTTCGAGAACAACAGGATGAAGATCTGGGACCTCTACCCGAGCGAGCCGACCTTCTTCGACAAGCTCCGGAAGGTCATGCTCCTGAGGTACTCCGAACTCTACGGGCACACGCCCGAAGATTCGGCCTTTAAAGTCGAGGTCGTGAAGTTCAAGCCCGTCAGGATACTCGTGGCGGACACATACTACAGGGGCTCCCTTATGATATTCCGCTACTTTGGCTCGCAGGAGATAGCGCGCTTTGGCTACGACCTCGGCTTTGGGGAGAAGACGCGCTACGGCTTTGGGATGGTGAAGGTCATAGACGAGGACAAAACAAAGACTCTAGGGTGAAGCCCTCGGCCCTTTCTTTTTAGGAGAGGCCGGCGTATAAGTTCCTTCTTCAACCAGTAGAGTTAAAAAGCCCCGCGAGGATTATGTTCTGGTGGGAAAGATGAGCAGTTTTGATGAGGTTAAGCGCTCAGACTCGGGTTACGATGATTACATCACTTTCCTCAAGAGGAGGGTCAGGCAGCTTGAGCTCCAGGTTAGAACGCTTGAAGCGGACAAGGAGAGGCTGGAGAGGGAGCTCTCTCGCCTCAGGATGGAGATGTCGAGGCTCAGGCAGCCGCCGGCATTCGCAGGGACTGTGATAGAGGTTCTCGACGACGACAGGGCAATAGTGCAGAACTACAACGGGCCGCGCTTCGTCGTCAGGATAGCGCCGTGGATAGAGCGCGACAAGCTTAAACCCGGTTCCAGGGTGGCACTAGACCAGAGGACGATGGCGGTCGTTGAGCTACTCCCGAGCGAGAAGGATCCGAGCGTTCTTGGTTTCGAGGTCATCGAGAGGCCGCGGGTTACTTACGCGGACGTCGGCGGTCTGGAGAGGCAGCTCCACGAGCTCAGGGAGGCAGTGGAGCTTCCGCTTAAGCACCCGGACCTCTTTGAGAAGGTCGGTATAGAGCCCCCTAAGGGCGTCCTCCTCTACGGTCCACCGGGCTGTGGAAAAACCCTGATGGCTAAGGCCGTGGCAAATCACGTCAACGCCACCTTCATCCGCGTCGTCGGCAGCGAGCTCGTCAGGAAGTTCATAGGCGAGGGTGCCCGCTTGGTTCACGAGCTCTTCGAGCTGGCGAAGGAGAAAGCTCCAACGATAATATTCATCGACGAGATAGACGCCATAGGCGCGAAGAGGATGGACGAAACTACGGGCGGCGAGAGAGAAGTGAACAGGACGCTGATGCAGCTCCTGGCGGAGATGGACGGCTTCGACCCGAGGGGGAACGTTAAAGTTATAGCGGCAACTAACAGGCCGGACATCCTGGATCCGGCCCTGCTGAGGCCCGGAAGGTTCGACAGGCTCATAGAAGTGCCGCTCCCGGACTTCAAGGGCAGGCTCGAGATACTCAAAGTCCACACCAGGAAGATGAACCTCAAGAACGTTGACCTGACGGTTATAGCGGACATAACGGAAGGTGCCAGTGGGGCGGACCTCAAGGCCATCGCGACGGAGGCCGGGATGTTCGCCATAAGGGACAGGAGAACCTACGTGACCCAGGAGGACTTCCTCAAGGCCGTCGACAAGGTTCTCGGTGCGGAGAAGAGGCTTGCACAGGCCATAGCTATGCACGAGGTCATGTACGGCTGACGACAAGCCTTTTATACCTTTTTTGAGTTTTAACTTTGATGGCTATGGGGTGGAGAAGGTTTCTAACCCTGGGCATTGTAGTCCTTCTAGCCATCGCGGTTCTTGTGGTGTACCTCACCGTTCCTTCCCAGGAGGAGCCCCGTTTCATACTCCAACGGAACAGCACCCTGGAACAGGGCCACGCGGTGGTGGGGCGTGGGGGAGAGGCCATAGCAAACTTCAGCGGGCGGTTTGCGGTTACGGTTTATCGGGAATCCGGTAGGATCCACGTTCACATAGGCACCCTGGAGAAGAGTCATATAACGGACGTCAAGGTCTACGTGAGGAGGAACTTCCTAAACGGCCTTTACGTGGAGCTCGAACCCCCGTGCTGTGGGGCCCGTGAGGTTATAACCCGGAGAAAGGTCGACTACGGAGTCCTCTACGTCATCCATTTGCGGGATCTTCGGGAGGCCGGGAGAGGCGATCTGGAGCTCACCTTCGTGGACAGGGCCCCCGAGAACGAACTCACGATAAGGGTCGAGGTTGAGGCAAAGGAGCACTACAGGCCCTACCGCGGAGAGGCCGTTTTCGTGGTCGTTGACCCCTATGCGAGTTATTCCCACTAGCCCACGCAGCGGAGGCCCCGCAAGGTTTTTATACTATCGCGAGTTTTAACTTTTGGTGGTACCCTTGAAGAAAAAGTGGCCCGCTCTCCTGGTCGTTGCGGTTCTGACGGCCGTGGTCCTACCTCTCGCCCACACAATGACTCCGGCGAAGGTCAACGCGAGGGTTATGGTGTCCGACGGAAACGTCACCCCCACTTACCCCACCGAGGTCGGCCCGGGGAAATGGGCGCTAGCCAACTTCAGCGGGAAGTTCTGGGTGGCCCTGGCCAGAGAATCCGGGAGGATAGTCCTCCAGATCAGACCCCTCGAAGGCTACAGGCTTGAGGAGGTCAGGGTCGTTGTCCCGGTGCGGTACGGGGCCAACCTGAAGATCAAGCCTCCTCTAGTAGGTAGGACAGTTGTCCACCTTGAGGGGGATTCGTATGTGGTCGAGTCAAAGGACTTCGGGGATCTGGGTAAAGGTCAGATAGTGCTGGCATTCTTTGAGGGCACGCCGAGAACATCGGCCCTGATGGAAGTCCACGTCAGGGTAAAGAGGGGCCTGAGGAGCTACACCGGCGACTGGGCCTTCTTCATAAGAAACCCCTCCGGCTGATGGCTACATTTATAAATCTCCCCTCCGATGGGGGCAGGGAGAGAAGATGGTCAGCAAACTGCTCGCGCTCGAGGCTTATCCTAACCTCCGGGACCTCGACTTCAGGATTCTGAGGGGAGTAGAGCTCAACATGCGTCACCACCGCTGGGTGCCCCTGGAGGACGTGGCGCGCTTCGCCAGGGTTGACGTTGAGACCGCATCGTTCCGCCTTGGAAAGCTCGACAACTGGGGCCTCGTGGTCAGGAGGAGCGACATAGGCTACATAGGCTACCAGCTCACGATACACGGCTACGACACTCTCGCTATACGGGCCCTGGCGAAGAAAGGCGTCGTTGAGGCCATAAGCACGGCCCAGATAGGCGTTGGGAAAGATGCCGACGTTTACGTCGGAGTAACCCCCTCGGGGGAGAAAGTCGCCGTAAAGTTCAACCGAATCGGGGGGAGGACTGCCTCGAGGAAGGCAGCGTACCACAGGCACGTGTTCCACGACAAACGTCACACGAGCTGGCTGTACGTCTCAAGACTCATAGCGAAGAAGGAGCACGAGGCCTTAACGCTCCTCAGCCCGATAGCGAAGGTTCCGAGGCCAGTGGCATGGAACAGGCACGTTCTGGTCATGGAGTTCATCGAAGGAACCGAGCTCGCCGACCTGAGGGACACCGACCTGACGCGGAAAGAGGCCGGCGAGATACTCTCGAAGATCCTCGACGAGTACCTTAAGATAGTCCGCTTCGGGATAGTCCACTCCGATATGAGCGAGTTCAACATAGTTTTAACCAACGACGGCGACATCCTTATAATCGATTGGGCCCAATACATCACGACGGCGTACCCCGAGAGCTACGAACTCCTCAGGAGGGATCTGACGGTTCTAATCAACGCCTTCAAGCGCAGGTGGGGTGTGAAGGTAGGGTTTGACGAGGTCTGGGATAGTTTCGAGGAAGCTTGGAAAGCGAGCAGAGGTGAGGGGCATGGTCATTAAGTACGAACCCCTGAACCGAAGGGAGCGCATCATCAGGCTCTTCCGCGAGGCGATAGAGGCCGAGAACGAGAACGATCTTGAGACCGCGAAGAGGAAGCTCGACGAGATACTCCACGAGAGCATGGAACATGAGCCCGAGCTGTACTTCGAGGCCTGCTTCAGGCTGGCGGAGGTGTTCCTCCAGGAGGACAACTACAGGGGGGCCGTTAAGTGCGCCCTCCGCGCCATAGCCCGGGCCCCCAACGAGAACCTATTCAGGCTGGGCTTTAAGAGGCTGGGCGACATGTTGGCGATAATACGGGACTCGGGGAAGCTGGAAGAGCTGGGCCGTGATGGGGAGAGCTTTTTCCCGCACGTTGGGGAGGACGAGGACCTCAGGGACTTTGTTGACGCCATGATCAGGCTGGCGAGGGGAGAAAGGGTGGAAAAGGAGTTCCCGCTCAAGGAGATGAACGAGGCCCTCTCAGTCCTCAGAGGATAGTCTCTATGATCCTCTTCACGTACTCTTTTTCAGGTCTAACCGGGAAGTTGTAGGGCTCCTTTCTCGGCCTCTCGTTGTAGTAGGGCCTGTTGCAGCCGGGGCAACCATGGGTGGAGAAGACCTCGGGCGGAACCAGCTCCGCAAGCTCCTCTTTTGGGATCCTAAAGCCGGTGAGGTTGCCGTCGTTGTCGAAGGTGAAGTCCTCCACGGAGGCGAGGCCAGCCTCAAGGAGATGCCTCGCTAGCTGGATCCGGCGGTAGCGCTCGAGGGACGGCGGCCTGGCGTTCTCAAGGCGCGTTCCCTTAACTGGAGTGAACGCGAAGAGGGAAACCTCGGCGTTCATGTCATAGGCCCTCGCCATCGTCTCGACCATCTCCCTGTCGGTCTCACCGAGGCCCACTATGAGGTGGACGAAGGCCCTTCCGGGGCCGAAGACGTCGATGACGTCCCGGGTAAAGGCCCACATGTCGTCCCAGGAGTAGAGGGAGTCCTTGACTTCTCCGTAAACCCGCTCGCTCGCGGCATCTAGACCCACCCCGATGTAGTCAACGCCCCTCTTTTTGAACTCCTCCAGCGTTCTCTTTTCAACGGGCGTTATCGAGACCGATACCGGTAGGTCAAAGGGAGCAAAGGCCTCGAGGAGATCCAAGACGTCCTCCACCATCCCCGGGTAGTCTATCGTCTGGAGGCAGATCCGGGAGAAGTTCCCCTTCGGTAGTGCATCCAAAACCTCCTCAAGCTCGAAGGCCGGCCAGGTGATGCGGGAGAGCTTTTCCAGGTCGGCCCTGCTCTCCCTCGCCTGGACGCAGAAGGCGCAGTTGTTCCTACAGTGGCCCGGCCAGTAGGTCATGAGGTAAGCGGTGGTCGGCCTGGCGAGCATCTTTCCCTTCCTTAGGCCCATCGCAACCGCCGTTCCGTAGGAGACCCTTATGAATTCAACCATGTTCACCACCTACGACGTGCGGCGAGATGACGGTTAAAAGCGCTACCCCTCCGAGGAGAGGGAGAAAGGCGAGAACGCCGGCGTAGCCCAGCAGTCCAGCTGCGTAGCCGAGGGTGAACTGGCCACCCATCGTCCCGAGGTCGAAGAACATCGTGTAGACGCTAGAGCCCATCGTCCTTATCCTCTGGGGCAGGTTTCCAAGGGCCATGAGCTGCATCGCCGGGACGGCAAGACCGAAGCCGGCGCCGATGAGAACCGCGCTCGCGTAGGAAGCAGGGGGAGTCGTAAAGCGGAGGAGAACCAGGTAGCCGGCTATGACCGTTATCAGGCCCGCCGCGGAGACGGGTATCGGGCCCATCCTGTCGGCGCTCCTGCCCCCGAGGACCCTCGTGACGAAGCTCGCTATCCCGATGACCATCATGTACGTCCCGAAGACCCTCTGGGGATAGGAGAGCTCCTTGTAGAGGGCTGGAAGGAAGGTGCTCACGCCGGCGTAGGAAGCGGCGAAAAAGAGGAGAGCCAGCGATGCCGCCACGAAGTAGGGCCTTAGAAGTTCGGAGTAGTCTGCCCTCTCACTATTCTCCGTCCGTACGAAGGTCTTTCCGACTCTCCCCCTAACTGGAAGGACGAAGAGGGCACCGATGGCTGAGAAGAGCACCACAAGGGAGAACGCACCGGAAAAGCCGAGGTAGTCCGAGGCGTAGCCGCCGAGGGCGGGGCCGACGATGTTGCCGAGGGAGAACATCATGCCTCTCCAGCCAAGGGTCTCGCCGACCCTCCCGACGGGGGCGAGGTCAACGGCCGTGGAGAGGCTCGAGGGGAAAAAGATACCCATCGAGAAGCCGTGTAGCGCCCTACTAAAGGCGAAGAGCCAGATGCTGCCCGTTAAAGCCGCGGCAACGTAGAGGGAACCGGAAACGAGGCTCAGGAGGTTCCCGAGGATCATAGCCTCGAGCCTGTAGCCCCTGTCGCCGACGACCCCACCTATCGGCTTAGAAATCAGTGAGAGGACCGAGGTTATCCCTGCCAAAAGACCCACCAGAAAGGGGCTGGCGCCGAGGGTCATTGAGAAAGGTGACACTATGGGGTTGACTGAGCTTATGCCCAGGAAGAAAAAGAAGGTCGAGAGGTTGAGGAGCCATATGTCCCGGAAGTTTCCGTCCACTAAACCCCGACCTCCGGTTCGTCCATGCCGTCCTTCATGAAGGCGTGGCTCATGTGCTTGGTGTTCTTGGCGAAGCCGACGTTTCCGCGGGAATCGACCATTATGATGCCCATCGTGTCTTTCCCGAAGTATTTGGTCGCGAGGCTTATCGCGGCTTCGCTGGCTGTTTGTGCGTCCATACCCAGCCTCACGAAGTCGGTGGCGCTCTTCGCCAAAGCGAGCTTTATGGCAACCTCCCCGAGACCTGTGCAGGAAGCTCCAGCAACCTCGTTGGCGTATGTTCCGCCGCCGATTATCGGCGTGTCGCCAACCCTGCCGAACATCTTGAGGAAGACGCCTCCGGTTGAGGTTCCGGCAACCACCTCCTCGCCGTCGAAGGCCACCGCTCCGACGGTACTCCTCAGAACCTCCGGGTACTCCTTTATCAGCTCGTTGAGCTTCTTCCAGTGTCTGGTTTCGCCCCTCTCGATAAGCTTCTTCCTGAGTTCTTCCCACTGCTTCAGTCTCTCGTCGGTTACTGGGTTGTACTCCTCGAAGCCGAGCAGACGGGCGAACTTCACGGCTCCTTCGCCGCTCAAAAGGACGTGGTCCGTCTTCTCCATGACCTTTCTGGCGACGCTTATCGGGTTCTTAACACCCCAGATTCCGGCAACAGCGCCGGCGTCAAGGGTTTTCCCGCGCATTATCGCCGCGTCCATCTCGACCTTGCCGTCAAGGGTTAGAACGCTCCCGGTCCCGGCGTTAAAGACCGGGTTGTCCTCGAGGGCTTTAACCGCTTCCTCGACAGCATCCAGGGCAGAACCGCGCTTCAGCTCCCTCCAGCCAGCCAAGACAGCTTCCCTGACACCGTCAAGGACCTTCGGAATGCGCTCCTCCTTTTTAATCGTCCCGGCCCCGCCGTGGACTATGATAGCGACCATCGACACCACCGCTGAAAAAAGAGCTCGAAAGGTTAAAAGAGTTATGGAAACGGAATCACTTCATCGAGACGAGGAGTATACCGACGATTGCGAGCGCAAGTCCCTCGAATATCCTCCTGTTCGGGGTTTCCCTCAGGAACAGTACCGCCATGAGGGACGTTAAAAGCGGGTTTATGGCCGAGACCGGGGCCGAGATCTGGGAACCCACCGCCTGGGTGGAGTAAACGAAGAGGAACTGGCCCAGGAAGAGGCCGCTGAAGGCCGCTCCAGAGAGCACCGCGAGCTCACGGAGGTTCGTGTTCAGTATCTCTCCCCTGTAGGCCGGGAGAAAGACCGAGACACCAACGGCCGCTGAGAACATCCTGAAGCCGGCTAACGTCAGGGGGTTGAAGTGCCCGGTAAGCCAGTCCATCATCGTTATTGCGATGCTCCACGAGATGGGAGCGATCAGGGCGTAGACGAAGCCTCTAGGATCCGCGTGCTCCTCATCCTCCGCCCTGCGGACAATTACTATGGCCAGGACTATCAGGAGGGCACCCAGGTATACCCTAAAGCCCACCTTCCTCCCGAGGAAGAGCGACGCCCAGAGGACGGCCCATAAGGGATAGGTGGAGGTCACGGGGACGGTTCTCGAGACCCCCATCCTGTGGAGGGCGTGGAAGTAGAAGTAATCGCCTATCACAAAGCCGAACTGGGCCGAGACGAAGGCCACCGCAAGGTAGAGGGGATCGGAATGGAGTATCTCGTCTATCCCGCCAGTTGGGATCAGAACCGCCAGGTACATCAGGGAAACGATGTAAAGCCTGGTTATGTTGGCCGCCACGGGGCTCTTGGACCTCATCCCTACCTTTATGAGGATCGTTGCAGTTGCCCAGCAGAGGGCCGACGCGAGTGCAGCCGCCACTCCTACTATAGTCCCGTCCATGATGGTTGGGGGATTGCTTCAGCTTAAAAGTTTAACGTTTCGATGGGCCTCAAAAGGAGGGGATATAAAGCCCCGGGAGAAACATGGGACGTGATGACCTCGGCAGTTGCTGACGGAAGGATGATGACGATCTTGAGTGCTGAAAATTTAAAGCTCAGGCCTTGAGGAAGGCCTCAACTAGGTTCCTCGTCTCGACAAAGGCCTCCAGGGGGATGCCCTTCGGGAGCCCCCCGACTTCCCCCTTGACGTCCTTCAAAACGCCCTCTCCAGCGCCGAGGAACATGCCCTCGCTGACTATTCCCCTGAAGTTCGCCGGCGGGAGCAGAGCCACTGCAACGCGGTTTCCTTCCTTAACGGTTAGGTCGTTTGTGACGACGGTTATCGCCCTGTCGCCAATGTTCACGTTGGTAACCAAAAGCCTGTCGGCGTTCGGGTGCTTGGCGACGCTCATGACTTCCCCGACCTTTATGTCAACCGCTATGACCGGGTCGTTTATCTTGCCGAGGGAAAGCCTTTTGTCGAGGTTGAGGATCGTGTTGAGGAAGAACTTTATCTTAGCCACTGCCTCCTCGACCTTCTCGCGCTCGCCCTTGTCCGCCAGGCTTAGGAATTTGTGGTGCCAGTCTTCTCCACCTAAAGCCTCGATTATGCCCTCGGCCTTCTCCTTGAGGGCCTTCATCTGGGGCGTGTCGACTAGCTCCTTCGGGTCAACGTAGGTGTACCTCATCGCCTGTATCTCGGGGATCATCTCCTTAGCGAGCTGGATTGCCCCCTTCTTGTCCCATTTGCCCTTGAACTTGGCCCCCTCGATCGTCTTCAGGAAGAGCTCAACGCTTTTCTCCGCCACTAGCAACCGGTAGTCCTTGCTCGTATCCCACATACTCCCCACCGCCAAGTTGCTGGAGGACCCTGCTCTTAATGGTTTCGCTCGGTATGCTCATAGCGACCGATCTCGCCATCAGCTCGTCGCCCTGTTTGTGGTAGTGAACGGCCACCCTGGAGAGGATCTCCGAGAGGAACCTGTCGCTCCGTATGAAGTTCGTGATCCTGAGGGCCAGGTCCGGGTGGTCCAGCTTCAGGAAGTCCCTGGCCATCTCGACCAGCTCCCGCTCGTCGACGTCCGAGAATGTGAGGAGGTTGATGGCGTCGTTGAAGACCTCCCTTCCGAGTTCGGGGTAGTCGTTGGCGTAGAGCCAGAAGGCGACCTCCAAGAAGGCCAGGCCCCTGCGTTCCGGCGGGACGTACCTGGCCATCAATATCGCATCGTCCACCCTGTCCTCTGCCAGAAGGCGCCTCAGGAACTCCACGTCCCCGTTTACGGCCCTGTCTATTACCCTAGCCTTAGCCTCGATCGAGTTGGCCAGGAACTCTATCCCTATGTACCTGTACACCTCGGCGGCCGTTTCTAGGTACAGTCTGGCCCAGTCGCCGTAGTCCACCCACTCGATGGACATCGTGAGCGCGTCGCCCAGCTTTCTGAGGAGCCTGATGGCCTTCTCTGGCTCGTCCTCCCTAGCTAGCATCAGGCTCTCAAAGGCCGCGTTGAAGAGAGAGTACGCGTCCTCGTATAGGCCGGCCCTAACGAGGTTTATTGCAACCGCTATGTGCGCCTCGGCCTTCCACAGGGGGAAGCCTATTGCCCGGGCCGTGGAGATGGCCTGCTCGAAGAATTTGACGCCTTCCTTCTCGTCGCCCGATGAGAAGAGAGCCTCACCTATTATCGAAAGGATGAGGGCCTTGCTCTTCCTGTCTGGGGCATAGGTGGCACACTTCAAGAGCTCGCCCTTGACGAGCTCGTAGTCTCTCATGCGGGTGACCCTTTTCAGGAGCTCGGCTAGAAGCTCGGCCCTGGTCACGTCCTCCTTTTCCTCCGAGATAACCCTCAGGGCCTCCCGGACTCTATCCCGTCTCACATACTCCTCAATCCGCTCTATCAACATCCAAACTGCCCCCCTCCCCCCGTGGGCTATTAGAACCACCTGATTCAACTTCCAGCTCGGGGGGCGTTTTAGGCTCTGCCCGGGCCAGAGTATTCTCAACCTCCTGAATAGCCCTTACGACCTTATCCCTAATAAGGATATCGCCTATCCTCATCGCGAGTTCCCTGGCCTGTTCTACCTCCCCCCTGCGCGCGTGGGTGATGGCGATCTCGCCGATGAGCTCCGAGAACCTCCTCTCGTCTCTCAGGATGCCCGCCAGAACAAGGGCCTCGTTGAGCTTCCCTATCCTGAGGAACTTGTAGGCAACCGCCTCTATCTCACCCTCCCTGACCCTGAACTTGCCCACCAGGAGCATCTCCGTTGCGTCGTTGAAGACCTCCCTCGCCAGGTCGCTGTAGTCGTGGATGAACAGCCAGTAGGCGACGTTGAGCATCGCAACGGCCCTCTCGGCAGGTGGCAGGAACCTGGCCATCTGGAGGGCCCTGTCGACGTCCCCCCTCTCTAAGAGCTCCGTGACCGCGAGAGAGCCTCTCTTAAAGACCTCCGCGGCCGTTTTTATCCTCTCTTCCATCTCCCTGGCCTGAAGCTTGAACCCGAGGCTCTCGTAGATCTCCTCCGCGAGCCTGTAGAATTCCAGGGCTATCTCGTTTGGTATCTCCTCGGCGCTCCTCTCAACCCTCCTGGCCAGGTTAACGAGGCCCGAGACGACCTCCGAGTACATCGCCCTTGCTGACTGGAGCCTCTCAAAAGCTTCCCTGAAGGCCCTCAGCCCGTCGCTGTACCTACCGGAGAGCACCAGGTTCTTCCCTATCACTCCCAGTATCTCTGCGGTCTCCATGGGCGAGGGTATCCTCCCGATGAGCTCAAACGCCCTCTGGAAGTGCCTCTCCCCATCTCTCTCCATCTCCAGGGCGTAGAACGCTTTCGCAGCGTAGGATTCCGCTATGGCCAACTCCTTAGGCGATTTTATCTCCTTGATCGTCTCGATGAGCGGGGGAACGAACTCCTCCCGGTAGGACCTCGATATCACCTCGGCTATCATGACGGCCCTCCTGAACGGGTCCCTCTCGCGCAGTGCCTCGGCAAAAGCCCCCCGATAGTTCCCGAGGCGAAGTTGCTCCCTGAACCTCTCCACGCCTTTCACCTTGGTTTAGTACGACGGCCGGCCTAAAAAGGCTTTCGAAAGAGAGTTATGGAAGAACTAGAGAAAAGACGCCTCGTAGTTGACCAGAACCTCATTCACCACCGTCCACGCCATCAGGGGACCTTTGTAAAGGCTGACCCTCCTTCCCTCAACCCCATCAATCCGCCTGAAGTCCCCGTGGGGAAAGCCGCCGACGATGACGGCGGGGTTTTCGAGAGCGCTGAGCTCCTTCCCCAGATCCCTCGGTTTCATGGGCTCCCCCCTCTCGTGGGCTATGAAGACTCCGTCGGGTCCGATCCTTTTCAAGAGCCCCTCCAAGCTCAGCTCCTCGATCCTAAGGAGTTCAAGATCCTCCGGAACCGCCCCATTTTTAAAGAGGCTCTCCATGAGGCCGACGAAGCGGTTGTAGTTTCTGGGGATCCTCGTCTCGGGCTTTATCGTGATGACCTCGTCGTTCCGGGTGTGAACGTAGACCCTCAGCCTTCCCTCCTTGTTGGCGATGCTCTCAAGGGCGTTGAGGAGGCAGACGTGGACTATGTCTGGCCTGCCCCTCCTCTCCCCCTCGGAGAGCTTCTTCAGGGCCGCGTGGTGGTACGTGCTGTCGAGGAGCATCTCAGTGGGCTTCTTGCCCCTCCTCCTCGCGTGGTTGAGGACGGCCGGATGGTCCGCTATCTCCCCAGGGACGAGTTCGAGCTCGGCCTCAGCTACTATCAGGTTCAGCATGCTCCCACCTCTCCAGCCGTATGTCCCTCTCCCGCAGCTCCCTCACGAGCCGGGCGTAGGTATCGGCCCTCATGCCGATTATCTCGGGCGGGATGACCCCAAAGGTACAGGTGCCCTCGACCACCATCCTCGCTATTATAGCTGCGGTGAAGCCCGTGACCCTGGCCATCGACGTAAAGCCGCCTTTTTCCTCGTCGTAGAGGAGGTAGCGGATCTCCCTCTCCCCTTTCCCTATGACCTCCATCAATGAGAAGTCGGGGCTCTCGTACTGCATCAGGGGGGATATAACCTTTAGCGTGTGATCCACGTGCTCCGGGGCAAAGAAGCCGAGCTCCCTCAACACCTTCATCCGCTCAAGGTGCCCGGGCCAGCGGAGCGTCCACTCCTCGAGCCTCTTTGCCTTTACAGACTCCAGGAGGGAGCGCAGTCCATCGCTCAGAAACGCCTCAAAGTCCATCCCCTTGATCCTGACCCGTTCGATGCTCTCGAACGGATCCACAGCCCTCACCTCACCCTCCCTGATAACCCTCGCGGGCCTAACGTATTCTTCAATTAGGTCTTTCGGTGACCATGTAATTCTGTAATAAAGTGGAGGTCTCGGGTTCTTTGGAAGGCCGCCAACGTAGATCTTGGCCTCCTCGAGCTCCTCCAGCTCCTGGTAGATCCTCCCAACCAGGACGTTGCTCAGACCCGGTGCAAAGCCCGCATCGAACAGTACCGTGATCCTAGCTTCCTCCGCCTCGGAGTGGAGCTCAGCTGGGTTCTCGGGCATGAAGGAGACATCCACGAGGTCAACACCGGCCCGTATGGCGGCCTTGACCGTTGAAAACCCGAACCTTCCAGGCAGGGCGCCCACCACTAAATCAAACCCCTTCATAACCCTGACGAGCTCCCCAAAGTCCGAGGCGTCGATTTTGAGGGGCTCGGCGAAATCTCTTACAGATTTGAACCTCTCAGTTGAGGCGTCGCCAACGTGAACCTCAAAGTCCCGGCTCAGATCCCAAGCTATGGCCCTTCCAACGTTTCCCCCGCCAAGTACCAAAACCTCCGTCATGCCATCACCCCACTCATCGGTGGTTGCTAAAGGCCTACCCAACCAGCTCCGAGAGCCTCTCGTCCACGTCAAGCAGCTCCCGGAGGTTCTCGATCTTTATGAAGTTCTCGCGCTCGTAGAGAAGTGCAACGTCGTGTTTGTACGGCGACGCCTTCTGGACGAACAGGGCGTTGTCGTCCGTGACGTAGGTGAACCTGCTCGGGCTGTCGTCCACCCACACTATCGGCTCGTCAGGGTGGAGGTTTCTAATGGCCATAAACTTCTGGAGCATGTCCCTGGTGCTCTTGAAGGTTATGACCGAGTCGAACTCGTCGTACCAGCCCGTCTTCTTCAGGAAGATGACCTTTCCGCCGGGGTACGTGTGCTCCCCCGAGAAACTAACCACAGTCCTCCCGGCCTTCCTCAGCGCCCTAACGACCCTTCTGGCGTTTGGGAGGTCCTGTATGAACTTGGGCATGAGGCGATAGTACTCGTGTATCGTACCCTGGGCAACGAGCTCGTGGATAACGCCCAAATGCCTGTAGGTCAGCTTCCCCTTGATGAAGAGGAAGAGTGCTGTGTAGTACTCGTCGTAGAGGTCGCTCTCTATCACCGCGGGCATCGTCCGCTCTATCGCGAGTCTCAGAGCCTTTTCAACGGCCTGGTGGCTGTCCACGAGGGTCCCGTCGAAATCGAAAAGGTACACGATCATGGGCAACACTAGTACGCCTTGGGCGCTTGGAATTATAAACCCTGCCCCGTGCAAAAATTTTAAAAGTCTAAAACTGTACACCGGATGGAGAATTTTTGCAAGGCTTAAGCTTATAAGGGAACGTGATGAGTGAGTGGGGGTGATGCTCATGGCTTACCACAGGGGAAAGAAGGGTGGAAACAGGAAGAACCAGAACCAGGGGGAGGAGGTAATTCGCGTTCCCCTCCCGAAGGAGGGACAGCTCTTTGGGATAATCGAGCAGGCCCTCGGTTCCGGATGGATGGACGTCCGCTGTGAGGACGGAAAGGTGAGGAGATGCAGGATTCCGGGCAAGCTCAAGAGGAGGATGTGGATGCGCGTTGGGGATGTTGTCATAGTCCAGCCCTGGCCCGTTCAGAGCGACCAGCGCGGGGACATAGTCTACCGCTACACTAAGACACAGGTGGACTGGCTCCTCAGAAAGGGTAAGATAAGCCAGGACTTCCTAAGCGGCGGCGAGCTCCTCTTCTGAGCCCGCTTTAGCATTCTAACTCAAGAGTGATGGGCATGCTCGAGGAACGCCTTGACAGGGAGATCGAAGACATCCTCGGCCTGCGGGAGAGGCGGGAGAAGGACAGCGAGCTCTACAAGATAGCCAACGAGGTCTTTGACAGGACCACCAAGGAGACCCTGGCTTACTTTCATCGAAGGGGCAGGATAGAGGCCCTTTACGGCGTTATAAGTACCGGCAAAGAGGCCAACGTTTTCGCGGGCGTGGATTCGGACGGGAACAGGATAGCGGTGAAGATATACCGCACCTACACCACCGAGTTCAGGCGGATATGGGAGTACCTCGCGGCAGATCCTAGAATCGGCTACCTACCTAAGGATATGAGGAAGCTTGTCTTCGTCTGGACCCGGAGGGAGTTTAAAAACCTCCAGAGGGCGATAAAATACGCGGTTAGAGTCCCCGAGCCTGTAGCTTTCAGGAACAACGTGCTGATAATGGAGTTTATCGGGGACGAACTTCCAGCCCCCAGGCTGAAGGACGTGGAGAGAGAACTGTCCAGGGAGGACTTCGAGGAGCTCTACGACTTCGCGATGGGCGTTATAGAGCGCCTCTGGAAGAGGGGGGACATGGTTCACGGCGACCTTAGCGAGTACAACATCCTGCTCCATGGGAGGCCGGTCGTTATAGACTGGTCCCAGGCGACCGTGAGGAGGAACAGGATGAGTCTCGAGCTCCTCAGGAGGGATCTGAGGAATATAATCAGCTACTTCAGGAAGAGGGGAGTCGGGACCGAGGATCCCGACGAGAAGTTTCAACAGCTCACTGGGATTTGAGGGGTGAGATTATGGACGAGTTCGAGAGACTGCTGAGCAAGTACGAGAGGATCGACAAGGACGGCAGACCCCTGAAGGAGGAACCCGAGGTCGAGATAGACTACGCCGCCGAGGGCGAACAGGAGGAGTTCCTTCGGATACCCAAGGAGAGGGTCGCCGTTGTGATAGGCAAGAAGGGGAAAACAAAGAGGGAGATCGAAGAGAGGACCGGGACTAAAATAGAGATCGACAGCGAGACTGGGGAGGTCTTCATAACCGCAAAGAAGGGCACCAAGGACCCCCTTGCAGTTTGGAAGGCCCGTGATATAGTCCTGGCGATAGGTAGGGGTTTCTCTCCGGAGAGGGCTTTTAGGCTTCTCAACGAGGGGGAGACGCTGGAGGTCATCAACCTCACCGACATAATAATCGGGAACGACAAGAACGCCCTCCCGAGGGTAAGGGGCCGCATCATAGGGAGGAAGGGTAGAACCCGGGAGATAATAGAGGAGATGAGCGGAACGGACGTCAGCGTCTACGGGAAGACCGTCGCAATAATAGGCAACCCGATCCAGATCGAGGTCGCCAAGACGGCCATAGAGAAGCTCGCCAGGGGGTCGCCCCATGGCGTCGTTTACAAATACCTTGAGAGGAGGAAGAAGGACCTCGAGCTCGAAAGCACGGCCTATTACGAGGCCATAGAAGGGGGAGTGCCCCCCGTGGAGCTCAAGGATGAGGAGGAAGGGGATGAGTGAAGATGGCCGAGGCAAGCCAGCTTTTTAAGGAGTTCAAAATTCAGAGCGTCAGCGAGTTCTTCAGGCGGAACGCGGCAATGCTCGGCTACACGGGCAAAGTCCGCTCGCTCACAACGCTTGTTCACGAGGCGGTGACGAACTCGCTCGATGCGTGCGAAGAGGCCGGGATACCTCCATACGTCAGGGTGGAGATAGAGGAGCTGGGGAGTGAACACTACAAGGTCGTCGTCGAGGACAACGGGCCGGGGATTCCGGAGAAGTACATAACCCACGTCTTCGGTAAGATGCTGGCAGGAACCAAGGCGCACAGGAACATACAGAGCCGCGGCCAGCAGGGTATCGGTATAAGCGGTGCGGTAATGTTCGCCCAGATAACGAGCGGAAAAGCTACGCGCGTCATCACCTCAACTGGAAACGATGAGATAGTCGAGGCCTGGGTTAAAATCGACGTGGACAGGAACGAGGGTAAAATCGTCAAGAAGGAGAAGCACCCCAACCCGAGGGGCTGGCGCGGCACGAGGATAGAGCTTGAGGTGAAGAACGTCCGCTACATCCGCTCGAGGCAGGGCGTTTACTGGTACCTCAAGCTTACTGCGATAGCGAATCCGCACGCCCACATCGAGCTTATTGAACCTGACGGAAAGCTCATCGTCTTCCCGCGCTCGAGCGACGAAGTGCCAGAGCCGCCGGTTGAGATGAAGCCTCACCCTCGCGGCGTCCTCACGGACGACGTTTACAGGATGGCCAAGAAGACGAGGAAGAACACCGTGAAGCGCTTCCTCATCGGCGAGTTCTCGAGGATAAGCGACAAGAAGATCGATGAACTGATAGAGTACATAGCCGCCCTACGGCTCATAAAGACCGAGAAGGACAAGAAGGTCCAGGAGCAGCTCCGCCAGAGGCTCGCCAAAGGCGAGGTTAAAGCCGTCCTCCGCTCCTTCAGGGGGTACACCAAGATCGTCAAGCAGGTGGCAAAGATAATGGAGAAGCCGCCGGAGAAGCTCACCTGGCACGAGGCGGAGGAGATAGTCGAGGCCTTCAAGTACATGAAGTTTCTCGCTCCGCCGACCCACGGTTTAAGACCTATAGGCGAGGAGAACATCGAGAAGGGCCTGAAAGGAATTCTCAAGCCGGAGTTCGTGACCGCTGTGACGAGGCCGCCCAAAGTCTACTCAGGTGGAATCCCCTTCCAGGTGGAGGTCGGCATAGCCTACGGCGGCGAAATTCCGGCCGGCTTTGACGTCTTCAGGTACGCCAACCGCGTCCCGCTCCTCTTCGATGCCGGCTCGTGTGTAACAACCATCGCGGCCCGCTCCATAGACTGGAAGCGCTACAAGGTCGATGACCCGGAGAGAACGCCCCTCGTTGTCATGATAAACGTCATCAGCGTCCACGTGCCCTACACCGGAACCGGAAAGCAGAGCATAGCCAACGTGGAGGAGATACACAACGAGATCCGCCTGGCCATAATGGACGCGGCCAGAAAGCTGCAGACCTACCTAAGCGGCAAGCACAGGAAGCTCTACCAGGTCAAGAGGAGGAAGACCTTCGAGAAGTACGTCCCCGAGATCGCGAGAGCCCTCAGCGTCCTCACGGGCGAGCCAGAGGATAGGGTCCAGGACTACTTCCTGCGGTTCATAGAGAGCCATTTCTCGGCCGAGGAGGTGAGCGAGAATGCCTAAACCAAAGGCCATAAAGCGCGAGAAGCCGAAGGAGAAGTTCTCCTACGACCCAAAAAAGGTTCTCAGCAAGCTTGAGGAGTACGGGAGACAGATACTCGAGGACATAAAGAGTGGGAAGAACCCCCACTTCGATATACCCATGCGCGGCCTCAGCAACGTCTACTTTGACGAGAAGAGGCGCGTCATCAGGATGGGCGACAAGATCTCCAGGAGGTACTTCCTCAACGTGGCTCACGCCAGAAAGTTCATGCAGACGCTCCTGATTATGGCCTACGTTAAGCGCCTAGTCAGCGAGAACAAGCACGCGAGCCTTCGTGAAGCCTACTACGCCAACAAACACACGATCCCCGGAACGAGGGAGAACACCTTCGAGGATCAGAGCGAGAGCGATCCGATCATAGAGGACCTCGAGAGGATGATGGGTGTATTGAGGGAGGAGATGCACCTCACAGCCGACAGGCGCGGCTACATCTACGGCGACATAGTCATCCGCGATGGCGAGGACGAGTTCAACGCCTCAAGGCTCGGAAGCGGCGGCTGGGCCGTCCCCGGGACGGTGGAGCACATCCAGTTCCCTGAGATAAACGTTGACTACGCTCTGGTCGTCGAGACCGCCGCTATGGCCGACCGTCTGATCGAGGAAAAGTTCCCGAAGAAGGAAAACGCCCTAATCATAGCGACGCAGGGACAGGCCTCGCGTGGCGTCAGGCGTTTGATTCACAGGCTGCACTACGAGGAGGGCCTTCCGATCATAGTCTTCACCGACGGCGACCCCTACGGTTGGTACATCTACTCCACCATAAAGCAGGGCTCGATCAACCTAGCTTACCTCAGCGACAAGCTGGCCACCCCAGAGGCCAAGTTCGTCGGCATGACGATGGACGACATAAAGCGCTACGGCCTTGAAAACGTCACGGAGAAGCTCAAGGGAATCCCCCCCAACAAGAAGGGCGGACCAACCGGCGACTACAAGCGCATAATCGAGGAGATGAACTACCCCTGGTTCCAGAACAGGGAGTGGCAGAGGCAGCTCCAGATGGCCCTCAAGATGGGCGTCAGGATTGAGCAGCAGGCCTTGGCCAACAAAAGCTTGGAATTCGTCGCCAAGGAGTACCTCCCCGGAAAAATAAACAGCGGTGACCTGCTGCCATGACGACGACCGAGGAGCTCGTCGCGCAGGTTAACAAGATACTGGACGATATCGGAATAGATATGGCCGGGCTATTTGAGGATTTCGACGTTCCTACGGTCTCCTATTATCTGAACCGGAACCTCTCGATACTGAGCGACCTTGAGGAGGAGCTTGAGCGCAGGGTAGGTGACGTGCCCTCCTCCGCCGGCCCCTACGACAAGAAGAGCCGGGACCCCCACCTCCAGTGGGTCTACAGGAAGAAGAGAAACAGGCTCCTGGCCCTCGAGAGGCTCAAAGCCTCTATAACCGCCCACAAGATGGCGCTGGCCCTGATCTCGGCCAACTACACCTTCCGCCTGGGTAGGAGGGAGGTAGGCGTAGGCGACATCAAGCAGGAGCACCTTTCCCGCGTAAAGGCAATCCCGAAGCCGGTTAGACTCGGCCGCATCGAGACCCTGCCCTACCTCGCCTACTCTGGCGACATACTGCGGCTCTTGGCCAGGGAGAACATAAGCGTTAGAGAGTCCTTCAAGGCAATAAAGGGCAGGCTTAGGGAGAAGGGCACGGTTCAGACGAGGGGGCTGAGGATAGAGGTCGAGTACTGGGAGAACAACAGGCTCAAAAAGGCCCGGCTCGACCTTCCAGCGGATGCGGACATAGAGGCCGAGCTCAGGAGCCGCTACGGGCGGAGGTTCCGCTGGAGGGTGCTGAGCTTCGTGAAGACCAAGGGTGTCCTCATAAACAACCACTACACGGTTGACAACCTCGCCCTCGCTTATTCAATCCTCGATCCAGAGAACGGCGCCGAAAAGCTTGGCCTGGACCTCTTCCGCTACTACATCCTCACCTCCGAGGTGGAGAGGCAAGGCCTCGGCCTGTACCCGGACATAAGGCTCTGCATAGACTGCCACTACTCGATATTCGACCTGCCCTTCAGGAGCGAACCCGACTTCAGGACGGGCTACGGGAGCATGCTTGTCATAAGGAAGTGCGAGATGGAGGGCATGCTCTCCGGAAGGAGGACCGACATAAGCAGCGTCCCCAACCACATCTTGGGGGGAGTCCTCCTCTACGGCATGACGCCTTGGGATGAGGAGAAGGTCTCCAAGATTTTGGGCATCCCCAGGGACGAGCTCGAGGAGGGGATAAGGAAGTTCGTGATCTCCGGCCTGCACAACACCCTCTTTGCAGACACCAAGAAGTTCGAGAGGTTCATGCCGAAGAGCGACAGGGCAAGGCAGTTCTTAGAGCTCCTCCAGGGGTGATGGGATGAGGGTGGAGGTAAAGGCCAGGAACAACGCCGAACTCATACGGAAGATACGCGAGAGCCTCGGCCCAGAGGTGACCGAGGTCTACATAAACCTCCGCCCGACGAAGGAGATAGTCGTCAGGATCCTGGAGAACGCCCCGAACGTCAGGAGGATAAGCTGTCCCCCGAGCCTCTACCCCAAGGTCTCGAAGAAGATAATCAACGCCCTCGCCCAGGTGGGCGTGGAGCTCGTCCCCGAGGGCTACCCCAGGGGCAGGCCGAGGAAGTACAGCGAGGAGACGATCAAAACCGTCCTGGAGATGTTTTCCTCCGGCAGGGGGCCCAAGGAGATAAGCCGCTCCCTCGGGATCCCCCTGAGGACGGTCTACTACCTCATCGAGAGGGCCTCTGAGGTGGGCGAATGCCCGAGGCAAAGGCCCCACTCCGGGTGAGCCTGCTCTTCATCTCCCTCCTCCTCGGGATGGCCCTGGTTATGTCCGCGAGGATCGGCCTTGGGGTGACGTCGGTCAACGTTGACCTCCTCTACTTCATCGGCCTCCTCCTCTCCTTCGGACTGCTGGGTTATGGCCTTTCCTACATCCGTTTTGGCGTCAGGCCGAGGAGACGGAAGAAAAGGTACGCCCTCCTCTCGGGGATGCTGTGGATAATAGCCTTTGGCGTCGCCCTCTACCTCCTCCTCAACCCGAGACCTCAGCCCACGTATTCAACGAACCAGACCGGGATACCCCACACCGGTGACTTCCAGGCGATAAAAGGCGGGATCAGGGCAATCTACAGGGCCCTTCCCGGCTACCTCTACCTAGTCCCCTACCTGCTGCTCTTCGCGGTTCCCGCCCTCATCCTGGTGAGGCGGAGGCTGAGAAGGTCTTCTTCCCCATGGAAGGGCGTGAAGTTCGACCCCGGGCTCAGGTACGAGGACATCACGGGCCCGCCGCGAGAGAGGGTCATCAGGATGTACAAGAACGTTGTCGCGGGTCTGGTCGAGAGGGGCTACCCCTACAGGAGGAGCTGGACGCACAGGGAGCACGAGGAGAGGTTGAGGGAAGTTTTTCCGGATCTCCAGGATCTGGACGTCCTGACGAGGCTGTTCGAGAAGGCAAAGTACGCCGACAGGCTGGATCCCGAGGACGTGAGGTTGGCGAGGAGGAGCTACGAGAGGCTGATGAGGCTCCTCAGGTAGCTTTAAAAGCCCCCTGCGTTAGAGTGACCTAAAGCGAGATGAGGGTGATAGAATGCCCGTCGAGACCCAGGAGGAGAGGCCAAGCATAAGGGAGCCCCTGCGGAGGGTTGGTATAACGAACCTGCGCACCGTGGCGAAGATAAACTGGAAGGGAAGGGTCTACACCTTCCTCCCGCTCTTCGAGATCACAATAGACCTCCCCGCTGAGAAGAAGGGCATCCACATGAGCCGCCTGGTGGAGAGCATCACAGAGGCCATGAGTGAGGCGGTGGAGGAGGAGGTGAGGGAAGCTCACAGCTCCCTCGAGGAGCTCGGGAGGTGCATAATCAGGCGCCTTGAGGGCAAGCACCCCCACAGGCGCGCCGAGGTGTGGATAAAGACCCACCTTATAATCCCGCGCGAGACCCCGGCGAGTGGGAGAACCAGCTACGAGCCCTACGACGTCGAGGTCGGGGTTATCAAGAACGAGGACGGGACCTTTGAGAAGGTTCTCCGCGTGAAGGTGATCGGTAACACGGTCTGCCCCCACGCGATGGCCAACAACAACGGAAAGACCCACATCCAGCGCGCGGTGGGGGAGCTGGAGGTGCAGGCAAACTTCGACGAGGAGATAGCGCTTGAGAGCATGATCGACGTAGTCGAGGGCTCGTTCAGCAGCCCCACCTACACCCTCCTCAAGACCCCGGACGAGAACGCCGTGGTCCAGAGGATGTTCGAGAACCCCAAGTTCGTCGAGGACGTGGCCAGGGAGATATTCTCCAAGGCCAAGGAGCGCTTTAAAGGGAAAATACACGTTAGGGTAACAAGCAACGAGAGCATCCACAAGCACGACGTTATAGCCGAGACGTGGAGCTAGCTACGTCGCGTACTGCCCGTAGTAGGCTATCGCCCTCAGGAGCTCGTTGAAGCCCTCGAAGGTCACAAGCGAGAGCGGTATCGCGTCCTGCTCAAGCCTCTTTTTTATTACCGCCCTTATCTCCTCGACCCGCTCCCGGGAAACCAGGTCGATCTTGTTTATGACGACTATTATGGGCTTCTCGTAGCGGAACTTAAGGAGGTGGTGCAGCTTCTCCATTCCCCTGTGGAGGCCGACGGTGGCGTCGACCATGTGAATAACCACGTCTGCTGAAACTATCTCGTCCAGGATCTCCCTGAACTTCTCCTCGCTGAGGACCTTCCCCCTGGTTTCCCTCCTCGGGTCGAAGAGTCCAGCGGTGTCTATGAGAACGAACTCGTCCGCCCCCCCAAGCGGGTTCTTCATGCTCTTCGGTATCTTGAGCTTCCCGAAGCGGCGTTTTATCGTTCCCTTCGTGGTTCCTGGGAGGTTCTCAACCTCACTGACCTTTCCCCCGGTGAGGGCGTTCATCAACGTTGATTTCCCGACGTTCTCTGCACCTATGATCGCAACCTTTATCAACCTCCCACCCCCGCAAGGTTTATCTTCTCATCGACGACTAACCTTTGGGGGTATATAAATAGCAAGGAAGGGGCGGTGGCCATGCCAAAAAGGGTCAAGCTCGGTCATCATTATTACTACCTGACCAACGGTGAGGAGCTCAAATCCGGCTCTTTCCGCGGAAAGAACGTGGTCTTTGAGGGGGTCATCGAGGGGAAGCCCCTCGTGGAGTTCCTGCCCATGGAACTCCCGAGCTACAGGACTACCTTCACCGTTGACGGCATAAGGGTCGAGTTCTCCGGGAGCCCGTGCATAGGCGCCGGGGAAAAGGTGAAGGTCTACGGGAGGTTCCTTGGGGACTGCATAATCGCGAGTGCCGTTGAGAGCGAGAGGGCACTCTTCGTGGCGGAGGACTGAAAATGGGCCTCCTAGGACTCTTCCTAGAGGCGGGCAACCTGAAAAGGCTCAAGAGAAGCGGCTGGCTCCTGAGGGGCGTTCCAGATCCAGAGAGCATAGCAGACCACTCCTTCAGGACGGCCCTCATGACCCTCTTCCTGGCCGAGGAGCTTAGGGACAGAGGGATCGAAATCGACGTTGAAAAGGCCCTCAAGCTGGCCCTCCTACACGATTTAGCGGAGGCGAGGATAACCGACATCCCGCTGCCAGCCCAGAAGTACTTCGACAAGGCCGGGGGTGAGGTGAGGGCACTGGAGGAAATGCTCGAACCAACGGGCAGGGCGGAGGAATACGTCGAGCTATTTCTGGAGTACGAGAACGAGAGCACCCTCGAGGGAAAGCTGGTCAAGTTTGCCGACAGGCTTGAGATGCTCATCCAGGCGTACGAGTACGAGAAAGCCGGCTTCAAGAACCTTGACGAGTTCTGGGAAGTCGCTGAAAAGCTCAGGGAGAGCGAACTTTACAGGCACTTCGGACAATTGGTGGAGGGGATCCTAAAGCTGCGAAAACAGAAGAGTTTACCGTAAACCCAGTTGTTTACTCAAAACGCTTAAATATCCTGTTCTGTCCATCATACCGGTGGTTCCATGAGGCGGGCCGGTGTAATCCTAGCTGCGCTTCTGATGGCGGCCGTTTTCGCTGCAGGCTGCATAAACTCAGACTCAGGGGAGAAGGAGACCCTGATAATTTTCCACGCGGGTTCGCTCAGCGTTCCGTTCCAGCAGCTTGAGAAGGAATTCCAGGACTACGCCAAAAAGAACCTCGGCGTTGAGGTTGCATTCCAGGACGAGGCCAGCGGGAGCGTTAAGGCCGTTAGAAAGGTCACCGATCTCAAAAAGCAGGCCGACATAGTTGCCGTTGCCGACTACACCCTGATCCCACAGCTGCTCATCCCAAACTACACGGACTTCTACGTCCTCTTCGCCACCAACGAGATCGTCATAGCCTTCACTGACAAAAGTAAGTACGCCGACGAGATGAAATCTAATCCAGACAGATGGTACGGGATCCTCGCCAGGCCCGGGGTTACCTTCGGCTTTTCCGATCCAAACCAGGACCCCTGCGGCTACCGCTCTGTCATGGTCATGAAGCTGGCAGACATCTACTACGGAAAGCCCATATTTGAGACACTGGTTGAGAAGAACACCAACATACGCTCCAACGGCACCCATATCTACGCACCCAAAGAGATCGAGCTCAAGTCCAACAAGGTCGTCATAAGACCCAAGGAGACCGACTTAACCGGCCTCGTCGAGAGCGGCAGCTTGGACTACTTCTTCATCTACAAGAGCGTGGCAGAGCAACACAACCTGAGCTACATAACCCTGCCGGACGAGATAAACCTGAAGGACTTCAGCAAGGCAGATTACTACAGGCAGGTCAGCATAACCCTCGGCTCCACCGGGAAGACCATAGAGGCAAAGCCCATCGTCTACGGCGTCACCGTGCTCAAGGACGCCCCCCACAGGAATCTTGCAGTCGAGTTCCTCAAGTTTCTGCTCGGCGAAAGGGGGAAGGAGGTGTTCAAGGAGAACCACCAGGACTTCCTCAACCCGCCCGTGGCCTTTGGAAACGTTCCCGATGAAATAAAGGGGCTGGTCGAGGTCAAGGGATGATCTTTCCTTTTTATTTGCCCAGCGAGAGCTCCTTCGCCCTAACAACCACCGCGTTCTCAGGTAGATCCACCTCGCCGCGCGTTATTATCACCGCCCCTTCGTAGGTCGTTATCGTCACTTTCACTTTCTTGAAGCCTCCGGTTTCTCCAAATATCACGAGAGGCTTCTCCTTCAGCTCAAGGAACTTCTTGAAGGTTTCAGGCTCGACGAAGACGAGAACCCCACCGGCTATAACGCGGTTGGCATCAACGGCCATTCCGCATCCCACAAGCACCACCCTAAAGGTTTAAGACGTTGGGGCTGATTTGGTTTTCGGTGGGAAGGTTTATTAAACGCCTAGTGAACTCTCTACGGTGTGGAAAATGGAGGCCTCCAGGGGAGTTACGGTAAACCGGGAGTGGAGGGCCAAGATGGACGAGCTGAGGGCAAAAGCTCGAGAAAACGTCGATGAAGTTCTCAAGCGCGCCTTCGGGTCGATAAAATCGGAGAAGTCCTGGCGCGAGCTGGAGGCTGGGCTTTATGAAACAGGGGCAGGATTTTGAGGGACTGGGACCTGAGGAGCATGTGATTCTTAGGCATCGTCTTAAAAACCCTGATTTCCTGAAGGAGGATGAATTTTGGAGAATACTGGAGGAATCCCTATGAAAGCCCGCGTCATAGAGCGCTTCAAGTTCGAGGCCGCCCACGCGGTCGTCATAGACGGCAAGCCCGAGGAGATACACGGGCACACCTTCAGGCTTGAGGTTACCGTCGAAGGCCCGCTGAGGAACGGCTACGTCATCGACTTCCTCCAGCTGAGGACGATAGTTGAGGATGTCATCAAAAAACTCGACCACCGGAACCTCAACGCCCTCTTCGAGAACCCCACGACTGAAAACATAGCCCTTTGGATTGCCGGCGAGGTTGAGAAGCGGCTTCCTGAAAGGGTCAGACTCCACCGCCTTGTGCTCTGGGAGGGCGACGATAACGGGGTGGAGTTTGAGTTTTAGGGGTCTTCTTCACGTGAGTTTTTGTGAGTTCACGTGGAGATTCATCCCCCGAGTTACTACGGGTGCCCAGACTTAGACCGCCCCGCTCACTCACCTTCTCTCCCAGCACACTACGGCAGGACAGGTCGCCCGAACACTCGCAGGGTTCAACCAGCCCTCCACCTCACCTTGTTCACCGACTTCATTGGGCCAGCATCACAACCAAAAACTATTTAAGTAAACAAGTATTTAAGTATTTTGGTGAATACAATGGGCGTCATAACCGTGAAAATCCCAGACGAGTTGGAAGTCGAATTCCGAAAGAAAATCCTCGACGTTTATGGGGTTAAAAAAGGAGCCCTCGGAAAGGCCATAACGGAGGCAATCGAGCTATGGCTCGAAAAACACGAAAACTCCGAAAAGCAGAAGTGAACTACATTACAATTAAAACGAGACTCGAACCAGAAACACGGGAAGACTACCTGAAACTCGCCCTCCTAACAGAAAAGTTCAAAAGGGCCGTTGAACTCGCAATAAGGCTCCATCTCAAAGGGGTCACAAAGGCTGAGGGTGTAAAAGAAGTCTCCCGACGGGTTCTTAACAACTGGTGGTATTCTGATAGTGCGTGGGATTATGCGAAAATGCTCCGCAAGGGTGCAGAACAGAACGGCGGGAATCCGAGACACATTCACTTGAAATCCAAGTTCCTCATTAGCAAGCCCAAGGAGAACGAGAAGGGGAACAGGAACGTGAGGATTAAAGGATTGAGCGTTAAAATCCGTTCGAACGGCGAATGGCTAAACTTTAAACTGAAAACCGCCGAAAAGTTTCTTCCAGTTATTTTTGATGCTCAGAAGTTCAAATATGGTGCTCAGGTTATTCTGAGGAATGGAAATGTTTACCTGCACGTTCAAGTGCCGTTTGAGGTTTATTTCAGGCACTTTGGAAAAACGGCCATCGGAAGGCTTTACGCCGGGTTTGATTTGAACTCTGACAGGGTGAACATGGTCATCCTCGATGAGGACGGTGTTATTCGGGACGTTAGGGTTGAGCACTTTCCGGAGGTTAATTCTCCGGGGTTTTCAAAAAGGAAGGCGAGGGATTTAAGGTTGAAGGCTCTCGCCCGCCTGCTGGATTATGCGTACCATCACGGTGTTGGGGTCGTGTTCTTTGAGGATTTGGGGAGGATTAAAAGGAGAAACGGAAAGGCGACAGCTTCAAGGAGGGGGAATCGGAAGGCGTCGAATTTTGCTAAGAAGGAGTTGCTTGAGCACGGTGTTGTTATGGCCTTGAATAGGGGTTTTGAGGTTTATCTGGTTAATCCTACTGGTTCTTCCAAGTTGGGGCGAGAGTTGGCTCGGGGCTTGGGTCTGGATGGTCACTCATCGTCGGCGTTTGTCATTGGGTGGTGGGGGTTGAACTCACTAAAACTCACAAACAAGAAGAACAGTTAAACAAGGCGAAACCCTTAAAAAGATTCTAATTAGAATCATTCTCATGAGAATCATTCCGCGGAGAATTGAACTTGAGCACTTGAAGGTTTCCGGATGGAAGATGGTCTACGGAAGGCGAAAGACCGGGAAGACGTTTTTAGTCAAGAACTTCCTGCGTTACGATGGCTACTTCTTCGTAAACAGGAACGGGACGATTCTCGACGTAACTTCTGGAAGAGTGCTCTCCTACGAGGAGTTTAGGAAGGAGTTCATCGGGCGGCTTGGAGGGGGCACTATCGTTGTGGACGAGTTCCACAGACTTCCCCAAGAGTTTCTTGACCTCCTGCACGCTTACTCGCCGGAGGGCGAGCTGATACTGATAACCTCGACCCTCTGGCTGGCTATGAGGCTTTTGGGGGAGAGGGAAAGCCCCCTCCTTGGTGTTGTAACCCCGGTCAGAATTGGGCTCATAGACGAGAGGGAAATCCTCCTTGAGCTTTCAAAGGAGGTCGAAGGGAAAGAGCTGGTGGAAGCATCGGTTTATCTTAGAGAGCCGATTTTAGTTCCCCTTTACAAACCGCCTTTGAGGGAGTTCCTGGCGAAATACCTGCACTCATCCGGCGCCCTCGTTGCGGAGATTGTTGGAGAGGCCTTCTCCGAGGAGGAGCTGAGGCTCTCGGAAGTTTACCTTGCCACACTGCACTCCATAGCGGCTGGAAAGTCCAAGAGCACCGAGATAGGGAACCACCTCCTCTCCAGGGGGCTGATTGAGTCCCAGTCGAGCGTCCAGAAGTACCTGAAAGTTTTGACCGCCATGGGTTTGGTTAGAAAGAAGCCGATACACGGGAAGAAGAAGCGCTTCCGCTACTTCATAGCCTCTCCCCTGCTCGACCTCCACTTCTACCTCGAGGCGAAATACGCCTACACCGAACTCGAAACTCCGGAGGAATTCATCAGGAAGGCGGTGGACGAGAAGCTTCCAAGACATGTGGAGGATTTCATCGAGGGCCTTCTGGCAAAGGTTTACGGTTTAAGGCCCGTCAGCGTTGAGAGACCCGAGCTTGAACTGGACATCGCCCTGGAGGGCTTCAAGAAGCTCGAAATCGTTGGGGAGGTTAAATGGAAGAACCGCGTGAGGAGGGAGGAAGTAAGGAAGATCGAGGAGAAGCTGTGGAAGTTCGACTGCAGAAGAGTCCTCATCGTGCCAAGCTTTGAAGTCCTCGAGAGGGAACCGGAGGGAATCGAGGTTCTAACGCCGAAGGATCTGGTAGGGCTGGCGAGGGAAAGTCTGGGTGGAGAGCCTCGGACCGATTGAAAGAAAAAACTTTTTGGGAGTGCGGATCAACATTAGATGATGCCTATGCTGACCCTTGAGGAGATCGAAGCCATCTTGAAAGCCCACAGGCGGGAGCTTGAGGCGAGGTTTAGGGTTAAGGAGATAGGGGTCTTCGGCTCCTACGTCCGCGGTGAGGCGACCGAGAGAAGCGACGTGGACATCCTGGTGGACTTCTACGAGATCCCTTCTCTGCTGAAGTTCATCGAGCTTGAGGAATACCTTGAGGATCTCCTCGGCATCAAGGTTGACCTCGTCATGAAATCCGCTCTAAAGCCCAAGATTGGGGAGCATGTGGGGAGGGAGGTCATCTACGTATGAAACGAACCCATGAGGATTACCTGAAGGATATACTGGACGCCATTGCGTCCATAGAGGAGTTTACTTCCGGCATGGACTTTGAAGACTTCTCTAAGGACAGGAAAACCCAGTTTGCGGTCATCAGAGCACTCGAGATAATCGGGGAAGCGGCAAAGGCCATTCCGGAGGACTTTAAGAGGGAACATCCCGAAGTCCCGTGGAGGGAAATGGCGAGAATGAGGGACAAGCTGATACACGCCTACTTCGGCGTTGATCTCCGCGTCGTGTGGAAGACGCTAAAAGAGGACGTTCCATTCCTGAAGGAGGTTCTCTCGAACCTTTAACAGTCTCCTGACCGGGGCAAATCGGCCCTGACTTCCCTCACGCTTTCAACCATCGCCACGCCATTGCTCGAGCCGTTCAGGTCGATTCTTCTTGGAATCAGGGACTTAACCGGAACGGCCTTCTCCTTCTCCTCCGTCAGCGACCAGTCTATCAGGTCACCCTCCTCAACATCAAGCGCCCTTATCAGCCCTACCGGCCCCTCGATGATGTACTTCGCGGCCTTCTTTGGCGCGTAAAGGCGCCACTTTCTGGCCCTCTTGAAGTCCACAACGCGTCTCGCCGAGTCCAGCCAGATGACGTCTATCTCCGAAAGCATGAAGAAGGTGTGGATTGAGGCGTTGGCCTTGGTTTCAGCGGGCAGGACGAAGACAAGGGCGTAGTTGACGTTCCTGGCCAGCATTAGCCCCCTGAAGCGCTTGAAGAAAGTGTCCGCCATCCTGACGGGCCCGTGCCAGATTCTGCCCTTGGTCTCGTTGGTTATCATAGTAAGAAATGGATGGGCCGGATTGATAAGTTTTTGGGAGGGGAGGAGAAAATCAGAGCTCCCCTGCCTTGGCCTTCTCCCCGAGCTCGAAGCCCTTCTTGAGGGCCCTGAGGTTTATCTCCTCCGTGCCCTTTGGAACCGCGTCGAGGACGGCCTTCTCTATGGCCTCCCTGCCCACGACGCCGGTCCACGCCGTCAGGATTCCAAGGGTCAAGATGTTCATGGTCAGGCTCAGGCCGGTGGTCTCCTCGGCTATCTCCGTGAGCGGGAGGGCTATGACGTCGAGCTTCTTCTCGAACTCGAGGTCGCGGTGGGGCACGAGCTCCTCTTCGATGATTACCTTGGCGCCCTCCTTCACCGTGTGGAGGTACTTGCTGTAGGCCTCCTGGGAGAAGAAGACCGCGTAGTCGGGCTCGAGCGTCTTGGGGTAGTCTATCGGCTCGTCGCTTATAACTACTTCCGCCTTGCTCGCACCGCCCCTCGACTCCGGCCCGTAGGCCTGGGTCTGGACCGCGTAGAGGTTCTCGTAAACGGCCGCCGCCCTTCCTAGGATAACGCTCGCCAAAATGACACCCTGGCCTCCAAAGCCGCTGAAGAGGATTTCCTTCCTCATTCTTCCCACCCCATCATCTTCTTGGCGCGCTTCTTATATGCCTCGTACTCCCTTACAAGGCCCGGCCTGTCCCTGTCCACGAACTCGCCGATGACGATCTTGCCCTCGAGCTCTTCCGGTGACATCTTCTTGGCCTTTGCCAGAGGAACGGTTATCTTCTGGTACCAGCGGAGCAGTTCCGGGGCAGTCTTCATCCTGTTCCTCCTCCCGAAGCTGACCGGACACGGTGAGAGGAACTCGACGAGGGTGAATCCCTCCTTCTGGAGTGCCTTCTTTATGCTGTTGATGCCTTGGAGGTAGTTGAAGACGCTCCACCTGGCCACGTAGTTGGCCCCAGCCGAGACCGCTAGATCAGCTATGTCGAAGGGGTTCTCGAACTGGCCGTAGGGGGCGGTGGTGCCCTTGAGGCCCTTCAGGGCGGTAGGCGCGACCTGTCCTCCGGTCATTCCGTAGGTGAAGTTGTTGATGAGAATAACCGTAACGTCGAGGTTCCTCCTTATAGCGTGGATGAAGTGGTTACCGCCTATTGCCGCGGCATCGCCGTCGCCCATGAAGGCGATTATCTTGAGGTTCGGGTTTGCGAGCTTTATGCCTGTCGCAAACGCCAAAGCCCTCCCGTGGGTGGTGTGGAGGCCGTCGAAGTTCACAAACCCTGGAACGCGGGAGGAACAGCCTATTCCGCTGACCCACACTATCTCGTCGGGATTGAGCTGAAGGTCGTCTATCGCGCGGAGCGTGTATTGTAACGCCGAGCCGATTCCACAGCCCGGGCAGAATATCGTCGGAAGCATGTCCTTCCTGAGGTACTTCTCGCGGATCTCGTAAGCGGACTTCAGGTACATCATCCCACCACCCTTTCAACGATCTCCATTGGAGTGTGAACCTCGCCGCCGATCTTGCTTATCAGCTCCACCTCTGTCTTCCCGTTTGCACCTTCCTTGACTAGGTGGTAGAGCTGCCCCATGTTCATCTCGGGCACGTATATCTTCCTCACGTTCTCCGCTAACTCCTCGATCATGTCGAAGTCGAAGGGCCATATAGTGTTGAGCTTGAGCAGGCCGGCCTTAACTCCCCTCTCGCGGAGTATCTTGACGGCCCTTATCGCGGAGCGTGAAACTATGCCTGTGCTGATTATCGCTATTTCCGCATCGTCAAGCTCGAAGGTTTCGTAGTCGATTATGTCGTCCTTGTGGTCGAGTATCTTGCGGTATATCCTCTCTATGAGCTTCTGCTGAACTTCAGGCTCGACCGTCCTCGGGTGGCCGCTCTCGTCATGGGTGAGGCCGGTGACGTAGGTGCGATACCCCTTCCCGAATATCGGCATGGGTGGAACTCCGTCGCCGTGAGGATCGCCGAAGGGAAGTTTAGCCTCCTCCTCGTTGGCGGGGAGCTTCCTGTTAACGATCTCGATCTCATCCGGGTTGGGGATGTAAACGCGCTCGCGCATGTGGGCAAGCTCGGCGTCGCCGAGTATGACCACGGGCGTCCTGTACTTCTCGGCGATGTTGAAGGCCTTGATGGTCAGGTCAAATGCCTCCTGAACTGTTGAGGGGCTAAGAACGACGAGCATGTGGTCACCGTGCGTTCCCCATATGGCCTGCATTATGTCGCCCTGCGCCGGAAACGTTGGCTGGCCCGTTGAAGGGCCGCCGCGCATCATGTTGACGACGACTATCGGTGTCTCAGTCATCACAGCATAGCCGAGGTTCTCCTGCATGAGCGAGAAGCCCGGACCGCTCGTTGCCGTCATAGCCTTTGCACCGGCCCACGAGGCGCCGATTATCGCCGCTATGCTCGCAAGCTCGTCCTCCATCTGTATGCTCACGCCATCTACCAGGGGCATGTAGAGCGCCATCGCCTCGAATATCTCGCTCGCGGGCGTTATCGGGTAGCCGGCGTAGAAGCGGCAGCCCGCTAAGATAGCCGCCCTCGCTATGGCCTCATCGCCCTGGATGAAATCGGACTTTCCAACCGGAAACGGGTATCTCATTTCGATCCCTCCTCATACCCGGCCGCGAAGGCCTTCAGGTTTATCTCCTCGGTGCCCTTTGGGACGCGTCTCCTTATCGCTTCCTCGACGTTTTCCTTCTTCACGACGTCGGTCTTGGCGACAAGATAGCCTAGGGCCACCATGTTCACCGTTAAAGCGAGTCCGGTCGTTTCTTCGGCTATTCTCGTGAAGGGTGCACCTATGTAGTCCCTATCGGGCTTTACTAGGTCGGTGTCGATGATGAGCAGGCCGTCCTCCCTCAGCTCGTCCTTAACGGTGTCGTAGCCGAGCTGGGCAAGGGCCACGAGAACGTCCGCTTTAGTCACGATAACGTCGTAGATCGGCTCCTTTGAGATTATGACGTCCGCAATCGAGTGGCCTCCCCTACTCGCTGAACTGTAGTCCTGGGTCTGGAGAACGTTGAGACCCTCGATGGCGGCAGCCTCTCCGAGGATGACGCCGGCCAGGACGACGCCCTGGCCTCCAATGCCGGCGAACCTAATCTGCATCTTTCACTCCCCCTTAAGCCCGAAGTGCTCCTGGACTTCATCAATCAGCTTGTTAAGCTCGGTAACGAACTCCGGCCTCTCCCTGTTCACGAACTCGCCGATGACGAACTTGCCCTCAAGCTCTTCCGGCGACATGTTCTTTGCCTTGCTTATCGGCACGCTGTTCTTGAGGAACCAGCGGACCATCTCAGCCGGCTCCTTCATCCTGTTCCTCCTTCCGTACTGGACTGGGCACTGGGAAATTACCTCAACGAGCGAAAAGCCCTTGACCTGGAGGGCCTTCTTGATGCTCTCGATGAGCTGGTAGATGTGGGCAGTAGTCCATCTGGCAACGTAGCTCGCTCCAGCGGCCGCGACAGTCTCGCTTATCTGGAGCGGGTGCTCGATGTTCCTGTAGGGGGTTGTTGTGGTCTTTGCTCCGAATGGGGTCGTGGGGGCAACCTGACCGCCGGTCATTCCGTAGATGAAGTTGTTGACGAGTATGACCGTTATGTCGATGTTCCTTCTGGCGGCGTGGATTAGGTGGTTTCCTCCTATGCTGGCCAGATCGCCGTCGCCACTTATGACGACGACCTTCTTGTCAGGAAGGCCGACCTTGACGCCGGTGGCGAAGGCTATCGCCCTGCCGTGGGTCGTGTGGAGGGTATCGGCGAGGAAGTAGGGTGAGGCTATCCAGGCGGAGCAGCCTATTCCGCTGACAACTACCAAATCCTTTGGGTCTATCTTCAGCCCGTCAACCGCGTTGGCGAAGGCGTTCAGGACGGTTCCACCGCCGCAGCCGGGGCAGAGAGCTGTAGGAAGGGCCTCCTTCCTCAGGTACTTGATGAGCTGATATTTGGAATAAATCTCCTTGGCCATCAGGCAACACCCCTTATCTCGCGCAGGATTTCCTCAACGGTCAGCGGGACGCCGCCTATCTTGTTCACGCCCTTGAGCAGGACGTCGTCGTTGAGGTAGCGCTCGACCTCGATTATCATCTGTCCCAGGTTCATCTCGGCGACGAGAACCGCTCTGACCTTCTTCCCGAGTTGCCTCATTCTCTCGCCCGGGAACGGGTGGACGGTCTTCGGCACGAAGAGGCCGACCTTAATGCCCTCCTCTCTGGCCTTGAGGACTGCTCCGAGGGCGGGTCTGGCCGTTACGCCCCAGCTGACAACAAGGATTTCTGCGTCGTCTGTGAAGTGCTCTTCGTACTTCTCGTAAACGTCTCTGTTCTGCTCTATCTTCCTGTGGATTCTCCTCACGAGCTTGTCGTGGACTTCGGGGGTGTAAACATCCCTCAGGCCGTTCTCCTTGTGGGTCGAACCGGTGACGTGAGTGAAGTAGCCGTGGCCGAAGAGCGGCATCGGGGGAACGCCATCGCCGTGGGGGTCGCCGAAGGGGAGTCTTGCCTCCTCTTCGTTGGCAGGAAGCTTGCGGTAGGTAATCTCGACCTCCTCAACCTCTGGGATCCTTATCTGCTCCCTCGTGTGTGCCAGGACTCCATCGAAGAGCACAATGACTGGCGTCCTGAGCCTCTCGGCGATGTTGAAGGCCCTTATCGTTTCCCAGAATGCGTCCTGTCCGCTGGTCGGGGAGAGGGCGACTATCGGGTGGTCGCCGTGGGTGCCCCACCTTGCCTGGAAGAAGTCCCCCTGAGCACCTTTCGTTGCCTGCCCCGTTGAAGGGCCGCTCCTCTGGACGTCAACGAGAACGAGTGGTGTCTCGGTCATCACCGCGTAGCCGAGGTTCTCCTGCATGAGGCTGAAACCGGGGCCGGCGGTGGCGGTCATCACCTTGAAGCCGGTCCATGAGGCCCCGACCATCGCGGCTATGCTGCCTATCTCGTCCTCCATCTGAAGGTAGTAGCCGCCGAGCTTCGGAAGCTCCCTGGCCATCGTCTCGGCTATCTCGCTCGACGGGGTTATCGGGTAGCCGGCGTAGAAGCGGCAGCCCGCGAAGATTGCCCCGTAGGCAACAGCCTCGTTGCCCTGCATGAAGTAGTTGCCCGGCTTGTAGAGCTTTTTGAGGAGCCTAACCTGCTCCGGCTCGTCGCCGCGGATGATCATGAGTCACCACCTTACCGCGATGGCGAAGTCCGGGCAGAGAAGCTCGCAGAGCTTGCACTTGACGCACTTTTCAGCGTGGACGGGAACCGGGTAGTGGACACCCTTTTCGCTCAGCTCCTTGCTCCACTCGAAGACCTTTCTCGGGCACATCTCGACGCAGATTCCGCAGCCCTTACAGAGAAAAGTGTCGACGTCGATTTCAACAACGCCCTCCGCTTTGCCAGTCACGAGGTAGTTCTCCTTCACGACAACGGTTTTCCCTTCGACGTTCGCCATAATCATCACCCGCGATTTGCTAACCCCGTTTACGTTTGTCAACATTTAAAGGTTTCGTGGGTGCCCAGAAGTGGCCATTAAAGACTCGGGAGAATGAGCGATGTGGGGGCCGATTCTGGGAAAACGGGAAGGGAAAAGGGGTGAAATCACCACGTAACCAGCTGCCAGTCGAGGAGGCCGTTCTCAACGATGTACTCCCACCTCTCGCGGCATTCTGGTTTAAGGTTCTCGATGTGGCTGATATCCTGGGTTGCCGAGAACTTCTTGATGGCCCTACCTATTGCACGGTCGTAGTCGGTCAGGCAGTTGTGGGGGCCGCGCTTTGAACCCGCTCCAACCGGGTCGCTGAGGATCCTTTTAGTGGGGAACTTCCTCTTGGCCCATATGAGAAGCTCAACCGCACTCCAGAGCCATGGCGGCCTGTACTCCTTCTTCTCCCAGAGCCTCTCGTAGAGCGTCCCCCTCTGGATATCTGTGATGTTGATCGAGAAGGTGTCGGTGTAGGGTTCGGCCCTGATTATGCTCTCCTTAGCGTCCCTGATGCCGTCCCTCTCGGAGAGAAAGATCGGCTTGAGCAGGAGGTAGGTTTTCACCTTCGCCCCGGCCTTGTGGGTTATCTCAGCGGCTCTAACGAAGTCCGCGAAGGTGTTGCCCTTGTTGATGGAGAGGTCGGCGATGTCATCGTTGGCCGTTTCAAGACCTATCGCCACCTCGAAGTGCTTGTCTGGAACTATCTCAGCCAGCTCTTTAACGGCATCGTAGCGCACGAGCTCGCTCCTGCTCTCGATGACTATCTCCTTGACCTCATCAATCCCCGCGAGTATCTCAAAGATTTTCTTCCTCGTCTCGGGCTTCAGCTCGCCGTTGTCGAGGAATGAACCCGATGTAAACATCCTAACAGCGAAGGGGCCCTTCTTGCCCTCGATTTTTTTGAGTGCCTCGCGGACGTAATCGACTATCGCTTCCTGGCTCCACTTTATCTTAGGCGCAGCGGTTGGATACGCGCACATGTAGCAGGCCTCTCCAATCCTAAAGCGGTAGCAGCCTATCGTGGGGAGGATTATGAAGAGCGCCGTTCCCGGCTTTCCGGCGACGTTGTCCTCGCTCGTCCAGTACGTCATCTTCTCACCTGAAGGCCGCTGGTGGTTAGGGTTTTTAAAGGTGAGGGAAGGCTTTAAATCCTCTAAGCCGAACTCATTTTGGTGGGAGGATGGAAGACGTCGACAAGATAATTGCCCAGCACAGGAACGAGGATCCCCTATGGCTTGAGATTCAGCTCGCGATCCTCTTGGGGAAAATTGACAAAAAGGAAGCCTTGAAACGGGCCAAAGGGGTTATGAAAACCTCCAAATCCTGGCAGGAGCTGGAGGTCGAGATGTATGATGAGCTTGTTCCTTGACAGCAACGTCTTCACCGAGTACCTTAAAGGGAACCCGGATGCCTCAGCCGTTCTTTCCAAACTGATTGATGGTGACTTCAGACCGTTCACTAACGAAACGGTCTACAATGAGGTTCTCTTTATCTATCTTCGCTCCAGCATCGGGGGATACTGAACCCTCAAACGGCGCAAGGAGGACATCAAGAGATTAACAAAACTCTTCATCGGTCAAGTTTTACCCCTGCTAGGCTCGACGAACTTTCTTGATACAACCCACGAGATCGCCCTTCTATCCATTAAATTCAGCGCGGAATACGGTCTCCTCCCAAGCGACGCCCTGATCCTCGCAACCGCGAAATACTACGGCCTCGACGGAATAGTCGCCCTCGATTCTGACCTCGTTGACGTTGCACCACGTGAGGGCCTCTCGGTGATCTCAAAAGTGGGGGATTTGGAGAAGAAGCCGTAAAACACTTCTAACCAGGTGCTGGCGGAAGCTATTTATATCTGGTGGCCAAAAGATAAAATGGTGAGAGAATGGAAGTCGTGGTGAAAAGGATAGACCCCCAGGGGAGGATTCTCCTTCCAAAGGAGCTTAGGGAAAAGCTCGGCGAGGAGGTAATACTCGTTGACCTCGGCGACAGGGTTGAGATACTGCCGAGGGGAAAGCGGGACCTTACACGGTTCTTCGATACCGTCGAGGTTGAAGAGCTGAAGGAGTGGGAAGAGCTGAAGAAGGAGCTGTGGTCCGAGTGAAGTTCATAGACGCCAACGTCTTCATATACGCCTTCCTCAAGCCCCGGAAGGAGCCTCCAGAGAACGTCAAGGCTATCAAAGAGAGCGCTAAGAAGATCCTCGAGAGAGTCAGCGAGGGAGAGGAAGTTGTCACGACGGTGGTTCATCTGAGCGAAGTGGCAAACGTTGTGGAAAGCAGAGCTGGAAAGGGGAAAGCAGTCGCGATAGTTCTCTCTATGCTTACCTCCCAAAATATCAGGATCCTTGACGTTTCAACTGCGGACTACCTCAGGGCGGCGTTGATCGCGGAGGAGAAAAACCTCGGCATAAACGATGCGCTCGCCTATCTTAAAATGAGGGAACTCGGAATCGACGAAATCTACACCTTCGACAGGGATTTTGAGAGGCTTGATGTAAAGGTAGTGAGGGAGTAGCGATGAGAATCCTCCTAACAAACGACGACGGGATTTACTCCAACGGAATTCGAGCCGCGGTAAGGGCACTAAGCGAGCTTGGTGAAGTCTACGTCGTTGCTCCCCTCTTCCAGAGGAGCGCCAGCGGTAGAGCCATGACGCTTCACAGGCCCATTAGGGCAAAGCTCGTGGACGTCCCCGGGGCCAGAGTGGCCTGCGGTATAGACGGCACTCCAACTGATTGCGTTATCTTCGCCCTGGCCCGATTTGGGAGCTTCGATTTAGCGGTCAGCGGAATAAACCTCGGCGAGAACCTCAGCACCGAGATAACCGTCTCAGGGACTGCTTCTGCCGCAATTGAAGCCGCTACCCATGGTATTCCGAGCATCGCTATGAGCTTGGAAGTGGACTGGAAGAAGACACTCGGCGAGGGGGAAGGAGTGGACTTCTCGGTCTCGGCGCACTTCCTCAGGAGGATAGCGAAGGCGGTACTGGAGAACGGCCTTCCCCCAGAAGTGGACATGCTCAACGTCAACGTGCCGAACGACGCGACGCCTGAAACCGGAATCGCCATCACGAGGTTGGCCAGAAAGCGCTACAACCCCACCATCGAGGAGCGCGTCGACCCGAGGGGGCATCCGTACTACTGGATAGTTGGGAGGAGGACGACAGAATTCGAGCCGGGAACGGACGCTTACGCCCTCAAGGTAGAGAGAAAGGTCAGCGTAACGCCGATAAACATCGACATGACTGCAGGGGTTGAGTTTGGGGAAGTGAGAGAAGCCCTGGGGCTGTAGTGAGCCCTGTATGGGGCCGGATCCTTTTAGGAGGTTGTGCTTACTTTGAAAGGCAATCCGGGGACGGTGGTGATGGGAGGCATGAAAGAACAATCCCAGCGTCGGGAATTCAATGGAGCTTTCTACGCGGCGTTTTCAGCCCTAGAGGTTCTGCTCCTGTTTTTGCTTCCGTCGAACTACTACGTTCAGACCTCCTGTTGGTCGAGAAGCCCTCCAGCCTGCAGCTTTCACTTCAGGCCTTCCTTGGAGTTCTTCCTCCTCGTATCGCTACCTTTCTTAGCCCTGATCGCCCTTGGACTGTTGCTAAAGTGGAAAGACCGAGTTGTGATCTTCTCAGCATCCTGGGCGACCGTTCTCGTCGGGGTCTTTCTGCTTGGGCTCACCGACGCCTCCCCGGCGGTTCTTGCGGTGGCGATTCTCCCTGCCCTACTTTTGAATGACGAAGGGAAGGTCTCCTCAGCTGTGTCATTAGTCGTTCTCATTGCCGTTTACGCGCTTGCCAAGATGGGGATGGCCCGGGCTATATAGCGTAGCCCGAGGAGACGAGAACCGTCCACACCGCGCTTTTGGTTGAGTTTTCACCCTCCAGTTGGCAAGATTTATAACTTTTGGGGGCTAAACTACTCAGGTGATAACATGAAGCGGTTTGCGGTGGCTGTAGTTCTGTTCGTCCTCCTTGGGCTCACTGGAAGCGCCTTGGCAAGTGCCACCACTGTGGCCGTTGATCTAGCTCACGGGGAGAACGCCAGGTACCTCGTGGATCCCGTGCTGGATGAGGAGAATCAGAGTCGCATACTCGCACCCTCCATCGTCGATGCGATCGGGGACGTTGAATGGGCCTATTTCGGGGATCCGGGCCTGCTCCCAGAGGAGAAGATAAAGAATCTGGGGAACGAGATAACGCCGGAGGCCCTCGAGGGCGTTGACGTCCTCATCCTCGGCCAGCCAACGGACCCCCTAACTGAAAACGAGGTGGAGGCAATAAAAGAGTGGTTTCTCAAAGGAAAAAAGGTGCTGTGGATAGCCGGCGGTAACGGAAGCGAAACAACCGTCAACTCGGTTCTTGAAGAGTTAAGCTCCCTCCGCGTTGAGAGTGCTGGTGCTAACGACGCCATCTTGGCAAATATAATCCCAGACAACGATATTCCCTTCAGAGGCCTGATAACCAAGGGGTTCATTCATGGGGGAAGCGTTCTCTTTGGGAACAATCCGGACAGACTAATTTTCATTAACGTTGATGTGATAAAGCCACTGAGTGGGAAGGACAGACCTTCCAACACATATTGCATAGCCATGGCTGGAAACGCCACCCTCCTAGCAGCTCAAGTGGTTCCGGCGAGTGGGTACCAGAGCGTCCTCATAGTGAGCGTAGGAAGCCCCTACGGAGAAAACTCGCTCTGGAGTCCTACCTTTAACGGAACCCAGCTCGATGGCCCCCAGTTCGTCAGCAACCTTCTCCACTGGGCAACCTTTGTTGCCAAGAAGGGCGTGCCCGAAACCCTCTTTGAGCTCTCCGATCCGAGCGGCGACGACCACGGGCCTGGGACCTACACCTACCCGACCGATGCCGTCTTCAACGGGAGCGGCCTCTTTGACCTCACGGGGCTTTCAGTCCAGAGAACCGGGGACGGGTACGTTCTGGCATTCCACCTCAAAAACCTCGGGGGCAACCCGTGGGGCGCCCCTAACGGCTTCAGCCTCCAGGTAATCGAGGCCTACCTGGACTTCAAGGACGGCGGAAACACTTCCGCCATCGGGCCAGGGCCGAACGTCCGGCTCGATCCGGGGCACCCGTGGGACGTTGCAATTAGGCTTACCGGCTGGGACTCGGAGCTCGTCCTCCCCAACGGCACGGTGGTCAAGGGTCTCCGCACCTTCGTGGATTCCCAAGGAAACACCATAAACGTCGTCGTTCCTGCTAAGTACGTTGGGGAGCTGAAGGTCAAGGGACCGAGGTTCCCGAGGATAGCGGTTCTGGTTGGGAGCCAGGACGGCTTCGGCGTTGACCAGTGGAGGAAAGTCGATGTCAAAGCTGGCCAGTGGACCATCGGGGGCGCCGATGCTAACGCGGTAAAAGCCGGCGTTGCCCCGCGCCTCATGGACCTCCTCGTCCCCGACTGGTTCACACCCTCCCAGGAGGAACAGCTCGGCAGCTACAACGCGAGCTCCAAGGAGTTGGCGGTTGTGAGGATGGTGCCCCTCGTTGAGGTCGGCTACCTCACGATAACGAGCGAGCCCTCTGGGGCTGAGGTGACCATCGACGACGTCAGCGTGGGCAATACTCCAATTGAGAAGCTCGCCCTCCCGGTCGGAGTCCACACGGTCAAGCTCCACCTTGACGGCTACCAGGACGAGGAGTTCAGCGTCTCGATAACTCCGGGCTTACTAACGATCCCCGTCAACCTGACTCCCGAGACGGGCATGATAACCGTAACCACCAGCCCGAGCGGTGCCACCGTTTTCATCGACGGCAAGCAGGTCGGAAAGACACCCCTCGAAAAGTACAGGCTCCCCGTGGGCACCCACGAGGTCGTCGTAAAGCTCGACGGATACAGGGAGGAGAGCTTCAACGTGTCCATCCAGAAGGACAAGGAGCTGAGCTTCAACTTCGAACTCGTCCCGCTGGGAGGCGGAACGACGACTACCACAACCACGACTACGACTACAACCACGACGACAACTAGCAGTACCAGGAGCACCACTACAACAAGCTCTCCGGGCAAGACCACGACCACCACTACGACCAAGGGCAAGGGTGGAATCTGCGGCCCAGCGGCCCTCGTTGGGCTGGCGGTAGTGCCGCTCCTCCTCAGGAGGAGGCGTTGAACTTTCCTTTTTAGCAAACTTTTTATTGGTTCCAGACCTTTCCCCTTGGAGGTGAGTCTTTTGAAGGGACGGCTGACGTTCACAGGACTGTTCCTGCTTCTGTTCCTCTTCACTGGGTTCTCGGCGGCTACCGCTGGAGGTTTGGTTCTAAAGGTTGAGACACCGGGCCTGACGTCCCCGATAGCCGTCGACTCCTCCAGCGGCGACATAGTTGTGGGTGGGATCTCAAACGGGACCGGTCTGGGGGATTTCGACGTTTTTCTGATGAAGCTGGCCGAGGACGGAAAGATACTGTGGAAGAAAGCCTACGGTGGAGCGGAAAGGGACATACTCTACTCCGTCAAACTCCTCCCGAACGGCAACGCCGTGGCAACGGGTGGAAGCACGTCCCTGGGAGGCGGTTGGGTCTTTGAAGTTGGGAAGAACGGGAACGTCCTCTGGAGCAAAACGTACAACACAAGCATGGTTTACTCCGCCATACCCTACTCCGACGGTTTCCTCGCAGTTTCGTCTATCTCGGGAGTGCCCCTCCTCATGAGGCTGGATTCCAAGGGCAACGTCGAGAGCGCTCGCATACTCACCCCTGGTGAAAGTGCCCTGCCCGTGAAGATAGTCGTCCTTCCAGGTGAGCCCATATTCGTGGCCGGTGTGAAGGAGTCCGGAGAAACGAAGTCTCCGGATTTCTGGCTCGCCAGGATCTCCGGAGACGGTAAGGTAATATGGCAGAAGACCTATGGGGGAAACGGAACCGAGAAACTCTACGATGCTGAACTCGACGCCAGAGGTGTAACATTAGTGGGCTACACGTCTTCCTTCTCCACCAGCGGCGTTGATCTGCTCGTCGTCAGGACGGATCTCTTGGGAAACGTCGAGTGGGCGAAGGTAATAGGCGGCCCGGGCGACGACTGGGCGAACGGAGTTTCACTCCTCCCCACTGGAGATCTGGTGCTCGGGGGAATATCGTACTCCAGCGGGGATACGCAGGCGTGGATCCTTGTGATGGACACTTCGGGCAGGGTGAAGAAGTGGATAACCTTCGGAACCCCCCGTATGGACTGGATAAGGGCGGTGACCGTGACCCCAGACGGGAAACTCGTTGTTGCGGGCGGGATAGATGGGAAAGCCAGCGGGCCGGGAAACCTCGTGGAAAACCGGCCAATGGTGGCCATTTTCGATGGTTCCAGCTTTGAGGGGATTGAAAACTGCACGATGGTTGTTGGACGTCCTCCTATCAGTGTCAAGGACGCCGAGATTACCGTCACCATCGGAAAACCCGTGAGCAGTCCCCCGGACGTTACGATTACTGCAAGGGAAGCCGATCCAAAGGTAAAGGAAATGGGCGGAAAGGCGGTTGTCGTGTGCTCACCGGGCGCAACCACAGAATCCACTACGCCCAGTACCACCTCCCCCCCGGCAACCACCTCTAGTTCCCCCCCGGACAGAACCACGACGACCACCCACAGGGGGGGCTGGTCAATCTGCGGCCCTGTGGCTCTTGTAGCGCTCTCCATCCTTCCGCTTGTACTTAGAAGGAGATGGTAGAGTGACCGAATCGAAGGAGGAGAAAACGAGCCCCTCCATCACGGTGCTAGCGTACTCCGAGGACGACTTCACTAGCAAAAAGCTGGCCAGCGTTGGAGAGCTCGACGAGTATAGAGGGTACCCGGTAGTCTGGGTGAACGTTAACGGCTTTGAACTGGCAGAGGAGATCAGGGATTACTTCGGCATCAGCGAGGCCATAGTCCGGGCCCTTCGGAGGAAGGCCCCAGAGGTCAGGACGATGTTCTTCGACGACCACCTATTCCTCCTTCTCCACCAGGTCTACGGGGTGGAAGGGGGGCTGAAGAGGGAAAAGGTCGCCCTCATCCTCAAGGGCCGCTTTCTCATAACCATCCAAGAGGTCAGGGGAGACGTTTTCAACGGGGTGCGAGAGAGGATACGCGAGGGGGAGGGGCTCTTCAGGAAGCGCGGCCCGGACTACCTCCTGGTCTCCCTTCTTGAGGCCATAGTTGAGAACTACGTTCCAATACTGGAGCGCATAAGCGCGGAGATGGAGAGGACTGAATCACAGATCCTGAAGAAACCCGATCAGGCGATCCTGAGGAGGATACACCACATGAGACGCGAGATCCTCTTCATGCGCCGCACGGTGTTCCCGCTCCTCGAGTGCTTCAGGCGGTTGAGGGCGGATGGTTCCAGCTTCCTGGGAAAAGAAACCGTAAAGCAGGTGGAGGAGCTCCACGACCACGTGCGCGATATTCTCGGGGTCGTCGAGACCCAGAAAGAGCTCGCCGACAGCCTCGTTAGCTTCTACTACTCCACGATCTCGATGAGGACAAACGAGATAATCCGCATCCTGACTGTGGTCTCGACGATATTCATCCCGCTGACGTTCATAACTGGCCTCTACGGCATGAACTTCCGCTACATGCCCGAGCTCTACTGGCGCTACAGCTACCCGGCGGTTCTCCTCCTGATGCTCGGGATAGCGGTCGGTATGCTGGCGTACTTCAGGAGAAAGGGGTGGCTCTAGAAGTCTTCAATGCCGAGGGCGAGCTTAACAGCTTTCTCCGCTATTACGTCCATCGGGTCTATCAGGGGGACGCTCAGGTCTTCTGGCCTCAACGCCACGCTCACTTCAGTGCAGCCCGCTATTATTCCATCGGAGCGCTTTTCCAGCCGCCTGGCCACTTTGAGGAGGAGCTTCCTTCCCAGCTCGAGGTTCCCCGCCTTGACCCCCGCGTAGATGGCACGCATGACCCTCTCCTGGTCGACTTTGTTCGGCACCGCTATGCCGACGCCGTACTTGAGGAGCGCCCTGTGGTAGACGAGCCCTTTGATTGTCCCATCGGTAGCGAGGAGGCCGACCTTCCGCAAGCCCATCTCCTTGACTACCTTTGCCGTTTCCTCGATCATGCTGACGAGAGGAACCTTTATCGCCTTCTGGATGGTCTCCGCAAAGAAGTGGGCGGTGTTGCAGGGCATTATGATGAAGTCGGCGCCCCACTCCTCGAGCTTCCTCGCGCTGGCTATTAGCTCGGGCCTCGGGTCCTCTCCGTTCCCGAGGATGAAGGCCGTCCTGTCCGGTATCTTCGGGTTGTTGTAGATGATTATCCTCGGGTGATCCTGGTCGCGCTTCGCGGGGGTTTTCTCGACTATCCTCCTGAAGAGGTCAGCGGTGGCAAGCGGACCCATGCCGCCGAGGATGCCTATGACGCGCTCGGCCATGCTATCACCGGCTTATTCCTCCAGCCACACCGAGTCGTCGCCGTGGTAGTTCAGCTTCACCACGAAGAGCCTGAAGGGTTCATCGCGCTCGTTGATAACCCAGTGGACAGTCTTTGGCTTGACGAGGAAGATATCGCCGGGCTTTGCCAGATACTCGGTCTCGCCTATACCGAGCCTCGCCTCGCCGTCCATTATGTAGAAGAGCTCGTACTGGCGCTCGTGATAGTGCTTTTTGACCGTCTGGCCCGGTTTGACCTCGACTATCTGGGCGTAAGAGCCTTCCGGCAGTTCTCCTTCGAAGAGGGGGAGCTTTCTGTAAGTTCCCCTGTCTATGAGGTTCTTGATTTCGGCTTTCATTTCACCACCCTACTCAGCTTAACCCTTCAGGTTGAAAAGCTTTCCTTTTCGACACCTATCGAAATGCTCAAAAGACTTTTATACCCAGCCGACGATTCATCAACGAACAAACGTAAACGGTGATAGCCATGGAAGCACTTGAGAGGGCCCTTAAGTGGGCTGAGGAAAACCTGAAGGCCGAATACATAGAGCTCCGCTACGAGGACCTTAGGAAGACAACGCTCGGCCTCAAGGACGGCGTTTTTACGAGCTTCACAGGAAAGCTCCACAGGGGAGTCGCGATAAGGGTTTTAGCCGATGGCGCATGGGGATTTTCCTCAACCAGCGAGCTGAATAATCTTGAGAAGAAAATCGAGGAGGCCTATAAGCTGGCAAAGGCGGCGGCCCAGACGAAGAAGGAGAAAATCCAGCTGGCGGATATAAAACCGGTCGAGGACTTCGTGAAGAGCAAGATGCGCGTTAAGCCTCGCGAAGTGGACATCGAGGAGAAGGTTGCCCACCTCAGGGAGCTTGAGAAACTCCTGAAAGAGAACGAGGCCGTTAAGAGCGTCCAGATACGCTATGAGGACGGAGGAGGAAGGAAAGTACTCCTCACCAACGAGGGGACGAGGATAGAGTGGGACTACAACTATCTCTACCAGGGAACCTACGTCACTGGAAAGGCCGATGGAAAGCTGGCGATGGCGAGGGACAGCATCGGAGCCGTTGACTACGGCTGGGAGCTGATGACGGAGATAGAGCCAAACGAGAAAGTGACCGAGAGGCTTCTCAGGAAGATGCACAGCCAGCTGAGAGGAGTTGCCCCGAAGCGCGGCGAGTGGCCGATAGTTGCCGGCCCGATAGTCGTTGGAATCATCGCCCACGAGGCTTTGGGCCACCTCGCCGAGGCTGACCTGACGATAAACTCGCCCTTCAAGGACCTCATCGGCAAGCAGATCGCACCGGAGTACGTTACCATGAGCGAGCGCCATGTTGAGGGCGGCTTTGGAAACGATAAGTACGACGACGAGGGCGTTCCTGTTAAGGACATCCACATAATCGAGAACGGAATACTCAAAGAGATAATGCTCAACCGCGAGTATGCCCACAAATGGGGCATGGAACCTAACGGCCACGCCAGAGCTGAAAGCTACCGCTACCCGCCGATAATAAGGATGAGGAACACCATCTTCGAGCCCGGTGACCACTCCTTCGAGGAGCTCATCGAGGACATCAAGTTCGGCTACTACGTCGTCGACTTCCGCGGCGGCCAGGCCCAGCTCAACAGCGCCTTCCAGGTTGGGATCCAAGAGGGCTACGTCATCAGGGACGGCGAGATAGCGGAGCCGATAAGGGACACCTCGATTACGGGCGTTGCCATCGAGGCCCTGAAGAAGATAAGCGCCGTTGGAAAGGACTTCGGTCTCGAGGTCGGCTTCTGTGGAAAGGGACAGACGGCCTTCGTCAGCTCCGGCGGTCCGCACATGAAGTTCGACGGAGGAATTCTCATAGGGTGAGGTGGTGAAGATGGAGAACCTCATACGCTTCGGCGAGAAGCTTTTCGACGAGCTCGAGATAGCCGTCTACCGCTCAAGGGACGTTTCCACCAACGTCGAGCTGAACGAGATTTCGATGGCCTCGACGAGGAGCGGCGCGGTGACGGTAATCCGCGGAATAAAGGACAAGCGCCTCGGCCTCGCCATCATCGACAGCGACGAGCCCGAGAGGATCAAGGAGGCGATAGAGCAGGCGGCAAAGATGGCCAAGCTCAACTCCCCGGACGAGAAGTGGGTCTCCCTCCCGGAGCCGGGGAAGTACAGGGATAAGCCAAAGCCGAACTACGAGCTTAAGGAGGCATCGCCTGACGTTCTCGTCGAGAAGCTCGTCCACGGCATAAAGCTCGCCCGCGAGAAGGACCCCAACGCTGTAGTAGCTGGCGGTGAGGGCGGCGTCAGCTGGGAGGAGAGGCATATCGTCAACTCCCACGGGATTGACGTCTTCCAGGAGGGCGGAGCGGCGTTCTTCTTCATCGAGCTCGTCGGCAGGAAAGGGGACGTTGTGACGCCGGGCATCTTCGACTTCGACGCCAGGAGAGACCTCAACCTCGACATCGACGGCGTCGTCGAGAGGGCCGTCCAGAAAGTTAAGTGGGCCTACAACGTGGAGAAGAGCAGGAACGAGGAAGTCCCGATAATCCTCGGCCCTTGGGCAATAGCAGGGCTGTTTGGCTTTGCACTGCTCCCTGCCTTCAGCGGGGAGAGGCTCGTTAAGGAGACGACACCGCTAGCCGGAAAGGTCGGGGAGAAAATAGCGAGCGAGGTTTTGACAATCTACGACGACCCCTTCCACCCGCTCTCCCTTGAGCCGGCCATAGCCGACGGCGAGGGCGTTCCAACGAGGACGAACGTCCTCATCGAGAACGGAACCTTCAAGGGCTTCGTCTGGGACAACTACTGGGCGAAGGTTTACGGAACAGATAGCACCGGGAACGGGAAGAGGGATTTGAGAAGCGGCGGGGTTGGTATAGGGTTCCACAACGTCGTGATAGAGAACGGTAAACAACCCCTCGAAGACCTCATAGGAGAGATTGACAGGGGCTACCTCGTCGACGGCCTCCAGGGTGCTCACTCCAGCAACCCTGACAACGGAAACTTCGCCGTAACTGCAAACCCGGCCTTCCTCATCGAGGACGGTGAAGTCAAGGGCGCGAGCGTCTTCCTCATAGCCGGAAACGTCTACGAGCTACTTAGGAAGGCAAGCAAGGTAACCAAGGAGCAGACGGTAATGCCCTTCATGAACACGATGATAACGCCGTACATAAAGTTCGAGAACGTGAAGATAGCGGGGAAGTGACTACCCCCGCTTTATCCATTCTTCCACAGGCAGGAGCCTGACAACGCGCCCCCCGAGCTTGATCTTTTTATCCTTCCCCTTTTCCCACGTGACCACCGTTAGCTCTCCGATCCCTGTCTCTGCAGAAGCTTCAACGAGCGCCGCCAGCTCCCTCTCCCTGTTCTCTGGATGGAGCCTCCACGAGACCTGTATCAGCTCTTCTCCCGGAATTATGAAGTCAACCTCTCTGCCACTTCCGGTTACGTAGAAGAAGAAGTCCTCGTTTGGTTCAAAGCCTCGTTTGAGGAGCTCAGTGAATACGAGGTTCTCCAGGAGTCTCCCGCGGTCGCTAACTCCGAGAACCTTGAGAAGACCGTTGTCAACGAAGTATGGCTTGAAGCCGAGGAGCTCTTTCTTCTTTTCAGACTTCACGTGGGCCCTGAGTGGGAACAACACTAAGGCGTCGTTCAGGTATTCTATGTAATTGGCCAGCGTTGGCTTTCCGACTGCTATGCCCAAACTTTTCATCGTGGAGTGCAACTTGGTTACCGACGTGTGGCTTGATGAAGCTAGGAGTTTGAAGAGGAATCTAAGCGCCTTGAGATTGTCAACGCGCCACCTCTCGACGACGTCACGGTAGATTGTGACGTCAAGTATCTCCCTCAGAATCTCGCGCCTGAGCTCCGGCTGGAAGACCACCTCGGGATAGGAGCCCCATTCGAGGCACTCCCTAATGACTCCCAGGAGCTTTCCCCTTGCCTCAAGGCCGGGGAGGACTTTTTCAAGCCCCCTGACCCTCAGAACCTCAGAGAGCGAGAAGGGGTAGAGGTTCAGGGTTATAGCCCTTCCCCTCAGGACGGTCGCTATCTCCTTTGAGAGAAGCCTTGATGAGGAACCTGTCAGAATTACCCTATGCCCCATGTCGAGGACGTACCTAACGAAACGCTCCCAGCCGTCAACCACCTGGACTTCATCGAGCAGGAAAAGGAGTTTCTCACCTTTGGGGACGGATATAAGGGAATAATAACTTCTCAGCATCTCCATTAAGTCCTCAGCGGTTGCCCCAACGAGGCGTGGATCCTCGAAGTTTATGTAGAGGCTCCTTCTCCGCTCCGGATCGAGTTCGTCCCATAGCTGAAAGAGGAAGAACGTTTTTCCGGCTCTTCTGGGCCCAACAATGGCCAGGGCACGGCTCTTAGGGAGCTTAACCTCGACCTCTCGCCTGGTGTATTCCACCCTTAGCTCTAGATAGTCCGAGATTACCTCTACCCAGGTTGCTCGTTCAATCATGTTTTATACATAAAACATTCTATTTAAAAGGATTGTTCTACGCAGAAAACATCACTCCACCCTGAAGTCTATCGCGATGTTGAACTGCCTCGGCGCATAGGGGCGGACTTTTCTCCGGTCGATGAACTCAACCGTGAGGCCGAGCTCCCTGGCAATGGCCCTTATCTTTGCCTCATGCTCTGAGTAGAGATCCTCCTCGGGGCCGAAACCGTAGTAGTGGATTACTCCCCCGGGCTTGACGCTCAGCATTGCCTCCCTCAAAAACCGGTCGGCGAACTTGGGGAGGTTCATTATAACGCGGTCGGCCTTTATCTTTCCTGCAACCTTCCTTACGTCGCCCAAAACGGGAATCACGTTGTTTGTTTTGTTGAGGCGAATGTTCTCCTCGAGGTAGCGAACGGCCCAGGGGTTTAAGTCAACGGCGAAGACAAGCTTAGCTTTTTTCGCAAGGAGTATCGAGTACGGCCCGACGCCGGCGAACATGTCGAAGACGACCTCGCCCGGCCGCGTCCTCTCAAAAACCCGCATCCTCTCGGTGGCGAGCCTCGGGGTGTAGTAAACCCTCGCAACGTCGAGCTTCAGTCGTATACCGTTCTCGCGGTGAAGGGTTTCGGTTCTCTTCTCCCCAGCGAGATGGATGAGCTCCCTCACGCGGTATTCGCCCTCAACTTTGCTCCCCTTGGCGAAGACGGCCTTTATGTGGCGGTGGACTTTGAGGATCGCCTCGCCGATGGCCCTTCCGTGGAGCATCAGCTCTTCGGGGAGTTCGATTATAGCGATGTCCCCAATGATGTCAAATGAGCTCGGCAGGAGCGGCCTGAGCTCTTTCGGAACCTCAACGACCTCGCGGTAGCTGTGGGGCCTCTTCTTCAGCCTTTCGAACTCCGCCTCAATGAGCTCGAAGCCCTCAACCGGCTCCGTAACAGGGAAGAGGACAAAGTCTCCCTCCCGTTTTATGGAGTATCCTTTAGCCAGGACATCGAGTTCGAGGAGCTTCCTTCTGGTCTTCTCGGCCTCTTTCTTGGGGACTTTTACGGCGAGCATCGGTGGGGAATGGGAGGAGTAATCTATAAAAATTTTATTAATTTTATTTTTGAGACTTATACTGGGATAACACCTAGGAACTCTCTAATAACATCCAATAAATCGTTATACCAAGGCTCTGCTTCAAACCACTTTTCTGTTATACTTATCTTGATCAATTTGTCCTTAGAGACCTTCATTTCTTTAGCAATTTTTTCTAGTGCACTATGTGGATCATCATCCAACAATTTGTCCCGACTTCTAGAGGAGATCCTGATAAAATTAATACCTTTAGAGACTATCTGCCTTTCTAAACTGTGAGGGATTAGATGCACATGTATTCTAAGTTTATAACTCTCGTCAACAGTCGAAACGATTGAGAATTCATTTGGTAAGTCCCTTGAAGGTAGTATCTTTGTGTTAGGTAGGGCCCTACTCGTTATTTCTTTCTGTATCTTTTCAATAGTTTCATTTAATGGAACCCCATCTTCATCTAAAATAACTAAAAATTTTAGTTCTTCGGGAATCTTTCCCATCATATCCTGAACAATTCGTGGTAGCACTTTGTATATTATGGTTTGTTTACCATTATCCCCATACACGATGATGCCAAAATTAGTTTTGATATAGTGGTACTCTTTAGGATTGAGTAACATCCTTCTCAAAATGTTTATCCCTCTTTGGAACTTCTTATCGTGGGCAGTAGGGACAGTGTCTACACTAAAATGATGCTCTAACAATGATCTAACAAATACCACGTCTATAATACCCTCTAGGATAAGGACATTCATTATGATCACCATAAATTTTATGTGTACCTTAAATCGGTTCCAATTTCAGTTATTTCGTCCTTTGCGGTAATTCCTCCAAGAACTTCAGCATATACATTCTTCGTGTCTTCCCTGTAATGAAGACGCACAACATTGATATCCCGGAGTTTATCTTCTTTTTCAGCATATTCAAGTAGAGCATTTAAGAAGTCCATGCTATGTGTTGAAATAAAGAATTGGATCCTTTCAGAATTATCCACAACTTCCTCCGCAATAATTTCCATAAAATAAGGGTGTAATGAAATCTCGGGTTCTTCTAATATAATCGCACCTTGCTCAACTAGGGTAATTAAAAAGCTTAAGTTTAGTAAAGCAATGAACCCATCCCCCATAGAAGATAGTGGAATTGGATTATCATGATGAGAAACCATCACATACATTCCTTGTTCAATTTTTCGAATGTCCTCAAAGTATGGGATTCTTTCCTTGAGATGCCCAATAAGTTTCTTAATGATTCCCTTTGATACAATCAGATCATACAACCTTCCAACATTAGTTGCAAATATAGATTTTTGAAAATTAACGATAGTATCAACATGTGGAATCATTTCGGGAGTAGATTCAAAAATTTTCTGAATTCCACCTATATAAATTGGCGGAAAGTAATATCTTCTTATGCCCTTAGAGTTAGGGGATACCCTCAACTTTACCGGTTCTGGCATATATAAATACAACTTCACTATGTTCATTAACTGGTCATATACTGTGATTAAAATTTTTGATTTGTGTATAACTTTTGTAGATATTTCATCAATGATTTGTTCCAGTAATTTTTGATCCTCACTAAAAAGATCCGATTCCCTGTACCTTCTAGAATTTTGTGATAAATATCTTCTTAAGTCGTGTTTCATTGATGTTGCTATTTCCTCGTCAATACCATGCTTAATAGCGCTCGCAACAAAGTAATCTAGTGTTTTTTGTAACAAAGAGTATTCCCGTTCAAATTCTTTTTCTATGTATTCTTCATATATATGCTTTGCTCGATTTTCAAAATGTTCCATAATAATACCATACCTCTCATCATCCGGGAGTCCCTCAGGATAATATTCAATAGAGATGGTGTAAATTTGTCCGTTTAATTCTACTAATATCTCGGCCATGTCTCCATCTACGTGAACAATGTAGCTAGGGTTATAGTTTTTTATCTCAAATAAATATTCCAGCACATCGAATCCAACTGAGTCTTCAAAATTGCTTCCTGCAGTCATCGCTAAACTGATTGTTTCTAATAACGAGGACTTTCCCGTATTGTTTGGGCCAACGAATATGTTTATTGACTTTGGGGTAAACTCGATTTGTTTAAGTCCGCGATAGTTCTTAATCTGTACATTTTTTAGTAGCTCCATGCGTCAATCCCCCACAGGTTCATACTTTCCCAGGGTTATTAACTTTTCTAGGCTACTATGCAATCTCCCAATTACCATCAAGGGCAACCTAAACGTTAATACGAATGATGCTTGCGCAAGGAGCTTTGTAGAACATAGCCCAACAAAGATTCAACTCTTCTCACCACTATATGGAATGAGTTTGCATGTCCTCAGAAATTGCAGGTTCCCAGCGAATTTAACTCAAAATCCCGATGTTAAGACCCGTTTCCCTTTCTCTTAACGCCCTTTGGACGTCTTTTTAGTGTAAACCGCCTGGGCATAGCTTGTGGAAGGTTCCTGCTTAGAGTAAAGGTTTTTGAGTTACAGAACTCTGCTAGTAAATGCGTTTTCAAGAAGAGCTACGGACTTTGATGAAACTTTGCGAAGGCAAAGTTTCTTATGGTGCCCCGGCCGGGATTTGAACCCGGGGCGCGGGCTCGAAAGGCCCGCATGTTTGACCGGGCTACACCACCGGGGCTCGATATTAGGGAAGGGCGAGCGTTTAAAAATCTTTCGTATAACCCGCCCAGCAACCTTTTTAACCCCTCTCCCAAGGCACAACCGATGGCCATGATGACGCTCGCCGACGTATTCAGGGAAGCACTCGGGGAGAAGGGCATAGAGAGCATTGGAACCCTCTCGAAGAGGTTTAGGAAGTCGAGGAACAAGCTCCAGGACATAGCGATAGAGATAGTCCACGGGAAGGGGGCGATCTTCAGGGTTCCGGAGAAGACCGCGGTGGCCTGGGATCTCGACGGAAAGCGCGTCGAGGGCTCCCACTACGCCTACGCCCCGCTCTGCATGATGGAGAAGTTCGAGCCGGTTCTCACCCCCGACGAGCTCCGCTCAAGGCTCCCCGACTGGCCCTACTTCATAATCGACCTCTACCACTGGGACAGGCACACCCAGAAAGAGAAGGGCAAGATCTGCCTTCAGGTCACCCAAAGCTACGGCCTCCTGAGGGACTACTTCACCGGAAAAGAGCTCGCCGTCACCTGGGCCAATGAGGAGTTCAGGCGGATGTTCAACGGCCCTCTGGACAGAATAACGGCCTACGAAGGCCCAACCGCGGAGTTTCTGGCTGAGAAGGAAATAGACGAGGTCGTCCTCCTAGACCCCTGGGCAGAGGAGGTTCTGAGTGAGAAGGACTTCGACGTTAAGGCATTCATAATCGGCGGAATCGTCGACACCGGCGGAACCAAAAAGAAGACCACGCCGAAGATCGGCGAGGAGCTTGAGAGGGCCGGAATAAGGGTACGCAGGAGGAAGATAGTCCTCAGGGGCGACGTCGTCGGCGTCCCGGACAGGATAAACCGCATTCTCGGGATACTCCTCAAGATGATGGTGGAAGGGAAGAGCATGGACGAGGCGGTTTACGAGATGCAGGAGCCGCTCCACGCCCGCTGGCGCCTCAGAAAGGAGCTTCCGAAGCACGCAGTCCGCTACAAGGTGGATGGAAGAACCTACCGCGTCGTGGAGAAGGAGCTTTTCGATGAATACTCCCAATGGCTCAAAATCCGCTGGGAGGACTTCGTGAAGGTGCTCAGGGAGCTTAACCTCATAGCCTTGGAGAGAAGAAGGATACACCACCTCAACAAGATATCAAACGCGAGAATAATCAACGGCAAGCTCTACCGCGTTCTGCTCCTCAAGAAGGCCGCGATGCTGTGCTACAACTGCTGATGTTCTCTGTTGTTCTCGGACCTTCCTTATTTCCGGCAAGTTGCGGCAAAAGAGATCCAAAAATGGAAATTCCCTACCACAAGCTGCAAAATCTCATTTGCGGTATCCCCGTCTCCGTCCTTCGAACAGTATTAGTATGAGTATCGCAACTTTCAAGGCAAATCTCTGAGTTCCCGAAAGCTCTGGGAGGTCAATTCCAAAGTAAGTCAGGAGGGCTGCGATTGCAACCACTGCCCCGATGACCATCAACGCCTTTTTCCACCACGGCAGTGAAATTTTGATCTTGCCCTCAAAAAGATCTCTGGCAAAGTTCTCAAAACCCTTCTCGTTGGTGATGATGATTTCTTCAACCCTGCTTTTCATCCTCTTCACGATCAGATCCTTTACTGTCGTGAGCTTAACGTCTCCGGGATCCTTGCCCTTACTGCTCTCTTGAATTTGCCCGTTTGGAACCGCGTAGAATTCCCCGAGCAGGTTCACGACAACTGCACTTCCTTTTTTCTCGCAGAGATCCTTGAGAACTTCGGCCGTATTCTCCGGAGTGTGTAACTGGACGGGCCTAATACCCATTGATTTAAGTTCCTGAGAGAGCGGCACCCACTCTTCGGGCTTTTTTGTGTCCCCCACGTAGTACACGAGACACTTGCCCATTCCACCACCCATCGGTTAAAAAATCCGGTGCTTTAAAAGAGTTACGAGATTCAGTTTTTTAGCAGAAAATGGATAAAAAGTAGTTTCTTCAGAAGAAGAGAACGACCGCATCTCCAACGACCGCGGTCTCTACCTCCTCGCCCTCGCTGAACACCGCCTTCCTGAGCACGATGTCGTCCTTGGTCAGCTCGACCTTCTGGCCGTCGGCCTCGAACTCGACCTTTCCGCTCTCCTTGAGGGCCTTTGCGACCTCTTCCGCGTTCTCCTTGAGGTAGGCGGTTATCTTGGGCACGAGCTTTCCGTATTTCGGCCCGACCGTTCTGAAGTTCGGCTTTATCTCGATGATGCGCTCTTCGAGTTCCGGCTCTCCTTTGATAATCTCAAGCCTCTCGATGTTCATGGTTCCTGCTATGTCCCTCTCTATGGCCTTGAGCTTCTCGTAGCTGTCCGTGGCGTATATTGCCACGTGCTTGAGCTTCGCGTTCAAAGCGAGGCCGTGGTTGTTCTTGTAGCGCCTCATGACGCCGACTATCTCCCTGGCGAGCTCGCCGAGCTTCTCTGCCTCCTCGTCTATCTTCGCCTCGTCGTACTTCGGCCAGTCAAGGAGGTGCACGCTCTTGGCCCCAACGCGCTCCTTGAACATGTGGTGGTAGAGCTCCTCGGTGATGTGCGGGGCGAACGGAGCGAGGAGGAGCATCACGTTGTAGAGCAGCTCGTAGAGCGCCGCCTTGGCCTTGAGCTTGCTCTCCTCGTCGTCGCCGTAGAGGCGGTACTTGATCATCTCGATGTAGTCATCCGCAACCTCGTGCCAGACGAAGGTCATGAGCTCCCTCGTGAGCAGGTTGAAGCGGTACTTCTCCATCTCCTCGGTGGCGAACTTTATGAGCCTGTGGAGCCTGCTGAGGATCCAGCGGTCGAGGGGCTCGAGCTCGGCTGGCGCTTTAGCGGGGTCGAAGTCCTCAAGGTGCCTCTCGGCGAAGCGGTAGATGTTCCAGACCTTCTGGAGGAAGCGGTAGTTGTAGTCAACCGTCTCCCACTTGAACGGGTGGTCCTCTCCGGGCGGCGCTAAGGCAGTCCAGAGCCTAAGAGCATCCGCCCCGTACTTCGGAATGACCTCGTCCGGTGCAACCACGTTGCCGTAGCTCTTGCTCATCTTCCTTCCGTCCGGCCCGGCGACCATACCGTTGATGAGGATGTCGTCCCAGGGCTTCTCTCCGGTGAGAACCCATGTCCTGAATATCGTGTAGAACGCCCACGTCCTGATGATGTCCGTTCCCTGCGGCCTCAGAGCGGTCGGGAAGTTGTGCTCGAACCAGCGCTTTCCTTCCTCGTCGCCCTTTATCGCGTCGTGCCACCTGCTTATGATCAGGGCTGTCAGACTTGAGTCGACCCAGCAGTCGAGAACATCGGTCACCGGCTCCGGGTCGCTGCCGTCGGAGCACTTCCTCGGCGGCTTGTCGAAGCGTGGGTCAACGGGCAGGTCCTCCTCGTTGGGCAGGATTATCTCACCGTTCTTGCAGACCCAGAACGGGATGGGCGTTCCAAAGACGCGCTGCCTGCTTATGACCCAGTCCCAGTCCATTGACTCGGCCCAGTCCTTTAGTCTCAAGAACATGTCGCTCGGGTACCAGTTTATCCCCTCCGCCACCTTAACGATCTCGTCCGTGAAGTCCTTGACCTTGATGAACCACTGCTTCTTGGGCAGGAGCTCAATCGGGGCCATACAGGAGCTCCTCTCGGTGTGCCTCAAAACCCTGTGCTTTATCTTCTCCTTCTTATAGAGGAGGCCCATCTTCTCCAGATCTTCGGCGATTTTCTTCCTCGCCTCCTCAGTCTTGAGACCCTTGTATGGCCCGGCCCTCTCGTTCATCGTTCCGTCCTCGTTGATCGCTATGATCACTGGCAGGTTGTAGCGCTTCTGCCAGACGACGTCCTGCTCGTCACCGTAGGTACAGTTATAGACAGCTCCGGTTCCAAAGGTGGGGTCAACGTCCTCATCTGCTATAACGGGCACTTCCCTTTCAAATATCGGGAGCTTCACCTTCTTGCCGACTACGTCTTTATAGCGCTCGTCCTCGGGGTGGACGAAGACCGCAACACATGCGGGCATGAGCTCGGGCCTGGTGGTGGCTATCGGGACGTGGCCGGAACCGTCGGCGAGCGGGAGCTTAATGTAGTAGAGGAAGCCGTCCTCCTCGACGTAACCAACTTCAGCCTTTGCCAAACTCGTCCTACAGCGCGGGCACCAGTAGACCGGGTGCTCGGAGCGGTAGAGCATGCCCTTCTTGTAGAACTCGAGGAGGGACTTCTGGACGGCAGCTTTGTACCAGTCGTCCATCGTGTGGTACTCGAGGTCCCAGTCGGCTGAGTAGCCTATGCGGATGAACTGGTTGCGCATCGCCTCAATGGCCTGCCAGGTCCACTCGATACACTTCTGCAGGAACTTTTCCGGTTCATCCTTGCTTATCCCGAACTCCTTCTCGACCTTGAGCTCGGTCGGGAGCCCGTGGTTGTCGAAGCCCTGAGGGAAGAGCACGTTGTAGCCGGTCATCCTCTTGTAGCGCGCGATTATGTCGATCCAGGTGTGGCTGAGCACGTGGCCGAGGTGGAGCGTTCCGCTCGTGAACGGCGGCGGGGTGTCTATCGCGTAGCTCGGCCTCTTCTCGTCGAGCTCGTACTTGTAGATCTTCTCATCGAGCCAGAACTTCTGCCACTTGGGCTCAATCTCGTTGGGGTCGTAGTTCTTCGGGAGCATCCTATCATCCTCCGTTGGGTTTTTCAGTGATGTTACCCCCTTCAGCGGGGGCGCTTAAAAAGGTTAATCTCCAGATGGGGAAGGCCGACAGCAGGCCGAGGGAGCCGGCCAAGACGTAGGCCAACTCAAGGCCGAGGTTTCCGGCCAGGGCACCTATGGCGGTGTTTGCAATTGCCATGAAGGCACTTCCAACGGTGCTCAGCGTCGAGTTCACGGTGGAGCGGGTCTCACTCGGAATGAAGTCGTTTTTCAGCACCGCCATTAGTGGGCCCCTAGCCCCCAGCGTGACCTCTACCGCGAAGAGCAGCGTAAGGCTCGTCCATACGTTGGGGGCCAAACCGAGGAGCAGGATTTCAAGGCCAAGGGCGACCGTCAGCAACGCCAGGGTCTCGGGCGTCGGGTCGAGTCTTCTCGATAGCCTAGCCCCCACCGACGTTGTGAGGAGCATCAGGGCGAAGAGGGGCCCGAGGTATTTGGCCGGAAGTCCCCGTGCCTTCAGCAGGAGCATCCAGAAGGTGAAGAAGGCCCTGGCCGGGAAGCTGAGCAGGAACGACGAAATCAGGAGCAGGTGAAGGCCCCGGTTTCCGATGACCTCGGCTAGGCCCCTGCGCAGTATTCCGGAGTAGCCGAGCTCGGCCTCCCCCCTGTTGTCCGGCAGGAGTACCAAGGCCATAGCTCCGGACAGGATCGAGAGGGTTCCTGCAACGAGCACCGGGAGGTTGGGGGCAACGTTTGCCAGCACTCCCCCAAGGAAGCCGCCGACAAATCTGACCGGGCCCGAGAGTTCTTTGACCCTCCCGAGGATTGCCTTCACGGCTTCTCTGTCCTTCAACGAATCGTAGAGCCATGGAACCATCGTTCCGCTGACGAGTGCGCTCCCGAGGCCGGAAAGGGACGCCCCCAGAATGGCCCCAATCAGGCCTCCCGAAAGGGCCACCACGAGCAGTCCGAGCCCGAAGAGAGAACTCCCGAGGGCGTACGTCTTTATTCTGCCGTACCTGTCGGCAACTCCGCCGGTCGGGAAGTCCGTGAGGAGCTGTGCAAGTTCCGAAACGCTCTGAACTAGGCCGATCTCAGAAAAGCCGAGCCCGATGTTTTTAAGCCAAAGGCTCAGGTAGGGCCCGAGAACCGCCGGGCTGAGGGAACTCACTAACGCCGTCGTTATAAAGCTCCATTTCAGACCGCGCTCCCCGTTTCCGATGGACGATAGGCATCACCCAGGTATAAAGATGGACATGGGTTTAAAAATTTTGGGGTTACCTTACTGCTACCAGCCAGTACCTCCTGTCGTTGGGCCTCAGCTCGTGGAGGTTCCCGTAGATTTTGACCTTCCTGAAGTGCCTCTCCGCCAAAAGCCGCATCTCCCTCGGCGTGTATATGTTGAGCTCGTCGTCCACCACGAACGCCCTGACGCTCCCGTCGGGCCGAATTATCTGAACCAGCCTCTTGAAGTGGAGCTTCTGCGTCGCAGGTTCCACCTCGCGCCAGTCTGTTATGACCAACCGCTCATCGCCCTTCCGCTCGTCCCACACCGCTAGAGAGCTTTCACCGTAGAACCAGCACGGGAAGTCGGCGATGAAAACTCCACCCGGTTTCAGGGCTCGTTTTACAGAATTAAACAATTCTTGAATTGCAGAATCATCGAAATACATGATGGACGAGAAGAACATCGTCACGGCGTCGAACTCTTCCTCAAAATCAATCTCAAGCGCATTGCCCTGGACGAACTCAACTTTCAGCCCCTCTCCTTCGGCTTTCTTCCTCGCGATCGCCAGCATCTCCCCGTGGAGGTCGAGACCAACCACGCCATAACCGCGCCTCGCCAGTTCGAGCGTCGGGATTCCAGTTCCGCAGGCGAGATCAAGGACTCGCTTAACTTCCCTCTCCGTGTCCTTCCTAAAAATCTCCTCGACAAAGTCTATCTCCTCCCCGATCCGCTCGGCCCTTCCCCTGTAAATCGCGTCGTAGTACTCCGCCAGGACCGTGTAGAGCTCGTGCATGGCACCACCAAAAATATGAAGTTCTGCTCATTTAAACGTGTTTCGCCCCCACCAAACAATGAAAAATGAAAAAGCTCATCCTCGCTCGTAGAGACCGACCACCTCCCCCCAAGCGAGGACGTGCCCCTCCATCGCCTTTTCGAGGTCTTTTCTACCCGCGCCTGCCTTCAGGTGAAGCTCGGTGTCGAGGGCGTAGACCTTGAAGTGGTAGTGGTGTGGCTTTCCTCTCGGCGGGCAGGGGCCGTTGTAGCCTATCCTTCCAAAGTCGTTCCTTCCCTGGATTACGTGAACGGGCTCCTTTACCTCTCCCCTTTTGGGTATTCCCATCGGGATCTCGCCCGTTGGTGGGATATCCCACGCTATCCAGTGGGTGAAGGTTCCGGCTGGTGCGTCCGGATCGTCCACAATAATCACCAGGCTCTTCGTGCCCTCTGGAAGCTTTCCTATGTAAATCGGCGGGTTTATGTCGTTGCCGTCGCAGGTGTACTCCTTGGGTATCGTCTCACCGTCGTGGAAGACGGAACCCACCTCAAGGCTCTTGGCACCCATTTTTCCACCTCCCTCCGAAATACAACCGCTAATTAGGACTAAGAGCGCCAGAACGACTGAGATTACCCACCTCATGACAAGAACTATGTGTCTAAACGTAAAAGCTTTTTGGGAAAAGGCCAACACAAATGAGAAAACTCCCCGCAGGGGTGATGGTATGGATCTCAGGGGGAAGGTCGCCCTCGTTACCGGCTCCGCCCGGGGCATAGGAAGGGTGGTAGCGATTGAGCTTGCGAAGAGAGGAACCAACGTCGTCGTAAACTACGCCCACAGCGAGGAGGAGGCAAGAAAGACCGAAGAGATGTGCAGGCAATACGGCGTCGAAACCCTCGTCGTCAAAGCGGACGTCAGCAACCGAGAGGAAGTCAGGCGAATGGTGGAGAAAATAATCGAGCGCTTCGGGAGGATAGACGTACTGGTGAACAACGCCGGGATTCTGGGAAAGGCCCTGAAGCCTATGGAGGTGACCGACGAGGACTGGGACGCTGTTCTCGGCGTAAACCTCAAGGGGGCCTTCATAGTGACGCAGGAGGTTCTTAGGCACATGAAGAAGGGTAAAATAGTCAACATAGCCTCCATAGCCGGGAAGGACGGCGGAACGGTCGGTCCGCACTACGCGGCCTCGAAGGGCGGCCTCATAGCGCTTACCTTCAACCTCGCGAGGCATCTTGCCCCGGATATACTCGTCAACGCGGTAGCGCCAGGCCCGGTGGACACGGAACTGATTGGCCCGGAGATAAAGGAAAAGCTGAGGAAGCTCTCCCTGACGGGGGAGATAGCCCACGCCGTGATCTTTCTCCTTGAAAACGACCACCTGACCTCCTCCCCGCCGTGAGGAGCTTAACCCCTCGCTAAGGGCGGAGAGGTTCGAGGGGTCTCATTAAAGCCCAACTCAAAGCGGGTTTTCAACCCCTCCGGCCCGGTCTTCGGCCAATTACCCCTCCTCTGAGCGTAAAGCCCGCTCAGATTCGGGGTTATGGTTTTCACTGCTTTTCTCAAAATGTTAAACGCTCCAACCAAGTCGGCATTAAAGATAATCCCCGCCACGGGACACTTAAATAAACCCCTAACAAACCTTGCCCCCTCGTGGGGCTTCCCGCAGACGGGGCAAGTTTTCGAAGTGTAAGCCTCATCAACGACAACAACTTTGATACCATACTCCTCAGCGACCTCCTTGAGGCGCTGAATCATCGTGTTGAACCGCCACACGTGAGAGAGAATGAAATTCTGCTTTTTACCCCTGTCAGAGTCTCTGGCTATTCCCTTCGGGTAACCCACGACAATCCTCGAAACTCCGAGGCGATACAGCCTCTCGACGGTTCTCCTGACGGCAGTGTTAATGTAGTGCCTCGCCTGTAGTTTAGCCTTCTCGTGCATTCTCTTGAGTTTTCTACTCGTTTTTGCCCCACTCTTGTTGAGCTTAGACTGATAATCGGCGATGGCTCTTCGGAAGTAGAAGTCTATGGCTTTTAACGGTCTTCCATTCACGAGAAAGCTTTCGCCGTTTTCCACGTAAACGGCCATTAAGTTGTTCACTCCGAGGTCAATGCCGGCTGAAAGGTCGTCCAACGGCTCTCTCGGAACCCTCACCCATTCACCATTGGTTAGCTTCTCCTCCACCGTGATGCTAACGTGGGCATACCATTTTCGCTTAACATTGTCATAAGTTATTTCCAATCTTCCTTGCTTGCCTTTCAAGTGTATTCTACCCTTAAACTGGACTTCCAAGCGTTTGAACTTTCCAAGCCCCTTGAGGATTAACTTGTTGCCTTCAATCTTGTATTGGTCGTTTCTGAGGACGATTAAGGGTTTTCTCTTCCCATCGTCCTTCAAGTAGTTCGGTGGTTTGGGTTTAAGCCATTCTGGTAGTTCTCCGTTTCTTTTGCTCTTTAAGAGTGAGAAGAATGAGCGCCAAGCTTCAGCGTTTTTCCTGCAAATCTGCTGGACTGTTGCCGAGCCGATTTCCTTCTTGAACTCTTCATAAACAATCTTTTCAGTCTTGTTGAAGTCCACTAGTTTGCCTTCAAAAAATTCTTGCCTGCGGAGGTAGTTTACTCGGTTCCAAGCTTTAGCCCCAATGTCGGCTAACTTGAAGAGGGTTTTCTCCTGCTCTTTGCTTGGTTGGAGTTTTACCGTTACTGTCCTCTTCGTTTTAACTCACGCTCCCATTGAGTTTCAACGTAGTGCCTAAGGATCTCGTCCGTTATGTAGCCGACTGAGGCGACAAAATAGGAGCGTGACCAGAGTCTCCCGTGTGTTGTCTTACTCCTCAGTTCGGGAAATTCTTGGAGGAGTTTTCTCGCTGTCTTACCCTTCAAGTGGTTCACTATTTGGGCTGGCGAGAGGTTGGGTTTAGCTTGGAGGAAAACGTGAACGTGGTCTGGCATTACTTCGAGGGCAATAACCTCACACCCGATTTCTTCCGAGTATTCCTTGAGCATTTCTTTGAGTCTTTCAGCGACTTTTCCGGTGAGGATATCCCTTCTGTATTTTGGTATCCAGATGAAGTGATAGGTTATGAAGTGTTTTGCGTGCCTTGTTCTCTTGATTCTTGGTGATTCGGGTTTCATTGTGAATCCCTTAGTGTATTGTCTGCATTACTGCTTAAATGTTTTTCGCCTTCCTGTTTGAGGGCTGGTTTTAGAATTACTGCATCCCCGCCCTAAAGGGCGAGGCTTTCGAGAGAGAAATGTAACCGGTGAGCTCATAGACGTCAACGGCGGCAGGCTGATGGACTAACCGAATAACCTTTTAACCTCCTCCTTCCAATATTCCCTTTGATACCGATGGACGTGCTGTGGGAGAAAGAGGTTGACGCTTCGAGCATAGTGGTTTCACCGAGACCTGTCTGGAAGTGCCGCTCCTGTCCTATGTATGGGAAGAGACCTTCCTGTCCCCCCTACGCCCCGGACTGGAGGGAAGCCAGGGAATGGATCAGGAGCTTTAAGAAGGCCCTTTTAGTGAAGTTCTCGGTGGACATGGAGAGGTTCGAGGAGGAAAAGAGGAAAATCCTCCTCTGGCTCCTCAGGAGGGAAGCCGAGCTCTTCAGGAAGGGGGAGCTCTACGCGATGGCCCTCTTCCCCGGCAGCTGCAACCTCTGCGACGACTGTCCCTTTGAGAGGGGCGAGCCCTGCAGGATGCCCGAGAAGGTCAGGCCGAGCGTTGACGCCGTCGGGATAGAGCTTTCCAGCATCGTTGATATAGACTTCTCCGAGAGCGTCCTCTACGGGTTGATAATGGTCGAGTAGGTGGTAGCATGATCCACGTCGCCCTGCTTGGCAGGACCCCCTGGGCCCTCGTGAACACGTACTACGCCTCGCTTATGGGGGGATCGAGGCCCAGGAAGGTCTACGTCGTGACCGAGAGGCGCTACGCCGGCTCAATCCCAAAGGTGGTCGAGGCTATAAAAGCCATCTCAGCCGCGTACGGCTTAAGCCCGGAAATCGAAACCCGGCTTATAAACGACGACGATTTCCTAATGGCGGAGAGAACCCTCGGGGAGCTTTTCTCGGGCTTCAACGGTGAAGAGGTAGTGCTCAACATGACCTCTGGCAGGAAAGCCTTGGTAGCTGCAGCCATAATCCAGAGCAGGGTGGCCAACGTGAGGGAGATCCTCTACATGGCCCTCCTGGACGTTGCGTTCCCCAACAGGCCCTACATGATGCTCCCCCTCCACATGCAGAGGCTCAAGAACTTCCTGGGTGGGAAAAATGCGGAGTGAGGAAGTAGTTATCGAGAAACCCGAGCTCCAGATCCTGATTAACCTTCTCCAGGAGAGGGGGAAGCTCGAAGTCGGCTACCCCGTCTACGGTATCCCTCTTTTTCGAGCGGAAGTTTCCGAAAGGGGCTATCTCGTCAAAGCCACCGCCGACAGGCACCACTTTAAATCCAGACATCCGGAGCTTCCCTCGTACTCCGACTTCTACGAGGCCTTCATCTCCTCGGGGATCATCACGTACGACAACATCGAGGAGTTCGAGCACATGCTCGAGGTCTACAAAGTTCTCAGGCGCGGTGTTGCCTTCGCCCCGGACACCAACGTCTTCTACCACCGCTTCATATCCTCCTACCGCCCCCTCGACGGCTACCCCATCGTGGTCGCGGAGGACGTCAAGAACGAGATCGAGAGCTCGATGAACTACAAGTACCGCTCCCAGTACCTCTCGGAGATCATGAGGAGCGTTAAAAACGGCCACCTCCTGAGAGAGCTCGCCAACAGGAGGACGAAAAAGGCCAGGAAAGCGGCCTACGTTGCCCTCAAGGAGTTCGAGGCCTTAAAGGACAGGATAATCATTGCGGAGAGGTACGGCGAGGGCCACAACAACGACGAGGTCATAGTGAAGACCCTGAAGCACTTCGACGAGATGAGTCCGTCTCTCCTCGTCTTCCTCACCGCGGACCTAGCCGTCACGGACGTGGCCAGGATGGAGGGCCTCGAGTACTTCCTTTTCGAGTACCCGACCAGGGCCCTCGGAACCCACGAGGTCTCTGCTTATCAGCTCAGGACGCTCATCTTCAACCTCGCGGCCGTTTTCGGCCTCGTGGATCTCAACGGAACCCTCGTCTACGGGGAGTTTGGGGGGAAGCGGAAGCTGAACGAGCTGAAGCTTGTATTCAGCGACGGAGAACTCAGGGGCGAGTTCGAGTTCCACCTGAACCTCTGCAGGAAGCTGACTGGCATAATGGAAAGATAGGAATCCAGAGGTTTTAGGTTCCTCCTAGAAGCAGCCTTACCTTCCTCAGAACATCCCCCGCGTTCCCTCCGAAGATCAAAACCATCGGCTCCTTGCCCCAGTCGCCGAGGTGGTAGACTAGGTCGGGTCTCTCTTTTGCCCTTTTCACCGCGCTCTCGATGCCCCACTCCATTGTTCCTTTCTCGGCCCTCTTCACATCCTTGGGCTCTTCCCTCCTGTCGTAGAAGGAAACGACGAGGCCAAGCTTTTCGGCCCTCTCAACGAGTTCTTCTGAATAGCGGAGGTTCAGAACGGCCTTAACCTCGGGATAAAACTCGCGCATCTTGAGGAGGGCCCTTTTAAGGTGGTCGCTCGCTCCAAGCTCGACCAGCCCAACGGGCTTAATTGTCTCACCGTAGCGGACGATTCTACCCTTAACTGCAAAAACCTCGTTGAAGGACGTAGCTAGGGCAAAGTTGGTCCCAACCTCCGGGATGTGGGGGTTGATTCTCTCTCCAAGCTTTACAAGCTCTTCGACGGCCTTTTCAAGCTCTTCCTTGGCCCTCCAGCGGTGGGCGTCCCTCTCGATCTCCCAGAGTGGATTAACGGCCTTGGCCTCAGCCTTCGAGAATCTTATCGAGCCTTCAACGAAGCGTTTAGCCTTCTCAACTGCCTCCGGAGGCTCAAACCCTCTGGAGAGGAACGCCGCCAAAGCAGATGAGAAGACGCAACCGGTTCCGTGGGTGAAGCCTTCAACCCTCTCCCCCGGAAACTCGTAAAATATCCCCTTCCAGTAGAGGACGTCCGTGTAACTCAAATGCCCGCCCTTGAGGACGACGGCCTTTGCCCCCAGCTCCTCGGCAATTGCCTTCGCCGCTTTTTTCATGTCCTCAACTGAGCGAATTCTCAACCCGCTCAGTGCTTCCGTCTCTGGGACGTTTGGAGTGACTATCGAGCCGGGGATTAGGCTTTTGATTGACTCAACTGAATTCACGAGCTTCGCTCCGGTACTGGAAACGATAACGGGGTCAAAGACCCTCGTCAAGCCTTTCGTCTCCTTCTCTACCGCCTCCCCGATCCCATCGCTTCCGATCATCCCGATTTTTACCGCTCTGATCTCAAAGTTCTCCTTGACGGCCCTTATCTGCTCCCTCACGACCTCTGGTGGGAGCGCGTGGTAGCCCATAACCTCCGAGGGGTTCTGGTAGGTGACGGCCGTTAAAACGGGGAGCGGGTGCTCACCGAGAGCAGAAACAGTCTCTATGTCTGCCTTTAAACCGGCCCCGCCTCCTGTGTCGAGGCCGGCAATGATTAAAACGGCCAACCCTATCACCTCAGCTTCTCAAGGATTTCAAGGGCCGCTTTCCTTCCGCTCAGGAACATCCCGCCGAATATCGGCCCCATCCTCGGCGCTCCTGCCAAAGCGTTCGCCGCCATGCCCGTGACGTACAGGCCCGGGAAGATCTCCCTCGTGTGTTTTACCGTCAGCTCTTCCCCTTTCTCGGCCCACATAGGTCCTTCTCCAGGAATCCTCTCTATCAGCCCGCGCTTGAGGAGGTGCTGGCTTATCTGCGCTCCATGGCCGGTGGAGTCAATCACGAATTTGGCCTCGACCGTGAGGGGGTCAACGTGGAGGCCCGTCATCATCACCGGCGTCCAGTTGATTACTATTCCGGCGACGCGGTCGTCCTTGACGACCAAGTCTTCAACTTCAATCATGTTGAAGAACTTCACACCAGCTTTCACGGCCCTGCTCGCGAGGGTCGTTGCCGTTTCTATTGCATCTGCAACGTAGAGGCCGTTCCTGAAGGGCCTGTAGTTTATCCCGAACTCGTCAAGTATCTCCCTCGCCTCCTCCTGGACGACTATCCTGTTGAAGCCCATAGCACCGCCCCAGATGCCGCCGCCTATTGAGAGCTTCTTCTCGAAGATTGCCACCTTCGCACCGTTCTTGGCCAGATAATAACCGGCGACCATTCCGGAGGGACCGGCACCTACAATGGCAACATCCAGCGAAAGGTTGTCGAGAAGGTCGTTGAAGTATGCCTCGACTATCGCCCTGCTTATCTCAACCTCCTTCATCCCCACCACCCAAAACCTTTTAAGCCGCGGTCAAAACTAAGTTTTTGAATTTAAAAACTTTGTTATAAACTGGTTTTAAAACCGGGTGATGGGCATGACGCAGCTTGAGGCCGCGAAGAGGGGAGAGATAACCGAAGAAATAAAGTTCGTGGCGGAAAAAGAGGGGATAAGCCCCGAAAAACTCAGGAGGAGCGTTGCCAGGGGTCATACGGTAATCTTCCGCAACGTTAAGCACGACTGGGTTAAACCGGTGGCCGTCGGCAACGTCGTCCGCGTTAAGGTGAACGCGAACATAGGCACCTCCCGCGACATAGTTGACGTCAAGGCCGAGATAGAGAAGGCAAAAACCGCTGTAAAATACGGCGCGGACACGATAATGGACCTCTCAACCGGCGGGGACCTCGACGAGATAAGGAGAACCATAATGCACGCCGTTGACGTGCCAGTTGGTACTGTCCCAATCTATCAGGCCGCCGAGGAGATGCTTGCCAAAGGGAAGGCCATCATCGAGATGAGCGAGGACGACATGTGGAGAGCCGTTGAGAAGCACTTCAGGGATGGGGTTGACTACACCACGATTCACGTTGGAGTAACCAGGGAAGTCGTCGAGAAGATGAAAAGGACGAAGCGCGTTGTCGGCATGGTCTCGCGCGGTGGGACGTTTTTAGCGGCCTGGATACTCCACTGGGGCGAGGAGAATCCCTTCTACAAAAACTACGACTACCTGCTTGAGCTGGCAAAGGAATACGATGTGGTTCTCAGCCTTGGCGACGGCCTGAGGCCCGGCGGACTTCCCGATGCCGGCGATGAACTCCAGATAGCGGAACTTTACACCCTTGGGAGGCTGGTCAGGAAGGCGAGAGAGACAGGCGTTCAGACGATGGTCGAGGGGCCGGGACATGTGCCTATAGACCAGATAGCAGCCCAGGTGAAGCTGGCAAAGATAGCGACGAACAACGCGCCCTTCTACGTTCTTGGGCCGATAGTTACGGACATCTTTCCGGGCTATGACCACATCACCGCGGCAATAGGCGGGGCAATAGCCGCCTTGAACGGCGCGGACTTCCTCTGCTACGTGACTCCAGCCGAACACCTCGGTCTTCCGGACGTCGAGCACGTCCGCCAGGGCGTTATCGCGGCGAAGATAGCGGCGCATGCAGTGAACCTGACCCGCTTTGAGGCCGACTTCAGGAAGGACTACCTCATGAGCTTAGCGAGAGGGAGTCTCGACTGGGCGAAGCAGTTCGAGCTGAGCCAGGACCGGGAGAGGTTCATTGAAATAAGGAAGGAGAGGCCAACAAAGACGGAAGCCTGCTCGATGTGCGGTGATTTGTGCGCGATAAAGCTCATCAACGACATGTTGCAGAAGGGGTGAGAGCTTGAGGCTCGTCTACTCCGGCAAGACCAAGGACGTCTACGAGGACGGCCCATACCTAATTTTTCGCTTCAAAGACACCGTTCTCGGCGGGAACGGCGAGGAGGACAGCGGGGGCAACGAGGTCGTTGGCGAAAAGGCAGGAAAAGGGAGCGTTATATTGGCCCAGACCGAGTTCTTCTTTCGTCTCCTCGACAGGAACGGGATAAAGACGCACTTCGTCGAGAGGATTGACGATAGAAGGGCACGCTTTCTGAAGGCGGAGAGGATTCCGCTGGAGGTCATCTACCGCGAACTCGCCTACGGGAGCTTCCTGCGGAGATACAAGGGATGGGTAAGGCCGTTCCAGCGGTTGGGAATAGTTGAGTTCACACTCAAGGACGACTCCCTCGACGACCCGTTGATAGTGGAGGATGCAATAGTTTCCCTCGGAATCGCGAACAGGGAAGAGGTTGAGGAGATCAGAGAAACAACGAGAAGAGCTGCCGAAATCCTGCGGGAGTTCTTCTCATCTAAGGGCCTCCAGCTCGTTGACTTCAAGCTCGAGTTCGGTAGGTTGAACGGAGGGCTAATCATCATAGACGAGCTGAGCGGGGACACGATGCGCGTTGCCAAAGACGGGAGGGTTCTAACCCGGGAAGAACTGCTGGAGGTGATTGGATGATAATCTCGACGATAGCTTCGCACTCCTCCCTTCAGATTCTCCTCGGAGCTAAGGACGAGGGCTTTAAGACGAGGCTCTACGTGAAGCCCGGGAGAAAGGTCTTCTACTCTTCGACAAGGCTCGCGGACGAGCTCGTCGTCACGGAAGACATGGGCGCGGTTCTTGAGGACGACGGAATAGTGGTCCCGCACGGCTCCTTCGTGGCCTACCTCGGGCTCAGGGCGATAGAGAACGCCAGAGCTAAGTTCTTCGGCAACAAACGTTTTCTAAAGTGGGAGACGACCTTTGAACTGCAGGACAAGGCACTCGACAAAGCCGGAATACCGCGCGTTGAGGTTGTCGAGCCGGAAGAGGTTAAGCCCGACGAGCTTTACTTCGTCCGCCTCGAGGGACCGAGGGGCGGTAGCGGGCACTTTATCGCCCTTGGAAATGAGTTGAGGGACAAGCTGGAGGGGGTTAAGAGCAACTACCGCGTGGAGCGCTTCATCCCCGGCGTTTACCTCTACGTCCACTTCTTCCACTCGCCAGTCCTGGGCAGGCTTGAGCTTTTGGGCGTTGATGAGCGGGTGGTTATAGCGGACGGGAACGCCCGCTGGCCCGTGAAACCGCTTCCATACACCATAGCGGGCAATGTCGGCGTTGCCCTCAGGGAGTCGCTCCTGCCGAGGCTCTACGACTACGGTTTGGCTTTCGTTGAAGCGATGAAAAAACTAGAACCACCCGGAATAATCGGCCCCTTCGCCCTCCACTTCGCCTACGACGGAGAATTCAGGGCTATTGGCTTCGCCTCGCGGATAGACGGTGGCTCAAACGCCCTCCACTGGTACGGACGGCTCTACTGGGGGGAGCCAATGAGCGTAGGGAGGAGGATAGCGCGGGAGATAAGGCTCGCCCTTGAGGAGGACAGGCTTGAGGAGGTGGTAGCGTGACCTATACGGGTAGAACTCTAGGAATTGGCCTGATGAACGGCAAACCCTTCGCTTTCTACCTCCTCTGCTCCCGCTCCTTCCCGAAGAGAAAGGTCATGATTAAGAACAACGCCGCCTACATAATCAATCGAACCGAGACGGACAACCCCTACGTGAGCTATCCCGTTGTGAGGACGAACGAGAGGTACACGGTGGTTACCAACGGCCTCCACACGGACTTCGTCTTCCAGGCCCTCGAGTGGGAGAGGCCAAGGAAGGCTTTAGTCCACGTTCTCGACGCGATGGACTACGAGAGGGACGAATACAACACGCCGAGGATAGCTGGAGTTATAGAGCGCGGGAGCGAGCGGGGCTGGCTCGGCTTCGTCGGAAGGTATGAGTTCTGGGTGAGAGAACTGAAACTGAAGGAAGGCAAAGCCTTCGTTACAGCGACCTACAACGTGGATGGCTTCGTTGAACTCGGCCTGAACGGCTTCAGTTCGGCCGGGGAACTGACTTCTGAGGTTCTTAAGCTTCCCTTTGAGCACAAAATACTCTCGATAGGAATAGTGGAAAAAGGGAAAGGGTGGGAGCTTGAAGTTGCCCCCTGATCAACCGAAGGCCGCCTCAAGCTCCTCGTCGATCTTCTCGACCTCCGTCAGGATGCTGATCACCACCATAACTATGGCCGAGACCACCGCGCCGCTCACGTAGATGTACTCCCAGTACGGGAAGTTCAGGACTCCCGCGGCTCCGAGCACCGCCACCAGCGACCCTGCGGCCATTCCTGCCAGGGCTCCCTCTTTGGTGGCCCTCTTCCAGTAGAGCCCCAGTATAAGCGGGACGAAGACCCCGGAGGTGTAGACGTCGTAGGAGTATATGAGCAGCTCGACTATTCCTTTGATGGCCAGCGCCGCCCCGAGGGAGAGTAGCCCGACCGCCACCGTGGTGAGCACCGAGAGCCTCAATAGCTTCTTCTCGTCGCCCTTCTCCCCCGCGATTCCCTCGTAGAAGTCCTTGACGATGTGCGAGGTTGCAGCGGAGAGCAGGGAATCAGCGGTGCTCATGATGGCCGCGAGTACGGCCGCCACGAATATCGCTCCCACGGTACCACCGAAGACCGAGATGACCAGCATCGGAACCGCGGTCTTCGGCGACTCTATCACCGCCTCGGGGTTGCCCGACAGCGCCACCGCCAGCATTCCAGCGAGGGCCGGAAGCAGGGAGAGCGCCATGAGCAGCACACCGGCGTATATCGCTCCCTTCCTGGCCGTCCCCTCGTCCTTCGCCGCGAAGAGCCTCTGGTAGAAGTCCTGGCCGATGAGGGTGTACATGACCGTCGCCACCAAAGTAAGCGCCAGCAGCGACGGGCCGAGCGAGGTGAGGCTGAAGTATTCGCTTGGGGGCTGCGGGAGCCCGCTTATTCCGTCCAGGGCCGTTCTGAGGCCGGAGATGCCCCCAACTTTGATTAGGCCAAGGACCACCGCCACGAATATTCCGATGCTCCCGATTATAATCTGGATGAAGTCCGTTAACGCCACCGCCCACAGCCCCGAGAGGGCAGTGTAGGCTATGAACACGAGTGTCGCGAAGACGGCTCCAGCCGTCCCCGGAAGGCCTATCGCCTCGAACACCGCCGAGGCCGCCCAGACCTGTGCCCCGAGGATGCCCACGAGCGCGAGCAGGGACAGACTGGCCGCAAGCAGGCGGATCGTCTTGCTCCCGTAGCGCATCTCCAGGACTTCGGGGACAGTATAGCGGGCCAGAACGCGCATTGGCCGCGCGAGGGTCAGTCCGAGAACCAGAAGCCCGAGACCGCAGGCGAAGCCGTACCAAATACCACCTAACCCGTAGGTTGCTCCCCAGCTAGCTCCGCCCAGGATGAAAGCCACCACCGTAGTGGGTGGCTGCGAGGGTACCAACTAGAAGTCCCAGTCCCAGCCTCCTTCCCGCCAGGAGGAAGTCGGCCGAGGTCTTGACGTACTTCCGCGCGTACGCTGAAACTGCTAGCATCGCTCCCATGTAAACCGCTATCGTCGTCCATATCACGTCCATCTTCGACACCTCGGAGTGTCACCAAAAGAAAGGGGAAGAGAATATAAGTCTTTCCAAAAGATCCCTGAAAAAATGGCAAAAAAACAAAGAAAATCCCAAATTAGTTGACATTATGACAAAGATCCTGGCGCTGGCATCTCCTTCACGTGGACGTCCATCTGCGGGAACGGGATCTCGATTCCCTCCTTCGTGTAGATATCGTAGATGGCCCTCGTTAGGTCGCCTTTTACAGTCCAGTAGTCCTCAGTCTTCGCCCAGGCCCTCAGCTGGAGGTTTATGGAAGAGTCCGCGAGGGCAGTTATAACCACCGTTGGCTCGGGCTCCTTGAGGACTTTGGGGTGGTTCTTCATCAAGTCTATGGCTAACTTTATCGCTCTGTCGAGATCGGTGCCGTAGGCGACTCCAACGTCAACGTCCACCCTCCTGGTCGGCATCCTCGTGTAGTTGACTATCGGGCCGCCCCAGATGAGCCTGTTCGGTATGGCAATGAAAACGTTGTCTGCTGTCAGAAGCTCGGTGTTCATAACTCCAATCGACGTGACTTTTCCGGTGTGTCCCCCTATCGTCACCACATCGCCCAGGTCGAAGGGCCTTAATGCCGCTATCCAGATGCCCGATGCTAGGTTCGTGAGAGTGTCCTGCATCCCGAAGCCCAGGATGAGGCCCATCACCGCCGAGAGGCCGATCACAACCGAACCCACCCCAACTCCAAGGGTCCTGACCGCGAGCAGAATCACCGCAACGTAGAGGAGCGCAGAGAGAAAGCGCCCCAGGAACTCAACTACGAGATCGGGAAGCTTCGTTTTCCTCAGACCCCTCTTGAACGAGGAAGTTACGACCTTAGCGGCGATCCAGCCAACGACCAGAACCACAAGGGCCGTCGCGATTTGGACCGGCGTTATCCCCACGTAGGGGAGGGGCCTATCAAAAGCTACCACAGTATCACCTCATGTTAAATCCAAGCCCATGTATTTAACACTTTCCGCAACCTAAGTGCAGAAAAGACGGAAAAGAAAGACTAAAGATCAACCTCCAGCTCCCTCATCAGGTTGGCCATCTCAAGTGCCGCCATGGCGTACTCGAAGCCCTTGTTGCTCTTAATTCCGGCCCTGTTGAGACCCTGAAGCTCATCCTCAACCGTTATGACGCCGAAGATAACCGGGACGCCGGTCTGGAGGGAGACGTTCGCAACGCCCTTGGCAACTTCGTTGGCAACGAGGTCGAAGTGCTTCGTTTCTCCCCTCACAACGGCACCAAGCGCTAAAACCGCGTTGTACCTTCCGCTCTCAGCGAGCTTTTTGGCAACGAGAGGTATCTCGAAGGAACCGGGAACCTTGACAACATCGACTGCATCGACGTTGTGCCTCCTGAAGCAGTCTAGGGCGCCTTCAAGCATTTCGCCGGTAAGCAGGTCGTTGAACCTGCCGACCACGACCGCTATCCTCAGACCTCTTCCGTCAAAGCTACCCTCGACGGTCCTTACCTCCATAACACCACCACCGAATTCTTTAGTTCAATAATTACCGAACTGCATAATTAAATCTTCACAGGGAGCCTGTGGCCGAGCTTCTCGGCCTTCACCTTGAGGTAGGGCCTGTTGTGCTCAGTAACTTCCGGAGGGGCCGGGACTATCTCCGCCACTTCAATCCCGAACTCCTCAAGGGCTTTGGCTTTCGCCGGGTTGTTGGTTATGAGCCTGATCTTGGAGACCCCAAGGGCACGGAGCATCTGGAAGGCGGCTTCATAGGTCCTCTCGTCGGCCTTGTGGCCCAAAGCCTCGTTGGCCTCCACCGTGTCTAAGCCTTTGTCCTGGAGCTCGTAGGCCTTTATCTTCTCCTTCAGGCCGATTCCCCTGCCCTCCTGATCCATGTAGAGGAGTATGCCGCCTTCTTGGGCTATCATCCTCAGCGAGTTGGCCAACTGGCTACCGCAGTCGCACTTGAGCGAGGCGAGCGTGTCGCCGGTGAGACACTTGGAGTGAACCCTGACGAGCGGAACCTCGCCGTAGGGCTCCTTGACTATGGCCACATGCTCCTTAAAGTCGAGCTCGTTGTCGAATGCTATTATCCTGAAGTCGCCGTACTTGGTCGGAAGTCTCGCGTTGGCGTAGACCTTAATCAGCTGTTTCCGCTTTACGAACTCCTTCCAGACGTCGTCGATGTTTACAACGGGCAAACCGTGCTCCTCCGCGAGCTTTAGCGCGTATTCCCTGTTGTGGGAGTCGCCTTTTTCGTCGAGTATCTCGACTATGAGGGCGTATCTCTTAAAGCCGAGGATCTCCATGAGCTCAAGCGAGCCTTCAGTGTGGCCGCGACGCCTGTTCAGGCCAATCCCCCCGAGCAGGTGGAGGTGGCCTGGATACCTAAAGTGCTCAACCGAAAGGTCCTCAGCCAGCTTTCTGGCCGTTAGAGCTCTTTCTTCGGCGGTTATGCCCGTGAAGTTTTCCCTGTAGTCAACGGGAATCAGAAAGTTCGTTTCACCATCTTTGCTCGGCAGCGGGAAGAAGCCCCTTTTCAATGCCTCCTCCATGTCCATCGTGAGGCAGAGGAGGCCCTTCATCGAGAGCATGAAGTTCACGACCTTGGGAGAAGCTATTTCGGCTGGATAAACCAAATCGGCCTCGAACTCCCTCCTGTCGTCGATGAGAACGACGGGTTTTCCCTCGAGAACTTTCCTCTTTATTGAGTCCCAGTTCATCTTTCCGTCCCCTGAGGCAAATTTGTTCCAGATCTTTTAAAAATTTGTTCCAGAGATGGAATTCTAGGCGAGCGTTGGTTCTAATACTCCCATAGGATATTTTCAACATGCTGTTAAATATTAGAATGATCTATTGGCCAGGTGATTTTCGAGTGGCACATTGCGTAGTAAAAATTATTAACCCAAAGACGTACTTCCTATAGAGGTGATAGGGAGGTCTGACGATGGCTGGTAGAAGGTTAATTGCAGCCCTCTGGGTTCTCCTGGTGGTAGTGAGTCCAATGACGGTCCCTGGAGCAGTTAAAGCAGCCTCAACCGGCGATACAGCTACTTACTGGGCAAAAACATACGGAAGCAACGGATGGGACGATGCTCAGGCAGTTACTATTGCCCCCAACGGGGATGTTATAGTGGCCGGATACACTGAAGGTGACGTTTGGGTTCTGAGGCTTGACAGCAAAGGAAATATAAAATGGCAGAAGGCCTACGGGGGAAGCGGTACGGAGTGGGCCAACGCAGTTGCTATTGCTCCAAATGGGGACATTATAGTGGCAGGTCGCACTAAAAGCTCTGGTGCTGGCAATATTGACGTCTGGGTTCTGAGGCTTGACGAGAATGGAAACATAAAGTGGCAGAGAACTTACGATGGAAGCGATTGGGGTGAGGCCTACGCGGTTGCTCTCGCTGAAAACGGGGACATTATCGTAGCTGGAGAAGCTGCAGGCAAAGTTTGGGTTCTGAGGCTCGACGGGAATGGTAACGTAAAGTGGCAGAAAACCTACGGAGGATATGGATGGGAAGAGGCCCGAGCCGTTACCATCGCCAAAAACGGGGACATTATTGTGGCTGGAGAAACTACAAGCCTTAGTGCCAGTGGGGCAGATGTCTGGATCTTGAGGCTCGACGGGAATGGTAACGTTAAGTGGCAGAGAACCTACGGGGGAGGACAAGAAGACAAGGCCTATGCTGTTTCTCTTGATGAAAATGGGGATATCATTGTGGCTGGCTACACCGAGAGCTTTGACGTTGGTAATGGCGATTTCTGGGTTCTTAGGCTCGATGAGGATGGCGATGTAAAGTGGGGAAAAGCCTATGGAAGCAACGGATGGGATGTGGCCTATGCAGTTGGCATTACACCGGACGGGGACATTGTGGTTGGTGGAAGAACCTCAGGCTTTGGTGCTGGCAAAGCAGATGGTTGGGTTCTTCGGTTGGATAGCAATGGAAACATCAAATGGCAGAAAACCTACGGTGGAACACGGGAGGACGAGGTTAATGCCGTTGCTATCACTCCAAACGGCGATATTATCGTGGCGGGGGCAACTAAAAGCTTCGGCGCCGGTGACTACGATGCGTGGGTTATTAAACTGCCCAATGACGGAAATCTACCCGGATGCAATCTCTCAAAAGACTCAAATGCCGAAGTAAAAGAAACCCACCCCCATCCTATCACCATAACCACCCCAAATATCCTGATCCAGGACACCAACGCTGAAGTTAAAACTGAAAACATTACACTCCAAGTGCAGTACTTCAATGCCAGCGCATCTAGGGGACCCTACTGGGCAAAAACCTACGGAGGGAGAGAGGGTGATGGGGCCACCTCAGTTGCCATAGCCGAAAATGGTGACGTTATAATAGCGGGCGTGTATGGGGCTTCCACTGAAGACGGTTCAAAAAGCGACGTTTGGATTCTTAGGCTTGATAAGAACGGCAACGTGAAGTGGCAAAAGACCTATGGGGGAAACGGTACGGAGTGGGCCAACGCAGTTGCTATTGCTCCAAATGGGGACATTATCGTGGTTGGCGTAACCAACAGCTTCGGTGCCGGAGAAGGAGATTTCTGGGTTCTCAGGCTTGACAAGAATGGAAAAATAAAGTGGCAGAAAACTTATGGAATGGGCGGTGAGGACTTCGCTTACGCGGTCGCCCTCGCTCCAGACGGAGACATTGTAGTTACTGGCTACGGCAGTGGGAACGTTTGGGTTCTTCGCCTAGATGGAAACGGTAACGTGAAGTGGCAGAAGACCTACAATGGAAAATACGGTGGCTGGGCCACCGCCGTTGCCATAGCACCAAACGGGGACATCATTGTAGCTGGATTTACTAAAAGCTTTGGCGCTGGTTGGTACGACGTTTGGGTTCTCAGGCTCGATGCAGAGGGTAACTTGAAGTGGCAAAGGACCTATGGTAGCAGTGATTATGACAAGGCATACTCAGTTATCACAGCGTATAACGGGGACATTATTGTGGCTGGTTATTACGGGGCAAGTGAGGTAGGAGGCTCCGACGCTGACGCTTGGATTCTTAGACTCGACGAAAACGGCAATGTTAAATGGGACAGAACTTACGGAGGATTTCAAGAGGATGAAGCCACTGCGGTTGCTCTCGCTCCCAATGGGGACATTATCATGGTTGGGACAACCAAAAGCTTTGGCACTGGAGAAGGAGACTTCTGGGTTCTTCGCTTAGATGAAACTGGAAACGTTAAATGGCAGAGAACCTACGGAGGAAGTGATATTGATATGGCTCACGCAGTTGCTCTTGCCCCCAGTGGAACCATCATCGTGGCAGGATTTACTAAAAGCTTCGGGGCGGGTGATTATGACGTTTGGGTTCTTAGCCTACCCGAAAACGGGTCCCTCCCAGGTTGTGACTTTTGTAGAGACTCAAGCGCCTATGGCATGGGTGGAGGACTAGAAATATCGGAGGACCTCACCGTTCAGATCCAAAATACCAGAGCCGAGATTAAAACAAAGGACATTAATGTTCAGACTCAGTGCGAAGTTAAGTACTCAGCGTCCCTGCTTACCCTCAAATCGGTCCCTGAGGGGGCGAGAGTTTACATCAACGGCACCTTCAAGGGGACCACTCCACTAATACTCAATCTCAGCCCGGGGACTTATGAGGTACAGCTCGCGATGAAAGACTACCAGAATTACACAGCAACAATAACCCTCCTCGCTGGGGAGAGCGAGGAACTAAGAGTCAACCTAACTCCCTCCTTCGGTTACCTGACCGTTACATCCACTCCAAGCGGTGCTGTTGTTTTCGTTGATGGTGAAGAGATCGGAAGCACACCGCTGGAAAAGTACAAGCTCTCGACAGGTCAGCATCACGTTGTCGTAAGGAAGAATGGCTACAAGGAGGAGAACTTCACAATCACAATAGAAGCAGGAGAGGAGGCCAAGAAAAACTTTGAGCTCACCCCGGTTCAAACCACAACTACAACGACCACTGGATCAGCCGCTACTACAGTGGTCACTACCACCACTACCCCCCAACCAACATCTCCCAGCACAACCACAGCAACGAGTAGTACCGAGAGCACCAAAGATAACATTTGCGGACCGGCGGTGATCGCTGGCCTGACTCTAATTCCCCTTCTCCTCAGAAGAAAGACCCGCTGAGTCCCCACATTCTTTTATTTTTCCCTTAGCAGGGATGAGGAGCCGATGCACTGACCTATAACTTTCTTTCCCTGAGGATCCTCCTCACGTACCTCGCTATGACGTCTATCTCGTAGTTCACCCTCTCGCCGGGCCTCAGGAGGCCGAGGTTCGTCTTCTCCAGCGTGTAGGGGATCACCTGAATCCAGAAGCGGTTGCTCTCTACCCTCGCCACCGTAAGAGAGACGCCGTTCAAAGCGATAGAGCCCTTCTCAGCCACTCCCCACCTCTCGGGTGGCATCTCAAAGGCCATCCACGTCGTGTTCCCGCTCGTCCTCTTTGCTATAAATCGGATTGTCCCGTCCACGTGGCCCGTCACTATGTGCCCGTCGAAGTGGCCATTGGCCGGCATAGCCCTTTCGAGGTTGACGACCCTAGCCTCCCTCAGGTTCGTCCTCCTCAGGGTCTCCTCACCGACGTCGAAGGTGGCTATTCTCCCGTCGAAGTCCACGACGGTCAGGCAGGCGCCGTTTACCGCCACACTATCGCCAGGTTTAACCTCAAAGGGAACCTCCACGTAGAGCTTTCCGGCGGAGTAGCGGGCTTTGCCGGTTGCCTCAACTATCCCGCTGAACATCTTCACCACCAGGATAAGCCATAACCAAAAAGCTCTCCCCGAGCCTCTCCATCGAGTCTATCCTCAAGATAGGGGCCTTGCTCGCTTCCTCAACCTTCAGGCACTCGAAGGGCTTTATCCCATTGCCGAAGAGCTTCGGCCCGTAGAAGAGGTAGAACTTGTCGGCGTAGCGTAAAAACTGGCAGGCTATTCTACCTCCCTCTATCAAAACGCTGTCTATGCCGAGTTCGCCGAGCTTTCTCAGGATTTCTTCAGGCTCGGTTATCGGGTAGGCCTCCGCTATGCCCTCGAACTTCTCCGGCCTCTCCGTGAAGAAAATCACCCTCCCGTCCTCGAAGAGTCTGAACTTTCTTCCATTCCTTACCTCATCGGCTATCCTGCCCGAGCGGTCAAGTATTACCTTAACCTTTGGCGGGCAGTTCTCAAGCCTGCAGTTGAGCCTCGGATTGTCGGCTAAGACGGTTCCGGAACCCACCATTATCGCCATGTGTCTTCTCCTTAGCTCTTGAACCCTCTCGCGAGCCTTCTCTCCGGTTATCCACTGGGAAGAGCCGTTTTCAGTCGCTATAAAACCGTCCAAAGTTAGAGCGAGCTTGATTGAGACAAAGGGGATCTTAGTGGTTATATACTTTATGAAGATCTCGTTTAGCTTTCTGGCCTCATCTTCAAGGACTCCCACTTCCACCTCTATCCCTGCTTTTCTCATCTTTTCGATCCCTTGTCCTGCCACGAGGGGGTTTGGGTCCTTCATCGCAACGACGACCCGCTTAAAGCCCTCCCTGATTATCCTGTCGGCACACGGCGGCTGCTTCCCCCAGTGGGAGCAGGGTTCGAGGGTCACGTACATCGTGGCTCCTCTAACATCGTACCCCTTAGCCTTTGCGTCCTCTATGGCGTTGACTTCAGCGTGCTTCTCGCCGAACTTTCTGTGCCAGCCTGCCCCTATTACCTTACCGTTCTTGACTATGACCGCCCCGACCATCGGGTTCGGGTTCACCCAGCCCTCTCCCCTCTTCGCCAGCTCCAGGGCGAGGCGCATGTAGTCTTCGTCTTTCATTCCACCACCGGCGAGAGTTTGTTCCGTTTCTTTTAAGATTTTGTTCCACATCGGGAATTTCCAAGTGCCGCATTTCTATGTGGTGGCCGGTCCGATTGGTGAAGGCGAATCCCTAAAGTCTTCCCCGATATCTCCGCGATTTTCAACGTTAGACGAACCGAAAGGTTTATATATTCGAACCTTCATGGTTTATAGTGAAGACGACACACAAAAAGAAGAGGTGATGAAAGATGGTCGTCATAGGAGAAAAGTTCCCGGAAGTTGAGGTTAAGACCACCCACGGAGTGATAAAGCTCCCGGACTACTTCACCGAGCAGGGCAAGTGGTTCGTGCTCTTCAGCCACCCGGCCGACTTCACCCCGGTCTGTACGACCGAGTTCTACGGCATGCAGAAGCGCGTTGAGGAGTTCAGGAAGCTCGGCGTCGAGCCCATCGGGCTCAGCGTTGACCAGGTCTTCAGCCACCTCAAGTGGATGGAGTGGATAAAGGAGAACCTCGGCGAGGAGATAACCTTCCCGGTTATAGCGGACGACCGCGGCGACCTCGCCGAGAAGCTCGGCATGATACCGAGCGGCGCAACGATAACCGCCAGGGCTGTCTTCATCGTTGACGACAAGGGCGTCATCAGGGCCATCGTCTACTACCCGGCCGAGGTCGGCAGGGACTGGGACGAGATCCTCAGGCTCGTCAAGGCCCTCAAGATAAGCACCGAGAAGGGCGTCGCCCTGCCGCACAAGTGGCCCAACAACGAGCTTATCGGCGACCGCGCCATAGTCCCGCCTGCGGCCAGTGTCGACGACATCAAGGCCAGGGAAGAGGCCAAGGCCAAGGGCGAGATCGAGTGCTACGACTGGTGGTTCTGCCACAAGAAGCTTGAGTGAAGGGTTTTCCCCTTCTTTTCTGTTCTCTTCTGTCGGTTCCAATTCCGAATAACGAAAGGGTTCTCAGAGCACCTTCAGCTCCTCGAACTTTACCAGCACCTCTGCTTTGCTCATTATCAGGTTCTGCCTCACCACCTCTCTCCCGTCCTTCAGGTAGACAAGCGTAGGGACGTTGAGGACGTCAAAGCGATTCACGAGCTCGTTCCACTCTTCTGCGTTTACATGGACGACCTTGATCTCCGGGAACTCTTTTATCAGTTCTTCCATAAAGTTCTCGACGAGCCTGCACGGCGGACAGCCTGGGATGGAGAACCACAGCACCACCCTTCCGCTTTCAAAGTCGGTTTTCCCGTCGTATTCAACTATCATCTCCACCACCTCAAATCTTCACCCTCTTGAGCAGGAGCGAGTTCGTGACAACGCTCACGCTGCTGATGCTCATCGCTCCAGCGGCCCACTCCGGCCGGAACTCTATCCCGAAGAGGACGAAAGCTAAGCCGGCAGCGAAGGGTATGAGCATCGTGTTGTAGAACATCGCCCAGAAGATGTTCTGCTTTATCTTCCCGAGGGTCTTCTGGCTGAGCTTTATGGCCCTCACCACATCCCTCGGGTCGTTCTTCATGAGAACGATGTCGCCGCTCTCCATCGCTATGTCGGTGGCGTTCCCAACGGCTATGCCGATGTCGGCCTGTGCAAGGGCGGGTGCATCGTTTATGCCGTCTCCGACAAAGACCACTATCTCGCCCCTCTCCTGGAGCTTTTTGACCTCGCTGGCCTTCTCACCCGGCAAAACCTCCGCGAGGATGTAGTCAACGCCAAGGGCCTTTCCTATCGCCTCGGCCGTTCTTCTGTTGTCGCCGGTTATCATGCCGACCTTCTTGCCCATCCTGTGGAGCTCCTTTATGGCTTCTTTGGCGCCCTCCTTTATTGTGTCCGCTATGCCAAAGACGCCGGCTATTTTTCCATCTATTGCGACTATTACGGCCGTCTTTGCCTCGTTCTCAAGCTCCCTCAGGGTTGCCTCGACTTCATCGAGGTCTAGGCCCTTCTCAACCATGAGATTCCTGTTTCCGGCGAGGACTTCCCTTCCGCCGACGACTGCCCTAACGCCTTTACCTGTTATTGCCTCGAACTCCTCGGGCTCCTCAAGCTCAAGGCCGAGCTCCTCAGCTTTCCTCACCACCGCCTCGCCGAGCGGATGCTCGGAGCGCCTCTCGGCCGAGGCAACCAGCCTTAGGAACTCTCTCTCGTCAATTCCAATGGCTATGACGTCAGTAACCTCCGGCTGCCCCTTGGTCAGCGTTCCGGTTTTGTCGAAGAGGACAACCGTTGCTTTCCTCGCTATCTCCAGCACCTCGCCGTTCTTGATGAGTATCCCCATCTCAGCCCCCTTGCCCATGCCGACGGTCAGAGCTGTCGGGGTTGCCAGCCCGAAGGCACAGGGGCACGCTATGACGAGAACGCTGAGGAGCGTCGTGAACGCGAAGAGGAGCGGCTCTCCGACCACGAAGTACCAGTATGCGAAGGAGAGCAGCGCTATGGTGAGCACTGCCGGGATGAAGTATGTAACTATAGTGTCGGCCAGCTTCTGTATCGGCGGCTTCGTGTTCTGGGCCTCCTCGACGAGCCTTATTATCTGGGCCAGAACGGTGTCCCTGCCCACGCGCTTCGCCTCGATTTTGAGGACGGAGTTCCTGTTTATCGTCCCCCCTATGACCTCGTCGCCCTTTTTCTTTATGTTGGGCACAGGTTCGCCGGTTATCATGGATTCGTCGACGTAGCTCTCCCCTTCTAGCACGATTCCGTCAACAGGAATCCTCTCGCCGGGCCTGACTATGACGACGTCGCCCACCTTAACCTCGCTTATCGGGACCTCGATTTCCTCCCCGTCCCTCAGGACGGTGGCCTTCTTCGCCTGAAGGCCCATGAGCTTCTTTATCGCCTCGCTCGTCCTTCCCTTGGCCCTCGTTTCGAGGTACCGGCCGAGCAGCAGAAATGCCATGAGCAGGACGCTGGCCTCGTAGAAGTTGAATTCCTCGGGGATTATCCCCACGGTCGCCAGGACGCTGGCAAGGTAGGCCGAGCCTATGCCTATGGAGTACATGACCTCCATGCTGAGGTTTCGGTGTTTGAGGGAAGCGAGGGCCTTCCCAAATATCCCCCTGCCTGCGTAGGCTATTGCTACGGTGGACAGAACGAACTGGAGCGGCATCAGGTAGGGTATCTCGAACCCGAAGCGGTAAACCTGCATCGAGGCGAAGAGCGCTATTCCTATGCCCCACGCGACGGCCAGCTTCCTCTTCATGTCCCTTAGGGCTTTCTCCCTCAGTTCCCTCTCGACGTCGTGGGTTTCTTCTCCTTCCACACCTATGAACTGGTAGCCCACGCTCTCAACGGCCTTTTTGATGTCCTCGATATCAACCACACTCGGGTCGTAGCTCACCCTGGCGGTTTCGGTTCCGAGGTTGACGCTCGCGTCGAGAACACCCGGGAGCTCCTTGAGCGCGGCCTCTATCGTCTTGACGCACATGGCGCACGTCATTCCACCGATTTTGAACACGACGTCCTTCCTCTCGCGCACCACGGTGTAGCCGACGTCTTCTATGGCCTTGATGATCTGATTCAGGCTGACTTCCGATTCGTCGAACTTCACGAGTACCGTTTCGGCCCCGAGGTTGACAGTAGCGTCTTTAACCCCCTCCAAGTCCCTCAGAGCGGCCTCTATGGTTTTAACACACATTGCACAGGTCATGCCGTTGACCTTAAGCGTGATCTCCACTTTCCTCACCTGAACTTACTACTCGGGAGGGCTTATGGGGATTATTTTTTACAATGTGGAAAGCAGAACCGGAGAACTTTTATAGTTTGAAGACCAAACTACCGTGGGGAACGGCCATGAGAATAGACGAGCTCGATCTGAAGCTTATTTACCTCCTTATGGACAACTCAAGGCTCAGCATTTCCGAACTTGCCGAAAGGCTTGGTGTGAGCAGGCCAACTGTGAAATCCAGGCTCGAAAAGCTTGAGAAGGAGGGCGTGATAAGGGGATACACCATAAAGCTCAACCCAGACCTGCTCAGGGCCCACAACGTTGTAGCGCTCATCGTGAAGACCGACGAGCCGGAGAAGATGAACGAGTTCGAGGAGATAATCGAGATAAACCGCTTCACGAGCAGGAAGTACCTCATAAAGATTGCCGTTGAAAACATGGAGGAGCTCAGAAAGGTTATAGAGGGAGCGGGCTTCGAGGTCATCGAGATAATGCCCATTCTGGAGAGCGTTGAGCGGACTAGCCCGCCCAAGGTCAAGGTGCCCTTCAAGTGCGACTACTGCGGGAAGGAGATAGTGGGAGAGCCGATAGTCTACAAGTACCGCAACAGGGTCTACTTCTTCTGCTGCCCGACCTGCCTGAGGGAGTTCAAGAAGACGAGGGAGAACATAGAAAAGTTCAAACTAAAGGAAAAAGACAAAGTAGAGAACGCTCACGAGCACGAGCACCACGCCCATGATTAGATCTCCCCTCCCGCTTACCGAAGAGAGCCTATCCACTGCCCTCCCAGTCTCGCGTACCTGCTCCCGTAGTGGAAACCCAGGGTGACGAGGGCAAAGGGCAGCACGGATATTCCAATGAACACCACAAGAAGTGCCATGGTGATCCCTGGGGGATACTGGCCGGAAAGCAGGGAGCTCACCAGTAGGTACGAGGGAAGCACGCAGGACAGTGAGAGGAACGCCATCACTCCCCCAACAACAAAAGCCGCCGGCGGGGAGGTGGCCTTTTCAAGAACCTGATTGCTTCTTTCCCTCAGCGGGCTGGAGAGGGGTATCCTCACATAGCCCAGTGCTGAAAGTATCTTGTAAACTCCCACGGTTATCCCAAAGGCGACCACAAAGTACCTGAGCAGAGGTATCTTGGTGTGCAGGTTCATGAGGGCAGCGGCTATTATCGAATAGCCCAGAAATGCGCCGGCGGTGAACGCCAGGCCAACCCTGAGAACCTTCCTCTCGTCCGTAAGGGCTATCATAGAGAGAAGGAACACTATCATGAGGAATATGGAAGGCCGAAGGGCGTTGAGAATCCCGAGGGCTATTATCGAGAACGTCACCCCCGTGAACTCGGTCACCTGGCCCAGGGAGTCCAGCGGTATATCCGCGGCAGTCATAAGAATTGCGTCTGAAACCGACATGGTAGCCCACCTAATGCTCCATCGATGGCGCCCCAGGGCGCACGATCTTCACGGATGAATACGAGTTCATTGATATATTAACTTTATCCCCCCTCGCGAGGCACGGGACTTCTATGGGGTGGGTGTACCTAACCTTCAGAACCTCACCGTTTGCGTCTATTATCGCGGTGCAGGTGAGCTTTGTGCCTGTTTGATCTGGAATGCAGTTGGTATCAGCCAAAACAAGGGCATTGGTTGAGTTCAAGGGGCGTCCTTCAACGAGGACTCCGTGAAAAGTGTCCCGGGCATCCCCACCTCCCACTGAAAAGTATCCAAGGGCCAGAAGCAACACAAGCAGAACCGCTACAATGCCCGCTACCGCATCCCTCATATCTCTCACCGCAGGGGACTATAAAAACAATGAAACTTGGAGAGGGCTTACTCGCCGCTCTCCTCGATCCCCATGTACCTCTCGCAGGCCTCGTGCCTCTCCCTCATCCATTCCCAGTTTCCGGCCATGTGCTCCTCCATCTCGGCCTCCATCTCCTCGTGGATTTCCGTGAAGTTCCCGCCCGCCATGTAGTCCTCCATTTCTTCGTGCTCGTCCATCATGCCGTAACCCATGGGGCCGTGCATGCCGTATCCACCCATTGGACCGAAGCCCCAGCGCGGACTGGTTTTCTCGGCTATGTCGAATCCTCTACTGTGTGCCATCCCCAGGGGAACGGCTATGAGCGCCCCTATGAGGAGCCCTATGAAGAGCGACTTCCACTCCATTCCGCATCACCTCTTTATTTGCTTCCATGTTGGGATTGGCTGGAGGGAATAATAGGCTTATTATTTCCAGACTGGCAAACCAGCAAAGCGGATTTTTCGCTGGTGAAAGAGTGAGGCACTCCGTACCAGCGATAGTGCAAGTCAGTAAACACCGCCCAACAGCCGGCGACGAAGACCGCTTCAGAACTGTACCTTGGCATCATGCGGTACTGACAGGGATGTTTTTCAACACAACAAAAAAGGAGGAGAAACGCATGAACACAAAATCCTCAGCCCTCGAGGAGCTTTCTCCTTCTCCTCTCGTACTCCTCGTCGTCTATCTCTCCCCTTGCGTACTTCTCGTCCAGGATTTCAAGGGCCCTGCTCTTTGAGGATCCACCGCTTGAGCTCTGCTCAACCAGCCACTTAATGAACCAGACTATTCCCACGATTATCAGTACCCAGAACAGGAGCATGAATACTGCCCCGAACCAGCCAAACCAGCCGAATCCCATCATGTCGTGCCACCCCCACGTTCCTTCTCCGGCGTGTGCCAGAAACTGGCCGCCGTTAATGCTTTCGAACATCATCTCAGTACCTCCAAGGGCCTCTCAGTGGGGAAGAACATAACCCTTATTCCTGCCAGAATGGGAAAAATAAAGGCCCAAAATTTCAAAAATAAAAGTTCAGGCCCTCAAAAACCTCGCGTTTATGGCCACTATCACGGTGCTCATGCTCATCAGCAGCGCTCCCAGTGCTGGGCTGAGGAGTATTCCGTAGCCGTAGAGTACACCCGCCGCCAGAGGGATGGCGAAGGTGTTGTATCCGGTCGCCCATGCCAAATTCTGCACCATCTTCTTGTATGTGGCCTTCGCCAGGTGCACCGCCGTTATGACGTCCCTTGGGTCGTTCTTGACGAGGATTATGTCCGCGCTCTCTATCGCAACATCCGTTCCTGCTCCAATGGCTACCCCCACATCGGCCTGAATCAGCGCCGGTGCGTCGTTTATGCCGTCGCCGACCATGGCCACAGTGTAACCCTGCTCCTGGAGCTCCTTGACCTTCTCCGACTTCTGGTGGGGCAGGACTTCGGCGAAGAAGCCATCGAGGCCGAGCTCCTCAGCAACCCACTTCGCGACCTTGGCGTTGTCTCCGGTGAGCATGTAGGCCTTTATGCCCATCTCGTGGAGCTTTTCAACAGCCTCCCTTGATTCGGGCCTTATCCTGTCCGCCAGAGCGAGCGCACCCACGAGCTTCCCGTCGATTACCAGGAAGACCACAGTCTTGCCCTGCTCCAGAACCCCCTTGACGCGCCCGTCTTCTCTCCAGAGCCCGTTCTCCTTGAGAAAGCCGGGGCTTACGACGAGAACCTCTTTGCCGTTGATGACGCCCTGGACGCCCTTGCCGGGCAGGACCTTTGACTCACTGACGCCGTAGGGCTCAAGGCCGAGTTCCTTGGCCTTCTCAACTATTCCCTGAGCTATCGGGTGACTGGACTGTCCTTCGAGCGCCGCGGCGTATTTCAGGATTTCCTCCTCGCCGAGCTCGTCCAGCTGGATTACCTCCGTTACCTCGAACTTCCCCTCGGTAAGCGTTCCTGTCTTGTCGAAGACGACCACCTGAACGTCCTTGGCCCTCTCAAAGGCCTCCCTGTTCCTGATGAGGATCCCCTTCTTGGCCGAGATCGAGGTCGAGACCGAGACTACCAGAGGCACGGCCAGGCCGAGGGCGTGCGGGCACGTTATGACCATCACCGTTACCATCCTTTCTAGGGCAAAGACGAAGGGCTTGCCGAGGTAGAGCCACGTGCCGAGGGTTATCGTTCCGGCGGTTATGGCGATGAGAGTGAGGTAGAAGGCGGCCCTGTTTGCCAGATCCTGTGTCTTCGAGCGGGTTTCCTGCGCCTGCCTGACGAGCTCGACGACCTGCATCAGGTAGGTGTCCTTTCCCGTCTTCTCTATTCTGACCTTTATTGCGCCCTCAAGGTTTATGGAACCGCCGATGACGCCCTCTCCGGGCTTCTTGTAGACGGGCTTTGACTCTCCTGTGAGCATGGCCTCGTTTACACTCGTTTCGCCCTCGACGATGACGCCGTCGGAGGGTATCTTCTCGCCCGGCTTGACGAGGACTATGTCTCCCTTCTTCAGCTCGCTGACCGGGACGTCCCTGATCCTCTCGGGCGTTACGAGGTGGGCCTCCGTCGGCATGAGCTTTATGAGCTCTTCAAGTGCCCTTGAAGCACCCAAAACAGAGCGCATCTCGATGTAGTGGCCGATGAGCATGATGTCGATAAGCGTCGCCAGCTCCCAGTAGAAGGTCTTGCCCGGAAGGCCAAAGGTCACCGCGGCGCTGTAGAAGAAGGCAACGGTTATCGCCAGGGCAATGAGCGTCATCATGCCGGGAAGCTTCTTTTCGAGCTCCTCCTTCATGCCCTTCAGGAACGGCCAGCCGCCGTAGAAGTAGACAACCGCCGAGAGACCGAAGAGAACGTAGTGGTCGCCGGGAAACGTCAGCTCGAATCCAAAGAAGTTCTGTATCAGCGGAGACAGGATCAGGATTGGAATCGTGAGTATGGCCGAGACTATAAAGCGCCTCTTGAAGTCCTCCATCATCATCTCGTGGTGCTTCGCGTGGGAGTGTTCGTGCCCTCCCCCGGCATGTTCATGTTCTTCAGGCCCCATATGCCCGTGTTCCTCATGAGCAGTATGTTCATGGGAGCCTGCCTCCTCTCCATGCGACATTTTCTTCATCTCACCGTCAACGTTTTCTTCCTCACCCATATCATTCACCACGTTTTGGTTGCTGTTTTAAACCTATTTAAGGCTCATCGTTTGAAAAATGAAAAATCAAACCCTATCAACGACTCCCTTCAGTATCTCCTCGACCTTTCCGGCGACTTCGAGGAGCTCGTCGTTCCCGGTCACACTCATAGCCTTTGTCGGGAGCAGGAGGCTCACGTGGGTCTTCCCTTCCTTAACGTAGACAGTCAGGTTGCACGGCAGGAACGAACCGCTGTTGACGTCAATGCCTATCAGCTTGCTTGAGTAGTTCGGGTTGCAGGCGCCTAGGATAACGTAGGGCTCCATCTCAAGGCCGAGCTTCTCCTTGAAGAGGCTGTCAACCCTGACCTCGCTGAGGACCCCGAAGCCCTCCTTCTTCAGCTCCTCCTTGACCCTCTCAACGGTCTCGTCAAAGCCAGTCTCAACGACCCTGACGTAGGCGTACTCTTTCTGGGGCTCCTCCATTCCATGCATCCCGTGCTTTCCGTCCATGCCTTTCATGCCTTCTCCTTGACCCTTGCAGCCGCCCTTCATCCTTCCTTTGCTCTTCATTCCCTTCATGCCACCTTTCATGCCCATTCCGTGCATGCCTTTCTTTTCCTTCATTTCATTCATCTCGCCGTTCATTTTGAATCACCTTTTCCTTTGTCAGTGTTTACTCTACTGCAAGAGTTAATAGGGTTGCTATTTACAGAATAGGAAATCCAGCAGGCAAAAACTTCCACAATGAAGGGAACGTGTGGGGTTTCTGCGGTGGAGTTACCAAAACAGAAAAGATGAAAGAGTGGCCTCACCTCAGAATCCTCATCGCGTTGAAGACCGCTATCAGGGCGACGCCGACGTCCGCGAAGACAGCCTCCCACATCGTCGCCTCGCCGAGGATTCCGAGGCCTATGAAGGTCAGCTTAACACCGAGGGCGAAGATTATGTTCTGCCAGACTATCCTCTGTGTCCTGCGGGCGATCTTTATGCCCCTCGGTAGCTTTGACGGCTTGTCGTCCATTATGACGACGTCGGCCGTTTCTATTGCCGCATCGCTCCCGAGGGCCCCCATTGCAACACCCACGTCTGCCCTAGCGAGCACCGGAGCGTCGTTTATACCGTCTCCGACGAAGACGACCTTCCCGTTGCCCTTCTCCTTCTCGAGTTCCTCTATCACCTTCACCTTGTCCTCCGGGAGCAGTTCAGCGTAGAAGTCGTCGAGGCCGATCTGCTTCGCTATTTCCGCCGCGACCTCTCTGTTGTCGCCGGTGACCATGACGACCTTCTTGACACCGAGGCGCTTGAGCTCTTTCACCGCGATTGGGGAGTCCTCCTTTATCTCGTCGGAGATTATGATGTAGCCCGCGTACTTGCCGTTGATGACGACGTGGGCGACAGTGCCTTTAACCCTGCAGGTGTCGTGCTCGATGTTGAAGCGGTGGAGCAGCCTGTCATTGCCCACCATGACCTCGACGCCGTCTATTCTCGCCCTGACGCCGTGACCGGCTATCTCCTCGTACTCGACTATCTCACTCTCGTTGATCTCCTTCCCGTAGGCGTCCCTTATGGCCTTCGCTATCGGGTGGTTCGAGTGTGCCTCGGCCAGTGCCGCGAACCTGATGATTTCCTCCTCTGTGAAGCCGTTTCTCGTCTCGATCTTCGTCACCTTGAAGACGCCCTTGGTCAGCGTCCCCGTCTTGTCGAAGGCAACTATACTGGCATCTTTGAGGGCATCGAGGTAGTTGGAGCCCTTGACGAGGATTCCCTCCTTAGCGGCCCTCCCGATTCCGCCGAAGTATCCGAGCGGGATTGAGAGCACTAGAGCACACGGGCACGAGATGACGAGTACCACTAAGGCTCTGTAGACCCAGGGGGTGAACGGGTCCCCTGTCACGAGCGGTGGGACGAGGGCTATAAGCGCCGCGATTCCAACGACTGCCGGCGTGTAGTAGTGGGCGAAGCGCGTTATGAACCTCTCCGTTTTGGCCTTCCTCGCGCTGGCGTTCTCGACGAGCTCGAGGATTCTCGAGATTGTGGACTCTCTCAGCTCCTTGGTTACCCTGACCTTGAGAAGACCTGAAAGGTTGACCATGCCGGAGAGGATTTCCTCGCCTTCCTTCACAGTCCTAGGTACGCTCTCACCGGTCAGTGCGGATGTGTCGACGGTTGAAGTGCCCTCGATGACGACGCCATCGACGGGAACCCTTTCACCGGGCTTGATTATTATGATGTCCCCGACTTTAAGCTCCTCCGGCTTTACCCTAATCACCTCACCGTTCCTGAGCAGGTTGGCGTACTCTGCCTTGAGTGCCAAAAGGGCCTTTATCGAGCGCCTGGATTTATCAACCGCCATGTCCTGGAAGAACTCTCCGACAACGTAGAACAGCATGACCGCTACTCCTTCTGGATACTCCCTGATGAGGAAGGCACCTATTGTGGCGACCGCTATGAGAAAGTTCTCGTCGAAGACGTTGCCATGGAGAGAGTTCACCACTGCACTCCTCAGAACCTTCCAGCCCGCTATGACGTAGCTCGCAAGGAAGATTCCGAAGACGAAGGCGTCGTCTATGCCGTAGTAGTAGCGCATCACGATACCGACCGTAAAGAGGACCAATGAGAGTCCGATGTAATAGACGGTCTTCCAGTAGTCCCCTTCGCCATGCTCGTGGCTGTGGCCGTGTCCATGTTCGTGTCCGTGGCCATGCTCCTCCTCAACAACCTCCACGTCCGGCTCAACTTTCTTGATTATTTCTTTGGCTTTCTCAACGTCCCCCTCTATAACAGCTTCCTTCGTTGCAAAGTTTACAACGGCGAACTCGAAGCCCTCCTTCTTGAGGGCCTCCTCTATCTCATAGGCGCAGCTCGCGCAGTCGAGACCTTCCAGCTTAAGCTTCTGGGGCATCATCTCACCTCCGAAAGGTGAACCATAGCAATCCTCAATATCTCCTTGATGTGCTCGTCATCGAGGCGGTAGAAGACGTTCTTACCGTCCTTGCGGTAGCTGACTATCTTCCTGTCCTTGAGGATGCGGAGCTGGTGGGAGATTGCCGAGACTGAGAGCTTCGTTACCGCGGATAGGTCGCAGGTGCAGAGCTCCCCGGCCTCCATGAGTGCCAGCAGGATTTTAAGCCTCGTCGGGTTGCCGAGGGCGTCGAAAAAGTCGGCTACCTCGAGTATGGTCTCCTCCTCCGGGAGCTTTGACTGGGCCTCGAGCACCTTGTCGAGGTGCTCCTCGTAAACCTTACAGACCTCGGTCATCTTTCATCACCTCTACATTTGAGCATTTGTGCAAATGTTTATAAACCTTACCGTGGAGCGGTTCATGGAAGATGCAAATTAGGACAACCGCACTATATCACTCCGTTTCACAAGACGGCTGCCTATATGGTACCATTAAATGTGTGAAACCCGAAGAAACCAGTTGAAACCCTAAAGTCCCGCCGTTTCCCTAAAATAAGTCACGACTCAAGGTCAGGTTGGTGATGCGACATGTGGGATGCAGTAAGAAAAACCAAGAAGTTGATTGCGGGGCTCTTGCTTGCCCTGCTACTGGCGGGGGGACAGGCCTTCGCCAGCAACGTTACCGGAGCAGGTAACACTACCACCAGCGGCACAGCGATGGCGGTGAACGCGACCTTCAACGTCACCCTCCAGGAGGGGGCTTACTACATGCTGACCCTCCTTGACGGAGTGGCCAACTACACCGCCGACTTAATGGGCAACATGAGTACCATTGACAACGAGACTTCGAGCTTATACGCCGAAGCCGAGAACCTCAGGCAGAGCGCCTGGGCGGCCTATGACATGGCCAACTACAGCGCGGCCATAACCATAGCAATGAACGCCATGGAAACATACGAGCTCGTGATTGAGAGGGCAATGCCCGCAAACACTGCAGGCAGTCCCGGCATGAACCAGGGTATGGGCGGCATGGGCAACGGACAGGAGGCGCTCTACTGGGCGAAGATCGAGCTCCAGAGGGCCAGGGAGTACCTCGCCTACGTCTCCAGGATAATAGACGAGGCCACAAAGCTCGGCATTGACACCTCTGAGATATCGGCGCTCTACAGCCAGACCGTCGAGGCGTACAACCGGGTCGAGGCCGACATCGAAAACGGCGACGTTTCAAGTCTCAGAGACGACATGAGGAGGGCCGAGAGCCTCAGGATGCAGCTTGAGATGGCAGTCGAGAGCGGCCCGGTCAGGGCCATACTCATGGCCAGCGCGGACAACATAGCCCAGACGTTCATGAAGAAGATCGAAGCCGAGCTCAACAAGACCGCGAAGCTCATGGAGATAATCTCAAACCTCACCGCCAACGGCACTGGAACGGGAATGATGAACATGCTCCAGATGCGCCAGATGGAGATCCAGAGGATGCTGGAGATGGTGAAATCGGCCGTCCAGGCCGGGCAGTACGAGAGGGCGCTCTACATGATAAGGGAGATCAACGAGGAGCTCTCCGAGGCCATCACGGAGATAAACATGGCCGCCATGCAGTTCCGCGACACCTACATGGGAGAGTACTGCGGGAACTACTGGAGTGGTAACCCCAACGGAACCCAAGACTACCCCCAGTACTGCAACCAGAGCTGGTGGATGGAATGGGGAAGCTCGATGATGGGCAACGGAATGACGGGCTGGAGCGGTGAACCGGGACACTCCCAGTGGAGCGCTCAGGACGACTGGAACATGGGCTGGGGCATGGGACACGGAATGGGAGATTGGAACGATCCCTGGTGGGGAGAGAACGAACATGGAAGGAACCGGGGAGAGTCCAAGGACAACAGTAGGGATACAAACAGGATGGGAACAGGAAACACCAATACTAGAAACGCTCGTACCGATGCAAATACTAACCACAACATGTGGGGCCACAACACAAACGATGATATGAGCAATGTCAACAATAATTCCAACAGCCATCACAACAGCTGGAACTCAGGACATGAGATGGAATGGAACAACAGTTCCTCGGAGGATTACTGGTGGAGCTGGACGGGCAATAACACTACCGGGAGCAATTGGAGCGGGCACTGGGCCGGCAACCAAAACGGCACTGGAAACTGGACTTCGAACCAGACCAGCAGCACCAACGGGAACACAACCCACGGCAGCATGGGGGACAACCACATGAACGATGACACCCCCGGGGGCATGGACGATATGAACGACATGGACAACGGCACCGGCAACCAGGACAACCACATGGAAGATCCCAACGAGGACTCCGGCAACACCGGGGGATGCGGCAACTGCACCGGCGGTGGAAACGGCAGTAACGGGAACGATGACAACGACAACGGCGGTGGAAACGATGATCACGACAACGGTGGCGGTAACGGTAGCTGGGGCAACTGGTGGGGCGGTTGAACCAGAAGGATGGAGGTGAGTCCCAGTGTTCAGAAAAGTCTTCAGTGCTCTGCTCCTCCTTTCCCTATTTATTCCCCTTTCATCGGCCCAGTATACAGTGGAGTCTACGGAGCTGGTTGTGTACCCGGACGGGTACGTTAAGGTTGCTCAGGTCGTGAGGCCCGATGATTACACAGTCGCGGTCACGCTCCCCCTCCTCAACGAATCGCCCGAGGGGATTATGGTCGTGGACGAAGACGGTTCTCCACTCCCCTACGAGATTGTCAACTCAACGTTAGCGGTTTACTTCGAAAATGCCAGCCTTGTAAAGGTTACCTACTACACTTCCGCCCTCACGTCCAAGGAGGGCTCGGTCTGGAGGATTAAATTGAGCTCCGATACTCCCGTAACGTTCCACCTCCCCGACAACGCGGTGGTTGTGAAACTGAACACCGTGCCCCTGATGGTTGAGAGGAACCACATCGTGATGCCCGCCGGGAACGTGAGCATCTCGTACGTTATAGAGAGGTTCGCCGGCGAAGACCCGGCTTACGCCGGAGACCTCCCCAGCGATGGCGGGGATGTGGGCGGAGAAGTGGGATCGCCCAGCACATCTGTGGCAGATGGGAGTGGAACCGGCTGGCCGCTCTACCTGGTGCCGGCTCTGGGGATTGCCTTCGCTGGAGTGGGATATTCGGTCATGGCAAAGAGGAGGCGCAAGCCCGATGAGGAAGATGGCCCTCTCCCGCTGACGAGGGAGGAATACCGGAGAAAGCTGGAGGAGAGCGACCTCACGAGCGACGAGATAAGGGTGCTCCTCTACATCTACGACAGGGGCGGCAGGACTACGCAGGCAGAGGTGAAGAAGATGCTCAACATACCGAAGACGACGGCGTGGAGAATGTTTAAGCGCCTCGAGGAGAGGGGCCTGATCAGGGTCTACAAGAAGAGGCGGGAGAACTGGGTGGAGCTCGTTTTCTGATCCCCGCCTTTTGATTATCCCCTTTCAGAAGGTTTTAAATAATTGCCCCTCGGATACCGTTATATGTCGGAGGTTGTTATCGAACCCGCCAAAGGAACGCGGGAAGAGGCAGAACACTTCGCGGAGCTCATGCACATCTCAGCCCCCGAGTACTTCCCCGACCTTCTGGGAAAAAAGTTCAAGGAGTTCTTTGTGAGGGCTTTCCTCGAAAAGGGGAACCTTTTCAGCCACGAGCACGTCTTTTTTGCGAAGTTCGAGGGGAAGATAGCAGGGATGCTCCTGAGCTACGACTGGAGGGCCAAGAAGAGGGAGGAAACGGGAACCGGCTGGCTCATGATGAAGGTCCTCGGCTTCGACTTCCTCAAGCAACTGCCTGCCTTCATAAGCGCCACCTCCGGGAGCGGAAAGCTTGAGGAGGGCGACTACTACATCAGCAACATAGCCGTTTATCCCGAATTCAGAGGGAAGAAGATAGGAAAGACTTTGATGCTCAAAGCCGAAGAGCTGGCAAGGGAGAAAAACTCGAAAAGGCTCGCCCTGGACGTCGAGGTGGACAACGAGGTGGCGATAGCGGTTTACAAAAAGCTCGGCTACACCGTCAAGAGGGAGCACGAGATTGAGCTGGGCGGGAAAAAGTACAGGTTCTACAGGATGGTGAAGCCACTGGAGTAACCTCACACCGCACAGCAGGGCATCTTCGAAACGTCCCCCTTGAAGATGAGAAAATCGTAGTTTTCCATGCTAAGCCCCTCCAGAGACAAAAGCAAAAGAGGGTGGGGTTTAGGGCCTCAGTGGTGGCAGCCGCCCCGGCGGTGCCCCATGCCGTGCCCGTGATGGGAGTGCCCCATGCTCCCCATTCCGACGTATCTCTCAGGGTTCGCCTCGAACTCCGCCTTGCACCCAGGGGAGCAGAAGTAGTAGACCTTCCTGCCGTACTCGACCTTGAGCCCGGTGTTCTCGTCAACCTCCATTCCGCAGACGGGGTCAATCGGCATTCAGGCCACTTCCACTTCGTAGCCGTACCTCTCTATGGCCTTGACTACCTCCTCCAGGCGGACCTTTCCGGGGTCGAACTCGACCACAGCCGTTTTGGTCTCGAGGTCGGCTTTCCCCTCGGCCCCAACGCTCTTTATCGCCTTCTCAATCCTCATAACGCAGTGCTTGCAGCTCATGTTCGGTATTTTCAAAACTGCCTTCGTCATTCACATCACCACTCAGAACTCGAAGGGAAAGCTTATGGGGCTTATCGTTCCCAGAATGGAAGGTCTGACGGGACGAATTTTAGAAAAGTGAAAATCAGAGGGAGTCTATTATCGCCTTGACCTGCTCCTCTATGGGCCTCATGAGTTCCGCGACTTCCTCGCCGGCTATCCTCCAGGCAACGTTCGGAAGGGTAACGCCGAGGTAGTTCCCGTCCTCGGTGCGGTAGCCGAAGCCAGTGCACGGAAGAAGTGCCCCTATGTTCGGGTCTATCTTGACCAGCTCCTCGACGAGCTCGCTGTGGCAGATGAAGAGCAGGTGGTAGTCCGCTATTATGCCTTTCTCAGTTTCGGTCATGGCAACAGGAATGCGTTCCCCGATCAGCAGGAAGCCGGCCTCTTCCAGCCTCTTTTTGAACCGCTCCCACAGGAAGTCCAGGTCCTCATCAAAGCGCCTAACGTAGTAGAACTCCATCCAATCACCCCCAGCTCGTCCACGTTGTCTCAGCTATTATGCACCTCCCGAAGCTGTATTCAACACCCTCCTCATCAAGGAGCCTCGCTATCTCGTCGCTCTCCGCGCCGGGCTGGAACCAGAGTTTTTTGAAACCCGCCTCAACGGCCCCCCTGGCAACTTCCAAACCGACCTTCGGCGGAACCACGAAGACCACGACGTCCACGTCTCTGGGGAGCTCCCTTACGCTCCGGTAGCACTTTAAGCCCTCGATCTCGTCGTATCTGGGATTAACCGGAAGAACCTCAAAGCCCTTCGCGAGCAAATTCCTGAGAATAACGTTGCCGTACTTGTCTGGGTTGGGGCTTGCCCCGACGAGGGCTATCCTCCTGAATTCCCTCACATCCACTCTCACCACCACGGATGAATTCACCTTCATGCTTTTTATGCATTGCTGGACAGAAATGGGTAAAAACAGGGCTCAGGTGGTGCTCTTCGCAACCTCCTTGCCCCTGTCGAGTGTTGGAGTCTTCCCGTAGGCCCTCAGCACGAGGTAGAGGGCTGTGAAGAGATAGCCGAACTGGACTATTACCCTGCCCCACTCCATGCTGACTGAGTAGCCGAAGAGCACCGCAAAGACCGAGCCAATGGCCCCATTGTGGTGCCAGATGCTCTCGCTTGGGATTCCAAGGTCGTAGGCGATGCTGGCAAGGAAGCCCAGGGAATAGCCCTCCTCCTCGGCCCACTCGATGAGCTCGTGCGTTCCGTAGCCCGCTAGGCCGGCAGCAACGAAGACCAGCAGTATCGAGCTGAAGTAGAAGAACTTCCTGAGGTTTATCCTCATGCCAAGGCCGTAGATCAGATAAGCAAGGACAACCGCTCCGACGAGCCCTACAACGAGGCCTGTGAGGGTTCCACCGAGGTCCTGAGTGGCGAAGGGCGTCAGGAAGAGGACGGTCTCAAGCCCCTCGCGGAAGACCACGACGAAGGTGAAGCCTATCAGCGCCAGAGGCGCTATGGCCGTGCTCACCTTGCTCTCTATCTCGGCCTTGATGTTCTTCCCCTTGGTCGCCATCCAGTATATCATGCTCGTAAGGACTATCACGGCCAGGTAAGACGCTACCCCCTCGAAGAGCTCGGTCTCCTCAAGACCGCCGTAGAACCTGAGTATTCCCACTCCCAGGAGCACGCTGACTCCAACGGAGAGGGCGAGTCCCACCCAAACGTCACGAACCTGCTTTGCCCTGCCAGTCCTGTTCAGGTAGGCAACTATTATGGCAACTATTATAGCGGCCTCAAGGGCCTCCCTGAATGTTATGAGGAACGCGGCAACGTTCATTGGTTCACCTCCCAGATTTTTTAGGCCAGTCTAAAATTTGTAGAGTAACTTATGAGTTTTATTCTTGCCAAATTGAAACTTCGAACTAGATTTCCAGAATTTCGGGGTACATTACAGCATATGACACAGGTCAAACCTTCGAGGTTCGAATTGAAAAATTGAGCAAATGATATTCAAATGGATTACACACTTTCGTGAAATCCTCAGGTATGGGTGCTTCAGAATCCCAGGGCACATCCAATGAGAGTTCTCAGAATGCAAAATATTGGGGAAATCCAATTGCCACACAGAAGACTCCACAGGTCCTGAAAAAAGTGGGAAAAGTCAGAGCTTCCCCACAAGATCAAGGCTGACCTCAAGGGCCTCTTTGCCGGGCTCCCAGCTCGCAGGGCAGACCTGGCCGGGGTGTTCGCGGACGTACTTTGAGGCGCGTAGCCTTCTGAGTATCTCCTTTGCACTCCTGCCGATGCTCAGGTCGTGCATCTCCATGTGGACGACTTTGCCATCGGGGTCTATTATGAAGGTGGCCCTCCACGAAACGCCCTCGTCCTCGATGTAAGTCCCGAAGAGCCTGCAGACTTTGCCAGCCGGGTCGGCGAGCATCGGGTATCTGATCTTCTTTATCCCAGGGGAGGTGTCGTGCCAGGCCTTGTGAACGTAGGCGGTGTCGGTTGAAACGCTTATTATCTCCGCTCTTTCCTTCCTGAACTCATCGTAGTAATCGGCCAGCTCCTCAAGCTCCGTAGGGCAGACGAAGGTGAAGTCAGCCGGATAGAACGCCAAGACCACCCACTTGCCCCTGTAGTCCGAGAACTTCAGCTTTCCTATCTCGTCCTTCTCAGGGAAGTAGGCATCTGCCTCGAAGTCGGGAACTATTTCTCCAACCTTTACCATTTCGATATCACCGTCAGGTATTAGGGTCACCTAATTTAAAAAGGTTCCTCTAACAAAATGAGAAGTTTCGAAATTCAGTGCTTTCCGATTTGGAGGGCAAATTTAAATAATCCAGGGACGAACCTTCCTCGGTGAGGGTATGAAGGTTAAGATAATTCTCGGAACGGCAAGGGAAGGGAGGAAGAGTGAGGGGGTCGCGAGATACCTCAACAGAAAGGCGGAAGAACTCGGCTGGGAAGCGGAGATAATAGATGTAAAGGACTACCTCCTCTGCTACACCCACCGCTGGAAGGTAACGCCTGAGATTGAGCGTTACAGGGCTAAAATCCTCGAGGCTGATGCCCTTGTGATAGTCGCACCGGAGTACAACGGGAGCTATCCGGGGGAGCTGAAGATACTCCTTGACACGATTTACGACGAGTACGAGGCCCTACCCGTTGGAATCGCCACGGTTTCGGTCGTTACAGGTGGAACGCGGCTCCTGATGGAGCTCAGAACGGCGACGGTGAACTACAAGATGCTCCCCGTTGGACAGGTGCTCTTCTACAACGTGGACGATATCTTCGAGGGTGGGAAACTCAAGGACGAGAGGTACGAAGAGAGGGTTGAACGGCTTTTCAAGACCCTTGAGAAGTACGCAAAGGCCCTTAAGCCGATAAGAAACGAGGTGAGGGAAAAGCTGAGGGAGAGGGAGGAGCATCTTTAAAGAAAAAGGAAAGACTTTTTCATCCCCCTTCACCTCTCCGAGGCTTGCTCAGTCTTTGAGAGCTTTTCCACCCCTTCGGACGGCAGAACCACGAGCCTAACGCTCGACGCTTTCATGGGCAGTGTACCCCGTACTGCTACCGTTCCGTCGGTGTTGAGAACCTTGAAGGCCACTACTCTTGCTTCTTTCCCGGTCTGCGGGTTCCTGCCGGTGATGACCTCGACGAAGACTCTGTTGAGGTAGCTTGGTGCTAATCTCTCGCCCTCGCTTATCCCCGATTCATCTATGATGATGTTCACGTTGCCCTTTGAGTCCGAGACCACGAACACTCTCACCTCGGCGGAGTAGTCTGTGAGTCCTTCCGCCGGAATGGGGATGAACGGCCCGGTGCCGAAGTCGGTGATGTTGATGCTCTCCGGGGCAGGAACCTCGTCGAAGGGCTCGCTCCCAAAGGTCTCCCTGAAGATGCCGTTCAAAAGCGGACTGAAGGTGCACGAGCAGGCCTCAGCCGGCATCTCCGTCGAGGCTTCGACGGAAGTTACCGCGCTCTGGAACGCGTCCAGCGCCTTCTTCGCTCTCTCGGTTTCGACCTTCGTTCCGCCCATCCTGACGTTTATGTTGACGAGCTGCTCGGCGAGCTGCTTGAGGTCAGCTTTCATAACAAGGGTCTGCACCGTGTACTGGCCGGGCATCAGGTAGAGGTCTTCCATAGGGGCGGGGTCGTAGGGGCCCGTATCAGTGGGCTCAAACACAAACGGGGCCACGTTGGGGGCTGGGCACACGAGGGGTGGGTCAGGCTCTTCTGGCAGCAGTGTCATGGTGTTGCTGTCGAGAGGAAGCGGCCGGTAGCAGAAGCCATCGTCGTCCACCATTCCAAGTAGGGTTGTGTTGACCGGCGGTATCTGGTAGTAGCCGTTCTCGTCGGGCAGGACCTTCGCGACGGTCTCCCCTGTGTTCGGGTCAATGAGCCTTATGGCGCCTGGCTTTCCTTCACCGATGGCCTTTATCCACGCGCCCTTTTTCGCCCCGATTACTCCCGCGATCTGGCCGGCCCCCACGGTTCTCCCGCCTTCCCTAATGCTCCGGACAAGAACGCTACCGGTTCCGACCTGGTAGATCTCGATGCTCTCAAGCTCGTAGCCCTCCGTGATGGAGTACATCTTCTCGACCATCTGGGGGACGTCCATCTTGGTTACCTTCCTGTCTCCGGCGTAGAAGAAGTCCCCTCTCCTGTTGTAGAAGGCCTCTATCGGCTCGCCGGTGGTGGCGTTCTCCCAGTAGGCCTTCTCGACCGCGCTTATACCGACGGCGCTCTGGAGGTTAAGCAACTGATAGTACCTCAGTCTCGCGAGGTCGTAAAGGATGGCCGCCCGCTTGTCGGGGTCTTTCTCGTTATCTGCCATTTCCCTAAGCTCTTCCGCCTTTGCGTCCCAGTTCGAGAACTCACCATCCGTTATCTCGAAGCCCGTCTTTTCGAGCTGGGCCCTAGCATTGTCTATCGCGTTCTCGTACTGGCTTACGAGGGTCAGGATTTCCTCATCGGCCACCTTAGGGGGTTCAGTTGCCGTGCTCTCGGTCGGGGCTGTGGTCCTACTCCCGGTTTCTGATGAAATCGTCTCGGTTACGTTCCCCTGGTCAATGCATCCCGATATGAACGCGCCGAGCATCACGACGCTTAAAAGCAGGGCAAAACCTGCAAGCTTTCCAATTTTCATTTTTTACACCTTTCTCCAGTCACGAAACGGTAAAAATCGAGGAGAACTCGTCGAGTGACTTATAGTCAAGGTTAGGCGAGGACGTTATTAACGGTTATGCTTGCAAAGTGGAAAGAATTGGGCGAAAGGGCTTCCCCCTCGAGTGCCACCAGGAGAGTAAAGACCATTATTAGATCACCTAATAGATCTCCTGGGTGCCGCAGAAAGCCAGTCCGTGAACATGATGAAATCTCCTTGCAGTAACCCATAGCAAGCTTGGAGGTCTTCCACGAGTCAGTAAACATAGAAAAAATAGAGTCCCGACGCAAACTACGTAGCACTTTCCAGAACAGAAAGGGCAGTGTTACACCATCCTAGGAAAGGAAAACGTTATCGCGACCGTGTACGCTTTTTGGAAATCCATAATGCCTAAAGGTTTTAAAAGTGCAAATTAAAGACCCTTATCGCTACACATTTGGAAAAGATAATCCTCATAAATCTTCCTAGCTACAGGTGACTGTACTCCAAAGGAGGTGTTCATGTGTTCAGGTACAGGAAGAAGCTGGATATGGGCCTTAAAGAGGCGGAGGAAAAGTTCAAGGCGAAGCTCGAGGAGAAGGGCTACAAGGTCGTTGTGGAGTTCACCCCGAGCGACGTTGTGAAGGCCAAGGTCGGCGTCGATATGGAGCCCTACAGGATCCTCTGGGTCTGCAACCCCAAGATATTCTACGAGATGACGAAGGAGGACTACGAGATCGGATCCTTCGCGCCCTGCCCGGTTCTCCTCTATGAGAGGGATGGAGAAGTCTACATCGCCATAAACACCGCCGAGGACGTCCTGCCGATAATAGAGAAGCCCCTCGAGGACGTGAAGTCCGTCATAGAATCCCTCTGATCTTCTCAAATTTCATTTTCCCGTGTGTAGAGATTGGAAAAACAAAATTGGGAAATCAAAGGAGCTCCTCGACGAGCTCCGCGGTGGCGCTTCTCGCTTTGCTCCTCAGCCTCTCGAGGTGACCGCTCAGCGCCTCTCCAATGCCGTGTATAAAGAGGCTCAAAGCTTCTTCCCTGTCGAGACCCCTGGACCTGAGGTAGAAGAGGGCATCTTCATCGAACTGCCTGACCGTCGAGGAGTGGAAGGCGCTCTCTATCTCCCCAGTGTCCACTTCGAGCATCGGCACGCTCACGCCGAGGGAGCCCTCGTCCATTATCGTTACCTCGGAGACCACGCCGCTGGAGGAATTTCTCGCGCTCTCGAAGACCTTTGCAACTCCCCTGTGGACGACCCAGCCTTTCCGGTAGGAAAAGCCGTGAACCCTCGTCTCACTCATGCTCCTTTCCCCGTACTGAAGGACGTTGGTGAGGTAGTCAACCGCTGAACCGACGGCTATGGGAATCCCCCTGAGGGTCAGCTCGCTTTCGGCACCTTCGAGCGAGTAGTCCTCCCTGTGGTGGCTCATCTCACCGCCGTGAACTGCCGTGAATGCCCTGATCCTGCTCCTTTCGGCCAGGCTCGCCCTCAGGAGGTAGTGGGAAAGGGACTTATGCCTCCCAACGGTGAGGAGCTCAAGCTCCGCGTTTCTAACCTTCAGTTCGACCACGAGGGACTTGGTGCCCTCCTCAGCCATGTCGTAGATGATGACCGGAACCTTCGCGTTCTCAACCTCTATGCTCAGGTGGTGGCTCACGAAGGCCCCCTCCGAGAGGTGGGAGACTATCACGAGGGGTTCAGCTAAGTCTTCGGTTATCCTCAGCTTATAGGCCTTTCTGAGGGCGTAGAAGTGAAAGCCCAGAATCCTCGACTCCTCCGGCTGCGACAGACCGAGGGTTCCTTCGCTCAGCTCAACCCCCTCTGGGAGGTTAAGCTTTACCTCGCTGCCCGAGAAGGTGACGTGCCCTTTAACAGGCACCTTACCGGCCTTTGCCTTCGTCGGGAGCTTAAGCGGCGAGTTCTCCTCGAAGAGCTTCCACTTGGTGTAGCTCTTTATCGTCGGACTGTCGCCGTACTTCTGGTAGGTGAGCCTTTCGAGGGCTTCTCTCTCAATAAGCATCAGCCAACACCTCCTACCTCGCTGAACTCAAGCTCTATGACCTTCTTGAGCACCTCGACGTACTCGAAGGGCAGGCCCTCCAGAACCTCACTGATGAAGCCGAGGACGATGAGGCTCTTCGCCTCCTCCTCGCTTATGCCCCTCTGGTTCATGTAGAAGAGCTTGTCCTCTCCGAGCTTTCCGGTGGTTGCCTCGTGGATTATGCTTGCGGTCGGCTCGTCGTTCTGGTTGTGCGGGTAGGTGTAGGCCTTGCTCTCCTCGTCGAGTATGAGCGAGTCGCACGAGACCGTAGCTGTAGAGTTCTTTGCCCCCTTGAGGATCCTCACCAGGCCGCGGTAGATGTTCGTCCCGCCGTTGGCGCTTATGCTCTTCGAGACTATCTTCGAGCTCGTGTTCGGAGCGAGGTGCCAGGTCTTTGCCCCAGTATCCTTGAGGTAGGGCCCGTTGCTGAGAGAAACGACGTACTGAGCGGTTCTGGCCCCCTCACCCTTGAGCACGCTCGACGGGTAGGTGTAGGTTATGTGGCTGCCTATACTCCCCTCTATCCACTCGACGTAGGCGTTCTCCTCGATTATCGCCCTCTTGTTGTTGAAGTTTATCACGTTCCTGCTCCAGTTCTGTATGGTGGTGAACTTGACCGTCGCTCCCTTGTGGGCGTATATCTCGACCATGCCGTCGTGGAAGGAGAAGCCCTTGTACATCGGCGCGCTGCAGCCCTCTATGAAGTGGACGTAGCTTCCCTCGTCCGCTATGAGTAGCGTATGCTCGAACTGGCCCTCCAGGGCCGAGCCTATGACGAAGAAAGCCTCTATCGGGAATGGAACTCTAACACCTTTTGGAATATAAACGAACGCCCCACCGCTCCACAGGGCGTGGTGCAAAGCCGAGAACTTGTGCTCTCCGGGCGGAAATACCCTCCCGAAGTACTTCTTCACCAGGTCTGGATACTTCTGCACGGCCTCCTCCATCGGGACCATTATTATGCCCTTCCTCTCGAACTCCTCCTTGAGCTGGGAATAAACGCTTTCGCTGTCGAAGACCGCTGTAAGGCCAGAGAGGAACTTCTTCTCTATCTCGGGGATGTTGAGTCTCTCGAAAGTCTTCCTGATGTTCTCGGGTAAATCGTCCCAGTCCCTGATCTCGTTGCCAACCTCTGGCTTTGAGTAGAGGGAGAAGCTCTCCAGGTCGAGCTCCTCAATGCCGACCACCCACTTCGGCATCGGGAGCTTCTTGAAGAGCTCCAAAGCCTTGAGCCTGTGCCTGAGCATCCACTCCGGCTCGTTCTTTATGCGCGATATCTCCCTGATGGCGTCCTCGGTGAGCTCGCCGCGCAGCTCGATTTCCTTGGGGTAGGGGACGGCAGTGCCCAGGATTTCCTCCAGCGAACCGGCCTTGAGTATCTCCTCAAGCCTTGACTGCTGTTTCATCGCCGTTCACCGCCGCGAAGCCCTTCTCCTCAATAAGCTTCACAAGCTCCATTCCGCCCGTGGCGACAAGCTTGCCCTCCTTGAGGACGTGCACCCTCTGGGGGTTGAGGTACTCTAGGATTCTGCCATAGTGTGTGATGAGCAAAATCCCGGTTCCCTCGCTGTGGAGCCTCGCTATTACCCCGGCTATCACCTTGAGCGAGTCGACGTCAACGCCGCTGTCCGGCTCGTCCAGGATCAGGAGCCTGGGCTTTACGAGATACGCCTGGAGCATCTCAAGCTTCTTCCTCTCGCCGCCGGAGAAGCCGACGTTCAGCTCCCTGGAGAGCATCGAGGTGTCCAGACCGAGCTCTTCAACGGCCTTGAATATCATATCGTATGCTTCAACCTCGTCCACGCCCCTGAGGTTCTTGAGGGTTCTCTGGAGGAAGTTTATGACCTTAACCCCCTCGACCTCGACCGGGTGCTGGAAGCTCAGGAAGATGCCCTTCCTGGCCCTCTCCTCGGGCTTTGCGCCGGTTATGTCCTCACCGTCGAAGAGTATCTTTCCTTTAGTAACGGCGTACTTCGGGTGGCCGGCAATCGTCAGTGCGAGCGTCGATTTTCCGCTCCCGTTTGGCCCCATAACGACGTGGAGTTCGCCCTCATTGAGAGTTAAACCCACACCACGAAGGATTTCCTTGTCCGAGACGCTGACGTGGAGATTTTCCACCTTGAGCATGAACATCACCCCTTTTTATCTACACGGTTTTGGGTAGAAAAGTACACTTTTAAAACCTTTCTTCACAGATCTGGGCAATAAAAGGAGAGGCCAGCTTAACCCTTCAGCCCGGCCTCCTCAAGAACCTCCAGAACCCTCTGGAACTGCTCAAGCTTCCCGCCCGTAACAACCCTTTCCGGCCGGAAGGGACAGTCGCAGTAGGGGTACTCGAGAAAGGCCTCGTACGTCCCGATCTTTCTGGCTATCGCCACTATCTCCTCCTTGTCCATACCCAGGAGGGGCCTGTGGACGGGGAAATTAACGCTCATCGTCTCGAAGTAGAGGTTGGCCAGCGTCTGGGAAGCGACCTGTCCGAGGCTGTCCCCTGTGACGATGCCCAACGCCCCCTTCTCCCTCGCTATCTCCGCGGCCCTTCTCAGCATGGCCACCTTGCAGACCACGCACGTCCACTCGCGGAGATTGGCCCTTACCAGGACCGAGACGTAGGGCTTCAGGATCTCAAAGTGGTTCTCCACTATCAGCTCTATCGGCTCGGGCGAGTAGTCCTCGAGAATGTCAACGACCCTCTCAACGACGCTCTTTGCGTTCGTGCCCTGGTCGAAGTGGAGCGCTGTAATCGCTGCCCCGCGCTTGAGCATGAGGAAGGCGGCGACCGGCGAGTCTATACCCCCGCTCAGCAGGACGACGACTTTGCCCTGTGTCCCAACCGGCAGACCTCCAACGCCCCTGAGCTTCTCGAAGAAAACGTAGGCCCTCCCTGCTATTATCTCGATTCCTATCGTCAGCTCGGGGTTCTCCAGGTCGACCTTCCAGCCGAAGTTTTCAACGACGAAAGCGCCTATCTCGCGGTTTATCTCGATGGAGGTTCTCAGGAAGGTCTTATCAAGTCTCTGGGTTTCAACCTTGAAGCTTTTTGGAGCAAACTCCTTCAGGGCTTCCCTCAGGTAGGCGGGAACCTCCCCGTAGTCCATCACCCTCGCGGGGGAGACCGAAACAACGCCGGGCACTTTGGCGATTATTCTGGCCGCTTCGTCGGGAGCGTCTACGAGGATTCTGCCCCGGATTATCTTTGCTTTCCCTTCAATGCCCTTCCTCCTCAGCGCGGCGAGTACGTTGTCCCTGAGCTTCCTCTCGAACTCCCTCCTCTTACCTCCCTTGATGCCTATCTCCCCGTAGCGGACGATTATCACTTCAACCACCCAGGTAGCGGGCGAAGACGTTCTTCGCCTCGTTTTCGTCTTCAACGCCCCTGATGACCATCCTGCCGCCCTGGAATATCATTATCTCGAGGTAGTCGTCCTCGAACTGAATGAACTGGCTCGTCTTCAAGGCCTCTATCCCGAGCTTTTCCAGGCGTTTTTCAAGCTCATCGAAGTTCACGGCCATTCTAACGGGCGGGGTGACCTGCATCGAGCCGTCGCAGAGGCGCTCCACCTTTATCTTTTTCTCCAGAAACTCGAACTTTCTCAGGGAGCATGCCGGACAGTCCTCCCTCCTCGGCACCTCGACCTTCTCGAAGTCGAGGGTCTTGGTGTCGAAGAATATCAGCTCGCTCTTCACCTCCTCGCCGAGGAGTATTTTCGCCGCCAGAGAGACCGCCATGGAAGCGGCCATCGGTGGCACGTAGCTCATTATTCCCGCTACCGCACAGGTCGGCATCGGGCTCTCCGGGAGCTTGGGCATCAGGCAGCGGAAGCAGGCGGTCTTCCCAGGGATTATGGGCATCACGTTGCCGTAAGTGGCCAAAACGCCCACGTAAATCCAGGGCTTGTTGTTCTTGACAGCGTAGTCGTTTATGACCTGCCTCGTGTAGATGTTGTCCGTCCCGTCGATTATGAGGTCTGCCTCGTCGAGCAGGCCCACCGTCCCGGGGTTCAAGTCTTCAAAGTGGCCCTCAACACCGAAGCGCTCCTTCAGGACTTCAACCTTCGGCTTTCCGACGTCCTCTTTGCTGTAAATCGTCCTTGGTAAATCGCTCTCGTCAACGAAGTCCCTGTCAATGACGATTATCCTTCCAACGCCGAGCTTGTGGAGGAAGTAGACCTCCCAGCTGCCCAGCGCTCCCGCTCCAACAACGGCAACGGTGCTCTCGCTCAGCTTTCTCTGTCCCTCTACACCTATGATCGGGAAGTGCCTCGAAAAGTCCATTCCAACCTCCATCGCTCTCACCAGGGTTCCATTGGGCAGGGGAATAAAAAGGGTTTTGGAAACCAAAGGTTTCCTAGCCCTCACTGTCCTGCCATGCACTCAACAAAGGCCTCCCAGACCTTGAAGGGCCCAGTGATGCAGGTCACGTAGCAGTTGCAGTTAAAGCTCCCGTAGCGGCACTCCAGGGCGCTGCAGATGGTCGAGGGGTCTGCGGGATCGAGGCCGTCGAGAGGGCCGAGGCACGGGTGTATGCGTCCCCACCCGGGCTTTGGAATCTGGTTCCAGATGTCGTCGGCGTAGCCGTTTATGGAGGCACCGCTCACCACCGCGTTCGTTTCGGGCATGGGCGGCCAAGGGGCAACGCAGGGGAAGCGCTCTATTGCGTCCCAGATGAGGGCGAAGTAGCGGGCAAAGATCGTGGCCGGCAGGAAATCCCTGGCCTGGAGGCAGCAGAGCCTGCACGATTCTCCCTCAACAACCCCCACCATCGAGGCCTTGAGCTTGCAGAGCTCGCACTCCTCGGGGGTGAAGCTCCCCCCACTCATCGGGCCTTTGGGATAAGTGCCGGGGTGCATCGTGTTGAGGGTTGCCCTTCCGAAGGCGGCGGAGAAGCCGTTGTAGCCGGGCCCGTTTTGCAGGGTCGCGTTCAAACCGGGGAAGAATGGCACTGTCAGGTTTCTGCTCTCGGCCATCGCGACGGTGAAGGCTGTGGCTGCGTTTCCAGACCTGAGCACAATCTCATGCCTCCCGTAGTCGAGCGGCACCTCAAGCCTTCCCTTTCCGTCGGTCGCTCCAACAACCTCCCCGTCCACTTCCACGGTCACGTTGGCAGCGTAGAACGCCGGAGGCATGACAACAATGAGGGAGAGCTTAAGGGGCCTTTTTCCGGTTTCTCCTCCCCTGGGCACGGCGAAGTAGCCCGCCACCAAGAGAAGGCCTATCAGCAGCAGGGCCAGCCCGCGCCGGTCTTTCCGCGCGTACAGGAAGATTCCAGCCGCTCCAACGACAACCCCAAGGACTACCAGGACTATGCCCCAGTTAAAGCCTCCTCCCTCGGGCCTCTCAGTTGGGGTATAGCTCGCGTTCTCGACGAAGAAGGAGAAATAGCCTTCCGAGTCCGTCCACACAGTCCTCCCGGAGACGTTTATCGGCGCCCCGGGAACGTCAACCTTCCCGTGGATTATCCTCCCGCCCTCGACTTCAAGGCTCTCCTTCCAGAGGAGCTTTGGTCTCAGGTCGCTTAAAACCCTCGTCCGGTTCATGTAAACGTCTTCCCCGTCGAAGTAGACCGCCGTCAGGTTGTATTCTCCAGCTAAGAAAGTGGCGTTCCACTCTATGCTCTCCCCCCACCTCGCGAGCTTCCCGTTGATGTAGAGGAAAACCGGGCCGGGGAAGTACTCCTTTGGAGTAACCCACGCCCTAACCGTCCCGTTCTCGTAGGTGAGGTGGACCTTGGGGCGGAGCTCGTCAAGGAGAACCAGGTTTCCCCCGGAACCGACGTAGCCGCCGCCGAAGTCGTGGGTGAAGGCAACGCCCTGAAATACGATATAGCCCTCCTCCTGCCACCTTTTCTCGACCCTTTCCAGCCTTGGTTCTATCTCCACCTCGCCCCTCCTTGCCTCAAGGACTTTGGTGTAGCCCCCCAGGAGGACTTCCTCGGCCTGGCCCGTCGTCCTCTCCAGAGATGCCCTGTACGTCCACGTAACGTTCTCCGGGTTGAAGAGAACCAGATCCCAGTCGGAGTTCATGACGAGCACGTAATCACCGAAGACCTTGACGTGGAGGGGCCTGCCTATGAGCTCCAGGAAGCTTAGGCTCCCGTTTTCGGGTTCAAACATCACGGCACCTACGGCTTCCCCCTCCATTATGGCGGCGTAGACAGTCAAATTCCTGTCCACTACGATCCCGTCCGGAACGAGGGTGGCTTGCTCCTGGGGGAATCGCCAGATGTAGTAGGTGCCGTTCCCAGGAAAGAGCACTCCAAGGCCGCCTTTGGGCTCGTCCTTGAACTCGACGGTGAAGTATATCCTGTCGAGCACCGGAAAGGCGTCGTAGACCCTGAAAGTCTCGTTGGAGAGGCGGTAGAATGTCATCGTGCCGTTTCTCAGTATGCCTACGCCCCCGTTCCCGTTCAGCATACCGGCGAAATAAGCCCTATTTCCCCTGGCGTAAACGTGGACAAACTGGAGACCCGGATACTCCCAGGCGTAGAGGGTGTCGTTTCTCGGGTCAAGGGCCAGAGCCGGCCCCCAGTCCGCGACCATATAGACCTTATCTCCGACGGAGAGGCCGTTCAGGAGGTAGGGCTGATCCCAGTAGGTGAAGTGCGTCCCGTTCGTCTTGAGCCACACCCTTTCACCGTATGTGCTGAAGTAAAGGCCGTCCGGGGAGAGCCTCGGGTGGAGAATTATTCCGCCCACGCCCCATACGAGGACCTTCCCAGCAGAGGCCAGGGGCAGGGTGACGAGGAGAAGGAACACCACGAGGGAGAGCCTCCGCGGCAGGTACAACTCCTACACCCCCGGTATAATTATGCTAACTGCGGCGTTGAATCAAATAAGGCTTTCTGGCCACATATGTGAAAAATCGCCCAGCGGGGCTTTCCAATAGCCGCTATGGGAGGGGGCATTCTTTAAAAAATGAATGCCAGTCATCGCCCGAACCCTCAATGGAAAAACTTATCGCCCCGAAATGCCATGAGCAACTGGTGCTGGAGATGGAGTTCTTCGAAGTCCTTCGCAGGAGGAGGAGCGTGAGGCGCTTTCAGGACAGGCCCGTGCCGCGAGAGCTGGTTGAGAAGCTCCTTGAGGCTGCCTTTCTCTCGCCGAGTTCCTTCAACAAGAGGCCCTGGCACTTCATCGTGGTTGACGACGGGGAAAAGCTCAAAGCCCTATCGGAGGCCAAGCTTGGGGCTTCGGGTCTGGCCACTGCACCGCTGGCGATAGTTATTACGGCGGACGAAGGCCGGAGCGACGTCTGGGTGGAAGATGCCAGCATAGCGGCGGAGCACATTCAGCTGGCTGCCTTTGACCTTGGCCTAAGCTCCTTCTGGGTGCAGATAAGGAACAGGAAGCACAGCGAAGAAAAAACGGCTGAGGAGTACGTCAGGGAGCTTCTGGGAATCCCGGAAAACTACCGCGTGCTGTGCATTATAGGGATTGGCTATCCCGCGGAGAAAAAGCCTCCCCGCGGGGAGGAGGTCTTCGAGTGGGACAAGGTGAGCCTCAACAGGTTCGGAGAACGGTTTAGGGGGACAGAATAGTCCAATGAAACGCCCTTCAAGAAATCCTTTTTAACGCCCCCTCCCACTCTTCCGGGGTGGAGCGGGTGAAGAGGGAGTTCCTAGCGGTCATCGTTTTCCTGCTCTTTGCCGGTCTCGCGGCTGGCGGGGAAGTTTCCTATGGTAGCCTGAAGTTCCACGACGTTTCGAGCGAGAAGGAGCTGGAAACCATCCTGTCAGCCCACGAGGGTGAGTACTTCTTCATCTTCTACCACTCCGAGACCTGTCCGGCTTGTCGGTACATGAAGGAGAGTGTTTTTCCGACGCAGAAAGCCAGGGAGACCCTGAGCGGCATCAACCTGGTGGCAATTGATGTTTACAGAGGTCGGGGAATCACAAACCTGAGATACACCGTCAAAGGTAGGGTTCTCGTAATTCAGCCGGACAACTCGGGCTATTACACGCCGAAGAAGCCGGGGGAGAGAATAAACGTCGGCGTCCCCGGGACGCCAACGATGGTGCTCTTCAAGGTTGAGAACGGGGAGAAGGTTCTCAAGGGAGTAGCAGTTGGTGCCCTGAACCCAGACGGCCTGGAGTTCTTCGTGAGGACTGCGATTGGAGATGAGCTCCAGGCCTCAGCCGACAACGGCACCCGGCCTGAAACCGCAAAAGATGAAGCACCTGCCGGGAAATCCCCGGACACAAGGCTGAGCCTGGCAGTTCTCCTCCCCATCTTCTCCGCTGGAGTGCTGAGCGTCTTCTCTCCCTGCGTGCTGCCCATTATAGTAGGAACCCTCTCCCTGACCTTCGCGAGGAGGAAGGTCGAGGCCATTATAGCCGGAATGGTGGCTTCCTTCGCCCTCCTCGGTGCCCTAGTTGGAAGTCTGGGGGACTACGCCTCCGGGATACAGGGTGCGCTCTACCTCATCGGAGGGGTTGGCTTCATAGTCATTGGGGCGAGTTTCTTGAGCAACGACTTAAGGGCGAGGCTCGAGAGGTTCCTAAGCTTCTCCCCCACGGACAGGGTGGCATCGAAAAGGGGCTTAGCTTATGACTTCGCCCTTGGTTCAGCTCTAGGGGTAACGTGGCTGGGCTGCATAGCCCCATATGTGGGCTTCGCGGTAATAACAGCCGCACTGACTGGGGAGACCCTTAAGGGAGTCGTCGTAATGGGGACCTACGGCCTCGGGATGGGACTCACCGTTTACCTGCTGACCGCCTCGAAAGATCTGGGCGAATGGGTGAACCGAAAATTCCTCTCCGGAAGGCTAAGCCTCAGTGATTCAAAAAAGGCAAAGTGGGAGATGGCCCTTGGGGTCATCCTCATCGGGCTGGGTCTTCTTATGCTGACGGAGATTACCCCGCTAAAGCTCTGGAGTGGGCTGTTCGAGGCCCTCGCCTCGGTGTGAGGGTTAGGTGACCCTCTCAAGCCCATTCTCTTTTACGATGTACGTGTCCTCGTGCTTTATCGCCCCTTCCGGAATCATGAGCGGCGGGTGGATTATGCTGAGCACCATGTTCTCCTGCACTTTAGCGGCCCTCTGGGGGACGACGATGGTGGTTATCGGAGGCTCCTCTATCAAAAGGCCAACGCCGTGGGTGTAGCCAGCTAAATATGCGTCGCCAAAGCCCCTCTCCTTGAAAAAGTTCGCCAGCTTCTTCTCCACACTGGCGAGTGAAGCTCCAACCTTCGTCTCCTCAAGGGCGAGCCTTAAGGCCTCCTCTTTGACCTCAATGGCCCTCCGGACTCTCTCGCCGGGGTCACCGATTACGAAGGTCCTAGCGGTGTTGGCGTAGTAGTGGTTCCAGTCGGCGCCGATGACGACGGTGACGACTCCGTTCTCCGGGACTTTAAGATCTCTAAACGGCTCCGCGTGCGCCCTTGGGGTGGTTGAGACGTAGACCTTCGGATCCTCGCTCCCGTTGAGCATAAGCTCCCTCACTACCTCGGCCGCTATCTCCAGCTCGCTCTTTCCGGGTTTTATAACCTCTTCCGCGACCTTCATGCCGCGTTGCACTATCTTTCCGGCCTTCCTTATGTTCTCAAGCTCCCACTCATCCTTGATCATTCTCAGGCTCATCGTCAGGTCGAGAATGTCCACGATCTCTACCGTGGGGTTTAGGCGCTGGAAGAGCTTGAGGAAGATTAGATAGGCGTCGCGCTCTATGCCGAACTCAAGGCCGACCCTCTGGAAGCCGTTCCCGTTCACCCAGGTGACAACTCCCGCCATCAAATCCTCGACGCGCTGGTATTCGATCACGTTCTCTATCCAGCTCTTCTCCCTGAAAAGCTCCGCCTCTCCCTTAACGACATAGACCGTTGGCTCGCCCTCCGCTGGAATTAAAAGGCTCGGGCGGAGCCACTTCGTACCGGTGAAGTATATGAAGCTCGAAAGCGTCCTGATGACGGCTCCATCGATATCGTTCTCCCTCAGGAGCTCCTGAAAGCGCTCAACTCGCCTTTTGAATATCTCCTCCTTTCCCCGCATCTCAGTCCCTCCAGTCCAGCAGTCTTTTCTCACCCTCTATCTTTTTATAGGGCGCGATGTCCATCGTCATCTCCAGAGTTCCTATGTACTCACCCTTCTCGTTGAACAGAGGCACGTACTTGATGTAGACGTATTTGGGGCCCAGTTTAAGCCAGAAAACAGCTTCTTTCTTTCTGCCCTCCTTGAAGGCCCTTAGGATTTTGTTCACGATGTGGACGCTCTTCGGCGGGTGGCAGAGCTGGACGGGCCTTCCGAGCACGGAAGGGGTTCTGGTGAATATTCTCTCGCCGGGCGAGAAGAACCTCACCCTGTCGTCCTTGTCTATGAAGGTCACGTCAACGGGAAGGGCCTCGAATATTGCCTTCAGCTCCTCCACGCTAACGTATCCCGTGCCGAGATCTATATCACCATCCCGCTTGAGCTGGCTTTTATCGAACTCCAGCGGCTGGCCCTTCAGTGCCTCCTGGACCTCCTTCGGGAGACCGAGAAGTTGCTCGATGCTGAGCTCAGGATTAATTTCCCACGGATGGAGCGGCTTAACGTCCTCTCCGGGGTCCCAGGCAGGCGGGTTGACCTTGTAGAAGCCTATCTCGTCCTCCTGCATCCTTATTGCCTTCCACTCGCCCTCACTTAGGAGGGCCTTGAGGGTCGGGTAGTAGATGTTGTTCTCCCTGAAGACCATGTCGCTGAGCGCGAAGGCTGCCTCACCGGCTTTGTTCTTGAAGCGCTCTACGAACTCCTCCCAGGGCATCTCGTCTCTCTTCCTCAGAAGCTCGGCTAGATACTTTATCATGAACCTTATCTCGTCGTGCTTCGTCCAGAGAACGGTGGCTATGGCAGTCAAACCGCGCCGCTCGATATATGGAAAGGTGAGCATCTCCTCGCGGTTGTAGTGGGTGAAGCCTACCTTCCTGAGGTTGCCTACGATCTCTTCCAGAACCCCCAGAATTTCCTTCCTCATGCGCTCGTCCTTTGTCGTTGCCAGTGTTCTCGCGTAGAGGTTGAGCATCTCTGCATCTTTCATTATCTCCTTGTTTTCCTGATAGAGGGTCTTTAGCGGGTGGCCGTCCGGTAGGTCCTTCTCCTCAAGCTCGTCCGTGCCCTTAACGGCCTCACGGAAGAGCTCGACGTGTAGGTCGCACATCTTGGCTATGTCCTTCGCCGAGATGCCCTCCTTAACGAGCTCCTGCTCGATGAGGGGTATCTCAAGGGGCGAGATTCCACTCAACACCTGTCTAAAATCCTCCTTGAGCTTCTCGACACTCTCTCCCTTGTGGATCCTAAGGAGCAGCTTCTTCAGCTGTTCTTTCTTATATTCGCGGTTGTTCAATAACTCGGTCATCGTTATCACCTTCATGACGGGTGTCATACTGGGTACTTTTAAGCGTTTCTGGGCAGATTTGCCCAACAACCTTTATATGTCGCATGTCATAAAAGGGAACGGTGATGGAGAATGATGCTCGATGTCCGAGGATTACAGCCTCCCCAGCCGGCGGTTATGATAATAGAGGCCCTTGGAAAGCTCAAGACTGGAGAGACGCTTGAGGTAATCGGCGACAAGCCCTTCGTGGACATGATACCGAAGCTCGAGGAAGCGGGCTACGAAGTTGAGGTCAAGGAAGTTAGCGGATTCTTCGTTCTAAGGGTCACGAAAACCAAAGACTCTAAGGAGCTCAGCATGGAGGTCAAGGAGTGCGACGACAGACTCGAGGAGATAACCGAAGACACTAACGTGGCCAAGCTTTTGAAGGCATATCCTGAGTCCCTCAAGATACTCGTGAAGTACGGCTTCTCCCCGCTTGAGAACCCAGTGATGAGGAAAACTTTAGCGAGGACGATAACCCTGAGGGGAGCAAAGGAGCTCATCGGTATGAGCGACGAGAAGTTCAGGGAAATGATGGCAGAGCTGAAGGCGCTGGAAAAGAGGTGATACTTTTCTCTCCCTTATTCTTCAGTTGCAGAATTCAACCATAAACCAATTACATAGCAAAGATTAAAAGAAAGGGAGCCTCACTCCAGCTCCTCAGCGAGCGGGGCGCCCTCGTCGACGCTGATACCCTTGTTCAGCATGTCCCTCAAGTCCCTCTCCGGGTCTCCGATGAGCCTCAGGTCGAACTGCCTCCTGAGTGTCTCGAAGACGTTTGGTGTGAGGAACTCTGGAGCCTTGGGCCCGATGTAGATGCCCTTTATCCCGAGGTAGAGGAGCGAGTAGAGTATCGCTATGGCCTTCTGCTCCATCCAGCTCAGGACTATGCTGACGGGCAGGGAGTTCACGTCGGTTCCAAGCTCGCTGGCGAGGGCAACGGCGATTTCAATTATCGAGTAGACGTTGTTGCACTGCCCGAAGTCGAGGAAGCGCGGGATGCCCTCGATGGTGCCGTAGTCCCTCGCGTTGTAGCGGAACTTACCGCACGCTGCCGAGAGTATGAGCGCATCGTCGGGAATCAGCTCGGTGAGCCTCTCGTAGTAGCCCATACCCTTGTGCGGCGTATCACAGCCTCCCACCACGAAGATGTGCCTTATCTTGCCCTCCTGAATCAGCTCTATGAGCCTGTCCTTCATGGCCAGCACGTTGGTGTGGTGGAAGCCGGTGAGGAGCTTTCCGCCGCCGTAGGCCTCCATTCTCGGCGTTTCAAGGGCGCGCTTTATGAGCGGCTCAAAGTTGTAGTCCTCTATGTGGGGAACCCCCTCAAGGCCCGCTATTCCGACGGTAAAGATTCTGTCCTGGTATGCCTTAGTCGGCTGCTGGACGCAGTTGCTCGTTCCCAGGATTACCCCGGGGAACTCGGCAAACTCCTTCTTCTGGTAGAGCCACGAGCCTCCCCAGTTGCCGTAAAGCGTTTTAAACTTCTTCAGCTCTGGATAGGCATGGGCCGGGAACATCTCGGCGTGGGTGTAGACCTCGATCTCCTCTTCGAGGCCCATCTCCTCTATCTGCCTGAGGAGTTCGTATAGAGCCTTGTAACTGTGGCCGGTGACGAGTATGCCGTGTCCCTCGGCCGTTCCGGTCGGGACTTCGACGGGTTCGGGCCTTCCGAAGGTCTCAACGTAAGCTTTATCAAGGAGCTTCATGGCCTCAAGGTGGACCCTTCCGTTCTCAAGGATGAGCTCAAAGAAGCGGTTTTTGTCGAAGTTCACGTTGGTGAGCGTCGAATAGAGAGCCTCCGCTAAAAAGTGGCCTATTCCGGGGTCGTCGTAGCCGACCTCAAGGGCGTGGTAGTAGTACGCGGAGGTACCCTTTATGCCGTAGAGCAGGGCCTCCTGGAGAGCGTTGAGGTCAGGATCCTTGCCGCAGACTCCCCTTATGGTACACCCTCCAGCCAGGCTCATCGAGCACTGGTTGCAGAGCATATCAAACGATTCCGGAACGCGTATCGCCATTTCCACCCCTCCTTTTTATGACACTTGTCATATCCCCGATAATTAGTGAACCGCCTTTCATAAAAGCTTTGCGGTTTCTTAACCTAAAGCGGCCATATGACTTATGTCATAACAACGAAGGCAGGATTTTGGCAGAAAGGTTTAAATATTCCACGCGTCATAAAGGGTACCATGAAGACCAACGCCTTTGAAGTTGCTTCGCGCTACATTTACCCCTCCATCCGGAGACGTTTGGTGGAGGTATTGAGGGAACGGGGCCTCAAGCAGACGGAGATAGCAGAACTCCTCCACATAACCCAGTCAGCGGTTTCGCGCTATCTAGGGAGGGGCAGAGGGGCATTAATAGATATAAGGGAGTACCCCGATGTTGACGCCGAGATCAAAGAACTCGCAGACAGAATAATCCGGGAAAGACCAAACGAGTATGCCATACATGCGGAACTCGTGAAGATCTCCCTCGAATTCCTCGGTAGGGGCTACGCATGCTCCTTCCACTCCCGGATTGATCCCGAGATAAACCCCTCTGAATGTCGCGTTTGCCTCGAACTTTTCGGGTGAGCTAAGGCTTCTCGGGCCGGCTAAGAGAAGGTTTATACCTTTCGACTCAGATTTTATCACGGTGATTAACGTGAAAAGAGCGCTCGTCACTTTAACTCCCCCGGAGAGCAAGAGGCTCATAGCGAAGGCTGTCGTTGCGATGCCCGAGGTGAAGCACGCCCTCAAGCACGGCTTCGTGTACATAGCCACAGGGACAACGGCCGCCTACGTAGCCGAGGAAATCCTCGGAGAGAAGATAGAGAAGGAAAAGTGGACCGTTGGGGTGATAAGCAAGGGCAGAACCTGCGTCACGCCAAAGGCAACATGGCCAAAGCACCTCGTCCTCTACAGGGGCGAGCCCTTCGACGACCCGCTTGAGGCCCTCAAGAGGATGGGGCCGAAGGACGTCTTCATTAAGGGCGCCAACGCGATAGACATCAACTGGAACGTCGCCGTTTTCGCCGCCGCCCCGGACGGCGGGACGATAGGGAAGACCTTCGGCTGGACCATAACCAAGGGCGTCTTCACGATAACGCCTGTGAGCCTCGAGAAGTTCGTGCCGACGCCGGTCGAGGAGAGCGCGAAGCTGACGGGCATCTACTCCTTCGACTGGGGGACGGGGCTTTACTCCGCCCTAGTGCCGATACCCCACTCCCACCCGGTTACCGAGGTTGAGGCCTACAGGATACTCGCGGGGGTTGAGGCGATACCGATAGCCGCTGGCGGGGCCGGAGGGGCCGAGGGGAGCGTGACCCTCGTCCTTGAGGGAGAGGACGAGGCCATGGATAGGGCGAGGGAGATAACGAAGGCTATCAAGGGTGAGCCATACCTCAAGCCCTACACCGAGGAGTGCTCGGTCTGTCCGTTTGCGAACATCTGCGGCCTCGGAGGGGGCGATTTTTGATTCCTTTTTCTATGAACTCCCCTTCAAAGATGAATTTTTAAACCTCCGTTTTGCTCCCCATTCGGGTGAGACTGGTGGACGAGCTTGAGATGATTAGGAGGAAGAAGATGTTGGAGCTCATGAAGAGGGCGGGAATGATAGAGGTCAAACCAAAGGGACCCAAGGTCGTCATCGAGGTTATAACCTCGCCCGGCTGTCCCTACTGCCCGATAGCTTGGGCAATGGCCCAGGAGCTGGAGAGAAAGTATGAGGGGGTCGTCGCGAGAGAGCTAAGCGTTGCAACCCCAGAGGGACAGAGGAAGGCGATGGAGCACAACATCCTCGGAACGCCCACGGTTCTCATAAACAACCGGGTGGAGTTCATAGGCGTCCCGAACTTCGCGGAGTTTGAGAGGAGAGTTAAAATGTACCTTGAGATGAGCTGAGATCAAAGAGAAAAGATGTTCTTCCGCCCTATTATTTCATCCCTCTTCCTACCCGACTTCAAGTCCTCGATGAGCTTCAGGACGCGCTTCTTTATTTCATCCCTAACCTGGCGGTACTTCTCAATCGGCTTTCCATAGGGGTCATCGAGCCCCCAGTCCCACGTTTTTTCGGGGGAAGCGTAGGGGCACTTGTCGAAGCAGCCCATCGTTATCACGAGGTACGCTTTATCCGCCATCTCCTCGGTATAGAGCTTTGGGTACTGGCCATCGAGGGAGATCCCAACCTCTTCCATGACCCTCCTCGCGAGCGGGTCTATCTCGTCGGCAGGTTCCGTCCCTGCGCTCATTGCCCTAAAGCGCGGGTCGTCGTTGAAGTGGTTGAAGAACGCCTCCGCCATTTGACTTCTAGCGGAGTTCTTGACGCAGACGAAGAGTATGAGCCTCTCTCCCATCTCCATAACCCGAGGGACTCGGAAGTGGGGTTTAAATCCCTTGCCTCAGTGGATCATAGGGCCGATAGTGTAATGCCCAGCCTCGTCTGGATAGCCACCTGTGAGAGGGCTTCTTCTCTGCGAAGTTCGAGGCCGGTAGCACCGCCCCAACGCCCGCGGAGGAATGATACATTCTCACCCCAACTATTTTTGGTTCACAAAAGAAAATTATATAAACCTAATCAGCAAACCTTATCATGTCGAAAGTCGAACTTAAGTGGAGTGATGTCGCATGGCCGAGTTTAAGGAAGACGTTTCTATAGTTCTGGGCGGTGCTGCCGGCCAGGGCATCCAGACCGTCGAAGGGATTCTGACGTACGCCTTCAAGAAGTCCGGCTACCACGTGTATGCAAACAAGGAGTACATGTCCCGCGTGAGGGGCGGGATCAACACTACGGAGATAAGGGTCTCATCCAAGCGCGTCAGGGCCTTCGTGAGGAGAATAGACATCCTCGTCCCCTTCAAGCAGGGCGTCCTGAGCTGGGTGGAGGACAGGCTGGGCGAGAACACCGTAGTCCTGGGGGAGAAGGAAAACGTCGAGGAGAGCTTTCTCGGGAGGGTGAACCTCGTCGAGGTTCCGCTCACGAAGATGGCCCTCGAGACGGGGAGCCAGCTCTACCTCAACACGACGGCAGCAGGTCTTATAGTCGGCCTCTTCCATGGCGATTTTGGTGCCATCGAGGAGTACATCAGAAAGCGCTTTGGGAGCAAGGGCGAGAACGTCGTGAAGAAGAACATCGAGGCGGCAAAGAAAGGCTACGACCTCGGCGTTAAGCTCTGCGAGGAGGGGACTATAGCGGTTGATGTTCAGAGGGACGAGAAGATCAGGGAAGAGGTCCTCCTCACCGGAACGGAGGCTGTGGGAATAGGTGCCCTCGCCGGCGGAATGAACTTCCTGAGCTTCTATCCGATGAGCCCGTCAACAGGAGTTTCCACCTTCGCGGCCCAGCATGCCGAGGACTTCGAGATAGTGGTCGAGCAGGTGGAGGACGAGATTTCGGCGATAAACATGGCTCTGGGAGCGTGGTACGCCGGGGCGAGGGCAATGGTGAGCACCTCCGGCGGCGGCTTCGCGCTCATGAGCGAGGCGCTAAGTTTGGCAGGAATGGCCGAGAATCCGGTTGTGATACACCTCGCCCAGAGGCCGGGGCCGGCTACGGGTCTGCCAACGAGGACGATGCAGGGCGACCTAAACCTCGTCCTCTACGCCGGCCACGGAGACTTCCCGAGGATAATTTTAGCTCCGGGAAGCCTTGAGGAGGCCTTCTACCTCACGGCGGAGGCCTTCAACCTGGCCGATAAGTACCAGGTACCCGTGATAATCCTCACAGACCAGTACTTTGTCGATACTTACTACAACCTACCCGCGCCAGATGTCAAAAAGGTGAAGTTCGAGCGCCACATCGTCGAGGCGAAGCCCGGTTATAAGAGATACGAGCTGACGGAGGACGGAATCTCGCCGAGGGCCGTTCCAGGCTACGGCGAGGACGTCGTGATAGCCAACGGGAACGAGCACGACGAATGGGGCGACATAACCGAGGATGCTGAGCTGACGGTGAGGATGCAGGAGAAGAGGGCAGTCAAAAAGCTCGAGACCATAAAGAGGAACGCCCCGCTGCCGAAGCTGAGTGGAAACGAGAACGCCGAGTACCTTGTGGTCAGCTGGGGCTCAACGCTCCACGCCGTCGAGGAGGCCCTCGAGAGGCTTGGAAGCGAGAAAGTTGCCCATCTGCACTTCAGCTGGGTCTACCCGCTCAACCCGGAGACGAAGAAGCTCTTCGAGGGCAGGAAGGTGGTAGTGGTCGAGAACAACATCACCGGCCAGTTCGCCGACCTTCTTTGGAAGGAGCTCGGAGTTAAGGCCGACCACAGGGTTCTGAAGTACGACGGGAGGCCGTTCTCGGTTGAAGAGGTTGTGGAGGCCCTCAAGGGGGTGATCGAATGAACGTCCAGCTTCCCACCGGCAGGGAGGCCTTCGAGCCCAAGCGGCCCGGGAGCAGGGACATAGCCTGGTGCCCCGGATGTGGAAACTTCGGCATAAGGAACATACTCATCTCGGCATTAGCGGAGCTCAACCTGAGGCCGAGCGAGGTGGCCATCGTAAGCGGCATAGGGCAGGCCGCGAAGATGCCCCACTACATCAACGCCAACGGCTATCACACGCTGCACGGCAGGGCCATACCGATAGCGACGGGCGTTAAGGCCGCGAACCCTGAGCTGACCGTTATTGCTGAGGGCGGAGACGGCGACATGTACGCCGAGGGCGGGAACCACCTCATGCACGCCATCAGGAGGAACCCCGACATAACCGTCCTCATCCACGACAACCAGATATACGGCCTCACCAAGGGACAGGCGTCCCCGACGACGATGGTGGGGATGAAGACGCCGACCCAGCCATGGGGCGTCTTCGAGGAGCCCTTCAACCCAGTTGCGCTTGCAGTTGCTTTGAACGCCTCCTTCGTGGCGAGAACCTTCATGGGCTACTTCAAGGAGAGCGTCGAGATAATAAAGCAGGCGATTCGGCATAGGGGCCTCGCGATAGTGGATATACTCCACCCGTGTGTGAGCTTCAACAAGGTGAACACCTACGCCTGGTACAGGGAGCACACCTACTGGATGGACGACCACGATCCCCACGACAGGGAGGCCGCTTTCAGGCGCGCGATAGAGACCGACCCGCTTCCGCTGGGAATCTTCTACGTGAACGAGAGGCCGACCTTCGAGGAGAGCGTCCCGGCCTACAGGGAGGACAAGACCCCACTCTGGAAGCGCGGGCCGAAGCTCGACCTCGTGGAGAGGTTCTTCGAGGAGAAGAAGCTCTGATTTTTCTTTTAATTTCCAGTTATTCCTTATCTCAGGCCGAGCTGGGCGTGTAAAACCATCGGTTTAGGATTGCTTTTTAACCTTCTGAATTAAACTCCTCATCATGACTGCCAAGATCCTTATCGTTGGAAACGGGCCGGGCGGAGTGGAGCTGGCTAGGCGCCTCTCTGGAGAGTTCGAGGTTGCCATCGTTGAGAGGGAAAACCTCCCCCACTACTCCAAGCCGATGCTGAGCCACTACATAGCGGGCCTCCTGCCCGAGGAGAAGCTGTTCCCGTATTCTCTGGAATGGTACGGCGAGAAGGGCATTGACCTGCATCTCGGAACCGAGGCCAAAGTTATAGACCGGGCCAGGAAGGTTCTCGTGACGGACAAAGGGGGAATTCCCTACGACATCCTCGTCCTCGCTACAGGGGCGAAGGCGAGAGAACCTACCGCCCCAGGGAGGGAGCACATACTCACCCTCAGAACCTTCTCCGACGCGAGAAGGATAAAGGAGAGGCTCGAAAAGGAGGGAGAGATAACGATCCTCGGCGGCGGCTTCATAGCCCTTGAACTTGCGGGGAACGTCGCCAAGGCCGGTTATACCGTCAGGCTCGTCCACAGGAAGAGGACCCTTCTGGGCCTCGATGAAGAGCTCAGCGAAATAATACGGGAGAGGCTGGAAAAAGCGGGCGTCGAGTTCAACCTCGAGGCCAACGTCCTGGGCGCCGATGAGGAGGGCGTGAACACGGACAGAGGTTATATCCCAGGAAGGCTCAAGGTCTGCGCCTACGGGATAGTCCCGAACGTTGAGCTTGCCCGAAGGAGCGGGATACACACCGGACGGGGAGTCCTCGTAGACGACCGCTTCAGAACCTCAGCAAAGGACATCTACGCCATAGGCGACTGCGCCGAGCACAGCGGAATAATCTGCGGTACCGCGAAGGCCGCGGCGGAGCACGCCCGGGTGCTGGCAAACCTCCTCCTCGGGAAGGATGACAGCTACGACTTCTCCTTCCGCTCGGCCTACTTCAAGCTCGGTGACTTCAACGTGGCCATAATTGGAAACACCCGCGGTGAGGGCGAGTGGCTCGATGAGCGGACGAAGGTCTTCTACAGGGACGGGGGGCCAACCGGAGCCGTCGTCCTCGGTGATGTCAGAAAAGCACTCAAGCTCGAAAAAGCCATCAGAGAGGGGCTGCCTATTGACTGAAGTGAGGAGTTGTCCAAACCTTTGGTTTGGAAAATCGTTATATATGCCTTCCACCGATATCCTATTGCAACCCCGTTTGCTGGGTGATACGGTATGGTAGTGAAGAGGAAAATGACCCGGAAGTTTTTGGAAGATGCTTTCGCCGGCGAAAGCATGGCCCACATGAGGTACCTGATCTTCGCCGAGCAGGCTGAGAAGGAAGGCTTTCCGAACATAGCCAAGCTCTTCAGGGCTATCGCCCATGCCGAGTTCGTCCACGCGAAGAACCACTTCATAGCCCTTGGAAACCTTGGCAAGACCCCTGAGAACCTCCAGGCGGGAATAGACGGCGAGACCTACGAGGTCGAGGAGATGTACCCCGTCTTCAAGAACGCCGCCGAGTTCCAGGGCGAGAAGGACGCCGTGAGAACGACCCACTACGCCCTCGAGGCGGAGAAGATACACGCTGAGCTCTACAAGAAAGCCAAGGAGAAGGCCGAGAGCGGCGAGGACATCGAGATAAAGAAGGTCTACATCTGCCCGGTCTGCGGCTACACCGCCGTCGACGAGGCCCCCGAGTACTGCCCCGTCTGCGGCGCCCCGAGGGAGAAGTTCGTGGTCTTCGAGTGAGCCTTTCGTTTTTTGGTTTCTCAAGTTTGAACCGCAAACCTTATAAGGACGACCTAACAACATTAGGATGGTGAAAGAAATGGCCAAATGGAAGTGTATAGTCTGCGGATACATCTACGATGAGGACGAGGGCGACCCCGACACTGGAATAGAGCCCGGAACCAAGTTTGAAGATTTGCCGGACGACTGGGTCTGCCCCCTCTGCGGTGCTCCCAAGGACATGTTTGAAAAAATAGAGTGAGGTGGTCGAGATGATAAGCGGAACCATAAAGAGCGGAGACTGGAAGGGGGAGAAGCACGTCCCCGTTATAGAGTACGAGAAGGACGGAGACCTCGTCAAGGTCGAGGTTGCCGTCGGCAAGGAGATACCCCATCCGAACACCCCGGAGCACCACATAGCCTGGATCGAGCTCTACTTCCACCCTGAGGGCGAGAACTTCCCGATAATGGTCGGCAGGGTGGCCTTCACCAACCATAGCGACCCGCTCACCGAGCCGAGGGCCATCTTCTTCTTCAGAACCGAGAAGAAGGGCAAGCTCTACGCCCTCAGCTACTGCAACATCCATGGTCTCTGGGAGAACGAGGTCGCGCTCGAGTGATCTTTCGCTTTGTTTCCAACTTTTCTTCCCTATTGAGGCCTGAGAAAGAGTTCAGTTTCCAATGAAAGGGTTTAAGAGGATTGAAGTGTATAACGAGATTGGGCTTTTGCTCGAAGAATGGGGTGATGAAGATGGTTCCGCCTGAGCTTGAAGAGGGGCTTCCCCTCGAAAAGATGAAGGATTTCTCCCTCGAGGAGCTTCTCGGAATGGCCATAAAGGCCGAGATAGGCGCCAGGAGATTCTACGAGAGCCTCGCCGAGAGGATTGAGGTTCAGGAGCTCAAGAACAAGATAGAGTGGCTCGCGGGCGAGGAGAAGAAGCACGAGGAGCTTCTGAGGAAAATCTATGCCAACATGTTCCCGGGAAAGGAAGTGGTCTTCCCGAAGGAGCACATCGGGCCCGAGCTCCAGCCGGTCGCGAGGAAGCTCCACGGCGTCGATGACATAATAGAGCTCATCCGCTGGGCCATGAAGGCCGAGGAGATAGCGGCGAAGTTCTACGCCGAGCTTGAGGGTATGGTCGAGGCCGACGAGAAGAAGCGCCTCATGCGCTACCTCAGCGATATGGAGTGGGGCCACTACTACAACCTCAAGGCCGAGTATGAACTCCTCCTCGACTGGGCCATGTACAGCCAGATGATGAACGTCGGCCCGTGAAAGCTTCCACATCTTTTCCCGATTTTCAGTTCAGAGCGGGCAGTCTATTCTCCAGAAAACGAACCCTGCCAAAAAGCATCAAAAAAGAAACCGACCAAGGCCGGTGCTCACTCCTTGTACTTAGCTATCAGCTCCGCTAAAAGTTTGTGGTGCTCCTGCTCGTTCTTGACGAGGGCCTCGGCGAGGCCTTTGAAGAGCGGGTGGGTCATCTTCTCCGCCATCTTCTTGTAGGTCTCTATCATGTCCTTCTCTATCTCGAGGTGCATCTCGGCGAAGCGCTTGACGAGGGCCCTCTGCTCCGGCGAGAGCTCAACGTCCTTGACCTCCTCAAGCGGCCCCTCACCGGCGAGCTTCTCCAGCTCCTTCTGGGCGTTGAGGATGGCCTCCATGAGGTGCTTGTGGATGACGGTATCAACGGCTATCCTCCCGACGACCTCCTCAACCTTAGTGTACCTCAGGCCCTGTCCCCTTATGAGTTTGAGGCCGTCGGTATAGCTGGAAGCGGCCTTCTTCTCGGTTTCGTACGCCTTCTTAACCAATGGCTCTGACATGGACATCACCGAAATAATATGGACATCGAACGTTAATAACGTTTTTCATTGAACTCAAAATAACAAAGCCGCTCTCAAAGCGACTTCACGAACTCTCCGAGCGTTACTTGGAGGACCAGCTGAAGGTGGGACTTGACCGTCAGATTTTGTTCTTCCATTGGAGGAAATCTTTTTATATTATGTTCTCTCATGTAAGAACAAAGGTGAACCCTAATGCTAGACAGGGATGCGGTCACACAGTACCTCCTTGATTTCCAGGAGAGGGAGCTTCCAAACGGCGTTGAGAGGGAACTGAAAGTCCCGCTGGGTAGAAACTATGTTGTCTCCATAGTCGGCCCCAGGAGGGCGGGCAAGACCTTCTACTTCTATCAGCTCATCGGGAAGCTCCCCAGGGAGGAAGTTATGTTCGTTGACTTCGAGCACCCCCTTCTGGAGGGCTTTGAACCGAAGGACATCGTCGAGCTCCTCAAGCTACAGAGAGAAGTGGCCGGGGAACCGTCCTACATATTCCTTGACGAGGTTCAGGAGGTAAGGGGCTGGGAGAAGTTCGTGCGCTATCTTCAGGACGAGGGCTACCACGTCTTCGTCACGGGTTCCTCTTCAAAGCTCCTCTCAAGGGAGATATCAACCCAGATGAGGGGTAGAGCGTTGAAGTTTACCCTGCTCCCCTTCAGCTTTCGCGAGTTCCTTAAGGCGAGGGGCTTCGAGCCCAAAAAGCGGCTCAGTTCAAGGAGAGAAGCCGAGGTAAAGGCCCACCTGATGGAATACCTAAGGTGGGGCGGCTTCCCGCAGGTTGTCTTTGAGGGAGAAGAAGCCCTTAAGGAAGCCCTACTGATGGAGTACCTCGACATGGTCGTCTACAAGGACGTGGTGGAGAGATACGGGGTGAGGAACACCCACCTCGTGAAGCTCCTGATACGCTCCCTCATGCGCTCCTTCGCGAAGGAATTCAGCGTTAACTCGCTCTTCAACACCCTGAAGTCCCAGGGAATCAAGGTGAGTAAAGCCTCGCTCTATGAATACCTCGACCATCTGGAAGATGCGATGGCGGTCTTCCTCCTGAAGAAGTTCTCCTACTCCCTGAGAACTTCGGAGCTCTCGGTTCCCAAAGCATACCCGGTAGACACGGGGCTGCCAAGGCTGTTCTCCTTTTCCCCAGACATTGGGCGGCTCATGGAGAACGCGGTCTTCCTCGAACTCCTCAGGCGGGGAAAGGAGGTCTACTACTACAAAGAGCACAGGGAAGTTGACTTTGTGGTAGTGGAGCGCGGCTCACCGGTGGAGCTGATCCAGGTCACCTACGCGAGGGACTGGGATGATATACGACCGCGGGAGCTCGATGCCCTCACCGCCGTCGGGAAGAAGCTCAACGTGAAGAACCTGACGGTGGTAACTTGGGACTACGAGGAAGAGGGCGACGTTAGGTTCGTCCCGCTGTGGAAGTGGCCGATCGAGTGGAATCCTAATCTTCCTTAGTACTAATCGTGATTAGGATTTGGGCCTGTACTTTTTGAACTCCCCGGCCTCTATACTCCACCGTTGTGCTTATGCTGAGAAGGAGGGAATTTGAGAAAGTCGCAGAATTCTTGAGGGGCTATCAGGTTAGATCCCAAGGTAACGAAAATCCAAATGAAAAATGCGGAAAATCAAAGCCAAAAACTCACAGCTCGACCTTTATCCCGGTTTCTTCCTCGACTTCCTCGAAGCCGTGCTTCATGTACTTCGCCAGCTCCTCGTCAACCTCGAAGAGGGCAGCCAGGAATTCCCCGAAGTGCTCCTTCTCCTCGTTGGCGACGTCTAAGAAAATGTGCCTTATCCTCTCGTCCTCTATTCCCTCGGCCAGCTGCTCGTAGAAGCTTATGGCGTCGAGCTCGGCCTCGATGGCCCAGCGGAGGGCCTGGGCGATCTCCCTCTTGGTCAGGGGCCTGTCCTTCGGGAGCTCAAAGGGGTATTTCGCCAGCATGGTACCACCACTCCTAATTCTCTTTCCGTCCTAATAACCTTGTCCCCGTCACCTGAGGAACTTCGAGACGTAGGGGCTCTCGCCCGGTTTGCTCCTCCTGAAGTGGCCGCTCGGCTTGCCCGTCAAAAGCTCCTCGAACCAGGCCTCGTGCTCTATCTCCTCGTGGAGTATCGCAAGGGCCAAATCGTAGGTCCTCGGGTCTTTGCCCATCGTGTAGTTGCATATCTCCGTGTAGACTCCAACGGCACAGCGCTCGGCCTCGAGGAGAACCTTGAGAATGTTCTCGACCGTGGGTTCTTCCGGCAGGTACGCATCCCTGCACCAGGCCATCTTTGAGAAGTCCACGATATCCCTCGGCAGCTCCCCGCCGAGCTCATAAATCCGCGGCACGAGGGCCTCGAAGTGGTTCCTGTCCTCGAGGCGCGCATCCTCGACGATCTCCTTTATCGTCTCACCATCCATGCCCACGGCGTGGTTCCTCAGAACCGTGTAGTAGTAATAGGTCGTGAACTCCGCCGCAGCAGCCCTCAGCAACATATCCAAAAGCTTCTCCACGTCTATACCGGCCCGCTCAACGAGCCGTCTGTTGTGTTCCGACATAGGTTTCACCATCCATTTGTCGTCGTCATACTTAATAAACGTTTCTGTTTAGAAATCATTTCTATTTAGGAAAGCTTATAAAGTAGCCCGCCCTATGACAATCCATGTGGAGGGAAAAGGCCATAGAAAAGCTCAGGGAGAACGGCTACAAGCTCACCCCCCAGAGGCTCAAGCTGGTGGAGGTTCTCGCCGAAGTTGGGGAGACCCACCCGTCCCTCAGCGAGCTCCTCGAGGAGATAAGAAAGGAGTTTCCCACGATGAGCTTCTCGACGCTGTACTCCAACGTCCTGACGCTGAGGGAGCTCGGGCTAGTTGAGCTCTTCTCCCTCGGGGGCGAGACGAGGGTCGAGGTGAACACGGAACCTCACGTCAACCTGATCGAGGGTGAGAGGATAATCGACGTCGACGACCCGGAGATAATCGATGCAATAAGGAGAAAAACGGGGAGAAGGGTTAAGCTCGTCAATGTGCTGGTTGAATGAGGGCCAAGCATCTGATGGATTCAATCCACCTCGAGGCTGAAGTCCTGGTAGTCCATCCAGATGCCGGTCTTCATCACCGAGTCGTACTGCGCCTTGAGGAGCTCGTAGTGGGCCTTCTCCACCTTCGCCAGCTCCTCGAAGGTTCTCTTAACGCTCTCGCGCTCGGCTTCCTTAGCGGCCCTCTCGTAGAACTCCCAGGTGCGCTTTTCCTGCTCCATCCCTATCTTGACCGCGTCGACCTCGCTGAGTTCCCCTTCGTACTTCGGCGTGAGCTCCTCCAGGACCTTCGTGTCCACCGCCGGGAGCTCACAGGCCTCTATGAGGGCCTCAACGAACTTCTCCTCGAAGATCTCCCAGTGTGAGGCCTCCTCACCGGCAAGGAACAGAAACATCCTCTTTGCCCGCTCGTCTTTGGTCTTCCTCGCAAGCTCTATGTAAAACTTTAACTCGGCCTTCTCGACCTCGAGGGCCAGGGCAAGGGCTTCAAGTTCGTTCATGGTACCACCGTATTGGGTTGTCACTCACCCTTAATTAGCCTTTTGACCTCTTCCAGAACCTTAGCCGCGTGTCCCTTTGCCCGAACCTTTATCTTCTTCCACACGATCTCTCCATCGGGGTTCAGGATGAAGGTGCTCCTTATGGCGCCCTCGTACTCCCTTCCGTAGCTCTTTTTCTTTCCCCACGCGCCGAGGGCCTTGTGGAGCTCGGCGTTTGGATCGCTGACCAGCTTCACCCCAAGCCCGTGCTTCTCCTTGAACCTCCGGTGGCTCTTTGGCGAGTCCCTGGAAACACCGATCACCTGAACCCCGAGCTTCTCAAACTCCGGGAGGAGCTCTGTGAACTCCTTTGCCTCCGTTGTACATCCCGGCGTGTTGTCCTTGGGGTAGAAGTAGAGAACCGTCCACTTGCCAAGAACGAGCTCTTTCAGGGGCCTCTCCTCCCCGTCTTCGTCCAAAACCCTTACGTCGAGGTAGTCCATGCTATCACCGTTACAATTAGGGGAACCTAATTCATAAGCTTTTTGGAGAAGGAAACGAAAAATCAGTGGTGCCGAAGGATGGGGGATGAGATGGGAACTCTGAAGATCGAAAGGGTTGAAAGGCCGCTTGAGCTGAAGGAAGAGCTTCTGGGCTTTGTCTTCCGCATCTACCAGGGCACGGGGGGAGCTTACCCGGCCCTCGAGTGGGTCGAGGATAAGCCCTCAACCGACGACTTCGAGGGCTTCAGAGAGGTCTACGAGTCCTTCCTGGAGTTCCGCCTTGGAAAGGAGTTCGATGAACTCTACGTGCTCAGGAAAGACGGGAGAATAATCGGCACGGTAGCGCTCGTCTACAACCTGGAGGGTAAAGACGTCTGGTGGGTGCCCGATGAGATAAAGGGCGAGAAAACAGGTCTCATCGAGTTCTTCATGGTCGATCCCTCGTACAAGGGACAGGGTTACGGCTCGAGGCTCCTTGAGTTTGCGGTGGAAAGGCTGAGGGAGTTGGGCAAGGAGGCCTACGTGATAACCTTCCCCCACCTGGAGGCTTATTCATATTATATGAAGAAAGGCTTCACCAAGGTCATGGATTACCGGGAGTTCGTCGTACTCAGGAAAAACGTGAGCCCATAGCCAGTATCCAAAACTGACCAGGAATCCTTTTATACCCCTATGAGCAGGGCACTCAAGGCCCTAGGCGTAAGGTCGTGATGTCATGGGAAAGATTGTTTTCACATTTCTTGTAATCACACTCCTCGTGGGTGGGACGTACCTTCTGGGCAGAGATAATGGGGACACAGTTACGATTGATGCCCCAAAGGAACTGGACGTCATCCAGATCACCGGCCTCGTCGAGAGGCCCTACAACCTGACCTACGATGAGCTAACGGCGCTCCCCTCGAGGAACGTCACGGCGGTTCTCTACTGCGTCGACAGCCCGGACAGGCCGAGGAAGAACGGCACGTGGACGGGCGTCCCGCTGAAGGTCATTCTCGAAAGGGCTGGAGTGATGGAAGACGCCTACAAGGTGGCCCTCTACGCCAGCGACGGCTACAGCACGGACCTATACCTTGCCACTATTATGAACGATGAGGAGGTAATCATCGCCTACGAGTTCAACGGGGAGCCGATAAGCCCGAGGCTCGTCGTCCCGGGCAGGTGGGGCTACAAATGGATCAAGTACCTCACAAAGATAGAGCTCGTCAGCTACGACTTCAAGGGCACCTGGGAGAGCGCCGGCTATCCGGACGACGCCTACATCGAGAACGATGAAAGCCCCTGGAGGTGAGTCCTTTGAGGGCGAGAACGGCACTGGCGATAGTGGAGTGGACGTCGCTTCCGCTCCTCCTCCTGGCGGGACTGCTGGTCATCAGCGGCTACGGGCTGACGAGCGAGGCAGCCAGAACCGCATCACTCGGCCTGCTGACCTTCTCCCGCTCGCAGGAGATACACCTGAGCAGAGTTGTAAAGCTGGGCTTCGTCTCCCTTCTTGTCCTCCACACCTACGCTGGAACTGAGATGCTCGCGGAGAAGCTCCGCGCAAGGGAAAGGGAGAGGCTCGCCTCTCTTGTCGAGTACGGTGTGATTGCCTTTCTGATCTACGTTGGCTGGATAGCGCTGAACGGGGAGTTCGGGTGAGCGGACTCAAAAACAGCAGAAAATGAGAGGGGACTCAGAAGTTGAAGTTTATGTCCTTCATGAGCTGGTCGTAGAACTCCTCCTTGTAGATGTCCGGGTAGCGCATGATGTAGTCGTACTGCTTCTTCAGGATGTTGTAGTGGTTCCGCTCCATGTCGGCGAGCATCTCTAGGATGAGGCGCGTGTTCTCGGTGGCGGCGTAGCCGGCCAGCTCTTTATACAGGCGCTCGCTGACGAGCTCGGCCTGCATCGCTATCTCGTAGACCTCGTCGACGTTGATGTCGGGCTTCTTAATCGCCTCCGCCATCTTCTCGGCAATGACCTTGAACTCGCCCATGACGTCTATCTCTATCTTCTTCGGCTCCGTCCTTCCTCCCTCGAACTTCTCGGCCATCCTCTCGATTATCTCGCGGTGCTTGTCCTCTTCCTTCGCGAGGAACAGGAGCTCGTCACGGATTATGTCGCTCTTGCTTATGGAAGCCAGCTTCTCGTAGGCCTCCTTAGCCCTTATCTCCGCGTTCACGGCAATCTCAAAAACCTCTTTGTCGGTTATCTCCATAGAACTCACCATTAGTGGTTCTTCTGCACCTGTTATTAACGTTTTTGGTCACTAATGTCCCGCCCACCATTTGTCTGGGCTGTGGCGATGACAATCTCGTACTCGAAAACCTCCGACCGGGCAGGGGATACCACCAGGCACCTCAAGATTTTGGGCACTCGACCTAAGAACCTCAATTCGAGCCTCTTCCCCACCGGTGGGAAAGATTTATAACCGGGCCTTTAAAGTGAGTGGTGAACAAGCTCATCAGGTTAGAAGGTGGTGTAAATGGGAAGAAGGGAAGAGATGATTGCGAAGATTAAGGAGCTCATGAACCAGCCCGAGAGGATCAGGAACATGGGTATTGCCGCTCACATTGACCACGGTAAAACGACTCTGAGCGACAACCTGCTCGCCGGAGCGGGAATGATCAGCGAGGAGCTCGCCGGAAAGCAGCTCGTCCTCGACTTCGACGAGCAGGAGCAGGCGAGGGGTATTACCATCAACGCGGCCAACGTCTCGATGGTCCACAACTACGAGGGCAACGACTACCTCATCAACCTCATCGACACCCCGGGTCACGTTGACTTCGGTGGTGACGTTACCAGGGCCATGCGTGCCATAGACGGTGCGATCATCGTCGTTGACGCCGTCGAGGGTGTCATGCCCCAGACCGAGACCGTCCTCAGGCAGGCCCTCAGGGAGTACGTCAAGCCCGTTCTCTTCATCAACAAGGTCGACCGTCTCATAAAGGAGCTCAAGCTCAACCCGCAGCAGATGCAGGAGCGTTTTGTCAAGGTCATCACCGACGTCAACAGGCTCATCAAGCGCTACGCCCCGGAGGAGTTCAAGAACCAGTGGCTGGTTAAAGTTGAGGACGGTAGCGTTGCATTTGGAAGTGCCTACTACAACTGGGCCCTCAGCGTTCCGTTCATGAAGAAGACCGGCGTCTCCTTCAAGGACATCATCGACCTCACCAACGCCGGCGACCTCAAGACCCTCCGCCAGAAGGCCCCGCTCCACGTCGTCGTTCTCGATATGGTCGTTAGACACCTCCCGAACCCGCTCGAGGCCCAGAAGTACAGGATCCCGCACCTCTGGAGGGGCGACGTCGAGAGCGAGGTCGGCCAGGCCATGCTCCGCTGTGATCCAAAGGGTAAGATGGTTATGGTCGTCACTAAGATCATCCTCGACAAGCACGCCGGTGAAGTCGCTACCGGCCGTGTCTGGAGCGGTACCGTGAAGACCGGTCAGGAGGTCTACCTCATCAACAGTAAGAGGAAAGCCAGGATCCAGCAGGTCGGTATCTACATGGGTCCCGAGAGGGTCAACATGGAGGCAGTCCCGGCTGGAAACATCGTCGCCGTTACCGGCCTCCGCGATGCCATGGCCGGTGAGACCGTCTCAGTCGAGAAGGTGGAGCCCTTCGAGGCCCTCCACTACGCGAGCGAGCCGGTCGTTACCGTGGCTATCGAAGCTAAAAACGTCAAGGACCTTCCGAAGCTCGTTGAGGCTCTGAGACAGCTCGCGAAGGAGGACCCAACTCTGCACGTCAAGATCGATGAGGAGACCGGCCAGCACCTCCTCAGCGGTATGGGTGAGCTCCACCTCGAGGTCAAGCTCCACAGGCTCAAGACCGAGTGGAAGCTCGACGTCGAGGTTTCACCGCCGATCGTCGTCTACCGTGAGAGCGTCACCAAGATGAGCCCGATCGTAGAAGGAAAGTCCCCGAACAAGCACAACAGGTTCTACATCACCGTCGAGCCACTTCCGGACGAGATCTACAAGGCCATCCGCGAGGGCGAGATACCCGAGGGCAGGCCGAAGGACCCGAAGGCCGTTGCCAAGAAGCTGGCCGAGCTCGGAATGGACTACGAGGTCGCCAAGGGCATCGTCGACGTCTACAACGGCAACATATTCCTCGACAACACCAAGGGTATCCAGTACCTCAACGAGGTCATGGATCTGCTCGTCGATGGTTTCCACCAGGCCATGGACGAGGGCCCGCTGGCTAAGGAGCCCGTCATGAAGGTCATGGTTCGCCTGCACGACGCCAAGATCCACGAGGACAACGTCCACCGCGGCCCGGCCCAGATCTACCCTGCCATCAGGACCGCTATCCACTGCGCCATGATGAAGGCCAACCCCGTGCTTTACGAGCCCTACCAGAAGGTCATCATCAACATACCGTACGAGTACATGGGTTCGGTCAGCAGGGAGATCAACCAGAGGCGTGGCCAGCTCATCGACATGAGGCAGGAGGGCGAGGTCATGATAATCATCGCCGAGGCCCCGGTAGCAGAGATGTTCGGTTTCGCCGGTGCCCTCAGGAGCGCCACCAGTGGAAAGGCCCTCTGGAGCACGGAGCACGCGGGCTTCAAGCGCGTTCCTGGAGAGCTCGCAACCAACATAATCAGGCAGATCAGGCAGAGGAAGGGCCTCGACCCGAACCCGCCGAAGGAGCAGGACGTCTGCCCGCAGCAGTGAGCGGGCTCTCCGTAGTCTCTTCTATTTCGTTTCCGTTTTCACAATTCTACAGGAGTTTTCGGGTTGTAGGCACTCATATCCTCCCTAGGATCGCAGGGCACGTCCACACGTCTCTCAGGCCCTTCCGCAAAGAGGTAAACACCCGTGACACCAGCAGCAAGGCCCACAACCGCCACATCGTATCCCATTGTCACCAGAGCAGCAAAAACAACGACCAGCAAGATGAATACCTTGAACAACGTTTCTATCACCGTTCAGGGATCACCGTGAAAAGGTATAAGCATTTCCGGACACATATGGGTAGAATAGCTCAGGGCCTCTGGCATTAAGAGGTCATCTAAAGGCATAGCCAAAAGAGCTCCACTTACCCCATAAGATGCCGGGAAAGAAGCAAAGCCCACCCCGGGCAACTCATCCCTCGGCCAGAAGCAGGCCCAGCTCGTTGTAGGCCCTGATCCTTTCGAATCCCTCTTTTTTCAGGGCTGAGATAACATCCTTGAGAATCCTGTTCTGGACGTTTATGGCCAGCATTTGACAGAAATGGCACTCGGGGGTGGAGCGAGCCATGAGGAGGAACACGTCAACGTCCTTTCCTTTGACCGTCAGTCCGTAGAGCAGGCCCTCATCTACTATGTCCAGGCCGGTCTCCGGGTCCTTAACTCCCCTGAGGATCTCAACGACGTTTTGAACCTCCGGAGGAAGCCCCTTTACGGCGACCCTTTCATTCCCAGCTTTCCGGGGTTTAAAAAGGTCAAACAGACCCATCTAGACCGCCCTTGCCAGATCCTCGGCCTTGTATCCCCGCTTGTTCTCAAAGAGCCCGACGATGTTGTTCCCCAGGTCGTAGACGTAGACGTTCTGGAACTTCACGAGGGCGAAGCGCTCCATTATGTCGCCGATTATCTTGGAGTAAGCTATCGCGCTCTCGCCGGTTATGTTGTACTCCGCGTGGCTCTCGAAGCGGAGCCATATCTTAAGGGTGTCCCCGTTCACCTCAAGGCCGGCTACAACACCGGAGTCGAGTATATCCCCACCAGTTACTGGGTCGGTTATCTTGGCGAGCTCCTCGAGGACTGGTTTGTAGTGCTCGGGCCATTCCCGGTCCGGCATGTAAACCTTCATTTTTTCTCACCCACAGGGGGTTAGAACGCACCTTTATAACACCTTCTGGGCAGAATTGTGAAACCTCTCCGCGGCCACTGTATGGAGTCTTATGAGCGTGTACACCCAAAGGGTAAGGGAGAGCAGGTAAACGACCGAACCCGCTGTTCTCCAGGTTTCAAAGCTCGTTAGCCATACTGTGAGGACGATGCCCCACGAGGACATCCCCGCCAGAGCTTTGTACTCACGGGGGGTTCCGACGTACCCTGCGATCGCGTTGATGAGGAGGAGCACCGAGAGTGTTGAAGCAAGCTCGATGACGCCCATCATCGCGTTCCTTCGGAGGAATACCAGGGGCAAGAGGAGAAAAGACTGGAGGAGCAGCGTAAAGGTGGCCCGTACGAGACCGCTCTCCGAGAGGGCGTAGGCAATGAGGGCCGGGCCCAGGAGGACCAACAAAGCCACAACATTGCTCTTGATGGCAATGCTCAGCCCAGCAAAGCCCAGGGCAGTCAAAAATCCTCCCGCGAGGACGCACCACGAGATGCGCTCTTTTCCGAGCCTGTTTACTTCAACCTCCCTCGAGAGGCTCCACGTGAGGAATATACCGGCCAAGGTCAGAAGACCGCCGGCACTCATGAAAACAGTGTAGAGATCCGCCATGTTACCATCTTCCAGTGTCTTTAGGGGGAGGGTACTATAAACCTTCCGAAAGGTGGGACGTGGTGAACTCAAACGTTCACTGGGGGGCCTAAATGCCCAGAAAACCTTAAATGGACTTTTTCCAAACCAAAAACCCGGTGATGCCCGTGCACGACGTTGAAAGGGCTCTCCAGAGCTTTCATTCAATAAAAATACGGGACATAATGCCCCCGATGACATCCATGCCCGTGGTAACGGGGGACTCGGCTATACTCAACGTCCTCAAGCTGCTCAGGACGAGGCACCATGTCTGGGTTGTTGAGGACAGGGAGAGCATGAAGCTGATCGGGGTTATCCGCTACCTTGACGTCATAGACACCTTCCTCCCCCCGGATGCCCACAAGTTCAAGCTCGGGATGACGAGCAGGACGATGCGCTCCATGCTTGGCGGAGCGGAGAAAGCCGAGGACGTCGTCGAGAGGAACGTTCTCACGATAGACGAAGACTCAACCGTGCTCGATGCTCTGACCAAGATGAGGAAGTACAAAACGCAGGTCCTGGCCGTTGTCAAGGACGACCGCCTCGTCGGCGAGATAAGCCTTCGCATTCTGATAGACGAGTTCCTGAGACTGCTGAGGGTGGGTGATGTGAAATGGACGCAACATGGCTCCTCTTCACGATCGGAGTAGCTCTAATACTGGCGAAGATCGGCGACAGCATAATAGAGCGCTTTGAACTCCCCGGTGTCCTCGGAGAGCTGATAATGGGAATGATCCTGGGAAACCTCGTCTACTTCGGTATAGTGGGCCCCCAGTACCTGCCGATAGTCAGCGGGCAGGGCTTCACCACGAGCGCAACCGAGGTTTCCGAGTTCCTGGCAAAGCTGGGCATAATATTCCTCCTCTTCCTGGGTGCGCTGGACACCGACATAGAACAGCTCAAGAAGACGGGCGTAACAGCCACGATTTCAACCGTTCTGGGTGTTTTCGTTCCATTGATAATGGGCTGGTACGCCCTCATGGCGATGGGCTACCCCAGCAGGGAGGCCTTCGCGGGCGGAGTTCTGCTAACGGCAACGAGCATCGGGTTAACGGTTCGCGTCATGATGGACCTCGGCGTTCTCAGGAGCGAGGTCGGTGCCGCTTCGCTCAGCGCGAGCGTCATGGACGACTTCCTGGGGATAGCGCTCATAATATTCGCGGTCGGGAGTGGTAGCTTGATAGACCTCAGCGTCAAAATAGTCGCCTTCTTCATAATAACCGGGGTCATAGCATGGTACCTCATCGACTACTACATCAAGTTCGCCGAGAGGCTCCACGTCGAGAAGGGCATCCTTGGAGCGGCTCTAGGCATGATGTTCCTCTTCGCGGCCTTAGCTGAGAGCTGGTTCGCGGCTGCCATCGAAGGCGCCTTCATGATGGGCCTCGTCCTCTCGAAACTCCCGGAAGGAAAGCGCCTCATGGAGGACGTGAGGGCCATCGGCTACGGCCTCCTGATCCCGTTCTTCTTCATCCACACGGGGGCAATGCTGAACCTCAAGGTGTTTGAGAACGCCGACGCACTCGTACTCGCGGGCGTCCTGTCGGCGATAGCCATAGTTGGTAAGGTAGTTGGCAGGGGCTTCGGCGCGTGGATAACGGCGTGGGGCCGCGGAAGGGAATTCCTCATGACAAAGGAGAACGCTTGGATGTCCCTTCAGATGGGAATCGGCTCGATACCGAGGACGGAGGTCGCCCTCGTCGACCTCATGGTCGCCATCCACGGCGGGGCAATTCCACGGGCCGATGCGCCCAAGTTCATCGCGGCGACGCTGATATTCATAACAGTCTCTGTGCTGATAACTCCACCACTCCTCAAGTGGGCTTTCAAGAGGGACATAGAGGCCACCACAGCGGGCAAGTTAGAGGCCAGGAAGAGCAGGATCCATGAGAGGAAGAAGAAGGTTGCGGAAAGCAAAAAGCCCAGGAAGGCAAGGGAAACGGGAACCGAGGCCTGATCCTCTTTTCCCTTTTAAGGCTTTTTTAGTCTCCGGCGGAAATGGCTGTTTATCTCGTTTTTCCCAGCTCAGCCCGCTTAGAGAACGAATTTTCAAGGGAAGGATGTAAACCCCAGAAAACTTTAAATTTCCATGCGGAACTCAGTAGGATAGCTCGAGATCACGTACAGACCGTTATACCCGCATTAAAACTGACGCATTTCAAAAAGGTTTAAGTGTTTGGGAGCGTACCCCCGGAGGTGGATAGATTGCTACCAACTGGCATCGAGAGGCTCGACGAGATCCTCGGCGGGGGCATTAAGAAGGGCCTCAACGTCGCGCTCATAGGTTCCTTTGAGGAGGACAACATCCTCCTTATGCACCAGGCTGCATACAGCATGCTCCGGAACGGCCACAGGGTTCTCATAGCCGAGTTCAGGCAGGCACCAGATGTTTTGATGGAGTGGCTCTCCTACTACGGGATTCAGTACGCCGACTACATTGAGAACGGCCGCCTCAAGATACTCGACGGGTTCACGAACCTCTACTCACTCCGGCCCGTCCAGGGGGACGGGATAATACCCAACCCCCGGGATCTCGGGATCACCGTGGGGATAATTCGAAACGAGCTATCCAGTGGCAACTACGACATCCTTCTCATAGATGACCTGACGGTCCTCTACGCCCTCCAATCCGATAAGGACGCCTACATTCGTGTCATCATAAGGCTGGTAAACTCGATAAAAGGCCTCAGGGGCCAAGTGCTGGCCGGAATAAACTCGGAGGTCTTCGAGAAGGGGGATCTGGCAAAGCTTTTGCTCGGCTTTGAGTACGTCATCGAGGCCAAAGACGGTAGGATAAAGCCCCTCAGATCCTACTATCCCCTCAGACTCCCCGTGGGACACATACCCTACAGGAAAACCGAGCGGGGAATAGAGAGCCTCTGGGAGAGCTACTACTCCCTCGAGGATCTTAAAAACAGCCTGTACCTGGACGAGGAGAGCAACCTGTGGCGCGGGAGTTCGAGGGTTCAAATAATCGACGAGGAGAGCGAGGCCTCCCTCATCGAGTTCGTGTACCACTACCTAGGCCCCGAGGAGGGTAGGAGGTTCCTCTACCTGTGGGGCCGCTACGAGTTCCGCGGCGTTGGGAGGACGTACAGGGACATATATGGGTCTATCAAGGAGGCCTTTGACCACTTCACCTCGGCGACGGAAACTTCTGGAGGCGGCAGGCTTGAGGTGGTTCAGCTGTCCGAGGATCTGGTAATCCTGAGGGGGAGGAACCTCTTTCCCCGCATAAAGGGCTTCGAGCATCCGGCACATGTGAACTACGCCGGGGAGATATCCCAGTTCCTCGAGGAGTACACCGGCGACCGCTGGGAGGGCGAGGAGGTTCACTGCCAGGCTATGGGGCACGAGTACTGCGAGTTCGTGTTCAAGAGGAAGGCCCCATGAAAAACGCCCCAAATTTTGGACATTTTTTAGGATGTTGGCGGTACTTGGGAATTCGGTTGGAGATGCTCCAAACTTTAACGAGAAACCTTAAATAGGATTGGAGGATAACTAATACAGTAGCGGCGCGGTGATCAGTGATGATCGAGTACCTGTCAATAGTGGCCATCGCTTCCGCAGGGGTCGCGGTGTACTACGCCATGGACATCGCCGAGAAGGTAAAATCCCGCTTTTTTGAACTCAAAAACGAGACCGAGAGTTCCCTCGAGGACATGGAGTCCTTCAAAAAGGAGGTTCTAGAAAAGATAAGCTCCCTGACAGCGGAGGTCGAGAGGCTGAAGAGCAACAGGGAAGGAACGGTGGAAGACTGGAAGCTTAAGTCCCTCTCGGAGAAGGTTGCCAAGCTGGAGGAGTTGGTTAAGGGAAAGCTCAAGGAGTTTGAGAACAAAGATGTCCAGGTGACTTACGAGATAGGGGCCCTGAAGAAAGAGGTCGACGAACTGAAATCATCGGTTCAGAGCTTACAGGAGGAAGTTCTCGAGGGGAAAGAGGAACTGAAAGCCCAGCTGAAGGAGGAGCTCCTTAGGGAGGTAGAGGAGGAGATAGAGCACCTGGAGGATCTTATCGAGAGAAGAAAGGACGAGGAGGTAAGGGAGTTCCTGGACCTCATAACCACCGCCATAACCCTGGAGCCCGAGAAGATAGGTTCGGGCCTTATGGAAGCCAAGAGGGCCCTTCTGTCCCTCAGGGACATAGCCAAGGTGTACGTCCTCACGGAGAAGGGAAAGGACGAGTTCTATTCTCTCAAGGAGAACCTCCTGGGCCTCCTCAGGAACCTGAGGAAGCTAGCTGTGATAGCTGTTCCTGAGGAAGAGGTCTACTCAAGGTTTAGGGACGCTATGATCCTGGTAAAGAGGCTCGAGCTACCCATGAAGGACGAGAGGAATGGAAAGGAGCTGAACCCGGAGAAGAGCTTCATAGAGATCCACAGGATCATCTACAAAGTCGCCGGCGAGTTAGATTCGCTGGCGGAGATGATAAACGAGCCGGTGCCAGTTACGCCGATAGAGAAGGAGTTCTACGAGAAGCTCAGGATCCAGTTCGAGGAGCTGAGGAAGCTGGAGGAGCAGGTCGAGATGCTCATGGCCAGGCTAGGCGGGGAGAAGGTCCTGAAGGAAGAGCGGAAAGTCGAGAAAAAGCCGTCTAAAAAAGAGCTCGAAGAGCTCCTCGAAGAGCTGGGCCTCTGATCACCACTCCTCCCCGAACAGCCTCTCGAGGTCGACCATGATGAGTAACCTTTCCCCGTTGTTTATCTTGGCTATGCCCTTGATGAAGCGCGTGTCCATTCTCGAGACCAGGGTCTTGGGCGTGGGCTCTATCTGATCCTCGGTGAGGGTCACGACGTCCGAGACCGCGTCGACGATTATGCCTATTATCTCTCCCTTCACCTCCGCTATTATGATCTTCTTGTTGCTTAGATCCTCGTCATCGTAGTAGCCGAGCTTCTTCTTGAGGTTGACGACGGTGGTTATCTGGCCCCTGAGGTTTATGACACCCTCGACGTAGTCCGGCGCGTTGGGGACCCTCGTTATGGGCATCATCTCCTTTATCTCCCTGACCTTGGATATCTCGAGGCAGAACTCCTCGTTTCCGACCCTGAAGGCCACAACCTGGACTTCGGCCATACCCACTCACCTCAAACCTTGATACGTGCAACGGCCCCTATAAGCCCTTCGAGTCTCCCAATCAACCTGCCCAGCATATCCCTAAGCGGTTCGGCCCTGGAGGATGCCTCACTCGATACCTCGACCGCCTCTTGGGCGGTGTCCATGAGCTCGGTGTTTAGGGCTGATATCTCATCAACCGCGCTCACCAGGTACTGGACGGCACTCGCCTGCTGGTCGACGCCCTTTGAGATCTCGTTCATCATGTTGGCTATCTCGTTGGCCCTCCTAGCTATATCGTCGAAGGCCGCTATGAGGTGCTGTATCGACTCCCCGACCTCCTGGGTAACCCGGGTGTTCTCGTGTATTGACGAGACGACCCCGCTAACGCTCTCCTGCATCTCCTTTATTAGGTCGCCTATCTGCTTGGCTGAGCTCCTGGACTGCTCCGCGAGCTCCCTAACGCTGTCGGCGACGACGGCGAAGCCTCTCCCCTGCTCCCCAGCCCTTGCCGCTTCAATTGCCGCGTTCAAAGCAAGCAAATTCGTCTGCTCGGCAATGTCGGTTATGACGTCTACTATCTGGCCTATCTTCTCCGAGTACTCTGAGAGTATGTTGACAGCCCGCTCCATCTCCCTGCTGACGTCGTTGATCTTGGCCACCTTTAGCGCTGCCTCGTCCGATATCTCCTTGCCCTTCTCGGCGGCGTTTGCCGACTCTATGGTGAACTCCGCCACCTGCTGGGTCTGCGTGCTTATCTGCTCTATTGCAGCGGAGAGGGCCTGGATGTGATCGTTGAGCTCGGCGATCTTGACGCTCTGCGTCTCAAGGCGCGTGATTAGGTCGTTCAATGCCTCGTAGGCGCGTTCTAATGCTTCGAGAGATCCCGATGCCTCCCTAAGGCTGTCGAGCTCGTTTCTGATCTCCTCGAGCGTTCCCTTAACGGTCGTGAGCATCTCTATCCAGCTGTCCTTAACGTCGTTGTACACCTTGAGAAGGGTCGATGTCGTGGGAACCTTACCCGTGAGATCTCCCTGGGCAACCCTGTTGAGATCCTGCAAGAGGAAGCGGAGGTCCGGGGTTTCCTTCCCCCTGAGGGGCACTAGGTATTCCTGAATATCGCTGAGCTCAGGGGGAATGGAAACGCTCTTCCCCTGACTGAGATCCCTGAGAACCCTCTTCACCAGGGCGTACTTGCTCTTCTGGAGGTACGCGTCCTCAAGGTACTTGGCCGCGATAACGCCGAGAACAACGCCTCCAGCGAGTCCCACTAGGGTGTGCCCGCCGTAAGCCAAGATGCCCGTGACTATTGGAGGGGTTGCAACGGCACCGATCGTCGTCGCCTTCATGCCCACCACCGCACTTGGAGATAATCCCAGTATGATTCGAGCTCGATGTTAGATGTTAGCCAAAATACTCTCCTAAACACTGTCTATTATTCAACCAAGGGCATAAAAAGTTTTCGTTAGCCGTTTTCAAAGACAGACTGATCAATTTCACGGAAAAAAGCTCGTAACAACCTACATATGCACCTACACACACACATACACGCAAGGGTTTTTTAATTGGCTAGGTCATAGTAATTGTAGTAAATCTAATCCGGCAGTTAGATCTTTGAAGCAAGCCCAACTGCTGGAGGTTAAGGCCATGGAGGTTCAGGACAGGGGCTATCAGCTTATCAAGCAGGAACTTTTCAAGCACCTCAACACGGACAGCCAAGCGTACAAGGACTCGTACCTACTACGCAGGATTCGGGCTAGGATGAGAAAGCTCGGGATAACGGACTTCATGGAGTACTACAGGCTGATAAAGAAGAACAAGCAGGAACTCGATGACCTATTGCTCACGGTCGCCATAAACGTCACGGAGTTCTTCAGGGATCCCATAGTGTGGAAGACCCTCGAGAGAAAGGTCCTCCCCCAGCTTATAGAGTTCAAAAAGCAGCACCACAGCACCATTATAAACGTCTGGAGCGCGGCGTGCTCAACAGGCCAAGAGCCCTACTCGATAGCCATGATGTTCAGCGAGTTCCTCGGGGACCAGATGTCGCGGTTCAAACTGAAGATACTGGCGACTGACATCGACAGGGAGGCCCTAAGCACCGCCATCAGGGGGGTGTACCCCAAAGACGTCGTTGAGAAGAGCGTCCCGAAGCACATGATAGCCAAGTACTTCATGCCAATGGGCGACCACTACCGCATTTCCCCGAAGATAAGGCGCTACGTTCAGTTCAAGCACTTCAACCTCCTGTCGGATAGGTATCCAAGGGGCTTTGATATGATCTTCATCCGAAACGTGCTGATATACATGACCCGTGAAGCTCAAGAACAGGTCTTCCAGAATCTATATGAGTCGCTGGAGGATCACGGTTACCTCATCCTCGGAAAGACTGAAACTATACTGGGCAACGCCGCCCGGCTGTTTAAACTCTATGATCTGGTTGCAAGGATCTACGTGAAAAACCCAAACCCGAGAAGGAGGTGAATTTGGATGGCAAGGGTGCTCGTGGTTGATGACGCCGCCTTTATGAGGATGCTGGTCAAGAAGATACTGACCCAGGCCGGCCATCAGATAGTTGGTGAAGCGAGCAACGGAAAGGAGGCAGTTGAGAAGTACAAGCAGCTGAAGCCCGATCTGGTGACCATGGACATAGTCATGCCAGAGATGGACGGCATAACGGCCGTTAAGGAGATCATGAAGATCGATCCAAACGCCAAGATCATAATGATCACCGCCGTTGGTCAGGAAGCCAAGGTTATGGAGGCCCTGAAGAGCGGCGCCAAGGGTTACATCGTAAAACCCTTCCAGGCCCCCAAGGTCATTGAGGAGGTCAACAGGGTCCTTTCCTCTTGAAGGGTGGTTTTATGCCACTGAGGAAGAAGATCAGGGTGCTCGTCGTAGATGACTCGGCCTTCATGAGGAAGATCCTCAGGGATATCCTGGAGTCTGACCCGGAGATCGAGGTCTGCTGCGAGGCCAGGGACGGTGTTGAGGCCATTGAAAAGGTCAGACAGCACAAACCCGACGTGATAACCCTGGATATAGAGATGCCCCGCATGAACGGTCTGGACGCACTGAAGTTCATAATGAACAAGTACCCCACTGCGGTCATAATGGTGAGCGCCCTGACGCAGGAGGGGGCTGAGGCCACCATAAAGGCCCTGGAGTACGGCGCGATAGACTTCATCCCCAAGCCTTCCTCGTCAATCTCGATAAACATGAGGGACCTAAAGGACGAGATAATAGCGAAGGTCAAGGAAGCAGCTAGAGTTCCGGTGAGGTTCCTCCAGTTCAGGAGGAGAAGACTACTAAGGGAGCAGATGACCAAGGTCAGGAAGAAAGGGGAAGCTGCCAGGAGGGCGGTGGCGATAGCGGCATCCACCGGAGGGCCGCAGTCCCTCCTCAAAGTCTTTGAGAAGTTTCCGAGCGAGATGAACGCTGGGATCCTGCTCGTCCAGCACATGCCCCCAGGCTTTACGAAGTCCTTCGCCATGAGGCTCGACAGGATATCTAAGATCAACGTTAAGGAGGCTGAAGACGGGGAGGTGGTCTACAACAACTGGGCCTATGTCGCACCCGGCGATTACCACATGGAAGTTACAATGAGAAACGGCAAGCCGACGATAAAGCTCTACAAGGGGCCGAAGATCCACGGTGTAAGGCCCGCTGCCGATCCAATGATGAAGAGCGTGGCCAACCTCTTCGGGAGGAAAACAGTGGGGGTTGTCATGACGGGTATGGGCAGGGACGGTGCCGAGGGACTGGCCGAGATCAAGAGGAAGGGCGGCATAACCATAGCCCAGGACAAGGAGACGTCGATAATCTTCGGAATGCCAAAGGCGGCAATAGAACTGGGCGTCGTTGACTACGTCGTGCCCCTGGATAAAATCGCGGATACGATTGTTATGGCGCTGAGAAAGATCCCGAGGTGAGCCGTATGGAAGACATGTCCCAGTACATTGAGGAGTTCCTTGCCGATGCCAGGGATAGAATAGACAGCATAAGCAACGCCGTCCTAAAGCTCGAAGACGCAGTCAAGGAGGGCAACGAGGAGGCAAAAAGGGAAAGCATAGACCAGATATTCAGGGACGCACACACGCTCAAGGGGACAGCGGCCACAATGGGCTTCATGAAGCTCAGCGAGACGGCACATAAGATGGAGAACCTCTTCGACGCCATAAGGAACGGTGTTGTTGAAGCCACCCCTGAGGTCGTGGATCTGGTTCTGGAGTTCATAGACGCCATTGAGGCCATGCTCGATAACATAGAGGAGACCGGTAGCGAGGGTGACGTGGACGTAAGCGGGATCATAGAGCAGGCCAACAAGCTCCTAAAGGGCTACAAGCGGGAGAAGAAGGAAGAAAAAGGGGAAAAACCGGAGGAGCTCCAGGAAAAGGAAACCGAGGAGAAGGTGGAAGAGGTCTCGCCGCCCCCAGCAGAAGGGCCGGGGAGGGAGTACTTGGTTAAAGTCATATTCCATCCGGACGCCCAGCTCAAGGGCGTTAGGGCTTTTCTGATACTTAACGACCTCGAGGAGATAGGGGACGTCCTGGAGACGAAGCCCGACAGGAAGATCATCGAGGACGGTTCGGCCGAGGAGAACGAGCTTGAGTTCAGGGTCAGGACTGAGTTTCCGCCCGAGGAAATCAAGAAGACCGTGACCAGACATCCGGAGGTGAAGGAGGCCGTTATAACACCTGTGGGGAGTGGAGGCGAGGAAAGCGCCGAGGCAGTTGGCGGAGAGAAGGTGACCATCAGGGTCGTCCTGCAAAAGGACGCGCCCCTAAAGGGCATCCGATCATTCCTCATCCTCCAAGACCTCCAGAACATGGGTAAGGTGCTCGAGACCAACCCATCCCCAGACGCCATCCAGAACGGCGAGCTGATCGATGGGCACTACTTCGAGGTAGTGATGGTGCCGTCAAAGCCCATCGAGGAGATTAAGGGTGCGATACTCAAACACCCCGACGTTGAGAGCGTCCTAGTTGGGGCCGAAGCCGAGGCCAAAGCTGAAGCTAAGAGGGAGGAGAAAGCCGAGAAGAAGCCCGAGGCAAAGGCCCCACCCACGGTTAAGCGCGAGAAGATCAAGATGTCGAAGCTCATCAAGGTCGACGTCTCCCACCTCGACAAGCTCATGAACCTGGTTGGAGAGCTCGTGATAAACCGCGGAAGGCTGGAGCAGATAGCCGAGAGACTGGGCGACAGAGAGCTGTTAGAGAGCCTCTCAACGACCTCCCGCTTGATGGCCGAGCTTCAGGACGAGATAATGCAGATGCGCCTTACTCCCGTTGCAGAGGTCTTCAACAAGTTCCCGCGCATGGTCAGGAGCTTGGCCAGAAAGGAGGGCAAGGAAGTAGAGTTCATCATGGAGGGAACCGACATAGAGGTCGACAGGACAATCCTCGACAAGCTCGGCGACGTTCTAGTTCACCTCCTCAGAAACGCCATAGACCACGGAATCGAGCCGCCAGAGGAGAGGGAAAAGCTTGGGAAGCCGAGGGCAGGAAGGCTTGAGCTCATAGCCAGACGTGAGAGGAGCCACGTCGTCATAATAGTGAGGGACGACGGAAGGGGCATAGACCCGGAGAAGGTGAAGAAGAAGGCCATAGAGAAGGGCCTCATAACGCCAGAGCAAGCGGCTGAGATGAGCGACGAAGAGGCGATAAACCTGATATTCCTGCCGGGCTTCAGCACCGCTGAAAAGGTAACGGACGTCTCGGGAAGAGGAGTGGGTATGGACGTCGTCCAGGACGTCATCAAGGCCCTTAACGGTAGTATAAGCGTGCAGACGGAGGTCGGTAAGGGAACCACCTTCACGCTGAAGCTACCCATCAGCATGGCCATCATCCAAGCCCTCCTCATCAAGGTTCAGGACGAGACCTACGCGATCCCGATAAACAACATTCTGGAGACGATAGAGGTCAAGAGGAAGGACCTGAAGACGATAGGCGGCAAGGAAGTGATCGTGCTGAGGGGCGAGATAATACCCCTCATCTCTCTCCACGAGCTCTTTGGACTTCCTTATCCGGACAGTGAGGAGTTCCCGGCCATCATCGTGGACTTTGGGGCGCAGAAGATAGCCCTAAGAGTAGACGAACTGCTCCACAAGAAGGACATCGTCATTAAGTCCCTCGGAAAGGCCTTATCGAACATAAAGGGCTTCGCCGGAGCTACCATCCTTGGTGACGGTAGCGTTGTCCTCATCGTGGACATAAACAGCTTGCTGGGAGGTATAGGCGGTGGACTATGACAAGAGCATAAAGGAGCTCGGGGAGTTCGAGAAGAGTGCCCTGCTCGAGACCTTCAACATAGGTGCCTCCAGGGCCGCCGATGCCCTGAGCGAGATGATAGGTCACCCTGTGAACATAGCGGTTCCAGGCCTGGATGTGGTCTCCATAAAAGTCCTCCCCGAGAAGGTCGGTGAGGACGTAAAGGTGGCAGTCTACGTCGGCCTCGGAAAGGAGTTCAGCGGACACGCCTTCTTCATCCTCGATTTCGACGACGCCTGCAGGCTGTTTGATCTTATGATGATGCAGGAACCCGGGACGACCAAGGAGATAGACGAGATGGTCCAGTCCGCGATAATGGAGATGGGCAACATACTCATTTCCGCCTACGCAAACGCCCTGAGCGAGTTCCTCGGACTGACCATTGAGCAGAGCCCCCCCGAACTGGCCATAGACTTCCTCCCGGCTATCCTCGACTTCGCCCTCGCGGACATCGGCCAGCACTGCGACTACACGATACTCCTCAAAACTACAATAACCGTTGAGGGAATGGAGTTTAAGGAGCACTTCTTCATCCTCCCGAAGCCGGAGGACATGATGAAGGTCGTGGAAAAGCTCACGGGGGGAATGTTATGAAGATAAGCGAGTGGTATAAGGACATATTCCGGGAGGCCTCGAACATCGCCATGAGCCACGCTCTCACCTCGCTATCCCAGATGATAGGCGGGCCGATAGAGATGGAGCCACCGGAAGTGACAATACTCTCGCGCGTGGAGTTCCTGAAGCACCTGGCCCAGAGCGGTATATCAAAGAGCTTCGTCGTGGGCTTCGACATCACGGAGGGGCTCAACGGCCTCACGATCCTCCAGTTTCCGACCCGGAGTGCCATAAACCTCTCGGCGGCACTTATGGGAATGGATCCCTCGGGAATGACCGAACTCGATGAGATGGGCAGATCTGCGATAACGGAGGTCGGCAACATACTCATCTCAGTGTACACTGATATCCTGGCGAAGCTAGTTGGGGAACCCGTCTCCCTGAGCCCGCCGAAGCCGATAAGTTCCCTCTACGACATAGAGAAAGAACTCAACAGGCCCGAGCTCAGGAACGTGGACAACGTGTTCCTCTTCAAGACGCGCTTCTACGAGGAGAACATAGGGTTCGAGAGCTACTTCTACCTCGTGCCCGACGAGGCGTCGTTTGAGAAGCTCGTAACGAGGCTGGAGGAGCAGGTAAAGGAGGCGGGGGGCGAGTGAGATGGAGTTCAAGAAGAAAATACTCTCGATCGTAATTTTGGGTTTTGTTATAGTGGCCGTGCTCACCAGTGGTATGTTGCTCTACGGAGGCAAGAACACTGCGAACGAAATAGAGAAGAACCTCAACCCCCTCATGACTCAATGGGCAGAGCAGACGGTAAGTTCTAAGTCCGAAGCACTTGCGAACGAGTTTGATGCGTTTTTTAAAGAGATCGAGGCCCTAGGAAGGACGACAGAGGAGCTGACAGTGATCTCACTAAACGATCTCAAAAGCGAGGGGGTGGAGTTCGGCGATCCCGGGTACGCCGACAAGCTCAGGCCCATAATCCTCGAGCACTTCCAGGTTATTACTAAATCCGAGTCAAAACTCAGCGCCGTCTACTTTGGCGATATAAACGGGAACATGTTCATATATCCAGAGCAGGAGCTACCCCAGGGATACGATCCCAGAGTCAGGCCGTGGTACAAAAAGGCAGTGGAGGTCAACGGGCCCGCGTGGAGCGACCCCTACAAGGACGCCTCGAGCGGGAAATGGGTCATCACCTACGCAATCCCCGTTTACTACAATGGAAAATTTGTGGGCGTAATAGGCCTCGACGTCTTCATCGATACACTCATCGAGCAGGTGAAAAACGTCAAAGTCGGTGATAGCGGCTACGCCTACGTGGTCAACAAGGATGGTCTGGTAGTTGCCCACCCGAACGAACAGTACGTTATGAAGCTCAACATCTTTGAACAGGAGAGCCTCAAAGCGGTGGCGGACATCGTCAGGAGCGGGAAGGACAGCGGGGTCGTTACGTACACGTGGCAGGGCGTCGAGGCGACTGCGGCTGGATACAAGATACCAAGCACCGGTTGGTACGTCTTCACAAAGGTTCCAACCGCAGAGATCAGCAGGGGAGTTATGAACATCGTTAAGACGACCCAAGAGAGCACGCAGAAGACGACGTACATGATGATAGTCTTCCTCCTCCTAGTGTCTGCCGTGATAATCTCAATTGCGTACAAAATGGTCGATTCGACCCTCAAGCCCCTGGTGGCCCTGGGAGCCGCCGCCAGAGCCCTAGCTGAGGGCAGGCTCAGCGAGGTTAAGAACCGCCTGAGGGGGATCAGGTACCTCGAGGAAGACGAGATCGGCATGCTCATCAAGGCCTTCGAGTCCGTATCCAAGGACATGGTGGGAACACTGCAGAGCATAGCGGAGAAGCTGGAGCGCCTTGCCGAGGGCGACTTGAGCAACGGTCTAACAGTCGAAGCCAAAGGCGAACTCAGGGAGATCATAGAGGACGTCAAGAACATGAGCGCCAAGATGAGACAGCTCATCGGCAACATCGTTGGACTCACAGAGAGGCTTGAGAAGCACTCCAACATGCTTGCTCAGGTGGCGAGTGATGTTACTGAGGCTATTAATCAGGTGAATGAGGCGGTCCAGCAGGTTAGTATTGAGGCGCAAAGACAGCAGGAGAACATTAACGAGATTACCGAGGGAGTTAGGCTTGTCGCGGATGTCAGCGAGGAGAGCGTTAGAGCAATGGAGGAGTTCGAGGGGGCAATCCAGGAAGTGGTGAACATTGCCTCGGAAGGCAAGGAGAAGGGCGAGGTTTCAGCCCAGCAGATTGAGAGTATTCAGGCGATGATGAGCGAGATCGAGCAGGCGGTCAACAAGGTTAACGAGATGAGCAGGAGTATTGAGGAGATTACGAATGTCATCACTGGGATTGCCGAGCAGACGAACTTGCTTGCCTTGAACGCGGCTATTGAAGCGGCCAGGGCTGGAGAGGCCGGAAGAGGATTCGCTGTGGTTGCCCAGGAGATTAGGAATCTGGCCGAGGAGAGTAAGAAGGCTGCTGACAACATTAAGGACATTATTGGCAGGATGACTGAGGAGATCAGGGATGCTGTTAATGCCACGCAGAGGGGTGTTAGTGTTGTCAGCGAGAGTTCTGAGACGTTGAGAGAAACTACCGAGTACCTGACCAACATAGCTGAACTCATAAGTGAAACCGGGAGTAGGCTTGGGAGTGTGAAGGAGCAGATTATTCGGACGCAGGAGGAGGTTGATAAGGCGTTGAAGGCTTTGGAGAACTTGGCTGCTTCGGCTGAAGAAACCACTGCCTCGGCCGAGGAAGTTAGCTCGGCCGTTGAAGAGCAGACTGCTGCGATAGAAGAACTCAAGAGAGCAGCAGAAGAGCTGAGGAAGATCGTCTTAGAGCTCCGGCAGGAGACGGCCAACTTCAGGCTTTGATTTTCCCCTTTGATTTTGGGCGGTGGTGAAGATCGTGGAGATAAAGGTCGGCATCGGCGACCACGCGGTGGCAAAGAAGACCGGAATAATAAGCACCTACGGGTTAGGCTCCTGTGTAGGCATTACCCTCTACGACAGGCTCACAAAGGTAGGCGGCCTGCTCCACGCCCTCCTCCCGGAGAGCGCCCGCTACGGCGGAAAGGGCAACCCGGCGAAGTACGTTGATACGGGCCTGGAGCTCCTGATAAGGGACATGATGAAGCTCGGAGCCTCGCCCAGGAGGATGGAGGCGAAGCTCTTCGGGGGGGCGCATATGTTCTCCAACGTCAGCAACGAGAACCTAATGATCGGAAAGAAGAACGTGGAAGTGGCAAAGAGGGAGCTCAAGAAACGCGGCATAAAGCTAGTCGCCGAGGACACTGGGGGCAGGGGAGGGAGGACGATATACCTCGACGTTAGCACCGGAAAGGTTCGGATGAGAAAGGTCTCCGGGGGAAAGGTTATGGAAATGGTGTTTTAGGGGGTGAGAAATGTGGACACCGCAACACTGCTGTTGGTCCTCGGTGGGTTCATTGGGACTATATTGGTGGTGGTCGTGCTGATATCCAGGATGATGAACACATACACCAGCGAGATCTACGAGCTCCTCAGGGCCAGCAGGCTGGGAACTGAGGAGATCAGCGCTCCACCTCAGCCCCAGCCCAAGCCGGCGGAGAGTTCGCTCAAGGTCCCCCAGACGACACCAAAGCCCTCCGCCAGTGAGGAAGAGCTCGTTAAGAAGCTCAGGGAAGTACTGAACGAGAGGATGAGCAGGGTTCTCGACGAGGCCAAGGAGAAGAAGAGCCGCCTGCTTACCCTGCTCGACTTTGCCAGGGGCTACGCTCTGGGGTACGTCAGCGAGGACGACTACAACGCCTTCTTGGTGAAGGTCCTGAACGAACTCGATGACTTCAAGAGGCTCTGGCTCATGAAGTTCCCGTCAAGGAAGGACAAAGAGAAACTCGAGCTGATGATGAGCTACGTCGCCAAGGCAAAGCTTCCCGTGGCCATAAAAACGAAGGAGAAGGGCATCATAACCCTGACCCACGAGGAGGCCCTGATAAAGATAACCGAGTACCTAAACAGCGCCATGGCCATATTGGACGAGCTGATAGAGAAAGCCGGCGAGAGCCCAGCAATAACGCCACTCGAGATAAAGCTCTCGAACGAGGTGAAGAAGCTCCAAGAAAAGGTTAAAAGGCTTGAGGAGAGGCTCGAGGAAATGAGCATGTGAAAGAGGGATCACGATGCCAGTGATGCAGGCTAGGGTTAAGGCAGCGATACAGTCCTCATGGAAGGGATCCGCTGGGGTTAGGTGGAGGGATGCGATAGCCTACGTAGAACCGGATAAGATAGGCCTCAAGTACCTCAAGATGGGCGAGGTTGTGGGAGAGGACGTCTTTCCGTTTTCGGCCCTGACTGATATCAGCATTAAAATCCCCGATGAGGTAAAATTAGACCCGGAACTCCCCCATTTCGGGCTCAAGTTCTACCTGCCCTCCGGGGAGAAGACGCTCTTCCTGACGATTGGTAAGAACATGTTGATATACGACGAGAAGACCTTCAAGGCGTTCGTTCATAAGATATTCGAGGTTCTGATAAACGGGGCCCCTGTAAAGCTTCTTCTGGCTAGGATGAGGGGTGGCGCCCTAAACATGGATGCCAAATGGCAGGATGGTGTCCTCAAGATCGTCGTCGTCCGGTCGATAAGGAGAGCTAGGAAGGAGCGCAACATAATAGTTCTGGTCGAGGGAAGGCCCGTGTCCCTTTTTGCGGACATGGAGGATCTGGACATCGAAGAGATAGAGATGGGCGATAAGAAGGTTGAGGCGTGGAAGATAAAGCACTTCTACGAAAACGAGAGCGTTGTGTCGTACCTCCTCGTGGAGGACAAAAAGCTCAGGCTGTACATCATCAGGTACCTCCTCACTTACAGAAGGGACTACATGGAGCTCCTCATAAAAGCGGCCGAGGAGTTCCCTCAGATAAAGGCCGAGTTCCAAGAGGAGCTTGAGCGCGAGCTCAAAGAACTCGGCGGCCTTGACGAGATGGAGCAGCAGGTGCTCATGGCCCTCTATTCCGGGATGGATCCCCTAACGCTCCACGAGATGTTTGGAATAAGCGAGAAGGAAATCGAGGAGATATACGACAGGCTGATGGACAAGGGGCTGCTCAAGCTGGTCATGATAAGGAAGGTCGTTGACCTGACGAGAGAGGGCAGAAAGCTGGTAAACAAGATGATGAAGTACGGCTTGGGCATGATGTGACCCCCTTCTTTTCTGGACAATTTTTTCACAACACGTTCCCAAACGGCCGTTATTAGAGAATATCCAGCCTTATTTGGTATACCGTATAGAATCTCCAAGTTCATGACTAGCCATATGTAGGCATTTGTGTAGGTACTTGGTGAATATACAGGAAGCTGGGGAATGCCTTGGATTTTTCTAACAAAAAAGCTTAAATATGCCTTCTTCCACCGTTTAGCGTCTGAGTAATACGGTAAAATCAAAACCGGGATGGAATAAGCTCGGGTTTCCGCGCTAATCTGCGCGGCTGCCCCGGTATCGTGTTAAAATAAGGGGTGGAATCGAAGGTTGGACTCAAATGGTTCGGGGATCAAATTGAGCATGGATAAAGTCCGAGCTTCGTTCTTTATTTTTATCAAATTTTCAAACGCTAATTTTCCCTATGTGCAAACCTTCTGGGAGGAAAAGGTCGAGGCTTTCGACTTTCTTCAGGAACGGGATCATCTTAACGCCTTCCCGCACGTCAAAACCTTCGATATACGGGTTTATCGTGGGGAGTATGAGGAACTCCCCCGTTCTCACGAAGACCTTTACCTTCCTTCCGGTCCCACCTTTCTTGAAGGTATAGGCCGGGTGGATGTGTCCCAGGTAAGCTTCCTTAAAAGAGACGTCGGGCAGAGAAGTGTGGCCGTGGAGGAAGAGCTGGTCATCGAGAGTGAAGTACGGGACAACGCGGACGTTTTTAAAGGCCCCAACGGCCTCCTCAATCCTGCCGTCGTGGTTACCCTTCGTTATCACGATCTCAACGCCCTTCAGCCGAGAAAAAAACTCCATGAGGACCTTCTTCACCGAAAAGCTCAGGCCCAGCGGTTCTTTAACGTCCCCGAGAATGACCAGCAGATCGGGGTCCCTCTCGAGTATGAAATCCGCTAGGGCCTTTTCAAAGCCAGTCCTGATCCGTAGCCCCCTGGAGAACTCAAAGCCAATGTGGGGATCAGCCATGAGGAGAACTCTCCCGACCGAGGCCTTCAACTCAAGGGAGAGAAACTCAAAGGACTTGAAGGGAGCCTCCATAGAACCACCGGAAAACAAGTGAAACGAGAGGAGAGATCAGATGAGTCCGCGCTCCTTCTTCCTCTGCCTCTTGAGCCTGCGGATCCTCTTCTTGATCCACTTCCACCTCATCCTGCCCTTCTTCTTCCACTTCCTCGGTCTCCTCTTCATGAGCGTCACCAGCCGCTTGTCACCGGGAGGGTTTTTAAGCTTTTTCATCGATACGGGTTCTTCACCACCAATACAAAAAAAGCTGGATCAAATGATTTTTACGGGTAAAAACGGGCCCTCTATCGCGATTACAGCCGAACTTTTTTTAAAGGTCTACAACGGGTTCTACGGCGTTGTCTGGATGGATATATGCTTATCACATGCAATGCGTTATCGACAAAAACGCATTGCCAATAATATCTGGAATCAAACACGAAAAAGCCAAATACAGGCCAGGAAACCATGTCTAGATGGTGTAACAGATCACAACAAATTTTATGTACCATGGGAACGAAGGGGAACCCGGTGGGAGGGGTGGTAAAGGTAGCGTTCGGGCAGATGAAACCCGTTTTTCTGGATCCTGAGGCCAACTACTCAAAGGCCGAGAGGCTGATTGCCGAGGCCGCCGAGAACGATGCGAGACTCATAGTCCTACCCGAGCTCTTCGACACCGGCTACAACTTCAAGAGCAAGGACGAGGTTCTGGAGGTGGCCTCCCCGATTCCGGACGGAAAAACCACGCAGGTTCTAATAAGGCTGGCGAGGAGGTACAGGATCTTCATTGTGGCCGGAACCGCCGAGAAAGACCACTACGGGAGGCTCTACAACTCGGCGGTGGTGGTTGGACCCGGCGGCTATATCGGGCGGTACCGCAAGGTACACCTCTTCGCCCGCGAGAAGGAGTTCTTCGAGGCCGGAAACCTCGGTTTTGAGGTCTTTCACCTGGGTTTTGCCCGGATCGGTGTGATGATATGCTTCGACTGGTTCTTCCCGGAATCGGCGAGAACGCTGGCCTTAAAGGGGGCCGAGATAATAGCCCACCCCGCCAACCTCGTCATGCCCTACGCTCCTAGGGCCATGCCAATTAGAGCCCTGGAGAACAGGGTGTACACGATAACCGCCGATCGAGTCGGCGAGGAGAGGGGTTTAAGGTTCATAGGGAGGAGCCAGATAAACTCGCCCCTGGCAGAAACCCTCGTCGAGGGAAGTGAGGACGGGGAGGAGGTTGGGATAGCAGAGATAGACCTCGACCTCGCCCGGACAAAGAGGCTGAACGACTACAACGACGTCTTCCTGGACCGCCGGCCCGAGTACTACGCCCGCTAGACCCTGGGTATTGGCTCCCTCAGATAAACCACGTCCGAAACGTGAGCTACGGAGTGCTCGCCCGCGGTTATTACTCTGGCCTCGTTGAACAGGGCCTTTCCTATCCCGGCAAGACCGGCGAGGTCCCAGTAGCGGTACTCAGCCTCCCCGAGCCTCTCGAAGCCCGGAAGGCGGTAGTAGACCCTCCTAATGGTGCCCCTCTTACGGTCGTAGCCGGCGTCTATCGAAACGATCTCGCCGGCCTCGTCCCTGCCCTCAACCAGGAGCTCGCGGTAGGCTTTTCTGTAGAAGAGGCTGTAGGCCCTGTCGGTCTCCTCGATCATGAAAACGCCGTCGCCTTCAAGGGCCTTGGCGACGTTCCTGAAGAGCTCCGCCGCCTGGAGGGGATCGAAGTGCGGCATCGTGAGCCCCCAGATAAGGGCGATGTCAAAGGTTCCCAGCTTCCTGAGGTTGTCCATACAGTGCATAACAGCCCCGTAGACTTCAACGTTGCTACCCTCAAGCCACCCCTCAACCCTAACGAGGGCTTCCTTCCGCTTCTCCACAAGGGTTAGCTCGACCTCCCTCCCCCACTCCGTGAGAACCTCCGCCAGAGCCGCTCCGGCAAGCCCTGTCCCGGCACAGAGGTCGAGGATTCTGATCTTCTTCCTATCCGGGAGCAGGTTCTCCTTAACCGCCCAGTTGAAGAAGGTTTTCGTCCCTACAAACCTCCTCTGGGCCCTTTCGTCCCCAGGGTCCATCGGCCATCTGATCCACGAGTAGAGCTCCTCAAGCCCGGCCATGCTCTCACCAAAGTTAAGGGCCGCATCACGTTTAAGGAGTTTTTGATCACTTGGGAAGCCTGAGTGCCAGTGCGAAGGCCACTCCCAGGGGAATCAGAGTGCTCAGGAAGTTCAGGGTGAAGCTTATCCCCGCGAGGTAGCCGCCGATGAGGGGCCCGACCACCCAACCGAGGCTCATCATGGTGTTGAGCAGGCCCATCCCCTGGGCCCTCTCGCCCGCCTTTACCTTTTCGGCCACGTAGGCAGAGGTGGAGTTTATTGTGAGAACCCACTTTACCCCGGACAGGAAGGCCACTCCGAAGACGAGCCAGACGTTCTTAACGAACGCGTAGAGCAGAAAAGCCAAAGCGTAGCCGGCTATTGCAACGAGGTAGAACCTTCTGGCACCGTATCTGTCGATCAGCTTTCCCAGGAAGTAGCCGGTCAAAGCCGCCGCCAAGCTTTCTATACCGAAGATAACTCCGACGCTCCACTCGCCAAACAGCTCCTTGAAGTAAACAGAGGAAACCGAGTAGAACTGGCCGCTGGCGACCATGACGAGGAAGACCGTGAAGTAAAAGAGACCCAGTTCTCCCTCCATCAGCCGCCTGAAGGCTGACCCCTTGACCGTGGCGCGCCAGCTTTCCCTACCCTCCTGGACGAGTATCATCCCAAGGATGGAGCGCCCCCGTGAAGGCCTCTCCCTAATGAGCAGAACCAGCCCCGCGGACAGGAAGAGGAGAAGGCCAGATATTAGGAACACTCCCTTTATCCCCAGGTAGCCCACCACCAGCGAGCCGAGGAAGTTGCCCACCATGTAGCCAGCGTTCTCTACCGAGTTGAAGAGGCCGAAGATGGAGCCGGCCTTCGTTGAGAGTTCCGATATGAGTGCCGAGTGGGCCGGAGTCATGGCGGAACCAAAGACGCCCTGGAGGGTCCTGAGTACCAGAACCTGTATGGGGGACGTGGCTAGAACCATCAGCGTGTAGAACAGTCCTATCGAGGCGGCCCCAAAGGCTATGAAGGCCCTTCTATTGCCGCTTGAGTCGGAGAGCCAACCGAAGGGGTACTGAAAGATCGTGGAGGTAACGTTGAAGGCAACCGAGAGGAGGCCTATCATGAACATGCCCGCGCCCAAGTACCTCATGTAGACGCCGAGGTATGGGAAGGCCATTCCAAAGGCCATGTTGGCGATGAACATCGCTATGGCCAGGATCAGAACGTTTCTCCGCTTAACCCGGAGCTTTTTGAGCTTGAGGGTCCTCTCCCGCTTCCCCTGGATAACGACCATCTCACGCTTTGGCATCAGCGAGAAGAGCAAAGTTCGCTTTATAAAATTTCCGTCGAAAGGATAAGAAAAGGGTTGAAGTCAGCCCATCTGCAGGGCCTGACCGCGAAGCTCGCCACGCTCGAAGCGATACGGGTCGTACCACTCAACAGGAAGGTCTGTCTTTCCTTTCGTTACGAGGTCCGCCACCATCTCAGCAACGGCAGGGGCCATCATGAAGCCGTGCCCGGAGAAGCCAGCGGCAATGTAGTAGTCGCTCAGCTCCTCGATTTTGCCTATCGCCGGGTTGCTGTCCGGTGTTTTAGCGTAGTGGCCAGCCCACGTCCTCAGGATTAGAAGCTCCCTTAAGGCGGGGATTATCTTGGTGAAGTAATAACTCACCTCGCGCATGAACTCGTAGGTCGGGTTGAGGTCGTAGGTCGGGCCCAGCTCGTAGCCGACGCCTCCGATTATTCCGCCGTGGCTCGTCTGGGTCAGGTAAGCGTGGCCATACTTGAATGAAATCACCATCGGTTTGACCGAGCCCTTCTTTATGGGCTGAGTGATGACGGCCTGGTGCTTGTAGGGCTCTATCGGTATCTTCGTTCTTATCCCCGCCATCGCGTTGATGAGCTTGGCCCACGCGTTCGTGGCGTTGATAACGATGCCCGTCTTTATGACCCCTCTACTCGTTTTCAGCCCCTTAATCTCGCCGTTCTCGATGATGAAGTCCTTCACTTCTGTGTACTCAACTAACTTAGCCCCGAATTCCTCAGCATGGAGCGCGAACTTGGCCGTTGAGTGGAAGGGACTGGCCTTTCCGTCGGTCGGGTTCCAGGAAGCGGCAACAACCTCACTTATGTCCAAAAGCGGGACTATCTCTTTGGCTTCCTCGGGGGTTATGAGCCTTGTTGGAACGCCAAAGCGATTTTGAATGGCTATGTTCCTCTTGAACTCCTCAACCTCCTCATCGTCGTAGAGCAGGAAGAGGTAGCCTGTCTGTTCAAAGGGGAAGCCGTACTCCTCGCTGTATTTTTTCCACAGCTCAACAGACCTCTTCATCACCCTGACGTTCGCCTCGTCGTTGAACTGCTGTCTTATCCCCGTTCCACACCTGAATGTTGAACCGGAACCTATGAAGCGCTTCTCGATGACCGTAACCTCTTCCCCGCGCTTGGCAAGCTCATGAGCGATTGTAACCCCAACTATTCCACCGCCGATGACCGTTATCTCGCTCTTTTCGGGAAGGTTTCTCGTCGGCATCTTCAATCCCTCCCAGCGACAACCTTCATCTTGACGTTCTTTATCGGTGGCCTAGCGACGGGTATGTCAAGCCTGTCCATGCTCATTCCGCTCCTCTGGGAGACTAGCAAGGCCCCGTTGAAGAGGCAGAAGCGTCCCTGGCAGAAGCCCATCGCGAGGTGTGTTAAGCGCTTGATTATCTGCAGGTCGGTTATGCCGCTCTTAACGACGTCGTCAACCTTCCCGAGGGTGACGCCGCAGCCGCATATCTGGACGTCCTCGCCCCTGAACTCATCGAGCGGGAACCTCGGAATCGGCCTCGAAACGGGCTCGTACTCCCTCAGTTTCTCCTCGTAGATACAGGGCTCGACCTCGAAACCAAACTCACTGAGGATGTGGGCCCCGACGAGCTTTCCTTCGATGTAGTTCGCGTAGTGCGGCTTTATGCTCACGGCGCTTCCGGCGACGTAGATTCCGTCCCTTATCCTGTGCTGGGAGTCAAGAACCGGGATGTAGTAGCCGCGCTTGAAGCGGAGCTTTCCTCCGGCCTGGGTGACGGGGTTTATGTCCGGAACCCTTCCGTCGGCCATTATGACGGCATCCACCTCGTAAACGTTGCCGTTCTCGTCGATGAGGCGCTCAACTCTGTCGTTGCCCTCGACGCGCCTCGGGTTTGGAACCACAACGTACTCTATGCCCCAGCGTTCGAGTTCAGCGGTTATCTCCTCCGGGAAGGCCCCAACAACGGCGACCTTCCTTCCCGGCGCGACGCCCCAAACGTTGATGACCTCGAGCGCGTCGCTCCTCCTGAAGACTCCCGGATAATCGTTGTTCTCGAAGAGCATTATGGAATCAACAGCGCCCGTAGCTAAAACAACGCGCTTGGCCATGAACTCTATGAGCTGGTCGTTCCTAACGGCCGGAACGAGGAAGTACTCTCCCTTGTCGAACACGCCGAGGGCGGTCGTCCTGAGGAAGACGCGGACGTTCTCCGGGAAGTTCGTGAGCCTCTCTATGGCCTCCCTCGGGTTTCCGAAGCCCTCCTGCTCAACGCCCTTGAGCCACATGTCGCCGCCGAGCCAGCCCTTCTCCTCGATGAGCGCGACGGTCAGCTTTCCTCCAATCTCCTCGACGGTGCCGAGGCCTGCCGGGCCTGCTCCAATGACCGCCACGTCCACCACGTACCTCAAAACGGGCTTGCCCTCGTCTATCTCAACCTGCTCCTGGAACTCGTCGTAGCGCTGCCTCTCCACCCTCATTCCGTCCTTGACAACAAGCTTCCTGCCGTTGACGTTCCTGACGCCGTTAACCGTGACAGGAACCGGGCCGAAGGTGAACGCTCCCCTGTGCCTTCCCTCGGTGCTTACCGTGAGCCAGTAGACGCCGTTGGCGAGCATCGCAACAGGGAACTTCTCGCCCTCGTAGGCCTCGTAGGGCTTCCCCTCAAAATAAATCGTGACCTTCTTAGAAGGGTCCTTCTCGGTCAGGTCGAGTGGTCTCATGCTCCCACCTCGAAGATTTCACAATCTGCGTTCTTTCCTATACACCAATGTTTATAAATGTTAGGCTGTCCAAAAATGGTTCAGAACCTTTAGTTTTGTACTTATGAAAAGCAAAGATAAAAAGAGGGTCAGGCGAGTCCCTTGGTCAGGACGAACTCGGCTACGTTCTCGACCTGGCTCTTGGCCCTGGCCTCGGTGACGCTCTTCTTTCCGGTCTCGATTGGAACCTTCCTGAAGAGCTTTTCGTGGGTCTCGACGATCTCCCTGGGCGGCTTGGTGAGGAGACTGACGATTATTATGATGAAGAGCGTTATGAAGAAGTTGATGAAGAACACCGGAACGTCCTGGAACCAGCCGCCTATGGTGCCCCATATACCCGGGGCGTCCTTGGTGAAGGCCCAGCCGTAGATCTTGGCCTCGAAGATGACCTCGCTGATAAGACCGTAGGCCATTCCGATTATTGCCCCTTCCTTGGTGGTCCTCTTCCACCACAGGCTGAGCACGAGTATCGGACCGAATCCGACTGCCAATCCGCCCCAGGCAGTCGCGACCATCTGGTAGATGACCTTAGGACCGCTTATCGCGAACCAGAGGCCCACTAAGGCCACACCAAAGACGACCAGCCTTGAGATGTTGACCATCTGCTTCTTTCCAACTTCCTTGCCGAGAACCTTGTGGTAGAAGTCCCTAGCTATTGCCGAGGAAGCCACAAGGAGCTGCGAATCAGCGGTGCTCATGACGGCCGAGATTATACCGGCTATGACGAATCCCGCGAGCCAGCTCGGCATCAGCTCAACGGCCATCGCTGGTATGACCTTCTCGGGGTCGCTGACCTCCAGTATTCCAGCCTGGGCCATGGCAAAGCCAAGGAATCCCGCGAAGAACGCACCCCAGAGGACGAGGATCGTCCAGGTGCCGCTGATGAAGATACCCGGTCTTCTGAGCTTCCTCGGGTCTTCAACGCTCATGTAGCGCGTGACGATGTGGGGCTGGCCGAGGTAGCCGACTATCCACGAGGCGTAGCCGATGGCGAAGATTATCGCGGCCCAGCCGGTCGCCCCTCCGAATGGATGGAGCTTTGCCGGATCTGCAGAGGCTATGATCTCCGTGGCCCTTCCAAGCCCACCGATCTTGGCTAGGGCAAGGAAAGGTACGATGATCAGCGTCAGCAACATGAAGAGGGCCTGAACGACGTCCGTCCAGACAACGGCGAAGAAACCACCGGTGATAACGTAGGCAGTCAGGATTATCACCGTCAGGATTATGCCAGCGTTGTCGCTTATGTCAAAACCCTCGGCAAAGGTCTTTCCTCCTGCGGCGAATTGAGCTGCAACGTAGGCGGTCATGAAGACAATGATTATCAGCGCGCTGAGGATTCTTATCAGCTTTGTGTCGTCCTTCAGACGGGCCTCGAGGTAGTCGGGCAGGGTTATGGCCCTGAACTTACCGGCGTAGATCCTGAGCCTTGGACCGATGAGGACGTAGTCGGCGAGGGTACCGAAGAGACAGCCGATTCCAGCCCAGAATGCTCCGAGACCAGTTGAAAAGGCCTTACTCGGATACGCCAGCATCAGCCAGCCGCTGAAGTCGCTGGCCTTGTCGGAGAGGGTTGCGGCCAGAACATGGACCTTCCTGCCGCCGACAAAGTACTGGTCTTCGGTCTTGGTGTACTTGTTGGCCCACCAGCCGATGTAAGCCAGAAGGGCGAGGTACACCAGAAAACCAAAGAGTATCCCCGTGTTCATGCCTTACCCTCCTTCTTCAGCTCTTTGATAAGGTCTTCGTCGTACGCCAAAATCTCGTCGTCCACATAGTACTCCTTGCCGGTTATTCTGTCCCAAAAGCCGTACAAAAACATCGTTAAAATCCCTAAAAGCGTTGGAACCAACAGCGTTGCCCAAGCTGCACCACTCAGACCCATATTGAATCCCTCCTGAATACATATGGTGGGCAATGTTCATTATCATACTATGTCAACAAAAGGTTATAAACCTGTCGTCCCAGAGAGATTTGGCCCCTTTGGTAGGAGAGGTTTATACAGAGCTAGGATGGCGTGATGAGCTATGAAGGTCAAGGTCATGCGCCCCATATTCCAGCCCGAGACCGAGGAGAGGGATTTTGTGCTTTACCCATACCACATCTTCCACCTGAGGCTCTTCTACAAGCGCCTCGGCATGAAGGACAGGGTTATGGACTACTTCGCCTACGTTGACCTCTACCGCCTCGGCGCCGAGAGGGGAGATGGCTTCATCGACCTCTACGAGTGGAACGTCGAGGAGAAGAAGGTCATGAAGCCGCTGGTCGACTACGAGGAGGCCGAGAAGAAGGCCTTCGAGAGCGCCATAATCTGGGGTAACTCGAGGGTTGTTTCCTGGTGGCTTCCAAGGATAGAGGTCGTCAGGCACGAGCGAGCTTATAAGGTCTTCTGGATATACGAGAAGGACGGCGAGAAGCTCATAATGGACAGCCTCGACGGAAAAGAGTACTCCCTCGATGCAATGCTCGGAAAGAGCGGGAGGAGCTGTAAGGGGCCGTTCTGCAGGTAGACGAAAACGTTATCAAATTCGCGGATAACTCCAGGTTAGGTGGGTAAAAATGGATGTAACCCTCAAGGTAAAGGTTCCAGAGGGGGTCGACGAGGGATTGGTCGGCGAGCTGGCAGAGATATTCGCGCGGGCCCAGGCCCTGAAACTGCTCGCGCTGAAAAAGCAGGAACCAAAAAGGGAGAGGGCTTCGTGGAGGGAGCTCTATGAGTACCTACAGGAGTACCGGGACTTTTCTGGACAGTAACGTCATCCTCAACCTGCTGTTTGAGACCGAATTAACCGATGAGGCTGAGAAGGCGTTTTCACTGGCCAAGAACCCCGTGGTTTCTGAGACGGTGGTAGACGAGTGCGTTTACGTTACCCTTCGGAGGAAGGCAGCCTCCAGGGGAATTAAAAGCCTGCATGAGCTTAAGCGTTTCCTGAAAGAGGATGAAGGAAAGGCCCTTCTCAGGGAAGCCTCAGAACTCGTGCTTTCATTCATCGGAGCTCACGGAATAGAGATAATCGAAGACCCCGACATATTCCTCACCCTCAGCATTGCCGAGAAATATGGCCTGCTCATCCACGACGCCAAGATACTGGGGGCGATGGTCTCCGCGGGGATAAGGAGAATCGCAACGCTGGACAAGGACTTCGAGGGAATTCCAATAATAGAGGTAATCAGGTCGGAACCAGCACCGAAGGGAGACTAATCATCTGGCGTGAATCTCCACTATGTCCCCATCCTCCAAAACGTGGTCGGCTCCAACCCTCTGGCCCGGGAACTTGACGCTCTTGCCCCAGACGCGCGCGTATCTGAAGTTCTTGGCGAAGTCCTTGTGTATCCTCTCCGCCAAATCCATAACCGTCGAGCCCTTCTTGAGCGGCACGGGCGGGTAGGCCGGCTCCTCTCCGGGGCTCTTGGTAAAGACTCTGATTATTCCAGCCAATTCGTAGAGCTCGTCCTTTAGCTTATCCAGCTGTATCTTTCTCTTCGCCGAAACGGGGATTATCTTGAAGCGGTCGCCGTAAGCTTTGACCAGCTTCTCGTAGTTCTCCCTGCTCCCCGGAGCGTCGCCCTTGTTGGCTATGATTATCGCCCTCCTCCAGACAAGGCTTTCATCGAGTGCATCTGCGAACTCCTCCAGCGTTACCGGTTCTTTGACCGTGATTTCGGCGGAGTGGATCCTCTCCTCGCGGAGCATCTTCATGACCTCGTTTATGTCGCCCTTGATGTTCTCCTGGCCGTTGATGACTATTCCGCCCATCGCGGTCCTCTTTATCTCGACCCTCGGCTTCCTCTTGTTGAGCTTTATACCGGCCCTCTCGAACTCCTTTAGGAGGATTTCCATCTGCTTAACTGGATCCTGAGAGAGGTCAACTACGATAGCTATGGCGTCGGCGTTCCTGATAACGCTTAGGAGCTGAGGCCCCATTCCCTTTCCGAGGGCGGCCCCCTCGACGAGACCGGGAACCTCGACGAGCTGAATCTGGACGTCTTTATGGTGCATCATGCCCGGGATGGGCTCGACCGTCGTGAAGGCGTAGTCAGCGACGTCCGCATCGACGTTCGTGAGCGCCTTCATCAGGGAACTTTTGCCGACGTTAGGAAGGCCTGCCAGGACTATCTGGGCTGCCCCTTCCTTCTTAACTGCCATGGAAGGGCCGCCGCCACCCTTGCGCATCTGGCGCTGCTTTTCGAGCTCCTTCCTGAGCTCCGCTAGCTTGCGCTTTATCTGAAGTCTGAGCTTCTCGGTTCCCTTGTGCTTCGGAACGGTGGCGTACATCTTCTCGAGTGCCCTTATCTTTTCGGGAATGGTCTTGGCGTTCCTGTACTCCTCCTCGGCCGCTAGGTACTCCGCTGTCACGTTCGTAGGCATTGGCACCACCCGCTGCTCTCTTCCCCCAAATTTAGGGGTTCGGGCGGTTTTATAAAAGTTAGGTAGGTCTCTAGATCGGCACCTTTATATAGTGTGCCGAAAATTTTTTAGAGGTGATCCCAGTGCGGACCGGACTTGATGATATAGACAAGAAAATCCTGACGATCCTCCAGGAGAACAGCAGATCACCCCTCAGGGAGATCGCCCGGGAAGTGGGTTTGGCAGAGTCCACGGTCTACGAGAGGATAAAGAAGCTCAGGGAGAGGGGCGTCATCAAGAAGTTTACGGTAGTTCTGGACCCTGGGTCGCTTGGCCTCAACATACTGGCCTTCGTTTTGATAAAGTCGAAGGCGGGCATGTACTCTCACGTAGCGACGGAGCTCAAGAAGCATCCGAAGATAGTGGAGGTCTACGAGACGACGGGGGATTACGACATGCTCGTCAAGATCCGGGCGAGGGACAGCGATGAGCTCAACGCGTTTCTCGACAGGATAGGGGACATAGAGGGCGTTGAGTCCACCCACACGATGGTGGTCTTAAAGACCCACAAGGAGACGGCTGGAATGCCGCTTGAATGACCTTTCCCTTTTAACCCGCTAGGTTTTTAAGAATGGGCTTCTCAAGATAAACTGCCGACAGCGAGGGGACACAACCCCTCGCACGGGCTCGGTCAACCCGCCTCCGCGAGGTATCGGGTTCTGTGAGCGGAGCGTGCTCACGCCGAGCCCACAGGGCCGGGAGCATCCACCCGCGCGAACGAATGAACGCGGGCCTCTGTGCCCGGCCCACACCCCGTAAACTATTCGAAAATCAACACTATATTGTGGACAAATTTCAAGGCAATAGCCAGATTTTGTGTAACATTTTTCACAAACCGCTCGAAATTTGAAAAAAGCACAAACTTTTTAAACCCTATGAAGCAAAACTTTCATAGGGGAGAAAAGATGACTACAAGGGACGACCTCTACGAGCGGTTGGAGGGGCTTCTCAGATCGCTGGGCTTCAAAAAAACCGAGCTTAGGGTATACAGGCTCCTCTTGGAGAAGAAGCGCCCCATGAGGATCACTGAGATCCAGCGAGAACTCGGAATCAGCGAGAGGTCGGTTAGGGAGCACGTCCTCAACCTCTACCGGAAGGGCGTCCTCAGGAGATCCCTGATAGAACAGGGGTGGCTCGGCTACGCCTACACCGCCATCTCCCCGAAGGAGCTCATCGAGAGGATAAAGGAGAACATAATCCAAAAGATAAGCGAGATAGAAAGGGAGATCTCGGATTAGGCCGTCTCAACAATGCCTGCCCTGAGGAGCACGTCAACGAGCTCCCGCAGCTTTTCTGAGTCCACTTCCCCGAACTCCTCCTCAAGGGCCCTGTATGCCTCCTCCTCGGGCAAAAGTTCCCCGAGCATTACAAGCTCGTGGAGGTGGAGGAGAACCTTCCTGTCCTTTGTCATCTCCCTGAACCTCTCGGCCAGCCCTTGGTCTACCTTTCTGATATACTCGTGGGTTATCAGCCCCCTGACCTTCCACCTGAGCCAGGGCTTTGATTCCATCTTCTGCCCCATCTCAACCCCGAAGAACTCCCCGTCCCTGGCGAGGCCGTGCATAACGAGCTTCTCCGCGATCTCGGTTTCCCTCTCCATCCCGAGCTCGCCAAGGTACTTCATCGCGTAGCCCCTGGCGAACCGGTGGATGTCCTCCTTAGGGGCCGTGGAGAGGAAGAGAACTGCCCTCAGAACTCCCTTTCCGATTATCTCAAGCGTTTCTCTGCTTACTTTCTCTGGCGTGTCCTCGCTGGAGTGGTAGAACCTGTCCGGCCACGTTATTGGCATGACCGCTGGGACGCCGAAGAAGTTGAAGACGTCGTGATCGCTCCCCATCTCGTACGGGTAGGCCTTAACCTTGAGGGCCGGAACGGGAGAGCCGGAGAAACTCATCCCGCCGGATGAGTTCTCGGCGTTGATGAAGTGCTCCAGCGCGCCAGATACTATGGAGAACCGCGAGAGAGGGGCTCTGACGATCATCAGAGTGGAGCCTGAGCGATCCTCGCTTCCCCCCACCATGTCGAGGTTTACGACGGCGTAGTAGTCATCCAAGCGGGCGTGTTTCTGAATGAAGGCCTGGGTTCCGTAGTACTCCGGAACCCACAGGAAGGCGAAGCCAAAGCGGAACGAGTCGTTCCAGAGCCGGCTCAGTATCCTGGCGAGCTCCACGAGCATGGCGCTCCCTGAGGCGTTGTCGTTGGCCCCGGGCCTGGGATGGCAGATGTGTGCAGAGAAGAGGATGAAGGGCGGTTTTCCCACCTCGGCGTACAGGATGGGGAGGGTTTCCCTCCCCTTTATCTCGGACTGAACCGAGAACCTGACCCTCACGTTTGCCCCGGAGAGGGCTCTGTCCATGGCATCAAGGGCCCAGCTCTCGGGGATCGCGAGAGCGGGTATCTTTGCCCAGTTGAGATCGTCCTTTGAGAGGAAGAGGCCTATGTACGGGACAGCCTTTCCTGTACCCTTTCTGTACGCGATGAACGCCAGGGCACCGGCCTCGTTTGCCTTCCTGTAAGCTTCCCGCCAGTCCTTACCCACTAGGACAACCTTTCCCTCGGCCCTCCCCCAGTCCTCGTCCCTGAGGACGGGCAAGAGCTCACCTTCCCCCTCACCGGGCGGCGAGTGTGCCATGGCCACGAGGGGAGTCATGCTCGAGTCCAGCCTCTTTCCATTGATCTCCACCTCGGCGCGGATGAGATCCCACTCTATCGGGGACCTGAGGGTAAGGTACCAGCTCTCCCCATCGTACCGCTCCTCGTAGAGCTTCGTGGAGAGACCCCACGTTTCAAGCTCTTCCTTCAGATACCTGACGGCTTCAGCGAGCTCTTTCGATCCCTGGATCCTGTGAAACTGGCTTATCTCCGCTATATCGTGCAAAACACGGTCAGAACTGAAGGCCTTCACTTCGGAGGAGAACTCCTTGGAGGACATGCTCACTCCCCCTCAAGCTTGAGCATTTTGGGGAGGTCGAGGTGCTTGAGGGTGTCGAGGAACTCCGGCGGAAGGATGAGCTTGGTGGTCTCGAGGAAGCGGGCGAACTCGACCTCGAGCCTTTCCCTCGTTTCCGAGACCCTCTCGGGGGTTGCAGGCATCTCGACCTTCGGACGAGATGGTTTCTCTTCGGTCAACCTGCCCTTCTCAATCAGACCGAGGTTTATCTCCTCCGTCCTCTTTCGGGCACCATCGGCTTTACCCCTGTTGTAGGCCTCCTTAATCAGGTCGTAAACCCCCAGCTCCTTGGCCTGCTCGTAGATCTCGCTCTTCTTCTCTCCCACCCACGATATCCATTCGCTGTGTCCCCGGTAACCCACGAAATAGCCGAAGTTGTAGGCCTCCTCAAGGAGTTTTTTAACTTCCCGTCTCGCGTTTTTGGAGTTTCCCGCCATGATCTCACCTCAGAACGGGGCTTCGTTGTAGACCTTAATCCCCTCGTCCGTAAAGCGTATCCTCTTCAGGTTGCTGTCGTGGGGGACACCCCTCATCTTGAGTATCTGGATGGCCCTCACCATCTGGTAGTTGCGCATGAAGTGGTGGATGACCAGAACGCCGTCAGCTAGGTAGTGCTCGTCGGTGTACGCGTCGCTCTGGAGCATTTCGGAGGTTATTAGCGTTGTTGTTTCGAGCTCCTGAAGGGCCCTTACGAACCTTCCGAGGGCCCAGCGCTTGTTCTCCGGATCCTTTACGAGATGTTCCATGGAGGTGAACGAATCTATGACAGCCCTCTTTATTCCCTCCTCGTTTATTATCTGGAGGATATGGTTGAAGAGCTCGTTCCAGGTGAGCCTGTACTCGGCCCTTAGCAGGAGTCTGCCTAAATCGTGAAACGTTATCGTCTTGGACTTGGCGTATCCCAGGAGCCCGAAGTTGTAGCGAAGCATGTCCTGGAGTATAATCCTGGGGTTCTCCACGAGGGACACGAAAACTCCCTTCTCCCCGTTTTTGGCCCCCTCAACCAGGAACTGGATCCCCATGGTGGTCTTCCCGCTACCGGGGGGGCCGGTCACGAGGTAAACCCTTCCCGGGAGAAACCCGCCGCCTATGAGTTCGTCAAGGCCCGGGACGCCAGAGGGAACGCGGTCCAAGCTTTTGAGGATCTCCCCCACGTACAAGTACTTTCACCCCACTAACTTTTGGAGCCTCCTGTATTTAAGCTTAGCTAGGGTGAGGTTTATAACTCCCAGCTCAAACCACGAGGGGGATGGGAATGAAGGGTGTAAAGCTGGCCGCCTTCGACCTTGAGGGGACTCTGGTGAAGTCCGTTTCTGGCTGGGTGGAGCTCCACAAGCGCTTCGGGACGTGGGAGAAGGGGAAGGAGTACGCGGACATGTTCTTCAGGGGCGAGATAGACTACGCAACGTGGGCCGAGCTGGACGCGTCCCTCTGGAGGGGGCACACGAGGGAGGAGATAATGGAGTGGGTCGGGACAGTCGAGTACATGGATGGAGCCGGGGAGCTCATCGAGTTTTTGAGGGGAAATGGCATTAAAATCGCGATTATAAGCAGTGGCCTCATGTGCCTGGCATCCAAGGTCGGGAGAGAGCTCGGCGTTGATTACGTCTTCGCCAACGAGCTAGTGTTTGACGAGAGGGGCATCATAACAGGGAAGGTCAGGCCGCACGTGGACTTTCAAGGCAAGGGGGCGATCCTCAGAAGGCTGAAGGAGGAGCTCAAGCCTGAGCTGACGGTTGCCGTCGGCGACGGATACAACGATATAGCGATGTTCAGGGAAGCTGACGTCAGCATAGCGATAAACCCCCACGAGGGCGTTGAGGGGGACCACGTCGTTGAGAGCCTCCACGAGGTCAGGGAGATAATAGAGGGCCTCCTTGAGGAAGGCTTTTAACCCGGACCGAGAACTCCTCCTGGGCCCGGCTGCCGCCCTCCCCACCGAGTGGTGAGGTGGGGCTTCCGGTTGGGCCCACAGGGGATGATGAGCTTTTGCTTTGCCGAGCCGTGACGAGCACGCCCTTCCCTGACCCGCGAAAAAGTAAAATCAAGCTCAATGGCCCCGCCTTAAGAGGGCCGGCAGGAGGGCCGGGGCGAGGAACAGGGCCGGCCCGCAGATTCTCTCCCCACGAGTCCTCACGGGACTGGGAACCGGGGAGGAGGTTTCTTCCTCCCTCGAGGGATTCTCCGTGCTCGTGGAGGGCGTTGGAGTCGGTTCCGTGCTCTCCCGGGGCAGTGTCACGTTGATCTCCCTGAAACCCCCAGCCGATAGTTTCACGTAAAGGGTCAGGTTTTCGTAGCCTTCACTGGCTAGCGTTACGGTGTAGTTCCCCGGAGGGAGCTCAAGCTCCAGCGGAGTTCTTCCCTTAAACCCGCCGTTTACGTAGACGGAAGCACCAGACGGAGATGAGATCACCCTCAATACCGAAGGCCGCTGAGCTAACTTCGCCAGGACCTCCCTGAACTCGCCGGGGGATAGGGTAACGTTCACAGCGTACCGCTCGTAGCCGTCTTTGACCAGCTCCAGAGTGTAGTTCCCGGGGGACAGCTGGAACTGGGCCGGGGTCTTACCTCTGTACCTGCCGTTTATGTACACCCCAGCTCCCGGAGGGAGCGAGGCAACCTCCAGCCTCGCCAGGGGGAGCGGCCTGAGGACGAAGAGGAGCCGCTTAACCTCGCCCCTCCCCAGGGTCACGTTCGCGCTCCGTTCACCGTAGCCCTCTTTGACAACCCTCACCACGTAGGTCCCCGGGGAGAGCAAAACGCCTCCTGTCGGAGTGCGCCCCACGAGGCTGCCGTTCACGTAGACCTCAGCTCCCGCAGGGATTGAATCCACACTGAGGTTGCCGAAGAGCGGCTCCAGCTTCGGCCGGAGCTCGATGGCTTCTCCCGGCCTTAAGACGACGGTTGTGTTCCAGTTCCGGTAGTGGTAGTTAATGACCTCGATCCTGTAAGTTCCCGGCGGCAGGTAGAGCTCTCTGGGCTCGTCTGAAACGAAGATTCCGTTCACCAGGATCCACGTGTCAGGGGGTATCCCAGAGAGCCTCAAGCGACCAAAGTTCCCCCGGAGGGGAATGCTGAGCTTTCCTGGCTTAGCCAGGGGCAGGTAATCAACGTTGTTAACGTTGATGGTGTATGAACCATCGCAGATCCCGTTGTTGTCGGAGTCGGTGCAGGTCTCGCTGTAGCCATGTCCTAGGGGGGAGGCCCAGTAGTTGCCCCCGATGAATGGGCCGCCGACCACATTGGGTCCCCGGCTCAAAGTGGTGTTCCAGCGGCAAGCGGGGCTGTTGTCATGGGGGTACAGGGGAAAGACCACGTTTTCCGTGTTGTTGAAGAGGTTGTTGTAGATGAGACTTGAGGGATGACACTCCAAGATCGAGAGGCCCACTTTGAAACCGCTGATAACGTTCGAGGACACAACGACCCTCGAACCCCTCAGGACAACGCCCTCCTCCACGACCTGCCCCCTCAGAGGGATTATGACGTTGTTGGTTATGAAGACGCTCCCGTTTCTGGATCCTCCAACCGACAGATGGCCTATGACGTTCCCCTCTATGACCACCGGATTCTTGGCGTAAACATCGAGACTTCCCAGAAAGCTGTCCTCAACCACGCTCGGCCCATCACCGGAACCTTCGTCCCTTAAATCCAAGTGCCCCACGGTAGCATTTCTCACCCTCAGTCCCGTCGAGTTCTCGATCCACAGCAATCCGACGCTGATGTTCTGAAGGCTAACGCCCTCTGTTGACATTAGATAGATGCGGGATATCAGCGAACCATCTGAGGAGAGGAGGGTGGAGTTGGAGACCCCGTACGCGTAAATCTTCTTGATCTCCGCCGAGGGGCCGAAGACTACACTCGTGTTCGTCAGATTGGCCAGTATGAGCTGGCGTATAGTTTCGTTGTCGATCCTGACCTCGCCGTTCCTGACGTCCCTGACCTGGACGATCTTCTCACCCCTCAGGTTCTCCACGCCGCTTATCCTGTGGGTGGCGTAGTGCTCGAGCCTTTCGCCCGTAATATCTATCTCCCAGCCAACGCGGCAGTTCCTTATGGTCAGCCCCACGGAGTTCCTTATGAAGAGGTCGTACCCCCTCCCCCTGGAGAGGTTGCTGTTCTCGATGAGCAGGTCCCGCGAGTAGGCTATCAGGGTGCCCCACTTCGTAACGTTGACGGAATCTATCACCAAGCCAGTGGAGTTCACCACTATAAGCTCGCCAACGCTCCTTCCCCTAACCTCTCCGCCCCTAGTGTTGGCGATGTAGAGGACTGGGTAACCGTCTATCGTCACGTTCTCCATCCTGTAGTGGGTGTAATCCTCAGGTTCCCAGCCCAGCAGACTGATTCCTCCTCCGCTGATAGCAACGTTCCTCAGCGATACGTACCTCGAATCCATGAGATCAACCGATCCTCCCTCAACGAGCGCGTTTTCCAGGCTGAGGTTGTACACGTTCCACAGGCCAACCGCCGAAGAGGCACTCGACCCGTTGACGATAACGTTCCGTATCCTCACCCCAGAGGACCAGGTAATGCCCAGAACGTAGTTTCTTGAGGTACGCCCGGTTAGCTTCACTCCCTCAAGTTTGAGTCCCCGAGAGAGATACGCGAAGATAGCACCGTTCACGGACACGTTCCTAATGGCTATGTGGGTAATGACTAAACTCCGTCCTCCAACCACCAGATCGCCCCTGAGGGAGAGGCCCTCGACGGTAACGTCCCCTACGGTTACGTGAACGCCTGATTTACCGTTCCCGACGACTGCCTTTCCAAGTACCACTGAGATTACCCTAACCCCCGGAACATCGATCGTGAGGCTTTCGTTGTAGCGCCCTGGGTACACGAGAATGACCCCATTTTCGTCGATGGCCTTCAGCGCCGCCGTTATGTTCGTGTAGTCGGCTCCAGGGAAGTCCCTTCGGTCGTCGTCAACGTAGAGGACTTTCCTCCTGGTTTTCGGGTAGACCACGCCGTTCAAACCCAGGGAGGGATCGCCGTAGAGGTTGAAGTTGTAGAGGTTCATCACCCAGAGCGGATCGGAGACGTAGAAGCTCGCCTTTCCGACGTAGAGGGCCTCACCGGCGGACATTCCCTCCAGAAGGTTCCTCACGTAGACGTAGCCAAGGGTGAAGTCGTTGGGGATCATCTTGGGCTCCCAAGTCCCCATCGCGTACCAGCTCTCCCTCGTCGACCCCACAGTAGCTATGGCGACCGATTTGAGGAGGGCGTACTGGAGGTTTTCGCTATCCTCGGGGTAGCCGTTGAGGCACGAGCCCTGGAAGACGAAGGTGGGCTCGGGCTTGAGCCTTGAAACCGTTGAGAGGTCGACAAGGGGGTAGATCCTCATCTCAGAGTCCTCGGGGATGCCGTCACCGTCGTCGCTGGCCCAAACCTTCCTGTAGGCGGCCCTCCGCGAGCCGTGGGCGAGCCAGAGGACGATGCCGTAGCCTTTGTTCCACTCCCTGACGAAGTTCTCCTCCGTGGTGTCGTAGTCGTAGTAGGCCGCGCTTTTCGGTACGGGCGAGAGGCTGGCTCCCTCGTACATGGCGGTGACGTTGAAGCCCAGGGGCTCCGCGATCTGGCCCACGTAGTACGGCAACCTCCTCCCGTCGGTCATCTCCTCAACGGGCCCGCCGTTTTCCTTTGCGTAGTCGATCACGGCCATCGGGAGGAGTATCCTTTTGGGTGCCCCATCAAACGCCATCAGCCTTTTGAGGATCGAGTCCAGAGCGGTGTAGTTGTCGTTGTAAACCGGGATCCTGCCGACGAAGACCTCAGGAGACAGATCAACGCCGCCCTCGCCGAAGTCGTCTGGGTATTCGCCGTAGTAGCCGTCCCCGTCAAGGTCCCAGTTTCCGCTCAGATCCGCGTAGAAGTAGTCAGTTGGGGTGGAGTTGTAAACGATCGTCCCGTTAGTGGCCGGATCGACGTACCTAACCCGCGGCCAGGCCATTATCATCGGGACGTCCCCGTAGGTGTCGTTTGGATCGCTCGGGTCGTCGGGGTCGGGGTTGCCTATCAGGAGGACGTATTTGATGTTGAAGAGGATGTAGTGGCTCTTCAGCCAGTTCCGTATGTTGACGGCTCTCCGCTGGCCCTCCGCGTAGCCGTAGTCGTCCTCCGTGACGAGATATACCGCGAACCCCCTCTCCTTCAGGTGCTCGATGTAGCGGGACAGCTCTTTACTGCCCGCGACCGTCGCCTTGGTGGTCACTATCGCATAGCCCACCCGGGGCGCGTTGTCCGGTATCTTCACATCCAATTTGTAGTCATGAGAAGCTAAGGAGCCCCAGCCGGCGGCATCAAGAGGAGCGAGAGCTAGGATTATGAGGAACACGGCCGTTAAAGCAACGCCCGTTCTTTTTGGCCATCTTCCTCCCCACATCCCGGATGCCCCCAAATTTATCCTCTGCTCACTCGTATCAGAAAGTACCATTGAACGTTTAAATTTTTTGTGGGAAACCGTCGATTTCGTTGTGAAGCCTCTCAAATGAGGGGATTTAGTATGGAACCTCGCGTTCCAAATGGGAGTGAGAGAACCCAACAAAAGAAAAATTTAAATATTTCAACGACCCATCCAGTACGTACTACGCACCTTGGTACACGGGGTGGTACCTTGAGGTTCCTAATAAGACTGCTGCCCGAGGGGGAGCCCTTCAGAATCCCGTTCAACAACATGCGCTTTATCCAAGGCCTCGTATACCACAGGATCGGCAGAACCGACCCGGGCCTGAGCCTGAACCTGCACAACCCAAAGGTCCCAAAGCTCTTCACCTACTCCCTCTTCATGGCCGAGAGGCGTGAACTCGCTGGGGACGGGAGCGGTCTCCTGGGCTACGGCCACGGCTTCTTCTACTTCTCCACAGCAGTTCCCGAGATAGCCGAGACGTTCATTCGGGGACTCCTCGAAAACCCGGAGGTCGAGCTGTGGGGCGAGCGCTTCACGGTGGAGACGATAAAGGCACTCTACGAACCCGAGAGGCTAAGTGGGAGGAAGTTCGTGACGCTCTCACCCGTCGCCGTAACCACCAAAAGGGTTCAGTTCGGAAGGCCCAGGAACTACGACCTCAGCCCGGCCGAGCCCGAGTTCTACGAGCTGATACTGGAGAACCTCCGGGAGAAGTACACCCTTATTCACGGGGCGAGGCCGCCGGAAGAGTTCGAGATGAAGGTTCTGAGTGCAAAGCCCAAGCGCTTCGAGGTGAAGCCCGGCATATATCAGAGGGCGTGGCACCTCGTTTTCAAGGCCAGAGGCGACGAAGGTTTGCTCCGGGTTGGCTATCTGACCGGTTTCGGGGAGAAGAACTCGATAGGCTTCGGGATGGTGAAGGTTGATGGGAGGAGGCCGAGGGTGAAGAAGACATGGAAGGGAGGTGACGGAAATCGGAAAGGTAAAGACGCTTGAGGAGTTCCTGACAGACCCCCGAACCCAGGAGCATTCAGCGCATGGAGAGAAGCACTCCTCACTGTTCACCTGGACTGGACATCCCTTTGTCGATGCAGGACTGGTTGCGCTACTTCTTCTCAGCGGTAAAGAAAAGCCAGAGGAACTCACAGAGGAGGACGTTGAGAACGCAATTAAATTTGCATCGGAGTTATACGCAAAGAACGAGTGGAGCACTAGCTACATTCACGCAATGATAATGCCCAACAATGGGATAATATTGGCCAATCCCGGAACAACCGCACCAATAAGCAATGCAATCAAAAAGGCCGTCAAAAAGGATAATGGGATTCCTTCCAATCCTGAGACACTTCACGAATTGAACATGAAAATCCAAGAAAAATTCGACGAACAACTTGCTGAAGACATTGTGGGGTTCATAAAATCCTTGGGAAAAATTGACTACAAAACCCTAGACGAACTGGCCAAGAAGATTGTCTCGCTGGTTTTAAAGCAGCCGTTTGTTACAGCGGCGTTAAAAAGGAGAATACAGCGAAACCTTTGGGAATTATTTGGCGAGATTAAAACTCCAAACATCAAAGATGCCCAAGAATCAATTTGCGCCATATGTGGCAGACACCCCGTTTACACCAAAAAAGAGAGGTATCGTTCGGTTTTTCCATTGCTGGGTACCGGAGACGTCCCCAACTATTTCCCCTTAGGAAACACTATGGGGGAGTACATTTGTGCGCACTGCCTCTTCCTCGCCCAGATGATGCCGCTAATAGCCTACCGCCTCTCAAGGGTCCTGGTGATCCACGCTTATCCCTACGAACTCATGCTCGAGTTCCACAGGGAGGCGCTGGATGACGTCAGGAAGACGGAGCTTGCCTCCGTTGCCAGGAACTTCAGGAGGCCGGAGAACTTCCTCTTTGAGAAGCTTATCGAAATAGGGACGAGGCTCGAAACGGGAAAGCTTGAAAACGCCTCGATAACCCTCTATTATTTTGTCAACAACAACCAGGGGCAGGAGGTAGACGTTATCTACATCCCGAATTCGGTTCTGCGGTTCGTGGCCTTTGCCGCCAGGGTGGACAGGAATGGCTGGAGCAACATAGTTGCGATGGGCTGGAGAAGGAGGCCCAGCAGGGATGAAGTTGAGGAGTTCAAGAGGCGCTATCCCAACGACGTCTACGCGAGGCTCCTCTCGGGCAAAAGCATACTGCCCTACTTCATCGACCCCCATAGAAGGCGGGCCAACTCAAAATGGAGGCTTCTCTCGTTTTACTGCTCGGAGGTGTTGGGTTTGGATAGAGATGCCCTGGAGTTCGTTAAAGGTGTTGCCGACAGGATTGTTGAGACGGTCGAAAAATTACCGGACAACAAGCTCTCGAAACGCGTCAGGGAGCTTGAGAGGGCGGAAAAGCTCTACCAGTTTGAGGGATTCTTCATAAGGGTCGAGAGGGACAGGCAGGAGCTGGGAATTCCCAGTGCCTTGATGGGCTTCGACGACTTCGCACGGATTCTCACGAGCTACGGTGAGGACCTGAACGTCTCCTGGAAGACCGTCAAGAACCTGCTCCTCTTCCGCATCTATGAAAAGCTCCACGACAGGTTGATGAAGGCCTCGGAGGAGGCCGGAGAACCCGAAGAAGAGGAATTTGAGGAGGGTGAAGAATGAGGTTTGCAACCGGGCTGGTTTTGATAGACGCTCCCCATTCCGCCCTGAACATGCTCGGCATAGATGAAAGCCTAGCCGACAGGAACGTTACGAGGGTGAAAACCTTCAGACGCGGGGGGAAGCGCTATCCCTACGTCTCCCCGCAGGCCTGGCGTTACTGGTGGCGCTTTACCCTAAAGCAGCACTTCGACTGGGAACTTTCGCCTTTGTACCGCGAGCAGAAGCAGGTCTTTACAGCCGCGAACCCGCTTAAATACCCGGACGATGACGTCTTCGGCTACATGAGGGCCTTCAAGAAGGGCGGTGTAAACGTTACCGTCACGAGGGTTTCGCCCCTGAAGAACACCCCACTAATCTCGGTTCTGCCGGACAGGAACTCCCTGACTGTCGATGAGGGCTACGCTTCCAGACACGAAGGCGACCCCGTTCCGTACAGCCAGGAGTTCTACTCCACGGTCTTCAAGGGGGCTTTCTCGCTCGACCTCGATGCGGTCGGAAGGTTCACGATAATCAGCAAGGCGGGCTTCAAGAACCTCCTCACCCGGGACGACCTTCCGAAGAAGAGGAACAAGAACAACGAGGAAGTGTTCAGAGAAGTGGAGGAGATGGAGAAACTGGCGGAGGAACTCGGAGTCAAGACGGGCGAAAGGGAATGGCTCATGCCCCCGGAGATAAGGAAGAAGCGCGCCTCTGAGGCAATCAAAGCCCTCCGCTTCCTCACCGGTGGGGCAAAGCAGACGCAGTACCACACCGACGTAACACCGAAGTTCGTCCTTTTGCTCAACGTTGATGCGGGGATAAACCCCTTCATAAGCGACCTTGTTTTCGAGGAAAACGGTGAAGTTAGGTTCGATGCGGAGGCGCTCGCAAGGAGGCTCGGAGACCTGAAAGAGGTCATCCCGGAGGGAACAAAGCTCTACCTTGGCTACGACGCCGGCTTCGTGCGCTCCCTTGGCTGGGACATCGAGAAAATCGCTGAAACACTGAGAACCTCGGGCGTGGAGGTCTTCGTTGGAACCGTGGGTGAGGCCATAGAAGAGTTTGCGAAGGAAATCGAAGCCTACTATGGGTGAGCAGATGATAAGGGTGAAGCTTAGGGCATGGACGGCTTCCTTTCGCTTTCCAACCTTTCAGTCTGGATACCAGCCGACCCTGCCGGTCCCACCGCCGTCCACGATACAGGGAGTACTCTCGGCCGCGAAGGGTGAACCGGTTTACCTAACGGAGATTCCCTACGTCGGCTACGTCTTCAGGAGCGAGGGGCTCGGAGTTGACCTCGAAAAAATCTACGCCCTGGGAAAGGTCGAGACTGACATAATGAGGCGCGAGTTCCATTATGGAGCGGAGCTTTACCTTTATCTCTCAGACGAATGGGAGGAACACTTCAAGAGGCCAAAATACCAGCTCCTCCTTGGAAGGTCAAGCGACGTTGCAACCGTTGAGGAAATAAAAAGGGTGGAGCTCGAGGAGAAGGAAGCCCCATTGGGAGGCACAGTCGTTCCCATTGGCATCGGTCTTCCCGGCATGGTCCACTCGCTCGTCGTTGAGTACGACTACTCCAGCGTCCCGAGAAGGGCAAGACTGGTGAAACCCTTCGTCGTCCTCCCGTTCCCAAGGACTCCTGGGGAAAGGAGGAGACAGACGAGAAAAGCCATCTATGACCCGGAGTTGGACATCGGGGTTTACCTCCACAGGTGGGGCGGATGAAGCTCTGCTACGCCAAGTTCAATCCCCACCAGTTCCTTGAGTGCCATACCCTCGATGCAATCAACGTCCTGAAAAGCTTGAAAAACTCGTTTCACTGGCTCGAAGAACTCTCGCCAGGAATCTTCGAGCTTTCCTTTTATTCGGTTCTCCTCCATGATATAGGGAAGTGTGCCTCGGGATTCCAGAAGAATCCTAGGAAATGGGGCTACCGACACGAGCTTCTCTCGGTCCCCTTCGTCCAGTTCTTGGACCACGGGGAGCGGGAGAAAAACCTCATCGCGCTGGTCATACTCACACACCACAAAACGCTCGACGAGCTGGAGCAAATTCTTCCCGTCAGGGATGAGAGCCTTTCGCCGGAGTTCTATGAGAAGCTCGAGGAGCTTCTGGAGAGGGCGGAATATCTGGAGCGAATGTTCATACCAAGGATTCCGAACGTGGAGGCGTACTACTTCGGCACGAAGAGACCCCCGAAGAGGTTTAAACTCCCTCCCGACTGGCGGGAAAGGCTCCGGGACTTCGACTTTCAGGCGCTGAAGGAGTGGTACGAAGAGAACCTCGACGGAGAAAGGTTCACCCTGACATTCCTTCGGGGCCTACTCAACGCCTCCGACCATCTGGCCTCGGCCGGCGAGATTTCCATTGTGCTCCTTCCGGACATTGGGGAAAGGCTTGAACTCAGGATTCCACGCGGAAAGCTTCGTCCCCTCCAAGTAAAAGCATCGGAACACCGCGGAAACCTCATCCTGAAGGCCCCGACGGGCTACGGAAAAACAGAGGCTGCACTGCTCTGGGCCAACAGAAACGCCTTGAGGAGCGGAAAGGAGATAGCGAGTAGAATCTTCTACGTCCTCCCATACAAGGCGAGCATCAACGCTATGCACCGCAGACTTCTCGGCCTCTTTTCAGACCCGGAACTCGTTGGGGTTCTCCACAGCTCCGCCGGTTTCTACCTCTACTCGTCCTCATTGGAATATAGAAGGCTCGGCTCGCTCTACCGGAAGATATACACTCCTTTGAAGGTCACGACGCCGTTCCAGCTCATGAAGGCCTTCTTTGGTGTTGGCTTCCCGGAGATGCTGAAAACGGAGCTGGCAGGCTCACTCCTGATTTTCGACGAGATACACGCCTACGAACCGAACGTCCTCGGGATAATCCTCGCAATGCTCGAAGAGGTTGCCCCGCTGAAGGCAAAGGTCATGGTCATGACCGCGACCCTTCCTGATTTCCTTGAGAACCTCATCAGGGAAACCTTACCCTTCGGGGAGCTAAAGACTCCGCCGGAGGAAGCAGACAACTTCACCCGCCATCGGGTTCATGTCATTGATGGAAGCATGGACTCCGTTGGAGAGCGTATAGAAGAGCTGGGGCTTCACCAGAAGGTAAAGGAGACCTCGAAACCGGCTCTCATAGCCTGCAACAGCGTTGACAGGGCCGTGGCCACATACAATACCCTAAAAGAGGAAGGTTTTAACGTTCTGCTCCTCCACAGCAGGTTCACGCACGGCGACAGGGAGAGCAAGGAGAGGGCGCTCTTAGAGAGGATGACCGATTACGACTTCGTCGTTGCGACTCAAGTGGTGGAAGTTTCGCTCGACGTGAGCTTTTCAACGATTCTTACAGAACCCGCTCCGCTCGATGCGCTCGTACAGCGCTTTGGAAGGGTTAACAGGCAGGGATGGCGGAATGGAAGGATAGAAGACGTTTACGTCCTAACCCATGGTTCCGAGGCAGACAGGAAAATTTACAGAGACTACGAGGTGGTTGAGGAGAGCGTTAAACTGCTGGAAGAGCTTGACGGTAAGGAGCTGAGGGAATCGCTCGTTCCGGAGCTCGTCAGCAGGGCATACTCACCAATCTCGGAGAAGCTAGCTGAGAAGGTTCAGAACTATAAAAAACGCGCAAAGGAAGTCTTTAGTAGTGTGAAACCTCTTATAAAGGGAGAGGACGAAAGGAAGTTCTACGAGATATTCAACGGACTTGAGGCCGTTCCGGGTATATACGCAGGCGAGGTTCTCAGGCTTATCGAGAGGGGAATGGGAATCGAGGCCCACCGCTACCTCGTGCCCGTGCCGATGTGGCTCTACTGGGCCGAGAGCGATAGCTTCCACAGGCTCAGCGACAGGGGACCGGGAAAACATATTCTCGTGGTGGAGCTTGAGTACAGCCCTGAAACGGGACTTTTAAGGGAGCCTCTAACTGGAGGAGATATACTGTGACAGGGGGTAAGGGTGTATCTAATAAGACCTCCATTCCACGGAGCCTCGAAGAATACTCCCTCGACGAACTCATCATAACCGGCACCGAAATCAACTACCTCTTCATCTGTCCGACGAAGCTCTGGTATTTCTCCCACGGCATAACCATGGAGGGGGAAAGCGAGTGGGTTGACCTTGGGAGGTTCCTCCACGAGAGGCGCTACGCCAACGAGGAGAAGGAGGTCCAGATAGGGAGCATAAAGATAGACTTCATCCGGAAGGGAGAGCTTATAGAGGTCCACGAGGTCAAGCTCGGGAAATCAATGGAGAAGGCCCATGAGATGCAGGCCTTCTATTACCTCTACTACCTCAAGCGGCTTGGCGTTAAAGCAAAGGCGGTTCTCCACTACCCCAAGCTAAACGAGACGAGGGAGGTAACGCTGGACGGCCATGAAGGGGAAGTGGAAGCGGCCATACGCGAGGTTCAAAGGGTGAAATCACTACCCGCTCCACCGGAGCCGGTCAAATCAAAGAAGTGCAAAAAGTGCGCCTACTACGAGCTGTGCTGGATTTGAGGTGGTGGGAGTGAAAAGAAGAACTCTACGGTTGGGAAAGCGTCTTTCCCCCGAAGATATCGAGAAATCCATAATGAGAGCTTTGACGAATGCGTTGGAGAAATCGAGGGCTTCCCAAAAGAGGGGCCAGAGAAAGAGAAGGAAGCAAAGAACGCTCACAATGGTGAAGGAAAATGAGAAAGCGCTCCCTCACCCTTTTCTCTGACGGGAACCTCTTCCGGAGGGAGAACACCCTCTACTTTGAGAACGCCAAAGGGAAGAAGCCTCTGGCAATAGAGGGAATCTACGACATCTACGTCTATGGCCACGTGAACATAAGCTCCCAGGCGCTACATTTCCTCGCCCAGAAAGGGATAGCGGTTCACTTCTTCAACCACTACGGCTACTACGACGGTAGCTTTTATCCAAGGGAGAGCCTCAACTCCGGGGATTTGGTCATAAGGCAGGTCGAGCACTACCTTAACAGGGAGAAAAGGTTGAAGCTGGCAAAGCTCTTCGTCAAAGGCTCGGCCCTTAACATGGAGCGCAATCTGAAGCGCTGGAAGGTTGCCGATGGATTCTCTGAGGAGCTGAGGGAACTCCTAGATGAACTTGAGGGGGCGCGGAAGATAACCGACGTCATGAACGTCGAGGCCCGAATACGGCAGGAGTACTACACCCGCTGGGACGAGCACCTGCCGGAGGGCTTCAGGATAGTCAAACGCATGAGGAGGCCGCCGGGGAACGAGATGAACGCGCTTATAAGCTTCCTCAACTCCAGGCTCTATGCAACCATCGTGAGCGAGCTCTACAACACCCAGCTGGTTCCGACGGTGAGCTACCTCCACGAGCCGGGCGAGAGGAGGTTTTCCTTAGCTTTAGACCTGAGCGAGATTTTCAAGCCGATTGTAGCGGACAGAATAGCGACCCGGTTGGTAAAGCAGGAGATAATCAGGAAAGAACACTTCCGAAGCGAGCTGAACGGCGTCCTCCTGACGAAAGAGGGCATGAAGCTCGTCCTAGAGCACTACAACAGGGAACTGGCCAAGGGTGTTAAACACCCCGGTCTGAAGAAGAACGTCACAAAGCAGAGGCTGATAAGGCTTGAGGGCTACAAGCTGATAAAGCACCTCGTCGGCGTTAAGGAGTACGAGCCGCTTATGGTGTGGTTTTAGATAATATCCTCCAGCGGGTTCTTTTCCACCCCCATCGTTTCCCTCCGGGGCATTGAGCGGAGTTTGTAGATGACAATGGAGTCCTCATCCTCATCTATTATCTCCTTAAGCCCAGCCTTTATCCGCTCGAACTCCGCCCGGGTTACTTCCCCCTCGAAGACGCTGTTCTGGGCCCAGTGGAGGTGTTGTCTGAGAAACTTTTTCACCTTGTTCACCCGCTCGACGGAAACGTCGTAAACAATGACGACGTACATGGAACCACCGTACAAATTAGGATGAGGACTTTTAGACCTTTCCGCATCACGGGGAGACAGCTTTAATTTCAAAATCCTCGCCTGGAAGGGTCCTTCCTAGAGAAAGACCCCCTATTGGGATTCTGGAAGTCTTTAGTAACGTTTTGTTATTATCTAACAAATCGTTACGTTTATTCCATGAATTATAACAAAATTTTTTCGGAATGCCAAATAGAGCAGGGATAGGGCCCCTATAGCACAAAATCCTATAGAAAAACGATACTTTGTCTTGAAGAAGCTTGTGAACTCCAAAAACCAGATTCAAACCTCTCTGGTTCCCCTGGAAGTCTCACGTACAATTCTGAACATCACGAAATTCGGGGCAGGAACGCATCCTGATGGTCTCTTTTTCTCCAGGACGTTCCCGAATTCAGGGTTTCTGGTGGGAGTTTTAAGACCCCTCTGGAGAAAAGCTTATAAGATTGGAGTGTTTTTACCCGTTTGTAGGGCTAACCAAGGAAAATCCCGCCCTGTTGCAATAAGACTCTAGGAGAATTGAAAGGGGTTATTCGCGCTGAACTCCCTGCGCGAGAGCTGAGTTGCAATAAGACTCTAGGAGAATTGAAAGTTTGGCTTCGTATGCGGGAGGTGCAGCGCTGGGGATGAGTTGCAATAAGACTCTAGGAGAATTGAAAGTCTCTTTGTTCATGCGGTATGCCTTGAGGAGAATGTGTTGCAATAAGACTCTAGGAGAATTGAAAGCGATGGTCTGAACGCTGCCCGAAATCGTTTTTCCGAGGTTGCAATAAGACTCTAGGAGAATTGAAAGTGTTCTGGTTAGCTGCTTGCTCTCTCAGCGTTTGTACGTTGCAATAAGACTCTAGGAGAATTGAAAGGCGCTTTGAAACAACAAAAAGGCGCCCCTGGCGGGCGAAGGTTGCAATAAGACTCCCAACTCCTAGTTATTGCTCCTTTAAGAGGTAAATTCTTGAGGGGGTCTGGGGGACGGAACGTCCCCCCAGCAAAAACTCACTCCGAGGCCATGATCTCCATAACCCTATCAAAAACCGCCCTGTGGTTCCCGAAGGCCTCGAACATCCTGTTCGAGTAGTTCCTTGATGCAGTCTCAAGGAAGGAGCGCAGGTTCCTGCTTATCTCATCGCTCATAGGAACGTTGAGGGGCATCGGCTCGTAGTAGTCGAGACCCTTTATCAGGGCGGTGGAGAAGTACCAGAGGGTCTTCCTGACCTTTCTGCCGCTGATCTTTGAAAAGCTCGCCTCCATGCAGTTGAAGGCCGAGTGGAGTATGACTATCATGCCCACCTCAACACCCTTCCTCAAGAGGCCGGCCCGCTCCCGATCGTCCTTCAGGTCTTTTATCCTGTACCCGCTCCGGGTCTTCTCGTCGTAGGGAACTTTAACGTCGTAGACGCCCTCAACCCTGGGATCGTAGACCAGGACGTCGGTGCCGCCGACGGCGTACAGCTTGCCATCCCTAGCCTCGATTACGGTGTTCTCTGTGCTGAGAACTGGAAGCCCCTCGGCAAGTGCCAAAACGGACATGGTGCTCTTGCCGGTGTGAGGGTAGCCGATGAAGAGTATGGCCTTACCGTTGGGGGCAACGACGCTGACGGAGTCAGTTACAAAGATCCTCCTGGATTTAGCGCCGGCCCTGGCCGCAGCCTGGAGCGTGAAGAACACCGGGGCCTCGTTGCCGTAGGCAGATGGTACTGCTGACTCGATCTTGTACTCGTCCCTCCCAAGATGGTCGTAGACCGCGCTGAAGACGCGGAAGGTCTCCCCCCTGAAGCGCTCTATCACGACCTCGGGATTGGTTCCCCTACTGGGGGAGACGTCGGGGAGGTAGCGTCTCGCGAAAAGACCCCTCAGACCGTCCTCAAAACCATCCTCAAGTTCCCCGGTGAATGCAAAGTTGACCCCGCCTATCTCCACGTTCATCCGCTTCCCCGCTTGGGAGTGAGGAGAACTGCTTAATAATTTTCCGGAGGGATTAACTAGAAAATGTCAAAAACAGCCAGGGCCCTCTCACTCGAGGGCCGCGAGGAGCTTCTCCATAAACATCTTCTCCGGATAAGCACCCTCGAACTGAACCTTGTCCTCGCCGTCGACCTGTATGACGATCTTCGGCACCGCCATGACGCTGTACTGGTCGGCCCACTCCGGATACTCGATGGCCTCGACCATGTCGCCGAGTATCTTGCCCTTGCCGGCGTTGGTGTTCTCGATGGCGAACTTGTGGGCCATCCTGACGGCGAGCGGGCAGTACGGGCAGGTTGGCGTCACAAAGACGAGTATCCTGACGTCCCTGTCGATCTTGGCAAGCTCCTCCTTGCTCTCGCCCATGAGGTCGGTGGTCGCGTTGCTGACGTCAACGATGTCCTCGAGGAACGCTCCAAACTCGTGGCCGGCCGGGAGGCCAAAGAACCTGACGCCCATGTCCTTGCCGTCCTGGGTTATGGTGACGGCCGGGGCGCGGTCGATCCTGTACTTCTGGGCGATCTCCTTGCCCTCCGGCGTATCAAAGTCGTGGAACTCGTAACTGAGCTTGTCGGTGAGCTCGCTGAGCTCCTGAACCAGCTGCTTGAGCTGGTCGCAGTACTGGCAGTGCTCCTTGCCCGTGAAGCCGATGATCTTAACGGGGTTCGTCATCTTGGAAAAGAACTCCTCCTTGATGACCTTCTTATCAGCGTCGCTGATCAGTCCCATTTCTCAACACCTCCTTATCTAAAGGTTTATAACGTTTTGAGCGCAATCTAACCCGGAGTTCAATCTCCAGTTTGCAACCTAAGGTTGAATGTTCACTATATAAGCTTTGCGTCACAGATTTGGGTGGTGTGGGTCATGCCTGAGTCAGGACCGGATGTGTTTTATATCCTCGGAAACAAGGTCCGAAGGGATCTCCTGAGCCATCTAACCTGTACCGAGTGCTACTTCAGCTTTCTGAGCAGCAAGGTCAGCGTTTCTTCAACGGCAGTTGCGAAGCACCTTAAAATAATGGAGCGCGAGGGTATTTTGAAGTCCTACGAGAGGGAGGGGCCGTTTATAGGGCCCGCGAGGAAGTACTACGAGATAGACATCTCGAAGACCTTCGTGACCACGATAACCCCCCACATATTCTGGTACCGGGGGCTGGATCTCAATGAAGCCCCCATCGAGAGGGCAACCATAGACCTGTCCGCCGTGGAAGTGGAGGACGGCGACCTCTACGTGCAGATACACGGGTTTCTCCAGCTGACGGAGGAGCTCGGCAAGATCCTCTCCCTGCTCCAGGCAGTAGAGCACAAGAGGGACAGGCTCATGGCCAGGATAAAGGAGACCTACCTGAAGGAGATAGGCGACATGACCCAGCTGGCAATCCTTCACTACGTCCTCCTCCACGGGGAGGCCACGGTGGACGAGCTCAGCGACAGGCTCAACCTCAAGGAGAGGGAGGTCCTGGCTAAGGCCCGTGAACTGGACAGGTTCGTCCCGTTAATAATAAAAGACGGAGTAGTGAAAATCGACGGGGAAAGGTTGAAACAAAGGATCGGCGGTGAAAACGATGCCGGAGAAGATTAAAATCCTCGTCAACGAAGACCGCTGCTACCTCTGCGGTGGCTGCGCTGGTGTCTGTCCGACACTGGCAATAGAGGTTCACTCGAGCGGCTGGGAGTTCTTCCAGGACAAGTGCATCAGCTGTAGAATATGCATCAACGCCTGTCCGGTCGGAGCGCTCAGCGCCGAGCCCCTGGAGGTGAAAGGATGAAGGAGATGAAATACGACGTTGTCGTCGTCGGTGCCGGTATTGCTGGGCCGATAGTTGCCAGAAACGTTGCTAAAGCCGGCTATTCTGTTCTTCTCATCGATAAGAAGCCCGCCATCGGCACTCCAAAGCAGTGTGCCGAGGGCATAAGCATGAAGGTCTTCGAGGAGTACGACATCCCCTACGACAGGCGCTACATCAACCGCGAGATCTACGGTGCCAAGCTCTATTCTCCAAGCGGTTACGAACTTGAGCTAAGGTATAAGGAGGTCAGCGGTGTAATCCTCGAGAGGAAGGTCTTCGACAAGATGCTCGCCTACTACGCCGCTAAAGCGGGTGCAGATGTTTTGGCGAGGACAGAGGCACAGGACGTCATAAGGAAGGACGGCAAAATAGCGGGAATCAAGGCCAAGCACGAGGACGAGCCGGTTGAGATTTACGCGGACATTATAGTCGCTGCCGACGGCGTCGAGAGCATGATAGCCAGGAAAGCTGGAATAAACACCTACGCTCCGCCACACGAGTTCGACTCAAGCTACGAGTACGAGATGCTAATCGAGGGCTTTGATCCAGACCTCATACACCTCTGGTTCGGCAACGAGATTGCCCCGAGGGGCTACGTCTGGGTCTTCCCGAAGGACGAGGACAGGGCCAACGTGGGAATAGGTATTGCCTCCGATCACCCGCAGACGGCAAAGTACTACCTCGACAAGTGGCTCGAGGAGAACAAGATCCCGGCCAAGAAGATACTCGAAGTAAACGTCGGAGTCGTCCCGGTCGGCGGCTTCGTGAAGGAGCTGGCGAAGGACAACGTTCTCGTCGTTGGCGACGCGGCCAGGCAGGTCAACCCGATGCACGGCGGCGGAATGGCCGAGGCAATGGAAGCGGGAACCATAGCGAGCAAGTGGATTGTAAAGGCCCTGGAAGAGGAGAACCTCTCGCTCCTCCAGAACTACACGAAGGAGTGGTGGGAGACCGACGGAAAGAGGCTCGAGAAGGTTCTAAAGGTCAGGCGCGTTACGGAAAAGCTAACCGACGAAGACCTCGACCTGTTTATCCAGATACTCAGCGGGGCAGACGCGGAGAAGATAGCCTCTGGAGACTACGTCGAGGTCATAAAGGCCCTCCTCAAGCACCCGAAGATCCTCATGAGCAAGAGGAGACTCAGCCTTCTCAAGGAACTTCTCTGAGCCTGAATCCCTTTCTCTTCTTCCTTGAGAACACGACTATCTCCCTCGCCTTTCCAAAGCTCAGACTTCCCCAGGGGGAGCTTATACCCTTGGAGTTCTCGATGAGGTAGTAGAGCTCAACTTCTCCGGAAACAGTTTTTCTGAAACCTGAAACGTCTGGGAGCTCGGTTATCTCGTCGCAGGTTCCGTCCGAGCACTCCAGCGGTCTCTCGTCGAGTCCAGCACTGAGCTCAAGGGTTAGTAGCCTGGCAACTTCCTCCATCGGGGCAGGATAAAGCGTGTAGAGCCTCCTGACAGCCTTTAAAAGCACTGGAAAGCGCCTGTCTGTCCTCCCAATCCCGTATCCGAGCCCCCTCAATGGATCCCTTACTGGCCTCCCGTGGAGGGCGTTCCTGAGCTGTACAACGCGGTTGGCCCATACCATAGTGGGCTTGGGTTCCCCGAGGAGGGAAAAGCGTCTGTCGATGGAAAAGCCCCTCTCCGGATCCAAGTCCTTGAGCGGAGAAAGCCAGAGGTCGAGTTCCGGCTCGCTGACCAAGAGGTGACCTGCCTTGAGAACGGAAAGGCCGTCCAAGAACAGGCCGTAAGAGTCCTCGACGATGTCGTCTCTCCCGGCCGAGAAGGCGTAAAGGCTTGCATCACCGAGTCCAAGGACGAAGGTTGACTGGACCCCAAAGAGCGTCTCCAGAGTAACCTCGCCGAGCCTAACTTCGTCCCTCAGCCCCTCGAGGAACTCGCGGGCGTTGTCGAGCAGAACCCTCGCAGTCCTCCCCCACTCGTCCATAGTCGTAGATCATGCAAAGGGAAGATAAGGCTATCGCCTCTTCCACCCCTTGCAGTTCATGTCAACGCATATCTCGTACTCCCTGTTTCCTTCGCGAATTTTGACGACGGGGGCGCCACCGCAGCAGGTCTTGTCCGTCGGGATTATCTCGCCGCGCTGGAGGAGCGGATAAGTGACGTCGCACTTGGGCCAGTTGGAGCAACCGACGAACCTCTTGCCGGTCTTCCTGTTGTAGCGGACGACCAGGTCACCGCCGCACTTGGGACACTTCCCGATGACTAGAGGCTTTTTCTCGGGCTTCCGGACCTTTGCATTCCCGTCAACGGCCCCCTGGACCCCGCGCTCTTCCTCCTCGCTGAGCTCCTTAACCGCGCCGGTATTCCCTGCGGGGGTCTTTGACTTGGTCACTCCCGTGCCGGTCGTTTCGAGAAGTATCCTCCCTATGTCCAGCTCCTTCTCCTTGAAGACCTTGAGGATTTTAACAAGCTGATTCTTGCTCTCCTCGATGACCTGCTCCCTCCCGGCTTTTCCGGCCATTATCTCCTCCATCTTCTCCTCAAAGGCCCTCGTCAGTTCGACGCTCACTATGTCGGGCACGTTCTTCTCGAGGGCTTCCACAACCCTCATTCCCAGGGGGGTCACCTTTATCTTCTTCTTGCCCTCTATGTAGCCCCTCTGGTAGAGCGTCTCAAGGATTTGAGCGCGCGTTGCTTTCGTTCCAATGCCCAAGTCCTCCATTTTCTTTATCACCGCCGCCGGGGAGTAGCGCGCCGGCGGTTTGGTCTTCTTCTTCTCGCGCTTTATCTGGAGGACCTTTACGGGCTCACCCTCTTTGAAGGCCGGAAGGATAACCTCGTCGAACTTGACGTATCTGCCGTAAACCTTTAGCCAGCCCTCCTTGACCGTTCTCGAGCCACTGAGGATGAAGCGGTGGTTGTTGGAATTTATCACAACTTTCATGCTCTCCCTGACTGCCGGTTCCATGAACAGAGCTAAAAAGCGCCTGACTATCAAATCGTAGAGGTTTTGCTCGTCCTTGGTAAGCTCCCCCGGCTTGGGAAGTTCGCCTGTAGGATATATTGCAGGGTGTGCCGGGTCCTCCTTCTTACCCTCGACGGGTTTGAGTTTTTCTTTGCCCAGAAGCTCGTGTGCAAAGGGCTTGTACTCCGGGAGTTTGGCGAGGTTTTGAAGTATCGAGCGGAAGTTCAGGTTCTTGGGAAGCTTCTGCGATGAGGTGCGGGGGTATGAGGATAGGCCTCGCTCATACAAGCGCTGTGCAAGCTCCAGCGTCTTCTTCGGGCTGTAGCCGAAGGCGGAATAGGCCTCTCTCTGCAGGGTTCCAAGGTCAAAGGGGACGGGGGGATTCCTCTTCTGCTGTTTGACTTCAACCTTCTCAACGAAGGCAGGTCCCTTCTTGGCCTCCTGAACTATCCTTTTAGCTTCTTCCTCGTCCCAGATTTTGTCCTTTTCGTAGCTGGCCGTGTACTTCTCGCCGTTCTTTTCAAGGAGCATCTTGATGACCCAGTAGGGCTTGGGCTGGAAGTTCTGAATTTCCCTCTCGCGTTCAACGAGGAACTTTAGCGTTGGCCCCTGAACCCTTCCGGTTGAGAGAACCATCCACTTACCGCTGGCCCTTTTTATGGCCGATGTTAGGGCCCGGGATAGGTTCACGCCCCAGTACCAGTCCAAAACGTGGCGTGCTATTCCAGCGTCCGCCATGCCGAAGTTTATGGTTGGCTCGAGGTTATACCAGGCCTTGAGGAGGTCCTTCTTGGTTAAAGCGGAGAACTTCATGCGCTTTGCCTTGGATGGATCAACGCCACAGGCGTATTTGAGGGCGGTATAGCCTATCACCTCTCCCTCTGTATCGTAGTCACAGGCGACGATGAACTCGTCTGCCCGCTTCGCGAGCGTGGCTAAAGCCTTTATGTAGTCCTTCGCGTAGCTTTTCCCCTTTTCGGCGACATAGACAGGCACCCACCCGATATCGAAGATGGGATAACCATAGGTTTTCGTTTTCGGGGCAAGGGAGAAGAGATGGCCAACGGCAGGGGCCACTATGACCCTCTTCCCGTCGCGGGTGAACTCGTAATAGCTCACCTTCCCTATGGTTTTTCTAACGGGTTTACCTTCCGCCAGGGCGTAGGCAATTTTTCTGGCAACGTTGGGCTTCTCCGCTATGATGAGCGTTACCATGGCGACACCTTGGTTGGTTCGGCGGGAGGTTATAAAAATCATTTGGCGGGCCTCGTTTGGAAGCTTCCCAATAGGGCTCCAATTTCTAAAACGGCCCTTGAAGTTTGAAGACTCTTGAAAGTCTTTACCCTTCCACCAGCGCTTTGAGAAGCAAAAGGCTGAAAGGGGGCCAGTGGAGATGTCGGCCCCCTGGGGGTCCCGACGTCATCGCAACCCACAACTCGTCGGGCGCTTGGTTTTAGCCGCAAAGCCTTATAACCCTTGGCCCAACTCCCAGACGGTGCGGAACATGGTTGGAACCGTGAGCAAGATAGTTCGCTTTCACGATGAGGAGGAGTTCATCGAGGTAATGGATTCCGCCCTCGAAGGCTTTTCGTACTTGGCAAGCAAATACGGACACAATCCGGTTGAGGGGATCGTGCTCTGGGATCAAATGGGAATTAGGGACGACGAGGGGCTTAAGGTGTTCCGCGTCGGGGAGTTCCCCTTCGTTGAAGGTACATTAAAGCTCGACCTCGAAACGATCCGCGTTCTAGAGAAGTATTTCGACGAGATGGAGAGCAAGTGGGACGAGCTGAGCGTTGAGGACATAGCCAACTTCGTGGATCTGATAAACGACGCCCTGGGAAGGGAGGTAGTCGTTTACGACGCCTACAGCCTGGGCCTCGACAGAAACACCGCCTACCTAATCATGAACCTAGTTAACCTCCAGTACCTGGACGGTATTCTGGAAGGTAGCGATCGGGAGATCTTCGAGAGGAGCGTTGAACTGCTCCTCCAGTACCTCTAGCCAAACAATTAAACAATTCGGTAATTGCAGAATTAGTTGGAGGTGGGAGGGTGCTCTTCAAAAAGAAGGGCGTCTTCACCGAGGAAGACGCGAGAAAAGTGGTGGAGTGGATGAGCTCCCATCCGGAGGAGAGAGAGCTAATAGTCATGGCCGAGAGGGTTACCGACGAGGCTAAGAGAAGGCTCTGGGACTACGCGAGGGCCGTCCAGCTCATGGCCGACATGACCGGCGAAAACAGGAGCGTCAGGGTCGAGATACTCGAGGGCTTCGTGAGCGAGAGGGTGAAGGGGCTGGACGTGGGGGAATTGTGAGGTGATAAAGTGAGGCTCATAATGGCCGAGGTCTTCAACAGCTGGCAGGGCGAAGGGGGGAGCGTTGAGGGGAGCGCCTTCGGCAGGAGGCAGATCTTTGTTAGGTTCGCGGGCTGCGACCTTCGTTGCCAGTGGTGCGACTCCAAACAGTACATCGACGCTTCCCGCGTTTCCCGCTGGCGCTACGAGGTCGAACCCTTCACCGGGAAGTTTGAGTATAAACCGAACCCCGCTTCGCTCGATGAGGTGGTTGAGGCCATTCTCCGCCTCGATACTGGAGATATACACTCGATAAGCTACACGGGCGGCGAGCCGACTCTACAGATAAAGCCGCTGAAGGCCCTGATGGAGCGCATGAAAGAGCACGGCTTCGACAACTTCCTCGAAACCCACGGAGGGCTTCCCGAGCTTATCAAAAAGGTAGCACACCTCGTCGACTACGCGAGCGTTGACATAAAGGACGAGACGGCAGAGGCAACCGAGGACTGGAGAGACCTCGTCCTCAGGGAGGTCGAGAGCATCAGAATCCTAAAAAAAGCGGGTGCAAAGACCTACGCCAAGCTCGTCGTTACTTCAGGGACAAAGGTTGAAAACGTCCGCTGGTATGCGGAATTGCTGAAGGATCTGGCACCACTCGTCATCCAGCCGAGGGAGCCGATCGAGATAAGCCAGAAAAGGCTTATGGAGCTCTACCGTGAAGCGGCTGGGGTAATGGGTCGAAAGAACGTGGGCCTGAGCTTCCAGGTTCACAAATACCTCAACGTCCTATGAGGTGGTGGCATGCTGTACGTTGAGATCCTTGGAAACCTGCCCGAGATGGCGTGGGATGAGGTAAGGGCCATGCTGGAGCTGGCCGGAGGAAGGATAGCCAATCAGGACTACCTGTTCCTGAAGCTCGACGCCGGGGAGGAGGCCTTCCCATACCTGGACCGGCTGGGCCTGGCCCACGAATATGGACTGCTCGTGGTCGAGGCAGATTCAGTTGAGGAGCTCCTCGACAAAGCCGGGGAAGCCGAGTGGCCGATCAAAGGGACCTTCAAGGTCGACACCGAGACGATGGCCAACTGCGGTCATGATGTTCTTGACCTGCCACGGAAGCTCGGGGCGGTGATACACGCACAGGGTTTCAGGGTTAACCTCTCAAAGCCGGACACGCTCGTTAGGGTCTACTGCGGCGAGAAACTCTACGCCGGGATAAGGCTCCGCTTCTTCGACCCAAAGGACTTCGAAAAGAGAAAGGCCCACCACAGGCCCTTCTTCAGACCCATCTCGCTCCATCCGAGGGTTTCTAGGGCCCTGGTGAACCTCACCAAAGCGAAGAGGGAAATCCTCGACCCCTTCATGGGCGCCGGCGGGATCCTGATGGAGGCCGGTTTAATCGGCCTGAAGGTCTACGGAGTGGACATAAAACCGGAGATGGTTGAAGGCGCGGAGATGAACCTAAGGCACTACGGGGTAAAGGATTACGAGCTCAGGCTCGGCGATGCAACTAAACTTGAGAAGCTTTTTCCGGATAAGAAGTTCGAGGCTATAGCCACTGACCCACCCTACGGCACCTCCGCAACGCTTGCCGGCAGAAAAAGGGACGAGCTGTACAGGAAGGCACTGGAGAGCATGTACAGCGTTCTCAAACCCGGTGGAAGGCTGGCGATAGCGTTTCCGGCTGACTTCGATGGTAAAACCGAAGGCGAGAAGGCTGGATTCAAACTCCTCGCCAAGTACTACCAGAGGGTGCATAAAAGCCTCGAACGGTACTTCTACGTGTTTGAAAGGGAATAGGCCTGGAAAAAGTTCAGCGAAGGGTTTTTATGATCCTGCGCGTTCCAGACATCGGTGGTGGGTATGTGCGATAATCGAACCTTAACCCTCGTTGAGTTCGTTGAGAACCTCGCACTCGGTGAGGACGTGGTCGTTGAGTACAGCTCGGAGGAGCCCGCTTACCTGCTCTTCCGCGAAATTCTGAGCGAGCTTTCCAGAACGGGTGGCTTCATAATAGTCGATGAACTCGACCAGCTCCACATCTTCAGGACTCACCTCCGCCTCTCCGGAAGGGACACCTCGTGCATAGACGACTCGACCGTCATCAAGATGGGAGGGATAATCCAGACCGGCAGGGTCGCGGGAAGGGTGGACCTCACAAAGGAACCCCCAGTGAGGAAGAAACACTACGAAGAACTGATACGGTCCATCGAGGGGAGGTACAAGTTCAGGGTCGTGGTTGGGTTCGATAAGATCCTCTCCAGCTACGAAAACGATCCAAGGGAGCGGGAGAGGATATTCGGCTACCTCATCAGGCCCCACATTGGGTCCGAAAACCGCATCACGCTGTACCTGATAAACAGGGATCTCGTGAGGGACACAGTTAGAAAAGAGCTGAGGGAGCACGCCACCCGCGTCCTCGAAAGCGAGTTCAACGGAAAGGGCTTCACCCTGAGGATCGTCAAGTCCATAGTTCCTGAAGAGTACGGGTGTGCCGTGAGCGTCCCAATAAGAGGGGATGAATAAAACGGGGCTCACTCAAGCCAGATCTCAAGCCTCTGCTTTCCCTTTCCAAGGCTGGAGCGCTTGAACTTCCTAAGGTGGCCGATTTCCTTTATGTCCCTCACGTGTGTGCCACCGCAGGGGATTACCTCGAAGTCCCTTATCTGGGTGTACCTGGTCTCACCTTCCCACCAGATCTTCATCTCGCCCCCCTCGTCAACGAGCTTGTTGAAGGTCTCGATTATCTGCCCCTTCCACTGGTTGACGTTCTCCGGGTAAACTATGTCGTAGCGGCCCTTCTCGGCGCTCATGCCGCTGCCGTAGAGCTGCCACTCGCCGGGAAGAACGAGGTTAAGAACGTGCTCCAGAAGGTGCATCGCGCTGTGTATGCGCATCAGCCTGTACCTGTAGTCCCAGTCGATTTTGAGCTCGACCTCGTCTCCAACTTTGAACTTCTCGGGCTTGGCAACAACGTGCCAGACGTTGCCCTCTTCATCCTTGTAGACGTCGAGAACCTCGACGCCGCTTATCGTCCCCCTGTCGTGGGGCTGGCCGCCGCCGGTCGGGTAGAAGATCGTCTGGTCGAGGAGGAGCGCGTTGTCCCTGACTTCCAGAACCTTTGCTCTAGCCTCCCTCAGATAGGCGTCCTCGTAGTAGAGCTTCCTAGTCACGTTCATCACCACAGAACAGTTGGCGGGCACCATTTAAATGGATATCGAAAAAGGAAAGGGGAGCAACTCAGCGGCTCTTCCTGCGGAGGAGGAGCGGTATCACTGCAAGCCCGATGAGCGCCGCCGGGCCACAGATCCCGCCGGATTTACCCTTCTTGAACCTTATCTCGACGGAGCTGAAGTCCGTGAGCAGGTTGTTCACGTCCTCCTCGGAAGCCCCGTAGAACAGGAAGGTCGAGGCGTTTATCAGGAGGCGGTTTTTCTCGGCCTTAACGTCCATTTTGAAGGTGTTCCCGTGGATCTCCTTCGAGGTGCCGTTTGGGTAGGACACGAACTTCCAGCCCTTGGGGAGGAGGATCTCGGCGCTGAAGGTGTAGTTGAACTCCGAGGCGGTTCTGAAGGAGACCATGTCCTTGAGGCCCATCGTCGGGTTCAGTTTGAGGACGTAGGTGCCGTTTACGAGCTTGGTGTAGTTGGAGAGGATGTACCTGGCCTCAACAACTAGCGGCTCGGTGTTGTTGAGGTTCTTGATGTTTATCCCGGCCCCCTCGACTACCGCCCCCATCCTGGCGAACATCTGGACGTGGTACTTGAGGAGCTGCTGTTCGAACTTCTGCTTTCCGTACTTGGCTATCTGGAGCTTCTTCATCAGTATCTCGCCAAGGGGCTCAACGTACTCGTCCCTCATCGTGAGTATAACCGTACCGTTTTTGAGGACTTCAACGGTTACGTACTCCCTCATGACGCGCGTTGCGTAGGTCTCCTTACCTGCGTATAGGGTCTGGTAGGTTATGGAGAAGTCCTTGTACTCCCCAAAGAGCCACTGGTAGCCCTCGTTTGAGAGGTACGGCTCGACGTTTATCTTCGATTCGATGACGATCCTGTTCCCGTCGATGTGGGGGATGACCTCGAAGGAGCTCTGGTTGTACGTCCTCCTGTAGCCCGTCGGGTAGGATAGGAGGGTGGCGTTCCTTGGGAGGTCCACTATGAACCTGCTGTGCATGACTATCCTGAAGGGGTATCCGGTGTCAGGGAAGGCCGTTGAGAGCCCCCTGGTTGGGTCAACGAGAACCTCCCAGAAGTTCCCGTGGGAGTAGTACTTGGCCACGTTCTTGGCTATGCCGTTGAAAACGACGGTTATGTTGTTCCCCTCCTCGAGGCCGGTTACCCTGATGCTGTAGTTCTCGACCTGAACCCCCATATTGCCCAGACTTTGGACGTAAGCCTGAAGCTGCTGGTTCTCGTAGGTCTTTATGGCCTCGGACATGCTGCCGTTGGAGTAGTTGAGGAGCTTGTCTATCAGGTTGTGGATCTCGCTCTTGGGCCCGAGCCAGACGGTAGTTATGGTGACGTTGGCATCGCCGTTCTCGAAGAGCCTCACGTGAAAGGTGTAATCCTGAACGTAGGCGTTTTCATCGTTCCCAGCGGTCCCTCCCCCCAGAACCGTCCCCAGGGAGGGTGCCAGCACTATTAAACCAAGCAACACAGCAAAGAGCCTTTTCATTACCATTATCCTTTACCTCCATCCCGCTTTGCCGCTAACTAGCGCCACTTCACGGTATTTAACTTTATTCCCGTACATCACAGGGGCCGTATCGAGACGTCCCCGTAGAGGATCCTCCTGAGCTCTCCCCCCACCTCTAAGAGCAGGGAGCCGTCGTCGAGAACGTCCAAAGCGCGCCCAACGATCGTTTTATCGTCCTCCGCGACCCTGACGACCTTACCCAGTACGAAGGTCTTCTCGCGGACTTTCTCCATGAGGAGGTCCGGCCTTTCCCGGTAGACCCTGTACCACCCGTTTATGTGGGCCAGAAGCCTTTTGAGGACTTCATCCAGGGGAAGCTCCCGCCCAACGTGGTATATCATTGAGGTGGCCTCGCTTAAAAGCTCGTCCGGAACGGGGTTGTTCACGTTGAGGCCTATCCCAAGAACCGCGTATTCCCTACCCTTTCCCTCGGTCAAGATGCCCGCTATCTTCTTCTCCCCAACCCAGACGTCGTTGGGCCACTTTATACCCGATGGGATACCAAAATCCGTCAGGGTGTCGACCACAGCGAGGGCACCGACGAAGACCAGCCTCGGGTCAAGTCTTCCCGGCTTGAGGATGACGCTCATCCAGAGGCCGCCCTCCGGAGAAGCCCATCTCCTGCCCTTCCTCCCCTTTCCCGCGGTTTGTCGCTTCGCTATCACAACCGTCCCCTCGGGGGAGCTCTCGGCGAGTGACTTGGCGTACTCGTTGGTCGAGTCAACCTCCTCCAGCCTGATGATCCTCCACTCCAAGGTTCCCACCGAGAAGGATTAAAACGAGAACTTAAAACCCTATCCCGGAAGAAAAGGGAAAGGAAGGTTTCACCATTTGCTCTCGTCCAGCTCTCCCTCGGTCTTTGCAACTATCGTAGTTCCGGCCAGGTCTCCGGTAACGTTGACCATCGTCCTGCCCATGTCGAGTATGGCATCGATTCCAAGTATCATGGCGTAAGCCAAAGCCACCGGGCTTCCCGGCGTTAGGTCGAGGCCAACGCTCTGGAGAACCATCGCGAGCATTATGGCTCCAGCTCCCGGAACACCGGCGGTTCCTATCGAGGCCAAGACCGCTGTAAGGACAACCACCAGCTGCTGGCCTATCGTGAGCGGGTGGCCGATGGCGTTGGCGACGAACAGAACCGTCACTCCCTGGTAGAGTGCCGTTCCGTCCATGTTTATCGTCGCGCCGAGCGGTAGGGTGAAGGAGTAGATTCCCTTGTCCACGCCCATGTTCTCGTCGGCGACGCGCATCGTGACCGGTAGGGTTCCGCTCGAGCTCCTGGTGACGAAAGCGGTGAGCATGGCGTCTTTGGCCTTCTTGATGAACTTGACCGGGTCGATGCCGAAGACCTTGAGCAGGACGAAGTAGACCAGGAGTATCTGAACGGTAAGGCCGAGGTAGACGGCTAAAACCACCTTGGCCAAAGGTCCTACGACCTTGGTTCCCTGCTCGGCCATAACGTAGGCTATGAGGGCGAAGACACCGATGGGCGCGTACTGCATAACTCCCGCGACTATGAGGTACATGGCCTCGGCTAGGCCGTCGAAGACCTTGAGGAGGGTTTCCCCGCTCGTCCTGATTCTCTCATCTTCCCTGTTCATGAGGTAGGTGATGGCTATTCCCAAGACTATGGCGAAGAATATCACCGGCAGGACGTCTCCCTTAGCGAGGGAGCCGAAGGGGTTGGTCGGCACTATGTTGAGCAGCGTCTGCACAAGGGAAGGCGGGTTCGCCTCTATGGCCTTTCCCTGTCCGGTTCCCAAGCTTATACCGGTTCCAACGCTGAAGATCCTGCCCATTATGAGGCCGAAGAAGACTGCAAAAGCCGAGGTTATGAGGTAGTAGACCACTATCTTAACGCCCACCCTCCCTAGCCTTGCCGGGCTTATGCTTGCCGCACCGACGACGAGGGACGCTAGAACTATTGGCATCACTAACATCTTCAACAGGCGGACAAAGAGGTCACCGAAGGGCTTCACGTAGACTTTAACTGCATCGGCGTAACCGGCCTTTCCCAGGATCAGTCCGATAACGGCACCTAAAACCAAACCCCAGAGTATCTTCCAGAGAACCGGGTAGTCGAGGTACCTCCGGAGCAGGCCCTTCCCCACTGAAACCACCTCCAATTCAACCGCTGGCTCAACCCAGATGGGGCATCATGGCACTTGATAGTTCTGTCGTGATACGATATAAGCATTGCCCCCGAGTCACGGATCGGGAGCAAAAACCTTAAATCCCTCCACAAATATATCACTCTCGGTGATTAGTATGGATGCCTACCAGAGCGTTGGTGTTAGGAGAAGGCTTAGGCGCTTCTTCAGAAGGGACGGAAGGGCGTTGATCTTTGCGATGGATCACGGCTTCGAGCACGGGCCGACCGACTTTGAGCCCGTCTGGGAGCACGTGAACCCGAGGGTAATAGTCAGAAAGGTCGTCAGGGCTGGCATAGACGGCGTCATGATGCTTCCGGGTATAGCTAGGATGGCCGGGGACGAGGTCAAGCCGGACAGGGGGCTCATGATAAAGCTCACCAGCAAGACGAACCTCAGGCCAAAGGACGACCAGCTCCTCCAGAGCCAGCTGGGTTTTGTTGAGGACGCGGTAAAGCTAGGTGCCGATGCCATAGCGGCAACGGTTTACTGGGGCTCACCACAGGAAGACGTCATGATGCGCCAGTTCGCGGAGATAGCTAGTTACGCCCACGATCTCGGCTTCCCCGTTGTCCAGTTCGCCTATCCTCGCGGCCCGTATATCAACGAGCGCTATGGTAAGAAGGAGGACTACCGCGTCGTCATGTATGGCGCGAGAGCAGCGGTGGAGAGCGGGGCAGACATGATAAAGACCTACTGGACAGGCTCAAGGGAGACCTTCGCCAAGGTGGTCGATGCCGCCGCCGGCGTTCCGGTTCTGCTGAGCGGTGGGGCTAAAACGGATAATCCGGTGGACTTCCTGAAGGTAGTCCACGAGGTCATAGAGGCCGGTGGAGCTGGGGCGGTCGTCGGGAGGAACATCTTCCAGCGCGAGAATCCAGAGCCGATGATAAGGGCCCTGATACGCGTTATCCACAGGAACGAGGATCCTGAGGAAGCTGCTAAAGCAGAGGGGCTCCTGTGAGATTGACGCACTTAGAGCCTCCTCAGCTCGGCCGAGGCCTTTCCGTTTTCTATCCTTATCTCAGCGTAGTAGCCCCTGAAGAGGGGGCCCGGGTTGACTATCAAGGTCTCCCCAAGCAGGTCTATAGACCTAGCCTCGTGGATGTGGCCCGTCAGAACGAGAGGCGGCTCTTTCTCCTCTATAAACCTCCGAAGGGCCCTGCTGCCGACGTGGAGGCTGGAGTGGGTTCTGTCCGCTCTGGTGTTGTATGGCGGGACGTGGGAGAGGATAACGTCCCCCTCGCGGTAGTTGCGACGCAAAATCCCCTCTATCTCGTCCTCACTCAGTTCCCAGATCGTGTTGAAGGGGGTAACGTTTGAGCCCCCGACACCAACGACGCCGAGGCCATCTACCTCCCTGCGGGCATCGTGGACGCTCACACCGAGCCCCTCGAGAACCTCCGGGACGTCCCTCCCGTCGCAGTTGCCGAAAACGGCCAGAATGGGTACGCCAAGGCCCAAGAGCGGCTCGAGGATCCTCTTAGCTTCCTCCCCGGTTCCAAAGTTCGTGATGTCCCCGGCGATCATGACGAGGTCGGGAAGCTCATCTCCCCCAGCCAGCTCATCAGCGAGGGCTTTAACCCGTCCCGCCCTCCCGTGGACGTCGCTTACACCCACGATCCTCATGGGAACCACCCCGAACTTTATGTTCCCAAACGTAGAGAGCCCATAACGCTTTTATATTTTTAAGGGCAACCTATCCCACCGCCGAGCAATTCAATTGGAGGGGTCAAAATGAGGAAGATATCAATCCTGATGGCACTGCTGATAACCGGCTACATCCTCGGGATATGGAACTTCCTGCTGATGCCGAAGTACTACGTAACCTTCGGTCTCAAGGGCTTTCTGCTCTCGCTGATCGTCCTCGCGCTGGGGCTCTTCTTGATATTCAGCGAACTCGAGGCAACGCGCAGAACCAGGTACCTGATCCACGAGTTCTTCGTTAAGGTGGCCCGCTTTCCAGCGGTTACGCTCACGATTCTGATGTTCCTCATGATAATGGGCGGCCTGACCCTTTACTTCTCCTCCAGGGCCGTGGGGGTGATCTTCGAGTTCTCCGCGAAGGGTCTGCTCCCCATCATGGCCGCCGTCATCCTCCTGATATGGATCTTCCTGGTTCTCCTGAAGGGCCGCTCCGTCGAGTTCATTGGAGCAATGGCCGTCCTCTTCATCATCTTCGCCCTCGCAGCTACCCTGGTTATGAGGCAGGAGGTCCACAGCTTCGTCAGAACGGAAGGGGCTATCCAGCAGCTGGACGCGTACCGCAGCGCGATATTCTCCTTCAACCACCCGCTGACCGTGAAGGGCGTCGTTCTCATGCTAATCACCGTTCTCCTCAGCCTCGGTCTGGGAGCTGGAGTCTACTACGTCCTGGGGAGCTTTGCGCCGGCCGAGCTCGACCTCAAGAAGCTCCTCGGCGCGGTCATAGTGCTCCAGCTGCTCCTGAGCTTCGCCGCCGCGTTGACCACGGTGTACGCGATAGGTGCCGCCTATCAGAGCTACGAAGACGCCCACAGCAAGTACATGACGGAGTACAGGAACTACCAGAGCGCCAAGCTGCAGTACGAGAGGATCCACAAGGAGCTGAGCGAGATCTTCTCAAACCCCGAGACTGACCCGAACAAGGCCATAGAGATCCTGAAGAAGCAACAGCAGCTCAAGGAAACCCTGAAGAGCATGAACAGCACCCTAGCCAGGATGAACCAGACCCTCGCGCTGGCCAATAGGAAGCTCCAGACGGCGCGCAAGGCACAGCTCTACGTCAACAGCAGCACGCAGTCCCCGATGGCAGCCATAGAGAACTTCTACTTCCTCCCGAGGGTCATAAGGGAGAGCAAGCTTCCGGGGGCGTCGAACATAATATTCCTCCTCATGAGCTCCCTCTTCCTGGCGGGATTCACGACGCTCATCGTTCTGATCGAGATAGGGGCCCAGATATCGGCCGAAGTGTTCCAGATGAGGAGAACCGGAAGCGTCACGTTCCTGAGCCTTGGAATAGCCCTCCTCGGCGGCCTCTCGATAGTGGCCGGAATACGCGAAATGCTCCTCACGGTGCCCTTCGCGGTGGGTGCAGTAATGATAGCCGTCGAGGCCATGCCCCTGGCCAGGGGCCCCTCCCCGGTCGACAAGAGAGCAATAACGGCGAGCATCGTCCTGAGCCTCCTGATCGGGCTGGCAGGGGTTTACTACATGCTCAGGACTGGAGGCACCTACGTCACCCTCGGGGTCCTCCTGAGCCTGATGCTCTTCATGCCGCTCCTCTTCAACGGCTACCTTCTGGCCCAGGCCAGGGGGGCGCGCTAGTCCCGCTTTCAAAAATTTTTTAAATGGCCCCTCCGACTCGATGTAGAACGTTTTGGGGAGGTATGAACGATGGGAGACAAGACGAAGGTTCAGGTCAGCAAGCTCAAGCCCGGAAGGTACATCCTCATCGACGGCGAGCCCTGCAGGATAGCCAACATAACCGTTTCCTCGCCGGGTAAGCACGGCTCGGCCAAGGCCAGGATTGAGGCCGTTGGCATCTTCGACAAGAAGGTCAGGAGCATCGTCAAGCCGACCAGCGCCGAGGTTGAGGTCCCGATCATCGACAAGAAGGTCGGCCAGATAATAGCCTTGACCCCGGACACGGTTCAGCTCATGGACATGGAGACCTACGAGACCTTCGACGTCCCGATAGAGACCGGCGTCGAGGACGAGGTCAAGGACCAGCTCACCGAGGGCATAACCGTCGAGTACTGGGAGACCCTCGGCAGGATAAAGATCATGAAGATCAGGGGCGAGTGAGGCCCCCTCTTCTTAACACTTTTGGGGAAACCCTTAAATATAGATTGCCCTTTTACCGTTTAGACCAGTATCTAACAGAGTGTGGAGTGTCATGGAAGACCTCAGAAAGAGGCTCTGGTCGCTGGCGTGGCCGGCCATAATGGGCAACATCTCCCAGACGCTTCTCAACCTAGTGGACACGCTGATGGTTGGCCACGTCAGTTCTTTGGCAGTTGCCGCCGTCGGCCTCGGCGGCCAGGTCAGCTGGTTCATGTTCCCGATAATGATGGCGGTATCGGTTGGAACCCTCGCGCTGGTTGCGAGGTTCGTTGGAGCCAAGGACGTCAAGAGGGCCGAACTCGTCCTGGAGCAGAGCCTCTATTTGTCCTTTCTCCTGGGAGTTCCGGTCTTCCTCTTCGGCTGGTTCTTCGGCGATGACGTCCTGAGGATAATGGGGGCAAAGGGCGAGCTATTGGAGCTGGCCTACTCCTACCTCAAGGTCGTCTTTCTGTTCTACCCGATCCGCTTCGCCGGCTTTGCGATGTTCTCAGCTTTGAGGGGAGCCGGTGACACCAAAACGCCGATGAAGCTGGGCATAGCGATGAACGTCATCAACGCGGCCCTTGACTACCTGCTCATCTACGGAAAGCTCGGCTTCCCTAAGCTTGGCCCCGTCGGTGCCGCCTGGGCCTCCGGGATAGGGATAACCTTCTCCTTCCTAGCAGGAACCTACCTCCTCCTCAGCGGAAGGCTCGTCCTCCGCTTCGAGCCGAGCTGGAGGTTTGAGTTGGGAATGGTCAGGAGGATACTCAGGATAGGGGTTCCTGCCCTGGTCGAGCGCGGCCTCTTCAGCTTCTACAACTTCCTCTACATGAGCATCGTTACGCGCTTCGGCGACGTTGCCTTAAGTGCGCACCAGATCGGCCTGAGGATAGAGAGCATAGCCTACATGCCGGCATTTGGCTTCAACGTGGCTTCCTCGGCTCTGGTAGGCCAGAACCTCGGTGCAAACAGGCCAGACCTGGCCGAGAAGACCGTCAAAGAGGCTCTGAAGATGGTCACCGCCTTTATGGCTGTCATGGCCTTCGTTCTCGTCGCCTTCCCGCGCTATCTGGTGATGCCCTTCCTCACGCCGAGTGATCCACACTACAACGAGGTTCTCCGCCTGGCGAGCATCTACCTCATAATAGTCGGGATAAGCGAGATCCCCCTCGGGTGGGTCTTCGTGCTGAGCGGCTCGCTTAGAGGAGCTGGAGACACCAAGAGCCCGATGTACGTTACGGCAATCAGCAAGCTCCTCTTCAGGATCCTGCCTTCATACCTACTGGGCTTCGGCTTCAGCTTCCCCGGCTTCAGCTTTAAAGGCCTTGGCGTTGTAGCAGCCTGGCTTGCCATGAGCCTGGAAACCTTCACAAGCGCCGCCATGTACTGGTGGATCTTCAGAAAAGGGAAGTGGAAGACGGTAGAGGTTTAGATCTTGAACCTGTTGACGAGGGTCACGAGCTCGGCAACGACCTTTTCGAAGTCAGCTAGGGCAGCCCTGACCTCCTCAAGTGCAGAGGTCTGCTCCTCGGCAGCAGCGCTGACCTGCTCTGCCGCGGCCGTCGTCTCCTCGGCGCTGGCCGAGAGGTTCTCGAGGAAGTGCAGGCCCTCGTCGATCTTCTCGCCCTCCTCCAGAACCTTGGTCTTGAGCTCGTTCACCTTCGTCTCCATCTCGGCCATTAGGTCGGCTATGTGGGTCAGGTAGGAGACGCTCTCCTTGAGGACTTCCGTTGAGCGCTCGACTGTTTCAGCGCTCTTCCCGGTTACCTCGACGCTCTCCTGGATCTTCTCCATTATCTTGGCCACGATGTTCCTGATGTCGTCGGCTGCGCTCTTGCTCTCCTCTGCCAGCTTCCTGATCTCGTCCGCGACGACCGCGAAGCCCTTTCCTGCCTCTCCTGCCCTGGCCGCCTCTATGGCAGCGTTCAACGCGAGCAAGTTGGTCTGCTCGGCTATATTGGTTATGACGTTGGTGATGTTCGCTATGTTCTTACCCATCTCGGCAACGCCTTTAACGGTCTGGTCTATCATGAGCATCATGTTCCTGATCTCCTCGATCTGGTGAACTGCCTCCTGGCCCTTTTCGCCGCCTTCTCTGGCCAGAGATATCACCTCGGCCATCGAGCTCTCGAAGTCCTCCATCGTGCTGACGGTTTCCTTGCCTATGTCGTCTATGTAGCGCATTGTTTCAGTCATCTGGTTTATGTTCTCCTGCTCGCGCTGGGCCTCGATGCTCACCTGGTTTATGGCCTCGGCAACCTGCTGTATGGCCTCGCTTATCTGGTCAACGTTCTCCTTTATGAGCTCGCTGCGCTGTTTAACTATGTCTGTGGCTTCCTGAATCTCAACGATCATCTGGCGGAGACTCCGGCGCATCTTCTCTATGGCCTTCCTTATCCCCTCCAAGTGTCCTGACATTTCGGTGTCCTCAACCGAGAGGTCGCCCTCGGCTATCCTGTCGAGGATTTTTGATATTACGTTGATCTGCTCCTCGATCTCCTGCTTGTACTTCAGAACGTCGGCCGGGATCTCTTTCCTCTCGGTCAGGCCCCTGAGCAGGTAGATCCCAACGATGACGCCGACTATTCCCCCTGCAACTGCCCCTAGCACTCCTGCGAACGGCACTGGGGTCACTGTGAGGAGGAACACGATCACGGGAGACAGTATCACCGCTACCCTGCCCTCCATGGCAATCCCCCATTGAAGAATAGCGTTGGAAGTACTTAAGGCTTTCTAATTGTTCTAAGTAAGATACTCACTATCAACAGGTTTAGTAACCACCTACACAGGGACCTACACAGAACGTCAGCCTTTTCCGAACGAGTCGAGGATCCTTTCAAAGATCTCCCTCTCTTTTCCGCGCTTCTTCCTCGCGAGCCTCTCGACAATCAGCTCGGGTGTGCTCCTGCCGAGTTTGCCGAAGACCGGCTGTCTGTCGACTATTAGGTTCAGATCCTCGTCAAGGCCCTTTGCCTCTATACCATCCACCCTGGCGAAGGGTAGCTCGGCCTTTAAATCCTCCCCCAGATGCGAAACGATGACGACGTAAAAGCCCCTCTCGTGGGCCACCTTCAGGAGTTCGCCGATTATCTTGACCGCGGCACCGGGCTCGGTTATGGCCTCGAACTCGTCTATTAGGATCAGCTTTCTGCCCGAGCCCGAGAGAGCCCTAACGAAAGACCTGAGGGCGGTCTCAAAGGCGCCCGCCCCGTAGGCGCTCCTCTTCCTCCTGAAGAAGAAGACCTCGTCCAAAGGTTCCACCCAGGCCCTCTCAGCCGGGACAGGGAAGCCCATGTGGGCCAGAACGGCCACCTGGGTCATCAGCTCAAGGAGGCTCGTTTTTCCACCGCTGTTAGCGCCGGTCAGGATAACGATGTCCTCGCCGTTTACACGATCCGCCCCCGGCACATCGAATCCATCTGGCTTCCTGCCCACCACGTAGCTCACAGGCTGGGGGTTCTCTATGAAGAGGTGCCTCCCGTTTATGAACGCCAGTCCGCCCTCCCATAGTTCCGGGAAGGAGAAGCCCTTGGTAAAGTCCCTAACAGCCAGGAGAAAGTCGAGCTCATGAACCCTCGCTATCTCATCCTTGAGCCTTGGAAGGAGCGGCATTATTCTCTCCAGGACTTCCCTGCTCCTCAGGTAGAACTCCACCTTAAGATCCCTCTCAAGTTCATCCCTTAGAAGCTCGACCCTCTCGGGTGGTACGCTCACGGGGTAGAGCTCTTCTCGGGAAAAGAGCTCGATGGAGAGGCCAAGCTTCTCTCCCAGCTCCCTCTCGGCCTCGTTTATGGCCTCAAGTATCTCACCCTCTATCCCCCCGAAGTGCCTGAATATGGCCTCGTAGTTCCCGGCCTTGAGCTCGGTGAGGAAAGAAAGGAGTTCCCTGCCGCTGAGGGTCAGGCTGAACTTCTCCAGCTTCTCGGATATTCTCTCGTTCAGTTCACGCTCCTTGGCGCTTACGAGCTCCTCAAGGTCGTCAAGAAGACCCTTCCTAGCGACCACTCCCTCCAGCACCGCTAGTTCCTCTAGAATCTCCCCAGCCACGCTTCCCTCCCCTGTGAGCTCGCCGATCCGCGCAAGGGCCCTCAGGGTATCCACGTTCTCAAGCAGGGGGTTGATGTAGAGCTCAGGGGCTATCTGAGAAGGGCTGAGCTCGACGTCGATGCCGTAACCGATCGTGCTGAGAACCAAAGGATAACCCTCTGCGTCCTCAACGTTCGCTGTCACCTCGCACAGGCCCAAAGCCTCGGCCCTCTCCAGCTCACTTTCATCGACTATCAGGACCCTGTCGTGGAGGTAGTCCCTGCGGAACCTGATGGGGCGGATCTTCGATACGTACTCCCCGAGCCCGGGCTTCAGCTTTCCCATACCCCGCCTCAGGTACTCCTGTCTCTTTCTTATCTCCCCCGGATCGGAAGTGGGTTCAAACCTCTCAAGGAACTCCAGACTAGGCCCGAGTAGGAGGCGCCTCTTTATCTCCTCGCGGATGGAGCGGTACACCGCTTTAGCCTCGGGGTTCAGCCTGACCATCGTAGGAGAAAGGGGGCGGAGCCTAAAAAGGTTAGCCATGGAAAGGATTATAAATTCCAGGAGTAATCATCAAACCAGCGGGTGGATTAACTTGCTGGTCGAGAAGCTCTTTAAAAACGGAAAAACCGTTTTCAAAGTGAACTTCAAAAAGGACTCCACACCAGAGGAGAGGGTCCTGGAGGTCTTTAAGGCCAAGGGCTTTAAAGTGCGCCGCCTTTTCAAAGAGATCCCAATCGAAGGACAGGTTGAGGAGTTCCTGCAGACGACGCACGGGGATTACGTTTACCTGCTCTGCTTCCCCGAAAACCGGTACCTCACGAGGGGTGGCGTTGAGATAAAGCCCAGGAAGACGCCCTTCGAAAAGTTCCTGGCCAGAAACGATGCCGGCCTTAAGAGACTCCTGCTGTCCATCCTCTCAAGAAAGAAAATGCTGCTGTACGAGGCTCCTATAGCCGCAGGATGGCTCCTCATAGGCCTAGGCTTCATCAAGATGCTGGGGACGAACTTCCTGCCCAGCCTGATTTTCTATGCACTCGGCTTTGCTCTCAACGAGGCCGCCGATCTGATAAGGTACTACACCCTCGGCTACTTCAAGGTTGAGCCTTGACCTTTTCCACCACGTGGATCCCCTCTATCCTCGTCACCGGATACTGGCCATTCTCGTCCTTCTCAACCGCCTTCACCATGTCCCATATAGTGAGGAGCGCCACGCTCACCCCGGTCAAAGCCTCCATCTCGACGCCGGTTTTGTATGTAGCGCGGACCTCGCATGTTGCTTCTATGTAGTCCTCCCCGAACTCGAAGGTTATGTCCACCCCCGTGAGGGGTATCGGGTGGCAGAGGGGAATTAGTTCCGGCGTCTTCTTCACCGCCAAAATCCCCGCTATCTGGGCCGTCGCAATGACGTTGCCCTTCTTGGTCTTTCCGGCCTTTATCAGCTCTATCGTCTCCGGCCTCAGGTAGATCCTGCCCCTCGCGACGGCCCTCCTGAAGACCTCGCTCTTGTGGCCGACTTCAACCATCTTGACGCCCTTCTCATCAACGTGGGTCAGCTCCATCTTACCACCACACCCATATGGACCCAACACAATAAAACGGTTGCGCGGTAACGATATAAACCCCGTCCCAGATAGCAGGGATGGTGATTGAAGTGAAGGCCGCTCTAACCAGGATCATCGCCATCGCGCTCATGGCTTTTGTCATCACCTCCTCCGGCTGCCTCGGGGGGAGCTCCCACCCATCCACGACCTCCAGCGAGGGGGTAAACACAAGCACCTCAACCGCCTCAACCGCTCCAGCTATCCACACCTCCACAGGGGTGAAGGAAACAGCATCCTCGGAGACCAGTCCATTCACCAAAACATCCACAGAGGCCTTGGGAACGGTCAAGGTCACGTTCATCGTCTCAGTTCCGGATTACACGCCGAAGAACGACTCGGTCTACATAGCCGGCGACTTCAACGGCTGGAATCCGGGCAATGAGAGGTACAGGCTAAAGAGGCTCCCCGACGGCAGGTGGGCGATAAACCTGACCTTCCCCTACGGAAAGATTATAGAGTTCAAGTTCACGCGCGGCTCGTGGGAGACCGTTGAGAAGGGCAGGGACGGCGAGGAAATACCCAACAGGCGCTTCATCTTCAAGGAAAACGGGACCTACGAGTTCACGGTCTACAACTGGAGGGACTACGTCGAGGAAGGCAACGCCGGCGAGCACACGATAACCGGCAACGTGAGGACATTCAAAATGTTCATCCCGCAGCTCAACAGGACGAGGCGGATATGGGTCTACCTGCCCCCAGATTACGAAAAGAGCAAGAGGCGCTACCCGGTCCTCTACACCTTGGACGGCCAGAACCTCTTCGACAGGGCAACGTCCTTCGCAGGCGAGTGGGGCGTGGACGAGGCACTGGAGCGCCTGTATAAAGAGCGGAACTTCTCGCTCATCGTCGTCGGTATCGACAACGGCGGTAACAAGAGGATCGACGAGTACGCCCCCTGGGTGAACGAAGAGTACGGCAGGGGCGGCGAGGGCGACGCGATGGTCCGCTTCATCGTCGAGACGCTCAAGCCATACATAGACCTCCAGTACCGCACGCTGTCGAACGAGACCGGGATAATGGGTTCTTCGCTCGGTGGGCTGATGGCTATCTACGCCGGCTTCGCCTATCCGGACACGTTCAAATACGTTGGGGCCATGAGCTCTGCCTTCTGGTTCAATCCGGAGATATATGACTTCGTGAAGAACGCCACCAGGGGGCCGAAGAGGATCTACATCGACTGGGGAACCAGCGAAGGAAGCGATCCGAGCGAGATGATAAGAACGAACGAGCGGATGGTGGAGATACTGAAGGAGAAGGGCTACGTCGAGGGGCAGAACCTGATGGTGGTCGAGGACAAAGGGGCCGCGCACAACGAGTACTACTGGGGGAAGAGGTTTCCGAAAGCTGTGCTCTGGCTCTTCGGCGGTTAATTTTTAAACCCCCACTCCCTTTTCTCCAAACATGCTCATCCACATCGGCATCGATGACACGGATTCGCCAAACGGCATGTGCACGACTTACCTCGGCGCGCTCCTCTACCGCGAGCTTTCAAGGATAGCGGAGCCTCTGGATCTGCCGAGACTGATAAGGCTCAACCCGAACATCCCATACAAGACGCGCGGCAACGGCGCGGTAACGATGAGCTTTGAGGCCGATGAAGAGGTTATTCCACAGATCAAAGACACCGTCCTCTTCTACGTGAGCCAGCTTGCCGACTTCGAGCACGAGAACACCAATCCCGGCGTCGTCTTCTTCGAGGGGGAGATCCCGGATGAACTAAGGGAGTTCTCGCTCAAGGCTTTGAGAGAGCACGTTACAATTGAGGAAGCAGAGAAGGTAGCAAGGGAGGTAGGGGCGGAATACTTCAAGTTCAAGCTGGGAAGGGGAATAATAGGCGCGCTCGCTTCGATAGGCTACCCGCTGGAGAGGTTTACCTACGAGCTTCTCGCCTATCGCGAGCCTGAAAACTGGGGAACGCCGAGAAGAGTAAACGCGGAGAGCGTCTTTTCGGCAGATAGCTGGGCTTACCCCTTCAGCTACGACAACGTTGACCCGTACAAGAGAAGCGTTCTCATAACGCCGCATGGCAAGGATCCAGTTCTCGTTGGCATCAGGGGAATTGATAAGGCCAAAGTCCTTCAGGTCTTCGAGATGGTGGAGTTCGAGGAGCCTGTCGCGTTCTACCAGCTGTACAAGACCAACCAGAACACCGACGACCACCTAACGCCGAAGAAGATAGGCGATCTGAGGCTCTACGACAGCGCTGTCGTTCGCGGCAGGGTTGCCTCGCCATACTGGGAGCGCGGGAGGCACGTCTTCTTCGAGCTGGAGGACGAGACCGGGAGGATTAGGGTTGCGGCTTTCGAGCCGACCAAGAAGTTCCGCAACTACGTGAGGAAGCTCCTGCCGGGCGATGAGATTATCGCCGCCGGCGGCGTTAAAGAGCACGAAGGAATCTTAACGCTCAACTTGGAGAAGTTCTACCCGGTAAAGCTCGTTCCGAAGGTTGAATATCAGAAGCCAAAGTGCCCGAAGTGCGGCGGGACGATGAAGAGCAAAGGAGATTATCTAAAGTGCAAGCGCTGTGGGTTTAAGATGCCGAAGAAGCTGGTTCCGGTTGAGGTGCCGCGCGATTTAAAGAAGAGAATCTACGAAGTGCCACCAGACGCGAGAAAGCACCTGTCAAGGACGCTGGTGCTTCCGGGCGGGGAGGACAGGCTGATGAAGCTTTTGTGATTGTGGGACAAATTGACACCAAAAATCCTTTATGCAATCCCGCCAAAACTCCTTTGGTGGTAGCGTGTCTATCATAGAGCAACTCCGCAGGGACTTCATGCCCTTCAAAGATGACTGCATGGGGATAGTCCTCTACGGCTCCCATGCCTGGGGAGAAGCGACGGAGCGGAGCGACGTTGATATCTGTCTGGTGAAGCCAAGACCGGGGACTTACGAGAGGGTTCTTGAGAAACTCGGTGGAAAGTACGACGTGAAGGTCTTCGAGGAACTTCCGCTCTACATCCAGATAGAGGTCATCAGAAACCACAGGGTAGTCTACGGCGACGAGCTCGAGCTTTCCGAGTACTTCTACAGGTTCAGAAAGCTCTGGAAAGACATGGAGCACCGTGTTAAGGAGAATCAGTTCAAGAGCGTGAGGGAGAAAGTAAAGCTCAGGAGGCGTGCCCGTGAGAAGGCAAAGGTACTTGGAAAAGCTTGAGAAGTTCGAGGAGGAGTATGAGTTCATAAAGGGCCACGAGATAAAGGACGATGTCACGCTCAGGGCTCTCCTGTATTCGCTCCAGGTGTGCGTGGACGTTGCCATGGACATTGTGGCCATGCTGACAAAGGATCTGGGCATAACGGTCGAAGACGATTACACGAACATAGCGAGGCTTGAGGAGAAGGGGGTTCTCAGCGAGAGTGAGGCGTCTCTCCTGAGGGCTTACAACGGTCTGAGAAACGCCGTAGTCCATAAATACGACAGGCTCAACTTGCATTCTATCAAAGAAGGCCTGAAGAGGATAGATGAGCTGTATGAAGTGGTTTTGAAGCTCGTTGAAGAGTATGAGAAGCTTGAGGGCTGACTCAATACACCAGCCCAAATAGGAACAGCGGAACTCTTCCCTTTCCGGTGACAAGACCATCGAGCGCTATGTAGTCCTCACGCATATATTCCCTCCAGAGCGGATGGAGTTCAGTGTACATATCTGTCAGGTCAAACGCTTTGGAAAGGACTTCCTCCAGTGAATACCTCGGAACGTCGAAGCCCTTCTTTATGGTGAGCCACTCCCTGAAGGAAGCCGGTGGAAGTTCCTTGAGGACAACCCTTCTTGAGAGATCAGCCCCGGAATGGACTAAATCTATGGCCGATGAGATCGGAATGTTGGATTCTTTTTATAAACCTCGTCCTCACATAAGGACGATATTCACGCATTTTGTTCATGAGGAAGGACGGGATGTAAAGCAGAGCGAGGTTGATAAGATAAGGGAATTCTTTAGGTGATGCTGTAGAGGAACTCAGGAACCTCGGAGCCATTCAGACCCTAACGTTCCGCGGATAGCACCCCTTTTCTTTCCGGACTTGACCTTGACCCTCAGGTTTCCCGCTATTGCATCGACCCCTATGATGCTTGTAAAGATTTGCACTCGCACTGCAAAGGTGTTTAAAAAGAAGTTTGCAGTGGTGATGCAAAACTATTTGACGATTTCAACCACATCAACGCTCTCAAAGTCTGAATCAAAAGTCGCTATCCCTGGAATCCCGTGCTTGATGCAGGTGGCGAGGATAGTTGCATCGCTTGGTAAAAGGCCGTACATCCCGGCAACTTCCTTTATTATTTCAGGTCTGTCTTCGTCGGGAACGACATTAATCCCGGCATCTCCAATGAGGCCCAGGACCATAGAAAACGCCGTTTCAATCAGCTTTGAGCCATCTGAAGTCTTGAGGAACTGCTTTACATCGTATATATTGGAAATTCCATGTTTCTCTCTGGCGAGCTTTCTGAAGGAGACGTAAACCGCTTCGTTGATTGAAACTGGAGAGATTACCAGCTCGTCTTCCGAAGTCAGTATGTTCCTCGCCCTTGGAGTTAAGGGTGTCGTGAAAAGAAAGTTGTAGATAATGTTTGCATCAATGTATGTCCTCAAAGCCCTCAGCCTCCAGAGCGTAGGCGTTGAGCTCCTCAACGGAAGCCTTTCCGAGTATTCCCATGTACTTCTCAACCGAGAGTTTCTTGCGTTTCTTCTTTGACTTTAATTCAAGGTAAATCCGGAGAGCCTCAAGCTCAAGCTCCCTCTCAATGGCCCTCTTGGTCTCCTCGCTGACCTTCCCCGGCAACTTCACGCGAAGAATTACCTCATCCATACTCCCACCGCTCTTAGTTTGGAACTTATTCGGATATAACACTATCCCCGCATCACCTTCCACACCAGCAGCGGAAAGACCAGCGTGGCATCGGCCCAGATTTCGACGTAATCGGCTTTGGCCCTTATCTTGCCCCAGCTCACCCCCTCGCTCGGCGGTGCACCGCTCAGCGAGCCGTCCCATGGAATAGCTGTCGTTATGTAGATGGCATAGTCAGTCCCTCCACGGAAGAGGTTGGCGTTTATTATCGCGTGCTTCGGCAGAGAACCGCCGAGGATTATCGAGGCGGTCTCCTTTGCCATAACCGCAAGGTTGTTGAGCTTCACTATGTCGTTGGCGATGTCTATGATCAGCTCCCTGTCCCCGCGCTCCTCCTTGAAGAAGTAGAGCATGTCGCCGATGGAGCCGTCGGTTATTGCCGGGCAGAATATCGGCACGTCCCTCTTGTAGGCCCAGTAGATTATGCTCTTCTCCTTCTCCTTTCCGAGCTTCTCGTCCATGTAGCGACCCATCTCGTGGATGAACTCACTGGCCGTGAGCGGCTTGCCCTTCTCGCGCTCCATCTCGAGAACGCGCTCGAAGAAGGGGATCATGTACTTCTCGAACTCGATGTAGCGGTCGTTGGGCACGAAGATGTTGCCTATCCTGTTGATGCCCTTCTCGCGCATCAGAGCGTCGTTAACGTTCCAGTCGCCGAGGATGAAGGGCTTTAGCGCCTTAATGAAGTCCTCCTCGATTCCTCCGGCGGTGGTCACTATGACGTCCACTTTCCCCTCCTTCACGAGCCACGCGATGAGTTCTCTCAACCCGGAGGAGATTATGTTGGAGGTGTAGCCGAGGAATACCCTGACCTCTTTCCCTTCGGTGCGCTTTTTCTCAACTTTTCTCCAGATCTCTATCGCTTTTCCGAGGTGGGTCGCCTGGAAGCCTATGCGCTCGTAATAATCGAGAACCTCTTCAAGATTCGAAATCTCGTTCAGCCAGGGGCCCTCAATAGGAAGCCCCTCAACCTCTTCGCTCTCCTTAAGGACGATGTCTTTCGGCTCGGTCATGGTCTCCGCTTGGACTGGGGACGTATAAAGTTTTGGTCGGGAAGGTTTTTATCCTTCTGAGACAAGCCGCGTTTATGAGCGTGAAAATCGACCTTGATGGGCTTGGGGTCATCGTCACGGCATCGTCCAGGGGGATAGGCTTCAACGTCGCTAGGGAGCTTTTGAAGAGGAACGCCAGGGTCGTGATAAGCTCTCACAGCCCGGGGAACCTGAAGAAGGCTGAAGAAGAGCTGTCCGAATTCGGAGAGGTCCACGCGGTCACGGCAAACCTGTTCCGGCAGGAGGATCTTGAGAACCTCATCAAGGAGGCCTGGGAGCTTTTGAACGGAGTCGATGCCCTCGTCTGGAACGCCCCAAACGTGCCCTGCGAACCCTGCATGCTCCATGAGGCGAACTATCTGGACTGGTTAGAGGCCTCGGCACTCCACACGACTGCCCCAGGTTACCTGACGACGCTCTTCGTCCAGGCATGGCTTGAGAAGAAGATGGAAGGCCGGCTCGTCTACCTCAACTCCGTCTCGATAAAGGAGCCGATGCCACCGCTGGTTTTGGCAGACGTCACTCGGGCGGGGTTGGTCCAGCTCGCCAAGAGCGTTTCAAGAACCTACGGAAAGTACGGAATAAGGGCATACTCCGTTCTCCTCGGGAGCTTCGATACACCGGGCGCGAGGGAGAACCTTAAGACATTGGCGGAGGAGAGAGGAGAGCCTTTCGAGGAGACCTGGGAGAAGGAAGTGCTTTCCAGGACGCCGCTCCACAGGACGGGGAGGTGGGAAGAGCTGGGATCCCTCATAGCGTTCCTCCTCAGCGATGAAGCAGAGTACATGCTCGGTTCGACCGTTGTTATTGACGGAGCGATGACGAAAAGCGTCTTCATCTGAAAAAGAGGGAAAACAAGTCAGAGGGTGAACTCAACGCCCATCTCTTCCGCCATCTTCCTTAGGTTATTAATGCGCTCCTCAACTGGTGGATGAGTAGCAAAGAGCCTTGAAACCCTGTCTCCCTCGAAGTGGTTGACTATGAAGAGATGCGCCAGCCCGGGGTTCCCTAGGGGTTTTATTTTGGACTTCTGCTCCTCCTGAAGCTTCTTCACGGCTTCGTCAAGCTTTAATAGGGCACTAGCGAGCGCCCAGGGCTTGCCGCTAAGCCTCGCACCACCTTCGTCAGCGGCGAATTCCCGTCTCCTGCTTATAGCCGAGCGGATTATCACGGCCGCTATTGGAGCGGTAATGGCTATAAGGAGCGCGTAGAAGAAGCGATCAAGGCTGAGGTTCCCCAGTATCATCCTGAAAAAAGCCAGATACTTGGTTATGTAGGCTATGTATATCACAGCCCCCGCCAGGGCACCAGCGATTGTGCCGACGAGGATATCGCGGTTCTTAATGTGAGTGAGTTCGTGGCCGAGGACTCCCTCAAGCTCGTCTTTGTCGAGAAGTTCCAGCAGTCCTGTTGTAACCGTGACGAGCGAGTGCTCCGGGCTCCTGCCGGTGGCGAACGCGTTTGGAGTCGGGTCATCTATTACGGCAATCCTGGGCATGGGCAGGCCTGCCTTTTTGGCGAGTCCCTCTACGATTTCGTAGAGCTGGGGGGCTTCCTCCCTCCCCACTATCTTGGCCTTCATCATCTTAACGACGAGCTGGTCGCTGTACCAGTAGGTCACAAAGCTTAGCAAGACGGCGAACCAGAACATCAGGCGCATCCATCTGGCGCCGCCCAGCAGGTAGCCGACGGCCATGAGAAGCCCCATGAGAAGGCCTATCATAAGGGCCGTTCGAAGAAACAACCAAATTTTCACAGTCTGTCACCTCAATTAGCACTACTTCAGAACCAGCCTTTACAAACCTTTCGTTTCGGGGGCAATAAAAGATTGAAGGCGTAGGAGGTTGACCTCAGAAGTAAATCCCCATCTCCTCCGCTATCTTCCTGAGGCGCTCTATCCTGGCCTCGGTCGGCGGGTGGGTGGAGAACAGGTTCGCTATGCTCATTCCCCTGAAGGGATTGACTATGAACATGTGGGCCGTCGCAGGGTTGCCGTTCCTCATCGGCCTGTACCTGACGGCCTGCTCTATCTTCATCAGCGCGCTGGCGAGTGCATGGGGCTTTCCGCTTATCTTCGCTCCTCCCTCGTCCGCCAGAAATTCTCTGGAGCGGCTCACAGCGGCTTGTATGAGCATCGCCGCTATCGGGGCCAGCACAGCCACCAATATCGCCACGATGACGTTGTCCCCGTCCCTGTCATCCCCAAAGCCGCCGAATATCGCTATCCAGCGGGCCCAGTAGGCGAGCTGCATTATTGCGCCGGCCATAGCTGCCGCAAAGGTTCCGATGAGCATGTCCCGGTTCTTTATGTGCGTCAGCTCATGGCCTATGACACCTTCAAGCTCGTCCCTGTCGAGGATCCGGAGCAGGCCGGTGGTTACCGCGACGACCGCGTGCTTTGGATCCCTCCCTGTGGCGAAGGCGTTCGGAGTGTCGGTCGGGATTATGGCGACTTTAGGCATCGGAAGACCCGCCCTCTCGGCGAGGTCTCTAACAATGGCGTACAGTTCAGGCGCCTCGTGCTCGTCAACCAGCCTCGCGTTGTACCAGCTCAGCACGATCTTGTCGCTGTACCAGTAGGTCAGGAAGTTGAAGAGCATGGAGAACATGAACATCATGAAGGCCACGTTCGGCCCGCCGAAGATGTAGCCTATCCCCATCAGCAGGCCGGTTAGGAGGGCCATCAAGATGCCCGTTCTGAGCCACATCACCAGTCCCATTCTCTCACCCCCAGCCAATTAAAATAACAGTAAGGTACTAAAACCTTTTGGTCGCCTCACTCAGAGGGCCTCTCCCTGCACTCCTCGACCTTTTCGAGGAACTCCTCTCTCGGGAGACATTCTTGGCCACGCTTTAACCTCACCGCGGCTATCTTGTAGTTGCCCCTGCCGAAGAAGCGGCAGACTTTATTGGGTTCGTCAACGAGCTTCGCAACCGCTAAGACTTCCTCCCCACATTCGACATAGTCTATAACCGTGTCCCGGAAGCCCGTGAATATCACCACGCACTTGCGCGAGGGGTTGAGCGGTTTCAAGTCCTCGTCTATCGGCGGGAGTTCCTTGACTACGCAGGACTCGGGATAGCTGCCGGACTTGATGGCCTTTATGAGCTCCGGGAGCTCGCCAGTCTTCTCAAAGCGCTCTATCTCCTCCTTTGAAACCCCCACCGGCTTCATCGAGTAGCAGAGAGTTTTCTCGTCATGGTACATCAGGTAGGTGCCGTCCTCGAGGAACATAAACGCTATCCTCTCGCGCGGGAGGTCGAATATGTAGCCCGATTTGCTCTTCTTAACCGCGTACATGCCATCACCAACGTCCACTCAGGAAGAACCACTTATAAACATCACTGGACAGAAAAGGGAAGTAAAGGGGCATCACATGCCCATGTCCATGCCGCCCATTCCACCCATACCGCCTGGCATTCCTCCGCCCTGGCCGCCCTCGGGCTTGCTGGCTTTGGCAGCTATAACGTCGTCGATCCTGAGGATCATTATTGCCGCCTCGCTGGCGCTCTTGATGGCCTGCTTCTTGACGCGGAGCGGCTCGATGATGCCGTTGGCGAGCATGTCTGCCGGCTCTCCCTTGAAGACGTCGATGCCTATTCCAAGGCCCCTGTTCTTGTGCTCGCTGATGACCTTGACGAGCATCTCGACGGTGTCGAGGCCCGCGTTCTCGGCGAGAGTCTTCGGGATTATCTTGAGGGCCTCGGCGAAGGCGTCGATGGCGAGGGCCTCCTTTCCACCAACGGCCTTGGCGTACTCGTCGAGCTTGATGCTGAGCTCTATCTCGCTGGCGCCTCCGGCCGGAAGGACGTAGCCGTCCTCCATGACGTCCTTGACGACCTTGATGGCGTCCTCAAGGGCCCTCTCAACCTCGTCGATGACGTGCTCGGTGCCACCGCGGATGAGTATGGTGACCGCCTTCGGGTTCCTGCAGCCCTCGACGAAGATCATGCTCTCGCCGGCTATCTTGCGCTCCTCAACGAGGTCGGCGTGGCCGAGGTCTTCCGGAGTGAGGTCCTTCACGTTGGTGACGACCTTGGCACCGGTGGCCTTGGCGAGCTTCTCCATGTCGCTCTTCTTGACGCGCCTGACGGCGAGTATTCCCTTCTTGGCCAGGTAGTGCTGGGCGAGGTCGTCAATTCCCTTCTGGACGAAGAGGACGTTGGCACCGGTGGCGGCTATCTGGTCAACCATCTCCTTGAGCATCTTCTCCTCCTGCTCGAGGAAGCTCATGAGCTGGTCCGGGCTGGTGATGTTGATCTTCGCATCGGTCTCGGTCTTCTTGACCTCGAGGGCCTCGTTGATGAGTGCTATCTTAGCTCCCTCAACGCGCTTCGGCATCCTCGGGTGGACGCGCTCCTTGTCGATGACGACTCCCCTTATGAGCTCGCTCTCCTCAACGCTCTCGCCGGCCTTCTTCTCGACCTTGATGTTGTCGATGTCGACGGTGTACTTGCCGTCCTTCTTCTCCGCGACCTGCTTGACGGCCTCAACGGCGAGCCTCGCGAAGAGCTCCTTGTGACTCTCGGCGTTCTTGCCGGTTATCGAGGTCATGGCTATCTTCATGAGGGTCTCGTCGTCGTCCGGGGTGACCTCGATGGCGATGTCCTCGAGTATCTCCTGGGCCTTCTCGGCGGCCATGGTGTATCCCTTGACGATGATGCTCGGGTGGATGTTCTGGTCGAGGAGCTCCTCCGCCTTCCTGAGGAGCTCGCCAGCGATGACAACGGCGGTAGTAGTACCGTCACCGGCCTCCTTGTCCTGGGTCTTGGCAACCTCAACCATCATCTTAGCGGCCGGGTGCTGGAGGTCGATCCTGTCGAGTATGGTCGCTCCATCGTTGGTGACAACGACGTCTCCAAGGCTGTCCACCAGCATCTTGTCCATACCCTTCGGGCCGAGGGTGGTCCTCACCGTCTCGGCGATAATCCTAGCAGCCAGAATGTTGAGCCTCTGGGCGTCCCTTCCGACGTACCTCTGGGTTCCCTCGGGCAGAATAACAACCGGCTGTCCACTGAGCTGTGCCATTTGACATTCCTCCTATCAGATTCCTTTTTGCAGAAACGCTTCGTCAGCGCTCTATAAAAAGTTTTGGGCCAAAAATTTCAAAAAAATGGGTTGAATTTGAAGATACGACAAAAACTTAGTGGCAATCCGGAGGAAAGGGCTAAAACGGAAGAGGCCTATCAAAGAGGGGTGTGAACCGTGGAGCCGAGGGTATACGAGATAGCCCCCGAAAAGGCCAAGGAAATTTTCGAGAGGCTGAAGGACTACGGGATAGTCGAAATAGAGGTGGAGAACGTCGCGTCGCTCTTCGATGATATGCTCGACTCGAAGGAGGAGAGGCTGAGGTACGCCCGCGAGAAACTCGAGGATAGAAACGTTGATAAGGCGGTTCTGGTTGTGAAGGACGATACCGGGACGCTCGTCATCAAGATCGAGAACGTGGTCGAGATAAGGGCCGTGCTGAGGGATTACGAGAGGCTCATCGGAGAGCTGAAACTGGAGAGGTGAGAGCGTGGAGCTGATAAAACAGGGCGCGGAGGCGAAGATCTATCTGGCGGGCTTTGAGGAGTTCTTTGGAGCGGACCTGCTGCCCGGGGAGAAGGTCGTCGTGAAGCACAGGATTCCAAAGCGGTACAGGATAAGGGAGATAGACGAGAGGCTCAGGAAGGAGAGGACCGTTCGGGAGGCGAGGGTGCTCCACAGGGCGAAGGAGTTCGGCGTGAACTGCCCCCACGTCTATGAGGTTGATCTAAAGGACATGAAGATCGTCATGGAGTTCATAGAGGGCGACCGCCTCAAGGAGCTCCTGGAAAACGTCCCAATGGAGGAGAGGCTGGAGCTCTGCCGGGAGGTGGGCAGGCAGGTTGGAAAGCTCCACGATGCCGGCATAGTCCACGGCGACCTGACGACGAGCAACATGATACTCCGGGAGGGGAAGGTCTACCTGATAGACTTTGGACTGGCGGACTTCGACTCGACGCTCGAGGCCAGGGGCGTTGATCTACACCTGCTCAAGCGGGCAATGGAGAGCACCCACTACACCTGGTTCGAGGAGGGGTTTGAGGCCGTTCTGGAAGGCTACGCCGAGATACGCGGGGAGAAGGCCAGAGAGGAGATAGAGGAGAAGATCGAGGAGATAGAGAGCAGGGGGAGGTACAGGGAGAGAAGCTGGGCGAGCTCATAGGCCTCTTCCATATCTTTTCAATCGAAACTTATCCAGATTTTGCTGGAATCTTTTCGTAAATCTTTGAATTTTCGGGGCAAATTTGAAAAACATTCATGGCCCGGCGTGACCCATGGGAAGGTTTTTAAAGGGATCGCGGGAGGCCAGATTGGTGATGGGGTTGAAGTTTAAAGGCAGGGCCTTCGGTGAGACCGCCAGGATAGAGTTCGAGATCATGACCCTCAGCGAGCTGAGGGTAGAGGATCTGCGCGATTTTGACGTCGGCTCCTTAAAGCTGGAGTTCAGGCCCGCTTCTTCTGGCATAAGGATAGTTGGGATATGGGAAGGCCCCATAGAGAAGGCCGGAGAGGGTATTAAGAAGGCAATTGAGGAGAGCGGAAAGCTTCGCGAGAGGATAATGGGCAGGATAAAGGCAAAGGCGGATTCAATAAGGAGTACAATGCTCCAGATGGGGTTTAAGGAGGAGGTCGTTGGCTACGGGAGCGCCCTCAGGTTCACAAAAAGGGTTGGAGACTACGAGATAGTAGTCGTGGTCTCGACGACGGACGATCTGGTTAGGGTTGAGGTCTACGGAAACGAGGGCAAGATCCTTAGCCCCGAGATAGAGAGCATCTTCGGCGACGTCGAGGTTGAGGAGCTCGAGGTCTACGACCTCGAAGACCAGCGCGACGAGAGGCTCGTGATAAACCTTGAGATCTCAAAGGACGACGAGAGGCCAGACAGGAAGATCGCCGAGGCCATAAGGATCATCGAGAACATGCTCATGACCTGACCCCGATTTTGTTCCCCTTTGTTACAATCCTGCGCCTTTTTCTTGGGATTCCCACAAAGTTTTTATGTCAATGTGCTATAGTACCATAATTGGGGAAGGGGATGGGTGACCTACCCTTTGAGCTCCCCGTGGAGAGGTTCGTGGGGGAGATAACTCCCTACTCCACGCTGACCCTCATCTACGAGACGTACTCGGACGCATGGGAGATACCCCTGGTCATGGCCAAGGAGTTTATGGACAAGGGCTGGGCCGTTGTGATAACGAACTACCTCAGACCCCTGAACCATTTCCTGAGGGATCTAGAGATAGTCGGGATCGACGCCGAGAAGGCGCTCGATGAGGACACCCTGTTCATAATCGACGTCTTCGGTTCGAGATACCACCTGAGAACCGAGAGGAGGAACGTCTTCTACCTGGACCCAGTAGAGCCCGAGACACTCAACCCCAAGATCTTCAGGATTTACCAGGAGAACATCATCCCGAGAACTGAGGGAAAGAGAATCCTTCGGATCGTCTACCCCCTCCACGGGGTCGTTCAGATAGCGGGAGAAGAGCCAACGGTGAAGATGCTCAGCCAAGTTTTGAGCCTCTACTCTAGGCTCCCGGTCGAGAGCTTTCTGGTGATGTCCCTCAACCGGGACACTGTGTCCAAGAACTTCACGGCGTGGATAGTGGAGCTCAGCGACTACGTCCTCCTCTCCAAGGCCTTCGTTGGGAAGGGGAAGTTCGAGGAACACCTCTACTTCCTGAAGGCGCCGATACCGGGGTTCAAACCCGAGGAGTACCTCCTGATAAAGACGGGAAAAACGGGAAGGGAGAGGTTCGGGGTAAAGAGGCTGGGGGAACTCATCCCCTGAACTTCGGCCTCCTGCTGAGGAGCAACGGCAGGGGCCTTGGCTTGTACGGGAAGCCCTCGGTCTGGGCCTTTATCTCCCTGATGAGATCCTCGAGCTGCATCTCGACCTGCTTCCCGTCGCTCCTTCTCCTCACGGTGACGGTGTTCTGCTCCTTCTCGTTCCTTCCGACGACGACGATGTAGGGAATCCACTCCTTCTCGGCCTTCCTTATCTTCTTGTTGAGCCTGTCGTTGGTGTCGTCGACGTCCGCCCTTATCTTGGCACCCTCGAGCTTACCGGCGACGTAGAGGGCGTAGTCCATGACCTCCTCGCTGACTGGTATAACCCTAACCTGTATCGGGCTGAGCCAGAGCGGGAAGGCCGGCTTTACTCCCTTGGCCTGGAGCTTGGCCTGCTTCTCGAGGATTGCGTACATAACGCGCTCAATAGCTCCGCTCGGCGAGCAGTGGAGTATGAGCGGGTACTGCTCCTGTCCGTTCTCGTCGTAGTAGGTTATGCCGAAGCGCTCCGCGTTCTCGACGTCTATCTGGACGGTGCTGAGCGCTGCAGCCTTGTCGAGGTTGTCCACGAAGTTGAACTCGAACTTGAGGATGAAGTAGAAGAACCTCTGCTTCCACATCTCGATTAGGACGGGCTTGCCGATTATCCTCGCCAGCTCGACGATGAAGTCCCTGTTCTCGTTCCAGAAGTCTTCGGTAAAGCGTATGGCGACCTCGTAGTCGTCCGGGGTGAGACCAACGCCCCTGAGGACCTCCATGCTGAGCTTGTACTGCTTCTTGAACTCGTCCATCGCCTGCTTGAGGTCGCGAGCGACGGTGTGCATATCCGGCATCGTGAAGGCCCTGAGCCTTCTCAGACCGCTGAGCTCGCCGCTCTTCTCGCGCCTGAAGGAGTAGCGCGTAAGCTCGTACATCCTGAGCGGAAGGTTGCGGTAGCTTATGGTGGCGTCCTTCTTTATGAGGAACTGGCCGAAGCACGCGGCAAAGCGAAGGAAGAACTTCTTGTCGCCGCTCTTGACCACGTACTGCCTCGCCGGGAACCTGTTCAGGTACTTCTCCAGAGCGGGGTGCTCGAAGTCGTACATGATCGGGGTCTCGACCTCCATCGCCCCGTACTCGATGACCTTCTCGGTGACGTACTGCTCGAGGAGGCCCTTTATCAGGCGTCCCTTCGGATAATAGCGGAGGTTTCCGCCGTCGCTTCCGGGCTCATAATCAACGAGCTCGTGCTCGAGCATGAGCCTGACGTGGGGCGGCTCCCTGTCGGCTATCCTGTTCTTGCTTATCTCGTAGTTGGCGAACTTCCTGAGGTTCTCGTGGCCGGTGAAGTCGAACTTGTCGACCTCGATGAGCTCGCCCTCCGGCGTGAGGACGTACCAGTAGCTCTTGAGTTCCTCCTCCTTTTCAAGGGCTATGTTGCGCTCCTCCTTTGAGACGGCCTCGCCGCTTGGAACCACTGTCCTGCTGAGTTCGGCCAATGGGTGTCCCTTGCAGCTCAGCTTGAAGGCCTTGTAGTAGCCGAACGGGGCGCGCTTGACCTCGAAGCCTTCCTCCTTAAGCTTTTCCTCAACCTTCTGGAGAACCTTGAGGGCTACATCAGGCTTCGCCAGCTCGCTGCTCAGGTGGGCGAAGGGGTAAACGAATATCCTCTCGGCTTTAACCTGCGCCGTAACGTCCTTGATCTCCTTCACGGCTTTCTCAACGACCTCATCCGGGTTGCTCTCGTCGACCTTCTCAACGCTCATGAAGACGGCCAGAACCTCGTCGAGCCTGCCCTTCCTCTGCTCGTCGCTTATCGGCTCGGGGTTCTTAAGGGCCTTGTCCTTGACCTCGTATTCGAGGTAGTCGGAGTGTATCAGAAGCATTCTCATTCTCAACCACCACCCATAGCTGGAGTCGAATTACTAAAAGTTTTCCCTTGGGCTTATAAACCTGTTCGAAGGGGAGAAAACAAAGAGACTCAGCCTTCCCTCTCCCCCTCGACCCTTATCCTGATGGGCTCCGGGAACCAGTTCACCCTCTGCGGGAACGGTATCTCGATTCCCTCCCTGTCGAGGGCCTCCTTGATCTTCTGGAGGAGGCGGTACTTGGAGCGCAGGAGGTTCTGGCCTATCCAGAGAGAACTCGGAACCCACGCCCAGAGGGTTATGTTGACCGAGCTGTCGGCCAGTTCGCTGACGTAGACCCTCGGCTCGGGTATTGCAAGGACGTATGGTTCTTCATCGAGAACCCTGAGGATAGTGTCGATCGCTCTTTGGGCGTCCTCCTTGTAGGCTATCCCCACGGTTATCTCCGCCCTCCTAGCGGGGTACTTCTGCAGGTTGACGATGTTGCTGTTGAAGAGCTTCTCGTTTGGGATCCTCACCAGGGTTCCGTCCCAGGCGCGTATCCGCGTCGAGAGGATCCTTATGTCGTGGACCACACCCTCGACGTCCCCTATCCTGACGGCGTCGCCTATCTTGAGCGGCTTGTCGAAGTACATGAAAACGCCGGAGATGAAGTTGGCTATGACCGTCTGGGCCGAGAAACCGAGGACGATACCCGTTATACCCGCGGCGGCTATAATGGTCGACAGCCTGCCGCTGAGGCCGGCTATATTGAGGGACACGAAGAAGGCGAAGGTTATTATGCCGTAGTAGAGGAGCTTGGCCTTTATCTGGGTTTCGGGCAGCTTTTCCTGAGTCGTGCGCATGAGCATGTAGTCCTTCGACCTCTTCGCCAGGAGGTAGGAGAAGTAGAAGACGGCCAAAGCGGTTAGGACATCGCTGAGGGGAGTACCGCCTACCTTATACGAGAGTATGCCCAGGATGTGGAGGGAGTAGAAGGCCGCTATCAGAACCACCATGTTGTAGATGGCCCTGGCGGTGTCCTCGTTGAAGAGCCAGACGTAGGTTGTGCTGTTCGAGAGCTCCAGTACGTACTTCTCGATGGCCTTCGCTATTAAGAAACCGAGGATGAAGACGATGAGGGAGAGCACGGCGTCCCCGACGTTCAGCGTAACCTTGGTCGGACCGAAGCCCAGGGTCCAGTTGGCCGAGAGGTTTAGGCTCATCCTCACCACCTCATCAGGAAGTTGGGGAGGGCCTTTTTCCTCCCGGAGACCATCAGACCTTCCTTCGGAGGTTTCCCAGTGTTGTTGACCTCTGGAATGGCATCGCCGAGCGAGACCTTAACGAGGGGGTAGTAGGCTTTTTCAGGGGAGTAATACATTGTCGATCCCCTGATCGGGACGACCACTTTGTCTATCCCCTCCCAGTTCCTGGTGGGGTTGGTGATCGAGACCACCATAACCCCGAGGGAGTCGGGCTCCTTCAAGGTGAAGCTCGAAACGTGGTACCTCGCTATTGCCCCGGCCTCAACGCTCCCGTACAGGGCGTACTTCTCGCGGCCAACGACGAAGCGGTCTATCGTCAGCTCCCCCGTCCTGACCTCCACGTCAACGGGGGCCTCGAGGAAGCCCACCACCTCCTCGCCGGGGGGAATGGCCAGGGGTTCCCGGAGAACGACCATCAAAAGCCTGATGCCGTAGCCCTCCGCCGGGGCCGGGAGAACCTCCAGCTTTTCGCCGTCCCTCCTCTTGATGAGCCTCTCAACGTCATCGCGGCGGTACCTCACGAAATCGCCCTCCAATTCGAGGAGGTGCAACTTTTTATCCCCGATTTTTATGAACTGGGTTCTGAGTTCATGCCCCCCAAACATGCTCCCAAATCCGGTGAGGTGGATTTAAGGTTATCGAAGCTGTAGCAAAGACTTAAAAAATCCTCGCTGGAATCCCTACGAGGTGGGAGGATGGAGGTTAAAAAACCGGCCAAAGATGGTGACATGGTCCTTCCCGGGGATTACCTCGGTGTCATAGAGGAGTACTTGCCGGGGGAAGGCGTGAAGGAGGAGAACGGAGAACTGATAGCCACAAGGCCAGGAAGGGTGAGGGTGGATCAGGAAAGGATGGAGATACACGTTGAGCCCGTCACCGACACCCCGCCGCTCCCAAAGGTGGGCGACGTTGTGATAGCTCAGGTTATTGAGGTCAAGTCCCAGGCGGTTATACTACAGCTCCTCAGGATAGAGGGGAAGAGGGACAGGGAGATAGCCACATCAAAGCTGGCCGGACTTCACGTCTCCCAGGTAAAAAACGGGTTCGTTGAAGACCTGAGCAAGGAGTTCAAGGTCGGCGATATAATAAGGGCCCGCGTAATATCGAACGAAAAGAGCCCGATCCAGCTCACGACCAGGGCCCCGGATCTCGGGGTTGTGTACGCGTTCTGCTCGAGGTGCAGGACGCCCCTCGTGAGGAGGGGGAACCAGCTAGTCTGCCCCAAGTGCGGAAACGTCGAAACCAGAAAGCTCTCGTCCCTCTACAGGAAGATGGTGATCTGAATGGCGAGGGCCAAGAAGGTCATAACAATCCACGTGAGGGACGACAGGGAAAAGGAGGAGTTCATGAAGGAGCTCGAAAGGCTCAGCCTCCCGGCGTTCATCTACGTACACGGAAAGCTCGATTCCCTCAAGATCAACGTCCAGGGGACTAAGGAGGAGATACGGGAGGCCATAGGGAAGATAAGGGCGATCCACAACAGGGTCAGGGCAAAGCTGTACCCCGACAGGAGGGGCCTCTACCACTACTCACCCGACGACCTGTTCAGGGAGGCCGGGGCGAGTGTTTCACTTCCAATCCTGATGAAGACCCTCGAGTTGCTTGGGGAGAGGGCCGAGCTGGACGAGTCCAAGGGGGAGCTGGTAACTTCCATGCCCTGGGAGGAGGCCGTCTCACTGGTGAGGGAGCTCGGTGAGAACCTCGCCGAGGTATCACTCCAGACCACGAGGCAGATACGGGAGGTCATCCTTCCGGTCTCGGTGGCCTTCGGGATGGAGCCGGGAGAGGTCATCGACCTCCTAGTTGAGCTGGGAGTGGCCGAGTGGAAGGAGGATAAGTTTAAATACGAACTGGTCAAGAACAAGGAGCAGGCTTTGAAGATCGTCCTGGATCATCTGAGGGGTGATAGCGGTGAAGATTGAGGTCATCAAGCGGGAAGGGAACACGCTCGAGTTCTACCTTGAGGGAGAGGACCACACGTTCGCCAACCTATTGGTCGAGACCCTCCACGAGGACGAACACGTCAAGTTCGCGGCATACTCAATAGACCACCCGATACTCATGGCGCGGAAGCCGAGGTTCAAGGTCACAACCGACGGTGAAGAGAGCCCTGAGGAGGCCCTCGAGAGGGCCGCCCAGAAGATATTCGACGGTGCCAGGGCTGTTCTAGAAGCTTGGAACGCCGCCGTTAAAGGCTGATCCCCATTCCATTTCCTACTCAGCCCGCTCCGAAATTCTTTTAAGGGCTCCGGGGTATCCATGCAGGGTAAGGCGAATGAAGCGGAGTTTTAAAATCACCCGGAAGAGTGTGCAGGTTCTTAGGAGGGAGCTCTCAAAGAGGCCCGTTCAGGCCCTTATAGGGGTAATCCTCATCGGACTCGCGATCAGGCTCTACCTGGCCCCCTATTCGAGCGGGAGCGACATACCACAGTTCTACGGCTTCGGGGGCACGATGCTGAGGCACCCCCTGGACTTCTACGCCTACGCCTCCGGAAAGCGGTGGAGGCTCGAGGGGTGGCCATACGGGTGGCCCTACGTTTACGGGCCCGTTCTGGCGTACCTCCTAGCCCTCCTCCGGCTCATCGTGGGCAATGGAAAGGTGAGGTTCTTCTGGGACAAAAACGGCTACCACGTCTTCGTTTCAAGGTCGTGGGTGGTCGCGGTTAAGTCCCTCTTCATCCTCGCCGACGTCGGGATAGCGGTTCTCATCTACACCATGGTGAGGAAGAAGTCCGAGTGGGGGGCATTCCTGGCCGCTACCCTGTACTTCCTCAACCCCATGGTCATCTACGTCTCCTCGATATACGGCATGTTCGACGGCTTGGCCGTTCTTCCCTTCCTCCTCGGCCTGTACTACATCGAAAAGGGGAGCGAGAAGCTCGGGTACGGCCTCGTGGGCTTCAGTCTGGTGGTGAAGCACACCCTCCTGTTCCCGGCCGCGGTTGTCCTCTGGGACGCCCTTCTGAAACGCAAAAAAGACCCCAGAGGGCTCGGAATAAACGTCGGCAGCTTCCTTGCCGGGCTGTTCATTCCCTTCGCTCCATTCCTCCTCAAACCGGGCTCCCTATCCAGCATCCACGATCTCCTGCAGGGGATGAAGCCCGACTACACCTACCCGATATCCTACAACCTCAACGGCCTCGTGGCACTTCTGACATTCATACACGACAAGACCGGCCTCAACACGCTCTTCTACATGAAGCACTGGCTCTGGTTCGCCCTGCCCGCCCTGGCGGCGGTTCTATTCGTTCACCACCGCTCCAGGAACCTCAGGGTCTCGGTGGCCCTGGCTTACGCGGCCTTCCTCCTGAGCTACTGGCGCGTCAACACCCAGTACATGCTCCCGCTCATAGCGTTCGTTGCCCTTGCCCTGCCAGAGCTCAGCTGGCCATCCCGGGCCGTCGCGTTCATAACGACCGTGCCCCCCACTCTGTGGCCCATAACCTTCCCCACAAGCTTCTGGTTCCACGTCCACTTCGAGAACCCGGACTGGGAGATGGTTAAGCTTATAGACCGCCTCACCCTCATGATCTTCGACACCGGGCCCTTCATGGTCCTCTCGGGGGTCTTCACCCTGCTCCTCTTCGCCTGGCTGGTCTGGGCCCTCTCTGCCTCGCTGGAGTGCGGAGGTGTGACGAGTGGAGAAAAAGCCAAGGATTGAGTACCCCAGGGACTTCAGGGACAAGGGGCTCGCAACCCTCGGCGATTCCCTGGCCAACTTCCTCTACTCCCTGGCCCTCAGCGAGTTCACGGGAAGGCCGAGTGGTGGAAGGGTTCCCAATGCATCCCTCGCCATCGCCATGGAGAGGGCCCGTTTGAAGCACCTGATACCCCCGAGAACGGACAAGCACGGAAAAGGCGACGTGGCGGAGGCCGTTATAGCATTCGCCTGGTTAGAGGGGGCATTTACGATAGAGGAGGCAGTCGAGGTTCTCGTCAGGAACTTCGACGACGATGTACTCCACCCGTACCGGAGCAAGGAGGCATTGGGAAAAGCCTTTGGGGAGCTTTTGAAGCTCATAAAAGAGAGGCTCGACCTCTGATCAGACCCTCGGCCCCATGAGGCCCCTCTCCTTGAGCCGCTCGTAGGCCCTCCTCAGGGCGTCCCTTATCAGGTAGCGCTTGTTGAGGCCCCCGAGGCGGTAGGCGGCTTTTCTCAGGCTCCCCGCCTTCAGGAAGAGCTCTATGAGTTCCCTGTCCTCCTCGGGAAGATCAAGGTGTTTCAGGGCCATCTCGGCTATCTCGACGGGCAGGTTTCCCTCGTAGGCGTAGTCAGCGCTCAAAACCGGCTTTTTGAACTTCTCGATCAGGCGGAAGACTATTACATGGGCTGGAGAATCGTCGTCCACGTACCTGTAGTGCTCCCTGAGGGCCCTTAAAAGCTCCTCCCTGCTCGAAAAGCCGTCCAGGAAAGCATCTTCATCGGTCAGCTCCCCGACGGTCTTGCTCTCGACCCTCTCTATCACGGCCCTACCTATGGCGTACCCCCCCGCGTGGATGAGAACCTCGTCTCCCTCGCTTAGGTTCGGCCTCCTTCCGAGCCTCACCGTCGCTCTTTTCTTTCCTTTGAGGATTGCTTCGGCGTACCTGCCGTCGAACTCGAGGTGCTTCATCTCCCCTCACCGAGGAGCCTGAACTTTATCGCTATGACACCGTAGCGGTTCTCCTTCCACTTGGGGTACATGCCGTGGAAACGCTTAAGGGCCCTTTCAAAGCTCGGCTCATCTGGGAAGATCCTCTTTATGGGCTCCTCCCTGAGCACCTGCCTGAACGTCTCGTAGCGCTTAACCTGGGTAACGACGGCAGGAACCTCGTCATTGAAGATGATCTTATCGCCGGGTTTTATGTTCCTTAGCTGGGGGTAGGCAACCCGGACCTCCGTCCTCTTCTCCCCGGACCTTATGTAGTCTAGGTACTCCTCGCGAACTCTAAGCCTGTAGACCTTCATCTGCACTCCCTCCCAATTCTCTCGGGGAAACTTTTAAATCTAATTGAAACCAACTCGTTATGGAGCTGATGGGTATGACAATGGTGAGGAAAGCTAGGAGGGCCCAGAGTGCGGTGGAGTACCTCTTCATGCTAGCGGCGGCGATGATACTGGTGGCGATAGCCATCAAGGTCGTCTTCGATGCCACGAGGGAACTCCAGCAGAGCGTCGAGGACTACACGAAAACCGTTAGGGAGAGGATAATGGAGAACCTCTGACGGCTTCTGGGGGAGTGAGAGGGGTGGAAGCCTACGCGTGGATTATTCTACTCGTTGGATCAATCGCCGGCTTTCTGACCTCCTACACGGACGTTAAGACCGGGTTCATATTTGACAACCACGTCTTTCCCATCCTTGCCCTCTTGGAGAAGGTCAGGGGGATGGAAGAGGAGGACGAAGAAGTTAACCTCCCGGAATGGCTGGTGAAGATCCCAGTCCCGGCCGTCGAGGTCGGAATAATCCTCTACCTGTACCTCGGGCTCAGGAGTGGGGACACGATCCTAGCCCTCTCTGGAATCATAGGGTTCGTCGTTGGACTCTTACTCGGCCTCTTCCTCTACTACGCGGGGGCGTGGGCTTCCGGGGACGTGCTCCTCCTGGCGGCTTTCTCGGCCCTCCTGCCCTACCCCCTGAGCGTAGCCAGGGTCACGGCCCCCTACGAGGTAAGCTACCCCCTCTACCCCCTCGCGATACTCTTCAACAGCATACTGGCCATCTTCCCCTTCCTGATATTCTACGCCCTGGCCATCCTTATCGTCAGGAGAAAAACCGGGGCTTTGAAGAGCGTGTTCCTTGAGAGGGCCTCGCTCTCCGTCGAGGCCTCCCTCTGGATAATGGCAGGTGTGGCCCTGGTGGTTCTCCTCCAGAGAAACGCCGGCCTGACCCTCCACCCCCTCCTCAAGTACCTGCTCACCATCGCCTTGATAGCAGTCTTTGGAAAGTGGAGGGCCGTCGGGGATGCAATAGGTGTTGCCTCCACGGCCTACCTAACGTATCTGGCAGGCCTGAGCGCCCTTTACAGCTTCGCAAAGCTCCTCGTCGTCCTCTACCTCTTCAAGGTCTTCTTCTCAGTGGTCAAGGTTCTGAGGGAAGAAGCCTTCATCGAGGAGGTTACCGTTGAGCAGCTCAGGGAGTGGGACATACTCGGGGAGACGATCTATCTGGAGGGGGAGGAGGTGAAGAGGGACCGCACCGGCTTCTTCGACGCCCTCAAGAAGGCCCTCCTGTCGGGGGACTTCAAAGCCCTCTCCGGAAGAACCGAGAACGCGAAGGTGATAGCCTCTCCAACCGCGGAGGGCCTCTCGAAGGAGCAGATAGAGAGGCTAAAGTCGCTCGTCGAGGAGGGGAAGCTGGAAAACCGCTTCCTGAGGAAGAAGGCCATGCCCTTCGCACCGAGCATCTACCTGGGCTTCCTCATAGCGCTGCTCTGGGGGGACATGTTCTGGTGGCTGGTTCTGAAGACGGCGGGGCTCTGAAGCCGAATTTTCCACTTTTTGCGGAAAGGAAGAGAAAAAGAGCTCAGAGGAGCATCCTCGCGTCGACGGCTATTGCTGAGTCCTCGTAGGCGAAGATCGGGTTGATGTCGAGCTCCTTGATCTCCGGAAGCTCGAGAGCAAGCTCGCCAACCTTGACGATGATGTCCGCCAGAGCGTCTATGTTGACGGGCTTCTCACCGCGCGCTCCGGCGAGGATCGGGTAGGCCTTGATCTCCTTGATCATGTCGAGGGCTTCGTCCTTGCTTATCGGGGCGACGCGGAAGGAAACGTCCTTGAGTATCTCGACGAAGATTCCACCGAGACCGAACATGATGGCCGGGCCGAACTGTGGGTCGCGGATCATACCGACTATAACTTCTTTGCCGAGCGGAAGCATGCGGTAGATGATAACGCCCCAGAGGTCGGCGTCCGGCTTGTAGTTCTTGGCGTTCTCCATAATGGTCCTGAAGGCCTCTCTCGCTTCTTCGTCGCTCTTGATGTTGACCTTAACTCCACCGGCGTCGCTCTTGTGGATGATCTGCGGGGAAACGATCTTCATGACGACCGGGTAGCCGATCTCCTTGGCGAACTCTACAGCTTCTTCCTCATTGGTGGCGACCTTAAAGTCCGGAACCGGGACGCCGTAGAGCTTGAGTATCTCCTTAGCCTCCGGCTCGACGAGTGGCCTGTTCTCGGCCTTGGCCTTCTCGATTATCTCCCTGGCCTTAGCAATCCTGTCCATACCAATCACCCCATCAGCTTGACAGTGCTCAATCCTCCCGGGCAGTTAAAAGGGTTTCCATTTGCCAACTCACCGCTTCAACCACGTTTGAAGCCATGGTGGGGTTATAAGTAGGGGGACACCGTAGTAGTAACGGTGATTCCCCATGAGAAAACTGTGGAAGGCCGTTATTGGGACGGTCGTGATAGTAATCCTGATGGTTGCCTTTTCGGGGACGGAGAGGACCAGGGCGGCTCAGGCGGACACAACGGTTGCCCTCTACGACTCGGCCAACTTAGGCGTCGTGAGCAGGGTTCTGAACCTGAGCCTTGAGAAGGGCATAAACAGGATTCCGCTGGAAGAACTTGCCGGGCTCAGCGTGGAGGAGATAACCGTCAGGCCCCTGAACTCAAGCGTCCAGTTCCTGGGGCTTTACAGCGCCCAGTCGAGCGAGAACATATACGATTCCAACGTTGGCGGTGACGTGGAAGTCAAGACGACGAACGGAGACCTCATCAAAGGGAAGTTCCTGGGTCTGAAGGACGGAAAGCTCGTGATCCAGAACGGGGACGGTCTCTACGCCGTAAACCCAAGTGAGCTCGTCTACTTCAAGGCCTCAAGGATAGAGAAGAAGGGAGGCGTTTACGCCAGCTTCCTGGCGGAGAAGGACGGCAAATACCCAGTTGAGATAACCTACCGCGTTTCAGGCATGAGCTGGGGTAGCAGGTACAAGCTCTACCTAGGGAACGAGAGGGCAAAGCTCCTGGGATACATAATCATGAAGAACCCCACCTCACGGGAATACGACAACGCCAAGGTCGTTCTGGTCTCGGGCGACGTCCAGCTGTACCAGGGGGTCTCCCCGAGGTACGTCTACGCGGTTGCGGAGGCGAAGGCCGGTGGGGACGAGGTCAGCCCCCAGGAGCCGGTCAAGCTCGAGGCGTTCTACATGTACCCCCTCGGGGCCGTCGACATAGAGCCGGCGAGCACTATGATGATACCCTACATCTCAACGGAACTCGGGGTAAAGAGGGAGTACCTCTACGAGAGCTGGGCCTACAACAGGGAGGGCGACGTTTACGAGTCGATTTCCTTCAAGACGGACAAGGTACTGCCCGCTGGAGTCGTCGAGATCTACCGCGAGGGCAACGGAGGAACGGTTCTGATAGGCGAGGGGCACATTGACCACACCCCCAAGGGCGACGTGGTAAGGATAGGCATCGGGAAGGACTACGACCTCAAGGGAACTACCAAAGTGCTCAGCTACGAGCACGGCGACCGCTGGGCAAAGTACAAGGTGCAGATAAAGATCGAGAACTTTGGGGACGAGGCCAAGAGCGTTGTAGTGCGCCACTACAAGTACCGCGGGAAGATTCTGAGCTCGAGCGTCAGCCCAAGCGATGAAACGGCCAGCTACGTGGAGTTCGTCCTGAACGTTCCTGCTGGGGGCTCAAAGAGCGTGACGTTCGAGTACGAAGTGACCTGGTGAGTTTCAGTTTTCCTTTTCTCTTCTTCCGGCCCCTCACGATAACCTTAATAAACGACCCCGCTTTCTATGGTTAGGGGTGAGAGAGATGGCAAAGAAGAAGGAGTTTAGGCAGGCTGAGGTTAACATAGGAATGGTCGGTCACGTTGATCACGGTAAAACCACCCTGACCAAGGCCCTAACCGGGATCTGGACCGATACCCACAGCGAGGAGCTGAGGAGGGGCATCACGATCAAGATAGGCTTCGCCGATGCCGAGATAAGGAAGTGCCCGAACTGCGGCAGGTACTCTAGCTCGCCGGTGTGCCCCTACTGCGGCCACGAGACGGAATTTGAGAGGCGCGTTTCCTTCATAGACGCCCCGGGCCACGAGGCGCTCATGACCACCATGCTGGCTGGAGCCTCCCTCATGGACGGCGCGGTTCTCGTCATAGCGGCCAATGAGGGCATAATGCCCCAGACCAGGGAGCACCTCATGGCGCTTCAGATAGTCGGGAACAGGAACATCGTCATAGCCCTCAACAAGATCGAGCTCGTCGACAAGGAGAAGGTCATCCAGCGCTATAACGAGATAAAGGAGTTCATAGCCGGGACCGTGGCCGAGAACGCCCCGATAATCCCGATTTCAGCTTTACACGGGGCCAACGTTGACGTTCTCCTAGCGGCTATAGAGGAGTTCATACCCACGCCGGAGCGCGACCCGAACAAGCCGCCCAAGATGCTCGTCCTGAGGAGCTTCGACGTCAACAAGCCGGGAACCAAGCCCGAGAAGCTCGTGGGCGGAGTTATCGGCGGTTCGATAATCCAGGGCAAGCTCAAAGTGGGGGACGAGATCGAGATAAGGCCCGGCGTCCCCTACGAGGACCACGGCAGGATACGCTACGAGCCGATAACGACGGAGATAGTCTCCCTCCAGGCCGGAGGAAAGTTCGTGGACGAAGCCTACCCAGGCGGTCTAGTTGGAGTTGGAACAAAGCTCGACCCGTTCCTCACCAAGGGCGACCTCATGGCTGGAAACGTCGTCGGAAAGCCCGGCCAGCTCCCGCCGGTCTGGGAGGATCTCACGCTGGAGGTTCACCTCCTCGACCGCGTCGTCGGAACCGAGGAAGAACTGAAAGTCGAGCCTATAAAGAGGCGCGAGGTTCTCCTCCTCAACGTCGGGACGGCAAGGACTATGGGCCTAGTTACGGGCCTCGGGAAGGACACGATAGAGCTCAAGCTCCAGATACCCATCTGCGCCGAGCCGGGAGACCGCGTTGCCATAAGCAGGCAGGTCGGCAGCAGGTGGAGGCTTATAGGCTACGGCTTCATCAGGGAGTAATCTCTTTCCTTTTTCTCCAGTTTGGGTGGTTCTCATGGAGAAGAACGAGTGGGTGGTTATTCCGGACACGAACTTTCTCCTCGTGCCAGGGCAGTTCGGCGTCGACATAATCTCGGAACTCAACAGGATCCTCGACGTGAGGTTCAGAATCCTCGTCCCTAACGTCGTTCTCCAGGAGCTGGAGGTCATAGAGCGGAAAGCCAGGGGAAAGGATCTGGTGGCAATAAGGATGGCGAAGAAGCTGGCGGAGCGCTTCGAGACGGTTGAAATAGGCCACTTTGGAGAGAGGCCGATAGACGACCAGATCTTCGACTTCGCCACCAGGAACGAGCGGGTTATAGTGTGCACCAACGACAAGGGGCTGAAGAAGAGGCTTCGCGAGAGAGGCGTTCCGGTCGTTTACCTCCGCTCGAAGAAGATCCTCGAGCTTGAAGGAATGCTGGGATGATCACACACCCAGCACTTCTAGGAAGTCAACCCTCTGAAAATCAGAATCAAAGGTGGCTATCCGTTTAATCCCTTCAATTCTGCACGTCAGCGCGATGGATGCATCGTTTGGCAGGAGCCCGTAGCTGGAAACCATCCCAAGGAGATCCCCAACGGAATAAGCGGGATTCAGCATTGTAAACTCAGAGAGAAGCTCCTCCACAGGGGAAAGGTCCACGTCAAGTTTTGGCAGCTTTCTCTTCAGATCGTAGGGGCGGAGGTTCGTTGAGAGCCTTATATAACCGTAAGTCACCTCGGAGAGCACAACGGGGTTTATAGCGCCTTCAACTTCCCCTTCCCACACGAGGCTTAGCAAAGCCTTAGCTTTTTCCTCGCCTCCAAAGAACTTCAGAAAGACGTTGCTATCAAAGAACACCCTCATTCTCTATCTCCTCGATGACCTTCTCAACCTTTCCCCTCTCAAAGATGCCGAAGTATTTATCAACGTTCTTGGACCTCTTGAGAAGGATCACTACCTCCTCCCCCTCCTTGAGGGGCAGTTCCCTCTCGGGTACCAGAACTCCATGCCTATAAACGGCCCTAATACCCTCCATATCCACCACGGAGGAAGTTTGTTCCGAGGCTATTTATCTTTTTTTCTCTTGAAAACATCGCCGTTCACGGCGGGGAGGAGGTCAGCCATTTCGCAATAATAATCCTTAAAACCCCACCTCCTCTACCCCCTCGGGTGAGAGAATGTACACGGAGGAAGGACTGCTCGAAGAGATAAGGGAACTGATGGGCGACGAGGAGCTCTACAGGATGTACGAGAGGGCCTTCAGGGAATACCACTACTACTTCGACACCACCAACTACATAGTCCTCAACGTCTACGGCTTCAACGACCACGGCCCGGTGCACGTCCTCCTGACGACTAGGCGCGCACTGGAACTGCTCAGGATCATAAGGAAGTTCGGGATCAAAACGACGTCCGAGAGGCTGGGCAAGCCCTTCAGGTGGAGCAAGTTCATCGTCGCCTTCGGCGCGCTCTTCCACGACATCGGCAACATGATACACAGGATAAACCACTACGGCTTCAGCGTCCAGCTGGCGGAACCGGTGATAGAGAAGCTCGTGGGCGAGTTCGAGGACAGGGATCCGCTCCTTCTCAAGGCCCTCACGCTCAACGCCATATACACCCACGACGAGCACGTGCCGTGCACCACCATAGAGGGCTCACTCGTCACCATAGCGGACGGCTGCGACATGGAAGCGGGAAGGAGCAGGCTCGTCCACAAGAAGGACAAGGTCGACATCCACGCGGTCTCGGCTTTAGCCATAGAGAAGGTGGAGATAAAGGAAGGCGACGAGGAGCAGCCAATACTCATTGAGATATGGATGAAGCACCCGGCGGGGATCTTCCAGGTGGACGAGATTCTGACGAAGAAGGTTAAAAGTTCCCTCCTAAGCGGGAAGGTAAGGCTGAGGATACACACCGGCGCGGATGGGGAGATCGTGGAGAAGGTTATTTAACCTCCCACCGTTTCTTTATCCATGCTGGTTGATGCCTACCGGGACCTAAAGTACCTCCTCAACAGGGGCTACAGAAAGGCCCACGCTCTCGAGTTCGTCGCCAACCACTACCGCCTGACCCTAGAAGAGAGGCACCTGCTGGCGAGGTGCGTTTTTTCAGACCCCTGGATCGAGGAGGTTAGGCGAAAACTCCTGGCTCCGGGTGAGTTGGAGGACAGGACACTGACCATCGACGGCTTCAACGTCCTCATAACCCTGGAGTCCATCGTGGAAGGGAAGGCGATACTCTGCGAGGACAACCTCGTCAGAGACCTTAAGTACCAGGGGAAATACAGGCTCAGCGAGAGCACGGAGGGGCTTCTGAGGAGGATCGCGGGGGCACTCGGGGAGCTCAGGGTCGGCAAAGCCCTCTTCTTCTACGGGAGGAACGTGCCAAAGAGTGGGATCGTGAAGGCACTGACCGAGAAATCCCTTGAGGAATTTGGCGTTCAAGGCGAAGTTTACCTCGTGAAAAGCCCGGACTTCGAGCTGAAGGGCTTTAAGACGGTAGCGACCGCCGATGTTGGAGTTGTCTCGAAGGTCCCCCACGTCTTCGACCTTCCCCGGTACATCGGGGCCAAGGAAAGCGTGACAAAATTCGAGGAGCTCCTTGGATTAAGGTGAACGAGGCTCTTTTCGTTTATACCGCATTCGAAACGCAACGGCTTGAACTAAAGCTTAGGAAACCCTTAATAAGGAAAGGTTCGTAGTTGAAATAAGTACTGCCCGCCTCGCGGGTTTGGGGGGAAATGTATGAGGAAAGCCTTAGGCCTGCTGTTGGTTCTCCTTCTTTTTGGGTTAGTTATCGGAAGCGGATGCATGGGGGGAGGCTCATCAACGTCCACCTCCTCTGAAAGCCAGAGCTCACCGCCCCAATCGAGCCAGAGCACGAGCGGGAGCGTAACTAAAACCACGAGCACTCAGGGGTCGATGACAACGAGCGGGGTAAGCACGACCACCTCCAGGGAGACGAGAACGACCACAACCACCAGCCAGCCGAGCGGCACAACCACAACGACCACAATCGCGGAGGAAACCACGACCACCGAGACTGCGACCACTACAACGTCCCAACCAACGACGACCACAACGACTACGACTCAAGCGGAGGAAGCCTACTGGACGAACCCCTGGGAGTACACGCCAGTAAAGATAGACGGCCGGAACTACACGGTCACGTACTACCGGATCCATTACAAGGTCCAGCCCAACCAGAGCGCCCCCATGTACGAGTACATCGTTGAAAAGAGCGTCGGAAGAACCAAGGTTCACGTCTACGGAACCGACCTCATGGGCGGCACCGTCGACCTCGGCGAGCATGAGGTCTACGAGTACACCACGGTCATCACGCCGGTTAAGGCCGCAGCGCTGACCGACAAGCTGACGCTGAGGGTGTGGTACAAGAAACTGGTGGGGGAGGCGTTCATCTATCCCTGGGACATAGCGTGGGCAGCTTATATGAGCCCGATGGGGGCAACCGGGGAGAACGCCTTCGTGGGCTTTGAGATCGAGTACGCAGGGGAGAAGTTCACCGTGACGAATGGGGCCGCATTCCAGAACGGCCTGTTCCCGCATGTGGAAGGCAACAGCGACCTGCTCAGTGACGTGAATCAGGACCTCTACAACCTCTACTTGGGCTGGTTCGCTATCACAAACCTGGCCGTTTGGAATGGCTTCCGCTCTAACAATGTTTTTGTGCCCCACAGTGGCACGATTACAGATGGACAGGGACACACCCTCACATGGAGCTCAGAACCCGACGGGACCGTGACTTTCTCCGGGATAACCTTCAAGCTCGTCAAGTTCAAGTGGGAGTACACTGGCTCCGCAGAGGGCACCGAGATTAAGGGAAGCGGCAAGTTCTCGCCCTACCTCTTCATCCCCATTGAAACCGAGGGTTACCTGACCTACGTCCCAAGCAACACCGGAAAGAGCACGACGATATACGGCTACCTAAAGGTGGAAGACCTCAAGCTTGAGGAGAAGGGGTGAGTTGGCCCTTTATCTTTTCTTGGCTTTTTACTCCACCGGAGGCACGTGGGTGATAGCATGAGGGACTCAAAACCTGCCGTCCTTCTGATTTTGATCGTACTGTTTGGTGCGATGGCGAGCGGCTGTCTGGGCGGGGGTGGGGGAGGTTCGTCAACCCCAACCTCCACACATACAACGAGCACGTCCGAATCGTCCGCGGCTCATTCAACGACTAACCCTTCCGGGGAACACCAGCCGGAGTACTGGAGCCCCTGGAACTCGTCCGTGAAGGTCAAGATCGACGGCGAGGACTACTGGATAACCTACGTCAAGTACAGGATAACCTCGACGATATCGGGCGAAAGGAGATCCTACTACGTTGAGAAGGCCAGAGGGTACAGGACGATACACGTCTACGCGTCCGACACCAGCGGGAACAAAAAGGATCTGGGCGAGTACAGGGCGTTTGAGTACTGGGGCAGGATAACCCCGGTGAACGACCCCGAGATGAGGGGCCCCGTTGAGTACAGGTTCTGGGTCAAGGACTTCTCGCCCTCAACCGACTCGTGGTTCCTGGCCCCGATGCCGAACCTCATGGCCTTTGCCCAGGGAACCGCCCTGGGAGTGGAGATAGAGTACGGAGGAGAGCACTACCTCATGACAAACCCCGGTGCCGTTGGAAAGTACTCAGAGCTACCGTACAGCGAAGGCAACCCCGGGCTTTTCAACGAGCTGGGGGCAGAACCCCTGATCACCTTCTGGGTGGCCCTGGTAGGCTCGCCCATGTGGTCTAGCATCAGGAACGTGGATTTCTCCCGCGGCGGGGAGTACAGCGAAGGGGGAATGGGCATCAGCTACAGCTACAAGATAACCCCGGACGGAACCGTCTCGCTCGGTGGGCACACCTTCAAAGTGGCGGACGTGATGTGGAGCTGGACCTTCGGATCGGCAAAGGGGAACGGGACAGCAAGGGTGTCGCCAGAGCTCCCCATTCCGATTAGGGTAGAGGGCTCGGTAGCGTCCCTGGGATACGGATCCAACGGCGGAATCTCGGTGGAGATCGAGCTCGAAGATATCGAGTTCTCGAAGGAGTTCAGGGGGATAAACGCTCCCGAATCGAGCTGGACTTCCACCACGCAGACGAGCACCCAGGGGAGCGAGACCACAACAACGCCCGCTCCGTCCTCGGAAAACTGGAAGCTCTACTGGGACGCGTCAGAACCCCTGACCATAAACGGAGAGCGCTACGTTGTCAGGGAGGTAACCTACAACGTGACGTACAAGCTGCCGGGCTACGAACTCCGCTACACCCTGACAAAGGGCTACAAGAACTCCGGCAACGGCTACGAGCTCTACGCCATTGCCAACCTCAGCGGCGGTTCAACCTACATCTTCAAGGTCTACACCGACGACCTCACCGAGTACACAGGATGGGTTCTCTGGGTCCCCTCTGCCTTCCAGCTCTTTGAGAGCGGGGAGAACTACGAGAGGAAGACCATCGAGGGGCCGGGCTGCAGCTACGAGATCGACGCGGAGGGCAACTTCAACGGCGATATGAACTGCGGCGCCCAGATACGCAACCATCCGCTCGACGGCATATGGGACATATTCAACGGCTTCGGCGGGGGGATCTACGGGGACGTGGTCGAGGTGACGTCCCTCACGGGTTCCGGAAGAGGCTACTCAATTTCGAGGGACGGCACCGCGGTTCTAGGGCCCCTAACCCTCCAGCTCTACAACGTCACGTGGCACGGGACGTGGATGGGGAGCCAGGCCAACGGCTACACACTCGTTGCGAGAGAGCTGCCGTTCCCAGTCGAGGTAACGGCATCGTTTTCGGAGTTCGCGGGGGGAGCGTACCTCAACGTTAGGCTGGTAGACGTAAAGCTGGAAAGCCGATGAGCTTTTCCTTTATTTTATGTCTCCATCGCCCACGAGTCCCCGGGCGTACGGGCAGAGCTCTTTGAGGGGGCACTCGCCGCACTTCGGCCTTATCGGTTTGCAGACGCTCCTCCCGTGATCTACCATCGCGTGGTTGACGTAGATCCACTTCTCCTTTGGGATAAGCTCAGTAAGGTACTCCTCGACCTTCTCGGGGGCAACCCTGGGAGGTGCCAAACCAAGCCTCTTGCTTATCCTGTTGACGTGCGTGTCAACCGGGATCGCCTGCTTTCCAAAGCCGTACGCTAAAACTATGTTGGCGCACTTCCTCCCGATACCCGGGAGGGACATCAGTTCCCTTACGTCATCGGGCACTTTTCCTCCGTACTTCTCGAGGATTATCCGGGAGGCCTTGACGATCCACTCGCCCTTAGTCTTCCAGAGGCCGACTCCCCGCTCTCGCAGAAACTCCCTCATCTCCTCGACCGGCGTTGCGGCTATCGTCTCGATGTCCTTGTAGCGATTGAAGAGCTCCTCCCAGACGCGGTAGGTGACCTCATCGCGCATCCGCTGGGAGATTATGCAGTGGACGAGCGTCCTGTAGGGATCCCCAATGAGGAGCTCTTCCCTCGGATAGGCCTTCATGAGGGTCTCAACGATTTTCTCAGCCCTTTTTTTCTTTTCCTCCCAGCTCTCTTCAAAGGTGAAGCCCTCAAGGCTCAATGATCGTGACTTTGCTACCATGGACTACCACCACCTTCCCTTCGACAACCCTAACCTTCTTCAGGTTCTCGAACTCCTTGCTATAAATCTTTTGCCCGCTTGGGTTCAATATTCGGACCTCATCCTCGAAAACCAAAACGAGCCCCCCTTGGAAGGGAACAGCATCTTCAACCTCTTTCCCGAACTCCAGCGTCACCTCCGACACGTCACCCCGGGAAAATTCGATCCGGGTGTTCTTCCCGACCTTCAAAGGTGATGGCTCAGCCAGGAGAACCTTAAAGGCCAAGGGCTTTCCGAGGAGGTCCACCTCAACGGTCTCGCCCGTTTCCACCACTTTTCCACTCAGCTTCGAGCGGAGTATCTCCTCGAAGCCTCCCGGCAGTTCGGCCTCGAATAGCGGCTTTAGAACGAGCCTCATACCATCACCACGGAAAGATGAAAACCCCAACGTAAAAAAGGTTTACCCAGAACAGCTTCCTCGATATGGGAAAGCAGAGACACACGTTCTTGGAGCCATGATCCGCGCACAACCCTCAGAGAATAACCAAAAAGCTTTTAACTAACATATCTTCCGATATGTTGATATAAAACATATCGAAAAATGAACAAGTGGGGGTAGCCACATGGGGGGCATTAAACCGGAGACCGTACCCGACTGGAGGCAGTACTATGACAAGATGAAGGGAACCGCGCCCCTCGTCATACACTACCCGATATGCGGTGGAGGGGAAGAATGTATCCTGGTATGTCCTTTCGGGGACAAAATCTGGGAAGTGGTTCCCATGAAGGTGAGCCTCTTCGGATTCAGATACAAAGTCAGGCTCAGGCCATTTATGATCAGCCCCGAGAACTGCAGAAAGTGCTACATCTGCGTTCATGCCTGTCCTACGGGAGCGCTGAGACCTGTTGAAAGACCTGTTAAGCACCCGACTTTCGTTCTGCTTTACAATACCCTCCGGCTCCCCTTTAAGAAAAAATACGGGATCAAGTTCGTTTTCAGGAAAGAACACAGAGAGAGGTTCAAAAAGAACAACTGAAAAGTTTATAACCTCACATATCGAACGACATATCGGTGATATCATGGAGAGGCCCAGCTTCAAGGGGCACCTCAAGCTCCTGATACTCAAGATGCTCACCGAAAAGCCGATGCACGGGTACGGAGTAATGGCCGAGCTCGAGAAGACCTACGGGATCCCTCATCCCAGCCCCGGGACGGTCTACCCAATACTGGCGTCCCTGAAAAGGGCAGGGCTTATAGAGACCGTCGGAAAGGGCAAAAGGGAGAAGAGGCTCTACAGGGCCACGGAAAAGGGAGCCCAATACCTGCGGGAGCACGAGGATGAGCTGAGGGAGATAGAGGAACTCGCGGAGAGGTTCAGGGAGTTCGCGAGGCTGGGGGGCAGGGAGCTGGGAATAGTTCTGAAGGAGGTCTTCAACTCCCTAGACGACCTCACTAACGAGCAAAAGAGAGCCCTAGCCAAGGAGTTTTCGGAGTTCATAAAACGGGTCAGGCTGATACTCTTGGGTGAAGTCGAGGGGCCGTGAGGCACGACAGAAATTCTGGCGGGCCGGGCGGGATTTGAACCCGCGACCTTCGGCTCCGGAGGCCGACGCTCTATCCAGGCTAAGCCACCGGCCCAAGCCCCTGGATAGTAACGGCCGGGCGTTTAAAAATCTAACCCGCGGCTAAGTTTTTAAGACAGGCGTGTAAATTCGATGGAGGTGAACTCGATGGCGATAGTAGATGTCAGGATCCTAGTGGAGGGGGCGAGCGACGTTGAAGTGGTGAGCAAGGCCCTCCAGGGCCTGGCCCTCGGGAGCGAGTACAACATAACGGTCTCCTCGATAATCCCTACGACCAACGTTGAGATAGCCAAGAGCGCGGCCGCAGGGGCCGATCTCCTCATCATAGCGACGGACGCGGACAGGGTCGGCAGGGATCTAGCCGAGAGGCTCTTCAACGAGCTCGGCCAGATGGTTGGACACATAGAGAGGATGAAGCTCCCCCTCGGGCACGATCTGGAGCACGTGGACGTTGAGCTGGTCAGGAAGGAGCTCAAGAACACCCTCGTGAGGGCAGGCCTCAAGAGCCTCCAGGTTCTCCCGGAGTACATGGAGCTCAGGAAAGAGCTCCTGGACGTCAAGGGGAGCTACGACAACCTAGCCAGCCAGTACGAGGCCCTCGAGAGGGACTACGAGGAGCTCAGGAAGAAGTACGAGGAGCTGAGGAACGAGTACCTCAGGATAAAGCAGGAGAACGAGAGCCTCCAGGCGCTCCTTGAGAAGAAAACTAAGCCGGTAAAGATAGAAGAAGCCTGGAAGGCCCTCTTCCCGGCCGAACCGGTTCCGCCGGAGGAGTACATTGCCATGGCCGTTGAAAAGCTCGGCCTCAACGGGAAGATAGTGGTGGGCCAGGGCTTCATCTACGCCGAGGAGGAAGAGGCCGTCAACGAGCTCCTCAAGACGGTTTACCTGGGCATCGCGATATCAGAGAAGCTCGCCAGGGGAAGGGAAGAGGAGAAAGGTGAGGAAGAGGAAGCGATGCCAGAAGTCCGTGAGGAGCCACCCAAAGAGGAGATTGAGGAGGAAGACGAGATAAGGAGGCTCCTCTCGAGCGTCGGCGGAGAGGGCTGAGCTAGCCTATGCCTGACGAAGAGATCGAAGGAATAGTCGAGGAGTTCGCCACCTACCTCGACCTCGAGGGAAAGAGCGGGCACACGGTTAGGATGTACTCCTACTACGTGAGGCGCTATTTGGAGTGGGGCGGGGACTTAAAAGCTCGCTCCGCCCTCCGTTTTCTGGCGAGGCTCAGGCGAGAGGGCTACTCGAACAGAAGCTTAAACCTGGTTGTGCAGGCCCTGCGCTCCTACTTCCGCTTTGAGGGGGCAGAGGAAGAGGCAGAGAGGCTGAAGCCCCCCAAAGTCCCAAGGAGCCTGCCCAAGGCCCTCAGCAGGGAGGAAGTCAGGAGAATCCTCTCGGCTATCCCCCCAACGAGGAAGAGGGACCGGGTGATCTTTCTCCTCCTCTACGGGGCAGGTTTGAGGGTAAGCGAGGTCTGCAACCTCAGGAAGAAGGACGTTGACTTCGAGAGGGGCTTTATAGTCGTCAGGGGCGGAAAGGGGGCTAAGGACAGGGTTGTTCCGGTTTCCCAGCCCCTTCTTGACGAGATAAAAGCCTATCTTTCCACCAGGACGGACGAGAGCGAGTACCTGATAGTCGAGGCCAGGAGGGGAAAGAAGAACAGGCTCTCGCCGAAGACCGTCTGGTACCTCCTGAGGCGCTACGGTGAGAAGGCGGGGGTCAAGGTCACGCCCCACATGCTCCGCCACAGCTTCGCCACCCACATGCTCGAGAGCGGCGTGGACATAAGGGCCATTCAGGAGCTCCTCGGCCACTCGAACCTCTCGACGACCCAGATCTACACCAAGGTTACCGTGGAGCATCTCAGGAAAGCCCAGGAGAAGGCGAGGCTCCTCGAATCCCTCCAGGAAGAATAGCAAAAGCAGAAAGAAACTCAGTCCTCCCAGGGCTCCCTGTACTTGAGGGCCCAACCGAACTCCTCCCTGAGGATGTCTATGGCCGCGTAGGGAGGGATTATGCCGCGCTCGGTTATTATGACGTCGACGTACTCCGGTGGGGTAACGTCGAACGCCGGGTTCCAGACCGTTATGTTCTCCGGCCACTCCCTAAGCTCCTCCTCCGGGATGACCTCCGTTGGATCGCGCATCTCTATCTCGACGAGCTGGCCGAGCATCGTCTCGGGATGGAACTTGTAGGTTTCCGCCGCAATCATCGTCCAAACCCTGTGCTCCTTGGCGGTCAGAGCTATCAAAGCAGTTCCTATCTTGTTTATGACCGCGCCGTTGGCCGTGATGCTGTCGGCCCCCATGACAACCTTGTCGGTCATCTTCATGTAGTGTCTGGCCGCTGAGTCAACGACGTAGATGACCGGGATGCCGTAGTCAGCTAGCTCCCTCGCGGTTATCTTGCCCTGCCACTTGGGCCTGGTTTCAGTGACTATGACCTTTATGTCCTTGCCCTGGTCCCAGGCCTTCTTCATGACGCTCAACGCTGCCTTGCTGTGGCAGTGGGTCATTATGACGTCGCCGTCCTCTATCCTCTTGGCCCCTATCTCGCCTATCCTCTCGACCGCCTTCTCGGAGTTGTGGATGAACTCCTTGGCGGCCGTTATTATAACGTAGCGGAGCTGTTCCAGATCGGCACCGCTTGAATAGGCTATCTTCCCGCGGTGCATAACGTAACGGAGCGCGTTTGGGAGCGAGACTGCCGTAGGCCTGGTCTCGTAGAGTATCTTCGAGGCCTGTTTCATCTCGCCCCAGAACTCGTCAACCTCCTTCGCCTTGCTCTTCTCGGCCTGGATCCGGAGGGCCTCGGCGGCGGAGCGCGCTATCTTTCCGGCGCCGCGGATCTCCATGTCCCTAATCTTCTCGGCTATCTCAAGCACTTCCCTGACCACCGTCATGCCAACACCTCCCGGTCGTGAGGTCAATGGTAATTAGAGGGTTAGGGGCTGGGGTTTATATCGTTTGTGGGAGGAAGTTTTTTAAACCGAGCCCTCAACATCACCCGGGAAAGGGCTGGGCCCAATGAATCCCGCTGATGAATGGAGGTGGGAGGAAATGGCTACTTTCAAGGTTGTGATCTCAAACCCGAAGAACGGCATAGCCAAGCAGATCGAGGTCAGCGGAGAAGCCGCTGAAAAGCTCATAGGAAAGCGCATAGGCGACGAGATACCCGTAAGCGAGCTCGGGATAAACCTCACGGAGATCTTCGGCGAGGAGATACCCGAGAACGCCAGGCTCAAGATCAAGGGCGGAACCGATAAGGACGGCTTCCCGATGAGGCCGGACGTCCACGGCCCGAGAAGGGTCAAGATCCTCCTCTCACGCGGGCCTGGCTTCAGGCCCAAGGAGAAGGGCGAGAGGAGGAAGAAGACCGTCAGGGGCAACACCATAAGCTCCGACATCGTCCAGATCAACGCGGTCCTCGTCTTCTGAGGACTTTCCCTATTCTTCACCCTCTGGGTTTGAACCTTTTCTTCAAACCCACCCCGTAAGTATTGGGAGGCCCTATTCTAGATCGAGGTGAGTCTATGAACCCCAAGGTTGTAGGTTCGGGGGTTTTGATCCTGCTACTGGCCCTCTCCCTGCTGGGCTACGCCGGGGCCTTAGGAGGCGGGGGAGGAAAGGGCAAGCTGGAGTACACCGTCTACGCAAAGGAGGAGATAATGTCCGGCATCTACAAGGTCTACGGGAACCCAGAGCTGGGCTTCTGGGTGGCGAAGGTGGTCATCCACAACTCCGGGAACGGACCACTGGAGCGCGTGAGGGTAAGCTATTCGATAGACAACTACGCCTCGGAGACATCAAAGGAGTACCCGATGATCCCTCCCAACGGCACGGTCGTCGATCTGTACTACCCCATAATATCGAGCGAGGTCACAAAGCTGAGCTCGGCGACTCCTTCAAACCTGAGGATAAAGATAAGCTACGAGTCCGGCGGAAAGACCTACGAGGAGACGACTACAAAGCCGATAAAGATACTGGGCGTCAACGACTTCGTGTTCTCATCGCTCAGCCCTGAGGAGAGCACGGGGAGCTTCTACGACACCTTCAGCAACATCCCGTTTCTGGCTGCCTGGGTTACCCCAAGCGACCCGGTGGTTAGGGAGTTCGCGGACATGGGCAACAAGCTCGCGGGTGGAGCCGGGGCCCGTCTAAGCGACGAGGAGGCCATGAAGAGCCTCAGCGGGATATGGGAGTTGGCTGTGAGGAACGGCTTCTCCTACAAGACTGAGGCATCGGACTACTGGACCGGGAAGTTCACCGAGCACATTATGTACCCACGCGACGTCATCAGGGACAAGAGCGGGACGTGCATAGACTTAGCTGCCTGGTTTGCCGCCCTGGCAATGTCCCAGGGGCTGAAGGCATACATAGTCCTCATGCCTGGGCACGCCTTCCCGCTCATCGAGCTCCCGAGCGGAACGATAATCCCAGTTGAGGCAACGAGGATAAACGACGGCGTTTCGTTCAGAGAGGCTGTTCAGGCAGGGGCCAACACGTGGCAGAAGGCCATGAGCGGCCCCCACATAATAATAAACATCGCAGAGCTCCACAGCAAGGGCATAGTCCCACCGGAGCTCCCGGAGCTCCCAGCCGACGTACTGAGCAGGTGGGGGATAAGCCTGCAGGGAGCGGGAGGAAACGCTGGCGGGAATAACGGAGGAAACGCGGGTGGCAACAACGGTGGTGGTAACGCCAACAACGGAGGGAACAACGGAGGAGGCAACGGTGGAAACGGTAACGGGGGCAACAACGGCGGAAACGGTGGAAACCAAGGGCAGTGGAACACCTACAACGGAAACTACTTCTCGTTCCAGTATCCCGCTGGGTGGGACGCCCCCGAGGACTACGGGGGCTACGTTTACATGGTCAGCCCCGACGGGCAGTTCGAGTTCATGGTCCTCTACCAGCAGGGGGCCAGCGTGGAGGACATGGTCAACGCCTTCGAGGGCAGTCTGGCCAACGGCGAGGTACAGGTGAACGCCAGACAGGAGACCCAGGGCAGCATAGCGGGAATGACCGTCTACGTTATCCTCTACTCCCTCTCCGTCGAGGGAATGGACTACGCCGCCGTTGCCAGGTACTTTACGGCCGGCGGAATGGGCTACGCGGTCATCTACGACTTCCCCAAGAACAACGCGGACTACAACCGGATAGGCGAAACAATAGTGAGCACCTTCAGACTGGGGGGATGAACGATGAGGAGGATCCTACTTGTCCTGCTGCTGTTTGGACTCCTCGTCTCGCCCCTAGCCTTAGCCCAGGAGATAAAGATCGAGGAGTACAAGATAGACGGCACCATGAAGGTCACGGTCGATGACGTCGGCAACGCGCGCGTTACAGAGCTCTGGAAGTTCACGCCCAACCTCTACCTCCAGATGAAGCAGGCCTACCCGACGACCTACATGCTGAAGAGGGAGTTCGAGAACAAGAGGAGTGACGTGCAGTACAACGGGATGAAGATAGAGTGGGACGACTCCAACAACGTGATAAAGGCGACCTACACCATGCTTGGAGCGGCCGTCTACAGGGGCTCCTACTGGGAGCTCGACCTCGGGGAAAAGGACGTGACCCTGTCGAGCACCAACGGGAACACGCTGGTCTTAACTGCAGTACAGCCCATCTTCAGCGGCCAGGGGCGGCTTATAGAGACCGTCACCGTCGTCCTCCCCAAGAAAGCCCGGAACATCAGGGTCGAGAACGGGGTGATAAAGTACGAGCTCCCGAGCGGAGGGGGCAACGGGGGCATCATATACCTCCTCCTCGCCGGGGCTTCGGTTATAGGCCTGATCCTGCTGAACGTCCCCCTGAAGAGGGGAGGGTGATGATACGGGAGCTCAGGCAGGAACTCATCGACTACATTGCCAGAAACACAGGGATAGACAGGGAAACCGTGATCAAGGTGCTGAGGGCTGAGGAGACCTACCTGATGAGCCAGATACGTGGGGCGCTTGAGAAAGGAAGGGGACGGTGAGTTTCATTCTTCTTCCCTTTTTGCAGTCCCTGGTCGGACAGGTATAAATAGTTCCACGACGAAAAACCAACCATGAAAGTCCACCCCCTGCTGAAGGCCCTCTCGAATGAGACCAACCTTCAGATACTGGCCCTGCTTAGATCGGGATCTTTTCACCCAAGGGAGCTGGCCAGGGTGCTCCAGAAGGACGAGACCGACGTTTCTCGGAGGCTAAGGAACCTCGAAAGGCTCGGGATCGTGGAGGGCCGCTGGGTTCGAGTCGGGGACAAGAACGTTAAGGTCTACTCCCTCAGGGCCGACGAGATAAAGCTGAAGCTAAAGCCCGGCGAGATCAGGGTCCAGGTGGGAGCGGAGGAATCCGGCGAGGTTCTTCTGGAGCTCAAAAAGGCCCCCGGGATAGAGAACTTCGTGGGGAGGGATTCTGAACTCAACCTTCTCCGGAGTTCCAGGGGGGTCGTGGTGGTATACGGGATGGCCGGCATAGGGAAAACCTCGCTGGCGGCTAAGGCGTTTCCATCGGCCTACTGGTACTCTTTCACAGGCCTCGAGGACTTTTACTACCTCGCCAGGCAGATCGGCCTGTTCTTCAACTCCCTCGGATGGACCGACCTGACTGAGTACCTCAGGGGCGGGGGAAGGGAGGAGGCGGACGTTTTCGAGCTCGTCAGGAGGGGGCTCGAAGAGACCGGGATCACCGTGGTGCTAGATGATCTCCACAAGTGCGGCGATGAGAGGGTCTACAGGGCGCTCTCCTACATGGCGGGGAGGCTGGAGAGGGGCAGGGTGGTCGTGACCACGAGGGTAAAGCCAAACCTGGGCGTGGAAGGGGTTACGTACCTTCAGCTCGAGGGGCTGAAACCGGAGGAGGCATACGAGCTAGCGAAGCTCAAGGGGAGGGAGATTAGCCCAGAGGAGTTCGCTGGCATTTACGAGCTAACCCTCGGCCACCCCCTGGCGTTGAACCTTCTAATAGAGAGCAGGGTCAGGGAGAGGAAAAGTGAGAACCTCTTCGACTTCCTCTTCGGGGAGGTTTACAGGGAGCTGGGCGAAGACGAGCGAAAGATGCTCTCCATCCTGGCCCTCTTCGACGAGCCCCTGGAGTACGAGGCCCTCAAATCACTTTACGGCAAGAAAAACGCGTTTTCCGTACTCTACACCCTCCTCAGGCGCGGCCTCGTGGAGAGGAAGGGCGACGAGTACTCGATCCACGAACTGCTGAGGGGCTTCGTGAGGGACGTCGCGGGCGTGGATGAAAGGACTTACTATAGGGCCTACTCGGACTACCTGGCCGGGAAGATGTCCCCCACCGACTTCCTCAAGGCCATGAAGTACGCCATCGCCTCAGGGGACCGCGAGAGGATCCGGAAGCTGGTGGAACTCAGGGCGAAGAAGCTGAGGGCGGTCGTCACGGACTTCCCAAAGGCCTACCTGAGGATCCTCTCGCTACTCCCCGACGAGCCTGCGGTGAAGCTTGAGATGGGCATGGTACACTTCCAGAGGGGACTCTTTGAGAAGGCCAAAGGGCTGTGGCTGGAGGCGGAGCCCGAACTGGAGGGGTTCTTAAAGGGTGAGGTCGAGAGCCTCCTGGTTGACGTGTGCATCGAGATGGGTGATATGGAGTGCGCCGGGGAGAGGCTGAAAGCTTTGAGGGTTATCGCAGAGGAGCTTAACGACCAGTACACCTGGCTCTCATACCACATCGAGAGGACGAAATACGAGTTCTACAGGGACAACTTGGAGGGGGCCCTCGACAGCGCTCTCCGAGAGCTTGAGATCGTCAAGGGGCTGGGGGAGATAGAGGAAGAACCGCTGGTTCTCCTCCACATAGGCGACATATACTCAGAGATGGAGGAGAGGGAAAGGGCGGCCGAGTACTACACCCAGGCGCTTGAGCTCGCGAGGGCTTACGGGATAAGATTTCTGGAGCACACGGCCTACATGGAGCTGGCGAAGGCCTACTACGGCATGGGGAGGTACGAAGAGGCCGTTGAAAACGCCACCAGGGCCGTGGACTACTTCAGGAGGATAAGGAACTACAGGCGGGCCGTTGACTCCATAGCCTACCGCTGCGTGTCCCTCATCGCCCTTGGGAGGCTCGATGAAGCGGAGGAGGACGCTAAGGAGCTCATCAGGATGGCCCACTCAACCGGCTACCCTCTAGGCTGGTCGGGCTACATCTTCCTGGGGACGATAAGGGAGCTTAGGGGAGAGGACGGGAGCGAGTACTTCGAGGCCGCGAGGGAGCACCTCAGGGAGAACGAATGGCTCTACGAGGCTGTTCTTGAGGAACTGGGGAAAGCCGGGCCGAGAAGAAGTTGAGACTAGGAGTTTCAAGTTAACAGCTTTTCTTATTATCGATTAACCATTAACTTTTTTAAGGGTTGATTGATAACATTAGCCATGAAGCTCATAACCCGGTTCATTCTTTCGAGATATGGAGGAAAAGTAATTACCCGGAAGGAGCTGGAGGAAATCTGCAAAAGATTTGGAGAGAGCTCTGAGTACATTGTAAACTACTACATAAGCCGGGGTTACCTCGTTAGAATCCTGCGCGGGGTTTATTATGTAAAAACACTGGAGGAATACAAGTTTGGGAAGACCCCGGATCCAATGGCTCTAATCGCAAAGGCCATGAACAAGTTAAAGCTGAAGTGGTACTTCGGCCTGTACACGGCTCTGAGGTTGAACGGAGCAACCTACGAGTACTACTCCCGGATTTTTCTGGTAACGCCAGTGATAACCAGACCAAAACCGGTTGAAATTCTCGGTGAGAAAGTTCAGTTCGTCAAGCTGAAGGAACCCCTGATAGGCTTTGGAGTGGTTAAACGTGGAGGAATCCGGTATTCAGACTTGGAAAAAACCCTGCTGGACTTCATTTATCTAAGACGGTACAACAAACGCCTTAATGCAGATGCAGTCGTAAGGGAATACATTGCAAAGGCCAGAAAAGAAAAACTGGTGGAATACTCTAAGGCCTATCCAAAGTCAGTTCAAAGGGAGGTTGAGGCCATTGTTTCCAGGTGATGAGTTCACGGGCTTCATAATCCGGAAGACCGGCATCAAAAAACCGCTGCTCGTGAGAAGAGACATCCTCCTGCACGCAATCCTGTGGGGACTCTACGAGGAAGAGAGGTTCCGTGAGCGGTACTTTTTCAAGGGCGGAACATGTCTGGTTAAATGCTATCTGGGCTATTACCGCTTCAGCGTTGACCTCGACTTCACGTTTCCACTACGGGGCAAGCTCTCCCGCTCGGAGAGGAGGAAGTTGATAAGCTCTGAGGTGAGATGGCTCTCGGAAAAGCTCGGTTACACGGCCGAAGAGCTTGGCCTGGACTTCAGGCCTTTTGAAGGAGAATCCTACGATCGAAACTTCGTCCACTTTGAGGGGAACGAGAACAGGAAGATAGTATTTTTCCATCTGTTTATGCCAACGGGTGAAGTTGTGAAGATTGAGGTTAACTTTTTCGAGCCAGTACTGTTCGGAGAAAGGAGAGTGCAAGCTAGAACGCTTCTTGAAGGGGTTAAGCTTGAGAATGAAGAGAGGGCATACTTCTTCGAGGAGCTTGGGAGGTACTCAACGCTTCCAGTCACGGCGTATTCTCCTGAGGAAATTCTGGCCGAGAAGATTAGGGCTATTTTAACGCGGAGAGTTCAGAAACTGAGGGATTTCTACGACGTTTTTATGCTTTACAAGGCCGGTTATGACTACTCGGACGTTATAGATGAGGCCGTTGAGAAGATACGGTTCAGCATGAGGTTCAGTCCTGAAAGGACCAGCGAAAATCTGCGGGCGAATCTGGAATCAATTCGGAATGGCAGGTTCAATGTTACACCCGAGCTTGTGGAAAACGAGCTTGAATTGGTTCTCACAAGACCTCCTGAGTCCGAGTTTCAGGAGTTCATGAATAATTTTCTGGAGGTTCTTTCCGAGATAGACCTGAGTAGAATTCTGAGAAAATAAAAAGAGGACCACATGGGCTCTTCAGCTGAAGTATCTGCATTTAATTAAACTCCCAAGAAGGGACTTAAAGCGGCTAGAGGTTCCAAAACCACTAAGAGGTACGAAACAGAAGAAACATGTAGGTCTTAACATCAAAAAAGGAAGCAAGCTAATTCAAGCGAAAACTAGGGGTTTTTCATAGGTTAGCGTTGTTTGTGAAGGATTGTTTCAGTATCTGTTTTAGAGTTGGAGATGGTGCCATGTGGTTAGTACGACTCTGTCCTAGAGGGTTTCGAGTTTAGATTGAACTAAACTCGAAAAAGCGTATGTATTGCCCCTTTTTGCAAACTTTCTGCTGCCTCGTGGAAACTCAAAATGGCAAAAAGAAAAAGGAGAGACTCACAAAGCTGGGAGAGGATGCTCCACATCCTCCGTAACTGATAGAACATCTTGAAGAGGCTTTTTGAAACTATGTAACGCTGATATTCTCGGGATTAATTGTTCAAGTTCTTCCTCTGAGAGCATGTAGCCTATCGTGTCTCCCTGTGTGGATACAATTAGTACTATTTCGCCGTATCCCTCGAGGTAAAATTCTTCGAGCTTTTTCTCAATGTTGTCATCCAGCCCTTGGATTATCGTCTTCGCGTTTACAGGGATTAACATCTTATGCTCGTTCTTGTTCAAAGTTAGTGAATTTTCTTGGAGTGCAAGTTTTACTGCGCCCTCCGCATACTCATACCAGACTATTATTCTACGCGACATTGGACCTCACTTCATCAAGTAACATTAGTGTTTTGAATAAAAAGTAGTGTAGAATTTTTTAGGGATGGTTTTTTGGTAATGAGACTTAATTTTTCTTGTGATTCACTGAGTTATGTGAGGCGATGAATTTTAACCTGTTTGAAAATTTTTAGGGGATAAAACCTTTTTAAGGCCGTTTGAGAGAGCTAATTAGAATTGAGGCGATGAAAAGGGGAGTGTGGACGATGAATTTCACTCCGCTCTAAGAGCTTTGTTCAGAAAATAAAGCCCGTTTGGGGCTTTTAGATTTTCGGGGCGATGAAGAGATTCATCCCTCCTGACTGGACTGCTCCCCAGAGATGATGACGCGGTCCCCCCTCGAGCCCCCTTTTTGGAGGTGAGAGCTTGAGGATAAGCTCCATAGAGGAGTTCCCGCGGGAACTGGTGCCGGTTGAGATTCCTCCCCACACGGTGATGCTCCGTGGAATCGCGTGGGACTCCAACGTCTATCTCGTTCGGGATAAAAGAGAGGCCCTAATAATCGACACCGGCACCGGTGTGAACTGGCACGTCTACACCGGAATCTGGGAGCGGGAAGGCTATCTCGACGGGGTGAGGAAAGCCGTCATCTTCAACACCCATGAGCACTTCGACCACGTCGGGGGAAACCGGCCGCTGGGAGAGTGGCTGAAAAGCCAGGGCATCGAAGTTCTCTTCGCGGCCCACGAGATAACCGCAAAAACACTGGAAAGAGGCGACGACTACGTTATCCTAGCATACTCCTACGGGCGGAAGTTTGAGCCCCAGAAGGTCGACATCAAGCTCAAGGAGGGGGACAAGCTCAGAATCGGCTCGTTGGAGCTTGAGCTGATCCACACGCCGGGTCACACTGCCGGGAGCTCCTGTCTCTACCTCGGCGACAGGGAAACGAGGGTTATGTTCACCGGCGATACGCTCTTCAGGGGTACCGTCGGGAGAACCGACCTTCCGACCGGAAACGGCCGGGAGCTGAGGGAAAGCCTCGAACGGCTTTCCGAGTTCGAGATTGATTTCGGCCTCCCCGGCCACGGGAGGTACATAGACGACTGGAAGGGGAACCTTAGAGAGATTCTGGGGTGGCTATGATGAGGAAAGGCTCCGTGAAGGAGGTTCTGGCAAAGCTCAAGTACGATCCGCGTGAGGACGAGAGGGATTACTACGTTGTCATCGAGCACCGGGGTGCGTATGGAGACGTCAAGAAGATCCCCGTGGATATGATAGAACTCGGACACGGCTACTTCTTCATTGGAGAAGCCCAGATACCCTACCACCGCATCTTAAGGGTCGTGAGAAAGGACGGAAGGGTGATCTGGGAGACGAGGAAGCTCTGAGGTTCGATTTCGGTGGGCACATCCCGCTTACATTTCGAACATCCCGCAGGAAAAAGCTTTTCTACTCCCCGCTGAATCACCCAGCATGATAGACGCCCACGCGCACATCGAGATGTTCAAGGGAAAAGCCCCAGAAGTCGTTGAGGAGAGCAGGAAGCACATCAGAGCGGTCGTCGATTCCATCACCGAGTACAGGAAGTTCCACGTCTGGAAGAGCTGGGAGCTTCTTAAGCCGTACTTCGGCTTCGTCCAGCCAACCCTCGGCTACGCGCCTAACGAAGCACGAAGGGGCAACTGGGAGAAGGTTAAGAAGGTTGAGGACTTCATCCGCGAGCACTCCAACGAGATAGTCGCCCTCGGCGAGATAGGGCTTGACTTCTACTACGCGAAGACTGAGGTGGAGAGGAGAAACCAGAGGGAGATCTTCCACCACTTCCTCAACCTGGCCGTTGAGCTGAACCTTCCCGTCGTCCTCCACGCGCGCGATGCAGAGCGGGAGGTCTTCGAGGCGATTCAGCGGGCGGGGGTTAAGGCTTACTTCCACTCCTACAGCGGGCCAAGGGATCTGGCCCTTGAGATAGCCGAGAACGGCCACATCATAGGCATAAACACCGGGATAGACTTCATCCCGGCCGTGAGAGAAGCCGCTGAAGTCCTGCCGCTTGAGAGCATCGTCGTGGAAACGGACAGTCCGTACATGAGTCCGTACAAGGGCGAGAAGAACTATCCCTGGAACGTGGAGTACGTGGTGAGGAGAATAGCGGAGCTTAGGGGACTGGAGTTTGGGGAAGTGGAAAAAATCACAGAGAGAAACGCGATCAAGTTTTTCGGCCTCAAGCTCTGAGGAAGGAGGGGATGAAATGGGCATCGGAGTTCCCGAGGTTGAAGAGGTTAGGAAGTTGCTTGAAAAGCTCGACGAGAGGGCACTCATCGCGAGGCTCGACTCCTTCGTGGCGCTCAACGAGGGGCTTGAGACCAAGAAGGGAAAGGAGTTCATAGAGGTCTCGATACTGGGCTTTTTGGAGGGAGTGCTGACAGCGCTAAGGGGGAAGTATCCGGGGAACAAGGACGTTTCGGAGCTTTACAATCAGGTCGTGGAGAGGAGGGCAGAGCTTGACAGGCTCTTTCGGAAGCCGAGGATCCCCTACTTAGAGGAGACCGAGTGAGGAATAGTGAACAATGTGGAGCTGATGTGGGCAGGGAACGCCCATTGAAGCCTTTTCAACATTTTGGAGATCAACCAAAAGGTTATTATAGCATGAGAGCTTATTTTAGGGCATGATGCGGTAGTGTAAGGAGAGCCCGGACTGCGGGCTCAAATAAGTTTTTTGTTCACAACTTTCGCGGCCCAGGCTCTTCTGAGGAGGGTGTGAAAGATGAGAAAGCGCGCTCTACTTTTGATTTGTGTTCTCTTAGCCACTTACTTAATCTGGGGATTCGTTGGTGTTCTGCACGCTGTCCAAGCTGGGGGAGACTACGCCTTCTACGACGACTTCAACGACAACAGCCTCAACACGTCCAAGTGGACCGAGGATTTGGTTGGGAGCGGGAACTCCTTTGCGGAGAAGAACGGAGAGGCGGAATTCGTTGTCTTCGGGCACGGGGGCTGGGAAAAGGGGCACTCAACGCTCGTGAGCAGGTGGATAGAGCTGGGAAACTGGGAGTCGATAACCATCACAGGCAGGTGGAAGTTCACGGATCCGCATACGGCGGAGATGGTCATGGGCATAGACGGGCCGGCAAAAGGGCAACACATCTGGGTGCACTACGTGAGCTGGGAGGGCCCGAAGATAACCTACAGGTACGGCAACGCCTCAAAGAGCGAGGGCAGGGAGATACCCACGGAGTACGTTCTCTTCAAGCTGGTGGTCTACCAAGATCGCTTCGAGTTCTGGGAGGACGGAAAACTTGTAACGACCATCAAAACGGACTGCATGAAAGATGCTGGAAGGATAAAGCTCACGATAGGCGGCTGGGACGCTTCACCCTTGGTCTCTCACGTCTATTTCGACGATGTAGGCGTGAGCTACGAGCCGATGGTCACGAGCACCCCAAGTGAAACGACCACGTCAAGCAACAGTCCAAGCGAGAGCGCAACGACTTCGGAGACGAGCAGCAGGACATCGGGCAAAGGAATCTGCGGTCCGGCGGCTGTGGCGCTTCTTCCAATAACTGTAGCGGCCCTTTGGAGGAAGCGGAGATGAGAAAGGCATCCATTCTGATTATCTACCTGCTGCTTGCTTCATATCTCAACGTGGGGCTTGTTGGGGTTCTCCCCTTTGTGCATGCCGACGGGAGCTATACCTTCTACGACGACTTCAACGACAACAGCCTCGACACAAGCAAGTGGACCGAGGACGTGGTTGGGAGCGGCAATTCCTACACAGAAGCGAACGGAGAGGCCCAGTTCGTCACCTACGGCCACCAAGGCTGGGACAACGGCCACGCGACGCTGGTGAGCAAACCTATTGAGATAGACAACTGGAGTTCGGTAACTCTGTCAGGGAAGTGGAAGTTCACAGACCCAGGGACGGCGGAGATGCTCGTAAAAATCCTCGACGCAGATTCGGACAACTTCGTGGCGGTTCACTATATAAGCTGGCCCTCGGACAAGATATCGTACCGTTATCCGGGCAACAGCATCACGGAAGCGAGAACTATACCGAGGAGCTACATCCCCTTCAAAATAGTCATCTACAAGGATCGCTTCGAGTTCTGGGAGAGCGGAGCCCTCGTAAAGACCATCTACACATCCAGCATGGAGAACGTCACCAGATTTAAGGTCGTCATAGGCGGCTGGGACTACTCTGCCTATTACTCCCACATGTACTTTGACGACATAGCGGTGCAGTACACCCCAGGGGGACCTGCAGAGGAGAAGCTCCAGATAACGATTTACTCCCCAAAGGAGCAGACCTACAACACGACGACCATAGACCTGAACGTCACCGCCAACAAGCCCGTGGACGAGTGGCGCTACTCCCTCAACGGGGGCAAGAACGTCACATTCATCCCCAACACGACGATAGAAGCGCAAGAAGGCGAGAACCATCTCGTCGTCTACGCCATAGCGGGCGACGAAAGCGCAACCGCCCAGGTGGACTTCTATGTTAACCTCTCCAAGGACACCACCCCACCGGGAACCGTTGAGAACCTCACCCACGAGGTCGGGACTGACTACATCCACTGGACTTGGGACAATCCAGCAGACGATGACTTCGAGGGGGCGCTCGTCTACATCGACGGGAAATACCAGGGCGAGACGATGGATGAGGAGTGGTGGCTTGATGAGCTTTCACCCGGAGAGACGCACGAGATAGGAATCCTGACGAAGGACACCAGCGGGAACGTGAACACGACGTGGGTGAACGACACCGCAACGACCCTCGTTCCAGCCGAGACGGTCTACGTAAACGAGAGCGGCTGGTGGTACGAGGGAGGAACTTTAAACCCGAGCGAGACGCCGCTCCAGGATGGAATAGATGCAGCACCAGAGGGCGGAACTGTCGTCGTCCTGGCCGGAACCTACCCGGAGAGCGTGGAGATAGACAGGCCCCTAACGGTTGAAACTGAGGAAGGAGCAGAGGTTCGCGGCGATGGCTCCTACTGGGGCGAGAGCATGAAGCCGGTCTTCTACGTGGATTCAAACAACGTCACCCTGAGCGGGTTCATCATAAACTCCTCCGTTTCCAACATCGGCGTCTGGATCGACGAAGCTGAAAACTGCACCGTTGAAGGAAACACGGTGGCTATAACCGAGGGCGGTGAGGACGTCCGCTACGGAATCTACCTGAGCTACGGCGGAAATAATACGGTGAGGGACAACGAGGTAAGCGTCTCCGGCTTCCAGGGGATAGGGATCTACGTCTATGGGGAGGAGAACGACATTATAAGCAGGAACACAGTGGTCGTTACCGGAGACGGCGCGAACGGGGTAGAGATATTTGAGTCCTCATCGGTCGTCCACGACAACGACGTGACTATTTCAGGCATTGGAGAGAACTCCGGCTACGCGCTCTACCTCTACACCGCAGGGGACTCAGACGTACACGACAACGCCCTCAGCACGAATCTCTCAGAGCTGAGGGCGTGGGCGGTGAACGTGGAGGACAAGTTCAGCGGTTCTCTAAGCGGGAACAGGATAAACGGGATCCTCACGGAGATTACCTGCCCCGGAAACTGCTTGGTTAGGGGCGTTTCCCCGGAGGAGAGGCCCGCACCACTGGAGGGCTACGGAAGCGTCGGAGAGTACCTTGAGGCCTCGATGGACTCCTGGCTCTGGCTGGCGTTCTACTACGACGAAGTTCCAGCGGGCCTCCAGGAGGACACCCTCCAGGTGTGGCGCTTCAACGGAAGCTGGAGGCTTGATGGAACATCTGACCATCAGCTCGAAGCCTCGAAGAACCTCGTTGGGGCGAACCTTACGCAGTCGGGAATCTTTGCGCCGCTGGCGGAGGAAGAGAAAGACGTAACGCCGCCTTCCCTGTCCTTCGTCAGTCCAACACCGGAAAACGGCTCCTTAGTAGACCACTCACACGTGCTCTTTTACATCACCTCGAACGAGAACCTCAGCTCTGCAACCCTTGAGCTGGACGGGGTAAACCACACGATGACCGGTTCCGGAAAGGAGTGGAGCTACGAGACGGACATTCCCGACGGAAGTCACACATTCAGGGCCTATGGCCGGGACTTGGCCGGAAACAACGGAACGAGCGAGGAGAGAACCTTCGAGGTTGACACCGCTGGACCAGCGTACTCGAACATCGGCCAGGACAGAGATGGAATTCCGCGGGGAGGAACGGTTAACGTTCACGCGTTCTGGAGCGACCCCCACTTGATGAAGGCCGAACTCTACTCGAACATTACCGGCTCGTGGGAGAAAACGGACGAGGCGTTCTTTGAGGGAACCGAGGGCTGGAGCAACTTCTCGATAAGCATGGACGAGCCGGGCCTCTACTGCTGGTACATCGTCGCCCTCGACGAGGCCGGGAACACCAACGAGACTCCAAGAGAATGCTTCGAGGTCTACTCACCGCCGGAGATAGTCTCGTATTCGCCCGAAAGCCCCGTTAAGAGCTACGTTGGGGATTCAGTGACCTTCACCGTGACCGCGAACCAGCCCGTGAACGTCACGTGGTACGTCGGCGAGAGCGAGGTTTACAGCGAGGAGAACGTCCTGACGTCGAGCTACACGAACTCAAGCGCCGGCGAGGGTGAATACAGCGTAACGGCAATTATTGAGAATGGAAACGGGAGCGACAGCGTCTCGTGGACGTGGTACGTCTATCCGAGGCAGGGGTTCAGCATAAGCTTCACGGAGCCGACGCCCGAAGACGGGGCGAGGCTGAACGTGAGGAGCGTCGTGATAAACGTTACCTCCTCGATCGACCTAGACAACGCCACCCTCGAGTGGAACGGAGTAAACGAGAGCATGAGCGGCTCGGGAAAGAGCTGGTGGATTGTTAGGGGGAACCTCGCCGACGGAACCTACACCTTCAGGGTCTACGGCTGGGCCGACGGTGTTGTTAACAAAACGGAAGCGAGGACGGTTGAGATAGACACCACGCCGCCGGAACTGGGGTTTGCCCCGCCCACGCCGGAGAAAGGATCGGTTGTGAACGCCTCGTGGGTGGTCATCAACGTCACGGCAAGCGAGGACCTCCTCCAGGCAGTTCTGGAGCTGGACGGCGTAAACCGCACGATGGCAGGTTCAGGGAGGGGGTGGAAGTATGAGGGTGATCTACCGGACGGAACTCATACCTTTGTGGTCTATGGGGAGGACATGGCCGGCAACTGGGGCAAGAGTGAAAAACGGACGTTCACGGTTGACACCAAGCCTCCGAAAGGACAATTCGAGGCGCCGACGCCGGAGAATGGGAGCCTCACTGGGAGCGGCGTGGTGACCTTTAAGCTCGTCTCGAACGAAGAGCTGGAGGATGTGACGCTTTACGTCGACGGGGAAGGTTACGAGATGTCAGGAGGGGGAACGGAGTGGACGCTGGAGCTGACGCTCCCCGAGGGGGTTCACACGTTCCACGCGGAGTTCCACGACCTGGCGGGCAACTTCAACCGTACGGGTGAAATGAGATTTACGATCGACACTACACCCCCGAAGCCGACTTTCCTCCCGCCGACGCCTGAGAACGGCTCCATTACGAGAGAAAGCAGGGTAACCTTTGTGCTGGCCTCGGACGAGCCCCTAAGCAGCGCGACGCTCCACATCGATGGCAGGGACTACGAGATGGCAGGATCGGGGACGAAATGGAGCCTGACTCTGGATCTTGGGGACGGTATCCACGAGTTCTACGCCAAGGCCTCAGACCTCGCGGGGAACTCCAACAGCACCACACCAGTCTACTTTGAGGTTGACACGACACCGCCGGTGCTGACCCTTGTTCAACCCACCCCAGAAAACGGCTCCCTCCTGATGACGTCCACGATCACCGTTAACGTATCGTCAAGCGAGAACCTGAGTTCAGCGATCCTGGAGATCGACGGAAGGGAGGTACCGATGTCCGGTGAGGGGACGGAGTGGAGCCTCACACTCAACGTCTCAGACGGTGGTCACGAACTCAGGGTCTACGGCTACGACAGGGCCGGGAACCTCGGGAGTAGCGCGGGGAGGTCGTTTGCCGTTGACACGGTGCACCCAACGATTAAACTCGTCGGATCGACGCCAAGGAGCGGCTCGGTGCTGAACCACAGCAGACTCACCTTCTCCATATCCTCCAGCGAACCTCTGAGGGGAGCTGTGCTCGTTCTCGACGGGGAGGAACACTCTATGGGAGGTTCCGGTGAATCGTGGAGCGTAACGCTGATGGTCGGGGACGGACACCACGAGTTCCACGTCATCGGAACCGACCTGGCTGGAAACAACGGGACGAGCGAGGGGAGGGTTTTCACGGTTGACACCACGGTGCCCTCCCTCTGGTTCGTGTACCCCAGGAACGGATCCGCCAGAAACAGCCACGAGGTAAGTGTCCGGGTGGCGGCGGACGAAAACCTCATCAGGGCAGTTCTGGAAGTCGACGGGGTCAACCACACCATGAGCGGGTCTGGTGGGACCTGGTACTGCCGGATCCAGGTTTCGGAAGGCATCCACCGCCTCAGGGCGTACGGCCTAGACCTCGGGAGGAACTGGGGCGCGAGCGAATGGCTGAGCTTCACAGTCGACACTACGCCCCCCGAGGCCACCTTTATTCCTCCGACGCCCGAAGACGGCTCCATAACCGGTTCCAGTCCGGTGGAGTTCAGGTTGACGGCCGGCGAAGACCTCTCAGCGGCCACGCTCTACCTGGACGGGATAGACTACCCGATGACGAAGCACAACGCCCACTGGACAGTAACCCTAACGGTAGCGGACGGGAAGCACACGTTTTACGCGGAAGTGACGGACGAGGCCGGAAACACGGGGCTAACGGAGGTTAGAGCCTTTACCAGCGACACCAGGCCGCCGCTCCTGAGCTTCGTTCAGCCGACCCCGGGGAACGGCTCTCTGGTGGGGTCTAGGTGGCTGTGGATCGCGGTGAACTCAAGCGAGAACCTCTCAACAGCCGTGCTCGAATTCGACGGCCAGAACCACACGATGATGGGGGACGGAAGGCACTGGCAGGTTAATATACTGGCCAGCTCGGACGGCAGGCACTCGTTCAGGGCCTACGGGACGGACAGGGCCGGGAACACGGGTGCGAGTGAGCCCCGTGTCATAGAGACCGATTCCAGGCCACCTTCAGTCCAGGAAAACCTCGTGAACCTCACGGTAACGTCCAGGAGGGGGGAGCTGGTGTACACCAGGGCAGAGAGGGAAAGCGTTGCAGGCGTTCTCCTCAACGTAACCGAGGAGCATCCGGGGTGGTACGAGGTTGACTTCAACCCCGACGCCAGCACACCCCAGGAGGGCTGGTACCGGCTGAGTGCCGGAAGTTACGGAAACGGCAGTCCGTTCTTCATCGAGTTCAACACCAGCGAGATTGGCTACGTGATCTACTACATCGTCGTCTCCGATTCGCTCGGCAACTGGGGCTACTCCAACTACTTCTTCCTAACCGTCGAGGACACGACGCCGCCGGCTAAGATCACCCAGTTCGGGGCCAACGTCTTCGTCGGGGGGGCCGAGGTGTGGTGGATAAACCCCACTGACGATGACTTCAACCACACCGAACTGTGGATAAACGGGAACCCCATCGGAAACTTCACGGACGAACCCGGGAGCCTTGGCTCGTACGTGGCCTATCTCAGCCCCGGGGAGACCTACAACATCTCAGTGGTTCCCGTGGACAGGTACGGAAACCGGGGGAGCGCCTCATGGAAGCTCGTCAGCGTACCCTATCCGAGTCTGAGCTCGGCCCACTACTCCCGGCCCACCCCGGAGAACGGAACGGTACTCCCCGCGAACACGAGAAACGTAACGGTGAGCGTCTCATCCGAGGACAAACTGGGGTCGTGCAGGATAATATGGGATGGTGTGGCCTACCCGGTCCCCGTTAAAACCAAGTGGCTGACTTACATCGACGAGAGGGGTAAGAAGCACTCGAAGCTCATCTACACGTGTGAAAAGACCTTCTCCGGCCATCTAAACGGGAACCACAGCTTCAGCGCTATAGTCTCGGACGGCTACGGGCACTGGAGGAGCCTTGAGGAGAGGCGCATAACCGTGGCGTGGCCCTGCTTTAAGGGCTGCACCATCGGTATAACTTCGCCCGAGCCGGAGGGCAACGTCATGAGCCTGCTCGTGCCCATAAACTTCACGATGAACACGAACGCGCCGCCGGTGGACTACGAGCTTATAATAGAGGCCATCGGCTACGACGCCGGGATCTCCCCAAACGTGACGTACTCATGGGACGGCGATAAGCTGAGCCTCAGCGGAAGCTACCTCCTCGACCTGAGGCCGTTCATTAAAGGGCTAGAGAAGGTAGGGGAGAAAGGAGAACCACTGGATGTCCTTTTGATCGCTAAAGGGCCCTGCGGAAGAAGCCTGAGCGCCGAGACGGCCTTCAGGGTATGCCCAGGGAACGAGAGGCCCCGGCTCAAGGTGGAGCTGAAGGAAGAAGTCCGGCCGGGTGAGGCCGTCGTTCCGGTTGTGAACGTTGAAGATCCCAACGGCAACCTCGAAGGCGTCTACATCTCCATCAACGGCGGCCCCTACGTGGAGTACGAAAGCGGCGTGGACATCTCCGGAAATCTGACGCCCTACACGACCAACCTGGTGAAGGTCAAAGCGGTTGACAGCTGCGGGGCAACGACCGTGGAAACCCTCAGGATCGCCGTTGAGGGGCCGCCGGTCAGCGGGGACTGGATCGTCAACGGCACCCAGGCCTGTGATGGAAGGGAGTACACCGTAAACGGGAGCATCCTGGTTACAGGGAGCGGTTCCCTGGAGTTAAGGGGCTGCAAGATCCACGTCCTAGGAGAGAAAGCCGAGGTTAACGGGACGCTGGAGATCCTCGAAGGCTCGCGGATAGAGGGAACCTCCATCGACCTCCTCGGTAGCGGGGGAACGCTCCAGGTGGAGGACTCGGAGCTTAGGGGCTTCAGCGGTGGAACCTTCAGCGGGACTGCCTCGTTCACGCGCTCTCACCTGCTTGGGAACTTCAGGCTCCTCTCGTCCACGGTCTCTATCGCGGACAGCGACGTTGAAGGGGGTGTAACTGCCAGCGGAAGCCTGAGCGTGATCGGGAGCGTCTTCCACGGCGGGAGCGGGCTTGAATACCTCAGGCCCCACTGGAACTCGCCCGGAAGTCTTAGCGTCACCAACAGCACCTTCAGGAACAACGAGAGGGGGCTGAGCTTCGTCGGCACCTTTGCGGACTGGAGCTGGACGGTGGAGAACCTGCTCATAGAGAACAACCGCGAGTGCGGCCTCTACGTGGAAGAAACTGGCTCAAGCTCCAGCCAGAAGACTCTCAGAAACCTTACCGTCAGACACAATGGGGTCGGAGTCTGCGTGAGGAACAGCAAGCTGAGGTTCGAGAACTCAAGGGTGTATTCCAACGGCGAGAGGAACTTCGACCTCGACCTGAGCTGGGGGTGGCTCTTCCTGAGTAATTCCGTCGTCAACGGCAGCAGGTACGCCTTCATAGCGAGAAACGTCGGCGGGATAGAGGCCTGGAACACCAACGTGAGCGGGAGCGTTTCGCCCTACCCGACCTACTTCTTCGTCCACGTTGGCGATGGAAGAAAGGTCACAGTTACTGACGGAAAGGCAGGGGACTTCTACGCCTACGTTGACGGCGAACTGCTCATGAGGGGCTACACCATCGAGAAGGGAAAGATAGAGGTTCGCCCCAACGGGACGCTCCGGGTTGAGGACACCGACGGCATTCCTGCAACGAGCCCTGCCGACAGGGACGCGAGCGTGCTCAGAAACGTCACTGTGGAGGGCCTGACAAACTCCAGCATCATCATCCTGAACTCAAAGCTCGAAAACAGCCACGTGGCGACGATCTCCCCGGATGCCCTCATAAGGGGCTGCCTGGTGAACGGGGGAAGCCTCGCCTTCAACACAGGCCTATGGTGGGATGACAGAAACACGGAGAGCCTGGAAGAGCTGATAAGCAGCGACTCAACGTGGTTCTACTCTACGGAAGGGCCACCAGCGGACTGGATTTACACGGCCTCCTGGGAAGGTATGAGCACCGGGACGGAGCCCTTCTACGCGAACGCCTCCAAGTCCCACTTTGCCAGTGGAACCGAGGTTGGCCAGTTCACAGACCTCTACCTCAAGAAGGTTTTAACCCTCGATGAGCTGCCGGTGCAGGCGTGGCTGAACTACTACGCGATAAGCGGCGTTGAGGTATATGTCAACGGCAGGAAGGTGGTCGACAAGCTCGACCACGAGGCCCAGCTCTCCTTTACCTATGGCTGGGGCGGCGGAGGAATAACCGCCCACCCGCTCATGGAGGTCGTTGATGTGGCCGGCTATTTGAGGCCCGGCGAGAACGTCATAGCGGTGCACGTGAGGAGCCCGAACCGCTACCCTTACCTCAACCTCGGGGCGTTCAAGGCGACCCTCGTAGTAGTTGAGGGAATGGCGGGTCTAACGGACAGCGTCGTGAACGGCGAGGTCAGCGGGGGCTCCGCGAGGCTCATCATGGCGAGGGACAGGGTAGACGGGAACGTAAGGTTCAGCATGTACTCGAGGGTTCGGATAAGCGACTCGACGGTTCACGGGAGCGTCAAGGCCAGCGGCAGGCTGGAAATCATGCGGAGCAAACTGATAGGAGATGGGACGGGCAGGGGAGTGTGGGCCGAGGGCATCTTCAGCGTCCTCATCAACGAAAGCACCGTGGAGGGCTTTGAGGAAGGAACGAGCCTCCATCCGATGGGTTCAACCGGCTCCCTTGCCGTGTACTCAAGCTCCTTCGAAAACAACGGGATTGGAATACAGGTCTACAACGCGACGCTCGATGTGAGGGGCAACTACCTCATGCGGAACGGCAGGGGCATGGTGCTCGACAAGACTGCCGGACTGGTCAGGAACAACCTGGTCGCGGGCAACGGCGGTGGCATCGAGGTCTATGCCTCCAGCCCCGGAATCCTCCACATAGACCACAACACGATAACCGGTGGAGGAACGGGGGTTTCCTTCCGCTACGGCAACGGGGGGCGCGTGATGCTCTCGAACAACCTCATACAGGACAACGGGGTCGGGATACTCTTCAACGGCAGCTCCTCCGTGGCGATGGAGAACAACTCCCTCATCAACGCGAAGGGGATCCACGTGATCTGGAACCCTAGCCCTATGAGCCTGGAGAACACCGACTGGGGTGGGCACGTGCCGGTGAAGGTCGAGAACTACCCAAGGGGCGTTATGTACACCGCCAACGGAGAAGAGAGCGAGAACTACGACATCCTCTGCGACGTTGGAAGCCTAAGCCCCGGAAACACAGTTGAGACCGGCCCCGGCTGGGGTTCGAGCCTTCTCGGGGCATTCCTGGCGGTTTACCCGTCAGAGAAGGGGGTCATGAAGGGCGTCGTAACGCTCGCCGGGAGCGCCCGGTCGCGGAGTAAGATAGTCAAGGTGAACTACACGCTGATCTACAACGGCACGGAGAAGCTCATCGGGAGCGCCTCACCGGACGCCTACGAGTACGGCGACTTCATAACCTTCGACACGGTTGCCGCTAACCTCACCGGCGTCGGCTTCTTCAGGTTTACCGCCCAGAACGCGGAGGGAACGAAGGTCAGCGCGGTGAAGAGGGTCTACTTCGGGAACGCGGAGGTAAGGATAGAGGACTTCTCGGTGAGCCACCCGACGGCGATCTACGTTTACAGGCGCGACCCCAACTACTACGGAACCGCGATGCCCTACGACGAGCGCTTCGCCAACGTCACAGTAACTCTCAGGAACACCGGCGACCTGATGGGCGTGGTGAAGATAGAGCTCGTCCTGCCGGCCTACATAGAGAGGCACACCGGAAGGGTCAGCCTACTTGTGGCCGTTCCGGCAGGGATGAGCGGAAAATTCCATGCCCTGATCCCGATAACCGTCTACGACCCGCTGAAGCTGAAGTGGGATCCCATGCCAGATGAACTGCCGGCCAACCACAGGATACCGATGGACATAAGGGTCTACGACATGGACGGGGTTCTCAGGGACGAGGAGCTGACGGAGATAAGCTTCGACCTCGGGCCCATCTTCAAGCTGAACAAATACGAGGCAACGGTGTACACCCGCGACTGGTGTCATGCATACCCAAACGAATGCCACGTCAAGAACTACGGAACCGAGAGCTACACCTACGACGGCGACGGGGACGGGGACCTCGAGGCCGCTGAGAGCCACCACTTCAACCTCATGATAGAGAACATCGGAAGCGAGGCGGCTTATCTAAAGAGTCTGAACGTCCGCGACTGCATCCCCGAGCCAGACCCGCACTTCCTGAACAAGGTACTCAAGCAGAATTCCGTGACCCTCCTCGGGGGAGGCGATACCACCTTCATGGCCGACGTCTGGTCGAAGAACCTGACGAGGCTCACGAAGCCAGGGGAAAAGAGGTGGGTCTACGGGGCCTGGATGCCGTGGTGGTTCGACCATCCCCCCAAGTACATACCGCCGGTGAACTTCTCGGGCTCGTACCTGAACACGGTCAACATCATATACCGCCCCGTTGAAAACGGCCAGCCCTACGGCGGCTACTACGTCACGATCCCGATAAACTACAAGGAAACGCCAGTTAAGGCGCTCAACAAGACCTTCGTGCCCTTCACGGAGATGATCGGCCCCGTTCAGGTTGATGTCGTGGGCATAAACGGGAACAAGACCTACATGAGGCTCAAAAACACGAACGACAACATCTACTACAGCTACTACGCCGAAGGTGACTACGATATGAATCCCGAAGGCTACCTCTGGTACCACGTCATTCCCCCTGGCTTCGAGTTCAAGGCGATAGCCGACCACAGCAGGGAACCTGGAACGGTTATACCCCACTACCGCGTCACCGTTGGCGCCGAGTACTCGCTCCTCTTCAACGAGCTTCAGCTGGTTGCCATAGGGGCCGAGGGAGCGCTCAAGGTGTTAGATATAGACGTGCCCGTGGAGACGATAGTGATGGGCCTCACGAAGGCGGGCCTCAAGATAACCAACATCGTCGAGAACCTCGACTTCCCTGACGACCAGACGATAGAGGAGTACTCGAAGAGCAGCTCGGCTCCACAGGTCAACTCAATGCTCATCAACGACAACACCACCGTAGTGCCCCTCACCCTCGACGACTTCGCGAGGTGGGAGAAGGACTACGGGATGACGAAGGGCTACTACTACAACCTCACGCACTTCTCGGACATCCCGATGGACGCCAAAATCGCAGTTCTGACAAAGCTTGCAAAGGCCATAGTCACCGACGAGGACCTGCAGATACTCCTCCTTGAGACCGTCCTCGAGGTGGTCGACAACGACGTTGCCAACGATATATACAAGGCCGTGAAGATGGCCCAGAACGGCGGCCCGAGCGTTCAGGACGAAGTCAACGCCGGCCTCGACGACTTCAAGAAGCAGGTGAAGAAGCAGCTGGTCAAGTACCTCAAGGAGCAGATAAAGAAGCAGAAGTCCTTCCAGGAGCTCGATCCCAAGGAGCAGGAAAAGGCCCTGAAGAAGAGCGGAAAGAGCATAGCCGCAGCCCTAGACACCTTTGAGAAGATGGGCGAGTGGGCCTTCTACAACGTCTACGCGGTCCTTACGCAACCCCTGCCGATGAGCATACAGGTTCTCGATCCACCCGCCAACTACACCGTTGAGGCGAAGAAGATGGACACGGCGATAGTCCTCGGCGGTGAGGGCGGAAGCCTCGACGGCTGGGGCAACGTGAGCCTGACCCTCGGGGAACCGGACGTTTACAGGGCCAAGTACATAGTCCCAACACCAGCGACGCGGGTGGGGCCGCTCTTCAACGGCACCCTTGAGAGTATGAGGATCGAGATAAGCGGCCGCGGAAACGGGACCCTCAACGGAAGCCTGAGGATGGAGATCAAACCAGATCCGAGGAACGCCTCGATGGTCTTCGCCCTCTTCAGGAACGAGAGATTCGCAAGGGCCTTCATATCTCCCTACATGGCAAAAATAGGCTCCTTCAGCTCGGAGGTAAAGGACGGCACCATAGTTATCACGGCCGCCGGCGAGCTTGCGGCACTGCCCGAGGACAGGGGGGTAGAGATCAAAATGAGCGTCGGAAGGTTACTCACGAACGCGACCATAGTCCGGAAGGGCAACTACCGGGGCGCGGTAGAGCTCAAGCCGGCCTTCGGCATCGATCCGTCAAAGGTTCAGACCTCCGTGGGTGGCAGCGTCAAGACCCTAACGGGACATACGGAGGACGGGAGCCTCGTGGTCATAAGCTCTGAAAACGGGACGCTTGAGCCACCGGAGATAACCATAAACCCAACCACGCTCTACGCTGGCGGTACCATCTCGCTCAGAACCTCAAGGCCCTGCCCGGTTGAGTGGTCTCTGGCAAACCTAAGCGGGAGCGGGCTGATCGTTAGAACGTATGGCCTCGAACCCGGAAACTACACCCTCACGGTAAGCTGCCCCTACGGGAACACCACCGTGGAAAAGAGCTTCAGCGTCAGGCTCCTTCCAAGGCCCGTTGTTAGAAAGAAAGCGAGCGGAGAAATCGTCTCCAGTGAGGGCAACGAGTGGGTGAGGGTAATAACCAATACCGACCTCTACCGCGTCTACTTCCTTCCGGAGGGGCCGGTTGACGGCATGCTAGCCGTCTACGAGAAGCCGGGGAAGGTTGAGAACTACCTCGTCTACGCCCTCTTCAACGTCACCCATCCAGAGAACTGGTCGATAAGAAATGTAACTCTGCGCTTCCGCGTCCCCAAGGAGTGGTTCAGGGAGAACAACGTGAGTCCGGAGGAAGTCATCCTGCTCAGCTATTCGGAGGAGTGGGAGGAGTTCAAACCGCTCGTGGAAGGTGAAGACCTGAGGTACGTCTACTACAAGACCAGCGTTCCGGAGCTTTCCCTCTTCGCGGTGGCGAAGAGAACCTCCACTCGCCCGCCCGAAACGAACGGGACGACCGAAACCACGACCACCTCAAGTCCGACGGAAACTCAGAAGACGAGCACAATCGAAACCCCAACAGGCCCGGGAAACGCGGGAGGGGCAAACTGGCCCTACTACGTCCTCATTGGGGCCCTGCTGGTTCTCATCGTCGCCTACCTCTACAGGCGGCGGTGATTTCTGCTTTTTTCTTTTTGTGCCTTTCTCTTGAGCAAACCTCAGAGAACCCCCGCTTTCTGGAAGACGCTTTCTATATCATTGAGGACCTCTTGTCAGGAGGTAGTGAGGGTAGCCTTGATGAAGTGATTCACGAGTTCTCTGAGAGCTGACTCGTCTATCTCCTCCTTCTCATCGAAGGGCGTGACGTGAGGGAACGAAGACTCCTTCCAACATAGGCATCGGAGGGAGTAGGCAGAAGAGGAGTTAAGGTTTGCCCCCGAAATTTTTAAATAGTTGAAACGCGAGTATAATACTCATGAGTAGACAAAAGTTCGTCGATAGGGAGCGTGAGCTTGAGTTTTTGGAGAGGAGGTATTCAAGCGGAAAGGCAGAACTCCTCGTAATCTACGGGAGACGGAGGATAGGGAAGACCGAACTGCTCCTCAGGTTCGCCCGGAACAAGCCCCACGTCTATTTTCTGGCAACGGAGAAGCCCTACGCCGAGAACCTCAAGGATTTACAGAGGCTCTTGGCGGAGTTCCTCGGCGACGAGCTCTTTGGGAGGGTTCAATTCAAGAACATCGACGAACTTTTAACCGTCTTTGCGGACAGGATAGGCAAGAAGCGAGTGGTCCTCATAATAGACGAATTCCCGCTCCTGATCGAGAGGTACAGGCCTGTGTTGTCCCTCCTCCAGAAGGCGTGGGACTTAAAGCTCTCGGAGACGGGAATAATGCTCGTCCTCTGCGGTTCAAGCGTCTCGGCCATGGAAACGGAGGTCCTAGCATATAAAAGCCCTCTTTACGGGAGGAGAACGGGGCAGTGGAGGGTGACTGAGATACCGTTCTTCCATATCGGCGAGTTCCTGCCCGACTATTCGACGGAGGAGCTTGTGAAGGCCTACGGCGTCCTCGGGGGCGTTCCCGCTTACCTGCTCCAATTCGATCCGAAAAAGACCTTTGACGAGAACGTGGTTGAAAACGTCCTCTCCAAGGGGGCTTTCCTCTACGAGGAGGCAGAGATACTGCTCAGAGAGGAGCTGAGGGAGCCAGCCAACTACTTCGCCATACTGGAGGCTATAGCGAGTGGGAGGAGCCGCTTCGGGGAGATAGTGAACGCGACAGGTCTTGACAAGAGCCTAGTCTCCAAGTACCTCTCCGTCCTCCAGAGGCTCGAGGTGGTAAAGAGGGAAGTCCCGGTGACAGCCACCTCAAAGGAGGCCACAAAGAGGGGGCTATACTCGATAGCCGACAACTACTTCGCATTCTGGTTCCGCTACGTCCTCCCGAACAAGAGCTACCTTGAGGCCGGCCTCGCAGAGGAGGTCTGGGAGCACTCGCGGGAGGACTTCAATGCCTACATGGGGCATGTCTTTGAGAACCTCGTGAGAAGGCCCGAGGTGTTTTTTGAGATAACTGGGTTCCGCTTCACGAAGATCGGAAGGTGGTGGAGGAAAGGGGAGGAAATCGATGTGGTTGCTTTGAACGAGCGAGAGAAGAAAGCCCTGTTTGTGGAAGTTAAATGGAAAGAGCTAAGCGGGAGGGAAGCAAAGGGTATTTTAAGGGACTTGGAGAGAAAGAGCGAGCTTGTAGGGTTGGATGGATGGAAGAAAAGATACGGACTTGTGGCGAAGAAGGTTGAGGGGCAGGATAAGCTTAGGGAAGGGGGATGGCTGGTCTGGGACTTGGGGGATTTCAAGCGCGGCACATGAACGGGCCCCTATCAGGTACTCGGAAAGGAATGTCAAGGCAGTCACCTGGCGAAACCCTTTTATAAATTTCGACTCACGATTATATTATGAGGATTCGAAAATTTGTCAACCGCAGGAAGGAGCTTCAGACCCTCGAAAGGCTCTACGGGAGGGAGAGTTTTACCCTCGTCCTAGTCACGGGGCGGAGGAGAATCGGGAAGAGCCGTCTCGTTCGTGAGTTTCTGAGGGGGAAGAGAGCCATAGGCGTCCAGTTCGAGAAGAGGCTCTGGGAGTACAACCTGAACAAACTCAACAGGGCCATTGGCGAGCACTTCGGGATTCCTACTCCAAATTTCTCCACCTTCAGCGACGCCTTCCGCTTCATTGCCTCTCAAGCGGAGGGAAGGCTCATCATCTTCCTCGACGAGTTCTCCTACCTGCTCCGCTATTCCGAGGTTGAGGCAGAGTTCCAGAGCATAGTGGACGAGATACTCGCGGAGAGCAACGTCATGCTAATCCTCTCCGCCTCCTCCGTTGGACTGCTCAAGAGGAGCTTCTTCGACTACTCCAGCCCGCTCTACGGGAGGAGCGACGCGACGCTGAACCTACAGCCGCTGAAGTTCAACCACCTCTTCGAGTGGTTCGAGGGCACCTCCCCCGAAGATGCCGTAAAGCTCTACGCCGTAACCTCTGGGGTCCCGCGCTACCTCGAGCTATTCGATGGGAAGAACGTTGAAGATGAAATCAGGGAAAACTTCTTCGACCCGAACGCCTTCCTCTTCCGCGAGGCCAAGGAGCTTCTTGAGGAGGAGTTCCGGGAGCCTGAGACGTACTACACGCTCCTTGAGGCTATCGCCAAAGGAAAGACGAGGGTAAACGAGATAGCCCAGCACGCCTTCCTTGAGCCAAGGAACACTGCGAGGTACCTTAGAATCCTCGAAGACCTTGGGATACTGAGGAGGGAGCTTCCAGTAGGAAGAAAGGCGAAGAAGGGCATCTACCGCTTTAGAGATTTGTACTTCGCCTTCTGGTTCCGCTTCGTTGCACCTTACTTCGAGGAGATTGAGAGCGGCTTCCCCGAGGGCGCGCTGGAGGAGTTCGAGGGGGGGTTCAACCACTATCTCGGCTCCGCCTTTGAAGAGGTGGCGAAGCAGTTTCTGGTTGAGCTTAACAGAGCTGGAAAGCTACCCTTCAGGTTCACCAAGCTCGGCCGCTGGTGGCACAAGAACGAGGAGATTGATTTGCTCGCTTTGAACGAGAGGGAGAAGAAGGCCCTTTTCGTTGAAGTTAAGTGGAAGAAGCTGAGTGAGAGGGAGGCAAGGGGGATTCTGAAGGATTTGGAGAGGAAGAGCGAGCTTGTGAGATTGGATGGGTGGGAGAAGAGCTACGGACTTGGGGCAAAGAAGGTTGAGGGGAAGGATGAGCTTAGGGAAGGGGGCTGGCTGGTCTGGGACTTAGGGGATTTTACACCTCAACCCCTTTTGGAGAAGTAAAACTCTCCGAAGAGCTCGACCTCCTGGACGTAGCTCCGCCTCAGTGTCAATGCCGTCTTCGCCCTCTCCAGCTCCCGGCCAAGGTAGAAAGCATGTCTTGGGCTTATCTCGAAGTGCTCCAGGATGGTGTCGATTATCGCGTTTGGATCTTCTCCGGTTATCGTGAGCACAGCCTCTGTCCCGCGATGGGCATTCACCCAAATCTTACCTTTCTCGACCCAGATCCGAAAGTAAACCGGTTCAAGCTCGACCTGCTTTTCCTCGGCCTCGATGACCTTTTCGGCGGGCTCGAACCGCCATTCGCTCGCCCGCTTCTCCTTCAGGATCAGGAGGTCGAAGCCGAGGTCTTTGGGCATCTCAAAGAGGTTCATGTCAATGGCTCTCCTCAGTTCCCTCACCGAGCCTCTCGCCTTGGGGCTCACCTCGGTTGTAAGGAGCAGGTTTATCGAAAGTTCCCTAGCGATTCCAGCGAGCAGGGCGTTCATGCCGACGCTATCGGCATCGTAGAGCTCAACCACGTTCCCAACGCCCGCTAACAGAACGTCATCGGGATTCCTCTCGCGGTAGAGTTGGAAGGCCGTAACCGAGCGCGCCAGGTGGGGCACATGTTCGAGGATGAGGTCAGGGATAACCATCGTGTAGCCCAAATCAAAGGCCTTCTCCTTCAGTCTCTCAAGGAACTCGACGCGCTCGCTCGGCTTCGTGGGGAAGAAGCCCTCCTTCTGGTTCGTCGGGATTAGAACTACGGGCTTCTCCGTCACAAGTTCCTCAATGTTTCCGGCATCGACGCTCAAGAAAAGGTCGGCGTGTTCTAAAGCCCTCTCGATCTCGGCCGTGTTGAGCGAGTCGAAGCTTATTGGAACGTCGAAGCCGTTTTCCTTCAGCATCTCGCGGATCTCGGGGATTTTTTCGATAAACTCGAGGTTCCTCTCCCCAGCAACCATGCCGATGTCCACTATGTCGGCTCCCTCGCGGAGGTAGTAGAGGGCTTTCTCGACCGTCTTTTCTACGCCCAGCTTCGGGGCATCGACGACCTCACCTAGAATCCTCGCCGGGAAGTCCCTTCCCGCCGGCAGGTTCCCGATGAGAACGTTCCACGGTTTTTTGAGGGCTTTCTCAATGTAGCGCTTGTTCCGCGTTCTGTTCCTTATGTCCTCCACTCTCTTAAGGGCATCGACCGAGAAGAGGTCGTCAGCAGGGATTTCCTTGCTCAGCTTGAAGCCCTCGCTTAATGCCTTGAGAACCTGCGGTATGTCCATCGCGTTTCTCGGTCCCTTGAATGCCGGGATGCCAAGCTCGTCCTCTATGATTTGAGCGGAGCCACGGACGAGGCCGGGGATTAGAATAAGGTCGTAGTCCTCACTCCGGATTCCGGCCTTTTTAAGGTAGCGGGCGATAAGTTCCGGCGTGAGGAAGGCCGCGACGCTAACGGGGGTAACGAAGACGTCGCAGCCCTTACCGTACTTCCTGACGAGCGGCTCGGCGAGCCTGCCGGTGACGAGGAGGATTCTTCCGGCGTTCTCCATGGAAGAACCTCTGCGGGATGGCTTTTAGGGGTTGCGGTTTCGGGCGAAAGGTTTTTGTTCCACCGGGAGAAGTCAACTAAAGGTGGTAATATGGAGCGTGATAACCCCGTTGGAATCGTGTTCGGTGAATCGACCACCGACCATTTCACGTTCATAGTAAACCCGAGGAACGAGCTTCCGCGCTTCGGGGAGTTTCTCATAGCGAGAAACAGGGACGGCGACGAGGTTTTAGCACTTCTGAAGTCGATAAGGAACATCAACTGGCTCATGGATGCAGGCAGGGGAAGCTACGACTACGTGGAGAAGACGGTCAACGTTTTCTCAAAGGGCGTCCTGGACAAGAGTGAGGAGATACTCGCGACGGCGAAAGTTTTGGGCGTGCTGAGGACAGCCGATGGAGAGTTCTTGGCGAAGCCAGCTCCCAACCGCGTCCCGATAAAGCCGGGTGAGAAGGTCTACCTCGCGAGGGATGAAGACCTGGAGAGGATTTTCTCTCAGGGCCACATAAGACTTGGGAGGCTCATAGCGAGGGAGAAAGTCGAGGTAAAGCTCGACGCCAACAGGCTCGTTTCAAGGCACTTCGCGGTTTTGGCAGTTACCGGCGCCGGAAAGTCCAACACGATAGCGGTTCTCACGAAGGAGCTGGTGAGCAACGTCAACGCCACCGTCGTCATCCTCGACCCGCACGGCGAGTACAGGCACCTGAGCTGGCCCGGAGCGCGCGTCAACCCGATAAAGGCCACGATTGATCCTGGCAGGATAAGGCTCAGCGAGTTCGCCACGCTGCTCGGCATAGCGGAGAACGCCAGCCTTCAGAGGCGCTTCCTTGGACTGGTCTACAGGACGGTTAGAGAGGAGATGCGCAGGAACGGGTGCGTCGTCGGCGGAATGGACTTCATCCACGCGATGGAGGACAAGATAGAGGAGTGGATAAGGATATACGAGAACACCGACGACAAGGTCATCTACTACTACGACGAGAAGGGCATAGAAACGCCGAGAAAGATACAGACGAAGGACCTCGACTCCCTGATAAGGCTGAAGGACTATCTGAGCGAGCTGAGAGCAAACTTTGGCGAGTTCATAAGCCCGGTTAACGTCCTCAGCGAGATAAGGCTGGGTATGGTGAACGTCATCGACCTGAGCGGTATGGAAGAGGAGCAGATGATTACGCTGGCAAGCTTCGTCCTGCGCGGAATCCTCAAGAACCGCATCGAGTACATAAAAGCCCTCAGAACGAACGACAGGCCCACCGCGAGGGAGATACTTGACGCCTACCCGGCGGTCAGGAAGCCCCTGCTGGTCATCGTCGAGGAGGCGCACATATTCGCCCCGAGGGGCGAGAAGAACCCCGCAACCCTCTGGCTTGGAAAGATAGCAAGGGAGGGCAGGAAGTTCGGCGTCGGCCTCGGCATAGTCTCCCAGAGGCCGAAGAAGCTCGACGACGACATACTGAGCCAGACGAACACGAAGATCATCCTCAAGCTCGTCGAGCCGAACGATCAGCGCTACGTCCAGCAGGCGAGCGAGCAGATAAGCGAGGACCTGCTCGGAGACATTGCCTCCCTCGGAGTTGGTGAGGCGGTGATAGTCGGCTACGCGATAACGATCCCCGCGATGGTGAAGATATACAGCTTTGAAAGGGACTTTAATGGCCAGTACGGCGGCGGGGACATAGACATCGTTGCCGAGTGGCTCGAAGGGAAGGAGGAGACCGAGGAGATGACAGAAGAGGAGGCCATCAACGCCCTCCCGCTGTGAGGTGTCGTTATGAAGTTCGCGCACATAGCCGACGTCCACCTCGGCAGGGAGCAGTTCAACCAGCCCTTCCGCTACGAGGATTACCTAAGGGCCTTCCGCGAGGCCATCGAGAAGTCGGTGAAGGCCAACGTTGACTTCATACTCATCGCCGGAGACCTCTTCCACGTGAGCAGGCCGTCGCCGAGGACGATACGCGATGCGGTTGAGGTCCTCGAGCTGCCGAGGAGGAAAGGAATTCCGGTTTTCGCGATAGAGGGCAACCACGACAAGACCATAAGGGAAACTTCTGTCTTCGACCTCCTAGAGCACCTCGGACTTATCTACACCGTCGGCCTCAAGAGGGAGCCGAGGAAGGGCGAGTTCCAGGAGAGCAAGAGGCTCTCAGAGAACCGCTATCTGGTGTGGGGGAAGGTTGGAGACCTTGAAATCCACGGGCTGAGGCACCACACGCGCTGGCAGCTCATAAGGAACGACGGGGCGATCAACGTCCTCAGGACACTCTTTAAAGGGAAAAAGGGAATCCTTATGCTTCACCAGGCAATTGACTACCTGGCCAAGGACACGCCCTACCAGGACGCCTTCGACCTGAGACTGAGCGAGCTTCCAGACGGCTTCTCCTACTACGCCCTCGGACACATCCACGTCAGGAGGATAGCAGAGCCTTCGCAGACGGGTTTAAAAGGTCCACTGGCTTACCCCGGCTCCCTGGAGAGAACCGAGGTCAGGGAGGCGAGCCACATAATCCGCTACTCTGCGAGGGACAGAAAACCGAAGGTGCTGGAGAACCGCGAGGGGCCGAAGGGGTTCTACATCGTCGAGAACTTTGTTCCAGAGTTCGTGGAGGTCGAGACGAGGCCCTTCTACTCAGTGCGGGTCGAAGGAAACAGCAAGGCCGAGCTGAGGAGGAAAGTCGAAGAAGTTTCATCGCTCATCCCGAAGGACGCTATTGCCGTGATAACGCTCGAGGGGACGGTTAAGGGAGGAATTGCCCTGGCGGAGTTCAACGACCTGCTCAGGGACTCCGGAATCAGGTACTACACCTTCAGGAGCAGGGTCGTCGGGGAGGCCGTCCTCTCGAAGGAGAGGCTGAGTGAGGAGGAGCTGTTCACGGAGTGGGAGAGGGAACTACTGATGCACCTCCGCGTTGAACCGAAGGAGTTCTCGGAGGGGCTTCCGGAATTCGTTTCCTGGCTGATGGAGAGGTACAAGAAAGGGATACCTGCGAAGGATATTGTCCCGAAGAAGGCCCCGGAGAAGAAAGTGGAACCCGAGGAAAAGACGCCTAAAAAGACCAAAGCCCCCGAAAAACTGCCGAAGGAGAAGAAACCTGAAAAAGAAGAGAAAAAACCCGAAAAGAAACCCGTTCCCAAACCCAAGAACCCGTCGAGCCTAGACGCCTGGCTCAGGAGGGGTAAACCGTGAGAATAAGGCGGATTAAAATCAAGAACTTCAGGGCGCACGAGAAGAGCGAGGTCGAGTTCAGCGACGGCATAAACCTGTTGATAGGCCAGAACGGCGCGGGGAAGAGTTCAATCCTCGAAGCGATCTTCGCGGCCCTCTACATGGGGCACCCGAGCTTTCCCAAGGGCTACCTCCAGGCCAACACGCGGGTCAACGCGAAGGGCGGCATAGCGCTTGCTCTGGAGTTCGAGCACGGTGGGAGGGCCTATAAAATCGTGAGGGACACCAAGAAGAGCGAGCTTCTGGAGGATGGCTCGCTGATAGCGGAGAAAAGCTCTGACATAGCCCGCTGGGTGGAGCGGAACGTCTACCCGATACAGGTCTTCACCAACGCCCTCTACATAAGGCAGGGCGAGATAGAGGGCATAATCACGAACCGCGAGGTAATGGAGAAGGTCCTGCGGAAGGTTTTGGGCATAGAGGACTACGAGAACGCCGAGAGGAACGCGGCGGAGCTGATAAGGGAGCTGAGGAGGAAGAGGGACTACCTCAGGAAGCTCATCGAGAGAAAGGCCGAGGTTGAGGAGAGCCTCCGCGAGGCGGAGAAGCGCTTCTCCGAGACGCTGAGGAGGATAAGCGAGCTGAGGGAAAGGGTAAGAAAGCTCGAGAAGGAATTTGAGGAGACGGAGAAAGAATACGGCCGGCTCAAGGCCCTGAAGGAAGAACTTGATGGACTGGAGAAGAGGAAGGCCGTCCTGGAGCAGAGAATAAAGGCCGAGAGGGAAAGGATAGCGGACTACGAGGGGCAAATCTCCGAGGTGGAGAAGGAGATAGCGGAGCTTGAAGAGAAACTCTCCCGCCTGGGGGAGCTTGAACCGCTCGCGGAGCAGTACCTGAAGCTCAAGTCCCTCCTCTCGCTCAAGGACGAGCTTGCAAAGCTTGAAGTCTCGGAAGCCAGGCTGAGGGAAAAGAAAAAGGCGCTGGAGGAAAGGGCCGCTAAAATCGATGGGGTCTCTTCAGAGATAGCCGGGCTGGAGAAGGAGGAGAAGGCCCTCAGGGAAACCTACGAGGAGCTGAAGCGCAAGAACTCCCTCTATCAGCGCGCCCTTCAGTTAAAGGCAGAGGCGGAGAGGTATAGGAAGGAGCTTGAGAAGGCCGGAACCGCGCCGGAGAAGCTTGAGAAGGAGCTGAAGTCCGTCGAGAGGGCGAAGGAAGAGCTGGAGAAACTCCGCGAGGAGATGGCTAGGATAAGGGAGCAGATGGCGGCCCTCAAAGGGCAAAAGGATAACCTCATCGAGAACCTCTCGAAGCTCGAAGGGGCGAAGGTCTGCCCGCTGTGCAAGAGGCCCATTGAGGAGCACGACGAGGAGGAGATAAGGGCGGAGTACGACGCTGAAATAACTTCCATCGAGAAGAAGCTGAATGGGCTGGAGAAGAAGCTGGAGAAGCTCAGGGAGAGAGAACCGGAACTCAAAGAGACCATCCGGAGAGAGCCAAAGCTCATAAGGCTGAAGAAGATCGCTGACCTTCTTAGAGAGGTCGAGGAAAAGCTTTCCAGGTACGATTTAGAGGAGCTTGAGAAGGCCGCTGAGGAGTTTGAGGAGGCCAAGGCGAGACTCATCGAGATAAAGAAGGAGCTGAGGCACCTCCGGAAGGAGCTTGAGGAGCTTGAGAACGCCAGGAAAGAGTTCGAGCGGATAGAAAAGCGGCTCGCCGAGATAGGGGTAAAGAAGGGAGAGATAGCAAAGAAGCTGAAGGGTGAGGGCTTCGACTCCTTCGACGGGGTTGAGAAGAGGCTTAGAGAACTCGAGCCGGCCTACCGCGAGTACCTTTCCCTGAAGGGCGTTCCGGCGCAACTTGAGAGGGCCAGGAAGAAGCTCGACGTGCTCATGAGGAAACGTGAAGAGAGCGTTAAATCGCTTGAAGAGCTGGAGAAAGAGTCCAAAGAGCTGACGGCGGAAATAGAGAAGCTCTCAAAGGAGTTCTCGGAGGAGGCTTACAGGGAAGCCGAGAAGATGTACATGGAGAGCGCGAAGGGGCTTGAGAAGGCAAAGGCAGAGCTTAAGGGTGCCGAAGAGCTGAGGGACGAGGTCATGAAGCTCCTCGACGAGCTGAAGGCCAAAAGGAAGGAGATTGAAGAAGCGGAAAAGGAGCTTGAGACCGTCGAGAGGGTCATCGCTGACATGGTTGCATTCAGGGAGAAGGTCGCGAGGCTCAAGGCCGAGGAAGAACTCCGCGGGCTGGAGGAGGTTCAAAAACTAGCGGGTGAGACTTTCTCCGAGATGACCGAGGGCAAGTACCAGGGGATAAAGCTCAAGCGCGTGAAGAAGTACGGTAAAGAAAAGATAGAGCTGAAGGTGCTCTACGCGGGCAACGAGGTCGGCCTGGAGTTCCTGAGCGGCGGCGAGAGGATAGCGCTCGGACTGGCGTTCCGCCTGGCGTTATCGCTCTACAAGGTGGGGAACCTTGAGCTTCTCATTTTGGACGAGCCGACGCCCTTCCTCGACGAGGAAAGGAGGAAGAAGCTCGTTGAGATAATATCGAGCCAGCTCAGGAAGATACCGCAGGTTATCATAGTCTCGCACGACGAAGAACTCAAGGACGCCGCCGATTACGTTATCCGCGTGGAGAACGTCGGAGGAAAGAGCAGGGTGGAGGTCGAGAGCCTTGGAGCGTATTAGCGACGTCCACATCAACGAGATAAGGGAGTTTCTCCTGAGGAGCCTGCGGGACGTCGAGAGACTCAGAGAGGCGGTTGGGAAACACTTCGAGTGGAGGCCCCTCCCCGAGCCAAGGGAGGCGAGAGTCTACGCCATAGACGGCAGCAGGATGATGAAGCGCCTCAGCGGGGCGATAATCTACGCCGTCTCTGCCTCGGCCATCGGGGAGAAGCTCTACTACTGGAACGACATCGGCATGGTCTTCCCCTACAAGAGCGTTGACGAGAGGGTTAGAATCCACATGGACATCCTCGAGAAGAGGATGGGCGCGATGATGCTCGAACTCGGCGCCGATCTTGTACTGATGGACGGGACGATAAGCAGCGCCATAATCACGCCGCCGACTTACGTGACGTCGACGACGAGGGAACTCTACGGAAAGCACGGGGAGCAGCTCCTCAGCGCGGCTCTGGAGTTCCTCGACTTCCTCGACGGGCAGTGGGTTGAGTGGAGGGAGAAGCTGGAGGAGGGCGGCGTTTTAAACGGGTTCTCCCTTCCATCAAGGGGATGGGACGGCGAGGAGATATTCTCGATCCTTATGAAGCGCGGGGCGCGGAGCATAAGGGGGAGCTTCTGGTGGGTCAACGACAGGGAGGACCTCATCGTCCTCTTCGAGTACCTCGAGTACCTTCACGCCCTCGACAGGCTCCTCGGGGGAAGGATAGCGGCCATCGCGAAGACCTTCTACAAGGCCGACGTTGTGAAGGCCGTGAAGATGCGCGAGGGGGACAGGCTCAAGGGCACACCAATGATAGTCGATACTCCGGTTGTTGCATCGCTCTCAGACGAGAGGGGCTACCTGGAGTTCAGCTACCTGAAGGAGCCGAAGGGCGGCTTCCCAAAGCTGGTCGCTGGGATAATGGCGCACGGCAGGCTCCAGAATCTCAGGGAGACCCTCATCATGGAGGGCGGCAAGATCATCGGGGCGAGGATAAGGCCGGCCTACGTCCGCTTCGCCGACGGCGGGCTGATATACCTCCTCGAGGTTCCGGAGAAGCAGGACTTTGAGAGGACGCTGGGAGAGATACTCTCCGTTGCCGAGGACGAGTACGTTATACCCCTCGAGTACGCCCACCACTCCGTCGTCATAAAGAAGAAGGAGTTCGACGCCTACGTCAACGCGGTGCTGAGTGCTCTCGTTGGGGAGGACGAGCGCTTCCTCAGCTTCCTGCGCTACGGGAGGGAGCCGCTGGAGTGACGGCTATGATAAGGGTCGGGACGTGCGACTTCTGCGAGGGGCACGCGAAGTACTACCGCGACTTCGACGCGATTGAGATACAGCAGACCTTCTACAGGGTGCTCCAGGAGAAGACCCTCGAGAGATGGAAGAGGGGGGCTCCTGAGGGGTTCACCTTTTCCATCAAGGCCTTCCAAGGGGTAACGCATCCCCCGAACAGCCCCACCTGGCGGAGGAGCAACGTAAAACCGGGCAGAGAAGCCGGCCTGCTCAGGCCGAACAGTGAGGTGCTCCACTTCTGGCGTTTAACGCTGAGGGAGGCCGAAATATTAGGAGCGAGGTTCATACTCATCCAGCTGCCGAGGAGCTTTAAGGAGAGCGAGGAAAGCTTTGCCAACGCGGAGCGCTTTTTTGAGACGGCCGAGAAGAAGGACTTCGAGATAGCGGTCGAACTGAGGGGCTGGAGCGAGGAAGGGATCAAGCGCTTCGTGAGGGAGTTCGACGTGATAGACGTCACCGACCCGCTCGTTAGACTTCCACTCCACAACGGAGATGTAAACTACTACCGCCTTCACGGGCGCTACGAAAACGGGAGGATAATCTACAGGCACTCCTACAGCGAGGAGGAGCTGGAGAACGTAAAGGAGAGGGTTCTCGGCTGGAACCGCTCGGAGAGCTTCGTCTTCTTCAACAACTCGAACATGTGCGCAGATGCAAAGATGTTCAAAAGGGCTCTAAAACAGCTGTAACGCCTCGGTGAAGTCCCTTCTCATCACGGGTCAGCGTGCTGACGTTTCTTCATCGGCAGAGGGAAAAGAAAAGGGTTCAGTAGGCGAGGTTCCTCTTCTTCCTCCACTTGTGGGACCAGCTGTACTTCCTCATGCGCCTGCTCCTGCCGAAGCCGCAGGCGGCACAGTAGCCCTTCTTGACGTTGAAGGCCCTCCTACCACAGCGCCTGCACCTGATGTGAGTTGGAGTACGGTTCCTCCTGCCCTTTGGCTCTGTTCCCGCTCCCATGGTATCACCCCGCTAAGGTGTTCACTCAATCTCGACCGGGGAAATCGCGAGGACGTTGTCTCCCCTAACGACAATTTTACCGTAGCTCTTCACGACCTCGCCGTCCTGAATGAAGTCGGCCTCGGCGAGGACAACGTTCAGGTGGATGTCGTAACCGATGAGCTTGCCCCTTATCTCCCCACCCCTCTTGAGGAGCACGAGCACGTCCTTCTCAAGGGACCTGTGGATAACGTCGAGTGGTCTTTCCGCCATTTTCACGCACCTCCAAATAATCAAAGCTCATAGCCTTAACGAGGGAAACGGTTTATAACTCTTTCCGTTCCGGCGGCGGGAGGGCTGACGATCATACAAAGATAACCCCAAAAGCTTTTTATGAACCCGTCTTACTCCAGTTTCAGGTGGTGAGCGATGGGGGAACCGGATAAGTACGAGATTCTGCAGGATTTGATGAGGAGGAGAGGCTTCGCCTGGGGGAGCTTTGAGATATACGGCGGTTCACGCGGATTCTATGACTACGGCCCGCTCGGGGCTGCGATAAAGCGTAAAATCGAGCGGAAGATAAGGGAGGCCTTCCAGAGGGAGGGCTTCTTCGAGCTTGAGACGCCGGACATAACGCCGGAGAAGGTCTTCATAGCCAGCGGCCACGTCGAGAAGTTCGTCGACCCGCTGGTGGAGTGCCGGAAGTGCGGGGCAAGGTTCAGGGCGGACCACCTCGTTGAAGAGGCTTTGGGCATAGACACCGAGGGCATGAGCGCTGAGCACCTCACGGAGCTCATCAGGGAGCACGGCATAAAGTGCCCCGAGTGCGGCGGCGAGCTCGGCGAGGTCTGGTACTTCAACCTCATGTTCGAGACGAGGATAGGCCCCTACGGCGACCAGAAGGGCTACCTCAGGCCGGAGACTGCCCAGGGAATATTCGTCAACTTCAGGCGCCTCAACGCCTTCGCGAGGAACAAGCTTCCCTTCGGCGTCTTCCAGATCGGAAAGGCCTACCGCAACGAGATTTCGCCGAGGCAGGGGATGTTGAGGCTCAGGGAGTTCACGCAGGCGGAAGCGGAGATATTCTTCAACCCGAAGGAAACCGAGCACCCACACTTCGACGAGGTCAAGGACGAGGTTCTCAGGCTCTATCCGATTGAGCACCAGCTCAAGAACCTCGGCGAGATTGAGGTAACAGCGGAGGAGGCCGTGAAGAAGGGCTACGTAATGAACACCTTCTTCGCCTACTACATGGTGATGGTGAAGAGGGTTCTCCTTGACATCGGCATCCCGGAGGACAAGATACGCTTCCGCCAGCAGCTGCCGGAGGAGAGGGCGCACTACTCACGCGACACCTGGGACGCCGAAATCCACAGCGAGCGCTTCGGCTGGGTGGAGTGCGTTGGAATAGCCAACCGCGGCGACTACGACCTCAGCAAGCACATGAAGATGAGCGGGGCCGATTTAACCGTCCTCATCCACTACGACGAGCCAAAAATCGTGAAGAGGCTTGAAGTGGCCCTCAACATGAAGCGCGTCGGACCCAAGCTCAGGAAAGACGCCAAGAGGATAAACGACCTCATTCAGGGCTGGGACGAGGAGAAGAAGCGCGAGCTGGTAGAGCTTCTCGAGAAGGAGGGCAAGGTTACGATCGAGGGCTATGAGCTCGAGAGGGACGACTTCATAATCAAGGAGGTCGAGGAAAAGGTCACCGGCGAAAAGATAGTGCCCCACGTTTTGGAGCCGAGTTTCGGTATCGACAGGCCCTTCTACCTGCTCCTTGAGAACAGCCTCGTTATCGAAGAAGACCGAACCTACCTCAAGCTCAAGAAGGACATGGCGCCGATTGAGGTCGCGGTGCTCCCGCTCGTCGCCAAGGAACCCCTTAAGAGCATAGCCTACGAGGTCTTCAGAACCCTCCAGAAGGCGGGCTTCATAGCGGTCTACGACGAAAAGGACACGATAGGGAGGCGCTATCTGAGGTACGACGAGATCGGAACGCCCTACTGCGTGACAATAGACAACCAGACGCCGGAGGACAACACGGTGACGATCCGCGACCGCGACACGAGGGAGCAGGTGAGGGTGAAGATCGAGGAGTTGCCAGAAAAGCTGAGGGAGCTGATCTTCGGGAGCTAACACTCCCTCTCGATGATTTTCTCAATTTCCTCCTTCAATTCTTCAAGCTGGGAACTCACGATGACCCAGACCACCGAAAGGTCAACACCGAAGTAATGATGAATGACAACGTTTCTAAGACCTACAATCCGTCTCCAAGGCACGGCGGAGTATTTTCTTCTGATGTCTTCGGGAACGTTTCTGGCCGCTTCTCCAATAATCTCAAGGTTCCTCAGTACCGCATCAACCGTTTTCTTGTCGTTAATGAAGGTTTCAAAGGTGTAGCCACTGGTGTACTCTTCTATCCGACTTATGGCCTCTAAGATATCATTCATGAAAAGGCAGGGATCCCGTTTAGACATAAACCAAATCCTCCCTAATGTGCTCCCACAGCCCTTTTCTGCTCATGGCGGCGTTTTTTGTAATTAAATCTACAGGCAGGCCGAGGAGTTCTTCCAGGTAGTCCCTGAGGTCAACTATCTCCCACCCAACGGGCCTTTCGAACTCAACCAGAATATCAACATCGCTCAGCTCGGTCTCCTCACCCCTTGCGTATGAGCCGAATATGGCTATTGACCTAACCCCAAAGCGCTCCCTAAGCTCCTCCTTGTGCTTTCGGAGGATTGCCTCAATATCCTCAAGCTTCCGGTTCATCTTTCCTCAATAGGCCCCGAGGGTATAAAAGGCTTAAGTCCAAGCCTCGTTCTTCCCAGTGAGAATCACGACATCATCCCATTCAAAACTGTACAGCACAGGGTGAAGGGACCCAAAAGCTGTAAAGGCCTGAAGGGGTCAGATAAACCCCGTCTTCTTCAGGCCCCTCGCGTTGAGCTCCTCGTCTATAACACCCCTCACCGTACTCTCAAGGCCCTCAGAGACCAGCCTCTCAAGGAGCTCCTTCATCTGGTCGATGTCGTGCCTTATGCCCTCGAGGAGCTTTATGTACTCCCTGGCCATCTCGAGCTGCCCCTCCTGCCGGATCAGTTGCTCCTTGAGGTGCTCGAAGTCCTCCTTCATGACCTCGTACCTCCTGAGCTCCCTCTGGAGGTCGTCGAGCTGGCGCCTCAGGTGGGTGTTCTCGTCCTTGAGGCTCTTCAACAGGGCCTCTTTTTCCCTCAGCTGGCTCACGAGTTCCTCGTACTCACTCTGAAGCTGGGACAGCCTTTCAATCTCCCGGATGGGCGGCACCTTTCCGTCCCCGATGATTATGACGTCGGGGCCGACGTTGACTATGTCCCCGGGCTCGATCCTGACTTTGGTCTCGCTTGTAAAAACGCTCTGCCCCTTCCCGAGGTTCTCAACGATCTTCATCTTCAGGATGAAGTAGAACTTAGTTCCCTCGACCTCAACGTTGATATCGGTGACGTAGCCCAGTATCCTGCCGGTCGTCAGCGAGATAACGAACTTGTTTATCAGCTGATTAGCGCGATCGTTCCCAGTTACCATGCACACCACCGCTTAAAGTGGTCTTTTCAAATACTTAACTTTTCCGCAAGAGTTTATTAACCCTCCACCCCTCACTCTAAGGGAGGTGGGAGAGTGATAATATTCGTCGGGAGATCAAACGTCGGGAAGAGCACGCTCATCCACAGGCTCACCGGAAAGGAAGTGAGAAGGGGAAAGAGGCCCGGGGTAACGCGAAGGCCCGTCGAGGTGAACTGGAGGGGCAAGAGGGTAGTGGACATGCCCGGGTTCGGGTTCATGAGCGGCCTTCCGAAGCACGTCCAAGAGCGCATCAAGGACGAGATAGTGCACTTCATAGAGGATCACGCGGAGGAGATAGAGCTGGCCGTCCTCGTGATAGACGGAAAGGCCGCCCCGGAGATAATAGAGAGGTGGGAGAGAAGGGGAGAGATACCGATCGACGTCGAGTTCTTCCAGTTCCTCCGCGAGCTGAAGATACCGACCCTGGTAGCGCTCAACAAGGTCGACCGCGTCAGGAACGTCGAGAGAACTGTGAATTTCCTAGCTGAGAAGTTTGGGATAGACCACACCGAGGCGAGGGAAATAATAATCCCCGTCTCGGCGAAGTTCGGGACGAACTTGGAGAGGCTGAGAAAAGCCATAAACGAGACCCTAGAAAAGGGGAGGAAAAGCTTAGAGAACCTCGAGGACGACGTGGGTGATGGTTTCCCTAACCCCCTCGAGTGAGGCTATCTCCTCCAGTATTTCGTCGAGCTTGCTCTTGTCGGCCTCGATTATAAGGTCTATGTCGCCGGTTACGCGGTATATCCTCTTTATCTTCATCCTCTGGAGGGCCTCGTAGACGTGCTTCCTCTTGGTCGGTTCTATGCGGACGAAGACGAAGACGTCGCCCTTCTTCTCACCGAGGAGCTCGAGGGCCTTGTCGGTCAGGTCTATAAAGCCCCGCCCGGTCCTTATGTAGTTGAGCTCCTTGAGGACCTTAAGGTGGTTGCTGAGAGCCTGCCTGGTTATTCCGAGCTCGTTGGCGAGCTCATCCTGGGTCTTTTCAACGGTGTAAACCTCAATCGGCCTCCCTTCCTCGTAGAGCTTCTTCAGAAGTTTGAGCTGTCTTGGGGTGAGGGATTCCCTTTCCACCTGTTCCACCTCCGCGGAATCAGCTTTACTCAATTAGCGTTTCTGATTTTAATTTGTCAAGTCAAGCAACACTAATTGGATGGAAGAGAATTTTATAAGCCTTTCCCATTAGCTTAGGCGGGGGAGAGCATGGGGGAGGGAACAACCGCAAACAAGGCCTTCTATACCCCGGACGTGCCCGAGGACAGGATCCAGCTCGTTGAAAGGATACTGGGGGAAGGGGCAAAGACGGTCATGTTCATCGGCGACGTAGACAGCGGGAAGACGACGGCCTTAACGTTCGTTGCAAACGAGCTGATAGGGCTGGGCTACAGGGTGGCGGTGGTGGACAGCGACGTCGGACAGAAGGGCATCCTCCCGCCGGCAACGATCAGCCTCGGGATCGCGGAGGAGAGGTTCTCCAACCTGAACGAGGTAGAGGGGGTGGCTCACTACTTCATAGGAACCACGACACCGTCCCAGCACATTGCGGAGATGGTCGTCGGGGTGAAGCGCCTCGTTGAGTTGGGAAGGTCCCTGGCGGACGTGGTTCTCATAGACACGACCGGTTTCGTGACCGGGCCCGGCTTCGAGCTCAAGAGGCTGAAGGTAGAGGCAGTTAGACCGGACTTAACCGTCTTCATCGACCCATCCCCCGAGAGGAAGGCCGGCATGGAGAGGCTCGTGGAGGGCGTTTCAAGCCTGACCACGGTGGTCTCCTTGGAGAGAAGCCCCTCGGTCAGACGCCACGATCCAGAGGAGAGGAGGATGATAAGGAAGGCCAAGTGGGCCTCGTACTTCAGGGACTCGAGGACGGTTGTTCTGGATCTGAACGAGGTGATGGTTTCGGGGACGTCCATGTTCTCAGGAAGGCCACTCACGCGGGAGGAGAGGGAGCTCATCGGGCAACTCCACGAGTGGATCGTCCTCGCCGGCTGGAAGGAGGGGGAGCTCTACACCGTTGTCAAGGCCGACCAGGGCAGGGGAAGGCCCTACAACAGGGCGGCCTTAAAGGCCATCGACTTCGAGACCCTGAGCAACCTCCTGGTGGGGTTCCTCGGAGAGGACGGCCTCTGCCTCGGGCTGGGGATCCTGAAGTGGCCCAACCTCGGAGGGGGGAGGCTGGAGATCCTGACTCCGCTGGACGAGGAAGACGTCTCCAAGACGACGGAAATCAGGTTCGGGAGGATAAGGGTGACCGAAGAGGGTGAAGAGCTCGGGTTGCTGAGACGGGAGGAGCTCTAGCAAAGATTTTTAAAGCCCAAACCAAATTGAATTAGGTGGCCCTAATGAAACTGAAGGCGTTCGTGGAGATAACCCGGCCCCACAACTGCGTTCTGGCGGGTATAGTGGGTGTGCTCGGGTCGATAGTGGCGGCGGGCCACCTCCCTGACCCCGTGAAGACGGTCCTGGTCTTTCTCGTGGTGACCCTTGGCTGTTCCGGCGGGAACACCATAAACGACTACTTCGACTACGAGATAGACAAGATAAACCGGCCGGACAGGCCCCTTCCAAGGGGTGCTATGGGCAGGAAAACCGCGTTCTGGTACGCAATGGCCCTGTTCGGCACGGGGCTTGTGCTGGCGGCCTTGATAAACCTCTACGCCTTCCTGCTCGCCCTCCTGGCGTACGTTACAATGTTCCTCTACGCATGGAAGCTCAAGCCCATGCCTTTCATAGGGAACGTCGCCGTGGCCTCTCTAACAGGGGCCACGCCCCTGTACGGGGCCGTGGCCGTCGGCAAAATAGGCCTGGCCGGAACCCTAGCAACCTGTGCCTTCCTCGTCAACGTCGCGAGAGAGATCGTGAAGGATATCGAGGACGTGGAGGGCGACCTCCAGAAGGGTGCCAAGACGCTGCCCATAGTAATCGGACCAAAAAAAGCCGCTTACGTGGGAGCTACCTTCGGTATTGCCACAGTCATCGCCTCCTTCCTGCCAGTGAAGGCCGGGGTGGGAGTGGGCTACTACGCGATGGTTCCCGTTGACTTGATGATACTCTACGCGGTTTACCTCATCCTGAGGAGTCAGGACAGGGAGACCGCCCATAGATCCCAGATCCTGCTAAAAATCAGCATATTCCTGGCCGTTATGGCCTTCCTGATAGCCGTGCTCCTGTGAGGTGGTGGTTATGGAGTTCAAGGATGAGATAGCTAAGAACCTTGAAAAAGAGGGCCTCTGGACTGTCATTACCTTCAAGACCCCCCACGGGCCTGGAGAGACGATGAAAGAGCTCTCGAGGGCCATAGAGGAGGCGGGCTGGAGGATAACCTTCAAGGCCAACTGGTGGACTGCAGACATACCCTACGGCCTCATAAGAATAGACGCCGTCAAGGACGGGAGGGAGAAGATAGTCCTAGGAAAATGGGTGCTCGGAAGGGAGATGGCCCTGATCAAGATCGAGAACATGGATCTGGAGAAGGGAAAGGAGGAGTTCTTCCGCATGGTGGACAGCATAACCTCTACCCTCATCCACGACCCGGTGATAAGGACGATGAGGGAGCAGTACTGAGAAACGGCAAAAGGAGAAGAGCTCAGAGGGGCTCGTAGTAGCCCGTCTCCGGCTCGTAGATCTCCCCGTCAGCCAGGAGACGCGTTATGGCCTCCTCTATTACCTCCTCGTCGTACTCCTTGGAGAGCTTCTTGACGATGAACCTGTGGGAAAGGGGTTTGCCCTTCTCCCTCAGGAGATCCATGACGGCTTTCTTAGCCCTCTCAAGCTCCGGGTTCTCCTCGGGCTTCTCCTCCTCGAACTCCTCCTCAAAGAGCTCTTCCTCTAGCTCGGCGCTCCTCTGCTCCAGCATCAGGGTGTAGAGCTCGTCTATGGTCATGAGGAGGTCCTCATCGACGCCCTTGTTCTTGGCTATAACTTTAGCCTTCGCCGTTATGCCGTAGCGGTCGTAGATCTCAAAGGCCAGCCTGGCTTTCCTTGCGTGCTCGGCCTTCTCCCTCAGGGTCTCGAACCTGTGGAGGATCATCATGTTGGGGTGCACCTTGGAGACGCCCTCCACAAGTATTTGCTTGTCGTCGCGCCACTCGGCGACCTTCCCTATCACCTGAACCAGATCACCCTTCTTGACGAGCTTGACGAAGCGGGTGTTGTCCCTGAAAGCCAGAACCCAGATGGTAGCGGTGCCGTCATCGATCTGGAACCTGCCGTAGGTCTCGTCGTCGCTAAGGAAAGGATCCCTGACAACTGTGGCCACGACTTTAACGCGGTAGACTTTCCTGGCGTCCTTCGTTATGATGTAGTTCGGCTCGAGGTCGCCGTCGCTCTTGATGTAGTAGCCCTCCACGACGTCCCTGAGGTAGACCCTGCTCGCCGGTAGGCGCTTCTTCATTCCTCCTCACCCCCTTCCCAGAAGGCCACCATCGCCTCTATTTTCGGCAGGTACTTCCTCTCCAGCCCCTGGATCTCCTCCAGAGCATCCAGGTCAACGCCGCTGAAGTCCTGCACGACCTCGCCGTAGATGTGGATTCCCTCCTCGTCGCCGATCACGCGGCCGATGACGCGGACGAGCTGGCCCGGCTCGGGAAGAACGTTCTCCTCGCTCTCTATAAGGATAACACCCGTCCCATCGTCCAGCCAGAAGGTGTAGTCCATTTTGTCCACCTTGAAGGCCTTGCCTATGAGCGCGACCCTCGTATCGTCCTCCCTTATCTCGGCTATCTTCCTCTCGACGGCGGGTTTCCTCCGCCTGAACCGGGGCCCTTGCTCCTCCATTTAGATCACCCCTCAACCCCTTCGAGTTGCTTGAGAGCCTCCTTCAGCTGGGCCCTCTCCATCGATATCTCCCGCCTGAAGTCTATCTCGTCCCAACCGAAGGCCTTCAGCATGAGGCCGAAGAACTTGTCGTCTATGACGTTGCCCCTAACGATGACCTCCTTCCCGAGAACCGTGTAGAAATCCTCCTCCGCTAGCTTTCTCGACGCCTCCTTGGGGGTGTGGCCAGCCTCAACCAGCTCCCTCTGCCTCTCGTATATCTCCTCGGGGTCAACGCCGAGAAGATCAGCCGCCTCGTCTCCAAAGAGGGTAACCCTGATGTAGCCACTGCCGTCGTCGAGGCCGAAGTCGATCACGGTCATCTTAACGGGTTCAACCTCGCCGTGCTCCGGGCAGATCCAGGTCTCGGTGGAGGGGTCGTAGTCGACCTTCCTCCTGCACTGGGGGCAGGCGTCATAAACCGTGACGCGGTAGAGCCTGGCAACGGTTCCCCTCAGCTCAACGAACCTCTCGCCACCAACGAGATCTGCTATTCTGACGCGCTTGTAGTTGTAGCTCCTGACCTCCTCCAGGGGCGGGATCTCCTCGACGCGCGGGTCGTCGGTCGGGTTCACTATCAGCCTGCTCCTGAAGTTGACGTGCACTTCAACGCCGTTCCTGCCCTCGCGGACGCTCGGGTTTATGACCTTGACGACGTCGCCGGGGTTTATCTCGTTGTAGTACTTGCCGACCTGGGAGTCCCAGAGGACGAGCCTAGCCTTTCCGGTGGCGTCGTAGATGATCAGGTTCGCAACGGTGCCCTTTCCACCGTCCCTCCTCGTGTACTCCCTGGGCGGATACTTCCTCAGAACCCTGCCCACGATGTTGACCCCGGTCATCCCCGGCACGAGGTCGGCTATCTTGAGGGCCTCTTCCTCCTCTTCCAGGCTGATTCCAAGTTCCTCAGCGAGGAGAAGAGCGGCCGCGTGCTCCCCTATGCCCTCGCGCCTCATGATCTCCCTGATCTTTTCCTCTATCTCCCCTTCACCCATCCCGGTCTTTGACCGGATGAGCTCAAGGATGGCCTCCTTTGTAAGCACTGCCATAGAACTCACCTAAATGGTAATCGATGGCCCACTATTTAAACTTTTCTCTGAAGGGCCACAATCGGCAGAGAAGAGCGGAAATCCTCGTCTTCAAAAGAAGGGGATAACTAGAAAGTCGGGAAAGGCTAAGCTTCCTCCCCCACGTTTTCTTCTCCAGTCTCCTCGCCCCCTCCCTTCCCCTCGAGCTTCGCTATGATGTCCGTGTACTCGGCGTGAACCACCTTCCTGAAGGCCTCCTTTATGACGTTGGGGTCGTTCTCGGGGAAGCCGTACAGCTCGGCGAACTTCTGGGTCGTGCCGAGGAGTTTGGTCCTCTCGTAGGGTTCAGCGTAGATAAGCCCCATCTCGACGAGCTTCTTGATGTGCTCGTACGCCTGACTCCCGCGGAGCTTTATGATCTTGCTCTGCTCTATGGGCTGGAGGTAGGCAATAAGGGCCAGGGTCTTCAGCTCGCCCGTCCTGAGGTCGGGCCTTGGCATTAAGTGGATAACCCTCTGGCTGTACTCCTGCTTCACCTGCATGACGAACTTGTCCCCAAGAACGCGGACTATTTCGATGGCGCTCTTCCTCTCCGCATATTCAGCCGCTATGAGCTCTATGAGCTTTTCAAGGTAATCGAGGGATTTTATCCCCAGGGCCCTTGAGAGCTCCTTTAAACTCAGGGGCCTGCCAGAAACGAAGAGGGCCGCCTCAACCAGAGCCTTATCCTCGAGCAGTCCCATGATTTTCACCCGGAAAAAATGGGAGGTTCGGCAAATAAAGTTTGCTGGGGAAGAAGGGAAAGGACGATAGGTTTCACCTTCTCCTCCGTAGGAGGAGCGGAATCACCGCCAGCCCAACTATTGCCGCCGGGCCACAGATACCGCTCTTGCCCTTGGTCGACGATGTACTTTCGCTTGAGGAAGACGTTGTAAGCTGTGCTGGCTCTCCAGCCTCAACGAAGAGGTAGTACAGTTTTTTGACCACGTTCAAGCTCTCGGTGCTGTTGTGGGGCAGGAGGTAGGTCCTTCCGCCGACGAACAGGAGTGTCCCGTTGTTCTCAACGGCCGCCCTCACTATCTCCGGCGTAGCCGAGACGTTGTACTCGCCCTCTATAACGGCCACCAGCTGGCCATCGTAGACTATGCCTATAGCAGGAACGCCGGTTATGCCGGTCAGGCGGGAGATGTTGCCGAAAACCCTACCGTTGTGCTGGTTACCGTTGAGCTCGTAGTAGGTGAACCTGTCCATCCCGTAGGCCTCGGGGATCAACTGCTTCATACGCCTGCAGTGCGGGCACGTGGACATGCCGTACATGTAGAAGTGAACCTTTGACTCGTCGAACTTCCAGTTCAAGGCGGACACAGCGGGAAGGAGAAGGAAGGAGAGGGCAACGAACAAAGCCAGCAGGACTTTCCAATCTTTCATTCTATCACCACTACAGGTAGCCCCGGGAGGTTATAACGTTTCCTCCACCAGATTTTTATACTCAGCGGGCGTGCATTAATCAAGGTGAAGTCAATGGAGATAGGGGTCACGGTGTACCCTCAGTTCATAACCAAGGACAAGACCCTCGCCTCGATACTGGCGGACGTCAAGATAAAGGACTACGACTTCGTCTCGGTGTTCCCGCACACGCTGGGCCTCATCGTCAACGGCCAGGTCGTTGAGAAGAAGCTCCGCAACGTCGAGAACACCCTCAGGGGGGTCGGCATAGACTACATAATCAGGATGCCCACCTCAATGAACCTCAGGGATCACATCTACCACACCAGGCACTTCCGCGTCGCAAGGGCCATAGCGGATGTGGCAATAAAGCTCGGGGCGAAGGTAATAGTCATGCAGAGTGGCAAGACGGGGAGGCTCGACCTTGAGATAGAGGCACTCCAGCAGCTCGCCGATATGGTGAGGCCCTTCGGCATAAAGATAGCCCTGGAGAACACCTACAGCGTCAAGGACACCCTCTACGTCGTCGACAACGTTGGCAGGGACAACGTAGGCTTCGCCCTCGACGTGGCCCACGCCTTCCTGAGCGCCCAAGGAGACGACAACAAACTGCTGGAGGACGTGAAGCTCGGAACCGACAAGACGATCATCCTGATGATCCACGACAACTTCGGGAAGCTCTTCCCGCAGGTCGAACCCGAGGACGCTCTAGCCTACGGCGTCGGTGATCTGCACCTCCTGCCTGGGGAGGGCAAGATACCCTTCGGGAAGATCCTCAAGCTCTTCGGCGACGTGCCCATACTCCTGAAGGTCAAGGATCCGGACAAGTTCTCAAAGATACCTACGAAGAAGGGTCTGATAGAGCTCCTCACGAGCCTCTGAGTTCACTTCTATTTTTATGAAAAGGAAAGGGGATTAAGCCTCCCCAAAGATCAGGTCAACGAACCACTTCTCGTCGAAGGGCTTCAGGTCGTCGTAGCCCTGACCGACGCCGACGAAGAGTATAGGAGCTCCAATAGCGTGGCTTATGCTCAAGGCAGCGCCGCCCCTAGAGTCGGCGTCGAGCTTCGTCAGGATTACCCCGTCTATCCTGACGGCCTCGTTGAACTGCCTCGCCTGCTCTATGATCGAGTTCCCAGCCAGAGAATCGCCAACGAAGACGACCAGGTCGGGCTTCGTGACGCGGACTATCTTCTTCATCTCGTCCATGAGGTTCCTGTTGAGCTCGTTCCTTCCGGCAGTGTCGATGAGAACCACATCGATCCCCCTGGCCTTTGCGTGCTGGATGGCGTCGTAGGCCACCGCGGCCGGATCCGCACCGTAGGAGTGCTTTATCACCCTCACACCAACCCGTTTGGCGTGCTCCTCGACCTGCTCTATCGCCCCGGCCCTGAAGGTGTCGCTGGCCGCTATGACTGCACTCAGGCCGTTCTTCTTGAGCCAGTGAGCAAGCTTCGCTATGGTGGTTGTCTTGCCCGAGCCGTTGAAGCCCACGAAGGCTATAACGAATGGCTTCTCCTTTTTCGACCTTATCATCTCAAGGAGATCGATCTTCCTCGGGGGCGTGAGGACCTCAAGGACGGCCTCCTTGACGGCCTCCTCGATGATCTTCCCCTTGTCCGTCCCTATCCTGACCTTCCTGCCTACCAGCTTCCTCTTTATGCTCTCCCTCAGCTCGTCGACCACCTCAAGGGCAACGTCAGCCTCGAGTAGGTCTATCTCAAGATCCTCAAGGGCCCTCTCAACGTCCTTCTCCTTTATCTCCACCTGCATCAGCCTGCCGAGGAGGCCCGGCTTCTCCTTCTCAATGACCTGCGGCTTTACTTCAGCCTCCGGAGCCTTCTCTGATACCTTTTTCTCCTCCTTCTCCACGTTCTCCTCGACCCTTTTCACGAAGCCCTTGAGCTTGTCCCTGAGCTTTCCAAACATGCCCTCACCACCGTGACCGGGGAGGCTTATTCCTATATATGGGTATCGGCCTCAGCGATAGCTGGTGTCATCACGAATCAGCCCCGAAGCCACACATCATCGGCCTCTCCTAATCAACTTCACGGATTCAACGATCTCGCCGTCCCTAAGTTGATAGAGGTTCACGACCTCCGTATCGACGGTCTCCCTCCTGTAGGCGACGAGATAGTCTATGAAGAACCTTATCCTGTACCTGCCTATGGAGTCCCCCACGTACTTCCCCTCGTACAGCAGGACGAGCTTGTCCCTGCTGGACTCAAGCCAGCCGTAGAGCTTTTCCCGCGATTCCTTGGGCCTTGAAAGCGGGTTCACGATAAGGTAAACGTCAAAGCCCGGGTTCTTTAGGGGGTCGCCGATGAAGACCTCCCCGTTGACCTGAAAAGGCAAACTCTCCGTGAGGATCCTCCACCCCTCTCTAACCCATTCGTCCAGGAATATCCTCGCGAGCCTCTTGGGGTTTCCCGTCATCATTATCCTGCCGGATTTGAGGTAGACGAGGTCGGTCAATTTCAACGGCATCCTGAGAGCCCCCTTCACAACCACAGTTTAAAATCGTTAACTCAGATCATTCAAAAGTTTTTCGGCCGAAGCTCGAATCCAACCGATAGGGTTTCTTTTACGGCTTAGCAAACCGCAAACTATATATCCTGGGCAATATCACCATCACCGACAACCAACTTTGAGGTGTTAGCGCATGAAATGGAAGAACCTGTTTGCCCTTTTGGTCGTTGGCCTCGTTGCCTTTAGCGTTGTGGCCAGCGGCTGTATCGGTGGCGGTGGTGGAAACACCACGACCAGCAGCTCCCAGCCGAGTTCCAGCGTGGGTTCTAGCCCATCGGCTTCTTCGACCACGACCACTTCCCAGCCCCAGACCCAGGGTGCGATAGCCATCGTCTACGACGTCGGTGGTAGGGGTGACCTGAGCTTCAACGATATGGCCTACCTTGGAGCCAGCAAGGCCGCCAAGGACTTCAACCTCAAGCTCGTCGAGCTCCAGAGCAACAGCGAGGACGACTACTACAAGAACCTCGAGACCCTCGCCAAGTCGAAGAAGTACAAGCTCATCATCGCCGTGGGCTTCATGATGACCGACGCCACCAAGGCCGTCGCCCAGAAGTACCCCGACCAGAAGTTCGCCATAGTGGACGGTTTTGACCCGGACATGCCCGACAACGTCATGATGATCCTCTTCAAGGAGAACGAGGGTTCCGCTTTGGCCGGTGCCCTGGCAGGCCTCATAGCGGCCAACGACGGCAAGAACAAGGTCGGCATCGTCCTCGGTATGGAGATCCCGGTTCTCTACAAGTTTGAGGCCGGCTACCGCTTCGGTGTGAAGTGGGCCGAGGACTACTACAAGCAGAAGACCGGGAAGGATGCAAAGATAGACGTCATCTACCAGTACACCGGCTCCTTCAACGAAGCTGCGAAGGGTAAGGCCGCCGCAGAGACCCAGCTCCAGGACGGGGCGTGGGTGATCTACCAGGTCGCCGGTGGAACCGGTCTCGGTGTCTTCGACGCGGTCAAGGAGTACCTCGACGCCCAGAAGAAGGAGATGGGCCCGCCGTTTGCAATCGGTGTTGACTCGGCCCAGGACTGGATCAAACCCGGTGTCATCATCGCGAGCATGATGAAGCGCGTTGACGTCGGCGTTTACAACGCCGTCAAGTCTGTCATGGACGGAACCTTCAAGGGAGGAGTCGTTGAGCTCGGCCTCAAGGAGAACGGTGTCGGTCTGAGCACCGTCGACGACGTCATGGCCATGTTCGACTCCCTACCCGAGGACACCCAGAAGAAGAAGCTTCAGGAGCTCGGCTTCAACAGCAAGGACGAGCTCAAGCAGTACCTCGAGCAGGTAAGGGCCCAGGTTCCGGACTGGATATGGCAGGCCGTTGACGAGCTCAAGCAGAAGATAATCAGCGGTGAGATAAAGGTCCCAGCCCCGATGGACAAGTCGGGCATAGAGAAGATAAGGCAGGCCCAGACCTGGCAGGAGATGGAGCAGCTGGCCAGCTGACCTTTCTTTTATTCCTCTTCGTTTTGAAAGGGGGTGTTTCTGTGAGCGAGAGGCAGCCGATCATCGAGATGAAGGGGATAGTCAAGGTCTACCCGGACGGTACAAAGGCCCTCCGCGGTGTTGATCTAACGGTTTACCCCGGGGAGATCCTCGGACTGCTCGGCGAGAACGGCGCGGGAAAAACGACCCTCATGAAGATCCTCTTCGGCATGCTGAAACCCACTTCTGGTAAAATCTTCGTCAAGGGGCAGGAGGTTCACTTCAAGAGCCCCTCGGATGCGATTTCTATGGGTATCGGAATGGTTCACCAGCATTTCACCCTCGTTGAGGTTTTTGACGCCCTCCACAATATAATCCTCGGCATGGAGGGCCACGGCCTCTTCTCGAAGATAGACGTTGAAGAGGCAAGGAAGAGGCTGCAAAAGCTGATGGACGACCTGAACTTCCAGGTCCCCCTAGATGTTCCCGTCGAGAACCTCCCCGTTGGAGTGCAGCAGAGGGTGGAGATCCTCAAGATGCTATACCGCAAGGTCGACGTCCTGATTCTCGACGAGCCCACCGCGGTTCTAACGCCAATAGAGGTCGAGGAGCTCTTTCAAGTCTTAAGGAAGCTCAAGAGAGAGGGCAAGACGATAATATTCATCAGCCACAAGCTCAACGAGGTTATGGAGATCACCGACAGGGTCACCGTCATAAGGAAGGGCGAGGTCATCGGAACGGTAGAGACTAAGGACGCGACGCCGCAGCTTTTGGCCAAGATGATGGTGGGGAGGGACGTCGTCCTGAGGATAGAGAAGCCCCCGAAGGAGCCCGGAAAGCCGATCCTCCAGGTCAAGAACCTCTGGGTCAAGGGTGACAGGGGGGAGGAGTCCGTTAAGGGACTGTCCTTCGAGGTGAGGGAAGGCGAGATATTCGGCATAGCCGGGGTTGAAGGAAACGGACAGACCGAGCTTATAGAGGCCATAACCGGGTTGAGAAAGCCCGAGAAGGGCGAGGTAAAGCTCAACGGCCGCGACATAACTGGGAGGTCCCCGAAGGAGCTCTACGATCTGGGGATGGCCCACATTCCGGAGGACAGGACGAACATGGGGCTTATCCTGGACATGACGGTCACGGAGAACTCCATCCTCGGCCTCCAGTGGAGGGAAAAGTTCCAGCGCTTCAAGGGGGTTATCCACTGGGGCAAGGCCAGAAGGCACGCGAAGGAGCTCATAGAGAAGTTTGACATCTCCGCCCCCGGAACGGAGGCACCGGTTAAGAGCCTGAGCGGCGGCAACCAGCAGAAGCTCATCGTTGCTAGAGAAGTCAGCAAGGAGCCGGTTCTAATAGTCGCTTCCCAGCCCACGAGGGGTGTCGACGTTGCCTCGACCGAGTACATAAGGAACTACCTAGTCAAGCTCAGAAACGAGGGCAAGGCGGTTCTATTGGTTTCAGCTGATCTAGACGAGGTTCTCCAGCTCAGCGACAGAATGGGGATAATGTACGAGGGGGAGTTCATGGGCGTTGTAAAGCCCGAAGAGGTCACGATCGAAGAGATAGGCATGATGATGGGAGGTATACGCTATGAGGAGCTCGGAAAAGCCAGGGGTAAGTGAGATCCTCGAGAAGATAAACTTCAAGGCCTTCGTGGAGAGCATCATAGCCGTAACAATAGGCTTCCTCATAGGGGCCGTGATTCTACTGGCCTTTGGCTACGATCCGGTTAAAGCGTACATCGCCCTCTTTGAGGGTGGACTCGCGTCAACAGACAACATAGCGGCGACGCTCCACTACTCGACGCCTATACTCCTCACAGCGCTTACCTTTGCCGTTGGAGCCAGGACTGGAATCTTCAACATCGGTGCCGAGAGCTCGTTCTACTTTGGGGCGATAGCGGCAATAGCCTTCACGAACATCTGGGGCAACCTCTGGTTCGGCCTCCTAATGGGCATGGTCCTCGGGGCACTCTGGGCCCTTCCAGCGGCACTCCTCAAGGTCTACCGGGGCGTCCACGAGGTCATCTCGACGATAATGCTCAACTGGATAGGCTGGTACCTGGTCATCTGGCTCATAGTAGGGCCCTACGCCAATCCTAGGAACCCCATAAAGACCATCAAGGTTCCGGAAGGGGCGAGGCTCCCGACCATCGGGGAGACGGTCCTCTCGTGGGGCTTCATTATCGCGGTCTTGGCGGCAGTTCTCGTCTACTTCATCCTCTGGCACACGACGCTGGGCTTTGGGATGAGGGCCAGCGGCTACAACCAGAGAGCCGCCAGGTACGGGGGAATAAGTCCGAAGGCGGCAATAGTGTGGTCGTTTGTAATCGGCGGAATGGCCAGCGGCCTTGGAGGGGCCATGAAGATAATGAGCGAGTTCCCGGGATACGCGATAAGCCAGGGAGGGGCCAACATATACGGCTTCGGTTTCGACGGAATAGGCGTTTCCTTGGTCGGCAGAAACCACCCGCTCGGGATAATCCTCTCGGCGATATTCTTCGGAATGCTGAAGGCAGGGACTTCATCAATGCAGCAGGTAGGCGTCCCGCTGGAGATCGTCAAGGTCATACAGGGCATCATAATCATAACCGTCGCCGTTCCGGGCCTTTACGACCTCATAAAGAAGAGCGTTAGGAGGGCTGCCTGATGGACGTAGGGGCGATTATTTTCCTCCTGAAGACTTCCCTCATGGCCATGGTGCCGATAGTGCTCACGAGCGTAGGTGCCGCTTGGAGCGAGAGGGCCGGAGTGGTGAGCATAGGCTACGAGGGGGTTATCCTGGCGAGCGCTTTCTTCGGGGCAATATTCGCCGAGATCAGTGGGCACGCCAGCGTAGGCCTTCTTGGAGGACTTTTCGTCGGGGCCCTCTTCGGAATGCTCCACGGTTTCCTGACGGTCTACCTCAAGGGAGACCACGTCATACCGGGCATAGGCATAAACCTCCTGGCCGCTGGGCTAGTGCCCTTCGGCATCATAGCCTACTGGGGAACCGCCGGCCAGCACCAGCTCCCCTTCACCCTCTGGCACTGGCAGACCAAGTACGGCGAGTTCAGCCCGATGATCCTTGTGACCATAGCCATAGCCATTGCCACCTGGTGGGTCCTCTTCAAGACCCCGCTCGGACTTCGCGTCAGGGCCTGTGGTGAGAACCCCGAGGCAGCCGATGCTCTGGGAATAAACGTCGAGAAGTACCGCTTCTGGTCAACGGTTTACGGCCACGCGTTGGCGGGCCTTGCTGGGGCATACATGAGCGTCGACTGGCTTGGCCTCGTCCACAAGACGATGTCTGGGGGAAGGGGCTTCATAGCCCTAGCGAACATGGTGTTCAGCAACTGGAACCCGCTGGTATCTCTCATCGGTGGCTGGCTCTTCGGCTTCTTCGACGCCTTGGCAACTTGGCTGGCCCCAAAGCACCTAGTGCCGGAGCAGTTCATATACATGCTGCCGTACATCATGACCCTCGTAATCGTGGCAGGGATAATAGGAAAGGCAAAGCCGCCGAAGTGGGACGGAAAACCGTACAAGAGGGAGTGATCCCCTCTTTTTTCAGCTTTTTAATATGTAGCCCAACGCCGTTCCCAGGGAGAGTCCCGCCAACAGGGCCGAGACCAAGTACGCCAGGTCAAAGCCCCCCGAGCCCTTGTTGGCGTAAACGACTTCCTTCCCCGCGGCCTTTAACACGCTAACCGTGTTCTCCTTCAGAACCTCGGTGTAGGGCTTCCCCTCCCAGAAAACCGTTACCCCTGCAACGGGCTTTCCGCTCTTCTCTGAGAGCTCAAGTGTTGCTTTCTTCAGCTGCTCCGGGCTCTGGAGGGAGTAAACTATTACATCTGAGTCCTCTGCCTCTGGCAGGACGTCATCGATGCCCAGGGCAGGAACCTCCTCCTCGGGCTTTATTGAGGCAACAGCCCTTATGCCGAGCCACTCTATGGCGTACTGAACGGGGGGCATGTTTATTACAGCGCTCCTGTTTCCATCGAAGAAACCGGAGTAGGCGTATTTTATCGCCTCGATCCTGGCCTCGAATTTGTTAAGCTCGGCTCTGTACGCAGGGGCGTTGGCAGGATCGACCTTCTCCAGAGCCCTTTCAGTCGCCGTGGCTATTGCCATGGCGTTGTCCGGATCGAGCCAGGTGCCGTGGGGGTTGTCCTTGTCGTTGTACCACCTCTCGGGCAGGTAGTGGAAGCCCTCCCGCTTGTAGTCGTCTATGAGGAGGAGTTCGCCGGTGATTATACCCTCCTTCTTCAGCTCCGCTATTTTGCCCTCCACCGGGAGGTGGCCGCCGGTTGTCACTATGACGCTCGCCCTCTGGAGGAGGGAGACCTGCTCCGCCGTCAGCTGGTACTCGTGGGGATCAGCCCCAAGCGGGATCAACGTGACGACCTCTACCGAGCTCCCGAAGGCCTCGCTTACTATCGACGCTATAGGCCCTATGCTCGCCACCACGAGGGGTTTCTCCTCCGAGGCCCCCGAAAAGGGCACGACCATCCCTGTGAGCAGGAGTATCAGCAGTAACGTCCTCACCTTCATTTCGGTCACCCTAAAAATCTACGGGGGACTGCTTTTAAGGATATTCATGGGAGAAAAGACAAGAACAGGGGTATTCAATCGGAGGTCTTCCCCTGCTTTCCCCCGTTCCCGTTGCTCTTTATGTGGGGCTTGCCGATGGCTATGGTAAAGCCCTTGAAGCTGTCGTCCTTCCTGTTGAACTCTATGGCCAGTGGGAGACCGTTGTCCTCGTTGAAGACGATCCTGACGATCCTCGCGCGGGAGTGGTCGTTGAGGTAGTCCTCTTTAAGATCCTCGTAGTTGTCTATGACTTCATTGATGCTCTCGCTGTGCATCTCGTATATCTCGTTGGCGTAGACGCTGTGGTTCCTTATCTCCTCGACCTTCTTCTCCCTGTCCAAGCTACCACTCCCTCAGGCTTTGCGCCACTTCCCGTCGGAGAGCTTAAAAATCTTCCTCCTCTCGGCCATCCTGAGGGCCTCTTCGAGCTTCTCCTTCGGGACCTCGAGGTTGTGGAGCTCCTTGAACAGGCCGACGATTTCATCGGTGGTTAGAGCGTCCTTCTCCTCGAAGAGGTTGTTGACGAGGTTTATCATGTCCTCGACGAAGTTCCAGGGGAAGACTATCCATGCCCAGTCTATTTCTTCGCCGTAGTAGTCGGGCTTGAAGCGCGAGCCCTTGATGGTGAGAAGCGTTGCGGCCTTGACCTCCGCCGGGTTCTGGCTTTCAACGTAGTTCTTCGCTAGGGTGAGGCTCTCACCGGTGTCGCTGATGTCGTCGACTATGAGAACCCTCTTGCCCTCGAGGCTGTAGTTGCTGCCGTACTTGAGCCTCGCCTTCCCGTCGGGAGTAGCTGTAACGCCCCAGTGCTCGACCTTGAGGCTGACGAGGTCTTTGACACCGAGGTAGTCGCAGTACAAGCGCGCGGCGACCCAGCCTCCCCTTGCGAGCCCAACAACGACATCGGGCCTCCATTCGCTTTCCAGAACCTTCCAGGCACCTTCCTTCGCCCACTTCTCTATCTCGTCCCAAGAAGCTAGGTAAGCCGGAAACTTCTTCATCGGATTTCCCTTAAGAAACCGGGGAGGCAACCCTATTTAAGTTTTCCGATAAAAATGAAATCAGCCGTGGCTGAGCTTCACGTAGAGGTTTACCCCGCTCTGGAACGCCGCGAGGCTGTTCAGTGCCGTGAATATCCAGTCGCGCTGGGCGTAGGCGTATATCGTCAGCAGCGTCGAGGCAACAACGTAGACCAGTATGAACTCCAGGTTGAGGGGACAGTGCCTTTTCTTTATCGTCTCTACAGTCTGAGGAACCCATGAAGCAACGAGGAGCAGCATTCCAAGGAGTCCAACGATCTCTATCGGCCCCATCTTCTCACCCCCTAACGGGGCCATCAGAAGCTAGAAAAATGTTTTTGAACTCGTCCTAGGCAATGGAGGCGTTAAAAATGGGGCTTTTTGAGTGGAAGTTGCTCAAACGGTCGTGGCCATCCTGGACATCGCCCACGTCTTCACGTCCTCGTCCATTATGTCGTTGATGATCCTCATCGCCTCTGAAACCTTTCCTCTCCTGGCCAGATCCAGGGCCACCTCGGCCTGTATCTTCGAGCGGTTGGGGAGGTCGTGGATGAACTCGGCTATCCTGAGGGCCTCGTCGTGGAGGCCGAGCGAGAGGAAGTCGAAGGCGAGGGCCATAAGGGTTTTTGTAGCGTCCGCAGAGGGGAGGTCGGAGGTAACGTTAACGACCCTCTCAACCGCCCCGGAGTAGTCCCTGCCATCCTTGGCCAGCTGGACGGCTATCTTTGAGAGGGCCTTGGCCTTGACCTTGTCGTCGGGTATGCCGTCGGCCATCTCGATGGCCTCCTCGTAGCGGCCCGAGTTAAGGAGCCTCATGACGGTATCGTAAAGAGCCCGCGACCGGTACCACACCTGCATGATCCTTCCCCTTTAACCCTACGCGGAAGGGGTTTTAAAACTCCCGGTCGGCAGGTTTAAAAGAACGCTGGCCATACTAACTCGGGTGGGCTTGGGGATGCGAAACGAAGTCTGGAAGTACCTCACTTTCATCCTCGTCCTCGTTCTGGGCGTCTTCGTGATGTCGACCACGCTCCTCTACCTCCAGAACCAGAGCATCACGAAATACGCCCCGACCAACGCAACTTGCAGGGCCAACGCAACCGCTGGGAACGAGATCCTTGAGACGGCGTTACAAGCTAGGGTCTCCGAGCTCGAGGCACAGATAAGGGCGATGATGGCCGGGAGGAAATCCTCAAACGCCACCAACGTCACGGTGGCGGTGGTCCCGATCTTCGGGCTCATAGACGAGAACACGGCGCTCGAAACGATTTCGACCCTCGAGAGGATCTCCCGCGACGACTCGATCGGCGGCGTCCTGCTGTGGATAGAGAGCCCGGGGGGCGATGCTGGAGCAGTGAGGGCGATATACCACGAGGTTTTGACGGTGAGGGCCAAGAAGCCGGTTGTGGCTTACACCGGCGAGATAGCCGCTTCCGGGGGCTACTACATAGCGGTCGCCTCCGACAGGATAATAGCAGACCCCCTGGCTGAGATAGGGAGCATCGGAGTAATCTACGTCCACTACAACATGGAGAAGAACTACCGGATGAACGGTATAGACGTCGATGTATTCAAGACCGGGCCCCACAAGGATATGGGCGCCGAGTGGAGGGCCCTGACGGACTACGAGAAGGAAAAGATCCGGAAGATGATAAACGTCTACTTCCAGAGCTTCCTGGACGCCGTCAGCATGGGCAGGAACATGACGGTGAACGAAACCAAGGGATACGCCACCGGCGAGACGTGGCTGGCCACCGAGGTCAACGGCACGCTCATCGATGGGACCGGCAACCTCCAGACTGCGGTTCAAGAGCTCGAAAAGCTTATGGGTGTCGAGAGCGCAGAGGTGAAAATGTACGAGTCGCCAACCCAGAGCTACTCCCTCGGGGTTCTCGGGGACGAGGCGCTCTACCTCGACCCGAGGTACCTCACTCTGAGGGGGTGAGGGCATGCTCTGCGAGGAGAAGCTGGAGGTGTTTGAGAACGGCTTCCAGGACGACAGGTTCAACCTGCGCGTGGAGTTCTACGGGAGGGACGCCAGAAGGGTTCTCCTCGCGGTGATCAGGGAGCTCTACCTGCCGGACTACGGAGAAACTTACGTCTACCCCTTCGAGTGCGCCAAGGAGTTCTGGGGGATAAGCCTCGAAGCGGAGGAGATAAAAGAGGACGAGTTCAGGCCGAGCCCGGTAAAGTTCATGAACCAGAGCATCAGGAGCAGACTCGAAAAGGCCCTCAGGGAGATTGAAGCACCGGTCAGTCCCGACATTGAGAGGGCCGAAGTCCACAAGCTAAAGACGGGCTACCTTGCGCTTGGAAGGGACTTCATCCTGGACGAGGGAAGGAAAGTGCTCTTCGTCTTCAACAAGCCGAGCGCAAGGGAGATCCTGTTAAAGTACCTGGGGATGCTGGATGAGGAGTGAGACTGTAGCCTGGGCGGTAGTTTCGGCGGTAGTTATTTACCTAGTCTGGCTGGTGATCAGGCCAGTGCTGTCGCCCATACTGCTCGCCCTTACCGTGGCCTACGTAACATACCCCTTCCACGAACGCCTCTCGGGGAGGATAGGAAAGAGGGAGTCAGCCTTCGCCCTCACCTCCCTGATGGCGGTTCTTTCCTTCCTCTTCCTCCTGGGCTTCGTCCTATGGATAAACGACGTCAAGTACCAGATCGTCATGTACCTCGAGATGTTCTTCAAGTGGCTGCAGTCGGTTACCCTGTCCTCAGCGAGCATAAACGAGGTCCTGACGGCGATAACAGAAGGAGTGAGTTCGAGGATCGAAGCCTACGTGACCAGCTACACGTACTCCATACCAAAGCTCACCCTCGAGATCTTCGTCATGCTCTTCGTCTACTACGGCACCCTCGTCAACGCGGAGGAGATAAAACGGGAAGTTTACTCCCTCCTGCCACCCCAGAGGAGGGAGTTCGGGCTGAGGCTCATAGAGGCCGCTAAGTACACGCTCGACACCCTCCTGAAGAGCTGGCTCACCCTCAGCGTCATGAAGGGAACCTTCACCGCCCTCGGGTTCTGGGCCTTCGGGATCGCCCAGCCGAGCGGGGCAATAGCCCTTGGAATCCTCACAGTGTTCGTGGAACTCCTCCCGTTTCTCGGAGGCTGGATGGTGTGGGTCCCAGGGGTCGTGTACCTGGTTCACACGTCACACTGGGGGATGGCCCTTTTCTTCGCGATCTACTCGGTGACCTTCATCTCGCCCCTCCCCGACTTCTTCCTCGCCCCGAGGATGACCCTGCGGAGGAGGGGGCTGAACGCGCTTATATCGCTCCTCGGGATTTTTGGAGGACTGTGGGCCTTCGGCCTCGTCGGCATAATAGTGGGGCCCGTCTCGCTTGGCCTCCTGGCTACGGTAATCGAGGAGTGGAAGAACGCGATAGAAAAGACTAAGGCCGAAAACGCCTGATGAAAGATGCCATCTTCACGGCGTCGAGGGTCTCCCTAACGTCGTGGGTTCTGATGATGTGAGCGCCGTTGAAGACCGCTATTGCTGTAGCCGAGAGACTCCCTGGCAGTCTTTCAGCGGGATCCTTTCTCCCGGTTATCGCGCCGATGAAGGACTTCCGCGAGACGCCTACTAGGATCGGCCTCCCGAGGATCTTGAGGACGTTGAGGTTCGCTAAGATCTTGGAGTCCCACTCGTACCAAGGCGGCCACTCCGGCCGGAGGAAGCCGATGGCAGGGTCAACGGCGAGCTCTTCGATACCGTGCTCCCCGGCGATGACGAGGCTCTCCTGGAGGAGGTCGATGACGGTGTGAACCGGGTCGCTGAAGTCCCCCACTTCGCCGTGGGCGCAGACGACGACGGGGGCACCGTACTCTGAAGCCACCTTTGCCATGTCCACGTCTCCCTTGAGGCCGGTGACGTCGTTTATGATGTCGGCTCCGGCTTTCAGAGCCTCCTCCGCAACTTTTGCGCTAGTGGTGTCGATGCTTATGGGAACGTCAACCTGTTCCCGTATCGCCCTTACCGCCCAGACCGCCCTCCTAACCTCCTCCTCGACCGGGATCTGGGTCTCGAGGTAAGGGGCCGTTGATTTGGCGCCGATGTCGATGAAGGAGGCACCTTCCTCCACCATCTTAACGGCCGTCTCAACGAGCCTCTCCTCGTCGTTCCTGACGCTCCCCTTGTAGAAGCTCTCTGGAGAGACGTTGATGACGCCCATTATCCTTGGCTCGTTTAAGTCAACTCCGGCGAACTTCATTCTTCCACCTCCCTGCGGTGAAGGGTACACCGCCAACCGTTAAAAAGGGAGATGCCCACCTACAGGGGGTGAGCGCTGTGATAATCCGGACACCGAAGAGGCTTCACCTGGGACTCATAGACCCATCCGGGGAACTGGGAAGGCGCTTTGGGGCTATAGGTGTTGCGCTGGAGGAAGGGTACGAGATAAAGATCTCCCCAGCCGATGAGCTCAAGATAAGGGCCAGCGGTGAGGACGTTGAGACCATAAGGGAGGCAGTCATCAGAATGAACCACGCCTTCGAGACGGGCACGGGCTACTCGATCGAGGTCGTGAAAGCCGTTCCAAGGCACGTCGGGCTGGGCTCAACTACCCAGCTCAGCCTGGCAGTTGGAACCGCGATAGCAAAGCTGAACGGCCTCAACACCAGCGTTGAGGAGCTCGCGAGGGTCCTGGGTAGGGGGAAGAACAGCGGGGCTGGGATATACACCTTCAAGCTTGGGGGCCTGGTCGTGGACGGGGGCGTTAGGGACGGCATCCCACCGCTCGTGGTCAGGCACGAGTTCCCGGAGAGCTGGGCCTTCCTCCTGATAACCCCGGACCTTAAGCCCGGCCTCGACGAGAGGGAGGAGGGGCCGGTGATGGAATCAACCCGGGGTGATCCGAAAGCCGCGAGAGAGATAAGCCACCACCTGATTCTCGGCCTCCTGCCAGCATTAGCCGAGAGGAACGTGGTGGAGTTCGGGAGGCACCTCACCGCGATCCAGAGGCTCGTTGGACGGCACTTCGGGGGCCAGCAGGGAGGAGAGTTCAGGGAGGACGTAAGGACAATAATCGACTTTCTGGCTGAGAAAACCTACGGCTACGGCCAGAGCAGCTGGGGGCCAACTGTCTACGGGCTAATCCTCAGGGATGAGGGTGAAAGGCTCATCGGGGAGGCGGAGGACTACCTCAGGGAGCACGGACTGAGGGGAAAGGTCGAATTGGGGATACCAAGGAACAGCGGGGCTGAGGTCGTTAACGAGAACGCCTTCCTCGAAAGACTGATAAAGTCGGTCTCCTCGGGGTGATTCACTTGACCCTCGACCGCTTCATCAACTTCACACCCAAGGAGAACGCGGAGAAGGTCTCCCGATTGATTGGGATACTCTCCGAGCTGGGCATAGAATGCGCGAGAACTGTGGAGGAGCGCGTTGACCTACAGTTCGATGCACTCAGGAGCCTCCAGGAGAGCCTGGGGGACGACGAGACGTTCCTCAAACTCGTCACGGCAAACGCGGTGGTCAGCTACCAGCTGAGCGGAAAGGGCGAGGACTGGTGGTGGGAGTTCTCGAGGTACTTCTCAGCCAACCCTCCATCCGGGGAAATCTGGAGGGCCTACGAAGCGTTCCTACCGGCGTCTAGGACGAACCGAAGGCTCGCCGGCGGCAAAATCGCCAGACTCAAAAAGCTTGAACCCTTTCTCAGAGCCCTGACCCCGAGGGATCTGGAGAGATACTACTTCGGGGGCATGGTGGAGCTGAGGAACGACCTCGCAGGGGCCCTCGGGTCGAGCAAGACCGCCAAGACGATCGTCTTCGCCGTCAAGATGTTCGGCTACGCCGGGAGGATAACGTTCGGTGAGTTCGTTCCGTACCCGATGGAAATAGAGATCCCGGAGGACGTCAGGATAAAAGCCTACACGAAGGTGTTCACCTCCGAGAAGCCCTCCCTGTTCTGGAACAGGGTAGCGGAGAAAACCGGAATCTCTCCCCTCCACATAGACTCGATCCTGTGGCCCGTCCTTGGGGGGAAGGCGGAGGTGCTCGAGAGGCTGAAGAAGCACTGCGGTGAAAGGGCCGAGAAGATATTGGAGCTGAGGGATCTCTGAGGGGTGGTGGCATTGCTTTCCAGCTTTGCCCTCGGGTTTAAGAGGAGCATTAGGAGGAGAAAGATCCTCCCGATGGTGGCGTTTCTTGCTCCAAACGCGTCCGTCTTTGCCATGGGGAAAGGGCTTCCGCTCTGGGATCCCGGGGAGGTCGTGAAGATAATCCACGGGGCCGTAAACCCCGTAGTCCCCACGGAACCACGGGACGTACTCGGTCTCCTGCCGCTCTTCCTCGCCCTCCTCATCGGAGCGTACGCCCTCGGGAACAAACCAGCGAACGTCCCCTCCCGCTTCGCCTACCTGCTGGGCAATTTCACGGGACACGCCGTCATAATCTCGACGGCTTCGTTCGTCTCGGTCATCCTCGGGTTCCTGATCCTCGTACACCTCGGGGCCCCGCTCAATGGAGGCCTGTTCAGGACGGTTCTAATGATTGGGGCGCTCTTTTCCCTGGTTGCGGTTCAGTTCCTAGCCCTCGGCTACCTAATCTTCACCCTTATCGAGGACAAGTCCGACCGTCTAGCGCTTGTGGTGTTCGCCGGCTCGGCGCTCCTGGTAGCTATACCCATGGTGGCCGCGTTCATGTTCATGCTGGCGTACGCGCCGATGGGGGAGCTCGTGAAGGATCCGGCGGTAATCAGGGAGGAAACGTGGAGGTACATGACCTTCTCGCTCCCCTTCGAGCCAACGCTGCAGATGAGCGGGACGCTCATTGAGAGGGGCACGCAGAAAAGCCTGCTGAACGTTTTAAACTTGGTCGCTTTCTCGATGGCTTACCTCTTTCTTGCCGCCATCCGTTTTTCTAGGGCCGGACGTTTCCGCTCCCCTTAACTCACTGAGTTCCTTTCAAACCACTACTTTGAAGGCAAAGATTTTTATACCTTCAGTGATAGTTCAAGGTGAAACAGGGGGTGTTGGCGTTGCTGTGGGGGTTCAAGCTGGAGTTCAAACAGAGCTTCAGAAGTAAGAAGTTCATAGCCACGATCGTCATAATGATGCTCCTCTACGTCCCCTTCTTCTACATCCTAAAGCAGGAGGAGGACCTAGCCCACATCAGCATGGGGGAGTTCATGGGGGGACTCGTACAGTTCCTCGGCGGGATGGCGACGTTCTTCATAGCAATCCTGGCCCTGCTCATGGGTGCCACCGCGATAAACTCGGAGATAGAGAAGGGAACGCTGAGGGTGGCGATGAGCAAACCAGTTTCTAGGCTAGGCTACATAGGCGGCAAAATGCTGGCGCAGATAACAGTCATCCTAGTCGCGCTCCTGATCTCGGCGCTCGTGGCGATCGTGGGGTTCCTGTGGCTCGGTGCCCCGGTTAACGGCACCGTTGTCAAGGAGGTGGTGCTCCTCAACCTCCTGCTCCTCGTCGGGCTCAGCCAGCTCCTGCTCCTGGGCTACCTCATCTCAACGGTCGTGAAGTCATCCACCAACGCCCTCGGCCTAGCGCTGGTTCTCTTCTTCGTCATGACCCTCATAGTCCCCGCGGTGGTGCAGTACATGGCCTTTACGGCCGCCGAGCAGCCCGGAAAGGACTACGAGAGCGTTTACAAGGAATACGCGACCAAGTACCTCTTCTTCGAACCGACGACCCAGCTGAAGCTGACCCTCACCAACGTTGAGGAGAGGGAATGCTACCTGGTGGCCAGGAAGTACGACCCCCAAACTGGGGAGATGAAGGTCGTCAACAAGACCAAGACCGAGGACTGTAGCTACGTATCGCATGGAAACACCTACTACGACTGTGACTGCGACTCAACCTACGCCGGAATAACCCACTCCGTGGGCAAGAACATGAAGAACTTCCTGATAATAGTGGGACTGGCCGTCTTCTACACCGGTGCGGCCATTCTGCGCTTCCTCCGTATGGACCTGAGGTGATGGTGATGATCGAGGTTGAGAACCTTGTGAAGAGGTACGGGGACGTAACGGCCCTGGACGGACTCACTCTCACCGTGAAGGAGGGGCAGGTTTACGGCTTCCTCGGCCCAAACGGCGCTGGGAAGAGCACGACGATACTCAGCACCCTAGGCCTCATCCGCCCCCAGAAAGGTAGGATAAAGCTCTTCGGAGAGGAGGTCTTCAGGGACGGGAAGTACATGGAAGGGGCCCTCGTCAGGGCCAAGGCGAAGATAGGCTACATGCCAGAGCACGCCACGCTCTGGGACTTCCTGACCCCGATGCAGACCCTCGACATAGTCGGCGAGTCCTTCGGGCTCTCCAAAGCTGAAAGGGCGAAGCGCGCCAGGGAGCTCCTGGAGCTCGTCAACCTCTGGGAGGTCAGGGACAAGAAGGTAGGGAAGTTCTCCAAGGGAATGAGGCAGAGGCTCCTCCTGGCTCAGGCACTCATAAACGACCCCGACCTCCTCATCTTGGACGAGCCCATGACGGGCCTTGATCCAAGGGGCATAGCGGAGTTCAAGGACATCATCCGGGAGCAGAGGAAGGCCGGGAAGACCGTTTTCTTCTCCAGCCACATACTGGCCCACGTTGAGGAGGTCTGTGACACCGTCGGGGTCATAGTCAGGGGCAAGCTCCGCGTTGAGGACAGCATAGAGAACATAAAGAACGACTTCCTAAGGAGGGCCGGCTACCTGATCCTCCTTGAGACGGACAGGCCCGTGAGCTTCGACTCAGTCGACTGGCATGTTGAGAGGGTCAGCCCGACGAAGTACAAGATAAAGGCCCCAGGGGACGTTAGGCCTGAGATAAACGAGATCGTCTGGGGGCAGGGGGCGAAGATCCTGCAGCTGATGGTCAGGGTGCCCAGTTTGGAGGAGATCTTCCTAAAAATGGTGGAGGACTAAAGCTTTGCCCTCTCGAACTCCTCCTTTCTTTCGAGCGGCTTTGTTGCGTCTATCCCCCACTTGGCGGTTAAGCTTTTCGTCGCCGAGGGGTCAAGGGAGCTTCCCCTCGCGTTGGGGACAACGACGAGGTCTCTGTCGGCCTGGAAGCGCGTCGCTATCGCCCACTCCACATCACGGTCGTCGTAGATGTCGATGTCCTCATCAACCACAACGACGTGCTTTAGGCTCGGGTGGCCTGCAAAAGCGGCTAGAATCGCGTTCTTGCCGTCTCCATCGTGCTGTTTTGTTATTGAAACGACCGCATGGAGCCACATGGCTCCGCCCTCGGTCAGCCTTACGCCGTGAACCTTCGGAACGACGCGTTTCACACTAGCGTATATCTGCGGCTCCTTGGGCAGGCCCATCAGCATGAAGTGCTCGTAGCCGCCCGGCAGGAGCGCGTGGAAAATCGGCTCGTCGACGTGGTACATCCTCTCGAAGACCACCAGCGGCTGCTTCCTCACGTAGTCGTAGGTGCCGGTTATGTCCACGAAGGGCCCCTCATCCACCAGCTCAGGCGTTATCTTCGCCTCGAAGACGAACTCCGTCTCCACCGGAACGGGGATGCCCTTAAGGTAGACCACCTCTAGCGGTTTCCCAAAGGCCCTCTCGCTCATCCTGCTGGCTATCTCGAGCTCGCTGATCCCGTAGGCGGTGCTCGTCGCCCCAGCTAAAAGAAGGTGGACCGGGTTGCCGATGACGATCCTGACGTCAAGCTCTTCCCCGCGATCGGCCTTGTCCTTCCACATCGAGTAGAGGTGCCTCGGAACGAGCCTTATCGCGGCTGTTTTCTCGTCGCGTACCATTATTCTGTGGAACGAAACGTTGACGAACCCCGTTTCGTCTTTGGCTATAACCATCGCCGAGGTGAAGTACTGGCCGCCGTCCTTGGGGTAGTACTTAGGAACCGGCAGCTCCGGGAGGGAGAAGTCGGAGGTGGAGTTCTTCAGGAACGGGGCACTCTCGACCGTTCTGTACGGCGAGGGGTTCTCCATCGCGTCGGCCATGAAGTGGAGTATCTCCTCCTTTCCGATGCCGAGGTAGCCCGCTATCCTCTCGCGGGTGCTCCAGACGTTCCCTGCAACGCGCCAGCCGTTGACGTCCTCAAAGAGGATCGGCCTGCCCCTGTACTTCAGGAGGTAGCGGGTTATCTCGAGCTCCTTGTCAACGGGCTCATAAACCACAACGAGTTCATCTTCAAACGACCTCAGGATCTCCTCGAGCATCTCATCACCGCTCTAACTATCCAAAAAGCCTATAAATCCCTTTTTATCTACCTCCAGTTTGACTGGCCATGTCCATGGTAACCGTGAGGATCCCAAAGGGCTCCACGAGGGCCTACGTTGAAAAAGCCGAGCCTAAGGTTTACTTCAAAATCTACGACCTCCTGACCTACAAAAAGGACTACGGAAAATGGGAGAAGCCCGAAAGCCTCTACGACCCCTACACTAACAGCTTTCCGGTCGGCCTCGTCCCCAGAGTGAAGAAGTTCCTGAACTCAAAGGGCTACCGAGTGAGGGTGAAGGACGAGAGAGAACCTGGGGGGGAGAAACTGGAGGTCAGCTGGAACCCCAGTTACAAGCTCAGGAGGTACCAGCAGAGGGCAATCAACAAGGCGCTGAAGGAGAAAATGGGGGTTCTGGCCCTTCCCGTCGGCAGCGGGAAGACCATAGTTGGCCTGGGGATAATAGGGAAGCTGGGCCTCTCGGCCATAATAGTCGTCCACACGAAGGAACTGCTCTACCAGTGGGCGGACAAAGTTAGGGAAGTCCTGGGTGTCGATGCAGGCATCATCGGGGACAACAAGTGGAGGGAAGGCCCAGTAACCGTGGCCATGATACAGACCCTCCTGTCGAGGGGCACGGAGAAGCTCCAGCGCGAGTACGGGATAGTCATCTTCGACGAGTGCCACAGGACTTCAGCCGCCGAGAAGTTCTACAAGCTCGGGCTGAGCCTTCCGCAGGTCTATCGCTTCGGGCTCTCGGCCACGCCCTGGAGGCGCGTCAGGGGGGAGGAGATAAAGATAGAGGCCGTTGTGGGGCCCATAATCTACGAAGTCCGCGCCGAGGACTTAATAAAGGAAAAGTTCCTCTCAAAGCCCCGCTTCGAGGTGATAAAGTACAACTCCGAGATGCCCTCCTTCAGCGAGCGCTACAAGGAGCTCTATGAGGACATGGTCATGAACAACGACGCGAGGAACAGGGCGATAGTCGAGAAGGCCGTAGAGCTAGCCAGAAAAGGCCACAGGGTCCTCATAGACGTTAAGAGGCTTGAACACGGCAAGATACTGAAGGAGATGCTTGAGAAGAGGGGCGTAAGAGCTGAGTTCCTGAGTTCGCAGAGCCCAAACAGGTGGGAGATCCTAGAGGAGTTCAGGGAAGGCAGGATCCCCGTACTCGTCTCAACGCTCCTAAAGGAAGGAGTAGACATACCCGAGATCTCGGCCATAATCCTGGCAGGCGGAGGGAAGAGCGACATAATGACGATACAGACCATAGGGAGAGCATTGAGACCAAAGAAGGGCATGAAGGCCGTCATAGTCGACGTTCAGGACGATGACCCGCTGCTCTTCACGCACTTCATCGAGCGCCAGAAGGCCCTGAAGCAGTACTACGGCAAATACTACGACAGCGAAGTTTACACTGAGATCAGCCAGTCCCCGAGGAGAGCCGCCCGGGCTAGGGCGTAGGAATAGCGGGAGAAAACCGCTTTTTTGAACCCTTTTACGGCGTTCTCATCGACCTTAAATTCAACCCCCTCGTAGTCTATACGCCACAGGACGAGGTTCTCAGGCGGGGCGGGTGGGATCTTCTTCCGGAAGCTGCCTGAGAGTATCTCCGAAACCTCATCCGGCGTGAGCAGGTTGAGGCCGCACGAGACGAGGGCGTTCACCATCCTGCGGACCATCTCCCAGAGGAAGGACTTCCCCCTGACTTCGATTACGAAGTACCCAGTCCTCGCGATTATCTCGACCGATTCCACCTCCCTGAAGGGATCCTTCCCGGGTTCGAGCTTTGAAAAAGCGGAGAAGTCGTGGACTCCCTCAAACCTTTCCGCGCACTCCCTCATCGACTCGACGTTGAAGCCCCTGTCAACGAGGTAGTAGCGGTAGGTCTTCCCCCGGGCCCAAAACCTTGGGTGGAAGTCGTCGGGAATCTCTGCCCAGCCGAGGGCCCAGACGTCGCGCAGGTGGTGGTTGAGGATCTCGGGTCGGGCGAGGTAGGCCTTCTCGGGGACGGGGTCAAAGGAGACGACGTTGAAGAACGCCGAAACACCCCTGTCCGTCCTTGAGGCACCTTTAAAGTTGGAAGAGGCTGGATCCTCGATTATACCGAGCCTCTCAAGAACCCTTATCAGTTCGCCCTCGACAGTTCTCAGGCCGGGCTGTCTCTGGAAGCCGTAGAAGGCGGTGCCGTCGTAGGCTATGCGGAGGGCAAGCCTCATCCTACCACCCGCAGAAGCTGGTGGGGCCGCCGGGATTTGAACCCGGGTCACGGGCTCCCAAAGCCCGCAGGATGGACCAAGCTACCCCACGGCCCCATGTCCGGGGATAAGGGCCCTGCAAAGCTTATAAAGTTTGCGGGTTTTAATTTCCTGGCCGGGAGGGAATGGAATGCGGGAGAAAGCCTTCAAACCAAAGGTGTCGGTTATAATCCCAACCTACAACGAGCGGGACAACCTGGAGGAGCTCTTTGAGAGGATCTCAAATTCCATGAGCAAAGCCGGCTACGAGTTCGAGATTGTTATAGTTGACGATGATTCCCCGGACAGGACGTGGGAGCGCGCGATGGAGCTCGGCGAGAGGTACCCCGTGAAGGTCATCAGGAGGACTGACGAGAAGGGCCTGTCCTCAGCCGTCATCAGAGGCTTTAAGGAGGCCTCCGGGGACGTCCTCGTGGTCATGGACGCGGATTTACAGCACCCGCCCGAGAAGATCCCGGAGCTCGTTGAAGCGATAGAGAACGGGGCGGACATAGCGGTGGCCAGCAGGTACATCCCGGGCGGGGCGGTTAAGAACTGGTACTGGTACAGGAAGCTCATCTCGAAGGGCGCCATAATGATAGGCCGCCTGGCCCTCCCGAGGATAAGGAACGTCAAAGACCCCGTGAGCGGCTTCTTCGCCCTCAAGAGGGAGGTCGTGGAGGGTACCGAGCTCAACCCGATAGGCTTCAAGATCCTCATGGAGATCCTCATAAAGGGGCGCTATAGCAAGGTCGTTGAAGTACCCTTCACCTTCGGCCTCAGGAAGGCCGGGGAGAGCAAGCTCAGCGGGAAGACGATGGTGAAGTACCTAAAGCACGTCTACAGGCTCATGCGCTGGGAGGGCGAACTGGACAGGATAATAAAGTTCAGCATCGTGGGGGCCTCGGGCATCGTTGTCAACGAGGGCTTCCTCTGGTTCTTTGTGTCCGAACTCGGGATGAGCAAGTACATCGCCAACATCCCGGCCACGGAGCTCGCAATCCTCAACAACTTCACATGGAACGACCTCTGGACCTTCAGGGATCTGCGGAGGTACCCCTTCTGGAGGAGGCTCTTCAGCTTCCACGTCGCGGCACTTATGGGGGCCATCGTGCAGTGGCTGGTCTACGCACCCCTGGTGTACATGGGGATGCACTACCTCCTCGCGAACCTCTTCGGCATAGGCGTCTCGTTCGTGGTGAGGTTCCTCTTCAACAGAAACGTGACTTGGGGATAAAGAAGAGAAGTCACTCCCCGTACTTCCTCTCTTTTGCGGCCTTTACAAGTCCCCTGAAGACCGGCGCGGGGTTCATGGGCCTGGACTTGAACTCCGGATGGAACTGGGTCGCTATGAAGTAGCTGTGCTCCGGGAGCTCAAGTATCTCCATCCTCCTGCTGTCGTCGCCGGCTATGCCGCTGAAAACCAGTCCGGCCTTCTCGAACTGCTCAATGTAGTCCGGATTAACCTCCCAGCGGTGCCTGTGGCGCTCGTAGACTATCTCCCTGCCGTAGAGCTTCCTCGCGAGGGTGTTGGGCTTTATGTGGACTGGATAGGCACCGAGACGCATCGTTCCGCCGAGCCTGTCCAGATCGCGCTGCTCCGGCATGAGGTCGACGACGGGATAAGGAGTCTGCGGGTCTATCTCGGTTGAGTGGGCCCCTTTGAGTCCGAGGACGTTGCGGGCGAACTCGACGACGGTTAGCTGGAAGCCGAAGCAGATCCCGAGGAACGGGATGTCGTTCTCGCGGGCGTAGCGAGCGGCAAGCATCTTGCCCTCAGTACCGCGCGCACCGAAGCCGCCCGGGACGATGATTCCATCGACGCCCTCGAGGAGCTTTGTTCCAGCTTTCTCAAGGTCCTCGGCTTCTATCCATCTGATCTTGACCTTAACGCCGTTGGCGACGCTGGAGTGTTTGAGAGCCTCCTTTATGCTCAGGTAGGAGTCAGCCAACTTGACGTACTTGCCAACGATGGCTATCTCTACCGTCTCCTCGAGGGACTTGTAAGTTTCAACCATCTCGCGCCATGCTTCGAGCTCAGGCTCCCTTTCCGGAAGGCCGAGCCTCTTGGTGAGGTACCTGGCGAGGCCCTCCTTCTCCAGCATCAGCGGAACCTCGTAGGTGTCCTCGACGTCGTAGGCGCTTATTACCGCCTCGTCCGGGACGTTCGTGAAGAGGCTTATCTTGAGCCTCGCGGACTCTTCAAGCGGCTCTTCCGAGCGCGCTACTATCGCATCGGGCTGGATTCCAAGGGAGCGGAGCTCCTTCACGCTGTGCTGGGTCGGCTTGGTCTTCTGCTCGCCGACAACGCGGAGCTTGGGCACGTAGGTGACGTGGACGAAGGCGACGTTCTCTCTCCCTTCCTCTATCTGCATCTGCCTCGCCGCCTCGAGGAAGGGCATGCTCTCGATATCTCCTACCGTTCCGCCTATCTCTACGATGACGACGTCGTAGTCCCTAGCGATACGCCTTATGCGCTCCTTTATCTCGTTGGTGATGTGGGGGATGACCTGGACGGTTGCTCCAAGGTATTCACCCTTCCTCTCCTTCTCTATGACGGCCGAGTAGACCTTGCCAGTGGTTATGTTGTGGTCGAAGCTGAGGCTCGTGTCGAGGAAGCGCTCGTAGTTCCCGAGGTCGAGGTCAACTTCTCCCCCGTCGTCGAGCACAAAAACTTCCCCGTGCTGGTAGGGGTTCATCGTCCCAGCGTCGTAGTTGAGGTAGGGGTCGATCTTGATGTTCGTCGTTCTGAATCCCCTCGCCTTCATGAGCATTCCGAGGGAGGCGCTCGTTATTCCCTTTCCAAGGCCGCTGACGACACCACCCGTGACGAATATGAACTTTGTCATGGCAAAACCTCCATCTGTTATGTCGTCCATTGATTGGTGGATGTTTAAAAGCTTTGCCGGGAAAGAAGTTCAGGGGTAAGAAAGAAGTCCTCACTCCTCCAGCTCGACCCCGTCTCCCTCTTCCTCCTCGGTCAGCTCGCGGATCTCGTAGACCTTGAGGGGAACCTTCTTCAGGGCCTTTCCAACGACGGCCTTCGCTATCCTCTCGGCGTGCTCAACGCTCTGGGCGTTGAAGACCTTGAGTGTGAGGTACATCCCGACAAGTCCAACGGAGCCTATGACGAAGGCGCTCTCGAAGTGGGCCCCGCAGACGGGACACTGGGAGTAGCCTATCTCGACCCTCACGAAATCGAGGTTCTCCTTGTTGAGCGCCTTAGCAACCTTGCTCACCGCGACGTTTATCGCGTCCTCACTCGTCTCGACGTCCCTAACAATAATCGGAGCCTCAAGAACCACGACGTAGTCCCCCATCGTCCTCACCTCAGCCGAAGGCGAACAGCCTGTCGTCCTCACCCCTGAAAACCCCGAGCCTTACGCCGGCGTCGATAAAACCGTGCGCGTAGTTCAGGGCGGCAAACGCTGTGACGTAGTCGCCCCTCTCGTAGTAGTATTTAGCGTCCTCAAAATAGCTCTTCGCCATTGTCAGAAAATCGTCCGCAACGGCTTTCAGGAGGCTCTTTTCGTGGACAACAACTTCGAGGGTTTTAAGGGCCTCCTCAGTTATTCTAAAATACTTCTGGAGCTTCTCCTCCGTTATCTCCCGCCCCACCTGTCTCGCCTCGGAAAGGGTTGAGCCCCGGTTTTATAAATCTTGCCCACCATCACCATTAAATACCATCCCGCCCAAGATCAGGCGGTGGAGAAAATGATAAAGGTCGTCCTCTTCGACCTTGACGACACCCTCATCGACACGACGAAGCTCGCGGAGATAGCGAGGCGGAACGCGATAGAGGGCATGATACGGGCCGGAATGCCCGTTGACTTCGGGATAGCCTATCACGAGCTCATCGAGCTGATAAACGAGTACGGGAGCAACTTCTCCCACCACTTCGACTACCTCCTGAGGCGCCTCGACCTCCCGTACAACCCGAAGTGGGTGGCCGCTGGGGTCATCAACTACCACAACACGAAGATTTCCCACCTCAAGACGGTGAAGGGCGCGAAGAGAACCCTCCTCCGCCTCAAGGAGATGGGGCTCAAACTCGGCGTGATCACAGACGGGAACCCGATAAAGCAGTGGGAGAAGATCCTGAGAACGGAGATCGAGGACTACTTCGACGACGTCCTCATATCTGACTTCGTCGGGGTCAAAAAGCCCCACAGAAAGATATTCGAGAAGGCCCTGGCGCGGTTCGGGGTGAGGCCAGAGGAGGCGGTGATGGTTGGGGACAGGCTGTACTCTGACATCTACGGCGCGAAGCAGGTCGGGATGAGGACGGTCTGGTTTAAATACGGCAAGTACGCCAGCAGGGAGCTGGACTACCTTGAATACGCGGACTTCGTAATCAGGTCTCTTGAGGAAGTGGTGGAGGTAATCAGGGGGATCGAGAGTGAGGAGAGGGAAGAGCGTTCAGATAAGGAAGTTCATCCTGATTGATTCCGCCTACAAGTCGAGGATCCTGCGCGGCGATAAGGTCACGACGATACGCTACGGAGACTACGAAGCAAAGCCTGGGAGCGAGGTCTACCTAGTCGTGACCCCAAGCGACACCGCCATAGCAAAGGTCAGGATAACCCGCGTGGAGAGGAAAAAGGTCAGAGAGCTCACCAACGAGGACGCTAAGCTAGACGGATTCTCCGACGTCAGGGAACTCCTCAGGGAGCTCGGCAAGATCTACGGCGAGCTCTACGGGGACGACGAAGTTACCATCATCGGCTTCGAAGTCATAAAGCGCTTCGACGACGGGATACCGCTCAAATGGCTCAAAGGCCTCAACTACCGCGAGCCGGCCGAGATAGCGAGGCTCTACCTAGAGAATCAGGAAAAGCTGAACCTCAACCGCGAAACGGACTTCATAATGCGCCGCATTTACAACGAGGGGCTCGGAAGGGTCGTCAGGACGTTCGGGCCAAAGAGGGTCCAGCAGGCACTCCTAAAGACCTACCACGCCCTCTACGCAGCAGGTGTCATCTAACCCGTTTTAATCCCTATTGTACCCTCTCCCCCACGGAAAAGCTTTTTACCGCTCGCGCTTTTCCATGGAGTGCCATGAAGCGGTTCAAACTTGGAAACGATTTCATCGCCCTCACAGTGATCCTCTTTATGATCCTTTCCCTCCAAGCACTCGGGACCTTCAGGGGAATAAACGAGTGGGTCAACTCGACCCTCCCGCTGATAGACGCCCCCCTTATGCACTTCCTGACGGCGTTCGGAGGGGATCTATTCCTGATACCTTTCATCATCACCATCCTCTACCTTGACTGGAGAGGGGGCTCGATCTCTCGGAGAACGGTGGCCTTCATTCTCGCCACTACCCTCGGCCTTGCCGCCGTTGGTGCGCTTAAGTTTCTCTTTGCAGAAACCCGTCCTAGGCCATACGGATCCGGGATAGGCGGCTATGCCTTTCCATCTGGCCACACCTTCAGGGCGGCAATAGTAGCAACCTATGTCTCAGACCGCTGGAAGAAGTACGCATTCTTCGCCTGGATCTACGCCGTAGGCATAGCCCTCACGAGGCTATTCCTTCACTACCACTGGCTTAGTGACGTGCTCTTCAGTCTGGCCTTCGCTCCATGGCTCTACCTCCTGCTAAAATCGCTACTCGGGGTGGGGAAAGAATGAACGGCTTTCTCGAAGTCCTAACCATATCCCTACTCCCAACTCTGGAGGGGCGATACGCGGTAGTTTACGGCGTTGGAAGGGGTTACCCCCTCTGGGAGACGTTGATAGCCTCCAGCTTGGGTGTTTTAGCCCTGTCCGTGGTCCTTCCCCTCCTCCTGCCCTACATAGACCGGCTCATGCTCTGGCTTGAGAAAACCCCTCTGGAGAGGATAGTGCGCCTCTACCTCCACTACATCGAGAGGGTGAGGAAGAAAGCCCACCCGTACGTGGAAAGGTGGGGCTTCTGGGGCCTCCTCGTCTTCGTCGCGATCCCCCTCCCCGGAACCGGCATCTGGACCGGTGCCCTAGCGGCCTACCTCCTCGGCATCGAAAAGAGGAGATCCTTCCCGGCGCTCCTCCTCGGGGGCTTCATGAGCATGGCCATAACCCTGCCCCCAAGCCTCGGCATCTGGGGGTGATACCATCTTCTCGGTCTGCATGAGGGACTGCTACGACACGTGCTCCATGATAAGCGAGTTCAAGAACGGAAGGCTGACCGTCAGGGGTAACCCAGAACATCCAGTGACTGCTGGTTTTCTCTGTCCGAAGGGGGCGCTTTTGCCAAGGTGGTTCCACTCCAAGGACAGGCTCAAAAACCCGCTCGTGAGAGCCGGCGACAGGGGAAGCGGTGAGTTTAAAGAGGTGAGCTGGGAGGAGGCGATAAAGCTAGTCGCAGATAAGCTGAGGGAGACTATTGAAGAGTACGGAAGCGAGAGCGTTCTCGTTTATCAATACGCCGGTGACAGGGGAGTAGTGAACTACGCCTTCCCGCTGAGGCTCTTCCACTACCTCAACGCGGCAATGCTCGACTACGGCATCTGCGACAGGGCCGGGCAGGAGGCTTTGAAGGACGTTTATGGAACAGCGGTTGGCATGGATCCCGAGGAGCTCAGAAATCACCGCTTGCTCGTCTACTGGGGGATAAACGCCTTTTGGACGAATCTACACGGCTTCATACTGGCCGAGAGGAACAACCTCGAGATCTGGACGGTTGACGTTGTGAGAACTGAAACTGCTAAGAGGAGCGACAAGTTCTTTCAGATAAGGCCCGACACGGACGTTCTCTTCGCTTTAGGAATTGCCAAGGTCATCATTGAGGAGAACCTCTACGACAAGGCCTTTGTTAGGGAGAACGTTTACGGCTTTGAAGAATTCAAGAATTATGTAAAAACGTTATCGCTTGATTATGTGAGCCAAGAGACGGGCCTGAGCGTTGGAGAGATTGAGGAGTTCGCGGGAGAATACGCCGAGAAGAGAGGAATAATCCACATCGGCTACGGCTTCCAGCGTTCCTTAGCTGGGGGCGAGGCGGTGAGGACGATAGCGATTCTCCCGGCTTTGGTCGGCCACCGCTTCGGCTTCATCTACGACATGAAGGCGATAGACAAGTCCTACGCCGAGGGAGCCTTTCTGCGAACCAAGCCGGCCAAGAGGGTTCCGCAGATGAAGCTCGCCGAGTACATCGAGAGGGGCGAGATTAAGTTCATCTACGTCTACAACTCCAACCCGCTCGCGAGCCTGCCGAACCAGAACCGACTGAGGAAAGCGCTGATCGAAAGTGATGTCTTCGTAGTTACGCACGATATCTTCCTCACAGATACGGCGCTCTACTCGGACGTCGTTCTCCCGGCCAATACCTTCTTCGAGCGGTTGGATATAGCGGACAGCTACTACCACCGCTACGTTGCCCTAAACGAGCCTGTTGCAAAGCTCTACGGGAAGAGCAACAGCGAGGTTACGCGTCTGCTCGCGAAGGCCCTGGGAATAGAGAGCCCATACCTCTATGAGAGTGACGAGGAAGTGATAAGGAAAGTTCTCGAGCTTAACGGCCTGAGCTGGGAGGAACTTAAGGGGAAGGGCTTCGTCAAAGTGCCGGAAGGGCCGAGAAGATGGGAAACACCGAGCGGAAAGATAGAGTTCTACTCCCAAAGGGCCTTGGAGCGCGGTCTGAGCCCGTTCCCTGAGTACAGGAAGTTCGAGGGCAAATACCCCCTAAGGCTCCTCACGCCGACCCACAGGATGACGATAACGAGTCAGTACCACAACACGCACGGCATGGTAGACCCGAGCCTATACATCAACCCATCCGACGCACGCGAGAGGGGGATTAACGAGGGCGACGCCGTTGAGGTCTTCAACGACTACGGAAGGATAAGAACCCATGCAAGGATCAGCGACGACATCCCTAGGGGCGTCGTCCTCCTCTACAAGGCCTTCTGGCCCAGACTGCTCGGCTGGAACGCCAACTTCCTGACCACCGACGAAACCGTCGAGGACTACGGGAACGGCTCGGCTTACCATTCAACCTGGGTGGATGTACGCAAGGCCTGACCTCCCCCTCCAAAAGAACGGAGCTCAGTCAGCGCTTCATCTCGAGCTTTGCCAGCTCCCTTACGATCAGTGTTCACTGGGTCTCGGAGTGCACCGAGAAATCCGTGGCCACGATGAGCGTGCCGCTGAAGCTCACGACGTTGTCTTTGAGGGAGAGCAGAAACTTAAAGGCGTTCTCAAAACCGTTCTCAACGACAAGGTACTCGAAGCCGTCAACGACCACCAGGGAGTGCCCTTTCTCAAACAGCTGAGAAGGAAGTCGATCATAACAGACTGTTACCGAGGGAACATACTCTATTTAGTGGCCGTTTGAACCTCTAGACGGAGAGATTAGCCAGGGAGAGGAAAAGTGACCGCAGGATTATGAGTTTTAGGCGAGCTCCTTTCCCATCGTCTCCTCTCCCAGCGCCAGGACGTCCAGAGCGCCGATTATCGCAACAACCGCTATAACCAGAACCGCCAGGGCGGCGCTCCCGACTTCCATTATCCTTCCCGCGAGTATCGGCGCTATTCCGCCGCCTATCCTGGCCATCGCCCCGGCCCAGCCCGTGCCGGTGCCCCTGACGGCCGTCGGATATAGCTCCGGCGTGTAGGCGTATATCGCCCCCCAGGCTCCAAGGTTGAAGAAGCTGAATGCTATAGCGCTCGCGATTATCGCCGTCTCGTTGCCTGAGTTGGCCGCGAAGTAGAAGCCGACACCCGCTATTCCAGAGAGGAGCAGGTAGTATGAGAGCGTCTTCTTCCTGCCTATCCTTTCGAGTAGGTAGGCGGCGCTCCAGTAACCCGGGAGCTGGGCTATTGCCGTTACTATGAAGTACTGGAAGCTCCTGAAGACCGTTATGCCAAGCGTCGCGGAGAGGAACCTCGGCAGCCAGATGAAGAAGCCGTAGTAGGCGAAGGCTATGCTGAACCACGCGATGGTGAGCATGAGCGTCGTTTTACCGTAGCGCCTCCAGAGGTCCCCAACCGATACCTTCCCGGCCGCTCTGGGCATTTCGAGCTTTACGCTCACTCCGAATATCTTCCTGAGGGTCTCCTCCGCCTCTTTAACGCGCCCCTTAGTTAGGAGGAAGCGCGGCGACTCGGGGAGGGTGAGAAGGAGCGGCAGGATCAGGATTACCGCCCCGCCGAAGAGGAGTATGCTCCTCCAGTCCGCCTTCACCAGCAGGGCCACGATTCCGATTATTATCGTCCCAACAGCCCAGAAGCTCTCGAGGATTGAGATCATAGCCCCCCTTATCGAGCGGGGCATGAACTCGGCGAAGTAGGAGCTGGCGACCGGCAATGAGCCGCCGAGGCCGAGGCCGACGATGAAGCGCAGGACTATGAGCTGGTCGAGGTTGCCGGCGAACGAGCTTATTATCGAGCCGAGAGAGAAGGTCGAGACCGCCAGGACCAGCGTCCTCTTCCTCCCAATCCTGTCCGCTAGATAGCCGAAGAGCCACGCTCCAAAGAGCATTCCAAAGAGCGCCGCTGAGCCGAGAGAGCCGAGCTTCGTCAGGCTGCCCTGGAAGGCCGGGTCGTTCTTGAGCAGGGCTATGACGAACCCCGCCGAGATGGTGTTCACCGCTATGAAGGCCCATACGGTTCCAAGAATGGCCAAAAGCCTGTAGTGGAACTTATTCAAGCGGGAGTTTTCGATGGCCTCCACTCTCCCACCTCCATGGAGGAATAAGTATGAAGGAAGTTTTAAGTGTTTTTCAGGGTCTATTCCACAACATCTGGCCGGGAAAACAGATTAAAAAAAGGGTAAGGCTCACTTCGTCGCCCTCGTTATTCCAACATCCTTGACGAGCACGTAGGGCGTTGAAACCGGTGTATTGACCTCCCACCAGTGGATGTGATAGGAGTCCTTTCCGAGGGCAGCTATGCTCTCGAGTATGTGCTGGAGGTTATCGCTGACGCGGATGTTCCTTATTGGCTTCAGCTCGCCGTTCTCAACGAGGAATATTCCGTCACGCGGTATCGTGGAGAAGTCGCCGGCGACGTAGTTCTGGAAGCGGGTGTACCAGACGTTTGTTATGTAGATTCCACGCTTGACCTCGCCGAAGAGCTCCTCCCTGGAGTAGTCGCCCGGCTCGAGGACGATGTTCCACGCGTGCGGCATTATTAGACCCGCGTTGGCCGTCGTCTCAACCCCATACTTCCTCGCCATGCTCGTGTTGAGGAGGAAGGTCTTGAAGGTTCCGTTTTCTATGATGGTAGTTTCCCTCGTGGGAACACCCTCGTCGTCGAACTTCCTGCTTCCGTAGCCGTTCGGCATGTTGCCGACGTCCTTTATCGTTACTATCTCGTTCGCGACTTTCTGGCCGAGTTTATTAACTAAGAAGCTGAATCCGGCCTCGGCGGCATAGGCGGAGGTCATGAAGCTCATGTAGCTGAGCAGGTTGGCAAATGCCAGAGGGTCAAAGATGACGTCGAACTTCCCTTCCGGCCCCTGCTCTGGGTTCTGAGCAAGCTTTGCGATTTCTCCAGCCTTTCTCCCCGCACTCTCGGGGTCGAACTTCTTGAGAACGCGAACCGAGTTCGTCCCGTGGCCGCTCTCGAGGTCGCCGATGAAGGCTCTAACGCTTATCTCTATCCCCGTTCCCTCGTCGAAGGCCTCCACACCGTTGCTCGTGGTGAGGTAAATCCTGTCGTGGTCGGTGTAGAGAACTCCCGCTACCCTCTTCGCACCCTCCTCAAGGGTCGCGTTTATGGCCCTCTCGACGTACTCGTTCGGCTCGTTGAGCTCGACGATGGCTTTATCGAAGGTCTCCGGGATGTCCTTGTACTCAAACGGACCCTCAGCGATGCCGTAGTAGTCCTCCTTCGGCGCCATGCCCTTCATGTTGCTCAGGAGCGCCTTCAGAGTGCGCTCGATGTTCTCCTCGCTCAGCTCGGTTATCGTCGTTCCGGCAACGCGCTTCTCCAGCTCGACGAAGAGCTCGACCTTCCTCTCGTGCCAGTTTTTAGCCACGGTAATCTCGTTGTTCGCGAATCTAACCTGCCTCCTGTCCCTCTCGTAGCCGAGGACGACGACGTCGCCGAAGCCGAGCTCTTTAGCCTTCTTCAAAATGAACTCATTAACGTCAAACATCTCCATCACCTCAGTACCTCAGCGGTATGTCCCTGAGCCTTGCATGTGCTCCACCCATCCAGACAGGGACGCCCTGACCGGGTTCGCCCTTGCCGCAGGTTCCGGGGAACATCTCGACCTCTCTTCCTACTGCATCTACACTGCTCCATAGCGCTCTCGTCGTTATCTCAAGGATCGGCCTCCTGACCGGGTGCTTAATCTCGCCGTTCTCGATGAGATATGCCTCCCTGCCTATGTACCTTTGCTGGTATCTGCGGTCATCGATGTTCCACTCGTTGAAGCTCACCATGTAGACGCCGAGTTTCACATCTTCGATCAGTTCCTCGAAGGAGTAGTCGCCGGGTGCCAGGTAGGTGTTGGCCATTCTCACTATTGGCTCGCGGTTGTAGTTGATGGCACGAGCTGCTGCGTTCGACTTCTGGCCGAGCTTGGCCGCATATTCGCGGTTCGTGAGGAACTCGGTGATGATTCCGTCCTTGATGAGGTACCTCGGCCTCGCCTTCACTCCCTCGTCGTCGTAGAGGTAGAAGCCCCAGCTGTTCGGCAGGGTTGGATCCTCGATGACGGTGACAGCTTCGCTCCCTATCCTCTCGCCGAGCATGTCCGGCTTGACGAAGCTCTCTCCGGCCTGGGCCGCTTCCCTTCCGAATATCCTGTCGGACTCGTAGGGGTGCCCCACGCTCTCGTGGACGGCTATTCCCGCTACCTCAGGGCTTATGACCAGGTCAACTTTCCCTTCAGGCGGCTTCTTGCCTTCGTAGATGAGTTTTTTCAGTGCCTGAACGTCCTTGACCGCCCAGTTCCAGGGCTCGTCCTTTTCGATTAGCTCCAGGCCGCCGGAAAAGGCCCTTTGGACGAAGGGGGCCTGCTCCATCTGGCCGTTCTCGAAGACGACGAGGTTGTAGGTGGTGGAGACGCGCGGAATAACGCTCTCGATGAACGCTCCATCGCTGTTGGCTATTATCTTGTGCCACACCTGGTCGGAATATCTCAGGAAGCGCATCGGCACGTTCACGCCAGTTCCTTTTACCTCCTCCTCGATTTTCTTCAGGAGCTCAAGCTTTTCCTCTGGCGAAACATCGCGGAAGTCCTTGCGCATTTTGACCTCATAGTAGACCTCGTGGAAGTCCTCGTCGGAAAAGCGAATCGGCTCGTTCCTCACCTTCGATGCCGCCTTTGCGAGCTTTACTGCCTTCTTAACGGCCTCGACGACGCTCTCCTTTGTGAGAACGTTGGTGCTTGCGAAGCCCATTCCCCCGTCCACGAGGACGCGAATGCCAATGCCCTTATCTGCCAGAATCTCAAGCCCCTCTGGGTTTCCGTTCTTCATCGCCAGAGAAGTGCCGTTCTTCTCCTCGAACCGCGCCTCGGCGTAGGAAGCCCCCAGTTCGAGGGCCTTCTCGACGGCGAACTCTACAAGTTCATGCATGCACACCACCTCGGTTTACTGCATAGAATGGTGCCTGCCAAAGTATAAAAATCTTTTCGTTTAGATGGTGGTCGAAAAAGAACGCGGAGTTTAGCGCGGAAAAGTGTACAGTGATCTCACAACGTTGCCCCACAAACCCTAAAAAACAGGGGGCACGTGTTATAGGTGGTGGTCAAAATGTCCATTACTACCAAAACTGGAGACAAGGGTTTGACGGGCCTCTTCACCGGCGACCGCGTCGCGAAGTATTCGCCGATAATGGAAGCGAATGGGACGATAGACGAGCTCGACAGCTTTCTGGGGGAAGCCAAGCACTACGTTCCGGAGGAGATGGCTGAGATACTGGAGAGGGTACAGGTCCAGCTCTACGGCATCATGGGCGAGCTGGCGAGCAAGGGGAAGTACGTGAAGGTCGGTGAGGAGGAAGTCAGGTGGATGGAGGAGCTGATAGCTAAGTACGAGGAAGAGTTCCAGATGAGGGCCTTTGTTCTTCCGGGTTCGACGATAGCGAGCGCAAAGCTTGACGTCTGCAGGACAGTCGCGAGAAGGGCCGAGAGGAAAGTGGCCAAACTCGTCCTCGACTACGGCTTCGGCAAGAACGCCCTCGTCTACCTCAACAGGCTCAGCGATTTACTCTTCATAATGGCGCGCGTTATAGAGAAGAGGGAGGGAAAGGTCAAGGAGGTCAAGTGATCTTCATTCCGTTTCCCTTATTTCCCATTGCATCAGTTTCGCCCTCCCCCACAAGGGTCTCCCGATGTTTGGCCCAGTAGTAGAGCACCACCGCCCCCATCCCAGCCCAGAGACTGAGAGAGACTATCCACGCGGGAAACCTGTCGAGGAGCGGACCAACCGCGAGGAGGCCGAACGGCCCGGCGGCATGCATCAGAACTGCCATGGCTGAGAAGACCCTTCCTCGAACCTCGCTGGGAACGGCGCGCTGTATTTTGGCGTTTATCGGCACGTTGAGGAAGGCCTCAACCGCGCCCCAAAGAACGTTAACGCCAGCCAGGAGAAGGAACGCTGAGCTTGTTGAGAGTTGGGAGAACGGGCTTATAAGCCACGTGAAGATTAGTATCATAACGCCGTCGAAGAGGAGGGCGTGGAAGAGGTATCTTCCGGCCTTCTTGCCAAACTTCGCCGCTATCAGCGCGTTTCCAATCAAGGCTCCAACCATGAAAGCGCTCTCCTGAAGGCCGAACTGGTAGCTTGAGAACTTCAGGATTTCCCTCATGGCGTAGGGCATCAGAACGGCCCCAAATGGCTGTGCAAAGGCTATCATGAATATGGCAAAGCCGAGGAGCGTTTTAAGATAGCGGTTCGAGCGGATGAAGGTCAGACCCTCCCTTATATCGGAAACGACCTGACCGAGACTCTCAAGCTCTTTGGCCTTCCATTCGTATTTGATGAGAATCTCAAAGAGGCCGGAGCCGAAGAAGCTCACCGCATTGACAAGGAGAGCCAAGGCGATGCCCCCGACCGCGTAGATAAAGCCGCCGAGGGCAGGACCGACGAGGCGGGCGAAGATGTTGAAGGAGCTCGTTATGGAGTTGGCCCTCTCAAGCTCGTCCGGGTCAACGAGGTCTGGAAACATCGCGCTCGTTGATGCCCCAAAGAACGCCCCCATCGTGGCCATAACAACCTGGACGACGAGGAGTTGCTTGATTGAGAGCAGGTTGAAGGCCAGAACGCCGAAGAGCAGGATTCCACGCGCGAGATCAAAACCGACCATGAGATGCTTCCTGTTGTAGCGGTCCCCTATCACACCGGCGAAGGGCATGACGAGTAAAGCAGGTACCATCTCCGCAAGGATGAACGCCGTCATCGCCGAGCCGCTGTGAGTCTTGTCCAGAACGTAGAGCGGCAGAGCTACGTCCTGAACAGCCCAGCCGAGCTGGGAGACGAACCTTCCAACAGCGAAAAGCCAGAAGTTCCTGCTGAAGGTCAACCTACCACCTCCGGAACCTTCTTACCGACCCTCATAATGGTTTCGCCGAACCTCAGGTAGAAAGCGAGCGCTATGGCGAAGCTCACAGCCAGAAGAACCCCCACCAGCTCGTAAACCGGAACGACGTTGAGGATTGGGCCGACGATGGCCATTCCGAGCGGGGTCGTCGCCATGACAGCGGTCTCAAACGCCGTGAAGAAGCGGGAGCGCACCTCCCCCGGCACCGCCTTCTGGAGCTTCGTGAAGAGCGGGACGTTCACGAGGGTGTTGAAGGCCCCGAAGAGGACGAAGGTGACTACGAGAAGCGGATAGGCCACGTCCCTGAAAGCTGGATGGGCCGCGAGGACGAGGAGGAAGAGGATGCCGAGCTGTACGAAGGCGGCTTTGAAGAAGACCCCCTCCGAGTTCTCTTTGAGCTTCCCGGCTATCAGGAGGTTTCCAGCCAAGGCCCCGAGGGTTGCGGCCGTCTCAATGCTCCCGAATTTGACGGAGGAAAGGCCCAGCGTTACCCTGGCAAGGTACGGAAGCACAACGGCAAAAACGGGGTTGAGGAGGGTGTTCAGTATTACGGCAAGGCTGACGAGAATCAGCAGGGGCTTTGAGTCCCCAATAAAACGGAAGCCCTCGACCATGTCCTCCCAGACTTCCCTAACCGAGCTCAGCTTTCTCGTCTCCCACTCGTACTCGATGAGTATCTCAAAGAGGCCCGAACCGAAGAAGCTGACCGCGTTTATGAGTATCGCCAGCCTTATCCCACCCAGCGCGTATATCAGCCCTCCGAGAACCGGGCCGACTATCCTGATAACCTGCCCGCCCATTTGGAGTATCGAGTTTGCCTGGGCAAGACGCTCTTTATCCACCAAGTCCGGGAACATCCCGCTTATCCCCGCGGAGAAGAACGTCCCGAGGACGCTCATTAACACCTGCACGATGAGGAGTTCCCTGATTCCAAGGAGGTTGAATGCCAGAACGCCGAAGAGCAAAACGCCCCGCGCGATATCGAGGCCGTACATGAGCTTCTTCCTGTTGTAGCGGTCGCCTATGACGCCGGCTATTGGATTCAGGAGCAACCTCGGAATCAGCTCGGCCATCACGAAGGCGCTCATCATCGCGCCGCTTCCCGTCTTGTCCAGCACGTAGAGAGGAACCGCAACGTCCTGAACCACCCAGCCGGCCTGCGAGATCCACCTACCAGCGGTGTAGAGCCAGTAGTTCCTTCCCAGGTTCTTCAGCTCGTCGAGCATCCCGGCTAACCCCCTCAGCTTGGCCAAATAATTCAACAATCATGTAATTCTGCAAAAATTGAAAATCAGACCAGCTCCACCCTCACGCTCCCGTTCACTGTGCTCACCTTGACCTCGTAGTCGCCGGTTCCGACCACAGGGTTTCCGGGATCGATCCCAACGAAGTGGACTCCACCGTTTACTGCCTTTGCCGTTATCCTAGCATCGCAGAAGTCGGTGAGGCGGAGTGTTATGCTCCCGTTGACGGTACTCAGCTCAACGTCATCTTCGAGCTCATCTATGGCAACGGTCAGTCTCCCGTTCACCGTCGAAGCTTTCATTGGGCCTGCAATCCTCAGATGCGCCCTTATCGTCCCGTTAACCGAGGACAGCTTCTGGGCCTCGCAGTCCTCAATATCAATTCGTCCGTTAACCGTCGTTATCTCATCAAAGCGCACGTTCCTGGCTCTAAGCTCGCCGTTGACGTTCTTGGCGTTTATAACGACGCCCTTCGGCACCTTCAGGTTTATCTCGGCCCAGCCGCTCTCCCCCAGCAGGTTGAGGAACCTCTTCTTCGGCTCCTCCTTTATGACGAGCTTGTCCCCGTTCTGCTCGATCTTGACGTCCACCTCACCGTGTTTGGTGTAGTCAACCTCCACGTGGCTTTGCTCCCAGCCCTCGATATCCAAATGGCCGTTAACGGCCTTTATCTCGACTTCCCTAATGCCTTCAAACTCCATCCCCTTCACCCTCACAAATGTTTAACTCCACCACACCGCCCATGTCCGCCCTGAGCGTCACGGTGTTTCTTCCGTCGCCGAGGAAGCCTTCCGAACCGACCCCCTTCATCCTAACTACCCCGCCGTTGTTCTCGGTCGTTATCGAGGCATCGCAGTCCCTGGGAAGGCAGACCTTAACGAGCCCCATGTTGCTCGCGATTTTCAGATCTCCGTCAAGCCTCTCAACCGCAAGCTCGACTGTCCCGGCCATTGCCATTACCGAGGCCCTCTCCTCCACCGCGACCGAGCCTCGAACGGTTGAAACCGCCGAGACGAGCTCGCCAATGGTGCATCCCTTCAGTGAAACCCTGCACTCACCAACGGAGAGGTTCCCAAAGTGCACCCCATCGGCCGTAATATGACCCCTCTTAATGCCAACGGAGACCGGAACTTCGGCAGGAACGCGCAGTTCCAGCGGCTCCAGGGTCCTGTCGCGCTTTATCGCCTTCCCGAGCTTCCACAGGGCCTTGTAGTCCACGGAAAGCCTGCCGTCCCCGGCCCGGATCTTTATGCCCCTTTCCGAGCCTGGAATGAGCTCCACGTAGGACCTCCTCCAGGAACTCACCTTCAGATCAACGTCGACGAGCTTCATCCAGACCTCCTCGATGCCCTCGAACCTCACAGCCATCCCTCCGGGAGGAAATCGAAAAGGGGCCGCTCGTGCCCACCGCTCCTCGCTTCGGCGACGGAATTCTCGACGGGGCTTTTTGGTTGGGCCATCGCTTCCATTTCCCTCACCCGAGGTAGGCCATCAGCTCGTCTATCAGCTCCTTGACGCGGGCGCTGAGGGTGGACTTGTTAACGCCGAAGCCCTCGATCAGCTCGGCGCTCTGCTCCTCAACGATCTCCTTCGCCTTCCTTATGACCAGCTGGCAGGCTTCTTGGTCTGTTATCGTGTAGCTCTTATCGCCGACCCTTATCCTGACCTTCCCCTCGGAGGCTGTGATAACGGTGTCGTCTATCCTGAGCTTCGCCCTCTTTTTGCCAACGGTTATCGAGATCCTGCCAGACCTGAGGGAGACGTGGTCTCTGGAGAGCCTCAGCGTGTCTTCCCCGCTCCTGTAGGTGACTGACTCTCCTACCACCTCAATGCTGTACTCCTCCGTCTCTATTGCCAGCCTGTCACCGGTTTTTGTGAGCTGGAAACCGTTTCCCAGTTCCCTGACGGTCACCATCTCCTCCAGAGCCACAGGTTTGCCATCGTGGACGTGGATCGGGCCGACCTTCACCCTCTCGCCGTGGGGCGTCTCAACGACCTCTACGAAAGGCAACTTGACGTACTGGAAGCCGTCCCCCTCGTAGACCTTGATGATGCCCAGGTCAACGATCTTGGTCCGCTCCTTGTTCCTGTAGAGTCTGTCCGGGTCGAGCATGGCCTGAACCCTTCCGACGAAGGCAGGATCTGCCTTCTCCTTCGCACCGCCGAGCTTTCTCGAAGTCCACACCACGACCGGCGGGCTTAGGAGCTTCCGGACCCTTCCGAGGGGAGTTTCGGCCTCGACCTCAACCTCCCCGTCCACGACCCAGCCGACGGTCTTCCTTCCAACCTTGACGGGGTAGACCTTCCCGCTCCCGCTAAGCCGGACGTCCCCGAAGTCGGCCCCGCCGAAGGAGTAGGCCTTCTTCTCGACCGTGAACCACCTCTTCGAGCCCAGCCTTCGGAAGGGGCCGGTGCCGATGAGCAGACCGGCTATGGCCAGGACTATCGAGTAGGCGAAGGCCGTGCCGGCGGTAAGGCGCGCCCCCTCACCGCTCAGGCTCTCGGGCAATCCTATCCACCTGCCGACGAAGAGCAGGATAGAAACCCAGAAGAAGGCCTTGGCAAGGGCGAAGATGACCCCCGACACGGTAACACCAATCCACTTCCCGACGCTCAGCAGTTCGTAGGCGAATATCAGCCCTATTATCCCCCAGACCACGTACCCAGTGTAGGGCTCAAGCCTGAGGGGACCCTTAAAGATCCACAGGATTATCAGCACCGCGGCTACCTTCTTAAGGGCCTCCGCCAGCCTAAACCTGAGGTCTTCCTCCCCGGGAAAGCCGTAACCCCACCAGTAGCTCATTCTTCCACCTCCTCAAGGGCAGTGATTATCTCGAGCAAACGCAAAAACAAACGTCCGTTGGGCGAGATCTCGTACTTGTTGCCCTTCCTGACCATGCCCGTCCGGGTTAGGAGCTTCAAATGATGAGAGACGGTTGGGCTCTCAACGCCGAGGGCCTCTTTTATCTCCTTGAAGCCCAGGGGCCCGTTGGACAGCATTTTCATGATCCTAATCCTGTCCGGATTAGCCAAGGCCTTGAGGGTTTTCGCAGCTTTCTCCTCGTCCAGTTCGGGAAGAGGACCGCCCTCAAGCTTCCTCCTCAGGCGGGCTTTTATCGACAGCATTATCTCGTCCACGGGATCTATGCTCTCCTCAAGGAGTTCCAGCCTCTTCTTCAGCTCTTCGAGCTGGGCTTTGAGATCCTCCATGCTACCACCAGGTACAGATTTTTGTAGTACAATTTTCTGTACCTAACTTGGGCTGTAGGTATATATAAGTTTATCGGCTGTGCTCGGAAGAAGATGGCCGAGCACCGACCAGAGCCGAAGTCCCGGAAAGAGAAAACAAGGGCAAACGCGATCAAAGCGAGTACAAAATCAGGAAAGTTCAGCCTCTATGGTCTTTATCTCCTCGTCCAGGATGTCCCGTATCCTCTTCAGAAGCTCCAGGTACTCCCTGACGGCCTCCCTGTCCATCTCCCTCCTCTCGCCCAGGGTCTCAAGCTTCTTCTTCAGCGCCTCGTGGTAGTTCGCGGCGGTGTAGAGGACGCGCAAGGCTAAGTCGTTCGAGATCTTGAGGTACTCTATTCCCTTCGGCGTCAGCCTGTACTTCACCCTCCGAACCCTTCCGCGGTACTCCTCCCTCGGCTCGAGGAGGCCCTCCTCGACCATCTTGTTGAGGAGTGTATAGAGGTTGCTGTGGCTCGGCTTCCAGAGGCCTATGGCGAGCTTCTCCAGCTCCTTGAGTATCTCGTAGCCGTGGGCTTCGCCTTTAAGTCCGACTATGACCAGGATTATGTCCTTCAGGGGGACTGTGAAGAGTCCCTTGATTATCCTCCGCTCTACGTCTTCGCTCATCACTCATCACCTTTGTTCCATATTTTGGGCAAAATGTTTATAAAGGCTTCTCCAAACGACATGTCGAAATCAGACATGTCTTAAAATTTCATGTTGAGGAGCGGAATAGGTGATGGCTATGGCCTGGAACGATTGGATTGTGAAGCACGCGAAGGGCATCGTAATCGCGTGGATAATCGTGATACTGCTCGCAACGCCCCTAGCGATAAAGCTCAAAGAAGTTACCAACTACAGCATGGACCAGTTCCTCCCAAAGGACGTTGAGTCGGTCAAGGTGCAGGACACTCTCGAGAAGGAGTTCCCGAGCTTCGCCAACAGCACGAACCAGACGTACATGATAATCAGCGGCATCGACGTGAACAGCCCGGAGGCGAGAAAAGCCTACGAGCGGCTGAAAGAGGGAGCAAAGCCCTACGGAAGCAACTTCGTTTCTTACTACGACGCTATCAGCTTGCTCCAGAACAAGTCCGATGACATAGCGCTCAACCTGACCAAAACCGCGGCAAACCTCACGGGGATTCTCTACGAAACGGCCCTGAACTCGAGCGAAGCCTACGGCGAGGCCTTGGTAGGAATCGAACGCCTCGACAACCAGGTTGGGGAGCTTAACTCAACCCTGCCCCAGCTTGCGAGGGCCTACATCGAGCTTAACGAGAACCTCACCGAGCTTTACAACCAGAGCATGGCACTCAGCGCGGCCCTCAACGAGACCGACGGCTCATATGTAGTTCTCCACAAAAACCTCACAGAGGCCTCCAAAAAACTCAGGGCGCTCAACTCGACGCTCTCGTCACTCAACACGGAACTCTACAACCTGAGCGACGGCTACGAGAAAGCTTATCTCGGCGTCATGGGCACCTACGGGGCGCTTCTCAAGGCAGGGGCCTACACGAAGGGAAGCCTTGATAGCACTACCGCGGAAGCGGTATCAGGGGCACTCGGAGTCCCGGTCGATTTCGTCTACGCGACCTTCAACGCCACCTACCCGGTTTACGCCGCCAAAGGTCCGGCCGGAATCACGGATACCCTTCTCGCCAACGTCACAGAGGGCATAGTTTTGGGAAGCGCCAAGAACCCACTGGAGGAGTCATTCATCAGGGCCTACGGGATAGCCTTCTACCGCGGCGTTGAGGCCTTCGACGGGAAGGCCGGAAGCGACTACGCCCTCCTCAACCTCGGTGAGAACGCGGCAAAACCGGTCCACGAGATAGCGGAAGGGACACTCTCGGCCCTTCCCGACGTTATAAAGGCCGCAGGCGGAACCTTCGAGGTTCCCGGCTTCGGCAGGGTTCCCGCTGAGACCCTTTCGGAGGTAGTTAAGGCCGCCATAAGCCTTGGAAGGAATCCATCTCCAGCCGAAGTTGAGAACGCCACGGTGAGCACGGCGGAACAACTCTTCGGCGGAAGCTACCCGAGGAGCCTTCTCACCGCCCTCCTCAAAGAGGGACCGACGGAGAAGCTCGAGAAGAGCATTCTGACGGAGGGTCTCGAAAAGAGGCTCCCGGCGGAGCAGAAGGGCCTCGCGCCGACAATAGCCGGAACCGTAATCAAATTCGACCCCCACGCCGGGGGAACCCTATCAAAGAACCCAGCCCTCCTCGAAAACGCGACCGTCGAGGTTCTCTCTGGACTCCTCAAGAGCAGGGGCGTTGAGCTTCCGGAGGACGTTATCAAGAAGGTCTACGAATCGGGCGGAAACGTTGAGCCAATAGCGGTCGAGATACTGACTGAGAAGACGGCGGAGAAAGTCAAGGACGAGAAGACCGCCGAGATGATCGTGGACGCTGTCAGAAAGAACGCTGAGGAGCTTGCCGAGGGCAGGGGCGTCAAGGACGCGGTCAAGGAGACCGTCACGAACCTCGCGGGGGAGACGGAGTTCGACCTAAGCAGGGTCATTGACGAACTCTACTCCGGAAAGACGCCGCGGGAGATAGCCCTTGAACTGTTCAGGGAGGGGATAGACGAGAAGCTCTCAAACGTCTCCGCTCCCGGGGATGTTAAGGAAGCGATAAGAAAGGTTGCCCTCACGGCCGCCGAGAAGTACCCGATGGGCGAGGTGGAGATGGAAAAGCTGGCCAAGAGCGAGGCAGCGGAAATCATAGCGAAACACCTGAACGACAACGACCTCGGCGTGGAGCTTCACATCGACACGGCCAAACTCGTTGACATAGCCTTCAAGTTCAGGGAAGATCCAGACACGATAACGAAGGACGACGTGAAGCCCATCTCGGCAGAAATCTACCCGACCCTCTACGATACGGCCAAAGACTACATCGAGATGCTCAAGGGCAGGGACAACAGGACCATGCTCGTCCTCTTCACCCCAAAGGGCCTGGAGGGCGTGAGCGACCTCGAAAAGCAGAGCAGAGCACAGTATGAGAACTCACTGAAGGTCAAGGAGCTGGCCCTTAAAGAGTTCGGGAAGTCATTCAAAGGTGTTGAAGCCTACATCACCGGAACGCCGGTGCAGACCTACGAGATGATAAAGTACGGCAAAGAAGACAACGACAAGACGACGAAGTTCAGCATCATCGGTGCTCTGATAGTGCTCCTCATCCTCATGGGAGTTGCCTTACTGGCAACCCTCCTGCCATTCACCGGCGTCGCGACGGCAACGCTGACGGCCTTGGGGATACTCTACCTCCTCGCCAAGGGGGACGTCGTTAACGTCGGCAGCTGGGCGCAGATGCTCACCGTTACAACCGCCTTAGGCCTCGGTATCGACTACTCCACCTACTACCTGCACCGCTTTAGAGAGTACCTCGCGGAAGGCTACGACCACGACGGGGCGGCGAGCGAGGCTCTGAAGAGGGCGAAGGACGCCGTTCTAGCCAGTGCATCAACCGACATCATAGCCTTTGCCAGCTTCATCCTCGCCTGGGAGTTCCCGATATTCAAGACGATGGGCATAATCGCTCCCTTAGCGGTAATCACGGTACTGGTAGCTAGCCTCACCTTCATCCCGGCAATAACCGTCTTAATCGGCGACAAGCCTATATTCTGGTGGCCGAGACACATCGAGCACCACCTCAGGGGCGTTGACCTCCACGAGAGGAGCAGAATCGCTGAATGGGCCGTCAGGCACGCGAAGGTCGCCGTGCTGATAGCGCTCCTCGTGGCGGTTCCCGCTGCCTACAACTTCGCAAACTTCCACGGAACGCACGACATCAAGCTCTTCATCCCGAAGGACAGCGAGACCTACCACTTCCTCCAGCTCAGCGATAAGACCGTTGGAGCAGGCGTCAGTTCACCGACTTACGTGATCATAGACCTCGGACACAAGGTTACACCCGCTGACCTCGCCAGGATAAACGCGATAGCGGGGGAGATAAGCAGGGTAAATGGTGTAGAGCACGTCTACACCCTGACCCAGCCCTACGGAAAGAGGGTGAACACCAACGACATCGACGTTCTTAAATCCCTTGGAGGCGACCGCTACCTCTCGAAGGACAGCAGGAAGGTGCTCATCCAGGTCACCGGGAAGTACGAAGCAACGGATGAGCGCTCCAAGAGGATGGTCAGGGAAATAAGAAGCATCGTGAAGAGCGAGGAGAAGAAGGGCACCATCGAGAGCGGAATGGTCGGAGGGAACACAGCTCTAGCGCTCGACCTCAGCAACCTCATCAACGACGTCTTCTGGCACAGGATCTTCCCGGTCGCTTTAGTGCTGATGTTCCTCTCACTCATACCGACGCTCAAGGGAATTCCAGCGGTCATAGCGACGATGGGCACAATAGCGGTCGGAGTTCTGCTCAGCATCAGCGTCTCCAGCTGGCTCTTCGAGAGGGTCTTCGGGCAGGAGGTCATGTGGTTCCTGCCGCTGATGGTGTTCATCGTGCTCATGGGAGTCGGCATAGACTACAACAGCTTCTACCTCGTCAAAGCCAGGGACGAGTTCGAGAGAAGAAAACCGGAGGACGCATTGGTGGTCGCGGCAGGGACGATGGACAAGCTGGTCGTTGGCTTAGCTGCTGTACTCGCGGCCACCTACGGGTCGCTGATGACTGGAGCAACGTGGGGCATAAGGGAGATAGGCTTTGCCCTCGCCCTCGGTGTGCTCCTGACGGCGACGCTGGCAGTCTACTTCATAGGCCCATCCACCATGGCCCTCTTCGGCGAGAAGGCCTGGTGGCCACTGCACAGGGTGGAAAAGAAGAAGTGATACCCCAACCCCTTTCCTTACTCTTAATTTTTTCGGAGTGAGGCTTTTGGCGAGATTCCCTCGAAAGGTTTATTATTATCTGGGAACTACTCCCTCACATGAGTGAGATAGTTGTGAAAGTTCCCGACGGGGTAGACGAAAGGCTCGCAAGGCTCGTTATAGAACGGGCGCTCAAAAGGCTGAAGGTGGCCAGCGAGACCTTTGGGACGCTCAAGCCGAAGAAGAACGTCGATGAGCTTATCGCCGAGGCCGATGAGGCATGGACCGCGTGATGCTCGATTCAAACGTTATACTGAAGCACCTCTTCGGTGAGTGGGACATCTCCGAGCTTCTCGCCCTCACGGAGCCGTACTACAACGACATCGTTTATTCCGAGGTTCTGTACGTGATCATCCGGAATGAAACCGGCGAAGGGTCGTTCACCCTCAAGAAGAAGCCAAAACTCGTTGTTAAGTCCTCGAACGCCCTAAGGCCTGCCCTTAAACTGTTTGAGGTCCTCAATTACTCGCCAGTAAGCGAACACACGTTGTGGGAAGCGGAAAAGCTGATTGAGCTCAACGGCCTTCTTCCGGGCGATGCCATAATACTAGCCAACTGCATTGAAACCGAACTGAATGCACTTTTGACCTGGGACTCGGATCTCCTCCGGCTGAAGGACGCTATCCCCAAATGCAGGATAAGCACTCCCTCCAAATACCTTCAGCTTCTGTAGGAGGGATTTAAGGCCATTGCATATCCCGTCAAGGATCTCTGGGAACTTTCCTCGACACACTTTTAAACGCTGAGACCATTAGTTAAACCATGAACATCGCCGAAATGCTCGCGCTCATAGCCATTGGCTACGTTCTAAAGCTGGCCCTAAAGGACGATAAACCCTTCGACTACCTCCGGATTCTCGTGAACGATGTCCTTCTCGCCCTGTTTATCTTCGGAAACGTCGCGAGCAAGGATTTAGCTTACCTGCTCAGCATAAAGACCGTTTTCCTCTACGTCTTTCTGATAATCGGCATAAGCCTGGGCTTTTCCTATCTCTACGGCAGGTTCGTCCTCAAGAACGACCCCTGGGCCGGGGCTCTGATGGTCCTCTCGGTCTATCCAAACACAGCAGCACTCGGCTTTCCGATAGCGAGCCTCTTCCTGAACGACATAACGCCGGCGATACTCTACTCAACGACCAACTCGATGATAGTCATTCCGATAGTTACTTTTATTGCCGCCCACTACTCGAGCGGCGGCGCGAGCATCAAGGAGAGCTTTCTCAAGGCTCTAAAGTTCCCACCGACACTGGCGAACCTCCTCGCGCTTGGCCTCGTCGTCGCGGGAATTCAGCTTCCGGGCTGGTTCATTGGGCCGATTAAAACCATCGGCTGGCTCAGCATTCCGCTCCTCCTGATCTACTTCGGCTCGAGGATAACGCTGAGGGCTTTCGAGCTTAGAAAGCTCCTCGAGGTTGGAGCCTTTAGGATAGCAATCCCCTTCGTTTTCGTCTTCCTCACCCTTCGATGGGCAGGCAGGGATGTGTTCTACTCCGTCTTGGTGGAGGCAAGCATGCCGCCGGCCATAGCGGCCAACGCGATTTTAGCGCAGTACAGGCTCAAAGCAGATGAAGCCATAAGCGTCACCTTCGTGCTTACCCTGCTCGTCATCGGGCTTTTCGTGGCCCTGAGAACTTTTTGGGCTTGATAAATTCTTTAGACTTTCCAAAAGAAAAGGTAATAAGGCTCCACGCCCTATTCTATGGTTAACACTCCCGCGGGGTGTTGGCATGGGGCTGTTTGGAAAGCTGAAGTCCGGACTTAGTTCAGCTTCAAAACACCTCAAAAAGAGGCACTTCAAGATGACCGCGGCGGAGCTTGCGGACAACTGGGATAAGCTAAAGGACGCTGGAAGTGTGTACTTCAGCTTCAAACGGGAAAGCCAGGCGTACGAGATCGACAAAGTCCGCAGGGACGGCGAGGGGAAGTGGGAGAAGATTGAAATCTGGTACTACGAGGAGAGAGGAGACGAGGGGGTCTACGAGAGGGAAAAGGAACGGGTTGACCCAACGTTTGAGGTGTGGATCCACCTGAGCGAGGCGCAGTACGAGAAGCTGGTCGAGAAGCACGGTGATTTTCTCAGGAAGTTCGAGAGGTAGGCAAAGGTGTTGCGTATGGGAAAAAGGGTGGTAACCTTCCTCGTGGTCTTCGCCATAGCATTCATGGTGGTGACCGGTGGGTGTATAGGGCAAACTGAGAGCAACAGCCCAACTTCCTCCCAATCAGAGGAGAGCTCCTCAGTCGGGAGTTACACAACATCATCCGAAAGTCGTCCAACACAGTCGACGTCTCCCGGAAACGGAGTCGGGGGAATCGAGGGACTGTACGGACTCACCCACGTGAAGTACTCGTCTGATGGAACAAAATGGATCTCTGTATGGGTTGATAATGCTCAATGGAGGTCTAATTCACCGGAATTCCACTTCATAACGCCGGAGTCGTCGTGGTTCTACTCCTCTGGGCATCTCTATGCATTTGATTACGGTGGAGAAACCCTCTACAGATACTCAAAAGAAGGCAACCAAACACCATACCCCTGGTTCCTTCTGAAGATGCCTTACGACGGCATTGCCTTCCACAGGGCAGGCCCCGAGGGCGCCATACTGGTTCTCGACAGGGAGGGAAAGCTCCACCTGATAGTTTACGACCAGGATAAGACCGAGAAATGGCCATCCAATGGGTATCCCAAGGTCATCTACTATCCAGAGATCAAACAAGAATTTTCGTGGGATGTTGGTGGCAACCATCTAGCGGCCGGCTGGAACTACGATGAGAACTACATCTACTACGTCACATGGGGTGGAAATAAGGTCTGGATGGTCAGTTTCACCAACTCGGAGCTGGCGGATCTTCTGGATGGGACGGGTGAAAAACCGAAGCTGAAAGCATTTACCTTTGACTCCAATGTAAATGGAGTCATCGTCGGCAATCACGGCATCTACGTATGGGCAGGGGGGAAGCTCCACGCCTTTGATATGGAGGCTGGAAAAGAAGTCTCAGCAACAGATGTTCCCGGTGATGGGAAATACTACCTCGACATCGAACCCAACGAGGATGTCCTCTGCTTCTACGACGGGACTAATGCTGTCATACTCTACCTCTCGAACGGAGAGCTGAACGGCAAGGAAACTGTTAGCATTTCCGGCTACGACTTCGTTGGATACGATAAATACGGAGGGATTATCTTCGCCTTTAAGGGGGTCCAGGTGGACTTCTACGACTATGATCCGGGCCTCTCCGATCTTGAGTATAGGGGGAGCCTGGCCCTTCCGGCAGTAGTTGATACTGGAGATGCTTTCATCTCAACCGATGGAGACGCCTACGCCTACTTCTGGGGCACCGACGGGAGGTATTACGCCGTAAACGGGGAGCTAAGGGAGATAACCGAAACCCAGACGTCCACCCAAACTCCAGGTACGGAGACCAAAACCCAGACTTCTACGAGCACGACTACTCCAGGAACCGGGTCGAGCGTTCTGGAAAATCCCTTCAACGCGGAGGGAATCAACTTCACAAAGAACGGTTACCAGTACTTTGGACTCAAAATGACTCCAAAAGAAGGATACTTTGAGTATTTCCCCTACGGGGATGAGGCCTATCTGTATCAAGTAATCGGGAAGTACGTGCTCAGGATATACCCCTGGGATTCAAACTACTGGGGCGGGCGTTCCTCGACTCCGGAAATAAAGGTCCCCACACCTGACCTTCTTCCGGTGGAGCCAAAAGCATTCTACGGCGTTCCAAACGGGGACGACTACCTGCTCGCCGGTAAGGACGGGAAGCTTCATGTTCTCGTTGGTTACGGGGGCGAGACTGGGGTCAACGGGGTAACCGTTGATACTTTCAAAGCTCACATAGCCTACGATTTCGATGCCGATGGCGTTGTCATCGACAAGACCTATAATGAGTACATAGCCTGGAAAGGCAAAACGCTCAGGGTCTACGCCTATACGGACGATGAACACTATGCCATGGTGGACGAGGGCAAAGAAATCTACGTTACTCCAGCTGTGTACGAACTCCCCGAGAGCATCGTTGAGGTCAACCCATACCTGGACGATGACTTTCTCGTCGTCAGAACGGAGGGAGGGCTCTACCTAATCCCCAAGCCCAACGGTCGCTACGGAGACGATACCCACATTTACCGCATCATGAAGGGTTATGTGGACTTTGTGGGGGGAATACACTACTGGAGAATCTGGGACTTAATAGCCTACAAAGATGGAACGGTTTACCACCTGGAGGTGGACTACGACTCCGATGAGTTCAGCATGAAAGTCACGATTGATGCCAAGGTAGACGTTCCGGGCGTTGTAGGTCTCTACGGTCTGGATTCCCAGGAGCCTTACTTCGCGGTTTTCACCTCAGATGGAAGGCTACTGGTCTACGATTACGTCTGGGACGATGCGGAGAAAGGCTACGTTTTCAAGCTCGTCAAAAGCTACGACTTTGACGTTCCTCTGGTGAGGTTTTACGCGGACTACAGGCCGGAGTGGGGAAGGATTGAGGTACGGGGCACCGACAGGGACGGAACGTTCTACATCATACGGATAAGCGAGCCAAACGCCGGTTAGGCGTTTTCTTTTTGTTTTTAATCCTAGGCACTCATGTTATGATGCCCACTGGAGGTATGGGACTTGAAGCGGGAAAAAACCCTCATGATAATTCTGATAGTTTTCCTCGTTCTGGCCAGCGGATGCACCAGCCCGAACACGGGGACTTCAACGCACTCAGGTTCAGCAATTGAGGGTTCTCATTCCTCGGGAATAGAGACGACTTCCACAGGGACGGGTGAGACTCCAACCACTGCCAGACATCCAACGGGAGTCCAGACGCACAAATTGCTCAACCGAACGGTCGCGATAAACGCCTCACTCGTTCCGGATTCTGTGTGGGAATGCTCCGATAAAGCACCATCAATCATTGAAGGCTATTACAGTGCCGTCAAAAACGAGGAGAACGTTTCGGGCTTCTTCGACCTCTCAGTCGTTGACGAAAGCTCACTAACAGAACTCCACCAAGCCCTCTACAAGGCAGTTGACTTCAAAGATTTGAAGGTTGAGAACGTGGAATGCTTTCCCGTGAGTACAAAGCTTGTGGCGTGCAAGTACCACTATTCAGCGGTCATCACCAAGGAAAATCAGCAGATGAGCATCGAGAGGGACTACGTCACGTTCCTCTCCGGAGATGAGTGCAAGATAGTCTGGACGGAGGCGGAAGGATGAGGCTCGCTCCACTTCTGCTCATGGGACTTTTAGTGCTCTCAATAATCTCAGCACCCATGGCCTACTCAAACAACGGCGGAACTGACCCGGAGAACCTCGACTCCGACGGCGACGGTTTAAGCGACGCCTTCGAGATTGCCCACGGGAGTTTGCCCAATGACCCTGACGGCGACGGCGACGGTTTGAGCGATAAGCTTGAGTTCCTCTATGGGAGCGACCCGATGAGGCCGGACAGCGACGTTGACCGCTTAACGGACGGCGAAGAGGTTCTCAAGTATGGAACGAGTCCCACAAGCTCGGACACGGATGGAGACGGCTTCAAGGACTACGATGAGCTAACGGGAAGGTATCTAGTTCCGGGCGTTGAGAAAGGAGCCCCCAGCGACCCCACAACACCGGACACCGACGGAGACGGATTGGATGACTACTATGAAGCCAGGGTTCTCACGTACCTCTACGGCAAGGATAAGCCGTTTTACACAAACCCTGACTGGGATCATGACGGTATTCTTGACGGAGAGGAGCTGTACCTCTTCGACGGTAGGTATCCAGTAGATGCCCCCTTCTACAACGCCGTGGAACTGCCTTCGCCAAGCTCCCTCTTTAACACCCCCTACTACCTCTGTTTCCTCAGCGAAGACTGCGACGGCGACGGCTTAAGCGACAGGGAAGAGCTGGAACTTGGGACGCTCGTCTACGCGAGGGATACAGATGGAGACGGCCTCTGGGACGGCTGGGAGGCCAAGCTCGGCACAGACCCCTTCAACGAAGATACCGACGGCGATGGGCTGAGCGACCTGGAGGAGGTTATGCCCCGGCTGGTGAATATGGAGCTAACGGGTCAGGTTCCTTTCTGGCTTCCGCAGAATCCCGACGAAGTGAAGGTCTGGGACGGAGCGAGTGAAACGGAGATAAGCCTCTCAAGGTACATTGACTACTACCTCGTTAACTCGGCTGAGTGGAAATACCTCCTCTGCTCACCCGATGAGAAAAGCCTAACCGTCCAGCACGGCCTTCCGGTGGACGTTTTCAGGGGAAAGACCTTCGAGCACGATGGTCAGGTATGCTTCCTCCTCCCCAGCACGGACCCAACAAATCCGGACACCGATGGTGACGGGCTGAGTGACTACGATGAGCTTCACTTTGAATACGTTTACACCACCTACAACAGAAACGACAACTCCACCTCCATCTTTGAGGGAAACCCCATAATCCTCGACCCGACTAATCCCGACACAGACGGCGACGGAATTCCCGACGGAAGCGACCCGGTTCCGGCCCATTACGACTTTGACGGAGATGGCCTGATAGAGGAGAACGCCTGTGCCTTTGCTTTAGACTGTGACAGGGACGGCATGGGTGACAATATTGAAAACCGTTCCAAGACCGACCCAGCCAATCCCGACACAGATGGAGACGGCCTTACCGACTGGGAAGAACAGTTCTGGTACAGCACAAATCCGCTCGTGCAGGACACCGACGGGGACGGCTTCACTGACTTCCAGGAGGTCAAAGCGGGAAGCGACCCCAACAATCCAGACTCAAAGCCCCCTGCACCGCCGTCCGTCAAGAAGCCCGAGTACAAGAAGGTGGACACAGCAATCAAGGAAACGCCGAGGCCAAAGGTCCACAGGCACATCGAGTTCTTCCTTGATGGAAAGAGGATTGAACCCGATGTCTTTATCACGGTGGTTGTGGATAGCGACTCGGCCAGCTTTGAAATAAGGGCCGAACCGATAACGGTGACCCTGCCCAACGGGAACGAAACGGAATACAAGCTCACGAGGGTATCAATAGGCGGAGATGACGGGGACAGGTTGGAAAAAATGAGCGATACGGCATATACACTTAGCTTTTCCAACATCACGGAGATAGGCTTTGCTTTTGTCTCGTTCACCGTGGAGCTTCGCTTCTCCAGCGGGAACGACGAGAAAGTTTACACCTACGAGTTCAACATCGAGGCGAAGTATAAAGCAAAACCCGAAGTCAAGCTCGTGAGTTCCCAGTGGCTCAACAGCACGGACGTTGGGCTTCTCTACTTCGAGTGTCACCACTGCAAGAACGTCACGATAAGCGCGCCGGGAGCACTAATCAACGGAAAACCAAAGAGAACCATTGACTTCGGCTCGACGAGACCGCTGAAGTACTTCTATGCAAGACTCGTTCCAAAGCGCTACGAACTGCCAGGAGAGCAAGATGTTGGTACTATCTACACTAAGTATGAGAACAGCGTCGAGGTTCTCAAAACTGGCAAGGACATAGGTGTCCTCACGGCCAAGATGGTCGAGGCGAGGAGTCTAGGCGCGAAGATAACCTACGGCATGGTGGCTCTGGCGAAGGGTGTGAAAACCATCGTTGGGGGCGTTGAGGCCTTCATTCCAGAGGACGAGAAGATGCTGGAGACGGAAGGGCTTGAAACTCCGGACTCGGTGCGCTTTGACAGGGAAGCATTCGAGGAGGGCCTCCTCGACTGGGTGAAGGAACAGCTCGTTGACAAGACCTTCGACTACGTTACCGAAAAAGCCGTTCAGTACGCCAACGAGGCGGAGATGGAAGCGAGAAGGGAGAAGACGACCTACCACGTAACAGTGAAGGCCTGCAACGAATACTACTGCGAGGTTTACGCCTTCACCGTTCAGGGCTACGGCTACGAGTTCGGGTGAGGTTTTTAACCTCCCCACCTATTCTATTTTGGTGATAACATGGAGAGGGTTGTCGAAATCCTTCGCGAAATACTCGAGATACCCTCGCCAACGGGCTACACGAAGGAAGTTCTTGCCCACATCGAGAAGAAGCTCAACGATGCCGGAATAAAGGCTTACTACACCAACAAAGGCGCCCTAATAGCGGGCAACCATCCAAAGCCCGAGCTTGTCATAGCGGGCCACGTCGACACGCTCGGGGCAATGGTTAAGGGCATTCTTCCGGACGGGCACCTGAGCTTCACAAAAATCGGTGGACTCCTCCTTCCGACCTTCGAGGGCGAGTACTGCACGATTATAACCCGCTCCGGGAAGCGCTATAGGGGAACGCTACTCCTCAAGAACCCGAGCTTTCACGTGAATCGGGAAGCCGGAAAGAAAGAGCGCAAGGAGGAGAACATGTACATCCGCCTCGATGAGCCCGTTGAGAAGAAAGAAGATACAGAGAAGCTCGGAATTAAACCCGGGGACTTCGTAGCCTTCGACCCGAAGTTCGAGTACGTCAACGGCTTCGTCAAGGCGCACTTTTTAGATGACAAGGCGAGCGTCGCGGTCATGATTGACCTCCTCATTGATTTGGCTGATGAGCTTGAAAAACTGCCAGTTGCTTTCTTCTTCTCGCCCTACGAGGAGGTCGGCCACGGCGGTTCAGCTGGCTACCCATCGAGCACTAAAGAACTCCTCGTCGTTGACATGGGCGTCGTTGGTGAAGGCGTTGCCGGAAAGGAGACGGCCGTTTCCATAGCGGCGAAGGACTCAACCGGACCCTATGACTACGAGATGACGACCAAACTGATAGAGCTGGCCGAGAAGAGGGACATACCGCACGTGGTGGATGTGTTCCCCTACTACGGCTCCGATGGAAGCGCCGCCCTCAGGGCCGGCTGGGACTTCAGGGTTGCCTTGATAGGGCCAGGGGTTCACGCCAGCCACGGCATGGAGAGGACGCACGTCAAAGGCCTGATTGCAACGAAGGAACTGATAAAAGCCTACATCGAGGAGAAGTTCGGGCTCTGAGCCGTTGTTTACTTTTCATTCATTTTTAAATCCCCTACAGATTTCCCCAGACACCCAGGAAACGTTAGCATGGCATTTGTTCTGCCGTTTGTCATTCGAATCAAATCACATTCCGGAATTCAAACCAAAATCCGGAGATTGACCATATCTGGGCGTTAAGGTAGCAGATTTGGTTCATTCTACAAACCAAAGGGTTATAATACACACCTTACATAAGCCGGTTATACAAACCCAAGGTCGATAATCGAAAAGCTGGTGGATATTATGCGCACCGAAAGCGGCAATTTTTCAAGGTTTGAAGGATGGAACCTCGACCCCTTTGGGGAGCTTCAGAGGCTCTGGAAGGCCATAACCGATGGGGTCAACCTGGGCGTGCCCCACGTAGTCGGAAGGGCCGCCATTCGGGATGGAAAGATATCGGGCCTCGAGATGGACGTGATACTCCACAGTGAGGAGAAGGAGTACTCCTTCAGGGACGGGAACGACGTGTACTTCATGGTTCCTGCTAAACCAGAGGAAGGGATCGAGGGAATCTACGTTAGAATCCATAGGCTCCTGAGTGATGCGAAATGAAGAGGAAGAGCACCAGCGTGGAGATAGAGGCCCCAAAGGAGGCCGTTGAGGCCGTCCTGAAGGACGCACCCGGGTTCATAACCAACTGGCCCTACGTCGTGAGGGTCAGCATGAAGAACGGCCTGACCGCGGAGATAATGCTTCCCAGGTTCGTTTTCAAGTTCAGAGACCTCTACCGGTTCGATTATCACAGCGACTACAACAGCCACATATACGAAGGTAGCGGCAATAAAAGCCACGTAACCCTTGTAGTAACGCTGAAGGAGTGGCAGAAGAGCGTAAACGCGGTTCTTGAGCTCTCGTATAAAGGAAAAGGCGAGTTCTGGCTTGGGAAGACGCTCCAGGATTTCGTTGACAGAATCGGAAACGTCCTCAAGGAGCTCTCCGAAAACAGGCCGCCGGAGCAGGTACCGGTGGAGCACAGAGAGATCGCGGAGCACGTGGACTTCTCAGATCCAATGAGCGTTGCCAACTTCCTGGCCAAGTCGAGAATGGTTCACAGCGGCCTTCACGTCGTCAGCAGGGGCGGGTTCTTCGATCTCATAGCGGAGCTCAGGGCGGAAGTGAGCGAGAGGGTGATCTACATCTCGGGGATAACCGGGGATGGACTCAAGGCCTTCAAAGTTCTCCTCAGCGGGAGCAGGATAATGGCCATCGAGTACAGGGATCCGGAGGGCGTCCGGGCCGTGAAGGTAAACGGGGAGAACGACGCCAAGCTCGCCGGGGAGATAGCTTCCCGGATAGACGGGGCCTTCACGGTCAACGTCTGGGTTCCAGTTGGGGGTGTCTGAATGATAAGGAACATGAACAGCTACCCGCTCTACGACGACGGGGAGCACAAAGTTTTCTGGCTCGGGATAGAGGAGAGCGAGGACGAGAAGGGGATTCTCACGAACCAGTATCTGGTTGTCGACGGAGGAGAGGCCGCTCTAATAGAGCCCGGAGGCTTCTTCGTCTTTTCCCGCGTACTTAAGAACGTCTCATCGATAGTTCCGCCGACCCAGATAAAGTACCTGCTCTACTCTCACCAGGACCCCGATGTTGTTGCCGGATTGAACCTCTGGTTCGAATACGCCCCGCTGGCGAAGCTCGTAATTTCGGACCTTTGGGTCCGCTTCATTCCGCACCTCGCCGTTCTGAGCGCGGGGAGAACGGTCGGGATCCCGGATAAAGGAGCGGAGTTTAAACTCGGGAATTCCACTATAAGGGCCGTTCCGAGCCACTACCTGCACAGCCCCGGCAACTTCAGCTTCTACGACGAGAAGAGCGGGATCCTCTTCAGCTCGGACATTGGGGCGGCCGCGTTCTCAAAGGACGAGTGGTACCTCTTCGTGGAAGACTTTGACGAACACGTCAGGCACATGGAGGGCTTCCACAGGCGCTACATGAGCTCCACGAAGGCTTTGAAGGCCTGGGTTAGGCACGTCAGGAAGCTGAAGCCGAAGGTCATAGCGCCGCAGCACGGGGCGATCTTCAGGGACGAGAACGTCGGGAAATTCCTCTACTGGCTGGAAAGCCTTGAGGTTGGGATAGACGTTTTCGAGGGGGAGTTCTACGGGGAGTGAATCCCAAAACTTTAAATTTATTTTCGCACAAATTATTTCCATGAGAATAATTCGGAGAAAAATTGAGTTGGAGAGCATTGAAGGACCCGGCTGGAAGATGCTCTATGGAAGGAGAAAAACGGGAAAAACGTTCCTCGTCCAGAACTTCCTGGATTACGACGAGTTCTTCTTCGTCGGAAGGGACGGAACTGTCTACGACAGGGTAAACGGCGGAACCCTAACAGAGGGCGAATTCATTAACCTGTTCCCCAGACTTTTGAAGGGCGGAAACGTGGTTGTGGACGAGTTCCACCGCCTTCCGGATAGGTTCCTCGACCTCCTCCACGCCCACACAGGCACAGGGGAGCTAACACTCATAACCTCAACCCTCTGGCTCGCGCAGAGAACCCTCTTGAGCAGTGAAAGCCCCCTCTTAGGGATAGTCAGGCCGGTTCAGGTTGGATTAATAGACGAGCGCGAAATCATTGTGGAGCTTTCGAGGGAAGTTTCCGGGAAGGAGCTTGTTGAAGCCTCAACCTACCTCAGGGAGCCGCTGCTCGTTCAGATCTACAAAAAACCCATCAGGGAGTTCCTAACGGACTACCTCCACTCCTCTGGAGTCATGGTGAAGGAGCTGATAGGCGAGGCCTTCACCGAAGAGGAGAGGGAGCTGACGGCCATCTACGAGGCTGTAATGAAGGGAGTGGCCGACGGAAAAGAAACCAGCACGGAGCTGTCCTCTCTCCTGTTCTCCCGCGGCCTAATCGAGAAGGACAATCCTGGAGTTCTCCAGAGGTACCTGTCGATTTTGACGGGCATGGGAATACTCCGGAAGATCCCCGTCATCGGAAGGAAGAGGAAGAAGTTCGTCTATCGGCACGCCTCGCCGCTCCTCGACCTCCACTTCTACCTCGAGGCGAAGTACGCCTACACTGAACTCGAGACCCCGGAAGAGTTCGTCAGAAAAGCCGTCAACGAAAAGGTTCCAAGGCACGTGGAAGACTTCATCGAGAGCCTGCTCGCTAAAGTCTACGGCCTCAGGCCGGTTAGGATTGAAAAACCACAGCTTGAGCTCGACGTTGCCCTGGAGGGCTTCAAGAAGCTCGAAATCGTTGGGGAAGTCAAGTGGAAGAACCGCGTTAGGAGGGAGGAGGTGAAAAAGATAGAGGATAAGTTGAGGGAATTCAGCTGCAGAAAGGTTCTAATCGTGCCGAGCGTTGAAGTCCTCGAGAGGGAACCTGAAGGGATCGAGGTTCTAACGCCGGAAGACCTGCTAAAACTGGCAGAGGAGAGCCTTGAAAGAACGTTCAAACCCCAATAGCCCGGACTAGATCAACTAGCTCCCACAGGTTTTCAACGTAGTAGTCGGCCCCATCAACCTTTCCGAAGCGGGTTACGTTGACGGTCCTCAAACCGGCCCTCCTTCCTGCTAGAACGTCGTGGGCGCTGTCCCCCACCATCAAAGCCTCATCCGGCCCCAGGTTGAGCGCCTTCAGGGCCTTCTCGACGAGGTAGGGGCTTGGTTTGACCCCATCGAGGTTGGAGTAGTCCTTGCCGATCACAGCCTCAAAGTACCTTTCCAGCTCGAAGGCGCCGAGTACGAGCCTCGCGTTCTCCTCTGTGGCGTTGCTCACCGCGGCGAGCTTTAGACCCAGTCCCAGGAGCTCTTCGAGGGCATCTACGTCCGGAAAGGGCTTTATCCTGCCCAGCTCGAGCATCTCCTTCCTGTACCTGTGGTTCACGGCGTCTATTATCCTCCACATTTCAACCGGGTCTATTCCAAGGTTCCTCACGTAGGTTCTCGGCAGCTCCCCGGATACCGTCTTCCTGTAGGTCTCGTAGTCTATGGAGATCCCAGCCTTCTCCAGTTCGGGCCTCACCAGTCCCTCAAACCACTCCCTGTGGTCGTACCCCTCGTAGTAGACCAGGGTCTCGTCGACATCGAAGATAAGGCCCCTCAGCATGGGCTCCACCCAAGTCTATCCTTTATCTCCACAGGAAGGCTCTCGTAAATCTCCTTAAGGGCTTTGATAAGCTCAACGAGCTCTTCAGCAGTCAGCGTCGTCGTCTTCGGCCCTATCTCAAGGATCACCGCATCGTACTCCCCCGGCGAGACCTCCTCAAGCTCATCGAGGTGCTCGCTTTTCCTCGGGATGACGTTCACCTCACCTATCATCCGGCTTCCTCTGATGTGAGCCTCCCGCTCCTCGATCAGAATCTCCTTGGGGCAGTCGTACCTCTCGACGAAGATTTTGATGTCAACAACCGGAGTCCCGTCCATCGCGTCTATCCAGTCGATGTAAAGCCTGCTTCCCTCTATGTGGTGGATTCTGACGGTGTAGAGTGCCACCGGGTTCGGTCTGTATGGTGAGCGCGTCGCGAAGACTCCGGTCAAAGGGTTTTTAGGATTGCCGTAGGGGTGGACCTTAAGGACTCTTCTCCTGGCGGGTGTATCGCTCCCGTGGAACCAGAGGATTAGCTTTACCCAATCACCCTCTCGTAGGCCCTCCATTGCCTCCCGAAACTCGGGAAGGATTTCGATGAACGTCTCCTGGAGTTCCTCGTTCTTTCTGATGTATCCAACCGGGACGATCTTGAAGGGCTCGAACTCCATACCGGTACCCCCTGGAAACCCAAAAAGAAGATTGGAAAACTCACGTCCCGTGCTCCCAGCTCTCAAGGTATTTCCTCTGTTCCTCGGTGAGTTCTTCGATTTCAATCCCCATCGAGGCGAGCTTTATCCTCGCGACCATCTCGTCTATCTCCCTCGGCAGGACGTAGACTTTGGGCTCGAGCCTCTCGTGGTTGTCCTTGATGTACTCGGCCGCTTTTGCCTGCAGAGCAAAGCTCATGTCCATTATCTCCGCCGGATGGCCATCGGCCGCCGCTAAGTTTACGAGCCTTCCATCCGCTAAGAGGTAGAGCCTCCTTCCGTCGGCCATCCTGTACTCTCTGATGTTCGGCCTGACCTCGTTTATCTCTACCGCTAAAGCCTCAAGGTCGGGCTTGCTTATCTCGACGTCGAAGTGGCCGGCATTTGCCAAGATAACTCCGTCCTTCATGACCTTGAAGTGCTCTCCCCTTATGCAGTTGATGTCGCCCGTCGAGGTGACGAAGATGTCCCCTATTTTGGCCGCCTCCATCATGTTCATGACGAGGAAGCCGTCCATTCTGGCCTCCAATGCCCTAATCGGATCGACCTCGACGACTATCACCGTAGCGCCGAGGCCCCTCGCGCGCATCGCTATTCCGCGACCGCACCAGCCGTAGCCGACCACAACGACGTTCTTTCCGGCAACGAGCAGATTGGTCGTCCTTATTATGCCGTCCCAGGTTGATTGTCCCGTCCCGTAGCGGTTGTCGAAGAGGTATTTGGTGTAGGAGTCGTTGACCGCTATTATCGGGAACTTGAGCACGCCGTCCTTCTCCATCGCGCGGAGCCTTATAACGCCGGTGGTGGTTTCCTCGCTCGCGCCCCAGATTCCGTCTATGAGTTCCTGCCTCTCACGGTGGACGGTGCTTATCATGTCCGCTCCGTCGTCTATGATTATGTTCGGCCTTATGTCCAAAGCCCTGTGCATGTTCTCGTAGTACTCCTCCCTGCTCTCGCCCCTTACCGCGTAGACCTTGACGCCGGCCTTTGCCAAGGCTGCGACAACGTCGTCCTGCGTGCTTAACGGGTTGCTGGCGGCGGCCGAAACTTCAGCACCCGCGGCCTTAAGCGTCAGAAGGAGGAAGGCCGTCTTCATCTCGAGGTGGAGCGTCGTTGCTATTCTGATACCTTTAAAGGGCTCCCTCTCCTCGAAGTCCTTCCTTATGCTCTGGAGAACCGGCATGAAGCGCGAGACCCAGTCTATCTTCCTCTCGCCGCTGGGGGCGAGGCTCAGATCCTTAACGCAGTAGTCCCTCGTGCAGTCCATCACAATCACCAGAGGCACTAGGGCCCGGGAGGTTAAAAAGTATTTGAACCGACGGAGGAAGGTTTTTATGCTGTTTGGCGTAGCCCCACCGGTGAGGCCATGATAGTGGACCTTTCCCTTCCTTTGGGGGAGGAGACCGAGCTCTACCCCGGGGATCCCCCCGTGAGCATCAAGCCATGGGCCCTGATATGGAGGGACGGCTACTACATGAACGTGATCAAGATGGGGGAGCACACGGGGACTCACGTCGATGCGCCGGCCCACTTCATCCCCAACGGAAAGACCGTCGACGAGATGCCCCTCGAACGGTTCATGGGGAGGGGGATCGTCATAGACGTCAGGGGTGGAGAAGGGGAGGTCAAGCTGGGCGAGATCCCCGATTCCGGCTACTACAACAGGATCGTGCTCTTTCTGACGGGAGGAAGGGAGCTCTCCCCGGAGGTTGCATTATTCCTAGCTGCCGAGGGCGTGAAAGCCGTTGGAACAGACGCCATGAGCATTGGCGATGAGGCCGTCCACACGATACTCCTGAGTGAGGAAGTGCCGATCTTCGAGAACCTGACAAACCTTGAGGCGCTTTTGGGGAAGGAGTTCACGTTTATAGCGTTTCCGCTGAGGATAAAGAACGGCTCCGGCAGTCCGGTGAGGGCAGTAGCGGTTCTTTAGCCCTCTTCGCCCTCCTCCCTCTCAAGGAGCATCTTGAGGGCCTGGGATAGCTTCTCGTTCTTCTCGCGGAGGGAGCGGTTTTCATCCTCAAGCTCAGCCACCTGAGCCTTGAGGCGTTTTATCTCGTTGAGAAGAGGAGTAAGCTTTGACCTGGGAACGTACTCGGCCTTCATCCTTTTGACGATTGCGAGGGCACCTTCCGGAGTGGGTGCGCCCGTTATCTCCATGAGTTCCCTCTCTATCGACGAGAGCGCCCCGGCCTTCTCCTCGTACTCCTTAACCCTCCGCTGAAGCTCGTCTATCTTCCTGTTCAGCTCGTTGCAGCGGGAGAGCTTCTTCTTTAGCTCCTCTATCTCCCTTTCCCTGGCTTTGAGGGCAGCTTTTAGGGGCTCCACCTCCCTTTTGAGCCTGTAGTTCTCGATAACCAGGGATTCGTGCCTCTCCTGCAGCTCCTTAAGGGTCTTCGCCAGGTCGCCGCTTATACCGAGGATAGAGCTCTCGAACTCCCTGAGGCGCTGGTTGACCATCTCCTCAACCCTCTCCTCGATGAGCTGGGCGTAGCGTTTCTCAAGCCTCGCTAGGAGCTCCGCCTGGTTGGCCTCTATCTTCTCCTCGATCTCGTTGATGCGGGGCACGAGGTTGCTTACGCCCTCAACGAAGAGCATCTTCCTCTGGAGGTCGCCGATTGAGTCCTCAAGGGCCTTTATGCGCTTTTCAAGGGCGGCGTTCTTCTCCCTCATCTCGGTCCTGGTGTCCTCTATCTTCCCCTCGAGGATCTCGATCCTCTCCCCGAGAAGGTTCCTCTCGATGTGGAACTCCCTTACAAAAGAGGCGAGGGCCTGGAGGGCCAGGAGGGAGTAATCGTTGAGCTTCTCGGATTCGGGGATTATAGCCTTTACAGTATCCCACTCACGCAGCGTTTTTAACTCCGAGAGTATCTCGGGGTGCCTCTCCCTCAAGTAGTCCCACGTAAGGCTGGATTTTCCCTTGTCGAACATAGTCCCTCGGAGAACTAAAGGGATCCAAAATTTAAATAGGTTTTGTGTAGGCGCTTACCTACGTGTCCAGTAAACGGGAGACAAAGGTTTACGGCAGTTGAGAAGATAGTGGCCGGCGGCGTCCCCGGTTTCCCGCCCCCTCTCGGAGGGCAGTACACCCGGGATCGCTGGCGGGCTTAACTTCCGGGGTCGAAACGAGACCGGGTGTAACCCCGCCGCTATGACCGCCGTACCGATACATACCTGCCGGAGAGGGTTTATAAATTTTGCGGTCGAGGCCACCAAAGCTTTATCAGCCCCGCCGACTACTCCAACCGTATGACGGACCCATACCTAGAGCTCATCGACCTCCTCAGGGAAGAGCTGGAACCCCTCACGCCCGAGAGAAGGGTGAGGGACTTTCAGGTCAGGCTCCAGAGAGCGCCCAACGGTGACGAGATAGAGATCTCTGGCTTTTTGATCCTGAGGAAGCCCCCAAACGCCCCAAACGATGCCGCCTACTACCTCCTCTCCCCCATCAGCCCCGGCGAGCTCAAGGCCCTTCCTCCAAACGCCCCCAGATCCTACGCCGTCCTGAGGATAGACGAGAAGAGCCGCGTCTCCGATGGGTTCCTGTCCGGCTCTTACGTTGAGGTCAAAGGTCTCGTCGACGCGTACCCGTGGGGAAACCTCCGGATGATCAGGGTGCTCTCACTGGAGACAAAGGACTACTCGGAGTACTGGAAGGAGTACCGGGAGATGGCCCTAAAGCCCAGCGAGGTGGAGGAGCTTATATCGACGACCGTCTACACTAACCAGGACTTTCAGCTCGCCCTGACCTACGCCCTCTACGGGAGCCCTCCGGTTCTGGAATCCCCGAGGCAGTGGGGTGAGGGCTACGAGTTCTCGGTGCTCGGGTACAAGGGCAGGGAAAGCGGAGTCACGACCCTCTGGCGCATCCTCAAGTTCATACACTCGGTTCTCCCCCAGGAGCTCAGGTTCAGGAGGGAGAGGAAGGAGAGCATCGCCGATGAGTTCCTCGATCTGGACTTCGTGGCCTTCAACCCCAACAACACCCCCATAAGCTACTACGTGCCCCGCTCCCCTGCCAGGGTTTCAAAGGCCGCCGAAAGGGCCATCCTAGCCAAGAGAACCGTGGGATTGCTCTCACTCCCCAGAAGGGCCCACCCCCTGGACGGGATCATCGGAAAGGCTGAAACCCCGTTCGTCTTCATCCCCGAGGAGGACGAGAGGCCCTACCTCCAGGAAAGCGAAAGGCTCAGGAGGTACGTCCAGAACCTTATCGTGACGATCTTCGTGGAGAGGGAAAGGGTCTCCGCGATATCGGCGTCTGGAGGAGTGGGTGAGTCCTTCAGGGAGAGCTTCGAGGAGTGGCTCATGGAAAAGAGGAGCGAGTACGGGTGGAAGTTTGACGTTCTGACGATTCCTGGAGGGGTTTTTGACGTTGGAACCCGCTACGAGCTCAGCCTGCGCCTCTTTGGGTCGATAGCGAGGCTCGAGGGAAAGGCCAAGAAGGCCCATATCCGGACCGTCAAGCTGATGAACGACGAGATCCTCAACGACTGGATGGCTGTGCTGTCTTCCCTCCCCCAGAGCGAGGTGCAGAGGCTGTTGAGGAACTACAGGGGCTACATGCCCTCCGATAAAAGGGCCGCGAAGGCCCTTGAGATCTTCAGGGATCTCGAATCGACTACGCTCAAGGGGAACGTCAGCAGGGCCGAGTTCGAGGGGGCCCTCGTTAGGGCCGGCTTCGGCAGGGGTGCTGCCTCAGAGATCGTGGATCGCCTTATCAGGGAGGGCTACATCTACGAACCCACCGCGGGAAGGTTGAGGCTTGTAAGGTGAGGCCCATGGGGAGGAAGAGGTTCCTTAGGGAGAGGGAGCAGAGGGAGAAGAAGAGAATAGCCAGGGAGAGGGTTGACACGCTCTTCACGCTGGCGGAGAGGGTCTTCCCCTACGACAGGGATCTGGCCAACAGGTACGTCGAGATAGCGCTGGCGGTTCAGCAGAAGGCCAAGATAAAGCTGCCAAAGAGTTGGAAGAGGAGGTACTGCAAGAGGTGCCACTCCTTCCTGGTTCCGGGAGTCAACGCGAGGGTGAGGCTGAGGAGCAGGCCCTACCCACACGTTGTTATCAAGTGCCTCGAATGCGGCCACATAATGCGCTACCCCTACCTGAGGGAGCAGAAACGGAGGAGGAAGGGACTTTAGTCCTCAACCTCTTCGGCCTTCTCCCTGGCCTCCGCGAGGGCTATCCTCTTGAGGCCCTCCCTGACCTTGGATGTAACGAGCTCGCTTCTGTCATCCAGCTCGGTCAGCTTGACCTTGATGATCTTCCTGAACTTCGGGCTGTGGATGGCTATCTCCGTGAGGGTCTCGACAACGCTGGCCCTCACTATCTCGTCCCTGTCGTACAGGAGGGCAAGGAGCCTCGGAAGGAAAGGAGTTATGTACCTCGAGCTGTTCTCGCCCAGGGCGGATATGAAGTTCAGCGCCGCCAACCTATCAGTCTGATCCGGGGAGTTGAGGAGTGCCACTATGTCCCTGAGCATGTTCCCGAGGAGAACGGGGTTCTGGCGCATGATCTCCTCGAGGACGTAGGCCATGTTTATCTTGATCTTAGGATCGCCTATGCGGTAGTTGGCGAAGAGAACAGGAACGGCGTTCTTAACGAGGTTGGGCTTCAGTTTGGAGAGCGCCCCGATGGCCCTCGCTATCTCCATCGTCAAAGGGACTGCCTCGCTCTTCCTTATCATGACGAGGAGCTTTCTGAGAAGGGGGTCAAAGAGCTCCTCGTACTCCTCAGCCGAGTCCTCAACGGCGTTCATGATGACTATCAGGGAGTTCTTCTGGACTATCCAGAGGTCGTCGTCTAGGTACTTTATGAGCTCCTCGAGGAACTCGCGGTCATAGGAGGCCCTAACCATGAGCTCGTCGAGTCCCTCCCCCGTCGCGAGGGCCTCCCTAAGGTCGATCTCACCCTCAGGAGGCACCCTTACCACCCCCCGCAACAAAGGCTACCAGAATCAGGGCGAAGATCATAAAGATCCCCGGCCCGCAGATGCCGGAGGATGCCTCAACCTTTCCGAGGTCGACGACGTAGAAGTAGGAGCTCCCAGTACCAACCGCCAGAAGGTTCCCGCTGACGGCAAGGCTCCTGACGTAGCCCAGTTCCATGTCCTTCCACAGTGTCTTCCCGCTCTTCGGGTCGAGCACGTAGAGGCCGCCTTCGCTGTAAACTTTTGTAACGTTGCCATCTTTCCTGGTCTCAAACTTTCCAACGCCTACTGCCAGCTTGTCTGACCCATAAGCTAGAATCTTCGCCCTGTATGGGAGCCTCACGTCCCAGAGCTTCTTCCTCTCCTTCAGATCGTAGGCGGCAACCCTACCCCCTTCTTCATCCACCCCCGAGGCGTAGAGGGTGTTCCCTTCAACAAGGAGATCCTCAACGAAGAAAGTGCTCTCGTTCCAGAGAACCTTTCCATCCCTATCTATCATCAGGATGTAACCATCGCTGTTGTTAAAGCCCGTACCAGCTATCGCCTTCCCATTCCAGACCTCGAGATCCCTGACCCACCATCCGGTGTCCACCTTCCACAGGAGCTTTCCGTCCTCGGACACACCGTAGACGGCGCCGAACTGGTAGCCAGCAGAGTAGCCCGACGGCATGCCCGAGCCGACGTATATCACACCGTCGCCGAACCTGATTCTGCTCGGCATCGAGGTGAGGTTCAGGGCCCAGCCGTCGGAACCGTAAACCCCAACGCTCCCGTTGTCGTACAGCCTCGCCTTGAAAACCTCGCCGGAACTGCTGAAGTTTCCGTTCGAGTACCAGATGTCGCCATCGACGCCGTAGACGTAGCCGTCTCTGATAAGGAAATCGTAGAGCTTGTTCCTGACTGGGCTGGTGGCCTTTATGTGGCCGTCCCCGTCAAAGAAGACGAAGCCCGCCAGAGTGCCCGCTAGGACACCGTTTTCTAGGGGGGCGATCTTAACGACGTAGCCTGAATCGTTAACCCAGAGCTTTGAGCCGTTGGTCGAGTACGCGCCCATGAGGCCGAGGTAGTAGACACCTATGAGCTCCTTACCGGCCACCATCCTGTAGTCGCAGGCGGCATAGACGGTCCCGTTCCCAAAGGCAATAGCCTCTATGCTCTTCTGGTACTTCACGTCCTCTCCGATGGAGCCCCTGAAGACAACGGGATCCGTCCCGGCGTAAATGGATGACAGTACAACCGAGAGCACCAGCATTACAACCGCAAGCATTCCAACCTTCCTCATCATTCATCGCTCCCTCCCTCGAGCTTTAGCGACATCTCAGCCAGGGGGGTCGGCTCGACCACCTTCCTTATGCCCACGAGACGTAGGAGACCTTTCCTTATCAACCTGTCGTATATCTCCTCCACCCTCCTAGGATCCATCCTCAGGAGGCCCGGGAGCTCAAGGGGATCCATGCCCGACATCAGGGCCATCAGGACCTCTCTTTCCTCGGCCGAGATCTCCGGAGGAACCAGACCCTTCAAAACCTCCGGGAACTCCCCGGCGATTCCCGGCAGGTAGCCAGCGCCCCCCAGGAAACGGGCCAGGTACCTCAGGACGAAGAGCCTCGTCTTTTTCTCCGGCAGGTGGAGGTAAACCCCCGTTATCCCGAGGGGTGTGTAGCGCTCCAGGAACCACGCCCTCCTCTCCCCCACCGCCTCGACCCTGGCCCGAACGACGGACGGAAAACTGACGACAGGAGAGCCATCGGGACCCACGACTACGAGCCTGCCCCTGCCGACAACCCTGAGGTAACCCCTGCTCCAGAGGGGGGTTCCCCTTCCCCCGTCCCAGAAAAACGCGGGCCGTCCCCGGAGGAGAACCTCGAAGACGGCGTGAACGAAGTCCTCAAACCCCTCCCTGCTGTAGATCAGGGGGTTTCTGCCGGGGGCCATTACGAGAACCTTGCTCTCCTCGAACCTGACGGCGAAGGCCTCCTTAACCCCCAGGTACGACGGAACCCTAAAGCCCAAGTCGCTCACGGACGAGAGCGAGAAGAAGTCCTCCCCCCCGGGGGAGCCGGGCTTCAGGTACCTCACCCTGATGCCGCCGTCGATGGAAAGTTCCGCCTCCCTCCAGCCCCTTTCTCCAGCCGGCGCCTCAGCGGAGAGAAGCATGACCCTAGCGCGGACCCTCCGCTCAGCCCCCAAGGTCAGCCCTCCTGCGCCTTTTCCTAATATACCCCCGCGCCCTCTTAGCCACCCGGGGGTCTGTGGTGAGTTCGCGGAGGAGGCGCTTTGATGGGACGATGTAGACATCTATTGAACCGATGTGCCCGTCGCTTATCGTTCCCCTGAACACCGGCAGGGTCCCCTCACCCATCAGGCCAAGGAGCTTCTCCAGATCACTGACGTTGTCGATGACGAAGGGAACGCTCGGAAGAACCTCCCTCCCGAGAACCCGGGAGAGCCTGGTTGAGAGGGGCCCCACGATGATGTTCCCCATCTCCTTCAGGAGGGAGTTTATGAACGCCCTAGGGTCAGCGGAGTAAAGAAGGTTGAGACCCTTGCTACCTTTGAGGATGTCCTCCCACGCCCGGGAAGAACCTTCGAACTGGAAGGCCACCACCGCCTCGGGGGGGTTACCGAGGGTGAAGCACACGGCGTTGACACCCTCCAGGAGTCCCTCGCGTATGAGAAGGACTGATGGCACAACTCTCACGGAGGAAAGCTTCAGCCTCCCGCTCGGGTCTACGTGGTTAAGGACGTCCTCGAACACGCTCCTGAAAAGAATGTCAAGGCTCCTCCCCAAGCCCATAACCGAGCACCTCCAGAATCTTCAGCGGATCCACAACGGGCACCACCTGCCTCCCTCCGAGCAGGGCCACGCCGCTGTAGATAGTACCTCCCCGGACGAAAGAAGGAGGGAGCACCTTCCTGAGGGGCCTTACAACGATCTCCCTCTTACCCTCCACACCATCGGCGAGTATCAGAACCCGGGCCTTCCCTGCGTCGAATATTACCCCGGCGAGCCTCTCTCCAGGAAAGGCCGTGAAATCCACCAGGTCGTGGAGCATCAGCGCGGGGAGCACCTCACCCCCAACAACTGTTAGGTAGCCGTTTCCGACCTTCCTGACCAGGGCCCTCTCAACCTCGACCTCACCGACAACACCCGGCGAAGGCAGGGCGTAGAGGTTACCCCCAACGTTCAGGAGGTAGGCGAAGAGGACGGACATCTCAAACGGAACGCGGATCGTGAAGGTCGTCCCCACTTCCCTCTCGGTGTCCACCGTGATGCTCCCGTGAACCGACCTCACAGCTTCCCAGACAACGTTTAAGCCTATCCCCCTGCCGGCGTTCTCCGAGACAACCCTCTCACTGCTCATACCCGGAAGGAAGAGCAGGTTCAGAGCTTCTTTTTCCGAAAGCCTCTCGGCAACCTCCGGCGTTACAAGACCCCTCTCAACGGCCCTCTCCTTTATCCGCTCAAGGTCTATCCCCCTGCCGTCGTCGCTTACCGAGACCTCCACGTGGTCGTGGTGCTGTGAGATCGCAATCCTAACGACCCCCCTGCGGGGTTTCCCCTTCCTGATCCTCTCCTCGGGGAGCTCTATTCCATGAACAACGGCGTTCTTAAGTATGTGAACTAGGGCCTCCAGGAGAACCCCAACGACGCCCCTGTCTACCTTCACGTCCTCCCCCTCGACTACGACCTCGACCTCCTTTCCGAGATCCTCGGCGAGCCTCTCCACCGCGGGAATCAGGGGTTCGACGGTTTCCCGCAGGGAGACCATTCTCATGCCCAGGACGGTCGTTCTAAGCTTGGAGAAGGATTCGTCCAGCTTGGAGCTTATCTCCTTGAGCTCCCTGGAATCCGCAACTTCCCTGAGCCAGTCCCTGATCACCATGAGATCCTCGATGGCCGAGAGCAACCTGTCAAGTGCCTCCGGCTTCACCCTAATGGAGTCCTCCCCTTTCGAGGGGGCTATGGTGAGATGCTTCCCCTGGAGTTCCCCCTCTTTAAGGCCCCTCTCAACGCGGGCCTTTACTTCCCCGGGCTCCAGATCCTCCATTATCTCAACCTTCTCGACCTCCACGTGGGCCCGAATCGTTTCCTCCACTTTCCGAGGTTCTTCAGACGTCTCCACGAGAACCTCAAAGGCCCTGCCGTCCAAGAGGATACCGCTCTTAATGTCGCCCTCCGGAGGGTTCACCGAGACGATCCTCCCGAGTTCTTTGATGTCGTCAAGTATAAGGAGAGCCCGTGCAGCCTTAAGAGGAGCCTCCTCCTTGAGGTAAACCCTGACGAGGAGAACCTTCCCCTTCCCTTCACCCTCAGTCACCTCCACGTTCCTGACCCCATCCGAACCCAGGAGAAGGTCCCTGATCCTTACGGGGTCGATGGTTGTACGCACCTTGAATTCAAAGGTCTCGCGGGGTTCTTTTGACCCATCCATTATTTCATCAACGTCCTCCGGCAGCTCAACGATCTCGCCCAGGCTTTGGAGCCTAGAAACTACCGAGAAAAGCCAGGACGGTATCTTGTCCTTAACCCTATCGAAGGTGACGGTCACGAGGTAGACCCTTGGGCCCTCCCCCCGGAGAGAGGAGAAAACCGACCTACCTCCCCTAGACCTCTTGAGGAGGAGCGTGGCCCTGGTCACAAGGTAGTTAAGGTTCGTTTTGCCTTCGTTCCCGGAAGTCTCAATCGAGCGCAGGATGTCCCCGATAATCGCGACGAAACCCTCGAGAACGTCAAGAAAATCCCCCGTTGGCTCAAGCCTCCCATCGGCGGCCATTCCCAAGAGGGTCTCAAGCCAGTGGGCTGCCTTGTTGAGGGTTGAGAAACCAGCCAGGGACGCGAGCCCCTTTATCGTATGCGCCTGACGGAGCATCCCCTCGATGACCGCTCCAACGTCCTCACCAGAAGTCACGCCTTCCCTAAGCTCCCTCATCAATCTCTTGAGCTCTTCAAGCTTGGCGTTCGCCTCCGAGAGGAACTCCTCGAGGTACGGCTGGGAGATGCTTTCACCCCCAAACGCTGTTGGCCGGCCGGGTTCCGGATCCAGGTCTCGTAGCTTCTTTGCAACTAAGCCCTCCTTCCCCGGCCGGCCTCTAGGCGCTGCGCTTAGACAGCACTCTGTTTATTTCACTGAGGACCTGTGAGGGTTCAAAGGGCTTGATTATATAACCCAGAGCTCCAGCCTCTATGCACTCGACCACCTTTTTCTCGCTGTCAACCGAGGTGATCATAACGACCCTGGCGTTCGGGTCTATCTCCTTTATCTTTCTGAGGGCCTCGATCCCGTCCATATCGGGCATTATTATATCGAGCGTAACAACGTCCGGCCTCAGCTCGGCGTACTTCTCAACCGCCTCCCGTCCCGTTGACGCCTCACCAATAACCTCGTGGCCGCCGTCGGTGAATATCTTCCTCAGCAGAATCCTGGCGAACAATGCATCGTCGGCTATGAGCACCCTTGCCATCAACGTCCCTCCCCTGTTATTATCCCCGCGGGGAACTAAAACCCTTGTGTGTAGGTAGTTATGTAGCTACACCACCATCCCAGAATACCGAAAAATTGGAAAACGTCCAATTTATGGTCGCTCCCTCCCAAAGCTATTTGTAAAAAATCCAAAATCAGGGCATGAGGTTGACAACCAGCATGCTCCTACCGGGTCCCTCGATGGAGGCGTCGAACCCCTCGGCCTCTATGGCCTCTACGACGTCCCTGGCAAAGGGAAATCCCTTAAAGTCCTTGTTGAGCCTCTCGAAGAACTCCAAAGCCTCAAGGTGCTTGAACCTGTCCTTGAAGGGCTCGAGGATAACGAGCTTCCCCCCAGGCTTCAAGGCCTCAAGGGTCCTGCTGAGGACCCTCCTGTAGTCCTCTGGCTCAAGGTACTCCAGGAGGAAGCTTATCACGGCGGTATCGTACTCGTTGACGGGCCTTATCAGCCTCACGTCGAGCTCCTTCAGCTCGACGGGGAGGTTGCTCTCCTCAGCCCTCATCCTAGCTATCTCCAGGATGGCCGACGAGTAGTCGACGCCCGTGTAGAAGCCGCCGTAGCCCACTTTTCTCCCGAAGTCGTACGGGGCGGCTGAACCACAGCCGAGGTCTAGAACACTGCCCCCCTGCTTGATCTCACCGGCGAGTGCTATGACATCCCTGTACAGGTTTGCGAAGTCCGTCGTCATCCGTATGTCCCAGAAGTCGGCGTCTTTGTCGAAGTCCATGAGAACGTGAGGATGGGTTGGGGTTATGAACGCGTAGTCAACCATCTTGTAGATCTCCTCAAGAACCGAAACCCACCCCGGCAGGAGCGCGTCGTAGTGCTCCTGCGGAACCCGTAAGGTGTACGAAAAGCCGTTGAGCTTTAGGTGGTTGCCGTGCTCTTCAACTATGCCTATGGCCTTCAGGGTGTTCAGGAACTCCTGGAGGAGCTTCCTGTTGGGCAGGTCGATGCTATCCAGAACTTCCCTCTGGCTCGGTTCCCTTGAGAGAACTTTAAAAACCCCGTGCTTGGTACCGAGCTGGATTATGTGGAGTATGGCCATCCTGACCATCTGCTCGATGTTGGTGTCAACCACTGCAACCCTCTTGGAAATCCCTTCCATCCCCCTCACCTCACATGAACTTTCTGTAATACCGGTAGTACTCCCTCAGGTACTCCACGACCTGCCTCCCGTACTCGGTGAGCCGGTAGTACTTGAAGCCGTTGTTCTTGATCTCCTCGACAAGGCCCAGGTACACAAGGGAGCTCTCACCATTGTAGCGGTTTCCAAGACCAACGAGAGCACCGCGGACATTGGAGGGATCAGAACCGACAACCCTTGCGATCTCCGAGAGGTAGGTTGCAGAAGGGTAGATCTCGTTGAGGTACAGGAGGATCCTTTTCCGAAGCTCGCTCCTGTGTATCGACCTGAGCACCTGAGGGTCTATTATCATGGTCCTCACCGCCATCCCCCTTCACCCCTGCTATTTCTGGCTGAGTTTACTGAACCTTAAGCCCCGCTGATTTTACTGGGCCCCAATGATACCCCATCGTAGTTATTACTCGGTTGTATGCTATATAACGTTTTTGGTCATCATCTGTATCCATTCCAACATAAAAATGCCTCTGTGAAGATTTCTCCAGAACCACTAAATATAGTTTGGCAAAACCACACACAGTTTGAAATCGGAAGGGGATACCTACATATGCACCTACATAGCCACCTACACTACTAAGAACAAAAAAGGGCTTTATATTCACCCAGCGTAAACCCTAACGCAAACAACCCTAGGGGGTGCATGGCTGATGAAGGCCAGGAACAGGAGAGGTGCGGTTGGTATTGGAACCCTGATAGTGTTCATTGCCATGGTTCTAGTGGCTGCAGTGGCTGCGGCAGTGCTCATCAACACCAGCGGCTTCCTCCAGCAGAAAGCCTCCAGCACCGGCAGGGAGAGCACCGAGCAGGTCGCCAGCGGCATACAGGTCATGCAGGTCACCGGCTACTACAACAGCGCTTCAACTCCCGCAGGAATAACCAAGCTTGCCATCTACGTTACTCCGAACGCTGGCAGCGCCGGAATCGACCTCAGCAACACCAAGATAATTATCAGCAACGGAAGCGCTCAGGCCGTTCTGGAGTACAACAGCGCCTACTATGACAGCACAGGCAACGACATATTTGGCTCCACCACCGCTTGGCCGACCAGCACTGACAAGACCAGCTTCGGAATAATCGTCGTTCAGGACTACGACACCAGCGTCCAGAAGAACTCACCGACCATGAACGCAGGGGACATCGTTGTTCTTACAGTTAATGTCGGAGACCTCTTCAGCCCGATTCCGGTCAGGACCCACATAACCGGCCAGGTCGTTCCGGAGTTCGGTGCGCCGGGCGTTATAGACTTCACCACACCCAGCACCTACACGACAGCTATAGTCAGCCTGCAGTGAGGAGGTGAGGCAGATGAGGCTCGTTAAGAAGAGGGGTGCCGTTGGCATCGGTACCCTGATAGTGTTCATTGCCATGGTTCTAGTGGCTGCAGTGGCTGCGGCAGTACTCATCAACACCAGCGGCTTCCTCCAGCAGAAAGCCTCCAGCACCGGCAGGGCCAGCACCGAGCAGGTAGCAAGCGGCATACAGGTTATGAAGGTCACCGGACACTACGACGGAACTGGTATTGACAGGCTCGCTATCTACGTTACTCCGAACGCTGGCAGCGCCGGAATCGACCTCAACAACACCAAGGTTCTCCTTGCCGACAAGGACAAGCAGGTTTACCTCAAGTACAGCAACAGCCTAGACGGAAGGAACACTGCTGATGTGTTCTCCGTCGACTGGACTAACGCCACTAGCAGCCAGTACGTTGCCCTCGTCGTTCAGGACTACGACGAATCCGCTATCAAAGGAACTACCCTTAACAAGGGCGACATAGCAGCCCTACTCGTAAATGCCACGGCGGTTTTCGGTAACCAGATCCCCGTCAGGACCCACATAACCGGCCAGGTTATCCCGGAGTTCGGTGCGCCGGGCGTTATAGACTTCACCACACCCAGCACCTACACCACGGAAGTCGTTGATCTCCAGTGATTTCCTTTGCTTCTCAACTTTCCTTTCGTTCTTTAAGGGTTCTCAGGAGGTGGTGCTATGCGTAGGGGAGCAATAGGCATCGGCACGCTCATCGTCTTCATCGCGATGGTGCTAGTGGCTGCAGTGGCTGCAGGAGTCATCATAGGGACAGCGGGCTACCTCCAGCAGAAGGCCCAGGCCACGGGGAGACAGACGACGCAGGAGGTGGCCAGTGGCCTCAAGATAGTCAACATCTACGGATACACCCCAGCGAATCCCCCCAGCAGCGGCGTCATAGAGAGAATGGCGATATTCATAACCCCAAACGCCGGCAGCGAGGGTATTGACTTGAGCAATGTGAAAATAGTGCTGAGCGACGGCAAGAGGCTGGTGGTGTACAACTACTCCTCTCAGTTTGACAACCCCGGCAATGTAAAGGATCTCTTCAACGATACTGAAGTTCCAGTGTGGACACCTATCCAAGACAAGGCCAGCTTTGGCATAGTGGTCATCAACGACATAGGAAGCGAGATGCAGGACAACCACCCAACGCTCGAGTTCGGCGACACCGTTGCCCTCTGCATATGGACAACTATGTTCGAGTACGAGGGCAAGAACGGAATAGGGCCAAGCACCAAGATGACAGGCAAGGTCATACCGGAGAGGGGATCTGCCGGAGTTATCGACTTCACCACCCCAGCGACCTTCGGCGAGAACGTGATGCAGCTCCAGTGAGGTGATGGATAATGAAGAAGAAGGGTGCGGTTGGTATTGGAACCCTCATCGTGTTCATCGCGATGGTCCTAGTGGCTGCAGTGGCCGCTGGAGTGCTCATAGCCACCAGCGGCTACCTCCAGCAGAAGGCTATGAGCACAGGCAGGCAGACGACGCAGGAGGTAGCAAGTGGGATAAGGGTCATGAACGTCTACGGCTACGTTAACTCGGCGACGCCAACTTCCGGAAACATAACTCGGCTGGTCATCTACGTTACTCCAAACGCAGGAAGCGGTGGAATAGACCTCAGCAACGTCAAAGTCGTGTTAACCGATGGGGCAAAGATGACGGTGTTCAACTACGACTCAACGGCGTTTTACACGGGGGACATCGACAACATCTTCAGTCTGACCACGTGGAACGACGTAAGCGGAACTAACTTCGGAATAGCCGTCGTCCAAGACACCGACAAGAGCATGATAGACAGTCCCAACAGCCCCGTCCTGAACTGGGGAGACATTGCGGGAATACTCATAGACACAACGGGCTTTGGAAAGGGTAGCGGCCTACCCCCCGCCACCCACGTAACCGGTAAGGTGATACCCGAGAACGGTGCCGCAGGGGTAATAGACTTCACGACTCCCCACTCCTACACCCAGCAGATACTAGAGCTCCAGTGACGGGGGTGGTACCGTGGCTCTCACGTTCCTTTCATCTTTATTCGGAGGGAAAAAGAAAAGGGAAGAGGTTGCCACCCCCGAGGAAGAGATAGCTATTGAGGAGCTCGAGGAGAGGGTCGAGAGCAGGGAGGAGAACGAGCAGCTAACCCAGCTCCAGGAGCGCATCAACGAGATTGAGAACGACATACCGAGGATGAAGATAAGCATCGACACGCTGAAGAAGCAGATCCAGGAGCTCAGGGACGACATCGAGAGGCTCGACAAGACGATCAAGGACGTCATGATGCTCTACGAGGTCATAAGCCAGGAGATAAACCCCTTCAAGGAGCAGATGGGGCAGGAGAACCCGCTCAGCAATGAGATCCAGGAGCTCAGGAAGGAACTGGAAGACCTCAAGATGGAGCTGGCCCAGGTCAAAAACGACATTAAGGTGCTCGCCGGATATGGTGTTGACCTCGACTCGATAATCTACGAGGTGCTCGCGGAGGTGTGAAGCATGGAGATAGCAGGGTTCGTCACGGAGGCAGACATTAACTCCAAGCTTTCAGAACTAAAAGGCAAGGTACCCACAGTGGTCATCAACGACCTCCGTGAGAAGCTGATAGCCAGAAAGGACCAGCTCACACCTGAGCAGCTGGACAAGATAATCCAGAAGGTGCTGGAGACCTACGGCAACCAGGCGACGAAGTACGAGCAGCTCAACAGGCGCGTCGACGAGCTCGGAAAGAGGCTCAGCGAGCTGGGGATGCAGCTCAGTAGGCTCATAGAGAGCCTCGAGGAAACCAAGTTCAAGGTTCATGAGAAGAGGGCCGAGGAGGTTAGCGAGAAGGTCGAGGAAGTCCACGAGAGGATAGGAAAGCTCGAGGAGCTACTTGAAAAAGGCGAGGAAGAGGCCATCCCAGAAGAAGCCAAGAAGAAGCTTGAGGAGCTTCGCGAGAGGATTGACAGCCTCGAGGCCAAGCTCACAGGAAAAGCGGCCACTGAGATGATCGAAGAGGCAAAGGCCAAGGTTGAAGAACTTGAGAAGAAGCTCGAGAGCGGGGAGGAGGTCACGGAGGAGGAGCTTGCAGAGGCAGTTGAAAGCGTTGAAGCCGCGGAAGCAGGCGCAGAGGCGCCGGAGGAGCTCGTTGAAGAAGTCGAAGAGGTAGCCCCTGAGGTTCCGGAAGTCGAGGAAGTCCAAGAAGAGGTCGTAGAGGTTCCGGCAGAGGTACAGGAGGTCCCGGAGATTGAAGAGGTGAGTGCCCCCGAGGAGGTCGCCGAAGAGGAAGTTGAGAAAGCCGAGGAAGTTGAGGCTATCGAGGAAGCCCCGGTTGAAGTTGTTGAGGAAGTTCCCGCTCACGAGGAGGTAGCTCCTGAAGAGGTGGAAATCCCCTCCGAAGAAGAGGTTGTTGAGGAGGTTGCACCTTCCCCCGAGGTGGAGGAAGAAAAAGTTGAAGAAGGTGGTGTTGAGATGGCCGAAGGAAAACTTCAGATTCCCGAGGATATTGCCAGCCTCCTGTTCGAGGAAGAGCCCAGGAAGGCAAGGCTTGAGAAGCTTCCCGAGGACGTCGTTTCAACGATGATAGCCCTCAAGTGGCTTGGATTCCTCATCGACAGGGTCGGCATACAGAACCTCGAGAGGGTCCTCGAGTTCTACTACGAGATAGGCTGGATAAGCGAGGAAGTGCTCAACCAGCTCCTCCGCTACGCTAAAGGTACTAGACCGCACCACAGGGACCCAGAGTGGAAGCCGGCCGATAAGCTCACCGTTCAGGACCACCTCATAAGCCTGCTCTTCATCGAGAGGCTTAGGGGACTCAGGATCAACAGGGACGTGCTGGACAAGCTGGAAAGGGAAATCAAGATGCTGGAAAAGACCCTCGATGAGTTCTACGGGATCTGAAGGGCAGAGGCACAACAGCAAGTGGGGGAAGGCCGATGGGGTTCAGCGTGTCAGCGAGCGCAGCGATAATCTTCATTTCATTTTTAGTGGCCGCCAGCACCCTTTACAGCGCATGGGACAACAGCTACAGCAAGGTTCAGGCCGCAAGGGAGGATTGGTATAGTTTGAGGCTTTCACAACTTCACTTTGGAGTCAAAGTTCAGTCACTTGCTAGGGTTGACTCCGATGGAGACGGTAATTCGGATGATCTTGAGGTAGTGTTACTAAACAATGGAACCACAGTCAGGGCTCTGATAGATGTCATTGACGATGGAGTATATCTAGGTAGTCTCGATGAGGGATACCTCCTTCCAGGTGGGAACATCACATACTATGTTACCAATGCGTTAGTGGATACAAATACCCACACCCAGCTTGTGGTATTTCCCAACGGCTGTTCAGTCTGGTTTAAGTATCAATACCAGTCTACAGCACCAGGAGTATCGCTATTGGCATCCGCAACATACTGTCCAACGGAGGTGAGCTGATGGCAGCCGGAGGTCCAGCGAGTGAGCTGATAATGTTCATCGTCGCAGTCATCGTCGCGGGCAGCGTTGCCGGGGCCCTAGCTTACGTCACCAACGACATAGCCCACGGTATGAACGACAGGGGAGCCATGCTGGCGGAGCAACTAAGAACGGACTTCGCGATAATCAACGACCCGAACAACATTCCCGTAAGCGGAACCGGGCCCTATACGTACACGTTTTACATCAAGAACATAGGGAAGAACTCCTTCGCGTTTTCATCCGACGCAGTCCAGGTCTTCATAGACGGGAACATCGTACCCCCCGCCAACCTCACCTTCACCGACACATCGGGAAACGCGATAACATCCCTGGATCCCTACGCGGTTGGTGAGATACAGGTGACACTTGGAACCCAGCTCTCAACCGGGACTCACACAATCACCGTCGTGCTTGAGAACGGCAAGAGGCGGTCGCTGGTATTCCAGGTGTGAGAGCTAACCCGCTAAAATCAACGCTGCCGGTGGTGATCATCGTGGTCGAGGAACTCCTAAAGATGGAGCTCAAGGGCGATGAGCTTCACCGCCGTCTCGGCGGTGGCATTCCAGCCGGGACAATAATGCTCCTGGAAGGGGACAGGGGTAGCGGTAAGTCCATATTCGTCCAGAGGCTCCTCTACGGGTTCCTCATGAACGGCTACACAGCGAGCTACATCTCGAGCCAGTACACCACCGTCGAGTACATAAAGCAGATGGGTTCCCTCGGCTACGACATAATCCCTTTTCTAATCAGGAAGAAGCTCGTGTTCGTTTCTCTCTACCCACTTCTGAGCGGGATAAGTGAGAAGAGGAAGTTCCTAAGTAGGCTTCTGGGTGAGCCCCGCCTCTGGGAGCCCAACGTCATGATAATCGATTCATTCTCATCCCTCCTCTCGAGGGAGCAGGACCCGAACGCCGTGAGGGACTTCCTGCTCTACGTGAAGAAGCTGGCCTCCCTTGACAAGGTCATCATTCTAACTGCTAACACTGAGGAGATAGACAGGGACTCCCTCTTCGTCCTAGAAGAGGCCGCCACGATGCTCCTCAGGCTCAACGTCAAGGTGTTCGGTGGGGACCTCAAGAACTCGGCCACGATAGTCAAGTACAACAACGCCAAGGGGATCTTCCAGAAGATAATCCCCTTCCGCGTCGAGCCCAAGGTCGGTCTGATAGTAGAGATAGCGGCGGTGGTGTGATATGGCCGCGCAGGTGATCAGGAGCGACACCCTCGAGGACGCGATGCAGAGGAACCCCCACCTCAGGAGGTACGTGGAGGGGTTCAGAAAGAAGTACGGCAAGATGCCGGAGTTTCACGCCCAGCTCAGCAGGGATATGAAGGACATAATGTACCCCAACATCCTCTACCCGGTAGGCGACCCGATATTCATCCACATATACGGGGATCCAAGGACCGACAAGAAGTACATAGTCATCGAGCCCAGGATCGAGAACATAACCGAGGAAAAAAAGTACGAGATGGTGAAGGACAAGATCCTGGAGATAGCGCCGACCAGGGACATCCCAGAGGATCAGGAAGAGTTCGAGAGGTTCTTAGATTCCCTCTTCGACGAGGCGGTCTTGTCCCTAGTCAAGAGCAAGCAGAAGATCCCGGGCACAAAGGAGAGCTTCACCCTGACCAAGGAGGAGATGGAGAAGTTCCGCTACCTCATAAAGCGAGACATCATTGGAATCGGTCCCCTTGAGCCCCTGGCGAGGGACCCGTACATCGAGGATATCCACATAATCGGCGCGAACTATGTCTCTCTAGTCCACAAAATATTCGAGGCCCTGCCTACCAACATAACCTTCGGCGACAACGTCAAGCTGGCGGACTACTTTAAGAACATCTCGGAGCGCATAGGAAGGCCCGTCAGCGACAGGAATCCGATAGTTGACGGCGCCCTACCAGACGGTTCGCGTATCAACATCATCTACTCCCCGGACATCTCCCTCAAGGGACCGAGCGCCACGATCCGTAAGTTCACCGCTACACCCATAAGCATCGTCCAGCTCATAGCGTGGGGAACCCTCAGCGCGGAAGTTGCCGCCTACCTCTGGATAGCCCTCGAGTACGGCATGAGCGTCTTCGTATGTGGTGAGACTGCATCGGGTAAGACTACCCTCCTGAACTCGATCATCCCCTTCATCAAGCCCGGTTCAAAGATCTACACGGCCGAGGACACTCCAGAGGTTCAGGTGCCCCATCCAACATGGCAGAGGCTCATCACCCGTGAGAGGGGCCCAGAGGAGAGCAGGGTTACCCTCTTCGACCTGTTGAAGGCGGCTCTACGTTCGAGGCCGAACTACATCATCGTCGGTGAGATCCGTGGTGCCGAGGGTGCCATAGCGTTCCAGGCAATGCAGACCGGCCACCCAGTCATGAGCACCTTCCACGCCGGTGACATCAAGAAGATGATACAGCGTTTCACCGGCCACCCGATAAACGTGCCAATAACCTTCATCGACAACCTCAACATAGCGGTCTTCCAGCAGGCGGTGTACCTGAGGGGTAAGTTCCTCAGGAGAACCATCAACGTCGTCGAGATTGAAGGTTACTACGAGGAGCTGGGCGGTGTTGCAACGAGGAACGTATTTGAGTGGGATCCGGTGAACGACAAGCACATCTTCCGCGGTTTCAACAACTCCTACATCCTGGAGAGGAAGATAGCGGAGATAGCCGGTTACGAGGATCCGAAGGAGATATACAACGAGCTCTTCCTGCGCGCGAGGATTCTGCAGAGGATGGTCGAGCTGGGCATAACGAACTACTGGGACGTCTACAGGGAGATCAAGGCTTTCTACCAGCGCGGCATTGAGGGCCTCAGCTTTAGGATCTGAGGGGGGTTCACCATGAGCGACGGAAAGATCAGCATCTTCACCAAGGCAGACCTCGACATGAAGACGTACATACGCAAGGTCCTAGTGCCCTACGCCGGGATCTCCGCTGTTCTCTTCGTCGTTGCATCCATATTCTCCAACTTCTTCATGCTTTCCACTGCCCTTTCCCTCCTCCTGTACTCGATACCCGTCATCCTTTTGATCTACGCCGCGGCTTACCCATACATAGTCGCCGACTCAAAGAAGATTTCGATAAACTCCCACATACCGTACTTCATCACATACTTCGCGGTCCTCTCGACGAGTGAGATGGGCAGGTCCGAGCTCATAAAGGTTCTCGCCAGCGACCCCAAGCTCGGCGCTATCGCATCTGAGCTGAGGAAGGTCTACATCATAGTCGAGAAGCTCCACCGCTCGATGCCCGAGGCCTTCCGCTTTCTCGCGAGGAGGACGCCGAGCAGGGTTTTCGCCGACTTCCTCGACAGGCTAGCCTACTCCCTCGACAGCGGTGTTGACCTCAAGGAGTACCTCTTCCAGGAGCAGAAAACAGTCATGGACGACTATGAGACGTTCTACGAGGGGGCCCTCTACGATCTGGACGTCTTCAAGGAGATATACGAGTCGATAATCATCTCCGTCGTCTTCATGGCGAGCTTCATAATCATCGGACCGCTCATCACGGGGCAGGACATAGGGAAGCTGGCCCTCTACACCCTCGCCATAATCCTCGCGGCCGAGATAGGCATTTTTTTCGTCATAAAGTTCAGAATGCCGGAGGATCCTATCTGGGCCGACACCAAGGGCATAGAGACAGAGAGGATAAGGAAACTCAAGCGCGCCGGCCAGATCTCTGTCCTCGGCATCGTGATCATAGGGCTGGTCTACTACCTCTTCCTCGCCCCACGGTTCAACATTCCAGAACCGTTTGTGGTTGCGCTGATACTCTCGCCCCTCTACTACGTTGGCCATCTAGCAGCGAAGGAGGAGGAGTCGATATTCAGAAAGGACGAGAACTTCGCCGCTTTCATAAGGAGCCTGAGCTCTTCACTGGCCGCCAGCGGAAGCTCCCTCGTCCTGGTGCTCAAGTACCTAAGCGCCCACGACTTTGGAAGCCTGACGGAGGACATAAAAGCCCTCTACCGCAGGCTGGCGGTTAGAATAGACCGCGAGAGGGCGTGGGACTTCTTCATAGCTGGAACCGGGAGCTGGCTCATCGGAATCTTCTCAGAGATATTCAGGGAAGCGATAAGAATGGGTGCGGAGCCGGACTACGTCGGCCTGGTCATCAGCAGGAACTTCGAGAGGCTCGTGAGGCTCAGGAGGAAGAGGCAGCAGAGCATGGCCAGCTTCATAGGCATCATCTACGGACTAACGGCCTCGTTCGCCTTCGCCCTGGCGGCTTCCTTCCAGGTGGCGGCGTCGATAAACCTCCTCTTCAGCCAGCTCCAGATACCAACGGAGTACGTAGGTGACATCATCCACGTGATCCCACCCGCGGGCATGACCTTCGTCATGTACGTGATGCTCACGATCATGGTCATCCACTCCCTCCTCTCGGCCCTGGCGATAAAGACCGCCGACGGCGGCCACTGGATAGTTGCCCTAAAATACTTCGTCATACTCCTCTGGATATTTGCGGCCGGCATGTACGCGGGCCAGGTGCTGATGGAGAGGATGATGGGTATCTCCAGTGGGGGAAGCGGAACGACCCAGCTACTCGGAGTTCTGGCCAAGGCCGTACTCGGCTGAGTTAACCTTAAGTCCCCTTTAACCCCAATTTCTTATGGTGTTTGCATGGACGAGGTAGAGCTCAGCAGGCTCTGGGAGGGGACGGTAAGGCGACTCGAAATTGAGGGGGTTCTAAAGAGCAAGCGGGTAAAAGATGCGTTTCTCAAACTCCCCCGTTACCTCTTTGTCGAGGAGCGGTACCGCGCTTATGCCCACGTGGACGAGCCCCTCCCAATTCCCGCCGGCCAGACGATCTCCGCCCCCCACATGGTGGCGATAATGCTCGAGCTGGCGGAGCTCAGGCCCGGCATGAAAGTTCTCGAGGTCGGTACGGGAAGCGGGTGGAATGCGGCCTTAATAGCCGAGCTCGTGAAGACCGACGTCTACACCGTCGAGAGGATTCCTGAGCTAGTAGAGTTCGCCCGCAGAAACCTTCAACGGGCTGGAGTTGAGAAAGTCCACGTATTCCTCGGCGACGGGAGCAGGGGCTTCCCTTCCAAGGCCCCCTACGACAGGATAATAGTCACCGCAGGGGCACCTGAGATCCCGGAACCACTGATAGAGCAGCTTAAACCCGGTGGGAGGTTGATAATCCCTGTGGGAAGCTATCACCTCTGGCAGGACCTCTACGTTGTAGAAAAAGAAGAGGACGGAAGGGTCAGGAAGAAGCGCTGGGGTGGGGTCGCGTTCGTGCCCCTCATCGGGGAGTACGGGTGGAGGGAGTAGGGTTTTAAACCAATCCTCCAATCATCCCACGCGATGATGAGATTGGCCTTTGGGGTTACCGATGCCCGGGATCGACGGCCTGAGCCACTCCGTCAAATTTTTAAATCCCCACTCTTTTAGTAACCCTCGGGAAGATTAAGCCGGGGGTGGTGAGATGCCAGTGATCGAGGAGGTGACCAGGAGAAGCTTTGAGAGGACGGGAATGCACTCCCACATAAGGGGTCTGGGCCTCGACGAGAACGGAAAGGCGAAGTTCATGGCCGACGGGATGGTCGGACAGGTCAAGGCCAGGGAAGCGGCTGGAATAGCGGTCGAGCTCATAAAGCGGGGCAAGCTCGCCGGAAAGGGTATTCTCCTGGCCGGGCCAACGGGAAGCGGTAAGACTGCCATAGCAATGGGCATAGCCAGGGAACTAGGCGAGGACGTGCCCTTCGTCCAGATTGCTGGTAGCGAGATCTACTCCTCGGAGATCAACAAGACCGAGTTCCTGAAGCAGGCCATGAGGAGGGCCATAGGCGTTAGAATAAGCGAGGAGAGGAAGGTCTACGAGGGCGAGGTGAGGGAGATAAAGATCAACAAGACCAAGCACCCCTTCAACCCCTACGTCGAGATCCCGGAGAGCGTCCTGATAACCCTCCGCACGAAGGACGACGAGAAGACGATAAGGGCGGGAAGGGAGATAGCGTACCAGCTCATGGAGATGGGCGTTGAGGAGGGCGACGTCATACAGATCGACGCCGAGAGCGGCAGGATCTCAAAGGTCGGCACGACCAAAGAGGAAGAGGGGCTGTTCTTCAAGAGGAAGGTCAACCTGCCGAGCGGGCCTGTGCTCAAGATAAAGGAGTTCACATACACGGTCACACTCCACGACCTGGATGTTGCCAACGCCCGCGGCAACATATTCGGCCTTCTCTTCAGCACCGGCGCCGAGATAAGCGACGAGATAAGGAGCAGGGTTGACGAGACAGTCAAGAAGTGGATCGAGGAGGGCAGGGCAACCCTCGTTCCGGGCGTCCTCTTCATAGACGAGTGCCACATGCTGGACATAGAGGCCTTCTCCTTCCTCGCGAGGGCCATGGAGAGCGAGCTAGCCCCGATCCTAATCCTCGCCACGAACAGGGGCATGACGACCATAAGGGGCACCGACATAAAGGCCCCGCACGGAATCCCGATAGACATGCTCGACAGGCTCTTGATAATCAACACCGAGCCGTACAAGAGGGACGAGATAAGGGAGATAGTCAAGATCCGCGCGAGGGAGGAGAAGATAGAGATAAGCGAGGAGGCAGTAGAATACCTGGCGGAGCTCGGCGAGAAGACCAGTCTGCGCTATGCAGTCCAGCTCTTGGCACCGGCTAGCGTCCTGGCCAGGGGCAAGAGGGTTGAGAGGGAGCACGTCGATAGGGCCAGGCAGTACTTCGCCGACCTGAGGAGGAGCATCAGCTTCGTGGAGAAGCTCGAGGGCATGCTCCAGTAAATTCCGACCCTTTTCTCCCCCTTTAACCAATTGGAATAACCCCCACCTTAGACAGAGCGCATAGGACGTCAAAAAACGCCGAACCAGTCCAATGGAGGAGAAAGCTCTGGACGAAGCTCTTCCCCCTTAAGTCCATCCACGCAAAAATCAGACCCGCGAAAAAGGAGTACGGGATCTCGGGAAGGGGCTTTCCTACGTGGACGAGGGTGTAGGGAACGTCCTGGGCAAGCATGGCCAGCCACTCGTTCTCCCTCGCGAGCGGGAAGAGGAGAAACCCCCTGAAGAACGCCTCGTGGGCCAGCATCACAACACCAATCACGAGCTCTTTTCTCAGAAAACCAATCCAGCTAGAGTAGACAAAGTGCGGATAATAATTCCGCATCGACGGAACCAACAGGCCTCCCAAGCTCGCAACAGCAGCTATAGCCATCAGGACGCCAAAAGTCCCCCAGTTGTCCTCTGGGAACCTCAAACCCAGTTCCCCCGGCTTAAAGCCGAGTGACAGGGAAATAAAGAGGGGCACGAGAAGATACCACACCAGAAGCCAGCCGGCCCACTGCTCCAGGGTACCGGCGAAAAAACGAGGGGCAAAAGAGAGGGGGAGCAGGAGCAGAAAAAGCACGTAGGGGTTCCTTCTGAGGCCCATCGATCACACCATGAAGCTTATCGTGGCCGTGCTCGGGTACCTCCTGACCTCGATGCCCCTGTTGGTAAAGGCTATGCCTATCTCAAGCGGCCTGTTGGGGTTGGCCCTCCTGACGACTCTTATACCTATCTCGTCGCCGATGCGGTCCTTGTTGAGCCTTGAGACGTAGGTGTAGAGGAGGCGGAGGAAATTGCGGTAGTCGTGCATGTCGTTCAAAAACTCCCTCTGCTCCGGGTTAAGGCGGGGCATTATGTAGCGGTGGAAGAACCAGTCAAAGCTTCCCGCGGTTTCTGAGGCGTAGACGAAGAGCAGCTTATAGAACTCCGGGTTCTTGTTCCCGAACACCGAGTCCATGTGGGGTATGGCCCTTCCGAGAACCCTGCTGGCCTCGGTGAAGTTCAGGTTGACGAGCCTTAGAACCAGGTCGCTACCCCTGATCTCAAGGTGGATGAAGCGGTTGTTCCCAAAGTCCATGTAGATGTGGTTGTAGAACATGACGAAGTTCCTGGGCCTAAAGCTCATCTGCTGGAGGATCCTGAGCACGGAGTCCCTGAGCCTGGAGACGAGGGATGGATCCCCAATGAGGAGGGCCTCTATGCCACCCACCATCTCCTTCAGAACCACGTCCCTGTCGAGGCGGAACTCCACTTCACGCCTCCATCCGGGCATGTTGTACCTGTTGAGGATCCTAAGATCAACAAGCGAAACCCGGGCCTCTTTCTCTATACTCCCAAAACGCTTCTTGAAGACCACGACCGGGTGATATCTGGAGGAGGGGTTCAAGTACGAGACGGGGATCTCAGTAACCTTGGCGAAAGCGAGTACAGCTTCCCTTATCTTGGCCTCGTCGGTCCTGGAAAACCTGCTCAAGAGGTCCTGGACCAGGATCTCGAACCTCTCCCTGCCCACCGCAGGCATGCTCTCACCCTAGATGAAAACTTCGCCCCGAGAATTATAAACCTCTCGGAGGACGATGTGGATTAAAAAGGAGAAGAGACCTCACTCTGCGGACTCCTCAACGCTCTCCTCCGCGTTGTTTGGCTCTTCCGGGCCCTCTTTGCCTTCCTCACCTTCGGTCGGGTTCTCCGTTTCTTCTGCAGTTTCTCCAGCTTCCTCAGTCTCCGCCTCCGGTGGCCTGAGGAGCTCCTCAACGTTTGGCTTGAACTTGACCTCCTCGTAGCCGATGAACTTGAGGTCGCTCTCCAAGAGTATCTCGCCGAGAACCAGGGTATTCTTGTCGACCTCTTCCAGAACGGGGCTGAAGTTAACGGTGACCTCCTTCTCCCCGACCTCTATGATGACCTTCTCCCTGTCGACCATTGGCATGCGGAGCTCTATAAGGGCCTTTACCTTCTCTATCGGGTCCTCTATCCGCTCAAGGATTTCCACCTCGTAGACGAGGTGCTTTCCAGCGTAGGGGTGGTTGAAGTCGACCCTGACCCTGCCGCTAGAGACGCTGATGATGCGGCCCCTTATCTTCTTCCCATCGCTTCCTTCAAGCTCGATCTCCATGCCCGGGATCGGGTACATGCCCCTCCTCCTGAACTGGCCGAGGGTGAAGGTCTTTATGAGCTTGGGGTCGCGCTTTCCAAAGCCCTTCTCGGGCGGGACTATTATCTCGTACTTCTTTCCAACCTCGAGACCCTCGAGCTGCTCGTCGAGGCCCTTGAGAACGTGGCCTGCCCCAACGGCTATCGGAACCGGGCCGTAGATGCCCTTCTCATTGTAAATGCCGGCCTCCTTGGCGACCTCCTCATAAGTCGTGTCGAAGATCTCGCCGGTCTCATTGACCTTTCCGGTGTAGTGAAGCCTTATGACGTCTCCCCTCTGAACCTTCGTCATGATCATTACCTCCTTAGAGTCCTGAGTGGCATTCAAGGCCACCACTTTTAAGCTTTTGCCGGCGCGAGTGAAGTTCCAAGTACACAGAATTGATCAAAGCAACGGCGATAACCTAATAAAACGCCCCCGTGAAGTTTCCCCGGTGGTGAGAAGATGGCCATAAGGATATACAACACCCTGACGAGGCAGAAGGAGGAGTTCAGGCCGCTCAGAGAGGGCGAGGTCAGGATGTACGTCTGCGGTCCGACGGTTTACGATTACACCCACATAGGTCACGCCAGAACCTACATAGCCTTCGACGTGGTTAGGCGCTACCTGGAGCACCGCGGCTACACGGTCTTGATGGTCATGAACTTCACGGATATAGACGATAAAATCATCAAGAGGGCGAACGAGACCGGCGAAGACCCGAAGGAGCTTGCCGAGAAGTTCCTGAGGTACTTCCTTGAGGACATGGCCGCCCTCAAGGTCAAGCCGGCCGACATATATCCGCGCGTCACCGAGCACATTGATGACATCATTGACTTCGTGAAAAAGCTTCAGGAGAAGGGCTACGCCTACGAGGGGAGCGATGGGGTCTACTTCGAGGTTCGCAAGTTCAAGGACTATGGCAAGCTGAGCAAGATAAAGGTGGAGGACCTCGTTAAGGGAGCACGCGTCGAGCCCGGTGAGGGCAAGAAGAACCCCGAGGACTTTGCCCTCTGGAAGAAGGCGAAGCCCGGAGAGCCAAAGTGGGAAAGCCCTTGGGGTGAGGGAAGACCAGGCTGGCATATAGAATGCTCCACGATGAGTACCAAATACCTCGGCGAGAGCTTCGACATCCACGGCGGCGGAAACGACCTCATCTTCCCGCACCACGAGAATGAGATTGCTCAGACGGAAGCGTGCACCGGCCACGAGTGGGTCCGCTACTGGATGCACACGGGCTTTCTCATGGTCAACGGCGAGAAGATGAGCAAGAGCCTTGGAAACTTCATAACCATCAGGGAAGCCCTGAAGCGCTACGACCCCGAGGTGATAAGGCTCTTCGTGCTCCAGAGGCACTACAGATCGCCGCTCGACTACACGGAGGAGGGCATGAAGCACGCCAAGAACAACCTTGAGAGGCTCTACAACACCCTCGAGAACATCCGTGTATCGATGGAGAGGGCTGAGATCTCCTTCCGCTGGGAGAAGCCCGAGTTCGAGGCCTACGAGGCGATAAGGAACGCGAGGGAGAAGTTCTATGAGGCAATGGACGACGACTTCAACACTGCCGAGGCCCTGAAGGCCGTCTTTGAAGTATCAAACGCCGTAAACCGCTATTTAACTCAGGTGAAGACGCCAAAGGAGAGCATACTGAGGAAGGCCTGGGAGTTCTTCAAGATCGTGAGCGAGGTCTTCGGCATCTTCGAGGAGTACTTCAGGGAGCAGAAAGCTGGAGAGGAGGAGGAACTCATAAAGCTCCTCATAGAGGTGCGCGCCCAGCTCAGAAAGGAGAGGAACTTCGCGCTGGCGGACAAGATAAGGGCCGAGCTGAGGGAGCTTGGGATTCAGCTCGAGGATACTCCGCAGGGCACGGTGTGGAAACGGATAAAGGTGTGAAGGGTTTCTTTTTGGCCCCCTTTTAACCTTTAGAAGAGAAGATAAAAATCACGGGATCTGGAAAATTCTTACGGTGTTCGTTCCCACTGTCTTCCCAACCGGCGCTCCCTTGGTCAGGAGCACGGTGTCATCCTCCTTGGCAAGGCCCAGGCCCTTTATCAGGCGGATGATCTCGTTCTCATCGTGGCTCTCCACGACGAAGGGATAGACACCATAGCTGAACATCAGCCCGTTGGCCACTTTCTCATCGCTCGTGAACGCGAGTATCCACTGCTTCGGCCTGAAGCGGGAGATCAGACGGGCGGTGTACCCGTTTTTAGTGGGAGTCAAGATGTATTTGGCATCAACAACCTGCAGGGCCTCTATGATGCTCCTCGTAATGGCGTCCTTTATGGTACCTCTCTTGGGGATCTTCTCCTTCCACTCTAGCATCCTGACGTTTCCAAAACTCTCCCTGTACGCCTCTGTGGCCCGGGCTATCTTGGCCATCATCCTGACCGCGTCAACAGGGTATTTCCCTATCGCGGTTTCCTCCGAGAGCATAACCGCGTCGGCTCCATCGAGTATAGCGTTTGCAACATCGGTGACTTCCGCCCGAGTGGGAAGCTTCTCGGTCGTCATACTTTCGAGCATCTGTGTGGCCACTATAGCGGGCTTTCCCGCCATCATGGCCTTCCCAATGAGCCGTTTCTGGAGGATGGGGAGCTTCTCAATGGGCATTTCAACACCGAGGTCTCCCCTCGCTATCATGACGCCGTCCGAAGCTGATAGGATCTCATCGAAGTTCCTGATGGCGTCGGGTCTCTCTATCTTCGAAATGACGAACATCCTGGAATCCCTCTGCTCAAGGAAATGTCTGATCTTAAGGACGTCGTAGGCAGAACCCACGAAGCTTATACCGACCGCATCAACCCCGTTTTCCACCATGAACTCCAGGATCTCAAAGTCCCTCCTCGTCACTGCCTCCAAGGGGATCCTCGCGTTGGGGATGTTGATGCCCTTGTGGGAGTAGAGTGTTCCCCCCGCAATCACTTTACATACAACGTCTGTATCCGAGACCTTCACGACTTTGAGAACTATGAAGCCGTCGCTGAGGTATATCACGTCCCCTGGAGAGACCAGTTTTGGAAAGTTCTTGAATTCCACGGGGATCAGGCCCTCCATCCCCTCAACGTCCTTAACGGTCAAAGTTACCGTCTGATTGCGGCGGAGTTCAACCTTCCCACCAAGGATCTCCCCAACTCTTATCTTGACTCCTGGCAGGTCTCCCAGAAGCGCTACCCTCCTGCCAACCCTTTCAGCAGCTCTTCTTATTCTTTCGATTCTCTTTTGGTGCTCCTCGAACGTGCCGTGCGAGAAGTTTATCCTCGCAACGCTCATGCCTACCTTTATGAGGGACTCTAGAGTTTTTCTGTCGTCAGAGGCCGGACCTATCGTTGCCACGATCTTTGTTTTGTGGGTAGGGAGTCTCATAGTGCTCTCACCAAGGGGTATTCGCAGTTATTCGATTTAACCTTTTCCAGATATTTTTTTGTAAATTTTACAAAAAATAATAGAATTTACAACCAACTTATTCTTACGGAATTTTACGTACATCTCTTGGAAAATGCAGAGAATTGATACTTAGTATAAAAGTAATTTTAAGTTTTATTTTGTTCTTCTAATTTATACTATTTTAAATAGTTATTATGAAACACGTTTTATACAACATACTAATTTAAAAATAAAATTTTAATTAAAACTAGAATCTAAATAGTAAAAAATCACCATTTTTAACTATTTTAAGTAGGATATTTAAAACCCCGAACAAAGTAACACACCATGTGCGCGGGACCAGAGAGACATGATTCCTAAATAGAACAAAGCCCCAAATATGCCCCGACCATTAGAGCCAAAATTTGTTTACGACTAAAGGTAGTTATAAAGCAAAGAAGAAATACTTCAAAACACAATTAGGACCCGAAAGCAATTATACGCCTATTAACAAGTTTAGAGTTCTACTACCGTGTTACCTAGCAACTCGTTCCCCGAATTTCTTATAACCCCTGAAGGCCGATATATCTGACACAAGCTTTGGAATGGGCTAGTCCAAGGGTGAACGAGAATCCACGAATCCTCAACACTCACGCAACCACTGGGATCTCACTATAACTCATGTAAATAGTAAAGGGAGCCCGACCTTGCTATACCCTTTGCCACTCTTATGCACATATCTATACCTTAAATTTAGATATAAGGTACATTATATCTAATTCATGTGGACATAAAAGTGCATTGAGCGGGTCGGCAGGGGGCACAATCCCAGAGAGACCGATTAACGAACTGACACATAGTCAATCGACACGGATCGACCAAAAACCATCATGCAACGTTACTTGAGATGCATCTTGAAGCTGAGAATCCCACCGGCATCAGCCCGTTCCAAGTGTATACACTGTTCAACCGGCACGCTAAGACGTATAGTGTGACCGGCGAGGGCACAAGACCTAACGGATGAAGACCATTTGCGTCGAGGAGAAGATAACAATTTGACTGCACAAGCTGGAATAATGGTAAAATAGCTCTCACTAACAAACCAGCTACACAGATGCCGTCAGTTCAGTCGACAGGTAGAAGATCAAAAGGTTGCCTCCAGGAACTCAGGTATCGTATGACACCATACCCGCCTCTGCTTATGATGTATCCTTATCATGATGTATCGAGACAGGCGCTCACGAACTTATCCCCCAGAAGCAACTTTGCAGATGTCACCCGCATTATAACCACCTTAAATCGTAACCAAATTTGGCAATAAAGATGCCGGCTCTCACAACTCAAAAGACCGCATTTTTGAACCGGGAGGGGACCTTGATACCTTCTCCAAGCAGCTCTGCTATAGACAACGTGTACATTGTGCAAATTTTACTTTATAGAATAGTTCAAAATCCAAAAATTCTAATATTTTTATTCGTAAATTTAACATCGCATTAATTGTGTGATAATATCAGAGCTTATAAATTTTATTTAAATAACTTGACTAAAACGTATAAAAATAAGATTTCTAAAAGTATTTTTATGAAGATTTCCAAAAGTCAAAATTAACAGAAAAATTTGAGAGTCAATCCGCACAGGAGAATGAGATACACGAAAGAAAGAAGAAAGCCAGAAAAAAGCATTAGAGCTCTCAACTGCCCTCTTCGCGCTCTTTCTCCTCTATAAAGGCTATTACGTTGTCCACTATCTGCGGTGCCAGCCCAATGTAGTTCTCGGGCTTTAGGGAAGCTATATCCCCATCGCTGAGGAACTTTCTAACCTCTTCGTTCTCTTTTACGACCTCGAGGAGATCCCTTCCCTCGCGGAAGGCTTCCATAGCGAGCCTCCTCACGAGTTCGTGCGCCTCCTGCCTCCCCATGCCCTTCTCGGCGAGCTTGAGCATCAACGGTTCGGCCATTATCAGGTTGTTGGTCAGGTAGAGGTTGCGCTCTATGTTCTCAGGGAAGAACTCGAGGCCGCTCAGGATCTTTATGGTGTTCTTCAGCATCTCGTCAATGAGAACGAAGCTCTCCGGTAGGATGACCCTTTCCACCGAGGAGTTGGTTAAATCTCTCTCGTGCCAGAGCGGGTTGTTTAGCAAGGCCGGAATCACGTTGGAGTAGAGAACCCTTGCCAGACCGCTCACCTTCTCGCTCCTTATGGGGTTCCTCTTGTGGGGCATAGTTGAAGAACCGACCTGCTTCTTTCCAAAGGGCTCGCTGACCTCTAAGATTTCAGTTCTCTGGAGGTTTCTTATCTCGAGGGTGATCTTGTCGAGGGTTGACGCGACGAGTGCAAGGAACATCGTCAACTCTGCGTAAATGTCCCTCTGAATTATCTGGTTACTTATCCTCACGGACTTTAGTCCAAGGTCTTCCATGACTAGCCTCTGTATCTCAAATCCCTTCTCTCCAAAACTCGCCATCGTCCCAACGGCCCCGCTCATCTGGCCGACGAGAACCCTCTCCTTGAGTTCGTTAAGCCTGTCGATGTGCCTCTGAACCTCGTCGAGCCATATTGCGAACTTCATGCCGTACGTTGTTGGAACCGCGTGCTGTCCGTGAGTCCTTCCTATGCAGACGGTGTACTTGTGCTCCTCCGCGAGTTTCTTCAGAACGGAGCGGAGTTTCTTTAGATCATTCTCCATTATAGCTAGGCTCTCCTTTATCAGGAGCGCGTTGGCGGTGTCTATTATGTCGTTAGAAGTTGCACCGAGGTGGATGTACTTCCCGTGCTCGCCACAGACCTCGCTTAAAGCTTTGACAACGGCCATTATGTCGTGGTGTATCTCGGCCTCTATCTCCTTAACACGGTCAAGTTTAACCCACTTCGTGTTGGCCCTCTCGGAGATCACGCGTGCGCTTTCCTCCGGTATGTTTCCAACCTTTGCGTGAGCCCTTGCCAAAGCCGCCTCAACGTCAAGCAACTTTTGAAGCTTGTTCTCCTCGTCCCATATACGGCGCATCTTCTCGCTCCCGTATCTGTAGTCTATCGGATGAACGGCCATCTCATCACCGTGTGGATGTCAATAGTAAGGATATTAAAACGTTTCTTCAACATAAGTGTGCTAAATCCGGAATCGCCACAGGGGGTTTGAATGCACCTGCCAGGGGTACGACTTCGGGGGAATAAAGAAACCGAAAAGTATTTAACCACATCCCGGCGATAGCCTAACGACAAAACTTCCGGAGGTGCCAGAAATGGCTGAGGAGCACGTCGTCTACATCGGAAAGAAGCCGGTTATGAACTACGTCCTGGCCGTTATAACCCAGTTCAACGAGGGCGCCAAGGAGGTCACCGTGAAGGCTCGCGGTAGGGCTATCAGCAGGGCCGTTGACGTCGCCGAGATCGTCAGGAACAGGTTCCTCCCAGAGGTCAGGGTCAAGGAGATCAAGATCGGCACCGAGGAGCTTCCGACCGCCGACGGCAGGACCGCCAACACCTCGACCATCGAGATCGTTCTCGAGAAGCCGTGAGTTGATTAAATCCCTTTCCTTTTACTCTCATGCCCTTTTGCTTCAAGTCCTTTTGAAGCTGTGGAAAGTTTTAATACCCCCTAGCCCTAACCTCTCAGGGTGGCTTTGGTGGGGGACGGAAAGGTCATTGACATCAACGACGAAACGGCGAAGCTTCTGGCCCAGATCATAACTAACGAGAAGGCCCTGGCAATTCTCCATGCGATTGAGGACGAACCCAAGTCGATAACCCAGCTCTCGGAGGAACTGGGCTTTCCCCTCTCCACCGTGAGTTACCATATAGACAGGATGCTCCGGGTTGGACTCGTCGAGGTCGCTGGGAAAAAGTACGGAAAGAAGCTCCAGGAGGTAAAGCTGTACCGCGCATCGAACAGGCCCATCCTGATAGTCCCCCGCCGCGACGCCGGCAAGGTGACCAAAAAGCTGGTGACCCTCGAGAGGCTCCACGTCATAAGCCTTGGGTTGGCGTCTTTTCTATCGACGCTGGTTTATATCGCCGCACACAGGCTCCTCGGATCAAGGCCGGCCGGAGAAACGGCCCTGATGAACGTTACCAACGTCTCCTTCGCCGTGGAAAACGCCTCAAAGTTCGTCAACACCGGAAAGGGCCCGTATACCACATCCAGCACGGCCATCTCCACGCCGGTTACAATCACCCTCGACAACGCAACGATGGGCACCCACCAAGTCGGGGGCGGAGGAGGAAATCACTTCCCCCTGTATCTGGCGGTATTAACGTTCGTTATCACTTTCCTGCTGTCATACTGGCTGTTGAGGAGAAAATCCCAAAACGTTTTTAAGACCCAAGAGTAACCCCCCATGAAAGGGGTGATAGGGTTGGCAGAGATCGCGGTGGGCCAGGTGGTCAAGAGGAAGGCAATAATCGTAAAGCCGGGCGATACGGTTCACAGAGTCGCGAGGGTTCTCGCGCGCAACAAGGTTGGAAGCGCCGTCGTCGTCAAAGGGGACGAGATCGTTGGAATAATAACCGACAGGGACATCCTCGACAAGGTGGTTGCCAAGGGCAAGGATCCGAAGAAGGTCAAGGTTGAGGAGGTCATGACGGAGAACCCCATAACGATCGAGGACGACTACAGCATCCAAGACGCCATCGACAGGATGATGGAGAAGGGAATAAGGAGGCTCCTCGTGACCAGACTTGGAAAGCCCGTCGGATTCGTAACTGCAGCGGACCTACTAGCGGCCCTCAACACGTACAACCAGGAAGAAGAGGAGGAAAGCGAGGAGGAGACCGAGGTCTACGGGATATGCGAGATCTGCGGCCAGTACGGGCCCCTCTACAGGGTCTACATCGAGGGCGGCGAAAAGTGGGTGTGCGAGAGCTGCAAGGACAGCCTAAACCTTTAGCCCTTCAGCTCTTTCATAACCTTATCTAAGATTACCCCAAACTCCGCGTTTCTGTTCTCGAAGCTCAATGTATGAACCTCGCCTAATGGGCGGAACCTGTCAACGAAGTGCCTGTGGACGACAGCTAGAAGGGGTTTCTCAGACTTCAGAACTTCCCCAACGGCCCTGGTGAACTCGTCGCTCTTGTACTCCATCGGGCCGATTTCGTCAATGACAATTAAATCGGCCTCGACCAAAGCGCGCTTTATGGCAGGAACGGCGACGCGCTCGATCTCGTCGACGTGGACGACGTACTTCCCGAAGGGAACTCCCGGCAGGTGGGACGTCCCCCTGATGCTTGCAAGGGTTCCTTCCTCGCCGGTGTCGAGGGCGGTGATTCTGAACCCGACGCGCCTTCCGCCCCTGCGCACTTCCCGCGTTATCATTCCGCCGACGATGTAGCCCCAGCGGTCGGCTTCCTTCGCAACCCTCTCCACTAAAGTCGTCTTTCCAACACCGGCGGGGCCGGTCACGAATATTCTCAGCACCATTTCACTCACCGAAGGAGCTTTAAGTTCTTCCCTTAAACCCTTTGGGGTGATAGCGGTGGAGTTGAGGTATAAACCCGAGGAACTCACGAGGCTGCCGAGGAGCGTGGGGTACGAGAAGGGAAAGGTCATCATGATCGACCAGACTCTCCTTCCGAGGGAGTTCAAGACGATAGAGCTGACGACCGTTGACGAGGTCGCCGAGGCAATAGTCACGATGAAGGTCCGCGGGGCACCTGCTATCGGAGCTGCAGCGGCCTTTGGCTTGGCCCTCTACGCGGACACGTCTAAAGCTAAAACGAAAGACGAGTTCATGGACGGATTTTACTCCGCTTACGAGAGGCTCAAGAACACTAGACCCACAGCGGTGAACCTATTCTGGGCGCTCAACAGGATCAAGAGGCTCGTGGAAGAGCACCTTGAGAGCCCGCTGGAGGAGATAAAGGGCCTCATCGTGAGCGAAGCCCAGAAGATAGCGGACGAGGACGTTGAGGCCAACCTGAGAATGGGGCATTATGGGGCGGAGGTTCTGCCCGAGGGGAACGTTCTAACTCACTGCAACGCCGGCAGCCTCGCCACTGTCCAGCTCGGAACGGTTGGAGCGGTTCTCAGGGTCATGCACAAGGATGGAAACCTTAAGCTCCTCTGGGTGGACGAGACGAGGCCCGTCCTTCAGGGCGCCCGCCTGAGTGCATGGGAGTACCACTACGATGGCATTCCGCTGAAGCTTATAACCGACAACATGGCAGGCTTCGTAATGCAGCAGGGCAAGGTGGATGCCATAATAGTCGGCGCCGATAGGATTGTGGCGAACGGCGACTTCGCCAACAAGATAGGAACCTACAGTTTGGCAGTTCTCGCGAGGGAGCACGGGATACCTTTCTTCACAGTGGCACCGCTTTCAACGATAGACATGAGCCTCAAGAGCGGGAAGGAGATACCCATAGAGGAGCGCAAGCCGGAGGAAGTCCTCACCTGCGGCGGCTGCAAGATTGCACCGGACGTTGACGTCTACAACCCTGCCTTCGACGTGACACCGCACAAGTACCTCACGGGAATAATCACGGATCAGGGCGTCGTATGGCCGCCGTTTGAGAGAAACCTCCGCAGGCTCTTTAAGAGGGAATGAAATTTTCCCTCCCCTTCTCTTTTCTCACTGACCTCCTCAACGAAAACGCCTTTTATTTCGCCGACCTCTTCCTCCAGGGCGGGTAGGATGAGGCCGAGGAGCTCAAGGGGTTCGAGGCAGTGGCAGTCGGTTGAATATTCAAAGGGTTCGCCCGGAAGTTCAACCTTCAGAGAGATTCCCTCCCAAGTTTTCAGCACCTCAAAGGGAAAGGCGCCCCTCTCCCCAACTATTCTCCCCCTGACGCGCATAGTTTATTCAATTGCCACCCGAAATTAAAGGATTTTTAAACCGGAAGGTTTTGAACCCGCGGTTAAACCGGCCGGGAACGTTAAAAAGCCCCTCAGTCCAACATTCTTCGGTGGTGCCTATGTTCTGGCTGAAAACCCGGATTATCGAAGGTGAAGGGAGTTTGAAGGCCCTCTCCGAGGAGGTTAGAGGATACGAGCGCGTCCTCATACTCTCCTCAAGGTCGATGAAGAGGCACGGATTCCTGAGCGAGGCCGAGGACTACGTGAGGGAAGCCGGGGCCGAGGTCTTCTCAATAGCGGGCCTGCCTGCGGAGCCGAGCGTCGAGACGGTCGAGGAGCTGCTGCCCAAGTTGAGGGAGGAGTTCCAGCCCGACCTGCTCGTTGCCCTCGGCGGTGGGAGCGTCATCGACACGACCAAAGCTTTAAAGGTCTTCTACGATGCCCCAGAACTGGACTTTGAGGAGATAGCATTCATCGACCGCTTCTCAAGCCCCAAGCCGGTTCCAAAACTCAGGACGCCGCTCATCGCGATACCCTCAACGAGCGGCGCCGGGAGCGAGGTCTCAGCGGCGAGCGTGCTGAAGAAGGGAGACGTCAAGTACAACATAGTAACGCCGGACATAGCGCCGGACGTTGCCATCCTTGACCCGAGACTCCCGAGGACGATGCCGGCGGAGGTTGCCAGGAACTCCGGCCTTGATGTGCTCGTCCACGGGATAGAGGCATACACGACGAAGGTTGCAAACCCCTTCAGCGACGCAATGGCCATTGGGGCGATAAAGACCGTTTACAAGTGGCTCCCGCTCTCGGTCAAGGGAGACGAAGATGCGAGGGCAAGGGTTCACTACGCGGCCACGATGGCGGGAATAGCGTTCCTGAACGCGCGCCTCGGCCTGTGCCATGCGATGAGCCACAAAGCGGCGTGGATAGGACCGCACGGACTGCTCAACGCGATACTGCTACCCTACGTGATGGAGTTCAACGCCGAGAGGAGCGACTACGCCAGAAAGCGCTACGCCGAGATAGCGAGGGAGCTAGGGTTCCAGACGGCCAAAGACCTCATCGAGGTCGTCAGGGAGCTGAACGAGATGCTGGGTGTTCCTTCCCTGAGTGAGCTGGTGGATGAGGAGACCTTCGTCTCGAAGGTCGAGGAAATGGCGGAGCAGGCCTACCGTGACGGGTTAATAGCCTTCAATCCCGTGGAGCCAAAGCCCGAGGAGATACGGGAGCTGTATCTAAAGGCGTTTTACGGGAAGTGAAGGCTGAAAGAGAAGGAGAGAATGAGAGAGAAAGGAAATCATCCGACCGCCACCTCCTTTTCTCCCTCGTCCTCCACCTCCTTTATCTTGCCGCCCTTCATGACCTCGACTATCGCGAGGCTCAGCAGGGCGAGGAACATGAACACGGCCGCCGAAGCCCCGAAGAGCACTTCGTAGGCTGTGGGCGTCGGTATCTTGATGCGAACCCACTCGGGCGCTCCCGGCGGGTGGAAGAGGATGTAGTAGGTGCTCATCACCGTTCCGGCTATTGCCGGTCCCCATGTGGAACCGAAGTTCCTGAAGAGGCTGTTGGAGCCGGTCGCTATCCCCATGACCCTCGGCGGGACGGAGAAGACCAGCACGTTGATGAGGGAGATGTTCATGAGCGTTATCCCCGTCCCGACGATGGTTATCATCGCCACGAACTCCCAGAGGGAGAGCTGGGTGACGTACTTCGCCAGGAACGCCAGGGAGAGCGATGCTGTAAGGGCCCCTGTTATAGCGAGGGGCTTCGCACCGACCTTGGGCATTATCTTGCCCGCGAGCGGCGCGACGACGAGCATCGCCAGCGCCATTGGCGTCATGAGGAGCCCGCTCTGGAGTATCGTCTTCCCGAAGCCGTAGGGAGGCTGCATCTGGAAGATGTAGGTGTTGGCCTGGCTCATCATCGAGATTCCGAAGGCCGCGAACATTATTCCTATGTTGACTATGGCGGGGTTTCTGGCCGAGATTATGTCGAGAGGTATCAGCGGGTTCTCTGCCTTCTTCTCCCAGAGGACAAGGAGAATCGCGCTGACTATGGCCACACCGAAAAGGAGGAGCGTCTGCTCCGCCGTCCAGCCTATGTTCGGGGCTCTGGTCACGCCGACGAGGGCCGGGACGACCGCCGTGGTGAGCAGGAGTGCACCGATCCAGTCTATCTTTCCGGGGTTTATGTAGCGGCTCTCCCTCAGCACCTTCCAGGAGAGGAAGAGCATCAGTATCGCCAGCGGGGCGGCCGAGTGGTATGTCCACCTCCACCCGTAGTTCTGGGTCACCCACGCGCCGAGGGGCAGGGCAATGACCATACCGACCCCGAACATCGCGCTTATCATTCCCTGAACCTGCGGGACCATTTTGGGCGGGAACTCCTCGCGGACGAGGCTGAAGGCCAGCGGGAAGAGGGCCATTCCAAAGCCCTGGATTGCCCTGGTGACGAGGAGCCACTGGAAGCTCGGGGCGAAGCCGTTGAGGATGACGCCGAGCGTGTAGAAGCCGAGCGTGACGAGGAACATCTTTTTCTTGCCGTACATGTCCCCGAGCTTGCCGAAGAGTGCCGCGCTGACCGTTCCAACGAGGAGGTAGATGGTGAGAACCCAGCTCACGTCGTTGGGGTTTATCGCGAACTCCTTCTGGATGGTCGGAAGAGCTGGAGTGAGCATTGCTTCCGTGTACATGACGAGCAGGGGCAGTATGATGACCACCAGCATTGCCCTCTTGGCGTAGGCAAGGTCGTAGGTCTCGCCGTTCTTCGCAACGTTCATCTTTATCACCGACATATCGAGCGATATATTGGTTTATAAGCTTAGCGGTTAGGGTTATAAGAGATGAGTACCAAACGTCCATTGGGGAGCGGTATGGAGAAAGTCGTGAGGGGAGTTTACAGACACGGGGAGATTATACTGCTGGACGATGTTGAACCCAGGGTAGGAGACAAGCTGGTGATAAAGATAACCGGGAGAAATGAGCTAATAAAAAAGCTCGCCGGGAGACTAGGAGAGGCCAAGGCAGACGACGTAGAGAGGTTCATTGGGGAGATGCTCGATGAGGGTTCTCCTTGACACGAACGTTCTCTACAACTACCTCTTTAAGACCTCCCTCACGGAAAAAGCAACGGAAGCCCTTCTAAAGGCAGGAGAGACGTATGTGAGCATCATGGTTCTCAATGAACTCCACTACTCCGTGATCAGGAGAAAGGCCGAGAAAGAGCTCGGCATTACCTCATATCGGAAGCTCAAGGAGTTTCTCGCCAAGGAAGGATATGGCCCATTCCACGAGGATTTCAAAGCAATCGAAGAAACTTTGAACCTGCTCGAGGTTTCAACCCTCCCGGATTCTCAGAACTGGGGATTGATAAAGAGATTGATGTTCAGATACAGCCTTCTCCCAAACGATGCAACCATACTGGCCACTTGCATAGAGCATGGACTTGACGCCCTGGCCACCTTCGACGAAGACTACCGGAAAGTTCAAGAGGTAAAAATACTCCCCTAAACCATGCACCCCCTCCTCAAGAAAGCCATTCGAGAGCGCTTCGGAAGACTCAACAGGCTCCAGCAGGACGCTTTCAGGGAGGTTAGCTCGGGGAAGAGCGTCCTGATCATTGCCCCGACTGGCTCGGGAAAGACCGAGGCTGCTGTCCTGCCCGTGTTCAATGAAATCCTTGAGGGGGGATTGAAACCGATTTCGGCCCTATACATAGCCCCGCTCAAGGCCCTGAACAGGGATCTGCTCGAGAGGCTCGAGTGGTGGGGGAGGAAGCTCGGGATAACTGTCGAGGTTAGGCACGGTGACACTTCAGCGTACAGAAAAGCCAAGCAGACGAAGAACCCACCTCAAATGCTTATCATAACCCCCGAAACCCTCGGCGTCATCCTGACGGTTAAATCACTCAGAAAACACCTTGAGAACGTGGAGTTCGTCATCGTGGATGAAATAGCCGAGCTGGTTGACAACAAGCGCGGGGCGCAGCTTCTCCTCAATCTGGAGAGACTGGCTGAGATAGCGGACTTCAAGCGGATAGGAATGACCGCCACGGTCGGCAACGAGGAGGAGGTAAGGGAGTGGCTTAAAGCCGATACCATAGTAAAGCCTTCCTGGAAGAAGAACTACCGCTTCCACGTCCTCTATCCAAAGCCGGACGAGAAAGACGAAAAACTCGCCCGGGAGCTGAGCCTCTCTCCGGAGATAGCGGCCCGCTTAAGGTTCCTCTGGGAGATAGTTGAGAGGCACGGAAAGGCGCTGGTTTTCACGAACACCAGGCAATTCGCCGAGATTCTGGCCCACAGGCTAAAGGCCTGGGGCAAGCCCGTTGAGGTTCACCACGGCTCCCTCGCCAAGGAGGCGAGGATAAAGGCGGAGAGGGCACTCAAGGAGGGAAAAATCCGCGCTTTAATCTGTACTTCATCGATGGAGCTGGGTATAGACATTGGCGACGTCGACGTTGTGATTCAGTACATGAGCCCTCGCCAGGTGAACCGTTTGGTCCAGCGCGCGGGAAGGGCGAAGCACAGGATTGGAGAAGTCAGCGAGGCCTACGTGATAACCTCCAACGTCGAGGACTACCTCCAGAGTTTGGTGATAGCGAAGCACGCCCTTGAGGGCCGCTTTGAGGCGGTCGAACCGATGGGCGGCCTCGACGTTCTTGCGCACTTCATCGTCGGTCTGCTCGTTGAGTACAGGCATCTGCCGCGCGAGAAGCCCTACGAGATAGCGAGGAGGGCATACGTGTACAGAGATTTGAGCTGGGAAGATTACCTCGATGTCCTTGGAGTTCTTGAGGACGCCCGCTTGATAGGCTACGACGAGGAGAAAAACCTCCTCTACCTCCGCAGGGGGGCGTTCCAGTACTACTACGAGAACCTCTCGACGATCCCGGATGAGGTCTCGTGGAGGGTCTTCGATGCTGGAAGCGGCCACGTCATAGGACGGCTCGACGAGAGGTTCGTGATGGACCTTGAAGAGGGCATGGACTTCGTGATGAACGGGCGGAGCTGGATAGTGCTCAAGATAGACGACGAGGCGCGGCTTTTGAAGGTTCGCGAGAGCAAAAGCCTGGAGAGCGCGATACCGAGCTGGGAAGGGGAAATGATTCCCGTGCCATTCGGAGTTGCCCTCGCGGTCGGCAGGCTGAAGAGGGAGTTAGCTTTTGACTTCGAGAAGGCGAAGGAGCTTTTAGATGGCGTCGACTTCAGGGAGGAGGAGCTGAGGAGAGCCTTCGAGGAGATAAAGAACGAGCCGTTCTCGACCGACAGAGACATCGTCGTCGAGAGCACGACCAAGGCGCTCGTTATACACGCCGACTTTGGCAACAGGGCCAACGAAGCCATTGGAAGGCTTGTGCATTCGTTTTTAATCCTCCGTTACGGCAGGGTGTTCTCGGTCAGGGCGCAGGCCCACGCAGTTGTGTTTAAAACGCCTTTCCAGCTGAACCCGGAGGAGGTAAAGGGCTACATCTATGGGGAGCCTGAGAGCCTGGAGTTCATCGTGGCAAGGGCGCTGAGGGATTCTCACGCTTACCGCTGGCGCATGCTGAACGTCGCGAAGCGCTTTGGTGCTCTGAGAAGGGACGCTAAGATAAGGCGCGTTGAGAGGCTCTTCGAGGGGACGGTGATAGAGAAGGAAACCCTCAACGAACTCTACCACGACAAGGTGGACGTCCGCAAGGGAAAACTCGTGCTGGAGATGCTCAAGAGGGGCACGATGCGGGTAAAGACCGAGCTTAGAAGGGAGCCCTCGACGCTGGCGAGGCTCAACATGACTGTTGGGGGAGAGTTCCTGCTCACGGGTGTGCTCGAGCGGGACGAGATCCTCGAACTGTTCAGGAATAGGTTGCTCGACCATGAGGTCGTTCTGGTCTGCACCAACTGCGGCTGGCACTCGAAGACGAAAGTTTCAAGGCTGAGGAGCATTAGGGACAGGGAGTGCCCGCGCTGCGGCTCGAAGATGCTGGCGGTCGCCCACCCAATAGATGCGGAGGAGTTTCTGCCGGTTTTAGAGAAGGTTCGCCACGGAAAGCCGCTGGAGAGGAAGGAGGAGAGAACCTACAGGAAATTGCTCAAGGCTGCCGACCTTGTGGATTCCTACGGCTTCGAGGCGGTTTTGGCTTTGGCAAGCTACGGAACCGGGCCGGACACGGCCGCGAGAATCTTGGCCCAGTATAGGGGCGACGCGCTTTTAGTGGCCCTCATGGAGCGCGAGAGGCAGTTCATAAGGACGAGGCGCTTCTGGGTGGATAGGAAGGAGAAGGGTGAAGAAGGAGAAAAGAAGGGTGAATCGTAGACTGGCCTTGCTAACCCCCTACCAGTAACTGGTGCTCCTCACTTAAACGCGAGCTCCACGAGGGGATCGGGGATGACGTAGCCCTCCACGGTCTTTTCGAGGTAGCCGTAGCGGACGAGGTTGTTAAGGATGTTGGAAAAGTTCTTGTCGTCGATTTTCTTCCCCTCAAGGAGTTCCACCGCCTCCTTGACATCCTTCCAGCGGTGTCTGCCGTTCGAGACTGCCCGCATGGCCAGTTCGTAGCGGGGAGAGAGCTCTTTCAGCTTTGAGAACTCGCTGAGTATGAGCCTCTTGGCATCCTCCTTGAGCTTTTTGAGAGCTTCCCTGTGGGAAAGGCCGAGGTAACGGTTGTAGCCGTAGAGAGTGAGCCAGCCAACTATCCCGTCGAGTTCGTCAACGGCCTCCTCTAGTTCCTCGTTTCTAACTTCGAGGCCTATCTCCTCAAAGCCTTTCCTGAGGAAATCGAGGCTCTGGTGTCTCTCAAAACGCTTCAGCTTTATCTCCACGTGCGCCCTCCCAAAGAGGGCCGATTCGGGGTCGTGGATACGTAAAAAGTCCTCAAGAAGGCCGATCTCTGAACCGGTGAGGATAAAGCTGACGTTTTCAAGCTCATCGGTTGCCCATGCTATAAGCTCAGCGTACCTAGCGTTGGAGAACCTTAAGTACTGCGCCTCGTCTATGGCAATGATAAACCTCTCACCGAGGGAGTTTATCCGCTCAAGAACTTCGGAAAGGTTCACTCCTTTAGCCACGCTCAGTTCAAGGCCTACCCCAGCAATACGAACGCCCCGGATTCCCTTTAGCACATTCATAATCCTCTCACGGGGGAAGGCCTCGAGGTATCCTTTGAGGATAACTTCAGCGAGTGCGCTCTGGGGAACGCTCCCGAGCTGGGAGTAAACCTTCCTGGCATCGATCTTGACGCTTTTTACTGGACTCTCACTCAGGGCCACGTTAAGGAGCGAACTTTTACCAAGGCGCCTTATGCCGAGGAGAACAACGAGGGGAACCCCTTTTTCAATGGAACGCTCAATAGTGGATAGCTCGTCCTCACGGTCGTAGAGTTCTTCCCTCTTCCTCTTGGGCTTTGGGTTGAAGAGCATACTCCCCACCAGTTACTGGTGGGGGGTCCCACCTAATAAGGCTTGCCCTCACTCGCCGCCGTAGACCTCGTTGAGAACCTTCAGGAACTCGCTCGCGGTAACGACGTCCCTGACGTCGATGTGCTCGTTCTTCGTGTGCGAGATGTCGAGGTTGCCTGGGCCGAAGACTATCGTCTTTGTCCCGTTGTACATGAAGTTTATCGCATCGGTCCAGCTCCTCATGCCGCCGAACTCGTCTACCTCCGTCCTCTCCATCGCCTTCTTGGCGAGTTGAACTATCTCCTCGTCCGGCTCAAGCTCGTAGCCGTCCCATATCTCGGTGTACTCGTACTTCAGCGTGTACTCGTCGAATATCGGGTCGAGAAGGTCGAGTATGTCCTCAACCTCCTGGTCCGGGAGGAGCCTAGCCTCAAGCCTTCCCTTGCAGAGGGCGGGGATTAGATAGACGGGGTTCTCGCAGACGAGCTCCTGTATTCCAATGTGCGGGTCGAAGTACTTGCCCTTCTGCTTGAAGGGCTCGAGCTTCTTCATCTCCTCGAGCATCTTGTAGGTCTCCTCTATCGCGTTAACGCCGCTCTCTGGACATGCCCCGTGGGCTTCTTTGCCATCGACCTCGAAGTAGGCCTCTATGTTGCCCGCGTGGGCAATGTGAACCTCTAAATCGGTCGGCTCCAGGACGACCGCCATCTTGGGCCTGTAGCGCTCCATGAAGAGGGCGGAACCCCTCCCCCCGTGCTCCTCGTCGCTGACGAAAACAACGCCGACGTTGAGGTCCTTTCCCTCTTTCTTCAGGCTCTCCATCATGAGGAGTATTGCCGCCGCTCCCCCTTTTATGTCGCTCGAACCGGTTCCGTAGATTATGTTGCCCCTGACGAATGGTTCGGCCCTTACCGGAATGGTATCGACGTGAACCTCGTAGAAAAGCTCCGCGTCGGGGTTTACAACCAAGTCGATTATCTCGCCGTCGCTCTCGATGTGGACGTCGTAGTCGAGCCTGTGGAGGAACTCCATGATGTGGAGCATTATCCTGTCTTCCCTGCCGGAGGGGGAGGGAATTTTCAAGAGCTGAAGGAGTATCTCCTTCGCGCGTTCGGTCTTCATTTGGGTCACCTAACTATAGTCCGTGGTGGAGCTTATAAAGCCACCTGGGACAACCCTTTAAACTCCGGCCCCAACTCTTCTCGGTGGGAGAATGAAGGAGGAAATGAGCAGTGTTGACATACGTTACGTAGTGAGAGAGCTTCAGTGGCTGGTTGGAGCGCGCGTTGACAAGGTCTACCACGACGGAGACGAGATAAGGATAAAGCTCCGCACGAAGGAGGGGAGGGCGGATTTGATCCTCCAGGCAGGAAAGAGGTTCCACCTCACGAGCTACGTCAAGGAGGCGCCGAAGCAGCCGTCGAGCTTCACGATGCTCCTCAGGAAGCACCTTAGCGGGGGATTCATCGACGCCATAGAGCAGCACGGCTTCGACAGGATAGTGAAGGTAAGAATCGGGGACTACACCCTCATCGGCGAGCTCTTCAGGCGCGGAAACATCATCCTCGTCGATTCTGAGAACAAGATCATTGCAGCCCTCCGCTACGAGGAGTACAAGGACAGGCGGATAATGCCGAAGGCCGAATACCAGTATCCCCCGGCCAGGGAAAACCCGCTCGAGGTCTCGAAGGAGCGCTTCCTGGAGCTGATGAGGGAGGACGAGAACCTGGAACTCGTCCGCGCTTTGGCGAGAAAGCTCAACATGGGCGGCATGTACGCCGAGGAGATTTCCATCCGGGCGGGCTTCGAGAAGACGACTCCGGTTAAAGAGCTGAGTGACGAGGACCTCCTGAGGGTCTACGAGGCGATGCTGAAAACTTTCAACGACGAGCCGAGACCCAACATCGTTTACAAGGACGGCAACATGCACGACGTCGTCCCGATAGAGCTGAGAATCTACGAGGGACTTGAGAAGCGCTACTTCAACACCTTCAGCGAGGCCCTTGATGAATACTTCGGGAGAATAACCCTCGAGAAGGCGAGGATAGAGCAGACGAAGAGGCTCGAGGCAAAGAAGAGGCAGCTCCTCATGACGCTAAAGAAACAGGAGGAGATGCTGAAGGGCTTCGAGGAGGGCGCGAGAGCCAACCAGGAGATAGGCGATTTGATCTACGCAAACTACGCCCTCATCGAGAGACTCCTCGAGGAGTTCAGGAAGGCAACCGAAACCCTCGGCTGGGACGAGTTCAAGCGCAGAATCGAGGAGGGCAAGAAGGCCGGAAACAAAGTCGCGCTGATGGTTAAAGGCATTGACCCCAAGGAGAAGGCGGTAACGATAGAGCTCGAGGGCAGGAAGGTCAGGCTTTACCTCAACAGGAGCATAGGCGAGAACGCGGAGCTCTACTACGAGAAGGCCAAGAAGTTCCGGCACAAGCATGAGGGTGCTTTGAAAGCCTACGAGGATACGAAGAGAAAGCTCGACGAGGTGGAGAAGCTCATCGAGGAGGAGATGAAGAAGGAACTCAACGTCAAGAAAATCGAGAGGAGAAAGAAGAAGTGGTTCGAGAAGTTCCGCTGGTTCGTTTCGAGCGAGGGCTTTCTGGTTTTAGCGGGTAAGGACGCGAGCACCAACGAGATCCTCATAAAGAAGCACATGGCCGAAAACGACCTCTACTGCCACGCCGACGTCTATGGCGCTCCCCACGTCGTCATCAAGGACGGCCAGAAGGCCGGGGAGAAGACGATATTCGAGGCCTGCCAGTTCGCGGTTTCGATGAGCAAGGCCTGGAGCAGGGGAGTTTACAGCGAAGATGCTTACTGGGCCCATCCCAACCAAGTCACCAAGCAGACCCCGAGCGGCGAATACCTCGGAAAGGGCGCCTTCATGGTCTACGGAAAGAGGAACTGGCTCCACGGGCTTCCGCTCAAGCTCGCCATCGGCGTGATAAACTACGAGGGAGAGGACTTCGTCGTCTGCGCTCCGGTAGACGCGATAAAGGTCCACACGGATAAGTACATCGTGGTGAGGCCCGGCTCACTCAAGAAGAGCGAGCTCGTGAAGAAGATACGGCACATCCTGGAGGAGTGGGGCTACAAGGTGAGGGAAGAGGATATAATGTCAGTTCTTCCACCCGGGAACGGCGACGTTGTCGAAGTTGTTGGGGGTGAGTGAATGCTGATCAGGGCCTTCGTTCCAGCCCACATAACGGCCTTCTTCGTTCCTGTCTTCCACAATGACCCGCTTAAAGCCGGCTCGCTCGGTGCCGGGATAAACTTGGACAAAGGAACCAACGTCTTCGCGAGCATCGAAACTGGAACGCTCGAGAGGCACATCCACGTGGCCTTCAACGGCGAGCCTGTGAAGAGGGAAGACGCGATAATAAGCTACTCGGTGGCGGAGGAACTCGTCCCTGGGGATTTTACCGGCGAGGTCGAAATCTGGCAGTATTCCGACTTCCCTAACGGCTACGGCTTCGGCAACAGCGCCGGAGGTGCTCTCGGCACGGCCCTGGCGCTGAGCTACGCGTTTGGCGGGACGTGGCTCTCCGCTTCGAAGCTTGCCCACGAGGCCGAAGTGATCCACAGGGGCGGCCTTGGAGACGTGGTGGGCCAGCTCGCAGGGGGAATCGAGGTTCGCGTCAAAGCCGGGGGACCGGGGGTGGGAGTTGTGGACAACCTGTTCTTTGAGGGCTACCGCGTTCTTGTCGTTCCTCTCGGCCCGCTACACACAAAGGACGTCCTGGACGACGACGTAATCAAGTCGATCGAGGTAGAGGGAGGAAAGGCCCTCGAAGAGCTCCTCCGGGATCCAAGGCCCGAGAGGATGATGGTTCTGGCAAGGGAATTCGCCGAAAGAACCGGTCTGCTGGACGGGGAGCTCCTGGAAACGGCGAGGGAGCTCGATAGGGTTCTCAGCAACCCGAGCTCGATGATAATGCTCGGCAAGGGCCTGTTTGCCCTCGTGAGGGAGGAGGAACTCAAGAGGGCCAAGGATCTATTGGCGGACCTCGGGCTCCCCTACGACGTTGTCGAGGTCTACGACGAGAGACCCAAAGTGGGAAGGTGGATAGAGGGGTGAGTGTGATGAACGCGTACCTCTTGACTTTGGCACTGGCTTTTGTCGTCCTCGCAACGTACGCCAACATGAAGGGGAACCACCGGTGGGGGATAATCCTCTCAGGCCTGGCCGGTGGCTTCGCGCTGTGGCTCCTCTTGGAGGGCAGGCTGAGCCCAGTCGTCTCTTTCGCGGCCGGCTTCCTCCTGACGGTAGCCTTTGAGTGGCTGTTTCGCAGATAGCAACAAATGGAACGTTTGAGTCTTTTTGTTTTGCGTAATTTTTAAATAGTTTTGGAGTGAGTTTTGTAGTGGTGTGGTAGTCTCCGATATGTGGGGTTGTTAAGCCCGAATGGAGACTGCCGAAAGCCTGAAGATGTGGGGAGTAACCGTTCCCCCCGAAAGCCAGCCAATGAGCCGAGGCTGGAAGGTTAGCCGTAATGATGCTTACAAACCTTACACAACTTACGGCTAACCAGAACGGGCGCTTCTCCTCCGTGAGGCGCTGACTTTTTATCCCCCTCCCCTTATTTTATCTGGTGGTGAGCATGGGCGACATGAAGTACTCCGAGCTCGCCGGTCTCTACCGGCGGCTTGAAAAGACGACTTTGAAGACCCTCAAAACTCGGTTCGTGGCAGACTTCCTCAAGAACGTGCCGGATGAGCTCCTAGAGATCGTCCCCTACCTCATCCTCGGAAAGGTGTTCCCTGACTGGGACGAGAGGGAGCTGGGCGTAGGTGAGAAGCTACTCATAAAGGCCGTGTCGATTGCTACCGGAGTACCGGAGGGTGAAATCGAAAACTCAATCAAGGACACCGGTGACCTAGGTGAGAGCATTGCCCTGGCGGTCAAAAAGAAAAAGCAGAAGAGCTTCTTCTCCCAGCCTCTGACGATAAAGCGCGTTTACGATACCTTCGTGAAGGTGGCCGAGAGCCAGGGAGAGGGGAGCCAGGACAGGAAGATGAAGTACCTGGCAAACCTCTTCATGGACGCCCAGCCAGAGGAAGCCAAGTACATAGCGAGGACAGTTCTGGGGACGATGAGAACAGGTGTGGCAGAGGGAATACTCAGGGACGCGATAGCGGAGGCCTTCAAAGTGAAGGCGGAGCTCGTTGAGAGGGCGTACATGCTAACGAGCGACTTCGGCTACGTGACGAAGGTGGCGAAGCTCGAGGGGAACGAGGGGCTCTCCAAAGTGCGGATCCAGGTAGGGAAGCCGGTAAGGCCGATGCTGGCCCAGAACGCGGCGAGCGTTAAAGACGCGCTCCTCGAGATGGGTGGAGAGGCAGCATTCGAGATAAAGTACGACGGGGCCAGGGTTCAGGTCCACAAGGACGGCGATAGGGTGGTCATCTACTCGCGCAGGCTTGAGAACGTCACCCGCTCGATTCCAGAGATCGTTGAGGCCGTGAGGAGCCAGCTGAGGCCCGAGAAGGCCATCGTCGAGGGCGAACTGGTTGCCGTCGGCGACGGCGGAAAACCGAGGCCCTTCCAGTACGTGCTGAGGCGCTTTAGGAGGAAGTACAACATCGAGGAGATGATAGAGAGGATTCCCTTGGAGCTCAACCTCTTCGACGTACTCTACGTCGACGGTGAGAGCCTCGTAGATACGCCGTTCATGGAGAGAAGAAAGAGGCTGGAGGAGGCCGTCGAGGAGAGCGAGAGGATAAAGCTCGCCCAGCAGCTCGTGACGAAGAAGGCCGAGGAGGCCGAGGAGTTCTACAGGAGGGCCCTTGAGCTGGGACACGAGGGTCTGATGGCCAAGAGGCTGGACTCTGTCTACGAGCCCGGCAACCGCGGGAAGAAGTGGCTCAAGATAAAGCCGACGATGGAGGATCTCGACCTCGTCATAATCGGGGCCGAGTGGGGCGAGGGAAGACGCGCACACCTGCTTGGCTCGTTCCTTGTGGCGGCATACGACCAGCACAGGGGCGAGTTCGTCCCGGTCGGGAAGGTGGGCAGTGGCTTCACCGACGAGGACCTAGCCGAGTTCACGAAGATGCTCAAGCCCCTCATAGTCCGTGAGGAGGGCAAATACGTCGAAATAGAGCCCAGGGTCGTCATCCAGGTGACCTACCAGGAGATACAGAAGAGCCCGAAGTACGAGAGCGGCTTCGCCCTGCGCTTCCCGCGCTACGTGGCCCTGAGGGAGGACAAGAGCCCTGAGGAGGCGGACACGATAGAGAGGATCTCGGAGCTCTACGGGCTCCAGGAGAGGTTCAAGGCGAAGAGGTAGGGTCAGGGGACTTCCCCCGACCCGTTTATTGGGCATGCGATGAGTCCGCAGGGGACTCCCGGAACTGTAGGTTGCTCCAGAGGACGGACTTCAACCATCATTATGGGAAGCCTTAGACCCTTCATGTCCTCCGTCCTTAAATCGCTGTACCACTTGTAGATAAGTCCCCCGGAGCGTGGTTTTACCTGAATTTTATAATCCCAGACAGTAACGCCGTAGGAGTTCCATTTATTTGAGAATGAAAGGGAGATACCTTTTAGGAGCTCCAAGAGTCCCTCCTTGGTAGCAGATTTCCCGATGGCCTGGGCCAGCCCAGATGCCCCATCTTCAAGGGCAGAGGCGAGGAGTCCCCCCACAGGGATGCTAAAACCAGTAGAGGAGGGTGAGCTTTTTTCCTTATCCCCCCAGTCGTCTGCGACATAAAACCCATCATGCGAATAAGGGTAGGGCAGCCTCTCAAGTTCAAGGTGTGGCCAGGGTTTGTTGGTATTGTTGGATACGGGAAACGTATACGACAGATAGTTCAGGATTGTCGGGGGATTCTTGCCAGATTTTATATAAAGATCAACGCTTCCGTCCTTTTTGAACGTGTACTGGTACTTTCCCGAATTCAGGATCTTCAGCGGGTAAACAGCCACATATGGAATTTGTGTCCTTTTTTTCTCCACTTTATCGTACGCAGGGATCTCCCCGGCGAGAACTTCATACTGAACATCCAAATAGAGATAATTACTCCAAACTTGGTCAGGAGATAATAGTAGTTCATCTAGACCTGGCTTGGTATTCACATCCAATGAGAATCCATTATAATTAGAACCATTAGCTAAGGTTACTATCGGAACGCCCAGAATTTCTAGAGAAACAGCCCACTGGGCGTAAGTATAACTGTTGATTACTAAACGCCAGTGAATATAGTTGATCTCCTGAACAGCGTCCCCGTCTATGTGAGCCCCCATCACTGGTGTTTTGAGGGTTACAAGGGTACGCTTACCATTCGACAGTAATTGCTGCCTCCAGCCCCTGTAAGGACAAAATCTGCCGCCGAAATCTATGTAGTCCTTTGGGCAGGACCTTGAGAGGACTTCAGGGGTGGCGTTGAAGGGTTTCGAGAAGTCCATGAGTACCGGAGCCTTGTCGAGATCCAAGTAGGGGCGGATAAGTGAGGTCACCCCGAATTTCCCGTCCTTCCGGAGGTAGAAGACTAGGGGAGTTGGTCTGGAGAAAAGCGCTGAGGGTTCCCTGATCTTGTCCCACTCCTTCCTCGGTATCCTGAGTACCGCGGGAATGATGGAGCTGCCGTGTCCCTTTTCAAGCAGTTTGACGTCCCCAGGGGTAGGGTAGACAACGGCGTAGTCCGCGTTGCCGTCGATGTAGTAGAGCTCCCGGCCGAGGAGCGAGATGGGCCTTGTGCTGTCCTCGCTGATGTAGCGAATCGCCCCCACGGTTCCCGCTCCTACCACCAATAGTACTATAACCAATGACATAATCTTTCTCATAATGACACCTCCATTATTAGTATTTGATCAAATTGGCCTTATAAAATTTTCTCCCAATTGTAGTTAGAGCTAATCTAAAAATGCAACAAAATAATATCATTCGAAGGGGTACTCCCCCAAACAATCATCATGGAACACGGGTTCCTCAAAATCTCCGATTAGACAGGTTGGGTCATTGTTCACCGAAAGAACCTCGAGGGCAGTTGCCAAGAGGGCCGCCGTTCCGAGGGCCATGAGGGCGTACAGACCACTCCCACCGTACCCGGCAAAGTTGAGTACGAAGGGGAGGTCATAGAGGGAGTGGTAGAGGGATACCCTCAGGTAGGCGCCCCAGCTTCCTTTGGTTATGAGGGAAGTGGCCGCTATGAGAGTGAAGGCCACGTGGAGGCCCACGACCGTGAACCTGAGGAGAGCTAGTAGAGGTTCTCCAGCTATGAGAAGCTGCACCGAGTAGAGGATCGATTCAATCAGCCCGAAGAAGAAAGCCCCTCCGATGGTCTTCTTCCAGAGAACCCACATCTCCTCGCGGAACATCTTGGCCGGAAGCAGTTTGGAGAACTCCTCAACTGGGCCTATCATAAGTCCCAAGACGGCGAGGCCCCAGAGGGGAAGGCCGTCACTGGAGAGCAGGGGTATCAAAATGGGTATCTCAAGGAGAGAAGCCACGAGAACGGCCATCAGGCCGAGGAGGAAGGATATGGTCTTCCACTTCATGGGAGGGAGCCGATCCCAGATGCCCCGGATTTCCCTGTAGGTTAAAAGCGTGATCAGGGAGTTCAGAAAAAGGGCAACGCAGAGGTAGGGCGTTATGATCCCAAGCCCCAGATCGTGCATTCCTAACCCCAGTGGTTAAAATGGAAGGAGGGATTTAAAGCTTTCCCTCACTTGAGCCTTATGGCGTCCAGGTTGTTGGGGGCGCGGGTTGAGAGGTTGAACTTCTTGTGTATGCTAGACGCTAGGTCGAGGCACTTGTGGGGCTCGCCGTGGACGGTTATTATGCGCTCCGGCCTGGGCCTGAGCCTGGCGACGTAGCTCATGAGCTCCCTCCTGTCCGCGTGACCGGAGAAGCCGTCTATCGTCTGAACCTCCATGTTCACCTGCACGACCTCGGTCCTGCCGTCCTCCCCGACGAGAGGTATCTCCCTTAGACCCCTCTGCACCTGCCTTCCGAGGGTTCCCTCCGCCTGGTAGCTGACGAACACCATCGTGTTCTTCGGATCCGGGGCGAGCTGCTTGAAGTACTCGACACTCGGCCCGCCGACGAGCATGCCCGAGGTGGCTATTATTATAGCGGGTTCTCCGCTGTCTATGATGTCCTGCCTCTCGCGCGAGTTGGCGACGCTCTTGAAGATCGGGTTGAGGAACGGGTTGTAGCCCTCGTGGAAGATCTGCTCCCTAAGTCTCTTGCTGAGGTACTCCGGGTAAGCGGTGTGTATGGCGGTTGCCTCCCATATCATGCCGTCGAGGTAAATCGGCACCTCGAGGCCGCCTATCCTCGCGTACTCCTCGAGAACCATCATTATCTCCTGGGCCCTTCCGACGGCCATAGCAGGGATGAGAACCTTTCCGCCGCGCTTTATGGTCTGGTGGATGACCTCTATCAGGCGCTTCTCAGCTTCTTCACGTGGCATCTGGTAGTCGTTGCTGCCCCCGTAGGTGGACTCCATGACCAGCGTTTCAACGCGCGGGAACCTGCTAACAGCGGGCTCAAGAAGCCTCGTCGGGATGAACTTGAAGTCGCCGGTTACCGCTATGTTGTGGAGGCCGTTTCCTATGTGGAGGTGGACTATCGCGGAACCGAGGATGTGGCCGGCGTTGTGGAGGGTAAGCCTTATGTCAGGCGCTATATCGCGAACCTCACCGTAGTCGAGGGTTATCGTGTGCTTTATGACCTCCTTTATGTCCCTCGGCCTGTAGAGCGGTTCGACGCCGTTCATGTGCTGAATCTCGATGAAGTCCTGCTGGAGGAGGGTCATTAAGTCCCTCGTCGGCGGAGTTGTGTAAATCGGCCCGTCGAAGAGCTTGTAGCGGAAGAGGTAGGGGAGCATTCCACTGTGGTCGAGGTGGGCGTGGGTTATGATTATAGCGTCGAGAAGCCCCTCGTCGAGGACGTAACGGAACTCTGGGGCCTCAAAGTGCGGGAAGGCCTTGGTGGGGTCTCTGAGGGCGGCTATGTTCACACCGAAATCGACCAGAACGTAGCTCTCATCGGTTTGAACAAGGAGGGCGCTCCTTCCAACCTCCCTGAAGCCGCCGAGACCGGTTATCCTTATCCACCTGCTCTTGTACTCGGGCTTGCGGTAGATCGTTCTTCCGACCTGCCTCAGAAACTTCCTCCTGTCCTTGGCCTCTGCCTGAAGGATGCCCCTGATGGAGTAGATGGTCTGGCTCTGTATCGGGGGTGTGCGGATGGCCTTGGGGGCCCAGTGAACCCTCTGGGTTATCTCCCTCAAGGTTTCCCCGTTCTTCCCTATGACGAGACCCGGCTTTCTGGCCTCTATTATGACCTCTCCAACCGACGGGTCGAAGCTTATGTTTGTTATCTCGGCCTCTGGAGGGACTATCTGCTTTATCATCTCCTCAGCCTGCTCCGGCGGTATGAGTATCTCCGGGTCCGGCCTGACGCTGATCCTCTTCTTGAGGACCTTGGCGAGGCTCTTGATCAAGTTGCCGTCGCGCATTATTGCCTCAGGGTTCTTGACGTATATCACCAGCTCCGGCCCCTCGAACTCGACCTCCGTAACCCTGGCCTCCCTGGGGACCATCTGGTCAATCACGGCCTTTATGTCCTTCAGGATGTCCTCAACAAAAGTTTCCCTCCTGATCAAAGGTACCACCTCACTTCAGAATTGCTTCAAGCTCCTCCCTGCTGAGCTCCCTATAACCTTCCTTCGTGATCGTTACGAGGGTTATCCCCTCACCTGTGTAAACGTCCCTCTTTATCGCGGCCTTAACGGCCCTCGCCGCCAGTTTTACGCCCTCCTCAAGGGGCATTTCCTCGGAGAAGTTCTCCTCGAGTATGGCCAGCGCGAACTCCATACCAGAACCAGCGGCTATGAACCTCTCCTTCGTGACGCCCCCGGCGGCGTCTATGGAGTACAGCTCGGGGCCCGAGTCATAGCCCCCAACGAGAAACCACGCGAAGTAGGGCAGGTGCCTCGTGCCGTGGAGCACGTTCGACAGGAGCGTTGAGAGCGCCTTCACCGACATTTCCCTGCCGACCTTTGCCCGGTAGAGCTTTGCCTCGGCCCTGAGAAGCCTGACGAGGCCCAGGATGTCCCCAACCAAACCGGCACCCGCGATGGCCAGGTGGTCGTCTATCTGGAACACCTTGGTTACTCCCTTTGACGTCACCATGTTGCCGAGCGTTGCCCTCCTGTCCGCTGCCAGGACCACTCCGTCCCTACACACTACGCCTACGGTTGTTGTGCCCTTTATGGCGTTTGGACTCCCGTTCAACAGTAACACCCCTGATGGTCTGTGTTAGAACAGAAAAACCACAATGGCGCTTTGGACAAAGGGTATTTAAAGATTTCGCAAGAAAGGGGGATCAGAAGGTGTAGTAGTCCACCCCCTTCCCCTCCTTTTCCGTCCTCCGCTTCCTGCTCTCCTCGAAGTTCCTGTAGTACTCCAGCATGTAGGGCGTTATGCTCGGCTTGACCTTCTTCAGTGCGGTCTCGAAGTCCCTCTTCGATACCCCAAGGCCCTCCAGGAACTCCTCGCTCTGGCTCTCAAAGGCCTCCCTCGAGGAGGACACGGCTCTCCTGAGGGCGGCTAGAGCCGCCTCCCTGACCAGGGCCTCCAAATCGGCCCCGCTGTACCCCTCGGTCTTTTTCGCGATCTCCCTGAGGTCGACGTCATCGGCCAATGGGACGCGCCTAGTGTGAACCTTGAGTATCTCGAGCCTCGCCTTCTCGTCAGGTGCTGGGACGAATATCAACCTGTCAAAGCGCCCTGGCCTGAGCAGGGCAGGGTCGATGATGTCCGGCCTGTTGGTCGCGCCTATGACCACTATACCGCTGTTCTCCTCGATCCCGTCCATCTCCGTCAGCAGCTGGTTGATCAGGGTATCGAGGTGTCTTCCACCCTCATAGCTACCCCTGGCCGGTGCTATCGCGTCGATCTCGTCGATGAAGATGACGGTCGGAGCAGCCTGCCTCGCCTTCCTGAATATCTCCCTTATCCTCTTCTCGGTCTCACCGACCCACTTGCTGAGCACTTCAGGTCCGCGGATGGCTATGAAGTTGGCCTCGCTCTCGTTGGCGACGGCCTTCGCGAGGAGCGTCTTACCGGTTCCGGGCGGGCCGTAGAGGAGTATGCCCTTCGGCGGGTTGACGCCTAGCCTCTCGAAGGCCTTCGGGTATTTGAGCGGCCACTCGACGGCCTCGCGGAGCTCCTGCTTGACGTCCTCCAGACCGCCGACGTCCTCCCAGCGGACGTTCGGGACCTCGATGAGAACCTCCCTCAGGGCCGAGGGTTCCACCATCTTGAGGGCCTCGTAGAAGTCCTCCTCCCTCACGCGGAGCTCCTGGAGAACCTCCGGAGGAATGCGCTCCTGCTCGGGGCTGACCTTGCCCTCCTGGATGAGCCGCCTCAGGACTACCATAGCCGCTTCCCTAGCCAGTGCCGCCAGGTCCGCTCCAACGAAGCCGTGGGTCCTCTCGGCTATTCTGTCGAGCATCCTGTCAACCAACCTGGCCCTGATCTCGGAGTAGACCTCGCTGTTCCTCTTGAGTACCTCCTTGATCTCCTCCTCGCTCTGGGCGTTTTCAACGGGCTTCCTCAGGATCTCGGCGGTCTGGAGGTACTGGCCGCCCCTTGAGGCGAGCTCGTCCAGGACGCGGAGAACCTCGACCTTGTCGAAGGTGGGCTCAAGGGGCATTCCCCTGGTGTGGATCTGGAGTATCTCCTTCCTTCCCTGCTTGTCCGGGACGCCGACCTCTATCTCCCTGTCGAACCTCCCGGGCCTTCTCAAAGCCGGATCGAGGGCGTCGGGCCTGTTCGTGGCGGCTATGACTATGACCTTACCGCGCCCCTTGAGGCCGTCCATCAGCGTGAGCAGCTGGCTCACAACGCGCTTTTCAACTTCCCCAACGACCTCCTCCCTCTTCGGGGCTATCGCGTCTATCTCGTCGATGAAGATTATGCTCGGCGCGTTCTCCTCGGCCTCCTTGAAGATGTCCCTCAGCCTCTCCTCGCTCTCACCGTAGTACTTGCTCATTATCTCCGGCCCGTTTATCGCTATGAAGTGTGCGTTAGCTTCGTTCGCTACCGCTTTGGCAAGCAGAGTCTTACCGGTTCCCGGCGGCCCGTAGAGGAGAACGCCCTTGGGCGGCTCTATCCCCAGGCGCTCGAAGAGCTCCGGGTGCTTGAGCGGCAGCTCGACCATCTCCCTGATCTTCTGGATCGCGTCGCTGAGACCGCCAATGTCCTCGTAGGTCACCTCGGGGATGCTCTCCTCCCTGACCTCAACGGCCTGCGGGAGAACCTCGACCTCGGTGTTGTAGGTTATCTGGACTATGCCCTTGGGGATCGTGTTGACCACCACGAACTTCAGCTCGCCGAAGCCTAGGGGCATCGTCTCGAAGAGGCCCCTTATGAGGTCGTCGAGGGGGCTTCCACCGTAGTAGCCCGTCTCCCCCCTGCTGCTGGCGACGATTATGTCCCCTTTAACTACGGGCCTTCCGAGCAGGTTCCCTTTGACGATGTCGCCCGGTATCTGGAGGATAACCCCCCTCTGGGCCGGTGCCAGGACGACCTTCCTGGCCTCCTGAACCTGGGCCTTCCTCACCGTCACGTAGTCCCCTATACTCACGCCGGCGTTCTTCCTTATGTAACCGTCCATCCTGACTATGTCGAGACCCCTGTCGTCGGGGTGGGCGTTGGCCACTATCGCGGCCGTCGAGCGAGAGCCGACGAGCTCCACTATGTCCCCGGTGCTGACGCCGAGCTTCTTCTGGTATGGCCTGTCAAAGCGCACTATCCCCCTGCCCACGTCAACCTTGAGCGCCTCGGCCACCCTAAGCTTGATCTCGTCGACCTCTTCCTCACTCCTGCCAAAGATCATCGTGATCACCTCCGTCGTTTCTCATAACGTTGTGGGATATGTCCAAAGGGTATAAAACCTCTCCGCTCACGCCTTCTTCTTCCTCTGCCTCTCTATGGCCTCCTCGAGGGTCATGTTGCCAACGGCCACCTCCCTGGCCAGACGCGTCGAGATCGTTATGTTACCGCTCAGTTCCCGGCTCCTCCTCTTTATGTCCTCGATCTCTCGCTTGGAGGGCTCCTTCACCTCGAGGAGCTCCCCTATGGTGGTCTCCCTACCCCTCCTGAGGCCTATGTTTATCGACGCCACTATGTCCTGAACCCCGGGGACCTCGGTGTTGCCAACCCTCGGGGTAGTCCTGGCCTCGTTAACGAGGATTATGGGGTAGTCGTATCCCAGAAGCTGTCCGAGGGCCTTCAACGTCAGAACCCTCTGCCGCTTAGCCCCGTGGCCTATCTTTATCTTGGCCCCAGGGTACCTCTCTAGGAGTTCGAATATGACCCCAACGTCCCTCGGCCCCCTGAGTCTGTGAACCTCGACGACCCTGTTGTCGGCCACGACGCTAACCCCGGGCCTCTCACCAGGGTCTATCGCGATGAACACCTGCCTGAACCTCTCCCGCCCCTCGAGGAGAGCTAGAAGCTCGTCTATAAAGTTCTCGTCCCTCACGAGGATCTTGACCGGGAAGTCCACCTTCCGGAAGCTCAGCTCGTCAGTCAGGACGACCTCAACGTCGAAGGGGATCTTCTCCCCGGGGGTGAGGCTGTGGAAGCCTATCCCATAAGCCTTGAGGATTTTAACGACGAGGTAGTACACCCTAGCGTCCTCTGTTACAACGGCAACCCGCATGGTTGACCCTCCCCGGAAACCTTCAAAAACCTTCCTCCGAGGAAAGTCTTAAATTCCCTTCCGCGGAACCAATGGGGAGGTATGGAGCATGCCCCCGAAGAAAAGGCCCCCCGTTGAGGAGGATGAGGAGTACTTCGAGGAGGAGCTCGAGTTCGAGGAGGACTTTGAGGACGAGCTCGAGGACGAGTACTGGGAGGAATGGGAAGAGGAGGACTGGGAGGACGACGAAGACTGGTGACTAGAGCCTCGAAAAGAGCCTGGCCTCGAACTCCCTCTGGATCTTTATGCCGAGGTCAAAGACCCCCTTCGAAAGCTCCCTCAGCCCGGGGTCGTTCGTCGTCTTCGCCTCCTCGAGGAGCTCAAAGGCAAAGAACTTGAGAACCCTCGCGAGGATGTAGTCGCTCTTGGCACCGAGCACCTTCCTGAGGAGTTCTTCATCGAGGAGGCCCCTTTCCAGCACGGCCCTTACGAGCAGAAGCCTTCTAACGGGATCGTACACCTTCCGGGCGAACCCCGAGGCCTTTTCGACATCACCATCACCAAGCGCGCGGAGGGCCAGGAGGTAGCCAAGCTTACTGGCGTGGGAGGCCATACTGCACAACTCCTCTGCCCTCTCAACGTTCCCAGCCCTCAGGTACACTATCCCAGCCTCCTCGAGAAGGCGGCTCTTCAGGGGCTCGTCAAGCAGGCCGGCCCAGTACTCGATCTCCTCAACGTTGGCGCTCCAGACCGGGATCTCAAAGTACTCGACGAGGTACTCCCTTCCCTCGGGCTCCAGGGTCCCCACAGAGGGCTTTGGGGGAACAGCCCTGGGGACCTCGTTCTGGGGCACCACCGCTTCCCGTACCTCTCCCTTCATGCGGAGCAACTCGGCACCGGGCATGAGCTTGCCGTCCTTGAAGCTTATCCCTGGCGGAAGGGGCTTGAGAACTTCAATGTCCTCCTCATCGAGGCCCAGCTCGCCCAGACTCACCCCCGCGCTGCCCTTCTCGACTATCGCCCTGGCCAGCATTACCGAGACCGCCTTGAGGGCCTTTTTCCGGATGAACTCGCTCTTTATCCTCCTTGCAGCAGTTATGGCCTGTTTGAACATTCCGGCCTTGGAAAAAATATAGGAGACGTCCTTGAGCGCTTCATCGCGGAGCGAATCCGTTGAGATGCCCTCCGCAACTTCGAGGGCCTTCTCCGGCCTCTCCAGGGCGTACGCCTCCGCGATCCACCTGAGGGCGTAGCCCCGCCAGTAGGGATCCTTGATCTTCCCGGCTAGCGCCAGAGCCGCCCCGGGGTTCCTTTCGTTCAGGAGCCTCTTTATCTCGATCAGCCTTTCGTCCAAACCCCTCACCGCGCGCCCTTAAACCTAAGCCCCGGGAACCATACCTTCTTTCCGGCCTTCTCCTTCTCCTCGTCCCACTCGTGGAGTATCTTAACCGCTTCGCTCGCGACCAAAGCGGCTTCCTTTTCCCCGGCCTTGCCGAACTCGTTGGTAACGCGGTTTGCGAAAACAGCACAGACGCAACCGGCCCTTAATCCGTAGATGCTCGCGAGAGTGTAGAGCGTCGCCGCCTCCATCTCGAAGTTCGTAACCCTCGCCTGTCTCAGGTCGTCGAGTATGTTCCTGGCAAAGCTCGGGAAGTAGCCGTTTAGACCGGGCCTTCCCTGGCCGAGGTAGAAGCTGTCGGTTGAAGCGGTAATGCCGAGGTGGTAGCGGACTCCCAGAGTTTCGGCCGCCTCAATCAAAGCCATCGTTACCTCTAAGTCGGCCACCGCAGGATACTCAACGCGAACGTACTGCTTTGAAGTTCCCTCAAGCCTAACGGCCGCTCTCGCTATAATCAGGTCACCTATCTCCATCCCGGGCTGTATCGCTCCGGTTGAGCCGACCCTGATGAAGGTATCCGCTCCAATAGCAGCAAGTTCCTCCACCGCTATGGCTGTGGAGGGCCCGCCTATTCCGGTCGAGGTGACGCTTATTGGAACCCCTTTGTATTTGCCTGTATGAGTCCTGTACTCGCGGTGGAAGGCTATCTCCTTGGCTTCGTCCCACAGGGAGCTTATCTTCGGAACCCTCTCCGGGTCCCCGGGAAGAAGGACGTACCTTGAAACGTCACCCGGTTTGCAGGCTATGTGGTACTGGTAGCCCTCTTCGGTCTGTGGCCTCTCAGCCGAGATGAACTTCTCTCCCATGGCAACCACCTTTTTATGCGTTTGTGCACTATAATCGACGTTAAACTAAAAAGCCTTTGGGGTTGGGAGCATGCTCAGATGCACCCGATGCGGGAAGACCTCTCCAGAGAGCTTCCGTTTGAGATGCGACTGCGGAGGAACGTTGCTCGTTGAGAGGGAGCACTACGACTTCTTCGGGAACCTCTTGAATTATCTGGACATGCGTCGCTATCTCAACTTTCTTCCCGTTGGGGGCAACTACCTCCCTCCGGCTGTTCCAGCCATAACGCCAACCACGCCGCTCGAGGTCGGCGGAGTCTTTGCCCTCTTCAAGCTCGACTACCTCCAGCCGAGCGGTTCCTTCAAGGACAGGGGCACATGGGTAACAGTTGCCAAGCTGATGGAAGAGGGAATCAGGGAAGTTGTCCTCGACAGTTCCGGAAACGCCGCCCTGAGCTTTGCACTCTACTCCCTCCCTGCGGGCATAAAGGCACATATTTTCGTCTCCTACGATGCAATGCCCGGGAAGGTTTCCCTCCTCCAGAGGCTTGGTGCAGTCATTCACTTCGTTGATGGGGACAGGATGACCGTCCATGGCAAAGCCGAGGAGTTCGCGGAGAGGGAGGGCTTAGCTTATGTCTCCCACTGGCTCAACCCCTACTTCATCGAGGGGACCAAGACGGTTGCATTCGAGGTTTACGAGCAGGTTGGCCTTCCCGACTACGTTTTGGCCCCTACGGGGAGCGGAACGCTCTTCCTCGGCCTCTGGAAGGGCTTCAAGGAGCTTGAGAGGATGGGTGAGATAGCGAGGCTTCCCGTCCTCGTTGCGGTTCAAGCGACTGGCTACGAGAGCCTCTGCGAGCGCTCACCGCTGAAGAACAACCTGGCCGACGGCATAGCCATTCCAAATCCACCGCGCTTTGGGGAGATGAAAAGGGTCTTGGAAGAAACCAACGGCCTCTGCGTGAGCGTTGACGATATTGAAACGAGAGAAGCGTTGAGCTGGCTGAAGAGGGCGGGCTTTCTCGTTGAGCCCACCTCGGCGGTTGTTCTAAGTGCCCTCTGGAAGCTGATTGAGACCGGTGAGATACCTTCTGGCTCGAAGGTTCTGCTCCCACTCACGGGTTCGGGCCTTAAACTAACCGAAGGTATTTAAAGTCTCGCGGTAAGTAAAGGGTGGAGGTGAGTGGAGATGGTCAGGTACCCAGCGGTCGCCGGAAGCTTCTATCCGGCTGATGATACGCTCATAGAGATGCTGGAGGAGTTTTTCAGCGACCTCGGTGAAGAGGGAAGCGAGAGGAGGATTACCGCGGGAGTTGCGCCCCACGCTGGTTACGTATTCTCGGGCTATACGGCCAGCAGGACCTACAGGGCGATATTCGAGGACGGTCTGCCCGAGACCTTCGTAATCCTCGGGCCGAACCATACAGGCCTGGGCTCGCCAATAGCGGTCTATCCTGAAGGCGAGTGGCTAACCCCACTGGGGAGCATAGAGGTCGATGCTGAGATGACAAGGGCCATAGCGAAGCTCTCTGGAATAGCCGACCTCGACGAGCTGGCCCACAAATACGAGCACTCCATAGAGGTGCAGGTTCCTTTCATCCAGTATCTGGCTGAGAAAGCCGGAAAGGACGTTAAAATCGTCCCGATAACCCTTGGCATTCAGGACGAGGAAGTTTCGAGGGCACTTGGAAGGGCAATATTCGAAGCCAGTGCGGAACTCGGTAGGGACGTTGTTGTCATAGCCAGCACGGACTTCATGCACTACGGCCCGGTCTATGGCTACGTGCCGTTTAGAGCTAGGGCCGATGAGCTCCCGCACAGAATCAAGGAGTGGGACTTCAGGCTCATCAGGAGAATCCTCGACTTTGACGTTGACGGTCTCTTCAGGGAACTTCGCGAGATGAGGCACACGATGTGCGGGCCCGGTGCCGTTGGAACGGCGATAGTCTACTCGCGCCTCGCTGGAGCGGTTGAGGCCGAGCTCCTGCACTACACGACGAGCTACGAGGTCAGCAGAAGCACCGAGGCGGTAGTTGGCTACGCGAGTATAGTGATGCGGAAGTGAGCGAAAGGGTGATAAGCTTCCCTTCGTATTTCTCCCCATGAACCTCCAAGATGCCGTTGAAAAGATCCTCCGGCTGGGTGGCGAGAGGGTAAAGTTCATCATCCTCTTCGGCTCTAGGGCGAGAGGTGATTATCGGCCGGACAGCGACTTTGACCTCTGCGTTTACTACGACGGCAGCAAGCGGGAGGCCTTCAAGTTTAGAGCCCTGGTTCTCGGTTACCTGCCCGACAAATATGACGTCCAGATTTTTCAGCTTCTCCCGGTTTACGTGAAGAAGGAGTGCCTCAAGGGAAAGGTGCTCTTCTGCAGGGACGAGACGTTCCTCTATGACATCGCCTACGAAACCATCAAGGAGTGGGAGGACTTCAAGCGCTATTACTACGACTACCTCGGCCTGGAGGCGATAGAATGAGGAAGGAGCTAATAAAATCCAAAATTGAGGAAATCCTCGAGAGCCTAAAGCTTGTTGAGGAGAACCTCCCAGAGGATTTCGAGACCTTTCAGTCCCTCGGCCTTATCAAGGACGGGATATACAAAAGGGTCGAGTTTGTCATCCAGAACATCATAGACATCTGTGCCATACTGAACTCCGACCTAAAGCTCAGGATGCCTGAAACGGAAGAAGATGTTTTTGAAGGGCTCGTTAGAGCTGGTATCTTGCCACGTGAAATGACCAATAAGTTGCGCCTTATGAAGGGCTTCCGCAACATTCTTGTGCATCGCTACGGCAGGATAAACGATGAACTCGCTTTCGAGACCCTTCATGAGCACCTGAATGACATCTACGAGTTCGTGGAGCTTGTTGAAAAGTTTTTGGAGGGTCAAAGATGAAGGTTCTAGCTTCAGCTCCGGCTAAAATTATCCTCTTCGGCGAGCACAGTGTGGTTTATGGAAAGCCTGCCATCGCTGCCGCGATAAACCTGAGAACCTATGTGAGTGCAGAGTTCAACGACTCGGGGAGGATAAAGATAGAGGCCCACGACATAAAGACCCCAGGTTTAATAGTGTCCTTTTCCGAGAATGAGATCTACTTCGAGAGCGACTACGGAAAGGCCGCCGAGGTTCTCAGCTACGTCCGACAGGCGATAGAGCTCGTGAAGGAGGAAGCGGACAGAAACGGAAGGGGCATAACGGTCTCGATAACCTCCCAGATTCCCGTTGGAGCCGGTCTCGGCTCATCGGCGGCCGTTGCGGTTGCTACAATAGGCGCGGTTTCAAAACTGCTCGGTCTCGAGCTGACCAACGAGGAGATTGGAAAGCTCGGCCACAGGGTTGAACTCCTCGTTCAGGGAGCATCGAGTGGCATAGACCCGACCGTCTCAGCGATAGGCGGTTTCATACACTACGAGAAGGGCAACTTCGAGCACCTCCCGTTTATGGAACTGCCGATAGTTGTGGGCTACACCGGTTCGAGCGGTTCAACCAAAGAGCTGGTTGCGATGGTCAGGAGGACATACGAGGAGATGCCCGAGATTGTTGAGCCGATACTGGTCTCAATGGGCAAGGTCGTGGAGAAAGCTAGAGAAGTTCTCCTCTCGGATTTGGACGACGAAACGCGCTTCAAGACCCTCGGAAAGCTCATGAACATAAACCACGGCCTCCTCGATGCCCTCGGCGTTTCCACGAAAAAGCTGAGCGAACTCGTCTACGCCGCAAGAACCGCCGGAGCCCTGGGAGCAAAAATAACCGGCGCCGGTGGCGGCGGCTGTATGTACGCGTTAGCTCCAGAGAAGCAGAGCGAAGTGGCAACGGCCATAACAATAGCCGGCGGAACGCCGATGATAACCGAGATAAGCAGGGAAGGGCTTAGAATAGAGGAGGTTCTGCCATGATAATCGTCAAAGTTGGAGGTAGCGTCTTCAGTGACAAGAAAGGTGACCCAGAGAACTTCGACGTTGAGACGGTGAGGGAAATAGCCAGGGAGATAGCGAACTTCTATCCCGGCGAGGACTTCATAATCGTTCACGGCGGAGGGAGCTTCGGGCACCCGGAGGCAAAGAAGTACGGCATAAGGGAGGGCCTTCCCGAGGACTGGGAGTCAGCAAGGATTAAGAGGATAGGTTTTACCCTAACTCACCAAGCCATGCTGAGGGCCAACGCTAAGTTCATAAGCACTTTCGTCGCCGAGAACCTGCCAGCCTTCTCCGTATCGACCTCTTCGGTCTTCATAACCGAGAACGGGGAAGTGGCCTACGGCGACGTTGAGGTCATTAAAAGACTGCTGGAGCTGAAGTTCATCCCGGTTCTCTTCGGCGACGTCTCCATAGACCTGGCGAAGGGGATAGAGATCCTCTCGGGCGACCAGATAATAACTTACCTCGCCAAGATGCTCGAGCCCGAGAAGGTGATCTTCCTCATGGACGTCGACGGGATCTACGACGGAAAGCCCGGCGCGGGAAAGCTTATCCAGAACCTGAGGCCAGATGAAATCGACGGTCTCCTCGAGAGGCTCAGCTGCACTGCCTCTGGAACCGACGTCACAGGCGGGATCTGCAACAAGCTCCGCGAGGCCAAAAAGATAGCCGAGCACTCCGAGGTCTGGTTCGTGAACGGGAAAGTTCCGGGAAGGCTGAGCGGCGCCGTAAGGGGAGACGGCTTCGGGACGAGGATAGGGGGGTGATGGCTTGCTGGCCGAGGTCATAACCGTTGGGGACGAGCTCCTCACTGGAAACACCGTCGACAGCAACTCGGCATTCATAGCCAAGAAGCTGACCGAGAGGGGCTACTGGGTGAGGAGGATCACCACCGTTGGAGACGACGTTGAGGAGATAAAGAAGGCAATCAACGAGGCCCTTGGGAGAAAGCCGGAGGTTCTCGTTATCTCCGGCGGACTTGGGCCAACGCACGACGACGTTACGATGCTGGCCGTTTCAGAGGCTTTGGACAGGAGGCTCGTCCTTTGCGAGGAGTGCCTGGAGAAAATCAAAGCCTTCTACGAGCGCCTTTACAGGGAGGGCTACATAGACGATCCTGCTTTGAACGAGGGCAGGAGGAAGATGGCCTACCTACCAGAAGGTTCCGAGCCGCTGGAGAACAGCGAAGGTGCTGCCCCAGGAGCTTTCATAGAGCACGGCGGCGTTAAGATCTTCGTCCTCCCAGGGATGCCGCGGGAGATGAAGGCCATGCTTGAGAATGAAGTCCTCCCGAGGCTCGGCGAGAGAAAGTTCGTCCAGCTCAAGTTCCTCGCTGAGATAACCGACGAGAGCAAGCTCGCGCCAATCCTAAGGGAAGCCCTGGAGCGCTTCAACGTCAGGATCCACTCGTCGCCGAAGGGCTTTGGAAAGTACATAGGCGTCATAATCTTCGCCGAGAGCGAGGAGAAGGCAAGAAAGGCCGCCCGCTTTCTGGAGGAAAGGGGGATCCCCCTGGAGAGGTGGAAGCTCTGATCATCAAGCTTTTCGCACTTTTTTCGCAGAAGTTTTCATCAGAGACCTGCAACTCGAAACCCTTTCGCAAAATTTGGTTAAACGGAGAAGCTTATTTGGCCTTTTCCGTTAAACTAGAATGTTTTAGGACATGGGGAGAATTAAAGCCTTCTGTGAACCCAAAAGGTTTATTAGAACCTGCACACAAGTGAACGCGGGTGATCTTCTATGCATGGGTACTGGGGAAAGATCCTTAGGGTAAACCTGACTACAAAGGAGGCCAAGGTGGAGCCCCTCCCGGAAGAGTTCCCGAGGAAGTACCTCGGCGGCGTTGGCTTTGGAACGAGGCTTCTCTACGACGAGGTGCCGGCCAAGGCAGATCCCCTCGGGGAAGAGAACAAGATGATAATCACTCCGGGCCTCTTCGTTGACACAGGCATAGGAACCGGCTCGAAGACGGCCTTTAACTTCAAGAGCCCGCTGACAGGTGGCTACGGCAGGTCGATGGCCGGTGCCGAGCTTGGAGTCCAGCTCAAGAGGGCCGGCTACGACGTGCTCATAATAGAGGGCAAGAGCGAAGAGCCGGTTCTCCTCGTCATAAACGACGACGAGGTAAAGATCGTCCCAGCGGACGGCTACTGGGGACTCACCACCGGCGAGGCTAGGACTAAGGCCAAGGAGGAGTACCCGGGCTACGCCACGGCCTTCATAGGCCCCGCCGGCGAGAACCTCAGCCTCATCTCGATAATCGAAACCGACGAGAGACAGGCCGCTAGAGGTGGCCCCGGAGCAGTTCTCGGAAGCAAGAAGCTCAAGGGAATCCTCATCAAGGGGAGCAAGAAGGTGCCGATAGCCAACCCCGAAAAGCTCCGCGAGCTGATAAAGAAGTGGGCCCTCATCTTCAAGGACCACCCCGCCACAAAGGCCGACATGGACTACGGAAGCGGTGAGTTCCTCGACTGGATGAACAGGGAAAGGGGAACCTTCCCAGTCAGGAACTGGCAGATGGGCTTCTTCAAGAAGGCCTACGAGAAGGCCAAGGAGGAGGGAAGGGAGCACATAGGCCTCGACCCGTACTTCTGGGCCCCGAAGTACAGGAAGGGAAGGAGGCCGTGCCCGCTCTGTAACAAGCCGTGCAGCCAGTACGTCCACGTGGAGAGCGAGAAGTGGGGAACCTTCGAGGTCGACGGTCCGGAGTACGAGACCCTCTACTCCTTCGGTGGAGTGCTTGAGATAGACGACTTCGAGACCGTTGCCTACCTCAACAAGCTCGCCGACGAGTACGGCCTCGACACCATCTCCGCCGGTGTCACCATAGCCTGGGCCATGGAGGCCTACGAGAAGGGACTGCTCACCAAGGAAGAGGCCGACGGCCTTGAGCTCACCTTCGGCAACGGCGACGCCGCTGTGCAAGCCCTCAGGAAGATGGCCTACCGCGAGGGCAACCTCGGAAAACTCCTGGCTGATGGTGTCAAGAGGGCCAGTGAGAGGCTTGGTAAGGAGAGCTGGAAGTTCGCCATGCACGTCAAGGGAATGGAGCCTCCAGCCTACGACGTCCGCGGCATAAAGGGAATGGCGTTGGCGTTCGCAGTGAACGTCCGCGGTGCAGATCACCTTACAGCAGGAGCCTACGGAACCGAGCTGGTCGGCAAGTGGTGGAAGTTCGACGGCGTTGACAGAACCAAGGGCGAGAACAAGGGCTACGAGATAGCGGTGCACGAGAACCTAATGGCCGTTTACGACGCGCTCGGCGTCTGTAAGTTCTCGAGGCACATGTACTTCCTCGAGGGCTTCCCGGAGCTCATCGAGGCCGTTACTGGCATGCACATGAGCGAAGCCGAGATAATAACGGTCGGCGAGAGGATAATGAACGTCGCCAGGGCCTTCAACGTCCGCGAGGGCTTCAGCAGGAAGGACGACACGCTCCCGTACAGGATAATGTGGGAGCCGATCCCAGAGGGGGTCAGCAAGGGCCTCCACGTCCCGCCGTGGGAGCTCGACAGGATGCTCGACGAGTACTACCAGGCAAGGGGCTGGAGCAGGGATGGAATTCCGACCAAGGTCAAGCTGCTCACCCTCGACCTGCCGGACATCGCGGAGGACGTTGGGGCGGGGATCTGAAGTTTCCCCGTTTCTCTTTTGAATTCCTTTCCCTTATTGAGAAACCAAAAGGGCGGAAAAGTTTTATACAATCGAGTCGATATGATGACACGCATAAAACAAGAGGTGAACGAAGATGGTTAAGATCCTTGCCTCAAAGCTAAGGGACGTTGAGCTGATTACCGACACCGGCGTAAGGCTCGGCTGGGTCTACGACCTCAGCTTCGATGAGAAGACCGGGGAGCTTCTCGTCATCGTTGCCGAGCCCGATGAAGACCTTGACACCAGCGAGTTCGTGACCGACCACGAGGGGCTCCTTCTGATACCCGTCAGCGCCGTCAGGAGCATAGGTGAAGTTATAATCATCGACTCGGGCAAGCTCGCGGTTAAGTCAAAGCTGAGGGGGATAAGGCACCGTTAATAGCCCTCATAGAGCCTCTCCGCGAGGAAGCGCGGGAGGCCAGCTTCCAATATCTTTCTGGCCGCTTCTTCCACATCGTACTCAACGCGGCGAAACTCGACGTTGTCCGGCGGTTCCTCTTCGGTGTCCACAATGGCGTAAGCGGACCTCCAGTCCCCGTCCCTCGGCTGCCCAACGCCGCCAGGGTTGATTATCCTCCTCCCATCTATGACCCTCATCATCGGCACGTGGGTGTGGCCCACCAAAAGGTCGTCCTGCCTGATGTAGCTCAGAACTGCCCTGAACTCGCTATCCGGGAGCCAGGGAAAGAGGTACTCGTCGAGGGGAGCCCTCGGCGAGCCGTGTATGAGAAGGTAGCTCCGCCCGGTGTCGTCGGTGAAGAGCCTCCTAACGGGAAGCCTCCTGAGAAACTCGAGGTTCTCAATGGTCATAACACGCTGGTGCCACCGCACGGCTTCTCGCGCGTAGGGGTTGAAGCCCCACTCGGCCCCGAAGGCTATCGCGTTGTCGTGGTTCCCGCGAACGCAGAGGAAAGTCCGTTTCTTCATCTTCTTTCTCACAAACTCAACAACCTCGTTTGGTGAAGCTCCGTAACCTACTAAATCCCCCATGCAGAGAATCGCGTCCGCTTTCTTAACCTCCCCCCAGACGGCCCGAAGGGCCTCAATGTTGGAGTGGATGTCCGAAATGAGGGCGATGATCATGGCACCACCGGGATAAATATGGAAGGAACCTTAAAGGCCTTTGCCGGCCCTCATGCCCATCCCGAAGGTAGCCAGACCCAGCAGCATAAGGGCAAGACCTGCGTAGGGCTGGTACCTTGGGGAACCGCCCTCCTCGCACCTCCTCTTGACTTCCTCAAAGTTCCGGCTGCAGTTCCAGAACTGGAGGTAAGCCCCGGGGTCATCGTAGAGCTCGAGCTCCTCAACAGTGAGGCCCCTGACGAATAGAACCCCCTCGATATCTACTTTCAGGTTTTCGCCCCGACCTTCAAGGACTCTGAGAGTGCCGTTTGTGTAAACGAGGGACAGGTTGTGTTCCCCACCGTTCCGTATGACGAGCGTTTTGCCGTTCACTTCCCATGAGACGCCTTCTTTCGATCCAACCACGAGGGCGAAGGAGCTGATCTTTAGCGAGTAGTTCTCAGTGAAGGTGAAGGAGCCGTCGGTTTCCTGAACCTGAGGCGGCAGTTTTCCAAACCCAGTGGACAGGGGACCCAGAGGGGGCAGCATGCACGTAACGCCGCCGCAGTTGGCAGGGCTGTACGTCACCACCAAGAGCATCCCGAGGACGAAGAGCAAAACCCCGAGTGAGTACAAGGCATTCCTCATGGCCATCAAAATTACCATGGAGAAAAGGTATAAAAGGTTTTGGGCAAAATGCCCAGAGGTATCACTTCTTCTGCTTCTTCTTCCAGTTGCTCCACTTGTAGAGCGCCGCGAGGGACTTGATGGCCCTCTCCGGCTCCGGATAAGCAGGAATGCCCTCCTCGTTGAGCATGTCGATGGCTTCCTTGGCCTCTATTCCACCGACGATTGCAACGACGAGCGGCTTCTTCCTTCCGCTCTCGTTGTACTCGCGGATGACTATCTTCGCCAGATCCCTCGGGTCGAGCACAGCCGTCTGGCAGTAGAGCACCGCTATGGCGTGCATGTTCGGGTTGGCGAGCGCGTCGCGAACGGCACCCTCGTAGGCCTCAGCCCCGGCCATACCGGTGAGGTCAACCGGGTTCTTGTATGAACCGAAGGGCGGCATGTGGTTGGCGAAGACCTTGAGGTCCTCGAGGTTGTCGTAGAGGTGGAGCCCCTCCTCCTCTGCCGCGTCGGTGGCCATGACGCCTATTCCACCGCCGTTGGTGAGGATGACGACGTTCTCTCCCTCAGGCTCCGGCAGGTTGCTCAGCGTTCTCGCCCAGTCGAAGGCCTCTCCGATGGTTAAAGCGCGGAGAACGCCGCTCTGCTTGAACGCTGCCTCGTATATCTTGTCGCTTCCGGCGAGTGAACCGGTGTGGCTTGCTGCAGCCTTGGCACCGCGCTCGCTCCTCCCGGCCTTTATGATGATTATCGGCTTCTCCTTGCTGACCTCCTTCGCGACCTCCATGAACTTCCTCCCGTCTTTGACGCCCTCCATGTAGATGAGTATCGCACCGGTGTTCTCGTCCTCCTTGAAGTACTCGAGCAGATCAGCGTCGTCTATGTCGCTCTTGTTACCGATGCTGACAACAGCTGAGAGGCCCACCTTCTCAAGGATCGTCCAGCCCATTAGGGCTATTCCCAAGGCCCCGCTCTGGCTTATGAGGGCGAGCTTTCCGGGCATAACGTCGGTGGGACCGAAGGTGGCGTTGAGCTTGGTGGGGGTGTAGACGACGCCGAAGATATTCGGGCCGAGGATCCTCATGCCGTATTTGCGGGCAGTCTCGACGAGCTGCTCCTCGACCTTCTTGCCCTCTGGACCAAGTTCGCCGAAGCCGGAACTTATGATCGGGAGAACCTTAACCCCCTTCTTTCCGGCCTCCTCGACGACCTGCGGAACGAACTTGGCCGGGACGATTATGACGGCCATGTCGACCTCGTCGGGAACGTCGAGGATGCTCTTGTAAACCGGGAACCTCCTCCCGCTGATCTCTATCTCGCCGCCCTTAATGTTGACGGCGTATATCTTGCCATCGTAGCCGTACTCGATCAGGTTTTTCATAACAGCGTACCCTATCTTTCCCGGCTTTCCTGAAGCGCCTATAACCGCGACGCTCTTGGGCTTGAAAAGTGCCTCAATCCTTGGATCGGCCATTCTTATCACCTCGATGAGATTCACAGTTTCACGTCGATAAAAGCCGTTAAAACCTTTCCCCTCTCCTTTTGACGATGATATCATCGACGGTCGTTAAAAGCAGCCGAAGGCCAATTCCCAACCGGTTTCATCGCCAAACGCCTTTCTCGAAGTAGTTTCGCTTTCCCACATGTTTTCGAAAAACTTTTTAGGAGACTCTGTACCCCAGATGGCAGACCCTCCCAGTATGGCCGAACGGGGTTTCCCATAAAGTCATAGCCCTTGGAGGTGGCCGATGAGGAACCTTCCCCTCCCTGAGGGGTGATGAGCAATCCGGTAGGCCGAGGCAAACCCTAAATACTCCCATCACCTCTCTTTTTCCAGGTGGTGCGTATGGGCGTACAGATAGGTGATCTTGTGCCGAGAAGGGAGATAGAGCTCCAGAACCTCTACGGGAGGAAGGTTGCCATCGACGCTTTCAACGCCATGTACCAGTTTCTGTCGACCATAAGGCAGCGCGACGGTACGCCGCTCATGGACTCAAAGGGCAGGATAACCTCCCACCTAAGCGGCTTCTTCTACAGGACGATCAACCTCATGGAGAACGGTGTGAAACCGGCCTACGTCTTCGACGGAAAGCCGCCGGAGTTCAAGAGGAGGGAGATAGAGAGGAGGAGAGAAGCCAGGGAGGAGGCAGAGGAGAAGTGGCACGAGGCCCTCGAGAGGGGTGATCTGGAGGAGGCGAAGAAGTACGCGATGAGGGCAACGCGCGTTAACGAGGGGCTCATAAACGACGCCAAGAAGCTTTTAGAGCTCATGGGGATCCCGGTTGTTCAGGCGCCGAGCGAGGGTGAGGCCCAAGCTGCTTACATGGCCGCCAAGGGGAAGGTCTACGCCTCCGCCAGTCAGGACTACGACTCGCTCCTCTTCGGGGCACCGAAGCTCGTGAGGAACCTAACGATAACCGGGAGGAGAAAGCTACCGGGTAAGAACGTATACGTTGAGGTCAAACCCGAGCTGGTGGTTCTGGAGGAGGTGCTCAAAGAGCTGGGAATAGACAGGGAGAAGCTCATCGAGATGGCCATTCTAGTCGGAACCGACTACAACCCCGGGGGGGTAAAGGGTATAGGGCCGAAAAAGGCCCTGACGATAGTCAAGAGGAGCAAAGACCCCCTCAAGAAGTACAATCGGGAGAGCGAGGTTGACCTCTACGCGATAAAGGAGTTCTTCCTCAATCCCCCAGTGACGGATGAGTACGAGCTGAAATGGCGCGAGCCGGACGAGGAAGGCATTCTGAAGTTCCTGTGCGACGAGCACGACTTCAGCGAGGAGCGCGTTAAGAACGGCCTTGAAAGGCTTAAAAAAGCCGTGAAGGCTGGGAAACAGAGGACGCTGGAGAGCTGGTTCGGGGGGTGATCAGCCCATCGGAACCTTCAGGTTCAGTTTTTCTATCAGCTCTTTGTAGCGGTTCCTCACGGTCACCTCGGTGACCCTCGCGACCTCCGCCACTTCCCTCTGAGTGCGCTTTTCCCCCTCGATCAGACCGGCTATGTAGAGTGCCGCCGCGACGAGGCCGGCAGGACTCTTTCCACTGGTGAGCCCGCGGTTGTAGGCCTCTTCAAGGAGCTCTATCGCCTTCCTCCTCACCCTCTCGCTGAGGCCCAGCTCATCGGCAAACTTGCTCACGTAGTCGGTGGGCTTGACGAAGAGCTTCTTCGGGGTGAGGTTGAGGTGCCTGGCTATGAAGCGGAAGCTCCTACCGATCTCCTTCTTGTCCACGCGGGAGACCTCGGCTATCTCGTCGAGGGTCCTCGGTATCTTGAGGAGCCTGCATGCGGCGTAAACACACGCGGCTATGACGCTCTCAATCGACCTTCCGCGTATGAGGCCCTTCCTCACGGCCTCGCGGTACAGACGAGCGGCCTCCTCCTCAACGTGCCTCGGAAGGCGGAGGTTGCTGGCGAGCCTGTCGAGCTCGCTCAGGGCAAAGGCGAGGTTCCTCTCGGCGGCATCGCTGACGCGAAGGCGGGACTGCCACTTTCTAAGCCTGTACATCTTCTCCCTCATCAGCCCAGTGAGGGAGCGGTCGATGCCGATGTCGGTTGAGAGGCCCTTATCGTGGAGGAGTATGCTCTCAGGGGCCCCTGCGCGGGCCCTCTTCTCCCTCTGGCTCGCGTCAAACGCCCTCCACTCCGGCCCCATATCGACGACGTTCTCTTCGATAACGTAACCGCAGACCTTACAAACGACTTCTCCCCTACTGGGGTCGTAAATGAATTCAGTGGAGCCGCAGACAGGGCAGACCCTCTTCTTACTCACTCAAACACCCCCACGGGCGGCCCTATCGGAACAGGCCTTATAAACCTTCCCCAGGGTTTTTCCTCCCACCCTTCTTACCCGGAAGGTAGCGGAAGATCCAGGCGACATCTTCTTTCTTGAAGGTTATCCTCTCAAGAACCCTCACGTCCTCGTCGTCCTCAACAACGTTGGCGTAGATCCAGAGGAAAACGGGATCGTCCTCACTCCCCAGGTGGAGGTTCCGGTAGAGTATGTCAACTGTGCCGTCGCGATTGTTCTTAACCGAGATGGCCTTCCAGGTATCCAGGCTGACCTCACCCTTAGAATCGAGGAGTTCTATGATCCTCTTGACGTCCATTCCTTCACCTTCCGCTACCACTTGATCCTGAACTCCCTCCTCGTCCTCGCGTCTATCTGGGCCAGGATCCTCTTGAGCTTCTCATCGCTCAGGGGCTCCCTTATCTGGCCGGCCTGGTAGAGCTGGACGAGTATGAGCTCAACCTGTCTCGCGAGCTCCGGCCGTACAAGCTTCACCCTGGCGAGCCTCTCCCTCGCCTCGGGACTGAGAACCTTCCTCATTATTGCGTTTATCTGGGCCTCAAGCTCCATCTCCTGCTTCATTGCCTCCTCCTGAGCCTTCTGCTGCTCAAGATAGCGCTTCTGAAGTTCCATGAGCTTTCTCTTCCTGATCTCCTCGATGTCCTCGGCCATGGTCTCACCCCACTCTAACCTCGGGGTCCAAGTTAAAAATGTATCCTCGGGACAAAAACATGTAGGACAAAAGTGAAGGAACTCAGTACTTCTTGAGCTCGGGGATCTGCTCCTCGAGCTCTTTCTTGAGCTCCGTCGCAACCTTATCAAGGAAGCTCTGGCCCTTGGGAGTTACGACCCTTCCCTCACCCGGAACCTTCTGGACGAAGCCTGCCTGCTCGAGCTGCTGGAGGGCCTTCCTGATTATGCTCCCGCCGGCCTTGTAGAAGTGCTCGGGGGCGTGTCCGCGGTTCTTCCTGCCGCCGTACCATGTGCGGAGCCTTTCGATTCCGACCGGCCCGTCGATGTAGACCTTCCTGAAGACGCTGGCGACGCGGTAGTACCACCAGTCCTCCTGCTCCGGAAGCCTCTCCTTGTGCCTGCCGGTCTTGACGAACTTGGCCCACTCGGGCGGCTTTATCTCCTCAACCTCTTTGAGCTTCTGGGCGACCCTCTCAACGAGCAAATCACCGGGAACGTCATAAACCGTAGCCATCCTTCAATCCCTCCCTTTCCTGAATTTCTTCCGGAATCCAGCGATATCGAGCTTGACTTTCTTAACGGGCTTCTCCTCCCGCTTTTCCTTCGAAAGCTCCTTTCTCTGGAGCTTCCTTAAATACTTTTCCCAGCCTTCCCTCGGCCTGAACAATATAAACCTTTTGCCGCGCACGTCTATGAGCTCGCTGTCCGTGAGCTCAGCCACCCTCCTCGCGAGAGCGGTCCTATCGAGCCCAGTGCTTATGAGGGCCCCCTTCCTTATTTCAACCTTAAGGATCCCGTCCTTCTCGAGCTGGGCCTTTATCTCCTCGATGACGCCCTCTTCCAATCCCCTCTTCCCTATCCACGCTCGCGGGGGAATGTCGTAGTATCTCGCGCGAATGGCCCTTCTCACCTTTCCGGATAAGCGTTTCTCCATACCTCTCACCTCTAAGCCTCTCGCGGTTTGCTGAAGGCCTTATAAAGGTTGGCCTTTTAAAGGTGTTGGAGGCTCAGCTAGACCCCGAACTTCTCCATAAATTCCCCCGGAGTGTAAACCTCGGGAAGCCAGTCGAAGTGCCTCTTGTTGTTCGTGACCAGTGGGGCGTTCAGTTTCAAAGCAAGCGAGCCTATCATGTAGTCCCTCGCGTTCTTAGAGAAGTCCCAGCGGCCGAGGACGCTTTGGACAACTATCTCAGCTGATTCTTCATCAAAATCCATGACCTCTATGGAAATCGATCCGAATACTGCCTTCAATTTGCTCTTAGCCTCGAGTAACCCTTTTCTCCGCGCGTATCTGTAGAGAACCTCCATATAGACCACTGAACTCGTCACGGGTTGAAACGGAGAATCCATAAGCCACTCAAGAAACCTTCTGTCATTGAAAACGCTAGTGTCAAGTACAACTTTCACTTTTCTCCCTCCAGCTCTTTTAGAGTCCTCTCAATGCCCCTAGCTAGGCCCCGTCTCGTTTCCTCGACGGTCTCATCGATATCTCTCATGATCTCCGTGAACTCCCGGAGGAGATCCTCGAACTTCATCAGAACATACGAATTCCCTTGGCGCACAAAAACCACTTCGTCCCCCGCCTTAATCCCAAGGGCTTTTCGAACTTCTTTCGGGATCGTTACCTGGTATTTCTTTGTCACTATCGGCATTACACTCACCGTTTAGGTATTACACATCTTGACCTAATAATACTTTCGCGGGAAAGAGTTTAAGAGGCCAGAACCAAACCCTAGCCGGTGGTAGAATGCTCGTCCATCACCTCTACTCCGGAGGCAAGGACTCCAGCTTGGCCGCGTGGATACTAACGAGGCTCGGCTACGATGTCGAGCTGGTGACGGTGAGCTTTGGCCTTCTGGACAACTGGCGCTTCGCGAGGGAGACCGCGGAAAGGCTAGGCTTCGAGCACAGGGTGTTATACCTACCACAGGAGGTTCTGGGGAGAGCCGCAGATATGGCGATAAAAGACGGCCATCCCAACAACGCCATCCAGTTCATTCACGAGAGGGCCTTGGAGGCGCTCGCTTCTCTCCCGGAAGTTGAGAGAGTAAGCGACGGAACCAGGAGGGACGACCGCGTTCCCTTCCTCGATCTGCCAAAGGCCCGCTCGCTGGAGGATCGCTTTAACGTTGCATACATAAGACCCCTCCTCGGCCTCGGCTACAAGACGATAAGAGAGCTGACCGAGAGGCTCTTCGTCGTTGAAATCAGGGAGAGCGAAGAACTCCAGAAGGCAGACTACGAGGTCGAGCTGAGGCACCTTCTCCGTGAGAATGGGGTCGATCCGCTTGAGATCTTCCCGAAGAGCCACTACCAGTCGAGGGTTTTGGGATGGAGGGATGGGAGTGGGAACGATTGACCTCAACAAAATCGCCCACGAGATGATACACAACGGCACCTGGAAGTTCGAGGATGGTGTATTCTACCAGGCGTTCCGGAACGGCATAGTGGGTTACGACGGGGAGGACTTCTTCTTTCCGGATTCGTGGTCAAGGCGAGAGAAAAAGGAGGCCAGAGAGAAGCTCTCATTCATCCTCGGCCTCGAAACGGATTTAGATTCTTTCTACTCGGAGATAAGCGACTCGCCCTTCGCATTCTTAATCGATGAGTTCTACGGTCTCACAGTCCCAGCCGCCCCGAGCCCGTACCAGGCTCTGGTTGAGGTCATAGCGCAGCAGCAGGTGAGCTTTGACTTCGCCCAGAGGACGATTGAAAACCTCGTGAGGCTCGCCGGTAAACGGGTTGGGGGTATCTATACATTCCCAACCCCAGAAGAGGTGGCTCAACTGAGCAAAGAAGAACTGAAATCCGCAAAGCTCGGCTACCGGGCTGATTACATAAAGAACATCACCAGCCTGTACCTTGAGGGTGAGCTCAACCTCGACCTGTGGGACTGGGGCGTTGAGGAGGCCATAAAGTACCTGACCCGGTTCCGCGGGATAGGGAAGTGGACGGCGGAGCTTTTCCTTGCCTACGGCCTGAGGAAGAACGTTTATCCCACAGGAGACCTCGGACTGAGGCGCGGAATAGCAAAAATTTTCGGGAAAAGCGTGAAGGAAGTAAGGGAGAAGGACGTGCGGGAGATAATTGATCCCTACGGAAGATGGAAGGGTTTGCTGGCCTTTTACGTGACCTGCTACGACAGGAAGACGGAGCTGGAGAGGAAACTTAAAATACAAAACCCGCGAAAAAGTTCCGGGTGATGGAATGCTCATCGATATGAAAACCCTCTCCGTGCTGATGGAGATCCGGTCCAAGAGAGGGGGTAAAAAGGGATCCTCCGAAAAGATGCTCGGCATACTGGAAGGAAAGCTCCCCAGGGGAATGAGCAGTGTAGAACTGCTTAGAAGGATGAGGGAGGAGGAGTATGATTAGGGTTTATCTCGACACAAACGTCCTCTTGAGCGTCTGGTTCAAAGAAGAGGATCCCAAAACCGGAGATGAGCTTTGGAAAGCCCCACTTCAGATTTTGAAACTTATCGAGAACGGAAAGATTGAGGGCCTCGTTTCGATATTCACGCTGATGGAAAGCGCCCACGTGTTCAAAAGAAACAAGTTAAACCCGGAAAGAGTCAAAGAGATTGAAGACGTTGGTATTGAGGTTTACATCCCCAATGAACTGGCCTTGATTGATGCATTCTCCTTTCAGTTGAAACTCGGCACTGACCCCTACGATTCTGTGGCTCTGGCATCTGCACTGGCATCGGGGTGTGATGTCCTGATAACGCGAGACGAAGACTTTAGAAAGAAGGCGGATGGGCAGATAATGGTTCTGAGCCCCGAAGAATTCCTCGAATGGATTGCCATGAGTGAAGAGTTATGAAGATAGAAGTCATTCTTCCCCGCGAGAGGTTCAAAGCCCTAAAGGGGCGGGATGTAAGGGAGATACTTAGGGAAAACCTGCCAGAGGTAGAGGAAACCCTCACCGCCGAGCGGGAGGAGTTCCTCCGGGAAAAGGTGGAGAAACTCGAGGAAAAGCTCCGCGAGATGGAGGGCGAAATCGAAGAGCTTAGGGAGTTCTATGAGAAAGCCCTAAGGGACAAGGAGCTGATGATGGTGGAACGCGACAGGCTCAGGAAGGAGAACGCAGAGCTGAGGGCGAAGTTCGAGGAGAAGAGAAGTGGGCTGGAGAAAGTTCACGGATCGTGAACGAGTCGTTCATGGAGTGTGAACGAAATGAAGCTCATCATCAGACCCGAAAGGGGCTTTGGAAAGATTGAAGTCGAGCTGGACGATGAACTCGCGGGAGAAATCGAGAGACTGAGTGAGAGGTACGGCGTTCCGGTCGAGAGGGTAATCGAGATAGCCCTCACCGGCGAGTTTAGAGAACCTTCGGGAGACCTTGAGGAGCTGGAGAGGAAGGTCAAAGAGCTCGAGGAGAAGACCTGGAAGCTTGAAAGGGAGTACGCGCCGCTCCGCTTCAAGGCCTACGGGCTGAGCGAGGACAACAAGGTTCTGGCTATAGAGCTTTCCGGCCTAGTGGCGGAGAACAGTCAGCTCAGGCGCTTCTTGAGGCTCAGACCGGAGAGGAACATTGAGCTGAGAAAGCTTATATCCTACTATCTACAAGGCTAAACCGCGGATGATGACAGCGAATTGCGCGGATCGGTGAAGAGCAACGCTATCTGACGCCGTCCCGGGCGGGCCGTGACGATTCCAAGACGGGCTGAGCAAGGGCGATGACGTACCCTATGAGCGCCGAGCCCGTCCGGGGCGTGAAAAGAGGTGGTCGGGATGATAATAGCCGTAACCGGAACACCCGGGGTGGGAAAGACAACGGTCTCAAAGCTCCTCGCGGAGAGGCTGAGATACAGCTACGTGAACCTTAGAGACTACGCCCTTGAGAAGAACCTCGGAGAGATGAAAGGCGACGAGCTGGAGCTGGACGTTGACGAGCTAGCGCATAACTTCGAGCGGGACTTTGCAGGGAAAAACGTCGTCGTTGACAGTCATCTAAGCCATTTCCTCAGGGCCGATCTGGTTATAGTTTTGCGCGCCCATCCAAAGCTTGTAGGCGAGAGGTTGAAGGCCAGAGGTTATTCAAAGGAGAAAATTGGGGAGAATGTTGAGGCCGAGCTCGTTGATGTAATCCTTGTCGAGGCCCTCGAGGAGAACGAGAACGTTATAGAGGTCGACACGACGGGAAAGACGCCGGAGGAAGTCGTTGACGAAATCCTCGAGCTAATTAATAAGGGCGTTAAGAGAAGGGTAGGCATTGTTGACTGGAGTGAGGCTTACGACGAGGTGATTCCCTACCTTAGGCTCTGAGTTACGGTGTTCTTATTCAAAAACAAGTTCATTCGGTCCGTGTACAGGATAATCCAGGGTTCAGCTGCACAAGATTATTCGCACAAGCTTTATAACGGGCTTTTTGAGTAGTGTCCATTAATGCCCTGGAGGTGGTTGCGATGAAATTAAAGGCACTGTTTGTTGCAGTTCTATTCCTCGGTGCCCTATTATTGACGCCAACAGCCGGAGCCAGTACCTACAACCTAAGTGGTTATACAATCTGCATCGATGCAGGCCACGGCGGAAAAGACCCCGGAGCGGTTGGATACGTAGTTGAGAAGGACGTAAACCTCGCGATAGCGCTTAAAGTTGCAAAAGTCCTTGAGATGGACGGGGCAAACGTTGTTCTCACCAGAGACGGGGACTACTTCGTTACCCTCTCCGGCAGGGTCCAGATGGCCAACTCAAACAACTGTGATATCTTCATCAGCATACACGCGAACTCCGGACCGAGTTCGGCAAGTGGCTTCGAGGTTTACCATTACTACGGCTCCTACTGGGGCAACGTTCTGGCCACCTACGTGGATCAGGAGATCGCAAAGCTAATCACGCTCAAGAACCGCGGTGTCAAAGAGGCTGGCTTCTACGTTCTCAGGTACACCAGAATGCCCGCCATACTAATCGAGACGGGCTTCGTAACGAACTCCTACGACGCGAGTGTGATAAGCGACGAGTCCTACCAGTGGCGCTATGCTTACGCTATTCTCCACGGCATTCAGAGGTACTTCGGCGTTCCAGTTCACGACCCGGTTCCGACTGTAATGGGCATAAGGTTCGCCGACCACAGGAGCTATTTCAGGGTGGTCCTTGACATGAGCGAGAAGGCCAGCTACCACGTCTACTACACCGCCTACTCCAACGGCTACCATCTGGTTATTCAGGTGGACAACGCCCAGCTTGCCGACCTCGGCTGGCCGGTTTACAACGGCTGGTACTACACCTACACCGGCTCGGGCACGGCTCCGGTAATCTACGCCACCCAGAGCGGGAGCGTTGTCTTAATCGTCGTCGAGCTTAGCAGTCCCTACAGGCCTTACAGCGACTTCACGCTCTCGAATCCGGACAGAATAGTGGTGGACATCTATCCGTGATTTCTTTTCCGCTTTTTTCTCTTCCTTGGGATTAATCTCACCGGGCTTCCGCAGTCGGGGCATATTCCTTCGGGGGGCATTTCTTTGAAGCGCTTCCCACAGCCTATGCAAACGTAGTTCCAGCGGATTACCCTTTTTATGCCCCGCTTTAGTGTTCTGAACTCTATCCCAATTGTTTTCGCTATATTCTGGAGGTTGTAGTCGTCGGTGAGGAGGATTCCTTTGAGCTCGTATGTCAGCGCGAGAACCTCCAGGTCTGCCTCGCTCAGCTCGTTAAGCTCGCCCGTTCTCCTCGCGGCATTTTTAACGGCCTCGATGCTCTCCCGCGACGGGGCTAAAACCTTAACCTTCCCCGCGCTGATCAAACCTTCCAAGAACAGCCTCGACTCGGGGTCCTTCACTTCCTCGACGACCTTAGGCGTAGTTACGCCCTCAACATCGACACCCTGTATGAATATCGCAGCGTCGATTACCTGAACCTTTTCTTCCTCCCTCATGGCCCCAACTTGGAGAAACCCTTTTTTAGATTTCCGTCGAAAGGAGAGCGGTGGTGATATGAAGGTCGACCTAAACTCCGACCTCGGCGAGAGCTTTGGGAGGTACAAACTTGGCCTCGATGAGGAGGTAATGAAGTTCATAAGCTCGGCGAACGTCGCGACGGGCTGGCACGCTGGCGACCCGCTGGTGATGAGGAGAACCGTGAGGCTCGCAAAGGAGAACGGCGTTGCCGTTGGTGCGCACCCCGGTTACCCGGATTTGCTCGGCTTCGGGAGGAGGTACATGAAACTCTCCAGCGAAGAGGCGAGGAACTATATTCTCTACCAGATTGGGGCCCTCTATGCCTTCACGAGGGCAGAAGGAGTTGAGTTACAGCACGTAAAGCCACATGGCGCACTTTACAACGCCCTTGTGAAGGAAGAGGAGCTGGCCAGGGCCGTAATTGAAGGAATAGCGGACTTCGATAAGAACCTTATCTTCGTAACCCTCTCCGGCTCCAAGCCAGCGGAAATAGCGGAGGAGATGGGCGTTAGGGTTGCCCACGAGGTTTTTGCCGACCGCGCTTATAATCCCGACGGAACGCTCGTTCCACGCTCCAGACCGGGCGCGGTGATACACGATAAGGAAGAGATAGCGGAAAGGGTAATTTCCATGGTCAAGGACGGCGGGGTTAAGGCGATAAACGGCGAGTGGGTCGAGCTGAAGGTAGATACAATCTGCGTCCACGGCGACAACCCGAAGGCAGTTGAGATAGCCAAGCACGTTAGGGAAGTCCTTGAAAGAGAAGGCGTCAAAATAGTTCCGATGAGAGAGATCGTCCGGTGAGACCATGAAAATCGAACCCCTCGGCGATTCTGCACTTTTGATTTCCTTCGGCGAGAGTATTGACGAGAAAATAAACGAAAAGGTTCACGCTCTAGCAAGGGCCATAGAAAAAGCAGGCTTTGAATGGCTTGTCGAGGTTGTTCCTGCGTACTCTTCCCTCGCGGTGATCTATGACCCGGCTTTGGTGGACTTCGAGAGCGTTAAGCGGGCCATTGGGGGAATCGAGGTTACCCGGGAGCGCTTTGAGGGAAGACTCGTGGAGGTTCCCGTTGTTTACGGTGGCAAATACGGCCCGGATTTGGAGTTCGTTGCAGAATACAACGGTTTGAGCGTTGATGAAGTCATCGAGATTCACTCAAGGCCGATCTACCGCGTCTACTTCCTCGGATTTCTCCCAGGGTTTGCTTACCTTGGCGGGATGGACAAGGGGATAGCCACTCCCCGTCTAGAGATGCCCCGCCTGAGAGTTCCGGCCGGTTCGGTTGGCATAGCTGGAAAGCAGACTGGAATTTATCCCCTTGAAAGCCCCGGCGGCTGGCGTCTCATTGGAAGAACACCGCTCAGGCTCTTCAACCCGGCAGAAGATCCGCCAACCCTCCTCCAGCCCGGTGATAGGGTGAAGTTCGTGCCAATAGATGAGAACGAGTTTATGGAGCTGTACGAGAGAGTGGGGTGAAGGCGTTGATTGAGCTTCTCCACGTTCCGTCGTTGCTGACGATTCAAGATGCTGGAAGGCCCGGCTACAGAAAGCTCGGCGTCCCGGTGTCCGGCTTCATGGATGACTATTCCGCAAGGATTGCCAACTACCTCGTCGGAAACCCGGGAGATGCTCCCCTGCTGGAGTTCCTCCTCAGGGGGCCGGCTATAAAATTCAATGCCTCCGCTGTTTTTGCCGTGGCCGGGGACGTTGATTTAACGCTCAACGGCATTCCCATTGAACCGTGGACGAGCCATTGGGCCAGGAGAGGCGATGTCCTTGAGGTGGGAACGCTGAGGAGCGGCCTCTACGGGTACATAGCCTTCGCAGGCGGAATAAAGTGCGAAAAACTACTTGGAAGCTGCTCCACCTATCCGAGGGCAGGACTTGGAAGGCCGCTTAAAGCAGGGGATAGGTTAAGCCTGGGCTACGCGCTTTTGACCGGCAGGGAGGGGCGCTATCTTCCAGGGGAGCTTAGACCGGACTATTCAAGCATGGAGAGAGAGATAAGGGTCGTCCTCGGGCCGAACCTGGAGCATTTTACTGAGGAAGGCATCGAGACGTTTCTAAGTGAGCCCTACACTGTAACACCGGAATCAGACAGGATGGGTTACCGCCTCGACGGAAAACCAATAGAGCACTCCAAAGCGGGAGCCGACATCGTAACCGAACCTCTCCTGCCTGGAGCCGTTCAGGTTCCAGCAAACGGAAGGCCGATAGTGATGATGACGGACGCCCAGACAACCGGCGGCTACGCGAAGATAGCCACTGTAATAAGTGCCGATTTGCACCTTTTGGCCCAAAGCAGGCCTGGGACGAAGGTGAGATTTAGGGCTGTGGAAGTCGAGGAAGCCCGGGAAATACTCAGAAGACGCGGGAAGATGATGGAAGCCATAAGATCCTTTTTGGAAGGAAAGATGAGAGCATATAAAGTGAAGGTTAGCGGAAAAGAGTTCACGACCTTCTCGGGAAAGGTTAAATACTAGCTCCCTTTTTCTCCGCTTGGTGGGGAAAATGAAGGTTAAGGCAATCTCGCTCGACATAGACGGCACGATAACCTACAGGGACAGAACGCTCAGCATAGAGGCCCTGAAGGCGATAAGGCTCGCCGAAAGGCTAGGCCTTCCGGTTATGCTCGTCACGGGAAACTCCGTTCCGTTTGCAGAAGCCGCTGCAGTTTTCATAGGCACGAGCGGGCCTGTCATAGCTGAAGACGGTGGTGCCCTCTCGCTGAAGGGCGAGGGAACTATGAGGAAGCGTGTTTTTCTAACGGACATGGATGAGGAGTGGATCCTCTGGAGCGAGCTCAAAAAGCGCTATCCTGAGGCGGAGCTGAGCTACTCGACGATGGAGAGGAAGGCAGGCCTCGTGATAACGCGAAAGGTTCCAGTTGAGGCGGTAAGGGAAATCATCGAGGAGCTCGGGCTGAACCTTACCGCGGTCGATTCAGGCTTTGCGATACACATCAAGAAGCCATGGATCAACAAGGGCACTGGGATAGAGAAGGCCTGTGAGTACCTGGGGATAAAGCCGAGCGAAGTGGCCCACGTTGGCGACGGCGAGAACGATTTGGACGCCTTCCGCGTCGTCGGCTACCGCGTTGCCATAGCTCAGGCTCCGGAGGGCTTGAAGGAGAAGGCCGACTACGTAACGGAAAAGCCCTACGGTGACGGCGGCGCCGAGGCGATAATGCACATCCTGGAGAAGTTCGGCTACCTCGGTGAGGGCCATGAAGATCAGGAAGGCGACACTTGACGACGTTAAAGCTATAGTTGACGTTCACACCACCGGAGAAGACCTCTCCGGCCTTTCCGTAGGGGAACGCTACCTCCGCGGCGGCCCGTGGATGAGCGTCGAGACCCTCGCAATCCACATCAACAACCTTCTCCTCGAGGGCCAGCTACCGGTAGTTGCAGAACTCGACGGAAGAATAGTCGGAGAGGCAGAGGTCTTTTTCTCGGAGGAACCTTTGGATGGAAAAACGACAAGAATAGCTCACCTCGACGTCATAGAGGTTCATCCCGATTTCCGAGGCCAAGGCGTTGGAAGGGCCCTCGTCGGGTTCGTAGAAGAAGTCGCGAGGGAAAGGGGGGCCGAGTTCATAACAACACAGCCCGATGAAGAAGCCTGGGGCTTTTACAAAAAGCTGGGCTTCAATGAGATCCTCTACGAAGGGTTGCTCGTGGAAATCCCGGTTGAGGGGTTCGTGGGCGGAAAAGTTGAGTCGCTTCCGTTCTTCCCGTGGGAGGCCGTTAAGTCCCTTGAGCTCGTCGCAGGTCGCTTCCAGAGCTCCTACGATATGTGGTTTTCGAGCTTCAGGGACATCTTCGCCGGAATTCAAGAACTCATAGAGGCCGGAAAAGCCGGGAGCTCATACTACGCTCTGAAGTCCCTTCCCGGGAGGCCCGGAAAGGTGGCCCTCTTTCTATGGGGGTCTAGTGATGACATCCCAAAAGCCGTCGGGAGGGCAAATAAGCTCGGCTTTGAGAAAGTTTTGACGGTCCTAGATGCGGAGACGGCTGAGTTGTTAGGGGCGGAAAAGAAGGGGAGAGTGCCGATAATAGGAAAGGCCCTCACCTGAGGAACTCGAAGGCCAAAGCGACCTCCATGGCAGTGCCCAGGTAGAGGACGTCTTCGTCAACGTCGAAGCGCGGGTGGTGGTGCGGGTGGACTATCCCCTTCTCCTCGTTCTTTATGCCCAGCGCCAGAAAGGCTCCCGGCACTTTCTGGAGGTAGAAGGCGAAGTCTTCCGCCCCCATAGTCGGCTGCACTTCGCCGTACTTGAGACCGTATTTCTCAGCCACTTTTCTAGCGAAATCGGCCATCTCGGGTGAGTTTATCGTTGGCGGTGTAAGCTCTTCAATGCTCAGCCCGTATCCTGCACCATGGGCCTTTGTTACACCTTCCAAAATCTCGTGCATCCTCCTCTGGATCAGCTGGCCGATTTCGGGCTTGAAGAAGCGGAAGGTGCCTTTAAACTCGACCTCCTCCGGGATGACGTTGAATGCCGTTCCGCCGTGCACACTTGTGACGCTCACAACGCCGGTCTCTATCGGCGGGACGTTCCTGCTCACGATGGTCTGGAAGGCCAAGATGGCCTCGGCCGCTATCGGGATCGGGTCAACGGTCTCGTGAGGTGAGGCACCGTGGCCGCCCTTTCCGATTATCTTTCCGCCGAATATTCCGGCTCCGGCCAGGAAGGGGCCGTCTCTGATTCCTATAAGTCCACTCGGCAGATCCATCCAGACGTGGAAGCCGAATATGGCGCTGACGCCTTCTAGAGCACCGCCTTCGATCATCTTGACCGCTCCGTTGCCGCCCTCCTCGGCCGGCTGGAAGATAAGTCTTACCTTTCCGTTGAGCTCATCTCTATGGGCGGCTATTATCTTTGCCGCACCCAGGAGCATTGCCGTGTGGGCGTCGTGGCCGCAGGCGTGCATCTTGCCCGGGATTTTAGACTTGTATGGAACGTCGTTCTCCTCCTGGACTGGCAGGGCGTCCATGTCCGCTCTTAAGGCTATCGTTCTCTTGCCTTTTCCGATGTCCGCTATAATCCCCGTTCCAATGCGCTTGATCGAGTAGCCCCACTCGCGCAGGTGCTCCTCAACTATCCTCGATGTCCTCTCCTCCTCGTAGCCGAGCTCGGGGTGCATGTGGAAGTCCCTGCGCCAGGCTATTATTTCCTTCTCAATCCCCCTGGCCTCAGAAACCGGGTCAAAGTTCATGGTCTCACCGATGGGGGGATGGCAAAAGAGGGATATTAACTTTTCGATGAGTATCTTAATGGTCAGTGCCTCCCGTGCCTCTCGTACCAGCCCCACTCCTTCTTTGGCCCGAAGGCCCTAACCCCCCTCTTCGTCAGCGTGATCCTGAGGTCTTTCGCCATCTCCGGCGTTATCTCCCCTCTCGCTTCCATCCAGTTGATTATCTCAAGGGCCTCCTCGTCGGTCTCGCATCTCCTCAGGAAGTCTATTATCGTCGGGTTGTAGCCAGAGAAGTCCTGGAGTCCGAGTTCTTCATCTTCAAGGGCCTCTTTCTCCGAGGTGCGATAGGCGGTTATCCTGAGTTCGGGTTCGTCCTCCAGCTCTCTGGCCAGGGCGGGGAAGGTTCTCTCAAACTCCTCTTTATCGTACTCCTGCCAGGCGAAGTCATCTGCAGGGCTTTTCTTTTTCTTCTCGTCCATCGTTCACACCGTATCCCCCTCGGGTCGAGGGTTTATAAATGGTGGGTGAAACCTGCTCACATGAAAGGCTCCTACTTCCTCGTGATATTCCTTGGAGAGGATAAGACGATAAGGACGAAGGCTAGAACCTTTTCGCTGAGGAAGGGCTACTACGTCTACGTAGGCTCCGCCATGAACTCCCTCGAAAAGCGGGTTAAACGGCACTTCTCAAGGGAAAAGAGGCTCCACTGGCACATCGACTACCTCCTGAAGGAGGCCGAGCTTTTGAGGGCCTACCTGATTCCCAGCGACGAAAGGCTCGAGGAGAAGCTGTCGCTGGAAGTGGCAAGGCACGGCGAGCCCGTCGAGGGCTTCGGTGCCGGCGACGTCAAGGTTAGCACGAACCTCTACAGGTTTGAGAAAGAGCCCGATACAGTTCTTGTGGATCTGCTTGAAAACCTTGGCCTACGCTGGAAAACCGTTAAAAGAGCGGAGGAGATAGATAGGTAAGGTGAGAATATGGGAACCGTGGTTGAGGCCATCTACGATGGGGAAACGTTCAGGCCCTTGAGAAAAGTTAAACTTCCAAGGGGCACGAAGGTAAAGGTTATCATCGGTGAGACCCTACTGGATCTCATGGAAGAGATTGATGGCATAAAAGTCAACGCCAACTTGGAGGAAGTGTTTGAAGATGTTAGAGGACGAAAGAGGGTTCGTTATTGATACCAACGTAATCGTTGGGGCTTTCTTTTACGGCTCGGATTATCCTCAACTCAGACGTTCAAAGGATGTGCTCTCCAAATGCAGACTTGCACTTAGACTGGCCCTCAAGAGAAACGTGGCCGTACCTAAAGTAGCGGTGGTAGAAGTAATCAGTGTTACGAAGAGAATAAGCGGAGACAGCAAACTGGCAATTCGCCTTGGAAATGCCTTAGAAAATTCCGCAGAGATTGTTCCGGAGGAGGTTGTATATAAACTTGCCAAGAAAATTGCCTCCGAGGTCTCTCCCTCCGGGTTTGATACGTACTTTCTCGCACTGGCAAAGAACTTGGGATATAAACTGATAACCCGGGATAAATCACTCTGCAATCATGCCCGCAAGGAAAACGTCGAATGCCTTCTGATAGATGAATCCACCGATGAAAGTGAAATAGAGGCATTTGTGGGGGTGTAAGAATGCCCGAGATTGGAAAGGTCGAATCTTACATCCACGAGAGGCTCAAAAAAGAAAAGCTCCACTTCGTCCTGCTCGACCCTGACGATGTCCCTCCAGAAACGGCCGGAAAGATAGCGGAGATGAGCGAGGAAATAGGCGTTGACGCTATAATGGTCGGTGGCTCCACCGGAGCAGAGGGGGATGTACTCGACGGCGTCGTGAAGGCCATAAAGGAATCCTCCTCCCTGCCAACGATACTCTTCCCGGGTTCCCACGGAGGGATAAGCAGGTACGCCGATGCCATATTCTTCATGAGCCTCCTCAACTCAAGAAATCCCTTCTTCATCACCGGAGCTCAGGCATTGGGCGCTTTCCAGGTGAAGCGCTATAACCTAGAGCCCATCCCGATGGCATATCTCATAATCGAACCCGGCGAAACCGTCGGCTGGGTCGGCGATGCCAAGCCAATCCCAAGGCACAAGCCGAAGATAGCGGCTGCCTACGCCTTAGCCGGCCAGTATCTGGGAATGAGACTCGTCTACCTTGAAGCTGGCAGCGGGGCAGAAAAGCCGGTTCCTCCCGAGATGATAGCGCTCGTAAGAAGGGTCATAGACGTTCCTCTCATTGTTGGCGGGGGTATAAGAACGGGGGAGCAGGCAAGACAAGCCGTGGAAGCCGGCGCCGACATAGTCGTTACGGGGACTGCAATAGAGAAGGCCGGTTCACTGGAAAAGGCCAGAGAAAAGCTTGAAGAGCTCAATAGGGGGATAAAAAGCTAGTCAGGCCTCGGTAAGTACCTTAACGTCCAGCTTTCCGCCCTTGATGATCCTCCTTAGTTCTTCCATCAGGCCTGCGGGGTCGTCGGAGGCGACCTCCATCCTGACCTCGGTAACACCTTGGACGTTTGGCGGGGAGAAGTGGATGTCCCTTATCCTGCCCCTGACCTTCTCAAGCAGGGGCGTTAAGATCTTTCCCCTGCCCTCGTAGGGCAGTTTGAGGTTGAGTTCTACTATTTGCATCGCAATCACCACTCGATTTTATGTAAAAAGGCCTATAAAACCTTTTTCATGCGCCATAGTAATGGGCCGGGCCCCGGGATATTCCCTCGAGTTATGCCTCTCAACCGCTTCCCTGCGGCAAACTTATATAAGAAGTGCCGCCATTTTCGGTCTTAGGTGTCGAGTATGCCGTACATCGAGAAGATTGAAATGAAGGGCTTCAAATCTTACGGTAACAAAAAAGTCGTGGTTCCGCTCTCAAAGGGCTTCACGGCCATAGTAGGGGCGAACGGTTCTGGGAAGAGCAACATCGGCGACGCGGTTCTCTTCGTTCTCGGCGGACTCTCGGCCAAGGCCATGAGGGCAACGAGGATCAGCGACCTCATCTTCGCCGGCAACAAGGCCGAGCCACCGGCTAAATACGCCGAGGTTGCCATGTACTTCAACAACGAGGACAGGGGCTTTCCCATAGACGAGGACGAGGTAGTCATCAAGAGGCGCGTTTACCCTGACGGGAGGAGCGCCTACTGGCTCAACGGGAAGAGGGCGACGAGGAGCGAGATCCTGGACATGCTGAGCGCGGCGATGATATCCCCCGAGGGCTACAACCTGGTTCTCCAGGGAGACATAACGAAGTTCATCAAGATGTCCCCGACCGAGAGGAGGCTCATAATCGACGAGATATCCGGAATAGCCGAGTACGACGCCAAGAAGGAGAAGGCACTGGAGGAGCTGAAGCAGGCCGAGGAGAACCTTGCTAGAGTTGATCTCCTAATCAAGGAGGTCAAGAAGCAGTTAGACAAGCTCGAAAAGGAGCGCAACGACGCTTTGAGATACCTCGACCTCAAGGAGAGGGTGGAGAGGGCAAGGGTGGCCCTCCTGCTGGGGGAGATAAAGAGGCTGGAGTCCCTGATCTCGGAGAGCGGGAATCGGGAGGGCAATATTGAAGGCGAGATAAAATCCGTTGAGGAAAGCCTGAAGGCCCTGGTCAAGGAGATAATAGCTAAGGAGCGCGAGCTGAACGAGGTTGAGAGGGAGCTGGAGGAGAAGAGCGAGGACGGCATTTTAGAGGTGACCAGGAAGATCAGCGAGGTCAAGTCCAAGATTGAGATGGCCAAACGGAACATTGAGAACGCGGAGAAGGAGATAGAAGAAGACCAGAGACGGCTCGCCAAGGCCAAGGAGGAGCTCAAAAAGGTCTCAGACGAGATAGAGAAGAGCAAGGGGGCGATAGTGAGGTGGAGCAAGAGGAGGGAGAAGCTCCTCGTGGAGATCAAGGAGAAGGAGACCGCTAGGAACGAGCTGGTCGTCAAGCTGGGCGAGATCGACAGGAGCTATGCGGTGGCCAGGGAGGAGTTCGATAAGGTAGTGAACGAGCTGGAGGAAGCTAAAAAAGAACTCTACACCAGGGAGGCGGAGGTAAAGAAGTTCGAGGAGGAGATAGAGAGGGCCAAAGCTAGGATAACCCAGGCAAAGCTCAGGAGGAAAGCCCTCAAAGACGCCCTCGAAAGGGCGAAGAAGGACCTGGAGGAGAAGCGCTCGGAGCTGGCAGAGGTAGAAGGCAGGATGTCAAAGGCTGAGTCGAGGCTCAGGAAGGCGGAGAAGGAGCTAGAGGAGAAGGTTGGGAAGTTAAAGAAGGTTGAGGGCGAGCTTGCCAGGGCCAGGGAGGAGCTCATAAAGGCGGAGGCCCAGAGGGAGGTAAGGGGCAACAGGGCGGTCGAGTTCCTGAAGGGGGCTGAGATAGACGGCCTATACGGCACCCTAGGGGAACTCATAAGCGTCGGAGACGAGAAGTACGCCCTGGCGGTCGAGGTGGCACTCGGCGGAAACTACGACAACGTCGTCGTTGAGGACGATAAGGTCGCGGAGAGGGCTATAAAGCTCCTGAAGGAGAAGAAACTCGGAAGGCTCACCTTCCTCCCGCTCAACAAGATAAAGCCCCGCTCGATGAAGGAGAGGCCCTCCCTGGGCGTCCCGGCTATGGACGTCGTGAAGTACGATCCAAAGTTCAAGAACGCCGTCGCATACGCACTAGGGGACACGCTGATAGTGGACGACATGGACGAGGCTAGGAGCGTTGGAATAGGCAGGGTCAGGATGGTCACCCTTGGCGGCGAGCTCCTCGAGAGGAGCGGTGCGATAACCGGCGGCCACTACAGGCCCAGGGGCAAACTGGCCGTTAACACCGACGAGATAAGGAAAAGGGTCGAGAGGCTGGAGCGGGAGAAGGAGGCCCTGGAATCGGCCGTGAACGCTCTCAAGGTCGAGATAAACGGCCTGAGGAACGAGCTCTTCGAGCTCCGCATGAAGAAGAGCGACCTCACCAAAGACCTCCAGGTGGCCCAGAGGGAGATGGAGAGGCTCCTCTCCGAGGATCGGGCGTTGGGGGAGGAGATCCGTGAGGCCGAGGAGACGATAAAGGGGCTCGAGGAGAGGATCCACGAGTACACGGGGGAGATGGCCAAGCTCAGGGGGAGGATAGAGCGCCTTGAGAAGAAGCGCGAGAAGCTCAAGAAGGCCCTCGAAAACCCTGAGGCCAGGGAGCTGAACGCGAAGATCAGGGAGGTCGAAGCGGAGATAGCCAAACTCCGCGAGGAGCTCAGCAGGGTGGAGAGCAAGCTTGAGGGCCTCGAGAGCAGGATAAACGACGAACTCCTCCCGAGGAAGGCCGACCTCGAGGAGGAGATTGAGGGTCTAGTGAACAGGATAAACGCGCTGAAGGCCAACATAAGGGAGAACGAGGAGGCAATCAAGGGCCTAGAGGAGGAGCTGAAGGAGCTCAAGGAGGCCGAGGAGAACGTCAAAGACGAGCTCAAGGAGCTCCGCGAGAAGCGCGAGAGACTCAAGAACGAGATAGTCGAGCTGAGGGAGAAAAAGGACGAGCTATCGGGCAGGCTCAACGAGCTCCGCATAGAGGCGAACACCCTGAGGATAAAGCTGGCCCAGTACGAGACCGAGCTGAAGGAGAAAAGGGCCGAGCTCAAGCACTATGACGCTAAGCTCGTCAAATCGATAAAGCCAGAGGAGATACCCGAACCCGAGAAGCTCGAGGAACTCAAGGAGAAGATCGAGGAGATGGAAGATGAGATCCGCTCCCTCGAGCCCGTCAACATGAAGGCCATCGAAGATTTCGAGGTCGTTGAGAGGCGCTATATGGAGCTCAGCAGCAAGCGCGAGCAGGTTCTGGCGGAGAAGGAGAGCATAGAGGACTTCATAGCGGAGATAGAGGGGCAGAAACGCGAGGTCTTCATGAGGACGCTCAACGAGATAGCCAGGAACTTCTCCGAACTCTTCGCAAAGCTCTCCCCAGGAGGAAGCGCGAGGCTTATCCTCGAAAATGAGGAGGATCCGTTCGCTGGAGGCCTCGAGATAGAGGCCAAACCGGCGGGAAAGGACGTCAAGAGGATTGAAGCCATGAGCGGCGGCGAGAAGGCTTTGACGGCCCTGGCGTTCGTCTTCGCCATACAGCGCTACAAGCCGGCACCGTTCTACCTCTTCGATGAGATCGATGCACACCTCGACGACGCCAACGTCAAGCGCGTGGCGGATCTCATAAAGGAGTCCTCCCAGTCGAGCCAGTTCATAGTCATAACCCTCAGGGATGTCATGATGGCCAACGCGGACAAGATCATCGGTGTGAGCATGAGGAACGGCGTCTCAAGGGTTGTCGCCCTGAGCCTTGAGAAGGCCATGAAGATCCTTGAAGAAGCCAGGAAGAGGAGCGAGGCAGAGCACGCGGAGATGTTCGGCCACCTGGCGGGGTGAAGGTGGAATGTTCGACAGAGAGGAGTTCGAAAGGTGGATAGCACAGGCTGAGTACACACTAAAGAGCGCCCAGAACGATCTCTCGGCCGGATTCTACTCGTGGGCGTGCTTCAAAGCACAGCAAGCGGGAGAGTACGCCGTAAAGGCCCTGCTCCTTGGGATGGGGATCATGGCCTACGGGCACTCAATAAAAAGACTCCTGGACGTTTTGTCCCAGCATGTTGAGGTTCCCGAGGAACTTTTTGACGAAGCTAGGCTTTTGGACAGGCACTACATACCACCTAGGTATCCCGACGCGTACATAGAGGGGGCTCCATACGAGTATTACGGAAAAAAGGACGCAGAAAATGCGATAGCCTCATCAAATAGGATTCTGGACTTTGTGAGGAGGGTGGCCGGTGACATCAAGTGAGACACCCTACAAACGCGAGATCGACGAGTACGTGAACGCTATCGTGAAGAAGTTAAAGCCTAAACTCGTGCTACTCCACGGGTCGTTGGCAAAGGGCACCTTTGGGCTGGGGAGTGACGTTGATATACTCATCGTGGCCGAGGAACTTCCCAAAAACCCCAACGCCCGGCTGGAGCTACTCTACTCCCTCGACAGGACAAGGGCACCGATAGACGCCAAGGCCTACACACCGGCAGAGGTTAGAAGAATGCTCTCCAAGGGGCACCCCCTCATAATGGACGCACTAGAGGACGGGAGAGTACTCTACGCTGATAAAGAGTATCTAAAAGAAATCCTTCGGGAGTTCAGAGATGCAAAGAGGAAATTCCGGCGGATTGAGAGGGGATGGATCCGAATTGAAAGGTGATAAAGATGGAATCCAGGTTTGAAGCCGAGATAACGCCCGTAGATATACTCCTCCAGCTTGTCAAGATGGGAAAGGTCGACCCCTGGAACATCGACATAGTGGATTTAACCGAGAAGTACATCAAGATGCTCCGCGAGATGAGGGAGCTGGACCTCAGGGTTTCCGCCAGGGCAATTCTAGCCGCTTCGATCTTGGTCAGGATGAAAACTGAAGCACTGCTGAGCGAGGAGAACGGGACGGAGGAGGAGAAAACCGAGGAGCGCATTAGGGTCGAGGTCGAACCGCTCGCGCCGCCCATAAGGAGGGTCGAGAGGTATTACACCTTCGATGACCTGCTGGAAGCCTTGATGGACGCGCTGGAAGAGGCGGAGAGGAGAAAACCGAGGAAGAGGAAGAAGGAGAACATCGAGGAGCAGGTCTTCGTGGTGGACGATTTCCGCGTTGACATAGAGAAGCACGTTTACAGGCTTCACAACATCGTGGTAAAGCTCTACAGGGAGAAGGGGGAGCCGATAAAGTTCTGGGAGCTCGTCTTCGACCCGAGCCCAAAGATAGTTGCCAGGACCTTCCTCTACCTCCTCTTCCTCTCAAACATGGGCAAGGTCGACCTCATTCAGGAGGAGCCCTTCGGGGAGATCTTAGTTGTTCCGCTTGAGGGCTCCGAGGGCAGCCAGCCAGCCTGAGGGAGGAGAGAATCTTTTCCGCCTCTTCCCGGCTTATCCTGCCCTCCTCAAGGGCTTTTTCCAGCAGGTACTCGCTCATGAAGCATTGGGCCGGGAGGAGGGGGTTCCGGGTTAGGGCGTAGCTCTGCTCCCGCTTGTACATGAAGTGCCAGTCCACCTCCGCCAGGACGATGAAGCCCAGAACCGCGATTGTGTATGCGATCACCATGAACTCCCGGAAGGTGAAGTGCCTTCCTATCCACGGAACCGAGTACAGCTCCTTGGCGAAAACGAAGAGTATCATGAAGCTGTTCGCGATGCTGAGGTAGCTCGCGGCCCTAGTTATCTTGAGCTTCCAGAGGACGACCCTATCCCTCGCGCCAACCAGTTTTCTCAGATCCATTTTATCACCCGTTCACCCTTCGCGTCTGAAAGATAAGGATTTTGCCAGATCCCTCTCACTCTTCTTAGCAGGCCGGAAGGTTATCGCCAGCAGCGGCGGCTCGCTCCCGATGTAGAGGCTCTTCTTCTCACGGTTGAGGTAGAAGCAGTAAACGCCGTCTGGGATCGTTTCCAGGAACTTCCTCGGAACGGTCTCCCTAGCGAGCCTTCCATCGAAGAAGACGCACTCGTAGGGCCACTTTATACCCTCTACCCTGCTTTTGATTTCCTCCAGTGAAAGCCTCTCGCACTCGAGCCTGGCGCAGACGAGGCTCTTCCTCCCGTCCGTGAAAATCACTACTCTCTCGTTTACCTCCACCCTGACCGAGCGATCCAGGAACTCCCAGAGTTTGGAATAGACGCGCTCGGGCTTTCTCCTCTTCGCAAGCCTCTTGACAAGCCTCTCCTTTGCGTGCCTAGTGAGGAGCATGCTTCCCGATAAGCGGAGGTCTTAAAACGTTTTCCACATGCATATGTACCTACACATGTAGGTTCTAACTAAGGCAAAAAGTATTTAAGATCAAACGAGCAAAAAGGGGCGATTGAAATGAGGGCTAAAACGGAAGGGCTAAAATACGCCCTCCTCTTCGTGGTGTTCTCGCTCATCGACGCCCTAACCACCTGGTCAGGAGCTCGCAGAGGGTTCACCGAGGCCAACCCGGTTCTGGCGGGGAGGCTATCGAGTCCGATCCTGTTCTTCGGGAGCTTCACGTTCTTCACGCTCCTCGGGGTTGGGGTCATAATCCTCTCCCCCCGGCTGGCCAGAAGGGTTCCGGCTATGGTATACTTTCCGGCGCTCTTCGTGGCCTTGAAAGCCCTTCCCGCGCTGAACAACATCGTCCTCCTAACGGGGCTTTCTCCGTTGAAGTTCATCTCGCTGACAACGGCCCGTTGGCTCCTGGGCTTTTCATGAGAACCTTTTTATCCCCCGCCTCGTTCCTTAAAGTATGGGCTACCTCAGGAGAGACTCAATCAAACCCCGCGTTTACCAGGAGGTCATCTACGCCAGGTGTAAGGAGTGCAATTGCTTAGTTGTCCTGCCCACCGGGTTAGGGAAGACCCTCATAGCGATGCTTATAGCCGACTACAGGCTCTCGAAGTACGGCGGAAAGGTGCTCTTTTTGGCCCCCACGAAGCCCCTAGCCGTTCAGCACGCGGAGAGCTTTAAAAAGCTCTTTAATCTTCCGCCGGAGAGGATAAACGTTCTCACCGGCGAGCTTTCCCCCGAAAAGAGGAGAAGGCTCTGGGATGAGAGCGTTGTAATCACCGCAACGCCCCAGACCGTTGAGAACGACATCCTGACCGGCAGGGTTTCCCTCGAGGACGTCGTTCTACTCGTTGTAGACGAAGCCCACCGGGCGGTCGGGAGCTACTCCTACGTCTTCATCGCGAAGGAGTACCTAAAGACGGCGAGGCATCCCCTCGTTCTTGGCTTAACAGCTTCACCGGGGAGTGACGAGGAAAAGATACGCGAGATAGTGGGGAACCTTGGAATAGAGCACATCGAGGTGAGGACCGAAAGCTCGCCCGATGTGAAGCCCTACGTCCAGAGGATAGCCTTCGAGTGGGTCAAGGTCGAACTCCCCGGGATTTACAGGGAGGTGCGCTCGCTCCTGAGGGAGATGCTGAAGGAGAGCCTGAAGCCGCTCGCCCACTTCAAGCTCGTCTCCACCTACTCGCCGGACATATCGAAGAGGGAGGTTCTCCAGGCAGGCTCAAAGATAAACCAGGAGGTCGCGAGGGGCAACTACGAGGGGGGAAGGCTGAGGATGCACCAGGCCAAGGCCATAAAGCTCCTCCACGCGATAGAACTCCTGGAGACGCAGGGGCTGACGGCTTTGAGGGCCTACCTCAAGAAGCTCCGCGAGGATAAGAGGACGAAGTCGAGCAGGGAACTCATGGACGACCCGCGCATGAGGAAGGTGATCTACCTCCTCGTCCAGGCCAAGGAGAGCGGAATAGATCATCCAAAGATGGAGAAGCTGAGGGAGCTGGTGAGGGAACAGCTCGGGAGAAAGCCGAACTCCAAGATAATCGTCTTCACCAACTACCGCGACACCGGGAGGAAGATCGTTGAGGAGCTTGGGGCCATGGGGATTTCCGCTGAGCGCTTCATAGGCCAGGCCAGCAGGGGAAAGGACAGGGGGATGAGCCAGAAGGAGCAGAAGGAAACCCTTGAGAGGTTCTCCCACGGGGAGTTCAGCGTTTTAGTGGCGACAAGCGTCGGCGAGGAGGGTCTGGACGTTCCCGAGGTTGATTTAGTGGTTTTCTATGAGCCTGTGCCTTCGGCAATAAGGAGCATCCAGCGCCGCGGCAGAACCGGAAGGCACAGGCCCGGAAGGGTCGTCGTCCTGATGGCGAAGGGTACGAGAGATGAAGCCTACTACTGGAGTTCAAAGCGGAAGGAGAAGGGCATGTTCGCGGCGATAAAGAAAATCGCCCGGGAGCTTGAGGAAGAGAGACCGAAAGAGGAGAAGGCTGAAATAAGGGAAAAAGCTCCGGAGAGTGCCGGAATGGGGAGGGGAAAGATAACCCCGCTGGACGCGTTCCTGAAGCCGAAACGGGAAGAGATGGAGGAATCCCCCAAGGATAGTGCAGGTAAAGAAGAAAGCCCAAAGGCCGAAAGGGACAAAGCTAAAGCCGAAAAGCACGCTGGAGAAGTTAGGGAACTCCCGATAAAGCCGATTTTCGTTAGGAAGCCAAAGGGCATCGTTGTCTACGTTGACTCGCGCGAGCTTAGGAGCGGCGTTCCAAAGCTCTTGAAGGAACTTGGCGCCGAAGTAGAGGTCAGAACGCTCGACGTTGCCGACTACGTCGTCAGCGAGGAGGTTGGCATCGAAAGGAAGAGCGCCAACGACTTCATACAGTCGATAATCGACGGCAGGCTCTTTGACCAGGTCGAGAGGTTAAAGAGGGCCTACGAGAAGCCGGTCATAATCATCGAGGGAGAGCTTTACGGCATCAGGAACGTTCATCCAAACGCGATTAGAGGGGCAATAGCCGCGGTGACGCTCGACTGGGGCGTTCCGATACTCTTCTCCTCCGGCAAGGAGGAAACCGCGCAGTTCATCTACCTGATGGCGAAGCGCGAGCAGGAAGAGAGGAAGAAGGAAGTCCGCTTGAGGAGCGAGAAGAAGGCCTTAACGCTGGCGGAGAGGCAGCGCTTGATAGTAGAAGGCCTGCCCAACGTTTCCGCGACGCTGGCGAAGAGACTCCTTAAGCACTTCGGCAACGTCGAGAGGGTCTTCACTGCCACGGAGGAGGAGCTTAAGGAGGTCGAGGGCATCGGCGAGAAGAAGGCGAGGGAGATAAGGAAGGTTATTACGGCTCCATACGTCGAGGACAGAGATGAATGATAGCCCCAGCTCGCCCAACTCCCGGGTAAGGTTGGACTGTGCCCCCGGGGAGCGAAGGGGACTCACGGCTCGCCGAGACGCTCATCCCCCGCGGTTTCCCGGGGGCAGCTTAAAATGGGCTTCAAAGTTTAAAGGCTTGACCCCGCAAAACTTAATAACATCCTGAGTTTTCTTGAAACATGCACCGTTCAAGGGACCGCAGACTGACGTACATAGGGGCAACGTACATCGGGAACTTCACCGACAAAGAGCTGATATTCGAGATCTTCGACGAGGCCAACCGCTATTTGAGCCAGAACGGTCTTCCCGTGAGGTTCGTCTACCTCGGAAAGCTCGAAGTCGGCCCAGGCTACCTTATCAACATCCCTGTTGGGAGCGAACAGGTAAAGGGCTACCCCCTGGAGGCCATTATAGAGGCACTCTACGCGAGGCTTCTGGAGGAGATCCACAGGGACGAGAAGTTCCCGATGAGGAGGATCTTCGGTCTGACGACCTTTCCCCTGGTTTCCCGCAACCAGTACTTCCACATATACGAGAAGTTCCTCGGCTTCCAGCAGGAGATACTCGGGATGAAGATAATGGTCCTCTCGATGAAGCCCTTTGAAAGCGAGAACAGGGAGCTCATGAAAGCGCGGATTTTCAAAGGCGTCCTCCACGAGCTCGGCCACAGCTTCGGCCTGGATCACTGCAACAGCGAGTGCGTTATGAACCCCCCGCTGGACATAGACGAGTGGGACAGGAGGCCCCTCTCGTACTGTCCTTCGTGCATGAGAAAGCTCCAGAGCGCCCTTCTGGCCGAACTTGCGCTTAAAAAATGAGAGGGTCGGCAACGGCAGGGTTCTTCATCGGCAAAGCCTCGCCTAGCGAAATTCTCGTCATCCCCCTCCCCATCATCTAAGCCTCTGGTAAGCGGCGACCATTCTCTGGGCAACGGTTATCCACGCGAGCACTCCGACGAGGTAGACGCCGTATTCCACGTATCTGGCTCCAGCCAGGGAGAATGCTATGAGTATGAGCAGCCTTTCGGCCCTTTCAGCTATCCCAACCGCGAGCTTGCCCGAACCCGCTAGCTCAGCCCTACAGCGCTCGTAGCTCACCAGGTAGGCACCCATAAACGTGAGGAAAGTCCAGCGCCAGTCGGCAAGACCCCCGAGGGCTATACCGAAGAGAACGGCCCCATCGCTTATCCTGTCGAGGGTTGAATCGAGGAAGGCCCCGAAGCGGCTTACCTTCCCGGTCATTCTGGCCAGAGTGCCGTCGAGGGCGTCTATGAGGGAACCAAAGAGGAGGACGAGTGCGGCAAACCTCGGCTCGCGGAGGTAGAAGAGATACGCCCCGGCGAGGCTTATGAGCAGTCCTAGGATGGTTATCGTGTTCGGGGTGACGCCAATCTTAGCCAGAGGCCTCACGATCGCTTCAAGATAACCCTTGACGTTCTCCCTGTACCTGTTGAGCACCATCGCGACCACCGGTCAGAGCTCGATTACCTTCTTCCCCCTCTCCTGCGGGACTATTTTGAGCTTGGCGTTCTGGAATTCTTTTCTAAGGCCTTCCCCATCGAGAAGCCTGTCGAGGAAGACGGCCAAAGCCGCAACCTCGCTGTGGGGCTGATTTCCGACAGCCACGTTGTAGTCGGCAATCTCGTAGACTTCCCTTGGTACCTTCTCAGCCCCGACGACGATCATGACGTCTTTGCCGGCTTTCAGGTCATCTTTTATCGCCGGGAGGGCTTCGTCAACGTGGATCCCGTACATCGTCAGGTGAACTATGATCCCACCTTTCTCCTTCCACTCCCTCATGATCTTCTTCCAGCTGGGGTTGAACCCTATCTCGAAGGGTCCCCCCCACCTTTTCACGACGTCCTCAACGCTCTCCTTGACGTGCTCGTCTTCCTCTGCCGCGATTACTATCCTATCCGCCCCAAAGGCCCTCGCCGTTAGAGCGACATGCGTTGTTATCCTCTTATCTCTCTCTGGCCTGTGTCCCAGCCTAAGCACGACTATCATGCTCCCCCTCCGGCAACCTCTTAAACGATGGGAATAAATCCTTTCCGGTGGTGGAGGTGATAACGCTCACAACCGACTTCGGGCTCAAGGGTCCCTATGTAGGGGAGATGAAGGTGGCGATGCTTCGAGTCAATCCCCAAGCGAAGCTCGTTGACGTTACCCATTCAATAACCCGGCACTCCATCGTCGAAGGTTCCTTTGTTATGGAGCAGGTCGTCAAGTACTCTCCGGCCGGCACGATCCATGTTGGCGTGATAGACCCGGGCGTTGGGACGGAGAGAAGGGCTGTAATCATAGAAGGCGACCAGTGGCTGGTCGTTCCAGACAACGGATTAGCTACTCTTCCCCTCAAACACATAAACGCCAGGAGGGCCTGGGAGATAGATTTCGAGAGGATTAAGCACTTCACCGGCTGGAGGATAAGCTCGACCTTCCATGGAAGAGACGTCTTCGGCCCAGCTGGGGCGCTAATCGATAGAGGTATTCCCCCAGAGGAGTTCGCGAGCGAGATCCCCCTAGACTCTCTCGCTAAGCTCGATTTGGAACCGAGGAGGGAAGGAGATACGTGGCTACTCAGGGTAATCTACGTTGACGACTTCGGGAACGTTATCCTGAACCTTGAAAACTACGAAAGACCGAAAGCCGTTGAGCTGCCGGATTTGGGCATCAGAATTCCATATCTCGATACCTACGGCCAGGTTAAACCCGGCGAGCTCCTCGCTTTGCCCGGAAGCCACGACTACCTTGAGATAGCCGTCAACCGGGGTAGCGCGAGCGAGAGGCTTAATCTAAAGGTCGGGGACGGGGTGAGAGTGAGACTCGTTCAAAAATCATGAACGAAAGGTTCAAAAATTTTGAACATAGCCAGTTCGAGCTGAGAAGATTTATCAACCCTACCTCCAAGATTTTAGTGGTGAGCAAGATGGGGGAAATAACGGTGCGGGTTTCAGTTCCAGATGGGCTTGAGGAGATTTTCAAAAAGGAACTAAAGGCCCTTTCAGCAGGCCTCTCACGGCTGAAGAAAAAGCCATCGGTCACCGTTGATGACGTCTTTGGCATTATGCCTTCGGAAAAGTCTGCAAAAGAGATGAGGTTGGAGCTGTATGAGGAGCTATTTGGTTGATTCCTCCGTGATCCTTGAGGCCTTGAAGGGCAATCCCCGAGCAAGGGACGTGCTGAATGACCTGGGGGAGAGTCCAAAGTTCATAAATTCCATAATATTCAGCGAGGTTCTATTCATATTTCTGAAAAACGTCACCGGGAAAAGTTACCGCTCGTTGAGGGGCAACACAAAGGAATTCTTGGCTCACAGAGAAGAGCTTTCCAAGCTTTACAGATTTCTTCGAGAAAATTTTGTTGAAGTTCCCCTGACCGAGGAGATAAGCGACCTGGCCTTTGAGCTGATGACAAAGCACGCGCTTCTCCCAAATGATTCGCTGATTCTTGCCACTGCAAAGTTTTATGGGCTGACGTTGGTAACCCTCGACTCAGATTTTGAGACGCCAGCCAAGGCGGAGGGAATTTCTCTGTTTGGAGGTGAAACCGATGGTTAAACGCGGTCTCTTCGTCGGCCGTTTCCAGCCGGTTCACAACGGCCACATAAAGGCCCTTGAGTTCGTCTTCTCTCAGGTTGACGAGGTTATAATTGGAATTGGAAGCGCCCAGGCGAGCCATACCCTGAAAAATCCCTTCACGACGAGCGAGAGGATGGAGATGCTGATAAGGGCTTTGAACGAGGCGGGTGTAAAGAAGCGCTACTACCTGATTCCGCTCCCTGACATCAACTTCAACGCCATCTGGGCCACCTACGTGGTCAGCATGGTTCCCCGGTTTGACGTCGTCTTCACCGGCAACTCCCTCGTTGCACAGCTCTTCCGCGAGAAGGGCTACGATGTGATAGTCCAGCCCATGTTCAGGAAGGACATCCTCTCGGCAACGGAAATAAGGAGGCGCATGATTGAAGGCGAGCCCTGGGAGGAGCTTGTGCCAAAAAGCGTAGCCGAGTTCATAAGGGAGATCAAGGGCTGCGACAGGATCAGAATGCTCGCGACGAACCTCGAAAAGAACGAGAAGGAATTGCAAGCGCCGATAAGGATTCCGGAGTTCTGATGCCCATTTCTCTTTCTCATCTGCTCACCTCCGAGCAAAAACCCTTTAGGGTTGAGCAGACAACCAACCAACATGCCCGATGAGGAACTGGCCAGGGAAGTCCAGGAGCTCAGGAAGGCCCTTGAAGCGCTCAGGGCCAGCTTCGAGGTCGTTTCTCGTATGGCCCAGTCCTACCTAAGGCTCCTCAACGTTTACGCCGAGTACGGCGGGCTGAGCATAGACGTCGTCGTTCCCGAGATAAAGCACGACCCGATAGCGAGGGAGATAGTGAAGGTCCTCTTCGACCTCAGGAAGGCCAACGTGAGCCAGATAGCGAGGGAGCTCAAGGGCAGGCGTGGTAGGGCCTCTAGGAACACCGTCCGGGCCAAGCTGGAAGAGCTCAAGCGGCTGGGCGTCGTGAGGGTGGTTCCCTCAGAGAGGGGCAAAACCTACGCCCTCTCCCGGGACGTGGTCAGGAGGTGGTTAGAGCTGATCGGAATGCCGATTAGGTTTGAGCAGACTAAAGATTACTGAGGTGGTTGACGTGGGGGAAGTTGAGAAGGGCAAGCTTGAGGAGCTCCTCAGGGAGCTGGTCGAGGAGATAAGGAGCGCTAAGAGCGAAGAGGAAGTTAAACTCCTGGAGAAGAAGGTTGACATGGTGGAGGACCTCATAGAGGCCTACTACGGCGACAGGGACATCGAGCAGGCGGCGAAGCTCATGGACAAGATAGGGCCGATGATAGAGGACATCCTTGAGCCCTTGAAGGACCTCCTGACCGAGCTCTACAGCCCGGAGAAGATGCAGGCCATGGGCAAGAGCGTGGCGGAGTTCTACAAAAACCTCGTCGAGGCGGGCATGGACAAGGAGGCCGCCCTCGAACTGACCAAACAGTACATGGAGAGCATCAACGCGGCCAAGATCCTCCTTGAGACCTTTACAGGGCTTATGAAAGGTAGAGGAAGCCACTTCGGAGGAATAAGCATGTCCCGCGGAAAGAAGGAGGAACCCGGGGAGGAGGACGAGTGATTCTCCGCCCCCTTCTTAAATTTCTCCTCTTCCACCTGCCGAGGATAGCCTTCCGGGTTGCCGGCCTACTCCGCGTTATAAACCGGGGGAAGAGGGCCTTTGGGAAGGCCCTTAAGGCGGAGGGGCTTCCGGAAGAACTCGTCGAGGAGCTCCTGAGGGAGTTTAATCCTCTTCAGAACGTTAGTCTCCTGGAGCAGATTAACCAGTGGAGGTTTAAAAAGGAACGCTAACAATCTTTTTCCCAAGAACTGTTAACATGGCACTGTAACCATTGAGTACATACTACAAAGGCTGTCGAGCCACTTTCTTCGCCTCTTCCTCGACGAGACTTTCAATTTCCTCCAAGAATTTGGTGTAACTTATAACATCCAAGCCGTACTTGGAGAACATCTCGTATTTCTTGGCTTTCTTGTCGTTTACTACAAGTAAAGACTCAGTAAGGATAGCCGATGTCGCAGTCATGAGATCTGAGAAATCCGGAATTATCCCCTCCCTTACAATCGCCCCACCAAGTTCGGCCATCTTCTCCATAAGCTGATCCGAGACTTCTACAACATTAAATACCTCCTTGAGGGCTTTTATTTCCTCACCAATATCTCCCATTAGTAGGGCTTTTGTTATAAGATACGAATTTGCAGAGGGCAGGGGAACGTAGACCTGAAACTCAGCCAGAATGAACTCAAGTATCTCCTTGTTCTGCTTCCTTGTTATCTTAAGGAATGAAACTGGATCAAAGGAAATTCTCTCCGGAAGCATCCTCAAGACGAACCCTCCCTCCTCACTCCTCATAACTCTCAAGCAGGGATATTATCATGTCGGCCTTGTCATCATCCAGAGCTACCTTCTCGGCCTTCATGTCAAGCTCAACTGAATGCCAGACTTCTATGAGCTTCTTTAAAACCTCAGTATAAGACCTTGCGTCCAGCTTGGCTTTCAACTGCTTTATTGCCTCCCAAGTTTCTTCATCAACGGCTATGGTCTTCATACACCCCATCACCCCTTATTGCTTGATCCCAAACTCTTTGTGGAGTCCCCTTGTTGTTCCCTCTGACACTATCCTGCTGAAAACTTCTACACTTCTCTTTCTGGGCTTTCTTTCTTTTGTTATTAAGTTTACCTCATAAAGGCCAAAGCGCATCCTGAACCCTAGAGGCCACTCGTAATTGTCAGTTAGGGCCCAATGAAGGTATCCATTTACCTTATGACCCTCTTCATAGGCCCGTTCCACCATAGCCAAATGACTGACAAGGTAGTACGGCCTAAGCACATCCTTTGAATCCGCAACTCCGTTTTCGGTTATATAGAGCGGAAGCCCATACCTCTCCGCTTCGACTATGGAATCGTAGATACCCTCCGGGTAGATCTCCCACCCTATGTCACTCACGGGTCTCCCGGACTTAGAAGTCATCCCCGGCCTACAGGCGTAGCCGTATCCCGGAACCCCCTTAAAGGACACAAGGGGCAACGTTGGGAACTTTGGATCCTGCCACTTAACGACCTCCCTAGTGTAGTAGTTTATGCCAATCCAATCGTTGCCCTTTAGGTAGGGCAGATCAGCAAAAGTCTCCCCATCGAACTCAATGTTGAGTTTTCCCCATGTTATTGCCTCCAGAAATAGCCTGCTGTGGAAGAAGTTGTCCATCTCAGCCGCTTTAACGTCCTTTTCATCCCTCGGGTTTTCAGGATACGCCACTCCTATGTTATTATAGATTATGCCAACATCAGCTGGCGCCTTGGAGTCCCTGTCCGCCCTCTCCCTGTCGAATTTCTTTATCATCCTGTAGGCGAGGGCGTGGGCATTTATCATGTTCAGCATTGCAAGTCTAACAGCCTCTGGATTCATGACCCCCGGAGGGAACCCGGAATATGGAGCTAGGTAGCCGAGTTCGACAACAACCATTGGTTCATTAAAGGTGCTCCACATGTCCACAATATCGCCGAATTTATGAGCCATATAAGCGGCAAATTTAGCAAACTCTACCACGGATCTTTTACCTACCCAGCCGTTTCTGCCGTTTGTGAGTGCTTTTTCCCTCGCGGCTATTGGATCATGGAGCCAGTAGGGGAGGGTAAAGTGGTTGAGGTTTACAATAACCTTGAACCCCTTCTCCCTGAGATTGGATATGACTCTACGATAGTATAGAACCTCTCTCTGATTGGCAATCTCATCCAGCTCTTCAATGGTGTCTTTGTCGATTTTGACGCTTTCCACGAGGTCATATGAACTATCAATGGAATAATCTACATCAACTGGAGTGGTTGGCCAAGGAAATATTCGGCTCCATTCAATCCCTATGCGGTATGCATTGAGATTCAACCCCCTTGCTATCTCGTGGTCTAGTTTGTACAATTCATAACTGTTTACCCCATCCTCAGGCAGATCCCCGCTGACTAGTCCCTTCTCAATGTTATCCTTGTCCCGAACCCAGTGCCACCAATCCGTGTTTGTATCTATATGCCTCCGGTATTTATCTCCCATCTCAAACTGGAACCCAGACTGCGAAACTCCCCAATAAAAATCCTCAGGGAACATGACATTGGCCTCCCGGTTTTCCTGAGATTATAAACTTCACCATTATTTATAAATATTTCCCAGATTCCATAAGAACTGTCCCAGTATTATAAATAATAGCAAAACTTATAAGACATGGGGCCATGTTATATAACGATGATGCCCAAGTTGGAGGTGCAATGAATGAAGAAATTTATTGTGGCCATGGTTGTGGGAATGTTCTTTTTGAGTATTTTTGGTCAGTACAGTGCAGCGGCGGACCAAATTCAACTCCCCCGCGATGAAACACTCTACGTCGGAGGTGGCCTTTGGAGCCAACCAAACAACTTCAACCCCACTGTCAGCTGGGCAGCAGTTACTGGGACTATCGGGCTTATCTACGAGACCCTTTTCAGTTATGATCCCCTAAAGGACCAGCTTGAGCCATGGCTAGCTGAAAGCGGTAAGTGGATCTCAGACGACACGTATCGCGTGGTGCTTAAGAAAGGACTTACATGGCAGGACGGAAAACCCCTCACTGCAGAGGACGTAAAGTTCACTTTCGACTATGCTAAGGAGAATCAGGGGTTGAGCTACTCACCAATCTGGGGATGGCTGAAGGAGGTAAAAATCGTTGATAACAGAACCGTGGATTTCGTTTTTAGTGAACCGCACTATGAAGAATGGAAGTATTGGCTATACAGCATTGCTATAATACCAAAACACATCTGGAAAGACATAAAGGAACCGCAGAGCTTTGCAAACACTGAAAACCCAATTGGATCCGGAATGTATAAACTCTACCGCACTGACCAGATGAGGTTCATTCTCATAAGGAATGACAACTGGTGGGGAATCAAGTACTATGGAAAGCCCGCTCCGAAGTATATTGTTTACGTGATAGTCTACAGCAACAACCTCGCCCTCTCAATGCTTGTTAAGGGTGACCTTGACTGGAGCAACTTCTTCATTCCCGGAGTCCCGGACGTTAAGTCACAGTATGGGATCGTGACATGGTTTGACAAGCAACCCTATCACCTGCCGATAAACACGGCTTTTCTGTTCCTGAACACTCAGAAAGGACCCCTAAGCAACCCAGAGTTCAGGCGTGCCATCGCATATGCCATAAATCCAAAAGAGATAGCGGCAAGGGCCTCCCAGAACCAGGTTAAACCCGCCGATCCAACGGGGTTACTCATAGACTATCCAGTTTTCAAGAAGATATATTACCCAGATGCAGTTAAAGAATACGGTTTCACCTATGATCCAGCCAAGGCCAGCCAGATCCTTGACCAGCTCGGGTACAAAGACATAAACGGCGATGGTTACAGGGAGACCCCCGATGGAAAACCCCTCAAGTTCACAATAGAGGTTCCCTACGGCTGGACTGACTGGATGGAAATGACGAGGGTCATAAGCGAGAACCTTCAGATGGTAGGGATAAGGGTCGATCCAAAATTCCCGGACTACAGTAAGTACTGGGACGACATAACAAAGGGTCAGTTTGATATGGCGATCAACAACTTCGGAAGCCAAGTTTACGCGACTCCCTGGCAGTGGTTCAACTGGGTGCTCGATCCGAATGTGGCCCCCATTGGGAAAGCAACTTACTCCGGGAACTGGGGCAGATACAAGAACGACCGCGTTGCCGAGCTCCTCCATATGATAAACGTGGAGAAAGATGAAAACAAGAAGATCCAGTACTACCACGAGCTTCAGGAGATATTCCTCAAAGAACTGCCATACATACCGCTGATATACAACGGAGCCTGGTTCGAAGCAAGCCCTCAGCACTGGACCAACTGGCCGACGGAGCACAACCCCTACGCACTGCCCATAACCTGGCAGAACTACTGGCAGATGGGAGGAGCCAAGGTTCTCCTTAGCATAAAACCGGTTCATGCAACTCAAACCACCGCAACATCAAGTACGACATCATCAACAACTAGGCCATCGACTTCATCTCCAACCACAAGCAGCCCCAGCCCAAGGACAACTACCACCAGCAAAGGCAAGAGTGGAATCTGTGGACCAGCCTTGATCATTGGCCTGGCCATCGTCCCGTTACTTTTAAGAAGACGCAGGTAATTGTTTTATTTTTCTTTTTTTAAATTTCAAAATTAATAATCTGGAGGATTTCAAAATGACAGGGATAAAGAGGTACCTCCTACGAAAGACACTTATATACATACTGACCTTTTTCTTTGCAGTCACGATAGACTTTATAATCCCCAGGATAATGCCGGGCGACCCCATAGGGGTTCTCCTCTCAAGGTTTGCCACTCTACCACAGGCGGCTAACTATCTTCACAGCTATTTTATCCAAGCGTTTGGCCTTGACAGGCCTCTGTGGCAGCAATACCTCTCATTCTGGAACGCCGTCCTTCATGGTGACCTTGGCATAAGCATTTATTATTATCCCAAACCCGTGGCCCAGATACTAAAGGACGCCCTTCCGTATGATATCGCACTTCTCTTCCCGGCCCTGGTGGCAAGCTGGTTTGTTGGCAACTGGTTAGGCGCCATTGCCGGGAAAAATAGAAAGCTCGACAACTACCTGATGCCCGTTTTCTACTTCCTTCAGGCATCCCCGTATTTCTGGCTTGCGATTATACTCTCCTATCTGTTCACGTTTAAACTCGGATGGTTTCCAATATCCGGCGCTTACAGTTACGGCATAATTCCCTCCCTCAGCTGGGAGTTTATAAAAGATTATCTACACCACTGGATACTCCCCTTCCTGAGCCTTTTCATGATTCAACTTGGGGGCTGGGCTATTGGAATGCGCAACATGATACTCTACGAGGTCGAAGCCGATTATGTCAGATATCTAGAGGCGCTGGGGGCAAGCGAAAGAACTCTGATGAAGCATGCCTTCAAAAACGCCATGTTGCCTCAGGTTACTGGACTAGCCATACAGCTCGGTCTACTGGTTGCTGGAAACGTTACGGTCCAAGTTGTTTTCTCGTATCCGGGCATTGGCTACGTCTTGATGCAGGGCATAATGAACCAAGACTATTTCCTGATTCAAGGAGCGTTTCTTGTGATAATCCTGACAGTATTAGCCGCCAACTTCGTAATAGACATACTCTATGCATTCATTGATCCAAGGGTGAGGGCAAGCTACACAGAGGAGGGAGTATAAATGTCATTAAAGAACACCCTCAACGTGGCACTTAGGAATACAAAATTCAAAGTAGGCATAGGAATAGTCATTATTATGGCACTATTGGCCCTGTTCGGGCCTTTAATAACTCCCTTTGACAGCATGGGATATTATCCGATCGAATTCGGGAATCGGACGTTCCCAAAGCCCACTACTCCATCCCTTCCTCCAATGTCCGTAGACACAGTTTACGGCCCTAAAGGTGTTGCCAACGTCACCCACTACCTTGGAACCGACAGCTTCGGCAGGGACATTTATGCCCAACTGACATATGGAATGAGGTCTTCATTTCTGATCGGGATCACAGCGGGGGGGCTTGCAACTTTTCTCGGACTGATAATAGGTTTCATAGCGGGATACAGAGGAGGATGGACGGATGAGATCCTCATGATGATAACCAACATTATGCTCGTCATACCCACCATGGCCCTTCTCATTATAATTGCGGCATACCTCCCGTACAGGGGTATTGGAATAGAGAGCTTTATCATCGGGTTGACCGCATGGCCTTGGACTGCTAGGGCCGTTCGCGCTCAGACGCTGTCCCTGAAGAATAGGGAGTTCGTACACTTGGCCAGACTCTCAGGCCTAAGCGACCTAAAGATAATCTTCGGAGAGATAATGCCGAACATGATATCCTATGTGTTCATGGTGTTCATCCTGCAGTTTGGAGGTTCAATACTCGCGGCAGTCGGGTTAGACTTCATTGGTCTGGGCCCAACTAGGGGCATGTCCCTTGGGATAATGCTCCAGCAGGCTGTCCTCTGGAACGCAATAACTCTAGGATACTGGTGGTGGATCATTCCGCCGGGACTAGTCATCGCGATTTTGATAACCGGCCTTTACTTCATCAACACCGGCTTGGACGAAGTCTTCAACCCGCGCCTCAGGAGGGGTGGAGAATGAGCCTCCTCGAAGTCAAGGACCTCAGAATCTACTACAAAACACCCATGGGACCTGTCAAGGCCGTCGATGGAGTGAGCTTCGACATCAAGGAGGGCGAAGTCTTCGGAATTGCCGGTGAGAGCGGGTGTGGAAAATCAACCCTCGTCCACTCGCTCATCCTCAGAAAGCCGCCCATGTTCCACGCCGGCGGAAAGGTCCTCTTCAAGGGGAAAGACCTGATGGAGCTGAGCGAAGAGGAAGCGAGGAAAATCCGCTATACCGGGCTTTCCATAATCCCGCAGTACGCCATGAACGCGCTAAATCCAACCAAGAAGATAAAGGACATCGTCTGGGACTTGGCAAGAGAACACGGGCACGACGACAGGAACGAGGTTGAGAAACTCCTCCGCGAGAGGCTGGCAATGGTAAAGCTCTCGCCCAAGGTGGCTGATATGTATCCCGTCGAGCTGAGCGGCGGAATGAGGCAAAGAGCAACAATGGTCGTCTCCACGTTGCTCAACCCAGACCTCCTCATAGCGGACGAGGTAACCTCTGCCCTGGACGTCACAACGCAGAGGGTTGTGATAGAACTCCTCCACCACTTCATGGAGGAGGGCATCGTCAAGTCCATCATCTTCGTCACCCACGATTTAGCCTTACTCGACAAGATTGCAGACAGGACGATGATACTCTACGCTGGCAAGGTGGCGGAGATGGCTCCAACGGAGGAGATGATCTCCAACCCGGCGCATCCCTACACGAAGCTTCTCCTCGACTCGCTTCCCAAAATGGGCGTCCAGTACAGGAAGCAGAAACTTCGGGGAATTCCGGGCTATCCGATCAGCCTCCTCAACCCGCCAAAAGGCTGCCGCTTCTACACCCGCTGTCCCTACGTCATGGATCGCTGCAAAGACGAGGAACCGCCGCTCGTCAAGGTAGGGGAGGAGCACTACGCGGCCTGCCACCTTCTAGGAGGTGAATCACAATGAAAGAACTCCTCAAGGTCGAGCACCTGACGAAAACCTTCACCTCGGGAATGATCGGCGGTTACGAGATCAGGGCAGTCGACGACGTCAGCTTCGAGATAAAACCCGGGGAGATAGTCTCACTCGTCGGCGAGAGCGGAAGCGGCAAAACAACCGTCGGAAAACTCATCCTCCGCCTCCTCACGCCAACATCCGGCAGAATACTCTTCGAAGGCAAGGACATAATGAAGCTCACCAAAAAAGAAATCAAGAGGGACTACTACCGGAAGGTCCAGGCCGTCTTCCAGGACCCGTTTGCGAGCTTCAATCCCCTCCACGAGGTTGACAGGGCCTTTGATCTGGTCTTCAGCTCATTCCTTCCGGAGGTTGGGGCGGAAGAGCGCGAGGAGATGATTAACGAGGCCCTGAGAAACGTCGGCCTCAACCCTGCAGAAATCCTCGGGAAGTATCCCCACCAGCTCAGCGGCGGGCAATTACAGAGGATTCTCATAGCAAGATCCCTCCTGCTCAAGCCGAAACTCCTGGTTGCGGACGAAGCGGTCTCGATGCTCGATGCGAGCACGAGGATAGACATTCTAAACCTCCTCGGCGACTTCAGGGATAAATACGGCACCTCGGTTCTCTTCGTCACCCACGACCTGGCTCTCAGCTACTACATCAGCGACTCGACGATAATCATGTACCGCGGGACGATAGTGGAGATGGGCGACACGGAGAGGGTCTTCCACAATCCGCTCCACCCGTACACTCGGATGCTCCTCGAGAGCGTTCCCGATTTGAATGTGAAGTGGGAGTTCAAGGGGATTGAGCCTGAAAAAGAGGAGGAGGCTGTTTACTCGATTCAGGGCTGTCGTTACGCTCCAAGGTGCCCGAGGGCCAAGGATGTCTGCTTCAAAATCCGCCCGGAGCTGAGAGAACTTGAGAAGAACCACTGGGTTGCATGCCACCTCTACTAACTGTCACGGGAGAGATATTAAAGCCGCTGGCCGTGGCAACCACCCACCGTGGGTGGGGGTGACCTCCCCCCACCCTCTTTTCTGGTTGAGGGTCTTTGTGGTTTTATTACTCCTCACATTTTTCACAGCCCCCCCTGTTGCCGCCATTGACTATACGACGGTCAACTACACCACGGGAGAAGGTCTTATCTTCATTCACAACTCCACAAATAATGAGACAAAGCCCCTCTATCTTCACGGTGTCAACTGGTTTGGCTTTGAGCTCAAAGATCACGTGGTCTACGGTCTCGATAGAAGAAACTGGAAGGATATACTAAACGACGTCAAAAGGCTGGGATTCAACGCAATCCGGCTTCCCTTCTGCAGCGAATCCATAAAACCCAATACAAAACCCAATCCCGAGAGAGTAGACTACTCCCTAAATCCGGACCTCAAAAACTTAACGTCCCTTGGGATCATGGAGAGAATAATCTCCTACTCAAACGAGATCGGGCTCTACGTCCTCCTTGACTACCACAGGATAGGATGCACAGAGATAGAGCCCCTCTGGTACACTCAAAATTACACGGAGGAACAATACATCGAGGACTGGCTTTTCCTGGCTAAAAGATTTGGAAAGTACCCCAACGTAATAGGTGCCGACATCAAAAACGAACCCCACGGGGAAGCTGGATGGGGAACAAACGACGACAGGGATTTCCGTCTCTTCGCTGAAAAGGCCGGAGAGAAGATACTCAGAGTGGCCCCCCACTGGTTAATCTTCGTTGAAGGAACGCAGTACACCCACGTGCCAGAGATAGACGGCATCATTGAGAAAAACGGCTGGTGGGCTTTCTGGGGCGAGAACCTGATGGGCGTGAGGAATTATCCTGTAAGGTTGCCTAAAGAAAAGGTCGTGTATTCCCCCCACGTTTACGGGCCGAGTGTTTACGTAATGGACTACTTCAAAAGCCCGAACTTCCCCGACAACATGCCAGCCATATGGGAAGCCCACTTCGGATACCTCACAGGTTTGGACTATACCATTGTAATCGGGGAATGGGGTGGAAAATACGAAGGTTCGGACAGGGTGTGGCAGGACGCCTTCGTCAAGTGGCTGACCGGAAAGAAAATCTACAACTTTTTCTACTGGTGTTTGAACCCTGAGAGTAGCGACACTGGAGGGATATTTCTCGACGACTGGAAGACCGTCAACTGGAACAAAATGAGGCCCGTTTATCGCCTCATAAAAGCCTCCAATCCGCAATTTGAAGAACCTCTCTATATAATCTTGAAGAGCAACACGACAACGTCAGTTCTCGGATATGGAGAGAAAGTTAGGATATACTGGTATACTAGTGGAGAAGTCATTGAGTCAAACTTTGCAAAAGGAAATGAGGGAGAGGCCAACATGACGTTGACAAAGAGCACGACGTTCTACATAGTGGCGAAGAAGGGAAACCAGACCCTTAGAAAGGAGTTAAAGCTCTACATTATAGGCACAAAACCTCAGAACACCACTAACACCAGAAACAAAAGCAGTTCCTCCACAACTATTCACACGACAAAGCCACCAGAAAAGATAGGTAAAGGCCACTATTCAGCAGGATATCTGATCCTTTTTCTGACCCTTGTGATAATCCTCGGCTACCTGCTGACCTCCCAGAGAAGGGGCGAGGGGTAGTTACCCCCTCTTGAGAGAAACACAAACATCATCCCCGCCAGCATGAAGAAAGTCAAACTAAAAGCGTACGGCAACGTCGCATGGACGCTCGCGAGAAAGCCGGCTACGATGGGCGCGATGATGCCTATTACCTTTCTGTAGCTCGATATCGCCGCGTGGAACTCGCTCGCCCTCTCCTTCGGGATCAGTTTGAAGGTCCAAGAGCGATAGAAGGGGAACCAGAGGGTGTTGCCGAAGTCGCCGAGCGCGTGGACGGCCAGAACGGCCCAGAACGGTGGAGAGAGGGCCATCAGGAGGGCGTAGAGGGCGTTGAGGAACATGCCGAAAGCTATCGCCTGGAAGCCCTTCCCCCTGGGAACGCGCTCGCTCGCGTAGGTCCCTATTATCGAGGCGAGACTGCTCACCACTGCCACGAGGGTCACCTCGAAGACGGTCTTCTTCAGGGTGAAGACGATGTAGTTGATGAGGACTATCTCGGGAGCCAACTCCCAGGCGAGGGTGAGCAGGGCCTCGAACGCCAGGAGAACCTTAAACTCGCCCGCTCTGAACGTAAAACCCTCGGGTGTTATCCTCTCCTCCCTACCCACCGACGGGAGAAAGAGCTGGATGTAGGCGACGGTAAAAGCGGAGAAGAGGCCGAAAAATATGAAGGCCCAGCGGTAGCTCTCCGGGCCGGGGTAAACGTAGCCGAGGACGTAGCCCATTACCGGAAACGTCAGGAGCCTTGAGATTTCCGGCAGGCGGAGGTGCCAGGCGAATATCTCCTCGTACTTATCTTCAGGATAGATTATCTGCTCGTAGGCCCGATAGAGCGGGTAGAGCATGGCGGAGAGCTTCTCTATCGTCCTTCCTGCGAAGAGCAGGAGTGGAGCGACGGCGCCCTTCGCGAGGCCATACAGAACGTAGGCGACCCCATCGAGGACGTCAATCGCAATGAGGCCCTTCTTGATGTCCCAGCGGTTGAAGGCCCGGCCGAGGAGGTAAGTCAGCGGAATGGAGGCGAGGTTTACAGCCGTGAAGAACGCCCCCACCTCGAGGATGGAGTAGCCGGTCTCCATGAGGTAGAGCGGGAAGAGTATCCAGACTATCAGGCTCGGAGCGATGAGCGTATGGTAGAGCATGTAGGCTTTGGCATCTCGCGGAATCTCACTCCAGCGCATGTTTTCACCTTCGGCTTAAACGGCTTTAAGCAGAACGTTTAAAAAGATTTAGACGCTCTTTGTTTTGGGGATTACAATGAAGAAAGATAAGATCCTGGCCGCGCTGCTGGTGGCTCTTCTCGTTTATTCTGCCTTTGCGACGTGGGAATGGTATGAAGCGGGAAAATCCCGGGACAGGGCACTCGGCTATCTCGAGGGAACCGCCAACCACGCGGCAATCTGCCTTGAGCAGTCCGGAGTTATATCTAACCTCCTCGACGAAAACGCCTCCGATGAGACGCTCCTGGCTTATTCAAGGCTGTTTGAAGGGTGTGCATACGTCCTCGAGACGACGGAGCTTGACCTCTACATCCTCACCAAAGATTCCAAACACTACGACCTCCATGTCTTCGGGAGTACTCTGGAGACCCTCTTCCACAAGGCGGCGTTCGATTCCATAAACGGGCCGAGGCCAATCCTGCTTAAAAACAAAGATCGCATTGCCAACATTTCCAGAACACTCGAGGAGTTAATGGTGGAGAGAAAAGGACTCCGGAACCTGACTCCGGAGGACATCAAGAAGCTGAGGAAGATGGCCGAGGAAATTGAGTGGAATTGAATATCCTCTGCTTCTTTACCTTTTGAGGCACTTGGCGTAAATCAGCGCCTCCTCGCCCCACTCTGGGTAGGGGTCTATCAGGGCAACTCTGACGAAGCCCCTCCTCTCGTAGAACTTTCTTGTCTCGTCGTATGGTTTGTATGAAAGGTTGCCCGACGTTTTTACGACAAGGACTTCGAAGCTTCTCTCCTTTGCCCATTCCTCCACAAACCCCAACAGCTCACTCTCGATGCCACTTCCCCTCAGCTCTCTTCTGACGGCCATCCAAAGGATTTCAAGGGCCTTCTCATTGATGGGTTTGACGGTTATGAAGCCGAGAACTCGGTCTCTCTCAATTGCAACGAACGTTGTTTCACTTTTAAGGTCGCGTTCCATGGCTTTAAGGCCGGACTCGTTGAACCACTTGGGTAAACCCCTCGCTATCTCAAGGGATGCGCGCCTTTCAAATTCGGTCTCGAGTGATTTTATAATTGGCATCTCCCTCTAAGACAGTCTCTTCCTGAACACCAGCACGTTCGGTTCCTCGGTCTCGTCCCAGAGGTGGAGGCCTAGCCTCTTCAGGCCAATCAGGAGTGACTTAACGCCGCTGGTGAGCATGACGTCAAAACTTTCCTTTCCCTTCTTCTCGGCCACCCACGCCATGGCCGGCAGCATTGCCCTAAGAGTAGCCAGGCCGACGTCAAGGGGCGTGAAGGTAGCTCCCTCCTTTGAAACCAGAAAGTGGAAGCCGTTGAAGTCGTAAACTTTGGCGTTCCTCTGTATCCACTCCAAAGCTTCCTCGCTCCTCCTCACGAAGCGCCAGCCGACTGGAATTAGGCCGAGGATCAGGTCTTCGAGGGTTGGCTCTACCCTCTCGGGTTCCTCCGGCTCAAAGTCCTCTGTTCTTGCACCGAAAACGAAGAATTTTGCTTTAACGCGAAAGCCAGTCCTTTCCGCCAGCGAGATGCTCTCGCGGTTGAGAAAGTAGGTGGCGAACTCAAGGGCCTCAATTTTGCCCTCTTGGGTGAGCTTCTCACCGAGCTGGAGCATGAAGTTGTGCAAAAGCCTTCCGTAGCCCCTCCCGCGGTAGTCGGGGTGGACGCGAAGTCCCTCCAGCCAGCCTACTTTTCCTGGCAAAAGGGTGAGCTTCGCCGTTCCAATTACCTTACCATCAACCTCTAGGACGTAGAAGTTCCCGTCTTTTACCCATTCGTCGAATACCCTAGCCAGGTAGTCCTCGCCGCCCCAGGTCAGGCGCGCTATCTCCTCGATGAAGGGTTTATCCTCAGGTCTGGCCTCGCGGATTACTGGGTTCATGCCATCACCAACTTACCATAACCGCCGGAGGTTTTAGGCTTTTCCTCTCAGATGGACATCTTAACCGACAAATATTTATAAGAGCGAAACCAGACATCTCTATTATGGGGGACTCACTGAAGGACATGGCCAGACTGCTGGAGTACCTCAGGGGACACGCCCTCCACTTCTCCCTGGGCATGGCGTTAATGATCCTGATGGCCTACACCAGTGGGGTTGTTCCTGTCCTCATAAGGGAGGCCATCGATGGGGGAATCTCGACCGGGAACTACGGGGTTGCCATTCGCTACGCTGCCCTCGTACTCCTGGTGGGAGTTCTCAACGGTCTCTTCAGCTTCACGGGGAGGTACCTGCTGATCAAATCGGCCCAGTACGCCCTTTACCGCCTCAGGATGGACGCCTTCAGGGCCATACAGAGGCAGAGGATGGAGTTCTTCGACAGGACCTTTTCGGGCCAGCTCATAAGCAGGATAACCAACGACACCGAGAGGATAACGAGGTTCCTCTCGTTCCGGCTGAGGATGTTCGTCTACTCGGTCTTCCTGATAGTGGTCTCGCTCTACTACATGGTGAGGATGAACGCCGCCCTTACCGCCGTGGCAGTGGCGACGATAGCGGTCGTCGTGGCCCTGAACACGGCCTACGCTATGAAGGTCAGGCCCATCTACGACAGGATAAGGCACCAGACCGGGGTCATAGCCTCGACCGCCACCGGGACGATAGCGGGGGTGAAGACGATAAAGGCCCTCTCCGTCGAGGAAGAAACGCAGGAGAAGTTCGAGAGGGAGAACGAGGAGCTCTACTCGCTGAACGTCAGGGCCACAAGGATCATAGCCGTCTACGGCAACGCCTCCTTCCTCGTCCTCGGGCTGGCTATGAGCGCGATGCTCTACTTCGGCGGACGGGCCATCATAGGGAAAACGCTGACTGTCGGGGAGCTCGCGGCCTTCCTCACTTACATGCTCACCATGACGTGGCCCCTCAGAGCGCTGGGCTTTACGATAGCCGACATCCAGAGGAGCCTGGCGGCGGCTTCGAGGCTCTTTGAGGTCATCGACTCCGCTCCAGAGAGCGTTGACCCGCCGAATGCGGTCGAGCTCAAAAACCCGAGGGGCGAGGTCGAGTTCAGGGACGTGTGGCTGACATACCACACGGGGAAGACGGTGCTCAGGGGGCTGAGCTTCAGGGTAAGGCCCGGCGAGAGGGTCCTGATAACCGGCCCGCCCGGTTCCGGGAAGAGCACCGTCCTGAAACTGATAGCGAGGCTCTACGAGCCCGAGAGGGGGGAGGTGCTCATAGACGGCGTTGACGTGCGGAGGATAAAGACGGAGAGCCTGAGAAGGACAGTAGCCTACGTCCCCCAGGAGCCCTTCATCTTCAACAGGAGCATAAGGGAGAACATCGCGCTGGCCAAGCCGGAGGCGACGATGGAGGAGATAGTAAGGGCCGCAAGGATAGCGAAGATACACGATTTCATAGCCTCCCTGCCCAATGGTTATGAGACGGTCGTCGGCGAGAAGGGGGTAACCCTCTCCGGAGGCCAGAGGCAGAGGATAGCGCTGGCCAGGGCCCTGCTCCTCGATCCGAGGGTAATCCTCCTCGACGATCCCGTCTCGAACCTCGACGCCGAGACCGAAAAGAGGCTCGTGGGGGACCTGGGGGAGATACTGAAGGACAGAACGGCGGTGATAGTATCCCAGAGGCCGTCGCTCGTGAAGCTCGCCGACAGGGTCATCGTGATGGCCGAGGGCAGGATAGTGGAGGACGGAAAGCCGGGGGAGCTGGCCGGGAAAGGTGGAGCCTTCAGCGAGATGCTCAGGGCGGTGGGAGGGGATGAATGAGTCGTCGCTCTCTCTCATAGCGCGCTTCGTGAGGGAGGCCCTCTCCGAGAGGAAGACCCTCGCCGTAGTTGTGGCCGGCATAGTCGGCTCGGCCGTGGCCAACCTGGCCTCCCCCTACCTCCTGAGCGTCGCCATAGACCGCTACATAGTGCCGGGCAGGTACGGCGAGCTGGGCCTCATCGCGGCCCTCTACCTCCTCGCCCTCGTCGGCCAGTGGTTCTTCATGACGCTCCAGACTTACTACACCGAGGTCTTCGGCCAGAAGGTTCTCAAAAACCTCAGGAGCAGGCTCCACGCGAAGATACTCGCCTCGAACCTGGACTTCTTCAAAGATAAGTCAACAGGCGACCTGGTGTCGAGGATAATAAACGACACAAGTATAGTTAACGACGTCCTCGTTTCCGGCCTGCTGGGCGGGCTCGGGAGCCTGCTGAGCCTCGTCGGGATAATGGCCGCGATGCTCCTCCTAGACCTCAGGCTCACCCTCGTGACGCTCACCAGCGTCCCGGTCATGGTGGCGGTGGCCTACTACTTCGGGGGGAAGATGAGGAAGGCCTACCGCGAGACGAGGAGGAAGATAGCGAAGATATCCAGCGTTGTTGAGGAGAGCGTGGCCGGGATAGAGACGATAAGGGCCTTCGGGAGGGAAGGCCAGGTAGAGAGGGAGTTCTCAAAGGCCTCGGAGGAGACGATAAAGGCCTACCTTAAGGTCGCCCTCTACATGGGGGTCTTCTGGCCCCTCATGAACATAGCGAGCCTGCTCTCGGTTGTGGTGGTGATAGCCTACGGCGGCTATCTGGCCTCGCGGGGAGCGGTCAGCATAGGCGTCGTCGTGGCCTTCATCCAGTACGCCCAGCGCTTCCGCGGGCCGATAAACAACGTTGTGAGCATGTACGACAGCCTGCAGTCGGCCCTGGCCGCCCTTGAGAGGATATACGAGGTCCTGGACGACGAAAGCGTGGAGGACTACGGCGGGAAAGCCGTGGAAAAGCTGGGGGGCGAGATAAAGTTCAGGGACGTATGGTTTGAGTACGAGAAGGGCAGACCCGTGCTCAAGGGGATAAACCTCTCGATTCCGGCGGGCTCAAAGGTGGCCCTCGTGGGCAGAACCGGCGCAGGAAAGACCACCATCGCGAACCTGATAATGCGCTTTTACGACCCGACCAGGGGCTCGGTCCTCTACGACGGGACCGACGGCAGGGAGATAAGCAGAAAGAGCCTGCGGAGGAGGATAGGCTACGTCCCGCAGGAGACCTACCTCTTCCCGGGGACGATAATGGAGAACATCCTCATAGCGAACCCCAAAGCGAGCGAGGACGACGTGGTGAGGGTCTGCAAGAGCCTCGGTGTCCACGACTTCATAATGAGGCTCCCCAAAGGTTACGAAACCCAGGCCGGGGAGGCCGGAAAACTGCTCTCCGTCGGGGAGAAACAGCTCATCTCGCTCGCGAGGGCGATGCTTAAGGATCCGGACGTGGTTATTCTCGACGAGGCCCTCTCGAGCGTCGACCCCAAGACGGAGAGGCTCGTACAGGACGCGATGCTGAAGCTCATGGAGGGGAGGACGAGCATAATCATAGCCCACCGCCTGGGCATAACCCGCTTCGTTGACAGGGTTGTCGTGGTCGAGGGCGGCAGGATCGTTGAGGAAGGATCTCCGGAGGCCCTGCTCGGGAGAAAGGGCCACTTCTACAGGCTCTACACCTCCCAGATCGGCGGGGCTGAAGTGAAGTGACGGTCATCCGAATAAGACGGAACGCAAAAAGAGATAGGTCAATCGAAAGTCCCCTCACCCGACCACATGTTCTGGACGGTTGCCTTCACGGCGCTCTCGTTCCCGTAGAGGAGCATTACCCTGTCCATTCCCGGCCCGTCGTACAGCTCGATGTAAACGCTCCCGTTTCCTTCAAAGTACGCCCTCTCGACGACCTTTCCTGCTGGATCCCTCGACTTCAGCGGAGGAAGGGGCTTTTCGACGAAGCCCAGCTTCTCGATCTTCGACTTCAGCTCTCCGTAAACCTCCTGCCCGCATCCTTCCCTGTAAACCGCCACCTCTATCCCGGCACCCTCCGGGGTGAAGCCGCTCTCCGAGAGCAGGTCGCCTGAGAACACACTGCTCCTTCCGGTTTTGTTCACTACCTCCGTGCGCATGAAGAGTCCGAGCATCTTCCCCGGGGAGGGGCCGATCCTCATCACGTGGAACATGACCTTGTTCAGGGCGTACTCCGCTTCGTTAACTCCATCCCCGTTGTAGGGCACCTGGAAGACCACGATGAGGTAAAAGCCCTCGAAATACATGCCAAAAGCCGAGTAGAGAGCGTTCTTACCCTTCCACTTGAGGCCATCGGTGCTGTTCCCGAGGGAGTTGAGCTTTTCTTTGAGCTCTTTCATAGCTTCAGAGGCCGAGTACGAGTCAGGATAGGCAAAAACGCCGACGTAAACCTTCGACGAAACTCCGTTCAACGAAACCTCCAGGGTCTGGCCGGCCAGGCTGCCCTTGGGAACCGGGAACCCGGGCTCGGCGGGGGCGGTCGAGTAGTCCTCCCTAAGCGGGCCGGTAAACTGGGAGACGCTGACGTTTGGATCCATACCGCAGAGGGGGTCAGAGGGAGAGACCTTTCCCAGCTCCCCCAGAAATCCGGTTTCCGAGGGGGTCGTGGAGGTGGGCGTTGCATTGCCGCCAGAGTCCTTTAGGCAGCCGGAAGCTATGACAACGGCGACCAGTATAAAGGCCAGTACCTTCCTCATGGGGCTCCCCCTTTTTACTGGGGCCCAAGGTATAAATAGTTTTTGTGGAACATGTACAAAGTACCTGATTAGAGTTAGGACTCGATTTTTAAGATCGTCCAGTTGTACTCCGTACACAACCGTTTCCCTTGGAAAATAGCCGACCCCCACAATCTAACGGAGCCTACTCCCCAAGGGAAGTTCTCAAGCAGACCTGGAGCAAAATAGTCCCAAGAAACGCCAGCACTGACGCGGTGACCGCGGAAATCAGGACCCCAGCACCGTTTTCAACCCCCCACGCAAAGGCCAACTGCGAGAGTGGGATAGCGAGTGTCGCGAGGGCGTCAAAGATACCCCTAGCAGTTCCGAGGCTTCCGAGGGGAATAACCTTCTGCATCAGACTGTCGAAGGAGACGTTGAGGAGTTCACCACCAAAGCCCACCAGAATGACGGCAGATATGAGAAGGGGGATCAGCGGGAAGCCAACCAGAAGCAACGCGAGGCTCTGCAGGAGCATTCCAACTATAAGCGGCCGTCTCAGCCCGATTTTTCTCCTGCTGGCAAGATAGGTCAGTCCAGCCACCGCTACGAGGCTTCCAGCCGTCGTTAGGGACTGGAGGACGCCGTAGAGGACTTCACCCCTATTGAGGGCCCTCAGCGAGGCGAAGACAAATATCCTGAACGAGCCGAGGGCGAAGTTAAAGAGGAGCACCGATGCGAGGACTCCAAGGATGAGCCGCTTATCCACCTTTATCCGCGTTCCTCCCACTTCCTCCGGCCTTCTTTCCCGCCCCATTTCCACGTTCAAGTACGGAATCAGGGAAAAAGCTCCGAGGAGAAGGAGAACCGCATCGAGGAGCATCGCTTTAATCCCGAAGCGATACGCCAGAAAACCCGCAACTGGAAACGCGACCAGCGAGACAACGTTTCCAACCGTGGCCAGCGTCGCGTTCAGCCTCTGAAGCTCGCTCTCCTCAAAGGTCATGCTTGCTATCAGCGAGAAGCCGTAGTAGCGGTGGAGGATGTCTAGGGCTGAAATACCAGAAACGATGAGGTAGAAGGCCCAGACGTTAGAGGAGAGCGGGATTATGAGAATGGCAAGGGCTGCCTGGAAAATGAGTGCGAGAAAAGCGAGTCTGACTTTCTTGGTCGTCCTGTCGAGCGTCCTGCCGAGGAGAGGCGGGAGAACAACCCAAGGGAGGTGTGTGAAGAGCGCAAACCCTCCGATGCTCACAAGCGAGCCAGTGTTGTTTAGGAGGCTCCAGGGCAGGGCAACGCTCTCGATGGAATCGCCAGCGATCCTGAGTGCGGAGGTGAGGGTATAAACGTTGTAGAGGCGGCGGTTCATGGCGAGGAGTTAGGCGGAAGGGTTAAAAAGATTTGTGAATTTCCTTTCATGGGTAACTTCCTTGGAGTGGGACTTTGATGGCTGGGCCAAAACCTACGACAAGGACGTTAGGAGGGAGGATTAGATTCCGATTACGAAGGGGTTCTGAAGCTCGTGGTGAAGATTTCCTTTCCCAAATCCCTTGAGAATGAAAGCCTCATGGCATCACCCTGAATCCCCTCAACGGCCATCACCGTCTTCCCTTCTTCCTCTTTAACCCCGAGCGCAACGCCCTCTCCTAAAACCTCGACCCAGCCGCGCTCCCAGATTTCCTTCTTCCAGAGGATTTCTCCGTCCTTAGCCTTTATCACCGCCGCTTTCCCCTCGACCTCGCCCCCAACGAGGAGGGAATTAGCGGGCAGGAGTGAAGTCACTGCGCCGTTTGGAAGCGTTGCCTCCCAGTTTTCGCTCCACACCCAGAGGTCTCCCCCCTTATAACCGCCCAGGACTATTTTTCCACCTATTTCGGCGGCCGTTAGGGCTATTCCACCGGCAAGCTCCCTTTTCCCTACCCGCTCCCCGTTCTCGGTGAACTCAAAGGCCTTAACCTTCCACCTCTCCCCCTTCAGGCTCCCAACGAGGAAGAGCCCTCCGTCGAGCTCCACCAGGCCCGAAATCACGGCATCGCCCCAGGGACCGAGGTTTTTGAGCCAGTGGGGTTCACCTTCAAGCGTAATCTTCCCGACGAAAAAGCCCTACCTTCCCCGTCCGAGGTCTCGCCCGCTATTAATGCCCTGCCTTTGATAGGCAGAATCGAGTAAACGGCCTCGTTGCCGGGGATTTTTAACTTCTTCTCCCAGATTACGTTCAGGCCATCGTCCAGCCTCGCGACGTAGGCCTTCCAGCCCTCGCCGCCGTCCTGTGTTGCGACGCCTTCGAGGGCCCCACCGATGAGGTAGCCGTCTTTGAGCTTCGCTATGCTGTGCCCTTCCCAATCCCTCTCGCCTGAGAGGAACCTCAGCTCTTTTATCTCCTCGCCGTCGAGCCTCGCGAGCATTATCTTATAGGCCTTGCCGTCGTGGACGCTTCCAATAGCCAAGTCCCCGGCAAGCGCGGCGGGAACGGTTTCAACGCCGAAGGAGTGGGTTCTCATGTCATCTTCCCCCAGATTTTCTCCCTACGGTTACGACGCTGAAAGTCCCGAGGTAGTGGGTCTCGACATCGAAGCCGGCCTTCCTCAGGATGAACTCCACTATCCACGGCGCCCAGAGGTTGATTTTCACCCTGAAGAAGTAGCCCTTTTCGAGGTTGACGAAAAGCCGCTCCACCTGCCCCCTCACGGTGTCGAGGGAGACGTGGAACTGAACGAAGGGCTCCTCGACGAGCACGCTTTTGTAGTCCTCATGGAGAAGCCTAACCCAGTCGGCGTACTCAAGGAAGAGAACCCCACCGGGCCCAAGCACCCTGAAGGCTTCCCTGGCGATTTCGTCGAAGTCGTAGGGGCTCAGGTGGGGAAGGGGGTTTCCAAGGAGCGCGATGAGGTCAAAGCTTCCGTCCGGGAAGTCGAGCTTTCTTGCGTCCATAACCCGGAACTCCGCCCTATAACCGAGCTCCCTCGCGATTTCCCCCGCCTTCCCGACGAGCTCCTCCTGTATGTCTATCCCGACGACCTCAAAACCCAGCCCTTCGAGGGCAAGGGTCGAGATGCCCATACCGCAGCCGACATCAAGAGCCCTGCCGCTTTTTATGGGGAGAAACCTTTCAAGCAGTTCTCTCTGCCTTTCCATCCTCCTTTTCCCGGCTTCAGTCCTCGGGTCGTACATCCATAACTTCTCCATATAGGTCGGCTCGAAGGTCTCCCCGAGGTTCCGCAGCATCGGGCACACCTTTCTTACAACGGCGAATCGTTTTTAAAGTTTAGCCATGATTTGGAATTCAGGTGGTGGCTGTGGACGAGGAAAAGGCCCTGAGGCTCGCCCTCGCGAGGGGCGCGGAATACGCCGAAATCCGCTTCGAGGAGGTCCTATCAAGGAGCGTAAGCCTGAGGAGTGGAGAACTGAGTGCCTCCTCTAAGGTGGAGCGCGGCTACGGGGTAAGGGTTCTCCTCAACGGTTCATGGGGCTTTTCGTTCACGACGTCTGATGAAGGGCTCGAGCGGGCCCTGGAGAGGGCTTTGAAGTCGGCAACGCTGAGTTCCTCAAACGTCGTCTCGCCGAGGTCAAGCCGGTCAGGGATCGCGTTAAGAGCAACATGAAGGTCAAGCCTTTGGACGTTTCGCCCGAAGAGGTAGCGGAGCTCGTTGAAGGGATTTACGGAGAAGTCGCCGGCGAAAACAGGACCGTGTCGGCAGGGTGCACAGGGAGAAGCGGGGTTAAGAGGCTGATAACCAGCGAAGGAACGGAGATAGAGTGGGAGGTCTCCTCGGTCGAGTTCAATCTCTCGGGTGTGGCGAGGGAGAACGGGAGGAGCGCGCAGGCTTACGACCACTACGGGAGCGTTGAGAGGGGTCTTGAGGCCTTCGAAGACGTGAAGGAGCGCCTCAGAAATGGCATCGAGGGGCAGCTGAAGAGCGCCCTGGAGGGGATTGAGGGGCCCGTGAAGGGTGAAGTCCCTGTGATTTTGGGCCCGCTTTTCTCGGGCCTAATAGCTCACGAAGCGCTCGGCCATCTGGCGGAGGCGGACTTAACGCCCGGGACGCCGTTCAAGGACCTACTCGGAGAAAGAATCGCCCCGGATTTCCTGAGCCTAAGCGACGGGGTTGTGGAAGACGGCTTTGGAAACGACCGCTACGACGACGAAGGCGTTCCCGTCAGGAAGGTCGAGATTCTCAAGGATGGGGTTCTGAACGAGCTCCTCGTGGACAGGGAGCGCGCCTTCGAGTGGGGGTTTGCGCCAAACGGCCGCGCCAGGGCCGAGAGCTACCGCCATCTGCCCCTAATCAGGATGAGGAACACCTACTTCGAGCCCGGCGATGCATCCTTGGAGGAGATGGTGGAGGGGATAAAGCAAGGCTACTACCTCGTCCGCTCCTCCGGTGGGCAGACGGAGTTCAACTCGGCCTTCGTGGTCTCGGCGTCGGAAGCTTACCTCATCGAGAACGGGGAGATAACGAAACCCGTCGCCAACCTCTCAGCGAGCGGGGTGGCCATAGAGGCCCTCAGAGGCGTCTCGATGGTGGGAAAGGAGCTCGGCTTTGAGAACTCCTACTGCGGGAAGGGGCAAATCGCTTTTGTGAGCCTCGGAGGGCCGCACATGCTCTTTGAAAGGGGAATAAGGGTGGGATGAGCATGGAGACCGAGTTCTACACGCTCTGGGAAGCGAAGGAAAAGCTCTCCTACTCCAGCGGAGTTTTGAGGCCAGAATCCGGCGAGAGGGCCTTTACCGTGGCCAGAATTGTCAAGGACGGCAGGATTGGAACGGCCCTCGTCGAGGGTATCGGCGAGACTGCCGGGGAGAGGGCGGAAAAACTAGCCTTGGAGCTCTCAAGGCTCTCGCCCAGGGAGGACTACCACCTGCCGGAGGGAACGAGGATAAGCTGGGGGCGTTCGCTGGAGGATTCGCTCTTTGAGCACGTTGAGGAAATCCGGGAAGCGGTGGCCCTAGTCGAGGGAAGCGGTGTAAACGTGGCGGAGCTGGAAATCGGGCTAATACGGAGGAAGACCAGCGTCTGGAACACGGGAGGTGCAGACGTTTCCGGGCAGTACGGAATCGTGGACTTCGCGTTCTCCCTCACCAGGGGGAAGGCGTTCCTCAGGGAGTGGGTGGCTTTTCCGGAGGTCCCGGACGTGAAGGGGCTGATGCTTGAAAGCGCTGAGATGCTCAAAAAGGCCGAAAGCGTGGAGAAGGCCCGGCCGGAAGAGGCAAGAGTGCCCTTCGCACCCCTCCCCTTCGCCGAGCTGCTCTACTTAGGCATCGTCCGCGAGGCCTCCGGCTCGCTCGTGGCGAGGGGACTTTCAGCCTTGGAAGAGGGCCAGAGGGTCGCTGGAGAGGATTTCACTCTCTACGACGATCCGATGGACGAAACGAGCCTTAAGCCAGCTAAGGCCGACGGTGAGGGGATTCCGACCAAAAGGCGCGCCGTAATCGAGGACGGCGTTTTTACCGGCCACCTGTGGAACAGCTACTGGGCTCACAGGGCAGGGAGGGAGAGCACGGGGAACGCGCTGAGGTACGAAACCGCCCTCTTGGAAGCCCCTCACCACCTGACGCTTAAGGGCGACGCTTCCCTGGACGAGATGCTGGAGGAGCTCGGAGACGGCTATCTGATAGCCGGAATAATGGGGCTCACAGGGGTGGACTCGAAGACGGGAAACTTCTCCGTTCTTGCGAACCCGGCCTTCGTGGTCAGGGGTGGTGATGTGGTGGCCTCGACCAGCTTTACAATCACAGGAAACGTCAGGGACCTCTTCGAGGGAATAGAACTCATCGGGAAGGATAGGAAGGGGATATGGTTCGAGCCCATCTCGATGGCGTTCCCGCACGTCTTGGGCAGGGTGAGGGTGGTGCCGTGAGCTGGGGGTGCCGAAATGAAAACAGCTTTAATCCCGATGCGCGTTGAGGTTGGAAACTTCGAGGCCAACTGGGCCGAGTTCGAGAGGCGCTTTAGGGAGGCTTTGGCATATAACCCGGACTTCCTCCTTTTCCCCGAGTACTGCCTCACCGGCTTCGAGGAGTGGGACTTCTCCGGGGCTGGGCTTTACGATGAGATTGTCGAACGGGTGAGCGGGCTAGCCAAGGAGAACGGCGTTTACGTCGTCTTCGGCCTCTTAGAGCCCTACAAAAACTGCGTTTACAACTCCGCGCTTTTAATCGGCAGAAACGGCGAGGTTCTCCTCAAGCACCGCAAGTTTCAGGAACCGTACAAGTTCTGCACGGGCAACACGGTGAGAACGGCCAAAACTGAGTTCGGGAAGGTCGCGGTAATCATCTGCGGCGACCTCTACAACAAGCGCATCCTGAAGTGGGTGAGGCGGAAAAGGCCGGCTTATCTCTTCGTGCCGATGGAGTACTCGCCGGAATACGGAAAACCGAACGAAGAAGATGTTAAGGCGATGGCGGAACGGGTTAGGCTCCTCGGCGTTAGGGCTTTCATCGTTAACAGCTATCCGCCGGGCGGCGCCTGGGTCTTCGACGAAAACGGAACCCTCCTCGCCTCTTCCGAGGGCGAGAAAACCCTGGTCTGGGAGCAACCTTAAAGTATTCAGAGCCAAAAAATTCGGGGGATGGAGATGTGGCCCTCCGCTAGGTTCGTGGATGAGAACGTCGCCTTCTCGCGGATGCCGACCGGGAGAGAGCTCGACGAGGTGGTGAATGACTTCGATGCAGTTGTGGTCCTTGTCGAGGACTACGAGCTACCCTACTCGCTCGACGAGTGGGAGAAAAGAGGGGTCGAAATCCTCCACAGCCCGATAGAGGACTTCACAGCACCGAGCCTTGAGCAGCTCCTTGAAATCCTTCGTTGGATTGACACTAGGATTCGCGAGGGGAAGAAAGTCTTAATCCACTGCCTTGGAGGTCTCGGGAGGAGCGGGACCGTCGCTACCGCCTGGGTTATGTACTCGAAGGGGCTTCCGCTCAGAGAGGCACTGAGAAAAGTTCGCTCGGTAAGACCCGGCTCGGTGGAGACCTACGAGCAGATGGAAGTCCTGGAAGAACTGGAAAAGCTCCTCAGAAGCCGTTGAAGCTCACGACCTCCTCCAGCTTCCTCCTCTCGTATTTCGGCTTTGGATCGGCTGGATAACCTACCGGGAGTATCGTCTGGAGCTTGTACTCCGGGGGAACCTTCAGCAGCTCCTCGATCGGCTTGGGGTTCGGTGGCGTGTAGGTCACCGTGCCGAGGCCGAGTTCCTCCAGCGCCAGGAGCAGGTAGCCGACGGCTATCCACGTCGACTGGAGCCAGTATGGAGCCTTCGTGTGTCCGAAGACGAGGATTAGGTAGGGCGCCTCGCTCAGGAAGGGCTTCTCCGGCCTGAACCCCTTGGCGTTCAGCCAGGCCATGAGGTCGCCCTTCGTCTTTGAATAGAACTTCTCCTCCTCCGCCTCACAGAGCTCCCTTATTCTACCCTTCAGCCACTCGTCGTCGATTACCACGAACTTCCAGGGCTGGGCGTTCATGCCGCTTGGAGCTTCTTTCGCGGCCTTTATCGCCTTTAGAATATCCTCCTTCGGCGGCCTCTCCGGGAGGAACTGCCTCACGGTCTTCCGTCTCTTAGCCAGCTCGAGAACGCGCATGCCACCACCGTTTTATTTAACGCGCTGAACGAAAAAACTTTACGGCGCCTTGCTTAGCTGGTAACGATGGGAGCGTTGAGACCAGCCACGGTACTGACGATTGGAACCCTTATCATACTGGCCTTCCTTCTTCTCAACGGCCCTAATTGGGGATCCCCAAGTTTCCACCTTAACAAGCCGGCCCTCCGTTCCTTCCTGGAATCACAGTACGTCCCGGAGGCCGGCATGCTTAGGGCGGCCGTTAAAGCCTATCCAGACAACGAGACGATTTACGTTGCCAACGACAACCTCCTGGCATCACGCGCCCTGATGGCTCTCGGTTCGCCGCTGGGAAAACGGATCCGCGAAAACCTTGAGGCGAACTATTCCGGGGGATGGAACGGAAAGGTTGACCCCCTCCTCGGAAGGCCCATCAAAGACTTCTACTGCACCGAAACAAAGAACCTGGGAAGGGTTTATTCCCGGAAGTTCAACGCGGCGTTCGAGATAAAATACGAGGTCATCAACACTTCGTGCGGGATGAGCGACTGGGAGTCCTACGCTGATCTCCTGGTTTACGGGGCTTTGAGCGATCTTTTAAAGGACAATGAAAGCGGCGCCCTTGAGCTCTATTCCAGGCTTCTCGCGATGTGGGACGGAAACGGCTTCAGGGATAGGGCCTTCGATGGAACGTATCAGACCTACAAGTGCGCCCTGTTCATATACCTCCACCGCGCGCTGGGAACCCCTGCTGAAGGCGGGGAGGTCTATTCACGCTGTCTTAACGTGATCTCTTCCCTCCAAGCAGAGAACGGCGGAATAATCACGGGCTATCAGGTTGAGAACGGAGAAATCACCCCGGTTGGCGATACCAACACGGAAACGACCTCCATCGTTGTACTGGCCATCTACTCGGACTATCCCGAGAGAATCGGAAAGGTTTAAATAACATGATGATGAATATATACTCATGATAATGCAAAAGTTCGTGAACAGGAAGGATGAGCTTTCAAGACTAAGGGAGGCGTTTGAGAGAAACTCGCTCATAGTAGTCTACGGTAGGAGGAGGGTTGGAAAGACACGGCTGTTGGTAGAGGCCGTCAAGGACAGACCGCACGTCTACCATCTCTGCAAGGAGGAGGAAGTCAGCGAGACCCTGAAGGCCCTGAGTATCAAGCTCTTTCGCCTTACCGGAAATGAAGACTTCATTAGAAAACCCCTTTCCTCCTTTGGGGAATTCCTGGAGGTGTTACCCCCAGGAACTGTGCTCATCCTCGATGAGTTCCAAGTACTCGTCCGCAACTACCCTCGAATCCTTGGAATTCTTCAGGAGTACCTAGATTTCCATGCCAAAACCCCCATAGTGCTCTGCGGCTCAAGCGTTTCAATGATGGAGGAGCTGACACAATACGGGAGCCCGATTTACGGGAGAAGATCCCTGGCACTTAAGATCGAACCACTGAAGTTCTTTCACATTGGAGAATTTTTCCCTTCCTACTCAACGGAAGAGCTCGTGGAGGCGTACTCCATACTGGGCGGCGTCCCGGAGTACCTCCTGAGATTCAATCCGTCCGTGAGCGTTGAAGAAAACGTGAGAAGGGAGTTCTTTGGGAGGGGATTCCTGTACAGTGAGGCGGAGTTCCTGCTGAGATACGAGCTTCGAGACCTGAGCGTCTACAACACAATCCTCGAGGCTATAAACTATGGTCACAGATCGTTCAACGACCTGAGGAACGCAACGGGAATAGACGGTTCAAAGCTCCCCCGCTATCTAGGAGTTCTCATCGAGCTGGGAATTGTGAGGAGGGAAACCCCCGTAACCCTCAAAGAGCGCGATAGGTCAAAGAGGCGGAACTCGAGGTACGCCATAGCCGACAACTACTTCGCCTTTTATTACTCATTCGTCCATCCGTTCAAGGAGGAGATAGAGCTCGAACTTCCTGACGTCCCGCTGGAGAACTTCAGGCGGAACTTCAACCGCTACGTCGGCTTCGCCTTTGAGGGTATAACCAGACAGTTTCTAGTCGAGCTCAACAGGGCAGGAAAACTTCCGTTTCGCTTCACAAAAATCGGCCGCTGGTGGCACAAGAACGAGGAGATTGATTTGGTGGCTTTGAACGAGCGGGAGAAGAAAGCCCTCTTCGTTGAAGTCAAGTGGAAAGACCTAAACGAGAGGGAAGCGAGGGGAGTTCTAAAGGGCTTGGAGAGGAAGGCTGAACTTGTCGGCCTGAAGGGCTGGGAGAAAAGCTACGGCCTCGTGGCGAAGGACGTGAGGGGAAAGGAAGAGCTGAGGGAAGAAGGCTACCTCGTCTGGGATTTGGCAGACTTTGCTCAGACGTAAAACACCATCCCGTCGTAGGCAACCAGAACCCTGTTCCCCCACCTCTTCCTCACGTACTCGGTCAGCTCAAGGAACGGCAAGTTCTTGTGCGATATGTGGCTTAAAACAGTCCTCTCAGCCAAGGAGAGGCCCATCTCAGCGGCCTCATCAACGTTGTTGTGATATGGATCGTCGGTTCCCGGCGGGTAGGTGGCGTCAACTATCGCCAGCCTCAGCGGAGCTTTCCTTTCTAGAAACTCCCTCGTCTCCTCGGGGAGCCCCTTCGTGTCGTAGAGGATTGCAACGCTCTTCCCGTCTTCCTCGATCAGGTAACCCAGGGTCTCGACCTGATGGTTGAGCTTTATGGGGGTGATTTTTAGGGTGTCTATCTTCATCTCCTGTCCGGGCTTTACCACGTTCGGCCTCAGGTTCTTGGGCTCCGTGAGGATTAGAGCGTCGGCGTGCCCTTCCGGCGCGTAGAGGGGTGTCTCAAGTGCCATCCAGCGGAGCTTGTAGAGGCCGTATATGTGGTCGTGGTGCCAGTGGGTGAGGAAGATGGCCTCCAGCGGGACGTTGAGGAAGTCCCTTATGTCCGTTCCGACATCGAAGAGGACGGCTCTTTTGTTTTCGGTGATTACGGCGAGCGTTGACGGCCTCCTCTGCGCGAAGCCGAACTTTCTAGCTTCGCTGCAGGTCGAACAGGTGCACAGATGGGCTGGAATCCCCTCGCTGCCGCCCGTGCCGATGAAGTAGACGAGCATGAGCACCACCGTTTTATGACTGTAAAATAGCTTCCCTTATAAGGGTTGCCGCCGAGGTTCAAACATGAAGTTCATCGCCGACATGATGCTCGGCCGTTTGGCCAGATGGCTTCGCCTCTACGGCTACGACACGCTCTATGGGATAGAGGACGACGAGAAGATAGTCCACGTTGCCCTTAGGGAGAACAGGATAATCCTGACGAGGGACTCTGGTTTGGCAGAGCGGGCCGGAAAGCTCGGCGCCAAAGTTTTCTTCCTCTCGTCTAATTCGCTTGAGAGTCAAGTTGAGGAACTTAAACGCATGGGCGTCGAGTTCAGGGAGCTGTTTCCGGCGAACGCCCGCTGCCCCAAGTGCAACGGCCTGATAATGCGCGCCTCAAAGGAAGAGGTCAAGGATAGGGTTCCCCCCACAGTTTACGAGAAGTACGAGGAGTTCTATATCTGCCAGAACTGCGGTCAAATCTACTGGCCGGGCAGGCAGTGGGAGGAGATGACCAAAATCGACAGGAAGCTGAGGGGAGAAAAATGATATGGGAGCAGTGGAAGCCGTTCTACCTCCGCATAGTCCGTGAGATGGGCTACTCGGTAGAGGAGGACAGGAGAGCTGCCCAAGTCCTCCGCGCACTCCTCCTGGAGGGCGACGACTACATCCTGAGGGAGGAGCTAGCCGCGGTCGTCGGGAGAAAGGTTTACGTCTTCGGCGCCGGCCCTAGCCTGGAAGATACCCTAAAGCAGTTCGACTTCTCCGATGGAACGCTGATAGCGGCCGACGGCGCTACCTCGGCGCTCCTCGATGCGGGTCTGGTCCCGGAGGTAATCGTCACCGACCTCGACGGCAGGATTCCCGACCTCAAGCTCGCCAACGACAGGGGAGCGTTCATGGTCGTCCACGCCCACGGGGACAACATCGACAAACTGACAGTTTACGTACCCCTCTTTTCCAGAATCCTTGGCACCTGTCAGACGGAGCCGCTCGACATCGTGTACAACTTCGGGGGGTTCACCGACGGGGACAGGGCGGCCTTTCTAGCGGAAGCCCTCGGCGCGGGGGAGATAATCCTGGTGGGCTTTGACTTCGGCGACGTTGTCGGGAAGTGGAGCAAGCCTTCCCTGAGGAGGCACTCGCCGGTGTGGGAGAGCAAGAGGAAGAAGTTCACCTTCGCCCAAGAGCTCCTGGAATGGCTTGAAAAGAATGGGGGAGCAAAGATAAAGTGGTTGAAGGCCTCAGAGGCCCGCTAACAGCTTAAAGCCAAAGGTCACCAGCAGGGCCGCCGAGATCGCAAAAGCTATCCTTAGGTTGTCGGAGTTGGACTCGTCGAAGGCCTGATCGAGGAAGATCCACGAAAGGCCCGCGATGCCTATGTCGTAGATTATCCAGCCCAGCTTCGTCAGGTTTCCGACCGAGCCTGAAAGAACCGCTATTATCGCCCCCAAAAGGATCACGCCGACCGCCCCTGAAAGCATACCGCTCTTTGTCTCCTCGGGGATCACCGTTACCACCACCCCTCGAATTCGCCCTTCGAACTAAATAACTTTCGGTGGGCAACGCCTGGATGTATGCATTCTAGCAGGACGCCATGGCTGGTCACACTAACGTTAAATACCGGAAGCCTATAAACACCAGCGGTGATACACGTGAGGGGCTACTTCACATTCGTCCTTCACACCCACCTGCCCTACGTCAGGAAGCACGGGAAATGGCCCTTCGGGGAGGAGTGGGTATACGAGGCCATCAGCGAAACCTACCTGCCCCTCCTCATGGAGTTCGAGAGGCTGAGGGAGAGCGGGGTGAGGTTCAACCTCGTGATCAACATAACGCCGGTTCTGGCCGAGCAGCTGGCGGACGAGTACATCAAAGGGGAGTTCGAGCGCTACATAAGGAGGAAGATAGAGGCTACGGAGAAAGACCTCCTGTCGGGGAAGTACGACGAGAAGGCCGTGAAGGCCAGCTTGGACCACTTCAGAAGGGTCTACGACTACTGGAGGGCCCTAAACGGCGACATCCTCGGGAAGTTCCGCGAGTTCCAGGAGAACGGCTACATCGAGATAATAACCTCCGCGGCGACGCACGGCTACCTGCCTCTTCTCGGACGGGACGAGGCGATAAGGGCCCAGATAGCGAACGGTATAGCAACCTACGAGAAGCACTTCGGGAGGAGGCCGAGGGGGATATGGCTGCCTGAGTGTGCCTACAGGCCCGCTGGCGAATGGGAGCTGCCGGGCGGGAGGAAGGTAAAGCGGAAGGGTATCGAGAAGTTCCTTGAGGAGTTCGGCATAGAGTACTTCTTCGTGGAGAGCAAGCTCATAGACGAGGGGCCGGCGAGCAAGGTCTACGGGGAGGTTCTCCTGGCGGAAACGGAGAAAACAACGCTGAGGCCCTACTGGATAAAAGGCTCAAACGTTGCCGTCTTCGCGAGGAACCGCGAGACGGGCCACCAGGTCTGGAGCGCTCATCTCGGTTATCCGGGCGACTTCTGGTACAGGGAGTTCCACAAAAAAGCTCCAGAGAGCGGGGGCCAGTACTGGAGGATAACTAGCAAGGACGTCGACATCGGCGAGAAGGACTTCTACGATCCGGACAAGGCTATGGAGCGCGTTGAGGAGCACGCAAGGCACTTCGTTTCTCTGGTCGAGAAGCTTCTGGAGGAGCACGAGGAGAAGACAGGTGAGAAAGGCATAATCGTCTCGCCCTACGACACCGAGCTCTTCGGCCACTGGTGGTTTGAAGGTGTTAAGTGGCTCGGAAGGGTCCTGGAGCTGATGTCGCTTAGGGGCATAAAGACCACAACGCTCTCAAGGTTCCTTGAGAACTACTCCAACGAGAGGCACAAGATAGAGCTCCCCGAGGGCTCGTGGGGGGCAAACGCCGACCACTCGACCTGGTGGAACGAAGAGACGGAGTGGACCTGGGAGCACGTTTACAGGGCCGAGGACAGGATGGTGGCCATAGCGAGCCGCTTTTATGGGAGGGACGAACTGACGAACCGGGCCATCGAGCAGCTGGCGAGGGAACTGCTGATTCTCGAAGCCAGCGACTGGCAGTTCCTGATAACGACGGGCCAGGCAAAGGAGTACGGGAAGAGGAGGGTTTTGATCCACAGCAGGGACTTCCACAGGCTGGCGAACGAGCTTGTGAGGTACGTTAAGACCGGTGAGTTTGATATAAAGCTTCTCGAAGGGCTCGAGGAGCGCGACAACGCCTTCAGGCCGGTGGTGGTTGAGCATTACGTAAGTGATAATCCGCCGGAGCTTGAGGAGTACGTCGAGCCGCCGGAGGTTCCACCTGAGAGGGTAAAAGCCGAGAAGCCTGTTGAGGAGAGGGCGTACTCGACGGCCATAGCCGAGGCTGTGAAGTCGAAAAGGGAGAAGAGGAGGGCCGTTAAGTCATCGAAAAAGAAAAAGAAGGTCTCTAGAAAGCGGCCCTCAAAAAAGGCCGAGCAAAGAAGGGAGAGCAGCACGGGAGACCTCCTCTCAATAAAGGGCATCGGGCCGAAAACGCTGGCAAAGCTCAGAAAAGCGGGCGTTGAAAGCGTTGACGATCTGAGGAAAGCGGATCCGGAGGAGCTGGCCAAGAAAACCGGGATCTCCGCGAAGAGGATCCGGAAGTTCATCGAGCAGGTCAGGTGATTTCTCCGAAACCCTTTTCGGAACTTTGCCCTATTTATTCCGGTGGTACCATGAAGAAGGTAGAGGCTATTCTACGGCCGGAGGATTTTGAGAACGTGAAGAAGGCCCTCAAAAGTGCGGGCTTCGTGCCCCTGACGGTTTCCTCGGTTCAGGGGAGGGGAGTTCAGGGCGGCGTTCCGCCCTACGATCTCCTGCCAAAGGTGAAGGTGGAGATCGTTGTGAAGGACAGCGACCTTGAGCACGTTCTCGACATAATAGTCAGAAACGCTAGGCGAGGCATTCCCGGGGACGGAAAGATCTTTGTCCTGCCTGTTTATGATGCGGTCAGGATAAGAACGGGAGAAAGGGGAGAGGAGGCCCTCTACTGAGGGCGCCGAATTTTTTGAATTTCTCAGAGGAAGGCGTGGCGGTGTTTGTAGAGCATGTAGCTAGCGTAACTCAGGAGTATTAAGCTAGCTGCACCCAGAATCCCAATTAAAGCAACTATCCCCTGAGCGAATAATGTCCCCCGGTGGAACGCCTCGGCTATCCTTGCCAACTCATCGGGATTTCCAAAAGCGTAAATGGAATACCTAATTGAAAAGGCACCCATAACCATTGGTATGGGCATCACGGAGAATGCAAGCATTAGACCCAAGCTACCTCTTTTCCTCAGGCTTAGTATTGAGAGCAGGGTTGGGATAACCAGTATAAGGGCAGTTATGGCATAGACGGGGCCGAATATACCAGATATGAGGTAGAACGGTATCATCCCAAACAGAAAAGCCCGGTATGCCTTTTGAAGGTCCTTAACTTTCCCGGAGAAGTCATAGGGTGCAACTTTAGAATAGCGGTTCAGGGTTTTGATTTGATTCATGTATTCCTTCTGGCCTGCTTTCTCTATAAACTTGTCAGTTGTACTGTTCTTGAGCTTCACAGCTCTCTTGAGAAAGAAGTTTGCAAGATCCTCGTTATCGTAAACCACGTTATCTGCAACATACAGGAAGTTTTTCTTTGTCTCCTCCAACAGGATTAAGGCTTTTTTCTTGTTGTTATCAGAGAGGCTCCTCAGAGAGTCCAGTCTTTTTTTAATTTCATCAATGGTCCCAGCTACATCCCTTAAAATCTCAGAGCTCTTCATAACAGCACCTCCCAAATGTAAAAGAAAAAGAAGGACTTTAAGCCTTTCCTTCCTTCTCGGCTTTCAGGAGCTTTGTAATGCTCCAGTACATCATTATGAAGATGGTGCCCCACGCAAAGGTGAGGAATGCTAGGGCTCCTGCGTCCATTTCCATCACCTCAGACCCTTATGATGACCTCGTTTCTCTCTAGTTCTTCACCGTACTTCTTCTTGATGGCCATGTATGCTTCAATGGCTCCGATGATTATGACTACTAGTATCATTGCCCTGGAGATCGTAACGGCGTGCTTTGCATACTGAACAGTAGTTGAAACAAGGGCCTGTTCTTTGACAAGGTATTTTAGATACCCTGGGGTCAGTGTTATGACACCGCCCTTTATGTAATCCCATGTGTTGCCTCCCAGGAGTATAAGCATGTAGAGTGGTGCAATGTAGATCATTATTGGTTTGAACCATCCCGGCACTTTGATATAAGCACCCTTGTGGAGCTCCTCCCAGAACCTGTCGATGCCAAAGATCCAGAGCCCAACTATGACGTCGAAGAATCCAAGTATCACTAGGAAGTAGCTACCAACCCACATATCCATGTCCGTTAGCACTAGGAGAGTCTTATCAAGAGCTATTGGAAGTCCAAGGATGAAGAGCCAGACAAACACTAGCCACGTTCCCTTCTTCCTCTCTATGTGTATGTCCTCCTCGAGCATCGCTACGAGGTAGTTGTAAGTAGCTATTGCTGAAGTGAATCCTGCAAACCACAGGAGCAGGAACCAGAAGGCGCCGAATATCTGTCCAGCGGGCATGTTCATAAAGACGTTGGGCAACGACATGTACGCAAGTCCAACGCCGCTCTTAATAGCCTTCTCTGGACCGAGGTAGGCAAATGCTATAGGGATGGCGAGGGAACCACCGAGGATTACCTCCGCGAACTCGTTGAGTGAAACTGTGGCAAGGCCAGAGAGTGCGACGTCGTCTTCCGGACCAAGGTAGCTAGCATAGTTGTGAATGATGCCCATACCCAGTGAGAGCGTGAAGAATATCTGACCAGCCGCTGCGAGGCTTATCTTGAAGAAGTTCTTGCTAAGTGCCTGGAAGTTCGGCTTCCAGATGTACTCAAGACCACGTATTGCACTCCACTCTGGCTTGACTGGAGATCCAAGGGTTAGAGCCCTGATAACAAGTATGATGGCAAACACGTAGAGGGTCGGCATCATAACCTTGACCCATCTCTCTATTCCCTTGCTGACACCCTGAGACACTGCTATACCTAGGATGACCATCGTCAGACCCCAGAAGAACAACACTGCGCCGGTATTACTTATATAGCCAACGAAGAACTGGTAGGTGTCCTTCCCAAAGTAAGCCCCAGTTAGGCTGTACCATGTGTAAGCCGCTGACCAGCCGATGATCTGGTAGTAGTAGGAGCTAAGCAGGGAAGCTACCGAGAAGCCCAGGAGTCCGCCTATAACACCCATCCACAGTGCCCCGCGAGGTTTCAGCCTGTCCCTTGACATGAGGTAAAACATCGGACCGAGGGTACCGTGGCCATACTTGCCACCGTAGCGACCAATGGTCCACTCAATCCACATCACTGGAATACCAAGGAAGAACAATGCTATGAAGTACGGTATCATGAAGGCTCCGCCACCGTTACTGGCAAGCTGGTACGGGAAGCGCCAGAAGTTGCCGAGACCAATGGCGTTACCTGCCATGGCCAAGATCAAACCGAGTTTAGTTGCCCATTGATCCCTCTGCTCCAATTCCATTCACCCCCTTATTTGGGTTCCCCAGGGAAACAAAGAGATAGCTGGGGACAAGACAGGACACTAGATCCCTATGACGGACATCTTTAAAATCCTTTCGGACACTCATCACAATTTCCGCTCAAATTTCGACAGGAAACTACAACGTGTGGATATTTTCGCGAACAAGAGCCAATTGCAATCAGGACAATACTGGGCTAGATAACGCCCTCTACCAGATTATAACCAGGATACTCATCCCTGCCCAGCAAAGTTTATTAATCCCTTCAAGGAGCCGGTTATGACCGACAAAAACCGAGTTTTAGGGGTGGGAGCATGAACTCAAAGGCCATCGGAATCATGCTGGTGTTGCTCGTCGTGTTTTCCCTCGGGTGCATAGGGTCAGAGGGCGAAAAAACAACCAACACCGGGACCAGTGGAACAGCGCAGAGCACCACAAGCTCAACGGGCGAAAAGACCACCACTAGCCACAAGCCCGAAACCCTGGTGGTGTACTCCTACGAGAGCTTCGAATACGTTGCCAAGGCAGCGTTTCCAAAGTTCGAGAAGAAGTACGGAGTCAAGGTCAAGCTCATCACAGTTGGCGACGCCGGGCAGCTTTTAAACAGGCTGATACTGGAAAAGGACAACCCCCAGGCGGACGTGGTCATAGGAATAGACAACAGCCTGGCGGCAAAGGCCATAAAGGCGGGGATCCTTGAGCCGTACAAACCGAAGAACATAGACCTCGTCCCCAAGTGGCTCATCGAGAAGCTCGATCCCACCTACCACCTCATCCCCTACGACTACGGATACATGGCCATAAACTACAGGCTCGACAAGGTGAGCCAGCCGCCGAAGAGCCTCGAAGATCTGACCAAGCCGGAGTGGAAGGACAAACTCGTCATCGAGGACCCGAGGACAAGCTCACCCGGCGCGGCTTTTCTCCTCTGGACGATAGCAGTTTACGGCGACGACGGCTACCTCGACTACTGGGAGAAGCTCAAGGAGAACGGCGTTGTCATAACCGAGGGCTGGAGCGACGCGTGGTACGGAAAGTTCATGAAGGAGGGCTACCCGCTGGTCCTTAGCTACTCAACTTCACCGGCGGCCACGGTTTACTACGACAACAACACGAACGTCAAGGCCGTGGCCTTCAGGGAGGGCAACTACCTCCAGGTTGAGGGAGCGGGCATAATCAAGGGCACCAAGAAGAAAGCCCTCGCCCAAAAGTTCATAGAGTGGCTCCTGACAGAGGACTTCCAGAGCGAAGTGCCCACCAACCAGTGGATGTACCCCGTCAATCCAAACGTTAAGCTCCCGGACGTCTACAAGTACGCCGTTCCGCTCGATGAGATCAAACCGGTCAGCCTCGACCCAGAGTACGTCAGGGAGAACTTCGACCGCTGGATTAGGGAGTGGGTCCAGCTCATGGTTCAGGGCAAGAGTCCAGAAGAGATAAAGGCCTCAAGGAAGGGTTGAGTAAGCTCTAACCTTTACCCCCACTTTTTTTGGGATTTCCCTCGGGTCGAAGGGCAGCTCGGGTATGGGCGTCTCGGCCGTTATCTCTTTCCCTCCGACCTCAAGGATCATCCTCACCCTTCCGGGAAGGATCTCGTATTCCAGAACCTCGGCCTCGTTTCCTTCAGTTATGACAACGCTCTCCGGCCTGAAGAACACCTTAACGGGCCCGTTCCTGCCAACTTCAAAGCAAAGCCTATCGAGGCAGGCCCTTCCATTCTTGCCCTCGAGCTCGAGGAGGTTGGCCTTCCCGAGAAACCTGGCCACGAACTCGCTCCTTGGACGATAGTAGAGCTCCAGCGGTTCACCAACCTGGAGGATTCTGCCGGCGTTCATGACCGCTATCCTGTCGCTTATGGCCATGGCCTCCTCCTGGTCGTGGGTGACGTAGATGGTCGTGGTTCCGGTTTCCCTCTGGATCCTCCTTATCTCCCTCCTGAGCCTCTCCCTTATCTTGGCATCCAAGTTGCTGAGCGGTTCGTCGAGGAGGAGGACGAGGGGTTCTATGACGAGGGCCCTGGCCAAGGCCACTCGCTGCTGCTGGCCGCCACTGAGCTGCTCGGGGTAGCGTTTTTCCATTCCTTCCAAGCCCACAAGCTCGAGGACCTCTTTCACCCTACGCTCGATTTCAGTCTTTGACAGCTTCCTCAGCTTTAGCCCAAAGGCCACGTTGTCAAAAACAGTCATGTGCGGGAAGAGCGCGTAGTCCTGAAAGACGATTCCGATGTTCCTCTCGTAGGGCTCCCTTTCGGTAACTTCCTTCCCGCCAAAGAACACTCTCCCTTCGGCCTTTTCCAGGCCCGCTATTATCCTCAGCGTCGTGGTCTTTCCGCAGCCGCTGGGTCCTAGGAGGGTGAGAAGCTCACCATCCCTGACCTCGAGTTCCTGGATGCTAAGGGTAAACCCTTCCCTGACGAGCTTTATGCCCTCGAGCCTTACCCCTACCATACTTCCTCACCGGTTCTCTCGATTATCAGGAAACCCGCGAGACTCACGAGGATTAACACAACTCCCATGGCCGAGGCAGGGCCGAACTGTCTGGTTCCTAGGTACTTGTAGATGGCTATCGTAACTGTGGTGTACTCCGGCCGGTAGATCATGTAGGTCGCCCCGAGTTCAGCGACGCTCATGGCGAAGGCGAATATGGCCCCAACGAGAAGCCCGCCGAAGGCCAGGGGTAACTCCACCTTCAGAAAAGCCGTTAGGTCCCTGGCACCCAGGGTCAGGGCAGCCTCGCGGAGGTTCCGCTTTATCTTGCCCAGGGAAGCCAGCAGGGCCCTGAGGACGAAGGGGTAAGCTATCACCGTGTGGGCGAAGACTATGAGGTACGGACTCCCGAGCAGGAGGAGTGGCTCCTTGTGAAATGCCTTTATGTAGCCGAGGCCTATGATTATCGCCGAAGAACCTAGGGGGAGCATCACTGCGGTATCAAAGAGCCTCTTCCCTGGGAAGCTCCACCTCCTCAGGGCGTAGGCTATAGGGAGGGCTATGAGCAAGCTTAAGAAAACCGTTGAGAAGCCGAAGAGAAAGGTGTAGCCTATCGCGTGCAGGCTGTCGGAGGCAAAGAGGGGGTTGTACTCCGACTGAAAGAGGCGCCTGTACCAGAGGAGCGTTGGCTTGCCCCCGTAGGTGAAGGACTCGTAGACGACCGCCAGGAGCGGGGCAACTATGAAGAGCGTAACCACGGCGGAATAGAGGAGGATTAGAAGGCCCCTAAAGCCGAGAAGCTCCCCAAAGGTTAACCTCTCGGCCCTTCTGAAGACCCTCTGCTCCTCGGCCCGGGAGTAGAGCTCTAGACTCTTGAGGTAGGCGTACATGAAGGTAAAGCTCAGGGCCAGCTGGATTACAGCCAGGGCAGAACCCCTCCTGAAGTCCAGGAGGGTCATGATCTCTGTGAAGATGGCCACCTCCAGGGTGGCGTACTTGTAGCCTCCTATTATCAGGGGTATCGAGAAGCTGAGGAAGGAGAAGATGAACGTTAGCATGGCCGATGCCAGTATTCCCGGGTAGAGCATGGGCAGGGTAACCTTTCTGAAGAGAGTAAAGCCTTTGGCTCCGAGGCTCATGGCCGCTTCCTCGTAGTGGGGGTTTATGCGCTGCCACAGAGAAGACACCATTCTGACGACGACTGGGAAGTTGTAGAAGGCGTGGGCCAGGATTATGCCCCTCCAGGAGTAGATTATCCCGGGATCCCTGCCGATCAAGTTGGTAACAACCCCGTTCCTTCCGAAGAGGACTATGAAGCCCATTGCCACCATTATGCTCGGCATGACGAAGGGAACCGTGAGCAGAGCCTTCAGAAAGCGCTTTCCTGGAAAGTCGTACTTGGCGAATAGGTAGGCCCCGGGAAGACCGAGGGCCAGGGTGAGGAGGGTTGAGGCGATCGCCTGCTCGAAGGTGAAGAGGATGACCTTCCTGTAGTAAGAATCCCCCAGAACCTCGCCCAAGGCCTTTGGAGACAGGCCGTCCTTTAGAATCAGGAATATCGGGTAGTAGAAGAACAGCAGGAGAAAGGCCAGTGAAGGCAGGAGCAGGAGGTGCTGGATTCCCTTCCGCTTCATCGAACCATCTACCCGTCTCGGCATTAAAACGTTGCCCTTTAAAAAATGTTAGGGGAACCGAAAAGATTTTAAGCTCTGCCCACAATTACCCAGTGGTGGGTAAGAATGTATTACATCGGGAAGGCCAGGAGTCCGTACGGGCCCCACAAGACCCACGAGGTCATCCTGGAGGAGCTCAAGAGGAGGGGCTTCGACGTTGAGTTCACCAAACACCACTGGGCCGGCGATCTGCCCTTCGGACTGGTTTTGATCGAGGGAAAGAAGGGCTACGTGGCGGTTAGATGGTCACTCGGCAATGAATTCACCCTTGAGCTCGAAGAGACGGACAAGGAAACCTACGACGAGTTCATCGAGGACACGATAGAGTACACGAACGCCGATTCAGGATGAGCGCTCCTGCCTAATCCTCTCGATGACGTCGAAGATGCTCCACAGGTCATGGATGACGTGGAGGTGTGGGATTAAGGCCAGTCTTTCCTTGTTCTTCTCCACAAACTTAGCGGTAAACGGGAAGTAGTACCAGACGTATTCCGTGTTCTCATCCCCGTGGCCGATGAAGCGCCAGGGCTTGTCGTCCACCCAGACGAAGGTATCATCCCCGTATTTCTCGCGGACGAGCCTGAAAGCCTCGTCTATCGTCAGCTCTCTGCCAAAGACTATCACGTCGTCGAAGAGGTCGTAGATCCCCATCTCCTTCAGCCTTCTGACCTTCATGCCGTCGATGAAGTCCTCCGCCGAGAACGAGATGACGGTATGGCCGGCTTCCTTGAGCTTCCTCAGCAGTTCCGGGGAGTCGTCTATCGGCTTGGTTAACTTTGCCCTCTCCTCGAACCATGTTTCAAAGAACTTCGTTCTGAGGAAGAACGGCGGCTTTGACTTCTTCTTGTGCTTCCCGAATGCGGGCCTCTCGAACTGGAGTTCTATCTTGGTGAGCAACTTCGCCCAGAAGACCTTTCCCGGGAGCCAGCGATAGCGCCTCTCCAAGGTTCTTCTAAAGGCCTCCTCGATGCACGAGTAAGTGTCCGCTAAAGTTCCGTCGAAGTCGAAGGCTATGATCATACCCCTCACCGGCATTTTTGATGGCTGTCCTTCAGAACCCTCCCGAACTAAAGCCCTGACGATTTAAGCTTTCCGCCCGTTGGGTGCCAATCACCGGTCATCAACGACCACCTCAGAGGAGGATTGGAGCCAGAGCACAAAGCATATATTCCCCCCGCCCAAATTTCAACGAGCATCTTAAAGCTCAGAAGGTGATAGGTATGGGCAAACACTACATACCCAACTCGGCCCACAAGGACGAGATGATTAAGGAAATCGGGTTCACATCGATTGAGGATCTCTTCTCCGACGTCCCCAAGGGGATGGTCAAGGAGTTCAACCTTCCCGACGGAAAGAGCGAGTACGAGGTCTTCACCGAGCTCAACGAAGTTCTGAGCAATAACAAGACGGTTCTCGAGATGCCGAGCTTCCTCGGCGCCGGGACGTACTTCCACTACGTTCCGGCCCACGTGAAGTACCTCATCGAGAGGAGCGAGTTTCTCACAGCTTACACCCCCTACCAGCCGGAGGTAAGCCAGGGCATGCTCCAGGCCCTATTCGAGTACCAGAGCCTCATCGCTGAACTCGTTGGACTGCCAATAGTTAACTCCTCGATGTACGACTGGGGAACGGCAATGGCAGAAGCGGCCCTCATGAGCGCCCGCGTGACGAAGAGGAGGAAATTCGTCGTCCCCAAGCACCTGAGCCCCGAGAAGAAGAAAGTTTTGGAAACCTACACCGCCGGCCCGGGCCTCGAGATAGTCGAGGTTCCTTGGGACGAGAGGGGCCAGCTCGACATTGAGAAGCTCAAAGAGGCCGTTGAAGGCGCCGCAGGAGTTTACATCGAGATGCCCAACTTCTTCGGCCTCCTGGAGGAGAACATCACGGAGATAGGAGAGGTAGCCCACGAGGCTGGAGCGCTCTTCGTCGTTGGAGTTGACCCGACCATACTGGGAATCGTCGAGGCTCCGGGCGAGCTTGGAGCGGACGTAGTAGTCGGCGAGGCGGCCTACTTCGGGAACCCGATGAACTTCGGCGGCCCGAGGGCCGGAATCTTCGCTGTGAGGAACGATAGGAAGCTGGTAAGGCAGATGCCCGGCAGGATAATCGGAATGACGAAAACGGAAGACGGGAAGAGGGCCTTCGTGATGACCCTCCAGACGAGGGAGCAGCACATCAGAAGGGCAAAGGCCACCTCGAACATCTGCTCAAACGAGGCGCTTGTGGCGGTGGCCGCTGCGATACACCTCGCCAGCCTCGGGCCCAAAGGCTTGAAGGAGCTCGGCGAAACCATCCTGAAAAACACCGCCTACCTGAAGAAGCGCCTCGGCGAGGTCGGCGAGGTGGCCTTCGAGGGAGTCAACTTCAAGGACGTTCCCGTTAAGTTCGAGGTGCCCTACGGCGTTATCCACGAGAGGCTCCTGGAGAGGGGCATACACGGCGGTTACTACCTCGGAAAGCACTTCCCGGAGCTTGGAGAGGCAGCGCTCTTCGCGGCAACGGAGACGACGAGGAAGGAGTGGATTGATAAGCTGATTGAGGTCCTCAAGGAGGTGGCCTGATGCCCGTTGAGGCCGTCTACGAGGGCGGTGTTATAAAGCCTCTGAGACCCCTGAAGCTGAAGGACGGCCAGAGGGTCAGGATTGAGATTGAGGAGGACTTCATAGAGGCGAGCTTTGGAATTGTGAAGTCCAAGGTAACCCTAAAAGAGCTGGAGGAGGCCTACCATGAGTACCTCCTTGAGAGAGCGAGTGCTCGTTGACAGCAACGTGATAGTGGAGCTCCTCAGGGGCAACGAGGCCGTCAAAAAAGCACTAACCGAACTCAAGGCGGAGTATCGGCTGGTGATAAACCCGATAGTCTTCAGTGAGGTTGCATATCAGCTTATAGTGACCAAATACATAGAGAAGAAGGGTAGATACTCCTCGTACGACGTGAAGAGGGAGTTAAAACGGGATGAAAGCCTGCTGGAGTATTACCGGGCGTTTTACATTAATTTCGTCGAAAAGGGCCTTGAACAGGGTCTCAGAATACTAGAGGTTGATGATGAGACAGTGGAAATCGCCAACAAAATCATTGAGGGGAAGAAGCTTCTTCCAAACGACGCCCTAATCCTCGCGACGGCTTTGAAGTTTGGGATAAGAAAGATCGTTACACTCAACGGAGATTTTGATGTTGGTCTGGTTGATGTTGTGAAACCCGGAGGTGAATGATATGTTCCGCCAAGCGAAATGGGACGAACCCACTATCTTTGAGCTCTCACGCCCCGGAAGGATTGGTTACACCCTCCCCAAACCGATTGAGGACGTTGAGGTTGAAATCCCTGAGAAGCTCAGAAGGAAGAGCCCGCTCAACCTCCCGGAGCTGAGCGAGCCTGAGGTGGTCAAGCACTACACGAGGCTAAGCGAGATGAACTACGGCGTTGACTCCGGGATATACCCACTCGGCTCGTGCACCATGAAGTACAACCCCAAGATAAACGAGGAGATTGCTTCCCATCCGGGAGTGGCTTACATCCACCCATACCAGGACGAGAGAACCGTTCAGGGTGCGCTCAGGATAATGTGGGAGCTGGAGCAGTGGCTGAAGGAGATAACCGGAATGGACCGCTTTACCCTCCAACCCGCTGCCGGAGCGAACGGCGAGTTCACGGGAGTCATGGTGATCCGCGCCTACCACCTCGACCGCGGGGACACGCAGAGGACGGAAATGCTCGTTCCAGATTCAGCGCACGGAACGAACCCGGCCAGTGCAGCCATGGCGGGATTCAGGGTCGTCGAGATACCCTCCAACGAGAACGGAACCGTTGACCTTGAGGCCCTTGAGAACGCCGTAAGCGATAGAACCGCGGGTTTGATGCTCACGAACCCCAACACCCTCGGCATCTTCGAGGACGAGATACTGGAGATAGCGAAGATAGTCCACAGGGCCGGTGGACTGCTCTACTACGACGGCGCTAACCTCAACGCTGTCCTTGGGAAGGTCAGGCCCGGCGATATGGGCTTTGATGTCGTCCACCTCAACCTCCACAAGACCTTCTCGACGCCGCACGGAGGCGGCGGCCCCGGAAGCGGGCCCGTTGGTGTGAAGGACTTCCTCAAGGACTACCTGCCGGTTCCGCTCGTGGGCTACGACGAAGAAAACGACCGCTACTATCTCGACTACGACGTGCCGAAGAGCATAGGAAAGGTAAAGGAGCTCTACGGCAACTTCGCGGTCATGGTGAGGGCCCTAACCTACCTCAAGATAATGGGCAGGGAGGGCCTCAGGGAGGCCAGCGAGGTAGCGGTGCTCAATGCAAACTACCTCACCCAGAAGCTGAAGGGAACCAAGGGCTACGAGCTGCCGCACAAGGAGCTCAGGAAGCACGAGGTGGTCTTCTCGGCGGAGCCCATGAAAAAGGAAACCGGGGTCAAGGCCCTCGACGTTGCGAAGAGGCTCCTCGACTTCGGATTGCACGCCCCGACGATCTACTTCCCGCTGATAGTCCACGAGGCTCTCATGATAGAGCCGACCGAGACGGTGAGCAAGGAAGAGCTCGACGCCTACGTCGAGGCCCTCAAGAGGATAAGCGACGAAGCCTACAGCAACCCGGAAATCGTCAAGAGCGCTCCGCACAACACCGCCGTCAAGAGGGTCGACGACGTTCTCGCCGCCAAGAGGCCCGTGATAACCTGGCGCATGTACCGCGAGCTCAAGGAGAAGGGCGAGATCGACCTATGATCTTTTTTCTCCCTTTTATTGGGGTCGGCCAGTGCCAGTCTCTTCATCCGGTAGCGATCAGACCGGTAAACGCTCTTCATCCCCCTCCTCCCCTTGGCGGTTGCTTTTTAAAAGGTTCGCCCAACTCAGAGGGGCCGATGACGAGCGTTAGCCACGCTGAGCGGTGAGGAGAAGAGGGTTAGCCGAGGCCAAACGTTTTTTAACTTATAGAGCTCGACCATCAAAAGGCTAACTTAAAGAGAGAAAGGGTCAGAGGTGCCTCCTAAGGAATTCTCCGACTTTTTTCCTCCACTCCTCAGGGTGGAGTTTGAGTGTTCTGACGTGAGGGGCATCGGTGACCCAGAGCTCGACTTCCGGGTTGATCTTCCTGTTCTCCTCGTGGAACTCCTCGACCTCCTCAACCGCCACCAGGGGATCCCTCTTCCCAGCGATAAGCAACAGGGGCTTCCTGACTCTGCCCGCGTACTCAAGCATGTTCAGTTCCCTGGCACCGCTGAAGAGCTTCGTGAAGGGCTTGACGAGATGGTAGAGTCCCTCCGGAAGGCCCGCGAAGTACCTCAAGCCGCGCGCCCCCGTCCTGTCGAGGTATATCGGCGGCGAATCGGCGACGCCGCAGGCAACCCTTTCGTCCTCGGCCAGGGCCCTTATCGTCACCACCGCACCCATTGAAAAGCCCACCAGACATATCTTTCCGGCCTTCTCCGGATGGTTCCTCTCGAGCCAGTCCACCGCCGAGAGGACGTCCATCAGCTCCTTCTCACCCACCGTCGTGTACTTCCCCTCGCTCTTTCCATGTGCCCTGAAGTCGAAGGCAAGGACGTTGTAACCCTCCCTAAGCAAGAACTCGATGGTTTGCCTTATGTAGACCTCGTCCCACCTGCTCCTCGTGTAGCCGTGGAGGGGGATGACCGTTTTATCGCTCCCGTTCGGGATCCACCAGGCGCTCAGCTTCAAGCCGTCCCTGGTTTCGATGGTCACGTCCTCGTAGTCAAAGCCGAGATCCTTGGGTGTCCACTTGCCCACGAAGCGCGGCGGCTTTACCATCTTGTAGGCTACGAAGGCCGAGAAGGAAACCAGAGAGAAAACCAAGATTAAAACAAAGAGCCAAGTCATACTCACACCTCCCGTTCATAGATCGTTTTTAACCTCAGAGCCATCGCCGGACGTCTCATCGAGGTTCTTCATGAGCCATATCATGGGCATCGCGAGAAGGACCAAGAAAGCCCCTATCGGGAAGAGCACGCGGTAGTTCTCCCCGGCGAGGTCAACGATAGCCCCGCCGATAATGCCAGCCAGCAGCACTGGGAGGGAACGAGTGGCCTCGAAGAAGCCGTAGTAGCGGCCGGTGAAGGCTTCCCTCTCGAACTTGGTGAGCAGATCTCCGATGACCGGGTACGAGGCCGCCATGAGGATGCCCCAGCCGATTCCCGCTATGCCCAAGGCTATTGTTATCTCCGCCTTGGTGCTTATGAACCAGCCCCAGATCTGGGGGATCGCGAAGATTACCCCGCCGAGGATTATGCTCAGCCTCCTCCCTATGCGGTCGTATATGATCCCCCCAGGAACGGCACCGAGGAGGACGGTGACGTTGAAGAGGGCCATGAGGAACAGGCCAAGCGAAGTAACCGCCTTTACGTTCTCCTCGTTGGCCGATCCGTAGAGGATATACGCCAGGATCCCGTAGAGGAATATCGCTATGAACTCGAAGCTCATCCACCAGAGGGTTTGAGCGGTGTAGAACTTGAGGAAGTCACGGTTCTCAACTATGCTCTTTAGGTAGCCCGTTAGGCTCTCGTTCTCCTCTATCTCGGGCGCCTCTGGCTCCCTGACGATGAAGTAGACGAAAAGAGCGGCGCCAATGAGGAAGAGGGCAGTTACGATGAAGGGTATCTTGAGGTAGGGCGTCTGGGCAAGTGCCTTTATGCCCTCGCTCTCACCGGTTTCCGCGACGGCTTTGGCTATGAGGAAACCTGCTAGGCCAAAGAGGAAGAGGTTTCCAGCCCACTCGAAGAGCGTGATAACCCCGCTGGCCTTACCCCTCTCGCCGCTCTCAATGGTGTCGGGCATCAAAGCGCGGTATTGGGCCGTGTAGGTGTGCATGGCGAAGTAGAAGAAGGCCAGAGCTAATGCGAAGCCCCAGAGGGGGACGTTCATCGCGTAGGAAGTGTAGACGAGCAGCGCGGCTGTTCCTGCCATGAGGCCGCCGGCCATTATGAAAGGCCTCCTCCTGCCGTGCCTTGAGCGGAGGGTATCGCTGTAATAGCCGAAGAGGACGGGAATAAACAGACCGATGAGACCCTCGATGGCCAGTATGGTTCCCTTAACGAATGCGGAACCGGTGTAACTCGAAAGCAGGGGGAAGGACAGACCTTTGTTCAGCGCCCAGCCGACGCTCCTGCTGAAGCCGAGCAAAGCGAGACCGAGCACGACCCCCCAACTGAACCCCCTTCGCTCCATACGCTTCACCTCCATTGCCATGAATTTGTCAAAAAGCTGTTTTCACGTTTTCGGCACGGACGGTTAAAGAAAGGAAAGGGTCAGTCCATGTCCGGAACGTAGTCGAGCGCGTCCCCCCTCGTCCTGACAACGTCGCCCCTCCTGACGAACTGAACCGTTACCGCCGCCAGGATGAAGAACACCGTCGCAAACGGGAGCAGAGTCCAGTAGCCCATGAGGTCAAGGAAGACCCCCGCGAGTGGCGGGGCAACGAGGTTGGCGGCCTGGCTGAAGAAGTAGTAGAGGCCGGTGTAGCCGCCGAGCTTCTCCTCGGTCGTCATGTCGACGACCATGGGGAGGGAGTTGACGTTAACCATGGCCCACCCTATCCCGGCAACGAAGAACAGGACCATGAACTCCATGACAACCGGGTCGGAGAGGGACGGACTCTGGGGCCTGTGGGTCTGCCCTAGCAGGTACGCGGTCAGAACCATGAGGGCGACGATGATCAGGCCGATGGTTATGGTCTTCCTCCTCCCGATCCTAGCCCCGAGGAAGCCCGCTGGAATGGCCGAGATCATGAAGCTGAGGGAAACCGCCCCCAGCATGAAAGCCCCTGTGCTCTCTATCCTCCTCGTCAGCTCGGTCTCGGGGGCACCGACGGGGATGCCGAAGAGGTGGTACTTGAAGTAGCTTGTGAAGAAGGTCTCGAGGGAGTTGAAGGCCACGAACCAGAGGAATATGGCGAGGAGTATGGCGAGCAGGCTTCTCTCGTGGCTTGCGAAGACGTCCCTGAGGTTCTCCTTGAGCTCGCCGAAGCTCTTGTGCGATGTTTCGGCCAGGAGCTTTCTCAGGCTCACCTTCTTCCCGGGAACGCGGTACTCTTCGGGCTCGGGAACGAAGAAGACCACGAAGAGGTTGGCCAGGAGCATTATTGCGGCGCCGAAGTAGAAAGGATAGGCGTAGTTGATGTCGTACAGCACCTTGCCGCCGAAGTAAGCGAGTAAAGCCCCAAGACCACCCATGAAGTTGATTATCCCGTTGGCCTGGCTCCTCTTCTCGCTCGGCGTGATGTCGGGCATGAAGGCCACAACGGGGGAGCGGAAGAGCGCCATGAAGAAGTTCATCAGGATTATCGTCCCCATGAAGAGCGCTAGGTTACCGTGCTCCCTCGCTATCGGGATGAGGGCGAACATAAGTGCCGCGGATGGTGCACCGAGGAGGATGTAGGGCTTTCTTCTCCCGATCCTAGTCCGAGTCATGTCGCTCAAAGCCCCGAGGAACGGGAGCAGCAGGACCGCGAAGAGGTTGTCGATGGTCATGATGAATCCCGTAACGGTCTTGCCCATCCCGAACGTGTCCTGGAGGAATATCGGGATGTAGGCGTTGTAGAGGGCCCATATTATGCTTATACCGAAGAAACCGAAGCCCAGCAGGAATATCCTGGAGTATTTGAACTCCACCCCTTTCACCCCCGATTTCATTATACGAATCAAAGGATACCTGAATTTAAGAAGCGGAAACTTTTAAGGGTTGCCAGCCCATTTCTGGACGATGAAAACCGGAACAGATGTGGACAGTGAAGGCACTTTCATCCTGGGTCACAGGGGCTTTAGAGGGCCCCTAGAAAACACGCTCCCGGCCTTTCGCAGGGCCCTAATGTACGCCGACGGTGTGGAGTTTGACGTCAGGGTGACGGGCGACGGAAGGCTCGTGGCCCACCACGACCCGGGCTTCAAAACCGACGGCTCCCTCCATCTCGTCAGGGAGCTCAGCCTCCGTGAGCTGAGAAGGCTTCACCCGATGGGGAAGCTGATCCCCACCGTGGAGAGGGTTTTCAGAGAGTTTAGGGGCGCGATCTTCAACGCGGACGTCAAGGAACCCCAAGCCGTGGATCCGCTCCTCAGGATAACCGAGCGTAATGAAAGCTTAGACAGGACGGTTTTCTCCTCGGAAGATCTCCGGGTCATCAGGGTTCTCCTCCAAGAATGCCCAGACTGCAGGGTTGGGTTTTCCATAGTCGGCTACGGCTCGGTTTTCTGGATACCCCGGTTGAGAAACATCTACTCGGTTCACGTCCCGATAGACGTTGTCTCCTACATTGGGTACAGGCCCTTCACGATCTTCCTCCGGGCCATCAGGCGGCGCGGGCTCAGGATTTACCTCTGGAACTACAGGATGGACGAGCTACTCTGGGTTCCCAGGCTGGTTCACCTAGTAGATGCCCTCATCTCGGACGACCCGGCCAGGGTGAAGAAAAGTTTTTACGGGAGGGACGTATTCTTCCGGGGCGATACCAATGGCAGGCTGGGAATCAGATAGAGTGCTCGTTTTGGGCCACAGGGGCTACTCTTCAAAATACCCCGAAAACAGCCTTATGGCCTTCAAAAAGGCCGTTGAAGCCGGTGCGGATGGAATCGAGCTCGACGTCTGGTTAAGCAGGGATGGAAGGGCCGTGATAATGCACGACGAGACTATAGACAGGACGAGCAACATGAGCGGAAGGCAGAAGGACATGACGCTGGAGGAGTTAAAGCGGGCAGACATAGGGCTGGGGGAGAGGATCCCAACGCTTGAGGAGGTCTTTGATGCCATCCCCGAGGATGCTCTGATAAACATCGAGCTCAAAGACGTCGATGCGGCAAAGGAAGTGGCTAGAATCGTCGCAGAGAACAGCCCGGAGAGGGTTATGATCTCGTCCTTCGAGATCGACGCCCTCCGCGAGTACCGGAAGCACGATGGGGAAACAACCATGGGGCTCCTGATAGACAGGGAGGAGGTCGTTCCACTCATCCCGAGGCTGAAGGAGGAGCTCAACCTGTGGTCGATAAACATCCCCATGGAGGCAATACCAGTTCTGGGCCTCGAAAAGACCCTCCAAGCTGTGCAATGGGCCCGTTCCCTCGGCCTAAACGTGGTTCTCTGGACGGAAAACGACGAGCTCTTCTACCTCAACGACAACCTCGCGAAGCTCAAGGGACTCTTCGAGGTCGTCATAGCTAACGACGTCGAAAGGATGATGGGACACCTTAAAAAGCTGGGACTCCGGTGAACCGAACCCTAATATACCCCTTTGAACTTTCCTTCCCTTTGGTGGGCGACGATGGACGAGTTCATCCTTTCCCTAGATGAGGGAACCACCTCGGCGAGGGCTATAGTCTTCGACAGGGAAAGCAACATCCTCGGAATCGGCCAGTACGAGTTCCCCCAGCACTATCCACGGCCCGGCTGGGTAGAGCATAACCCCGAGGAAATCTGGGAGGCACAGTTCAGGGCAATAAAGACGGCCATAGAGCGCGCTAAAATCGAGCCGAACAGGATAGCCGCTATCGGAGTCACCAACCAGCGCGAGACGACGATAGTCTGGGACAAAAGCGGAAGACCGCTTTACAACGCGATAGTCTGGCAGTGCAGGAGAACGGCGGAGATGGTCGAGGAGATAAAGCGGGAGTACGGGGATCTAATAAGACAAAAAACCGGCCTCGTGCCGGATGCCTACTTCTCGGCCTCAAAGCTCAAGTGGCTCCTCGACAACGTTCCTGGCTTAAGGGAGAAGGCCGAAAAAGGAGAGGTTCTCTTCGGGACGGTGGATACCTTCCTCATCTACCGCCTAACAGGAGAACACGTTACGGACTACTCAAACGCTTCAAGGACAATGCTCTTCAACATCAAGAAACTCGACTGGGACGATGAGCTCCTTGAGATATTTGGGATTCCCAGGGGCATCCTGCCCGAGGTCAGGGAGTCGAGCGAGGTTTACGGCTACACGAAGAGAGAACTATTGGGTGCCGAGATACCGGTCAGCGGTGACGCCGGCGACCAGCAGGCCGCTTTATTCGGTCAGGCGGCATTCGAGGCCGGAATGGTAAAGACAACCTATGGAACCGGGAGCTTCATCCTGGCAAACACAGGCAAGACCGTCCGCTATTCAAACAACCTGCTCACGACGATAGCCTGGGGGCTGGACGGAAGGGTCACCTACGCCCTCGAGGGGAGCATATTCGTAACGGGGGCGGCGGTCCAGTGGCTCCGCGACGGGATAAAGATAATCAAGCATGCCGCCGAAACTGAGGAGCTCGCGACTAAGCTGGAGAGTAACGAGGGGGTTTACTTCGTTCCGGCCTTCGTTGGCCTCGGTGCTCCTTACTGGGACCAGTTCGCCCGCGGGCTGATAATCGGCATAACGCGCGGAACCGGCAGAGAACACCTCGCGAGGGCAACGCTGGAGGCGATAGCCTACCTCACGCGCGATGTCATAGAGGAGATGGAGAAGCTCGTCGGCATAAAGGAGCTCCGCGTCGATGGGGGAGCAACGGCGAACGACTTCCTGATGCAATTCCAGGCGGACATACTCAACAGGCGCGTCGTCAGGCCGGTGGTGAAGGAAACTACGGCCCTTGGAGCGGCCTATCTTGCCGGACTGGCTGTCGACTACTGGGAGAGCCTCGACGAGATAAAGAGCCTCTGGAGGGCGGAAAAGGTCTTTGAGCCGACCATGGATGAGGAAACGAGGGAGAGGCTCTACCGCGGCTGGAAGGAGGCTGTGAAGAGGGCGATGGGCTGGGCGAAGGTCGTTGGCCACTGACCCCAACTTTTTAAAGCCCAGCCCTGTACATCCATTTAACGCCCACTAATGTCCTCCCTTTTTATGCCCAGAACCGTTCTCTCGTTTCCCTCCAGCCGAACTAAAGGTTAGAGAAAGCTTTAAAATGGAGAAGAACGTTTCTAAGCTTAAATCGGAGGGAGGAACATGAAGACCAAGGTGGCGATCATAGGCGCCGGAATAAGCGGCGCTAGCATAGCGCGCGTCCTGAGCAGATATGGGAACCTGGAGGTTCACCTCATCGAGAAGGCCCCCGATGTGGGCTGGGGCGTGAGCAAGGCCAACACCGCTTTGATTCACGGGGGCTACGACGACGACCCTGAGAAGTACCCGATGAGGGCAAAGCTCTGCATAAGGGGCAACCGGCTCTGGCACCAGTGGGTCAAAGAACTGGAGATTCCACACGTCTGGAACGGGGCCCTGATAGTTGCAACCAAGGATGAGGACTTCGACGAGCTTGAGAGGCTTTTGGAGCGCGGAAGGAAAAACGGCGTCCCCGAGATGAGGATAGTTGACAGGAACGAGCTCTTCCACCTCGAGCCGAACCTCACGAGAGAAGCAATAGGTGCCCTCTGGGTCCCGATAGTCGGTCAGATAGGCCCGATTCCGGCTGTGATAGCGCTCGTTGAGAACGCCGTTGCCAACGGCGTTAAGACGCACCTCGAAACCGAGGTCAGGGGCATAAAGGTCGAGAACGGCGAGGTCAGGGGGGTTGAGACCAGCAACGGTTTCATCGAGGCCGATATAGTCATAAACGCCGCCGGCCTCCACGCCGACGAGATAGCGCGGATGGCCGGGATAGACTACTTCGAGATACACCCGCGGAAAGGTGAGTACTGGCTCTTCGACGAGGGCGTTCCCGGACCGAGAAGGGTTCTCTTCCCGACGCCGACGCCGATAAGCAAGGGGATTGTAGTGACCACCGAGATTTCTGGGCACTTGATGATAGGACCAAACGCCCAGGATCTGCCGCCCGAAGAGAAGGAGGACTTCGCCACGACCAAAGAAGGGCTTGAGCAGGTCTGGGAAGGCGCCAAAAAGCTCTGGCCCCAGCTCCCACCGAGGAGCAAGGTAATAAGGACCTTCGCCGGGCTGAGACCTGAGCCAACCGGAGGGGACTTCATAATTAAAGCCGAGGAAGAGGTTCAGGGCTTCATAAACGTCGCGGGAATACGCTCTCCGGGACTCACGAGTGCCCCCGCGATAGCGTATGAGGTTGCGGAGATAATCCAGCGCGACCTCGGGATAAAGCTGGTCGAGAAGGGTAAGTGGAACCCCTACAGGAAGGAGATAACCCACTTCTTCATGCTCAGGCCCGAGCAGGTCAACGAGATGGTGAAGAGAAACCCCGCCTACGGGAAGATAGTCTGCCGCTGCAACAACGTGAGCGAGGGGGACGTACTCGAGGCCATAGAGAGAATGAAGTTCATAGGAGTTAAAACGCCGAGCGTTGATTCCGTCAAGTTCAGAACGAAGGCAACGACCGGAACCTGCCAGGGGAGCTTCTGCAGGCCGAGGATAGTTCAGCTTTTGGCCAAAGAATACGGCGTCGAGCCCTGGAAGGTGACGCTGAAGGGTAAGGGGAGCGAGATTGGTATTGGGGACGTCAAGGCCCTCCTCAGGGGGGATGAGGCATGATGGAGCCGATGCCACAGATTCCGGTGCTCAACTACGACGTTGTCGTCATCGGCGGGGGGCCGGCAGGGATGGCCGCGGCCGCCAGGGCCAAGGAGCTCGGTTTGAGCGTTCTCCTCCTCGACGAGAACGACTACCTCGGCGGAATACTGCCGCAGTGCATCCACCCAGGCTTCGGGATACACTACTTCAGGGAGGAGCTCACCGGCCCGGAGTTCGCGGCGAGGCTAGCGGAGAGGCTGGTTGAGCTGGGCGTTGAGTACAGGACGGCCGCCCGTGTGCTCGAAATCAGGAACTACTCCGACCTCGAGAAGGTCGTGGTCTTCACCTCCCCGAGCGGTGCCTTCCAGGTCTGGACGAAGGCCATAATTTATGCGGCAGGCGCAAGAGAGAGGCACGCCTTCGAGATTGGAATCGTTGGGGATCGTGTTTCCGGCATCTACACAGCGGGAGAGGCCCAGACGCTCATGGACATCTATGGAATCCTGCCCGGAAAGGAGATCGTCATAGTCGGCTCCGGTGACGTTGGCCTCATCATGGCGCGCCGCTTTGCCCTCGAGGGGGCGAAGGTGAAGGCAGTGGTGGAACTCATGCCCTACCCGGGCGGATTAGCGAGGAACGTCATGATCCTCAGGGACTTCAACATTCCGCTCTACCTGGGCCACAAGGTCGTCGAAGTGCGCGGAAGGGGAAGGGTCGAGAGGGTAAAGGTCGTAAAGGTGGACGAGAACCTCAGGGAAATCCCAGGGAGCGAGTTCTGGATTGAGGCCGACACTCTGGTGATTTCGGCGGGCCTCATTCCAGCGGCTAAGCCCCTGAAGAGGATAGGAGTTGAGATAGACCACTCAACCGGTGGTCCGGTGGTGAACGACCGCCTCGAGACGAGCGTTCCGGGGATATTCGCTGCCGGAAACGCCCTCCTCATCAACGATCTCGTGGATTACGTCGCGGAACAGGGTGAACTTGCCGCCGAAGGAGCCAGGGAGTTCATCGACAACGGCGGAATCGAGAGCAGGAAGTGGATTAAGGTGGAGAAAGGCGAGAACGTCCGTCTGGTTGTCCCGCACTACCTCAGCGACGGCCGCGACGTCTACCTCTACCTCCGCGTTGCAAGGCCGATGGAGGACGTTGAGCTCAGGGTTCCGGAGATAGGCAAGAAGATAAAGCTCCCGGTCGTCAAGCCGGCCGAGATGCTCAGGATAAAACTGAAGGCCGAGGAAATCAAGAGGGCAGGGGAGAAGCTCACCGTGGAGGTGGTTGGGGCATGACAACCTATCGCTTCACCTGCATCGTCTGTCCCCTCGGCTGTGCAGTTGAGGTGAAGGTGGAGGACGGCAGGGTAATTGGAGTTACCGGTCACACCTGTCCTAGAGGCAAGGAGTGGGCGATCCAGGAGATCACCAACCCCAAGAGGGTCGTCATGAGCGTCGTCCCGGTCAAGGGGGGTGCCCTGCCAACGGTGAGCGTCAAGACCGCCGAGCCGGTGCCGAAGGAGAAGATACCGGAACTGATGAAGTTCCTCGCAAAGCTGAGGCTCAAAGCCCCGGTGAAAATCGGCGACGTTGTGGCCGAGTGGGCGGGGATAAAAATAGTGGCGACGAGGGGGGCTTAGCCCCCTCACCCGAATATTTCCTCGAAGTCCCCAGCGTTCTCGAGCCCCTGGGGCGCCCTGATTTCAACGGGTTCGTTGATGTTGGAGAGGCTAAACGTGTCGTGAACGGTTAAGTAGGCCTCCACCTTCTCGTCATCGAAGACGTTTATCGTCAGGACGAGATCCATGTACGTCTCGATGAAGGTCGGCGTTCCGTCCTTACGGAGGTGAACCTCCACCCAGCCCGATTTCGTGGTGACGTTTACAGCCCTCTCGCCGTTGATGCTCCAGAGCTCGTTGAGGTAACCGGTCTGGTTGGTGGCGTTCACGAACTCCCAGAAGGTGACGTTCACCCTGAAGGCGTAGCCGCCCGGGAGCTTTTCTAGGGTGACGTTCTTCTCGTTGAGGAGGTTCCTGATGTAGTCCACGTTGAGGGAGCCTTTAGCCTGGGAGTAGAGATCGTCGTCGGGAGGAACGAGGTACCACTTGCCATCAACGTTGAAGTAGACGCTGGTGTTGTTGGCGAAGTAGGGCCAGTCCATGTTGACGTCCATCCCCATCAGGTGCATGCTAACGCTCATGTTGCCTTTCTCCAGTCCGGCGGTCTTGTTGAAGACCCCCACGACATGGCCGGACATCGTGATGTTTATCGTCTTGTTGGTGTTCGGGTCGGTGAAGTGCATGCCCATAGAAAAGCTTTCTTCGTAGCTGGCGGTTTCTATGTTCTGGATGGCCTCGAGGACCTTCTCCTCGGTGAGGCCTGCTTGATCCCCTATGCAGCCGCTTGCCAGCACCACAAAACCTATCAGGAAAAGCGCCATCAGCCGCTTCATGGTACTACCCTCCGTTGTGTGCGAGAGAATATGGCCAGACTACTTTAAATACGTTTCCTATGCAAATTTCGCACACTATTGGCAAAAGTTTGCAAAAAGTGAAAACGTCACCAGGGTTCCCCTTCCCAGGGCTTGGGGTAGGGTATCTCCCCGAGCTGGCTGCGTAGGTACCACTTCAAGAGGGGCTTCAACCAGCCTATAAGAACCTGCCAGCAGCGGGTCCCCTCGAGTTCGTAGGTCTCGTAGGTGTCGACGTAGTCCACTAGAACGGAGCTGTTTCTCGGGTCGTAGTTAAGGGAATGGGTAGTGTTAAAGGAGACCCACCTCAGAGCGTCACCCTCATACAAGGCCTTAAGCCTGTAGTGGGTATTTAACGGCCATCCCTCCTCGTCCTTTGATAGCACCAGAATTGAGTGCTCTCCTTTATGGGTTAATCGCTTCGAGCTGGCCTTTTTCTCGAATTCCTCTATTATCACATGTGGGTCGTTGAACTTCGTGGAGTCCTCCTTCGAGGGAAAATATGAACTAACGAACTTCACATTCCACTCGTAGTCCACCTCATAGTAGGCCCTGAATATGCCCGGACACGCCACCCCGTAGCCCATCTTAGAGAAGGACATGAAACCCGCGCTCCTAAGCGTGTAACGGTAGGTATAACCCTTCAGGGGCATAAGGATTAGGCTTTCCCACAGGGGTCTCCCGTCCGCATCCACGAGGAGGGGCAGCCCCAAGGTATGAGTCGCTGTGAACTGGCTACCGTTCTCGGTTGTTCCAACGGAGTAGCTATCCCTCGATGGTGGGCTGGCCTTGTCCTGAGAATTACCCAACAGGGGGTAGTAGGCCGCCCCGACGATCAGGATTACCATGGTCACCGCAACAAGAAGTCGTCTCGTTGGAACCACCCCTAACAATCTGGACATTCATGGTTATAAAAGTTACCCCTGCACTAAGGAAAAATCAGAGGGCCTCGAACTTCTGAATGAATATCCTGAGGTCTGTCCTGAAGGGCTCCTCCGCCCTTTTGAGCTCCTTGTCCAGAAGGCGAAGGAAGTCCCGCTCGTCCTTTGACTTTTCCCAGAGCTGCCTCACGAGGTTTTCCAGCCTGTCGTAGTACTCCACGTAGGGCCTCGCCTCGAAGAGCGCATCATCTATGAGTTTTTCAGCATTGCCGGCCATGTCATCACCTCCACATGCCCCTCAAAACGTAGTACCATCTCTTCTGCTCGTCCTCGGCACGGCCCATTATCAGGAGATACCTAAGGATGGCGACGTTGACGAAGAGCAGGAGGATCAGCATTATGTCGTATGCCGGGATCGTCGTGCTCAGGAAGGCGAAGTAGTCCCACAGGAAGTGGAGGAGCATCGCGGTAGCCAAGAACCCCCCAACGGACTTGGCCTTTCCCTCCGAAACCAGGCCGTAGCCAACGCCCACTATGGCACTCCAGGTTCCGTGGGCAAAGGGCGTTAAGAACGCCCTGAAGATCGTGACGTGGAGGCCGTAGCCGAGCCCGTAGAGGAAGTTCTCAGTTGCCGCGAAACCGAGGCCAGCCGCCACACCGTAGACAACACCGTCCATTATGCCGTCCATCTGGCCGGCCCTGAAGGGGAAGAGTATCGCCAGGGCCTTGGCGGGCTCTTCAACGACTCCAGCGACGAGGGCCATGTAGAACGCCCCGGCCGGCAGAAGGTATCCGCTGTAGCCCCAGCGAGGTGTTAACAGGGCCTCAACAACGAAGGCGAAGCCAACGGAGACCGTGGCCCCGAGCAGGAAGGTCATCACAACGTACCTCTTCGGTTCGGGCTCCAGTTTATCCTCGTGATAAAAGTACCACAGAAGGATGAGGGCGGGCACGTAGGCAAAGAAAATCAGCCATCCGAGTACGTCCATGGTACCACCTCCAGTTCATTGGATCTCCTGTTTTTAAAGTTTGCACGGGATCGATTACTCCACAAGTTAGTCACCACCTGCACAAAAGCTATATCAAAACGAACTTCGAAATAGAATGGGTGGTGAGATGGGGAGGAAAGTCATCGTCATCGCGCTGGCCTTCTTCGCGGCGGTGCTCATCGTGGGCGTATTCTGGGGGAGCATCATGGAAAAGGCCAACCCCTCTCCCCCCAAGCTCATATCCGTAAAGCTCCAGAGGGGTAACCCGAGACATAGTGGGGGGGAAGGGACGTATTACATCCAAGGGGAGATCCTCTCGAACTGCTCCGTGGCCTTCACTTACCAGACCCCCCAAGTTGGAGAAGTCACGGTATACGAACTCGACGACAAGATGTACAGCTTCCTAACCGGGAAGAGCGAAGGAAAGACGGCGTGCTCCAGGGAGAGGGTCGACGGAACCCTGGCCCTTCAGTTCGACCAGAAGCTGGACGGGCTCTCGGTTGAGATCTGGGTGGGGGAAACCGCCAACGACGGGCAACACGTGTACTTCCGGCTGATAGGGACGTGGCAGTTCATGGGGAACTCCACAGCGCCAATTTATATAGCTCCCTCCCCGGAGAAGGATTACAAACTGATGAAGCTCGAGGAGCTCAAAACTTTGGTGAAGGAGAACGGGATCCACGTGATAGTGGGATAAGTCCCCAATGTCCTCTTTTCACCCATCGTAACCCTTAAAAACTCAACCTCCAACCTCGACCGACTGGGCGGGCCAAGCCCGCGGGATGTTCCCGCAAGGGAGAACCACAAGCACGGAAGAGGTGAACGAGATGGGAATGTACAAGTACATTAGGGAAGCCTGGAAAAGCCCGAAGAAGAGCTACGTTGGCGACCTTCTCAAGGTCAGGATGATAAAGTGGAGGAGAGAGCCCGTAGTTACTCGCGTCGAGAGGCCGACCAGGCTCGACCGCGCTCGCTCTCTCGGCTACCAGGCCAAGCAGGGCTACGTGGTCGTCCGCGTCCGCGTGAGGAAGGGGGGCAGGAAGAGGCCCAGGTGGAAGGGCGGTAGGAAGCCCTCCAAGATGGGTATGGTGAAATACAGTCCGAAGAAGAGCCTCCAGTGGATAGCCGAGGAGAAGGCGGCAAGAAAGTACCCGAACCTCGAGGTCCTCAACAGCTACTGGGTCGGCGAGGACGGTATGTACAAGTGGTTTGAGGTCATCCTCGTTGATCCGCACCACCCGGTCATCAAGGCCGACCCGAAGATCAACTGGATAGCCGGAAAGGCCCACAAGGGTAGGGTCTTTAGAGGCCTCACCTCAGCTGGAAGGAAGAGCCGCGGCCTGAGGAACAAGGGCAAAGGAGCTGAAAAGGTCAGGCCCAGCATAAGGGCCAACAGGGGCAGGGGCAAGTGAGGCCCCTTTTCAACACCTCTTTTGCTGATGCCGAGTTACAGAGCAAGCGAGATTGCCAGAAGGGTTAAGGAGGCCCCCAAGATCAGGATCTCAGTTGGGCCGATTCTATACTGATAGGGCATTCTCAGCATGCCGGAGTAACCCCTGGCTTCAATGGAGTCCCCCATGTCATCAGCAAATAAAATGGAGCGGACTATCAGAGGAACCACAACGGCCTTAACGGCACTAAGACCCCCTTTCATACCCCTCGCCCTCTGGGCGTCGTGTATCTCGGACGAAAACCTCCCCAGGGCCTCAATTTGGCCGAGGGCTATTCCAACGGCGAGGGCAAAATCTGACGGTAGGTAAAGCCTTCGGAGGGCCAGCACCACCTCCCAGCTCCCAGTTGTCGAGGCCAGAAGCGTGGCCAGGAGGAGAAGGGCTAGAACCTTGAGAAAGTAACCCAGACCCATCGGAAGCGACAGCAGGGCAATCGGGAGGCCGGCTAGGGACTTTCGATTCCTTGGGAGGATCAGTGCCGAGAACAAGGCCACTACCATGGGAACCTCCGGGCGGGAAGAGGCTATCACACCAGAGCTCAGGATTATCGTTGAGACGATTTTAGCCCTAGGATCCAGCCTTCCCATAACAATCCCCAAACAGAGGCGTTCTCAAACCATAACCTGAAAGGTCAATGTCGAGGAGCTCACTTGCGTAGCCCTCCGCCGAGACCGTCCCATCGAAGAGAATTGCGAACCTATCCGCCACCAGATAGGCCAGCTCAACGTCGTGGGTTATGAGCAGCACGCCCTTTCCCGCCCTTTTCAGGCCCCTTACAGCCTCAACAACCGCTTTGATCCCGCGGCCATCAAGGTTGCTGAAGGGCTCGTCCAGTATCACGTAGTCCGTCCCCATGGCCAGAACGCACGCCACAGCGAGCTTTCTCTTTTCACCGCCGCTGAGGCTCAGCGGCTTCCTGCCCTGATAGCCCCACAGACCTACCTCCCGGAGCGCCCTCTCCACCCGTTTCTCAACGTCCGGAAGGCCCAAGTTCGAGGGGCCGAAGGCCACCTCGTCAAAAACCCTCCCAGTGAAGAACATCCTCTCGGGTTCCTGAAAGACGTAGCCGACCTTCCTGCTGAGATCACTCGTCTTGGCCTTCCTCGTGTCGATTCCGTCCACGAGGATCGTTCCCTCCTCAGGCTTCACGAGACCGATTATCATCTTTGCCAGCGTGGTCTTCCCGCTTCCGTTCGGCCCCAGGAGGGCGAGGATCTCACCCCTTTCGAGGATAAGGCTGACTCCCCTGAAAAGCTCCCTCCCGCCAACGGTGTGCCTAACGTTCTTCACCTCTATCATGGATCTCCCCCGCTATGGCCCCCGTTATCATCCTCGCCACCGCGACGAGGCTGGCGTTTCCGCCAAGTTCAATCGAGATGGAAGTGGCACCCTCCGGAACGGGGTTTCTGACGTTCAGCCCGACCCCAACAACCACCTTTGGCCTCTCTGGCTCGCCCAGCACCTCAACGAGAACCCCACCTATCCTCTTCCTCCTCACGAAGAGCCCGTTTTCAACGGCTTCAACCTCCAAAAGGCCTGAAAGGGACCCGGCCACGACTTCAACCATTTTCTCCCTAAGGGTTAAGGGATCCCTATCCCTCGCCACGACCGACAGGTACAGCCCACCCGGGGGCGAGAACCACGTCCTCCCGAACCTGCCCCTCCCTGAAACCTGCTCACCGGCCAGTACGAAGACACCGTACACCCCTTTCCAGGCCAGTTTAAGGGCCTCGTCCATCGTGCTCCCGATCTTCGGGAAGTAAATGCTCTCCACACTCAGTTCCCATGGATAGGGCACGTCGGGCTCTTTCAAAAGCCGATAGCCTCTCTCTGCCCTTATCACGTAACCCAGGGAGTTGAGTTCCTTAATGTGCTTCCACACTCCGACCCGGGACATCCCCAGCTCCCTGGCAAGGGCCTCCCCGCTCACCTTCCCCTCTCTAAGCCGGGAGAGAATGTGTCTCTTCGCCGGGCTGTCCTTTATGGGCCTCATCGGATCTCGTTAACCAAAAGAATTTTAAGGTTTACGCAATCGCCCTCAGGGTGATCCCATGAAGCCGAAGGACATCGCGATGATCTCGCTCTTTGCGGCCCTAACGGCGGTTGGCGCTATGACGAGCGTCCCGATAGGTCCGGTGCCCATAACCCTGCAGGTTCTCTTCGTGCTCCTTTCGGGACTCCTGATGGGGCCGAGGCTCGGTTTTTTAAGCCAAGTCCTTTACCTCGCCGTCGGGGCCATAGGGTTCCCCGTATTCTCTCGCTTTGCGGGAGGGATTGCAGTTCTCTACGGGCCAACGGCTGGCTACCTCTGGGCGTTTCCCCTGGCGGCTTTAGTTGCCGGCCTCTCCAGAAGGAGGACGGTCCCGGCCCTAGCCGGCTCTCTCCTCGGCGTCGGAATAATCTACCTCCTGGGATGGCTTAGGCTGAGCCTTCTAGTTGGAGGGGTTAGAGCCTTTGAGGTCGGTGTTTTACCCTTCGTCCCCTTCGATGCCCTCAAGGCCATCGTTGCAGTCGGGATAGCGCGCGAGGTTAGGGCCCTCCTCCCAGACGATATTCTCTAATCCCCCAGACCATTTCGGGAATCCCCAATTTGAAGCGCTGGAGGACTGCTGGATCAAGTTGCCAGCGAGGGTGTTTATTTCCCAGGGACATTCTACCCATAACCCCACTGCGGAAAAAGCCGTGACAACATCCCCGTTACCTACTCTTCCGGATTTTCGAGCCTTATCCTCTTGATTCCAACCTTCTCGTAGACACTGTCCGAGCTTATTATGACTCCCCCGCATTTCGCCGCGTGGAAGGCGTCGAAGGCGTTTAGCCCGTGCTCCTTCATATAATACGCCGCCCTCAGGTAAACGTCATTCTCTATTCCAGTCAGCGCCATGACCGCCGAGGTTAGCCTTACGGGATCGAGGTCGTACTTTTTCGCCACGATCAGCAGTTCGAGAAACGTTGTTTCAGAGGTTGCTATCTGGTCTTCGTATCGCTTGAGGATTTTCTTCGCGTTCTCATTGAGCCAGTCGTTCGGTTTCATGATTGCGAGGAAGAAATCCGTGTCCGCGTATATCATTCCGCGCCCTCCGTTTCTTTCGTGGCTTCTTCCAGTATTTCCTTCCTGAGTTCGCGAAGGGACCTGTCCGGGAGCTTCCTCCCGAGTTCCTCAAGTTCTTTGAGCGGATCCAGGGGCTTTGGCACTATCAGTATTCCCTCATCGAGCTTAACGAGGTAGACCTCATCCAAAAGACCTTCCCTCATGGCCTTCGGGATGTACAACCGTCCCTTTTGATCGACCCTGGTCAGCATCTTTTCCACTGAAGAACCTTGGTGGGAAAACTATTTAAGAGTTCCCACAAGCGTGGGGTTACCTTTTAAAGCCGCCTCCCCAATTCACTCCGGTGAGAAAGATGGTGAAGCTTCGAGCACACCACGTCAGGCTTACCACCTTCATCCAGGCGACGGAAGATGAGGACAAGGTTCTCGACGCGATAGCGACCTTTATCCCAGAGGAGATAGACGAGGAGGACGTAATCTTCGACGTCGATGAGACAACGGGCTTCTTCGGCAACCCTATCAAGGTCGTCAACGTCGAGATAAAGAGGAGCAAAGCTGTCAGACAGTTCCTGGAGCACTTCAAGGAACTTCTGAGCAAGGACGATAAGCGCTACATCATCGAGAACCTCGACGAGAAGGTCGACGAGGAGGGGACCCTCTACGTCCGCTTCAACAAGCAAAAGGCATACCTTGGCGACGTTGAGATAGACGAGGGAGCGGATGTTATCCAGGTCAGGATAAAGGTCAAGGCATTTCCGATGAGGAAGGAAGCGGTAGTTAAAGCCGTCAGGGAGTGGCTGGAGGAATGAGCACGGGGCCGAAAATAGTTGAGGAAGAAATCTCCTTCTCGCGGGACTACTTCGTCGAGATGGACGTGAGGAGTGAAGATGCCTATGAACTCGCGAGTGAGTGGTTCAACGAGGTGGTGTTCACAAAAAAGCTCGTCCTCGAGGGTTCCCCCGATTGGAGCGCTCTTAAGGAAGAGCTGAAGGCCCTCCGCGAGGCCTACGGTAAAGTTGCCCTCCTCATCGTCACAAAGAAACCAAGTCTCATCCGTGAGGTCAAGAACCGCAGTCCTAGGGCTTTAATCTACGTCCAGGGCGGCGACATGAGGGTGAACCGTGCCGCCCTCGAGGCCGGAGTTGATGCCCTGATAAGCCCCTGGTTCGGGAGGAAGGACCCCGGCTTCGACCACATTCTGGCTGGAATAGCCGCGAGGAGGGGGGTTGCCGTAGGCTTTTCCCTGTCCCCGCTCCTGAGGGCCAGTTCCTACGAGAGGGTTCAGCTCCTCCGCTTCATGACCAAGACCTGGCAGTTGGTTAAGAAGTACGACGTTCCGCGTTTTATAACGAGTTCCGCCGAGAGCAGGTGGGAGGTTCGTTCTCCGAGGGACCTGATGAGCCTCGGGATAAACCTGGGAATGGAGATCCCGGAAGCGAGGGCCAGCCTGAACTTCCATCCGCGGAGGATTCTGAGAAAGCTGGGGTGAGGGAAAAAGTAAAGCTCACCCCTCCAGGGCCGGGAAATGCTCGGGCTCGTAATCTTCAAGCTTTCCGTCGAGGTAGTCCTCGTAGCCCCCTAAATCAAGGAAGCCGTGGCCGCTGAGGTTGAAGAGTATGACCTCTTCCTTTCCCTCTTCCTTGGCCTTCAGCGCCCTGTCTATCGCACCCTTTATCGCGTGGGCGCTCTCCGGGGCCGGAATTATGCCCTCGGTCTTCGCGAACAGCTCGGCCGCCTGGAAGACCTCGTTCTGATGATAGGCAACGGGTTTGACAATTCCATGGTTAATGAGGACGCTCAGCGTTGGCGCTAATCCGTGGTAGCGAAGTCCTCCAGCGTGTATCGGCGGGACGTAGTATGTGTGGCCCAAGGTGTGCATCTTCATCTTCGGTGTGTAGCCGCCTGAATCTCCGAAATCGTACTTGTAAACTCCCCTTGTCATCGAGGGAGCGGCTCTCGGCTCAACCGCTATGAACTCGTAGTCTGCTTTGCCGTCCAGAACGTCCTTCACAAAGGGATAAGCCAGGCCCGCGAAGTTACTCCCGCCGCCGACGCAGCCGATTATAACGTCCGGCTCTTCAAATTCCTTCATCTGCTCCTTTGCCTCGAGGCCTATGACCGTCTGGTGCATGAGAACGTGGTTGAGAACGCTTCCAAGGGCGTAGCGGGCCTTTTCATCCCTTAGGACGTCCTCTATGGCCTCGCTTATCGCTATGCCCAGTCCGCCGGGATGGTTCGGGTCTTGAGCTAAAAACTTCCGTCCGATTTCGGTTCTGTCGCTCGGGCTCGGGTATATTTCCGCCCCGTAGAGGCGCATTATGGTCTTCCTGTAGGGTTTTTGCTGGTAGCTGGCGCGCGCCATATAAACGCGAACCTTAAGTCCGAGTAAGGCCCCTGCGAGGCTCAATGCCGTTCCCCACTGGCCGGCACCGGTTTCGGTGACGAGCCTTTCAATCCCCTGCTCCTTGGCGTAGTAGGCCTGAGCTAAAGCCGTGTTTATCTTGTGGCTTCCCGTTACGGTCGCTCCTTCGTACTTGAAGTATATCCTCGCCGGCGTTCCAAGGGCCTTTTCGAGATTCGTTGCCCTGAAGAGGGGCGTCGGCCTTCCAATCTTGGCGTAAAGTTCGCGGACTTTCTTCGGAATCTCTATGTAGCGCTCGTTGCTCATCTCCTGCTTCACCAGTTCCTCCGCGAAAATCCTCAACAGCTTCTCCGGCTCTATCGGCTCATCCGTCTCGGGGTCGAGGGGCGGTGCCAACGGCTCCGGAAGGTCGGGCAGTATGTTGTACCACCTCTTCGGTATCTTCGAATCCGGCAGAACGGCTTTCATTCTACCACCTCCTTTTTTTTAGAGTAAGCACTAACCGTATCAACAAATCCCAAAAGCGAGGGAATAATGAGCGTGATGACTAAACCGAAGTGCTCATGTCTCAGGATGGGTTGGCCAAAAACACTCCCTCCTTAGCTCAGTGCCAAAAGCAATCCCGCCCTTTGAACTCTAAACTAACGCGGGAGCTCAGAAGGGAACCTTCAAAGCCAAAAACAATCACTCCTGCCAATCATGGTGCATCAGGGCATAGGACACCGGAGGGTTTAAGTGCTTTTTGGCCCAGTTATTGGAGATTTTTCAGAAAATCCCTGCGGGGTTCATGGTGTTTTGGACTTTAGCCAAAAACACCTCCGCCTGAGAACAAAACGTCAAAGCCCCAAGGGGAGAGAGGAATAGACCCCCCCTTCAGGCGGCCTCGGTCTGGTCGTAGACGGACTTGCCGGAGAGGTGCCTCAGTAGGACTTCGTAGAGGAACTCCTTTAGCTCGGGGCTCATCTCGTCGTAAACTATCCTTGGTTCCAGAAGGCCCTCGTCCTTCACCGCCCGAATGAGGCCTCTAACCCCCGGCAGGGCCCTCTTTATGAGCTCCTCAACGAGTTCCGGGTACTCGTCCTCGTCGATCTCCTCCTCGCCCTCGAACGCTAGGTAAACCACCATGTCGCCCAGCTGGAGCATCAGAACTACCTCGTTCTCCGTCACGTCGAAGAGGGAGAAGTTGTACGCGGACTTGTTTTCGCGGGCCACCAGTAACCCAACCAGTTTGAGGCCCGTTTCCTCGGGGTTCATGGTGGACAGAAGGCCCAAGAGCGCCTCCCGGACTTTTTTCATGGGTTCACCAGTAGGGAATGAAAATGCAGGCCAATAAAAGTGTTTTGGATGGAGAACACGCCCTTCGTGTATCGATCAGAACTCTGGGCGTTAGTATTGCTCATAACGACAGAACAAGTAACGATCCGGCCGAAAAGCTCATAAACAGCCCGCTGAATTACGATCCAGCGAAGAGGTGATAGCATGAAACCAGTGCCATTCCTAGCGGCGCTCTTGGTCATCGTGGCCATGACGATGCCGTGGTTCACCCAGGGGGCAAGTAACCCCGAGGTGCGGATGTTCGGGATAACCTCGCTGGATAGGGGACCCCACGAGGGGATCAGCCAGGGCCTGAGCTTTGTCGACGTCGCCAGGGACATCTACCTCAAAAAGGACGTCCTCAAGCAGGATCTCGTACTCGAGAAGAACCGGGAGGTTCTGGGGATAGTCCTCCCACTGATAGCGTTCCCCCTCATAATCCTGGGGGCCTTTATAGGCCTGTTCAAGGGCAAATTCGGGCACGCGATAGGGCTGGTGGGCATGGTAGTCCTGACGCTCTCAATGGTGTACGGTAGCGGCGACGGGAGCCTGAGAATAGGGTCTGGCTACCTGCTCGCGTGGGTTGGCTTTTCGGTGGGGCTTGTCTCAGCGGTGTTCTCAAAATAGCCCCCAAATCCAGCTTTTTTGAATTAAAAAGAAAAGGAGTGGCTCACTCCTCGACCACGTATACCGGCACCTTGCCGTGCGGGATGCCGTACTTCTTGCCGTACCACTCACTGAGGACGTACCAGGCGGCCACTAGGAGCACTATTCCCAGCGGTAGGAGGACGGCCCAGCTCCTGATACCAAGTCCGAAGAGCAGGTAGAGGACAGCGCCTATGGACGCCACCGTGAAGGCGTAGGGTATCTGGGTGGTAACGTGGTCTATGTGGTCTGAACCGCTGAACATCGAGCTCATAATCGTTGTATCGCTTATCGGCGAGCAGTGGTCGCCGAAGATCGAGCCCGTGAAGGTCGCACCGATGGTGGCGAACACTATCTCGTTGACCTGCCCGTTGGTGAAGGCGAGGCTGAGCTGGACGCCGAGGGGGACCATTATGGCGAAGGTTCCCCAGCTGGTTCCCGTGGTGAAGGCCACGAACATTGCCGCCAGGAACATTATCAGCGGCATCCACGGGCCGAGGTTGGCGCCGGAGCCGGTGGCGAGGTTGATTATGTAGGTACCGGTTCCGACGGTATCTGCTGCAGTGCCGAGGCTCCACGCAAGAACCAGGATGGTGTTGGCGAAGAGCATCTGCTTCATTCCCCTGATAACGGTGTCCTCCCACTCCTCAACGGTCATCTTTTTCCTGCCGAGGAGCATTATGCTGGCGACGAGGACCATCGTGAAGCTTCCCCACAGCAGGGCAGTTGCCGCGTCGGCCTCGCGGAAGGAGTCCACGAAGCTGTATTTGAGGAAGTTAACGCCGAACGGGTTCTCTAGATCAGTCCACCAGTCAAGGTTTTGGCTGTAGGCGTAGAGGTTCGCCGCACCGGTGTACCAGAGTCCCAGCAGGGATACAAAGACCAAAGCCAGGATCGGTATGACGAAGTCCCAGAGGCTTCCACCCTCTTTCGGCATGCCGAGGTCGACCTCGGTCGTCATGAGGGGCTTTGCCCCGTCGCGGAGGACCTTTCCGGTGGTCCTGGCGCGGTACTCGGCCTTGAGCATCGAGCCGTAGTGCCTGTGGGTGTAGGCAACGATAAAGACCAGGAGTATCGCCAAGATCGAGTAGAACCTGAAGGGAACGCTCGAGAGCCACGCGTCGTAGGAGTTGTAGGCCACTTTAGCGCCGTCAAAGCCCTTCCCTATCATCGCCAGCTCGTAGCCGATCCAGGTCGAGATGAGGGCCAGTCCCGCGACGGGCGCTGCAGTTGAGTCGTCTATGTAAGCCAGCATCTCCCTCGAAACCCTGGTCCTGTCGGTTATGGGCCTCATCGTGTTCCCGACTATGATGGTGTTGGTGTAGTCGTCGAAGAACACCAGGACTCCCATGAGCCATCCGAGAACCGAGGCTCCCCTGCTCGTCTTCACCCGCTTCGAGAGAGCCCTGGCGAGGGCATGGACTCCTCCGGACTTATAGATCAGGCCGACTCCCGCACCTATGAGGAAGTCGAATATAAGTATCCTGGCGTTCCAGTCACTGGTGACGCTCCCGACCACCCACTCCAGGCTCTGAGTGGTTCCGGTTATTGGATTCCATCCCTCCACCATTAAGCCTCCAATCCAGACACCTGCAAACAGGGCCAGGACGACTCTTTTGGTCCATATCGCAAGTATAATTGCCACCAGCGGCGGCAGCAGGGACAGCACTCCAAAGTCAGACACACTTTCACCTCCGCAGGGGTTTCATCAAACAACAATCGGCGGAATATAAAGTTTTCTGAAGGTCGTTCCGTACTTCCCCGAACACACCGAAAATCCTGCCACCCTGCCACGAACGCTCGTGGTGTGTTTTTATGCCCCGCTGCATTAATGGATACTCTCAAGTACATTAATGCTCACACCATCCATAAAAACCTTTCCCAGAAAAGCTTCAGGGCAGACTTCAGGCCACCATGAAAAACGCCAAGGAGGCGCGATTCACTCGGAAGAGTAATTAGAAAAACGAGACAAAATCATAAATTTGAATCCAGGATCTGACGGAGTTTTGAGAAGTCCCTTCTTAGCTCTTCCCTTATCGGGGGCTTGTACAGAGCCGCAGCGGGGTGGTACATTGGCATTATTAGGATCTTTCCGAAGAGAGTGTGGGCCTCGAAGGTCTTTCCGTGGATCTTGCTTATCGGCTCAGGCTCGAAGCCGAACTTCCAGAGGATGTAGCCCATCGAGTGCCTCCCTAGGGGGACGATTACCCTCGGCCTTATAATATCGATCTGCCTGTCGAGGTAAGGGGAGCAGGCCTTGATTTCTTCCTCGGTCGGATCCCTGTTCTCAGGCGGGCGGCACTTGACGATGTTGGTGATGTAGACCTCGTCCCTGCTGAGCCCTATCTCGCTCAAGAGCTCGTCAAGGACCTTTCCTGCCCTGCCGACGAATGGAAGGCCCTTCTGGTCCTCCCAGTAGCCCGGTGCCTCTCCGACGAACATCACCTTGGCGTCGTAGCTTCCAGCTCCAGGAACCGCGTTCGTCCTGAGCTGCCCCAGCGGACATTTTTGACAGTTCCTTATGCGCTCTTCAAGCTTCCTCATGAGTTCTTCCTTTCCCATGGCCATCACGCGAGGGTCTTCTGGCTGAGGTACGCCCTGAGGAGCTCGACCCAGGCCGTGTAGTAGCCCTTCTCGTACTCGTCGCGGAACTCGTGCTTCAGTATGGACTCAAAGTGCTTCAAGAGCTCCTCAGCCTTCTCCCTGTTGCCCTCGTTTATGAGCTGGACTATGAGGGAGTCAGGATCGTTGTCCTGGATCGCGCTGAGGAAACCGTTGACAGCTCTGGCGTACCCCCTGCCCCACTCGTCGTTCCCCGCCATCTTGTGGAGCTTCTCGAGGTGCCCCTTGGCCTTCGAGAAGTCCCTCCTCAGGAGGGCCCTGAGAAACATTTCAACCCTCATCTCTCTCGCAGGCATCTTCCACCCCACCACTCATCGGCCCCAGCGTTTTTAACGCTTGTGCAGCTGAGTACCCAAAATTGCCCCATACCTATGAAGTAAAACTTGCATATTTACGCAAAAGCTTTTATACCCTCAAATTGAATCAACTCCCAGAAGCAGGAGTTGTTGAATGAAGGTGATGCATCATGGCCGAGAGTCTTGGTGAAATCCCCAGCGGGGAGAAAGAATTCGCGGAATCCACCAAAAGGATTAGGGACATCGTCGAGTTCCCTGAAATAAGCGAGGAAGAGTTTTACGAGGCTCTTAAAACGGCCAGCAGGGGTTATGGTGGCGACCTTCCCCACAGGACGTACTCACTCTGTCCCGAAACGAGAAGGGTCGTCCCGGCCCTCGTCTGGGAGAAGGACGGCAAGGTCTGGATAACCAAGAAGTGCCCGGAGGGTATGATAACCGACCTCTACTACGAGGACGTTGAACAGTACTACCGCTTCAAAAGGTGGCTCTGGCCGGAGAAAGAGCTCTTTAGCATCAACGTCGAGAACTCGGGCGTCAACTGCCCTCTGGACTGCGGTCTCTGCCCGAGGCACCGCTCCCACACTAGCTTACTCAACATCGTCCTGACCAACCGCTGCAACCTGAGCTGCTGGTACTGCTTCTTCTACGCCAAGGAGGGGCAGCCGATTTACGAGCCGACCCTTGAGCAGATACGCATGATGCTCCGCAACGCCAAGAAGGAGCACCCGATAGGTGCCAACGCGGTTCAGTTCACGGGCGGTGAGCCAACCCTCAGGGAGGACCTCATAGAGATACTCAAAATGGCCAAGGAAGAAGGCTACGACCATGTCCAGCTCAACACCGACGGAATAAAGCTGGCCTTCGAGCCCGAACTCGTGAAGAAGATCCGCGAGGCCGGAACCAACACCCTCTACCTTAGCTACGACGGAATGACGCCCCAGACCAACTGGAAGAACCACTGGGAGATCCCGCTCATCTTCGAGAACGTGAGGAAGGCCGGTGGGCCGGGCATAGTCCTCGTGCCGACGACCATAAGGAACGTAAACGACCACGAGCTTGGGGCAATAATCAACTTCGGCCTCAACCACCTTGACATCGTCAGGGGCGTTAACTTCCAGCCGATCTCCCAGGTCGGCAGGGTTCCAAAGAGGGAGCGCCAGCGCTTTAGGATAACCATACCCGGCGCCATCAAAAGGATTGAGGAACAGACAAACGGCGTCATAGCCAAGGACGACTGGTACCCGATCCCAATAGCGGGCCACATAGCCAGGTTCTTCGAGGCGTTCACTGGATCGCGCTACTACATGACCAGCCACTTCGCCTGCGGTGCTGCCACCTACGTCTTCCTCGACCGCGAGCACAAGCGCGTCGTGCCGATAAGCAGGTTCTTGGATGTGGAGGGCTTCGTCGAGTTCTTGGAGGAGAAGGCGGAGGAGATAGAGCAGTGGAAGACCATGGGCAAGCTCAAGAAGCTCAAGCTCGGTGCCGAGATATTCATGAAGTTCAAGAGCTTCTACGACGAGAAGTACGCCCCGAAGGGACTGGGCGTTCTGGATCTCATAAAGAACGCCTTCATGCACGGCAACTACGACGCCCTCGGCAAGTTCCACGAGAACGCCCTCTTCATAGGGATGATGCACTTCATGGACGAGTACAACTACGATGTGGAGAGGGTGGAGCGCTGCGTCATCCACTACGCGATGCCCGACGGAAGGATAGTGCCCTTCTGTACCTTCAACGTGATCCCCGAGCTGTACAGAGACAAGGTGCAGGCTCAGTTCAGCTACACCTGGGAGGAGTGGAAGAAACTCCACCCGGACTGGGACTACAAGAAGGACAAGTACTTCCGCTCAAAGGAGTTCGTCGAGAGGATGAGGAACAGCGAGCTCTACAGGAAGACTTACATCGACATCGAGGACTACTTTGGGCTGAAGGAGAGGTGGTTGGGATGAGCGAGACCGTCCTGAGAAGGAACCTCGTGAGGCTTGAACTCAAGTTCGGAAAGATCGACCCTGAAAGCGCCCAGGCGAAGCAGTACGAGCTCGAGAAGGACGAGAGGGTCTGGAGGATATTCCTCAACGGCTACGCCAAGAACGGCTTCGTGGTCTTCGACGAGGAGGCGATGCCAAAGGAGGAAGTCCTTGAAGCCCTCAGCGACCTCGAACCACAGATAAAGGCCATGAGAAGACTCACAGTCGCGGACCTCGTCGAGGAGAGCATGAGCTGGAACAACGTGATGTCCAAGGCTTGAGCCCCTTTTCCCTTTTCTCCGTTTCTGGATCGTAATTACCTACATATGCCCCTACACAAAACCGATTTAACTTTTTAGAGCGAATTCTCGACTTAGAGGACAGGGGGTGAGTGGGTTGAAGTTCAAGAAGAAGGTTATTTTGACCATGAGTGCGGCGGTCCTAGTGACCCTGCTTCTAGGCGCGATCATAGTGGGTTACTCGACCCTGAAGATGAGGAACAACATCCACTCCACACTGAAAACAGAGCTCGAACAAAACCTCCCCCAGAGCGTCTCCAAAAACATTCAACAACCAATAACCGAAGAAGCGGGGACGATAGCCATAGGAGCAGCACAACTAGGAGCCAAGCTCTTCGACGACTACTTCGACAAAATGAGGATGATGGGCAAAGTGGCGATCCAAGCAGTACAGGTAGCTTACAGCCAGTACAACGAGAACGACCCGGCCTTCAAAACCTACCTACTCAACCACTTCAAAGCCGTCAAAGACCTTGACCCCAACGTCGCCTACGTTTACTTCGGCAGCAAGAACGGCGGTATGTACATGTGGCCGGACGAGCCACTGCCAGAGGGCTACGACCCGAGGGTAAGGCCCTGGTACAAAGAAGCAACTGCGAAAAACGGTCCCGTCTGGACTGAACCATACAGGGACGCCTCAACCGGAAAATGGATAGTCACCTACTCGGAACCCGTCTACGTGAACGGGAACTTCGTCGGAGTCATCGGCGTTGACGTCTTCGTATCAACGCTAATCGAGCAGGCTAAGGAGATCAAGATCGGCCAAAGCGGGTACATTGCAATACTCAACAAGGACGGCACGATAATAGTCCACCCTGACGAAAGCCTGGTCCAAAAACTCAACATCCACGACGATCCAAACCTGGCGAGCCTGGCCGGAGAACTGGACAAGAACAAGGACAGCGGCTGGGTGAGGTACCAGTTCAAAGGCGTGGACAAGATAGCCGGTTACAAGAGGATGAAGACGACCGGCTGGATAGTTCTCGCGACCGTTCCAATAAACGAGCTGACGGACCCACTCACGGAAGCCGTGAGTAGCGCACTGAAAGAAGGTACCAGAAAAACCGAAGACCGCATAGCCAACGTCGTCGACACCGGTATGAAGGAATCCATGATGGGCTCCATTCTGGCTGCAATCGTCGGCCTGATAATCCTCGGCTTCGCCTACAGGACAGTAAACAACGCCCTCAAACCACTCGAACAGTTGCGCGGCGTGGCCCAAGCCCTAGCAGATGGCAGACTCAGCGAGGTCAGGAAGAGAATACGCGAGATAAACTACCTCGAAGACGACGAGATTGGAGCGCTCATCAAAGCCTTCGAGGCGGTCGGAAAAGACCTCGTTGGAGCGTTGGACACCATAGCAAACAAGCTCGAGCGCCTTGCCGAGGGCGACTTGAGCAACGGTCTAACAGTCGAAGCCAAAGGCGAGCTCAAGGAGGTCCTTGAGGATCTAAGGGACACGACGCACAGGCTCAAGAACCTCATAGGAGAGATAGTGAACGTGACGAACGAGCTGGACAAGAGGGCTAACATGCTTGCTCAGGTTGCTAGTGATGTTACTGAGGCTATTAATCAGGTGAATGAGGCGGTCCAGCAGGTTAGTATTGAGGCGCAAAGACAGCAGGAGAACATCAACGAGATTACCGAGGGAGTCAGGCTTGTCGCGGATGTCAGCGAGGAGAGCGTTAGAGCAATGGAGGAGTTCGAGGGGGCAATCCAGGAAGTGGTGAACATTGCCTCGGAAGGCAAGGAGAAGGGCGAGGTTTCAGCCCAGCAGATTGAGAGTATTCAGGCGATGATGAGTGAGATTGAACAGGCTGTCAACAAGGTTAACGAGATGAGCAGGAGTATTGAGGAGATTACGAATGTCATCACGGGCATTGCCGAGCAGACGAACTTGCTTGCCTTGAACGCGGCTATTGAAGCGGCCAGGGCTGGAGAAGCCGGAAGAGGATTCGCTGTGGTTGCTCAGGAGATCAGGAATCTGGCCGAGGAGAGTAAGAAGGCTGCTGACAACATTAAGGACATTATTGGCAGGATGACTGAGGAGATCAGGGATGCTGTTAATGCCACGCAGAGGGGTGTTAGTGTTGTCAGCGAGAGTTCTGAGACTCTCAGGGAGACTACGGAGTATTTGACGAATATTGCCGAGTTGATTAGTGAGACTGGGAGTAGGCTTGGGAGCGTGAAGGAGCAGATTATTCGGACGCAGGAGGAGGTTGATAAGGCGTTGAAGGCTTTGGAGAACTTGGCTGCTTCGGCTGAAGAAACCACTGCCTCGGCCGAGGAAGTTAGCTCGGCCGTTGAAGAGCAGACTGCTGCGATAGAAGAACTCAACAGGGCCGCCGAGGATCTGAGGAACATCGTCCAGAACCTCAGGAACATCATAAGCAAATTCAAACTGTGAGGTGGAGCTAGAGCAGCTCCACCCTGACCTTTCCCCTCTTTTCAGGTCTCTCCAGCTCGAAGCTCACGATCCCGCTGAAAGAGCTCAAGTCCAGGACGTTTTTGCCGGCCCTGAGTTCGAAGGTCTCAGCCGTCGCTTCTCCCGCTGGAAGCGAGAGGTCGTACTCGTAGACGGTCAGCCTGTTGTCCCCGCTGAGGTAGAGCGTAAGCCTCGGCTCGCGGTAGCCGTCGAGGGGAAAGCCGCCGAAGGTTCCCGCGCCGAGCTCCTTCGCCATGCTCGGGAGTGCGAGCGATAGGGAGAAACTGACCGCCGGAGGCCTCTCCTGGATGATCTTCTCGTCGAGAACCACCAAGTCCCTGTTCCCTGTGTCGAAGGGCGTCGCCTCGGTCGCGCCGGTGTTCGGGGCGCTGTTTGTCGCGATGAGGAGCTTTCCGTCCATCTTCTCGATACTGGTTACCCTGGCCCCAAAAGTCCCAACTATCTTGACCATCTGGGGAGCGATGTAAACGAGAACGCTCGGACCTACTATCGTGTTCGTGCCTGCCCAGCCGATTCCGGAATCTTTTGAATCCGGCCTGTAAACCGCGTCGTGGTGGGCGTTGAAGGCCGTAAGAATACCGCCTCCAACGTTGATCGCGTTCACCCTGAAGGGCGCGTAGAAGGTGTAGAAGTCGAAGAGGCGGTAGAAGTGAAACTCTTCGCCCATGAGGGGGTTCCCGGCAATCACGCCGCCGCGGACGAAGGCGAAGGCACGGTTGTAGGCTGAACTCATGGCTCCGAGCTCGGGCCGTATGTAGGGCCTTCCGTCGACGCTCTCACCCGGCTTGAAGGTCTCCCACCTTCCGCTTATGAGGTCTAAGGATCTAAACTCCCTCAACCCTTCCGTGAAGTTGTTCCCGATTCCGAAGAAGGCCGTGTCGTGCACGAGGGTTCCCTTCGGGGCCGGTTCGTGGATTAAGGCTTCGGCCTTCCCGGTTCTCCTGTCGAGGGAGTAAACGCCGAGGTTCGCGTGGCCGTCCTCCCTCGCGAGTAAAAGGCGGTCGCCGTAGGGGTCGTAGAGTATATCGCTCACCTCGCCGGTCCAGTCGGTCTCGTGGTGGATGGAGTCCTTCCAGAGAAGCTTTACCGAGCCTTCCTCAGTGTCGTAGACGTGCACGTGGGAGTACTTGTTGTTGAAGAGTATCCTCCTGCCTTCCCTGTAAACGGCTGGGGCATGAACCCAGCCGCCGAAGTAGATGAACTCGTCCACGGTTTCAACCGCGTTGTACGTGTCGCCGCCGCTCGTAGGGGCCTCGCCGAGGAGCGTGAAGTCGTAGGTCTTTTCCTCCCCGGATTTCACGTCGATGAAATAGGCCTGTGCCTCGAAGGCGAGGGTGAAGTATAGCGTCCCGTTGTGGTACCTCAGTCCAAAGATTCCGCCGCTGCCCCACTCCGGGCCGTACCTACCGGGAAAGCGGTAGTTCCTGAGGAACATCATATATCACCGCTGGTGTTACGCGTTTATGCTTTATTGCCCTTTCGGGAGACTTTTATACCTGAAGGACATAACCCCAAACATGAAGCCCTACCGCGGACTGGCGATAATCTTCGGCTTCTACGCGCTGGGGGAGCTGACAAGCTCGGCTTTAAATCTCTCCATCCCCGGAAGCGTGCTGGGGATGCTCTACCTCCTCGCTGCTCTGCTCGGCGGCGCGGTGAAGCTTGACTGGGTGGAGAACGAGGCCGAGCTCTTTGTGAGGAACATGAGCGTCATGTTCGTGCCGCCGGGAGTAGGGATAGTCACCTACATCGGCCTGCTGAAGAGTCAAGCCGTGCCTGTCTTCGGCGCTCTGGTAATCAGCTTCCTGATAACCCTTCTCGTCACCGCGAAGACGGTTGAACTCCTCAGGGGTGGGGAGGGATGAACCCCTACGGGATAGCGTTGACCTTAGTGGTCTTCTACTCCTTCTCAGAACTTCACAGGAGGAAGAGGGCGTTCTACACGAATCCCGTCCTGCTCTCGATAATCGCGATAGCCGGCTTTTTGTGGGCAAGTGGCTATTCCTACGAGTCCTACATGGAGAGCGCGGTTATACTCAAGTTCCTCCTCGGGCCTGCCGTTGTCAGCCTCGCGGTTCCAGTCTACAAGGGCAGGAGGGTGATAGCGGCCTACTGGAGGGAGATAACGGCCGGAATAGCTATCGGCGGGACTTTAGCCATTCTGAGCGCGTTCTACACAGCGAAGCTCCTCGGCGGGACCGAGGAAGTCCTCCTCAGCATAGCCCCGAAGAGCGTCACAACGGCGATAGCTATAGGGGTAAGCGAGAAGATAGGCGGGATTCCAGCATTAACGGCGGTTCTGGTGATCCTGACCGGAATACTGGGCAACGCGGTCGGAGTTGAAATCCTGGACGCGGCAAGGGTTAGGGACAGAATAGCCAGGGGGCTCGCGATGGGCGTTACTTCTCACGGCCTCGGCACTGCGAGGATAATCCTCGACGACGAGTTAGCGGGAGCGGTGAGCGGTTTAGCTATGGCCCTGAACGGGGTCTTCACATCACTCCTCCTTCCCTACCTCATCGAAGTCCTCAAGTAGGCACTCGCTTATCCTGAGCCTGTCCTTGGCGTCGAGGAAGAGAGTGAAATCCCTCCTCGCGAGTCTGTCCTCCACCGGGGCGTGCTCGACGAGAAAGGCTATTATCTCGGCAGTACTGTACGGAACCTTTATCCCGAGCTCGTCGGCCTTCTTGAAGAGCCTCTCTGGAACCGTGAAGATGTCCTCCCCGGCTTTAACGTCGAGGCTTATCTTCGAGTTTATCTGCTCCCAGATCAGGAGGGTGTTCCTGGCCTTCTCGACCTTTTCAAGGGCCCTCTTCTCCAGAATGCTGATGTTGGCCCTGCTCGTCCCCAAAAGCTCGGCGATCTCACTCTGCCTCATGCCCCTGGCCCTCAAGCGGAGGATTTTAATCTGCTGATCAGTGAGGAAGCTCTTCGACCCCATTTTAAACACCAGAGTTTAACAGGTAGGCAAACATTAAAACATTTTCGGAAGGGCGAAAGGTTTATATTTTTCATCCGTCTCCTTAGAAGCGTGCCCCGGTAGCCTAGCCTGGCGGGGCGGCGGACTTGTAATCCGCCGGTCGCGGGTTCAAATCCCGCCCGGGGCTCCAGCCAAAACCCTTTTTAATACACCCCACTAATCGGCATGTCCGATGATTGGAAGGAGAGTGAGCTGACGGGTGATGACCGACTTCTCGCTGAGGACGCCATCTTTTCCCATTTAATTACCTCAATGTCCTCCTATGGGCCCCAATGTATAAAAAATTCTCGATGCACATCGCTTCTTTTGGCCAAATATTTGACGAGAATAGCCCTTTTCCCAGAAAGTTTCAGTAGTTAACTTTTTGTTTTAAACAGGCCGTTCTCCTGCCCGTTCATCGAAAGGTTTATATATGCAAAGGCCGTACCGGGTATCGCAGATTACCGAAACCCGAGGTGGGAAAAATGGTCGAGATTGACCCCTTTGAGATGGCTGTTCAGCAGCTTGAGAGGGCTGCCCAGTACATGGACATAAGCGAAGAGGCCCTCGAGTGGCTCAAGAGGCCCATGAGGATCGTTGAGGTTAGCGTCCCGATAGAGATGGACGACGGTTCTGTTAAGGTTTTCACCGGTTTCCGCGTTCAGCACAACTGGGCCAGGGGCCCGACCAAGGGTGGCATAAGGTGGCACCCGGCCGAGACCCTCAGCACCGTTAAGGCCCTCGCCACCTGGATGACCTGGAAGGTCGCCGTTGTTGACCTCCCCTACGGTGGAGGTAAAGGTGGTATCATCGTCAACCCGAAGGAGCTCTCCGAGAGGGAGCAGGAGAGGCTCGCCCGCGCCTACATCAGGGCCATCTACGACGTCATCGGCCCATGGACCGACATCCCGGCTCCTGATGTCTACACCAACCCGAAGATCATGGGCTGGATGATGGACGAGTACGAGACCATCATGAGGCGCAAGGGCCCGGCCTTCGGCGTCATCACCGGAAAGCCGCTCAGCATCGGCGGTTCACTCGGTAGGGGCACCGCCACCGCCCAGGGTGCCATCTTCACCATCAGGGAGGCCGCCAAGGCCCTCGGCATCGACCTCAAGGGCAAGACCATCGCCGTCCAGGGTTACGGTAACGCCGGCTACTACACCGCCAAGCTCGCCAAGGAGCAGCTCGGCATGAAGGTCGTCGCCGTCAGCGACAGTCGCGGCGGCATCTACAACCCCGACGGCCTCGACCCGGATGAGGTCCTCAAGTGGAAGAGGGAGAACGGCTCAGTTAAGGACTTCCCAGGCGCCCAGAACATCACCAACGAGGAGCTCCTCGAGCTCGAGGTCGAGGTTCTTGCCCCGGCAGCAATCGAGGAGGTCATCACCGAGAAGAACGCCGACAAGGTCAAGGCCAAGATCGTCGCCGAGGTTGCCAACGGTCCGGTCACCCCGGAGGCCGACGACATCCTCCGCGAGAAGGGCATCCTCCAGATTCCGGACTTCCTCTGTAACGCCGGTGGTGTCACCGTCAGCTACTTCGAGTGGGTCCAGAACGTCAACGGCTACTACTGGACCGAGGAGGAGGTCCGCGAGAAGCTCGACAAGAAGATGACCAAGGCCTTCTGGGACGTCTACAACACCGCCAAGGAGAAGAACATCCACATGCGCGACGGTGCCTACGTCGTCGCGGTCAGCAAGGTCTACCAGGCCATGAAGGACCGCGGATGGGTGAAGAAGTGATCTCTTCCCCTTTTCTATTCGTTTCTGAGCCAGACACCAATCTCTTCTCAAAAAACTCACTAGCAACCGTTAAAAATGGAAGGGGCGAGTTAATTCAAGGAAAACTCACACCTTCGCCCAGTACTCCTTCTCTTCCACCATTGCCCTTACCATCTCGTCCTCGTCCTTGAACATCGTCCTCCTTGAGGGGTTCTGCATGCCGTAGAACTCCATGAACGGGCTCGGGCGCCTCTTGAAGGGGTAGTAGAGGTATATCGCCGCCAGCGTTCTGTAGGCCTCTGCCATCTCGCTGATGACTCCCGCTGAAACCCCTTCAGCGTAGTGGTAGACCGCTATCGCCTTGCTCACATCAACGAGGTTAAAATCGCGCTCGACGAGCTGGCGCCTCAGTATGTCAGTGGCCTGCTCTATGTCCTCCCTGTCGAGCTCTTCCTCCTCTTCGCCGTCCAGGAGGTGCTTTATTCTGATGCGCTTTATCGAGGGGTCCGCGTTCACCTGGGCGTCGTATTCCGCGACCACCCACCAGTCGTCCAGAGCCCCGGGGTCGAGGACCGTGAAGTGCTCGCTGAGCTTGTTGTAGAAGCCCCTGACGCGGTGGTAGTACTCCTCCTCGTGGCCGGTCATCGGATAGCTGAGGTAGACGAGCGGTTTCTCATTTTCGTGGAACAGGAGGTCGAGGAAGACGCCGTGCGGGTGCCTTATGCCGAATTGCAGAACGTAGCGAACCTCTAGTCCTTCCTTCTTGAGCTCGTGGACGAGGGTCTTCACGTGGTTTATAGCATCCTCGCGCCACATCACGAGGGTGGTGAGCTTTATGTTCTCCGGGTTCTCGCCGAAGCGCTCGAACCATTCCGGGTCGTTGATTATCCTCCTCCTGACGGACAGGACGTCGTCGAGGACTATTATGACGCGGTCAGGTTTCAGGAGCTTGAGGTTGCTCGCCGTGAAGCCTATAACGCTCCCGCTCCCCCAGCGGAAGAGGCTCGGCGTTGAGACGAGGTGGTAGGCCTTGTCGCTCCCGTCTATCTCCCTCCGGATCCTCTCGAAGGCCTCGTCACGTATCTCGTTCATCAAATCCTGGTGGTTTATTGCGAAGTCGAGGACGTTCTTCCTCGTTATTTTAACGCCCCTCTCCTTGCCGACTTCCCTTATGTAGTCAAAAACGTGGTAGTAGGCGTAGCTCTCGTTCTCCACGAGCTTGAACGCCTCGGTTATGTACTCGTCCCTGCCGTTGAGCGGCGGGCCGGTGAGCAGGACTACCTCCTTCCCGTTCTCCCCGGGCATGGTTCCACCCCATGTGTTTAATGAGCCGGAGTTAATAAGCTTGCCTCCACGCCCCCATCTTCAATCGGGTGCACTCTTCAGACCCCTTATCGTGATGTACGCGTTCGCGGAGTTCACGCTGTGGAAGTGCCCGAATTGAACCCTCTCCCAGCCGATCAAGCTTCCATCGGGACCGAATACCCGCGCCTCCCTCCAGTTCTCCCCTTCCTCAACCTCTATCCTACCAAGAACACCCAGTCCCTCCGCCTCCGAACCGCTCAGCCCTACCCCGTAGACCTCCACCGGGCCAACGCTCTCGTAAACCGTCGGGATAACTCCCCTATCGGCAACGGGCTTCCCGGCTATTGCCCTCGCAACCAGCCGGGCGTAGTGTGCAGCCACGAAGCCGAGGGGCCTGTAAACGAACTCTCCGGTAACGAAGTCCCTGCTCATGGCGCAGTCCCCGAGGGCGTAAACTCCGGGGAATCGGGTTCTTCCAGATTCATCGAGTTCGATTGGCTTTCCGTCTTCCCTCAGGAGGTTCGAGTTTGGCCTGACACCTGTGGCCATTACCATGGCATTAGCCTCAAACTCCTCCCCGCCCCTCAACCTAACGCCCTCAACCCTTCCGTTGCCCTTCACTTCCTCCACTAGGGAGGAAGTTAGAACTTCAATTCCCCTCTCCCTGAGGCGCTCCTCCACGAATTCAGCCAAGTGCTCTTCTAGGAGGTTGGGGAGAACCCTCTCCCTTGCCTCCACTACGGTAACGCCGTGCCCGAGCTTCCTCAAGGCAACAGCCCCGGTGAGTCCAACTAGACCGGCCCCAATGACGACCGTTTTGCTCCCCCTTGGGAGCGACCTCAGGAACTCGATGTCGTTGCTCCCGTGAAAGGTGATCACGCCCTTCGGATCAACCCCCGGAATCGGCGGAACGAAGGGCCTTCCCCCCGTTGCAATCACGAGGTTGTCGTATTTAATCTCCAAAATTTGTCCGTCGGTTCTCACTCCCACGGTTTTCTCCTCAGGGTCTAACGAGACCGCCTCGGTTCCAGCTAAAACCTCAACACCCATAGTTTGGAGCCGCTTGGACAGCCCGAGGGTAATCCTCCCGAAGGGGGCATTCGAGGCTAAGAACTCCGCCAGTCTGTGCCTCGAATAGGCAGGCCATTCCTTGGCGATTATGGTTATCCCTTCCGCAGGAAAGCCCTCTCTGATGAGGTTCATGGCGGTGTAAACTCCCCCGATGCCGCCGCCGATGATAACCGTCCTCTCCACTGCCGGCATCTCAAACAAGCCCCCTCATTGAGAGGAGTCCCCTGATCGACTTCCTTTCCCTCGCGAGGCTCTTCTCAACCGTCTTCCCGTAGACGAGCGCCCCTTCTCTGCACGCTTCGACGCACTTCGGCTCTCCTCCACAGAGGTCGCACTTCACCATCTCACCGGTTGGACCTAGGGAGACGGCCCCGAAGGGACAGACGGCTGCACAGGCCTTGCAGGAGGTGCACATCTCCCCTGAAAGAAATACAGTCCCGTCCTCCTTGACCCAGAGCGCCCCGAAGCTGCAGGCGTCAACGCAGGGAGCGGGATTGCAGTGCCTGCAGACCACGATGTCCCAGCCGTCCGGGGTTTTCGGTATCCTTAGTGCCGGCTCCTCCATCGGACACGCTTCCACGCAGTCGCCACAGCCGGTGCACCTCTCGGGGAGGACGTGAAGGAGATACTCCCTTTCGCTCACAGCTCAAGCCCCTCGTTCCTCTTCCATATCTCCCTCAGGAAGTTCTCGGCTTCTTCTGCTTCCTTCCGCATGTAGGGCGACTCTGCCCCGCCGTATATTCCGTAGGCCACTCCAGCGGCCTTGGCCCTCTTAAGCTTCCTTGACACCTTTTCCTCCGGCCCATAGATTATCGCGTCATGGGGGCAGACCTCGACGCACTCCGGCTTTCCACCGCAGAGGTCGCACTTTATCGGCTCCGCCTCGAAGTCGAAGCTTATCGCCCCGAATGGACAGGCGTAGGCGCACTCCCGACAACCGATGCACCGGGAGTAGTCTATGACGTAGGCCCCGTTCTTATCTCTCCTTATCGCGTCTACCGGGCAGACCCTTTCGCATGCTGCATCGTTGCACTGGAGGCAGTAGACCTGGACTGATGTTTGTACTTCGGGCTTCGTCAGTATCGTTATCCTCGATAGGAGGGGGTTGAAGGTTCCGCCGTGTTTGTAAGAACACGCTAACTCGCAGAGGTGGCAGCCCGTGCAGTTCTCGTAGATAACGCCGAGAACGAACATTCACTCACCCCCCGGATAGCTCTCAAGGGGCCAGAGGGGTGGCCCGCCCCACTCCGGAAAGTCCTTTTCCTCTATAGCGTCCGCCACCTTGCCAATCCCGAGCCTTTCAAGGGTCTCGCGCTTCGGGTAAGCAGTCTCGACGTCGCAGCCCCTCCGCTCAAGGTACTCGTCCACCATCTCCCAGTGCCTCCTCTCCTGTTTCCTGAACTTCTCGGTCTTGGCCAGCTCCGGCGGGAACTTGACGTCGTAGTGCTTCTTTTTGATGCCCTGCCTAACGTTTATGGCCATCTCGGTGAGGTATATCCTGTCGGTAGCGTCAACCACGTCTTTTTCTGTGAACTCTATCCCCGTGAAGGCTTCCAGCAGCATCGCCGTCCCCTTGAACACCGGGTACTTCCAGACGAGCGGCACGGCCTGGAACCACATGTTTATCGAGCCCTTGCACCGTCCAAGGGAATCCGCTAAGGTGCACGCCCTCTCCGCCTCTATCAACGCGCCGACGGGGTCTTTCCGATAATCCGGAAGGCCGGCCTCAAGCATTCTCTTCACTGCCTCCGGGTCCATATTGACGTCGTTCTCCCAGTAGGCCCAGGAGCGCCCCCTGAGGTGGTCAGCTCCCCTCGTCGAGGTCGCGTGGGCGAGGGTGAAGATGCCGTTCATGAAGTCCACCTCGTACCAGCCCCTGCTCAGCCCCTTGACGTCGTAGGAGTAGGCGAGCGCTTCCTCACCAATCAGCTTTGCGAAGTTGCGGTAGCCTTCAGCGAGCTTGTTCCCAAAGCCCCTCCTGTAGGCCGTCATCTCGACGAGCTCTATCTGCCCCTCTGCGTCGCCCCACTCAAGGGAGATGCCTTTCAGCTCCTCATCGCTTATCAGGCCCTTCTCGTGGAGGAGCCTCGCCATGGCTATCGTGTCGCCGAGCGTTATGACGTCCATTCCGTACTCGTCCGCCAAGTGCTCCATCTGGAGTATCGCTTCCGTGTCGGTTATCCCGTTGTTCGAGCCGAGGGCGTAGATTGACTCGAACTCGCTCGACGTGCCGTATTGCTCGCTCTTGGGCAGGTAGTAAACGTCCTTGCAGGAAATAGGGCAGGAGTAGCACTGCGTCCTCCCAACTTCGAACTCCGCGAAGTCCCTCGGCCTGAGGCCCTCCGGGAGGTCGTCCGGCCCGAGATGGCTTTGGAAGTACTTCCAACCCGGATACCAGCTCATCATCCCGTAGTGCGTCCCGATGACCGAGTAGATCTTCCTCACGAACTCGCTCCTCTTGAAGTACTCTAGATCCTCCTTGGAGAGCTCGTAGAAGGTCTCCGGGTCCGCGGGCTCTACCCCCTTCGTTCCCCGTATCGCTATCGCCTTGAGGTTCTTCGAGCCCCAGACGGCTCCGCTTCCCCTCGCGCCTGCGTGGTACTTATCAACCATCGTCGTTGCAAAGCGGACGAGGTGCTCCCCGGCCGGCCCTATCCCGGCAACGCTGACGTCATAGCCATGCTCGTCCCTTAAAGCATCAACCAGCTCCCCAGTTTTCGTTCCCCAGAGCTCGGACGCGTCCCTTATCTCGACCTCCTCGTCCTCAATCCAGACGTACTTCGGCTTGTCCGCCCTTCCGAGAATTACTATCCCGTCGTAGCCCGCGTATCTCATCATTGCCGAGAACTCGCCGCCAGCGTTACCGTCCCCAAGGATTCCGGAGAGGGGCGAGACTGTGCTTATGTGGAGCCTGCTCGTCATTGGAAGGGCCGTTCCAGCTAAAGCTCCGTTGCCGAGGGCTATGACGTTCTCAACGCTCAGTGGGTCTATCGGGCCGTCGAGCATCTCGAAGATAATCTTCGAGTTGAAGCCCCTGCCGCCGAGGTAGAGCTTGACATCCTCCGGCTCCACGGGCCGCTTAACGGCTTTCTCCCGGCTCAGGTCTATGAAAAGAACCTGGCTTTCTCCGCTAGCGGATGTTGACATTTTACACATCTCCCACCCACAACATTGCAATAAAGCAACTTTGAACCTTTACCGTATAAATGTTTGCAAAGGAAAGAAACACCCAAAACCTCTTAACTTTCTCCGCCCTTCCTCATCCGGTGGTGCGGATGCAGGCCTTTGACAAGGAAGAACTCACGGTCATCAGGAAGTTTGAGCACATTGAGCACTGCCTCAAGAGGAACGTGCAAGCACATGTCAGCAACGGTTTTGAGGATGTTCACTTCGTTCACATGAGCCTGCCGGAGATTGATAAGGACGAGATTGACATGAGCGTCGAGTTCCTGGGGAGGCGCTTTGATTACCCGATCTTCATAGCCGGTATGACCGGCGGAACCAAGGGTTCCCAGCTCGCGGGGAAGATAAACAGGACCCTCGCCCAGGCGGCGCAGGAGCTGAACATCCCGATGGGCGTCGGAAGCCAGAGGGCGATGATAAGGAAGCCCGAAACGTGGGAGAGCTACTACGTTAGAGATGTGGCCCCGGACGTTTTCCTCGTCGGCAATTTGGGCGCTCCTCAGTTCGCCGAGACGATGCCGGAGCGCTACGGATTGGAGGAGGCCCTCAAAGCGGTGGAGACCGTCCAGGCAGACGCTCTGGCGATACACCTCAACCCCCTTCAGGAGAGCGTCCAGCCCGAGGGGGACACGCAGTACAGGGGCGTCCTGAAGGCTCTCGCCGAGCTTAAGTCCGAGTTCCCCTACCCGATCATAGCGAAGGAGACCGGTGCCGGCGTCTCCATGGAGGTCGCGATAAGGCTTGAGAGCATAGGGATTGATGCGATAGACGTCGGCGGCCTCGGTGGTACGAGCTGGAGCGCCGTCGAGTATTACCGCGCGAAGGACGAAATGGGAAGAAACTTAGCTTTGCGCTTCTGGGACTGGGGGATCAAGACGGCCATAAGCGTCGCCGAGGTGCGCTACTCGACGGAGCTGCCAATAATCGCTACCGGTGGAATGCGCGACGGAATAACGATGGCGAAGGCTTTAGCGATGGGTGCGACCTTTGCCGGGGTGGCACTCCCGCTTCTCAAGCCCGCAGTCAAGGGCGACGTCGAGGGCGTCATTAAGGTTCTCAGGCGCTACGTCGAGGAGATCAGGAACGCCATGTTCCTAGTTGGGGCGCGGAACGTCGAGGAGCTGAGAAGGGTTCCGCTCGTGATTACTGGCTTCACGAGGGAGTGGCTGGAGCAGAGGATCGATCTGCCGGCTTACCTGAAAAACAGGGAATTCTGAGCCCCCTCTGATCTCCATTTTCTCCGGGGAAGGGCAAACGTTTGAGCAAAAATTCTTTTAAACCTCGAGACGCCTTTAGGGCAGGCTAACAAAATGGGAGGTACCTAAAATGGACTACGTCACAGTGGCGGTTATAGCATTCATCCTCAGCATCGTTTTCTCAATCGGGGGAGTGGGGAGCGCGATAGCCATAGTCCCGACCATGACGTGGCTGGGGATCCCGCTGATGGTGGCCAAGCCGACGGGCCTCTTCATCAACACCCTGTCTATGCTCTCGGCGACCCTCAAAAACCTGAAGCACGGAAAGCTCGACTACCGCTTTGGACTGCCCATATTAATCATGGCGACAGCCTTTGCCCCCATAGGGGTGTACACGGGCAGGTTCGTTCCAAAGAGCTGGGTAGTTGGGGTTTTCATAGCCTTCCTCGTCTACTCGGGTACGATGATGATATTCTTCAAGCCCAGGCGGAGGGGGAGCGGCGCAAACCACGTGGTGGAGGGGTCGTTGATAGGTGGCTTGGCCGGCTTTCTGGGCGGCCTTCTCGGAGTCGGCGGCGGGGGGATAATAAGTCCCACGCTCATAATGCTCGGGCACGAGCCCAAGAAGGTGGCCGCCACAACCACTCTAGTCGTGTTCTTCTCGTCCCTGAGCGGGTTCTTCACCTACTGGGGAATGGGAACCCTCGACTGGAAGTTACTCGGCGTGGTCTCGCTCTCTGCAATAGCCGGCGGCTGGATTGGGACTCATTTAATGCACTTCAAGATGAGCTCCGAGCAGGTGAAGAAGCTGATAGGAGTTATCCTCTACCTGATAGCCATCAAGATGGTGCTGAGGCTAATATAAACGGCTCTCGTGTTTTAAAGGAACCATCGAAAGCGTTAAGTACGCCCGAACCCAGTTCAATAAAAGTGGTGAGGGACATGGGGGAGTTCAGGATCGCGGAGAGAAAGATAGGCTGGCACAAGGACTTCGACAGCTCACACTTTCTAGCTCTGCCATACGAGAGCAAGTGCCTCCGCATACACGGGCACACCTACAACGTCGACGTCGAGATATGGGGCGAGCTCAACGAAAACGGCATGATATTCGACTTCAACCATCTTAGCAGGCTCATAAAGCTCCTCGACCACCGGATTCTGGTTAGCGAGGACTGGGTGGCGGAGAGGAGGGAAAGGAAGCTCGTCATAGAGAAGAACGGCAAGCGCATAGAACTCCCCGAGGAGGAGGCGGTCGTCCTCGACAAGCCCAACGTCACGGCGGAGTACATAGCGGAGTGGTTCGCCGAGAGGATAGCGGAGAAGGCAGGGAAAAACGTGGGGAAGATAAGGGTCAAGGTGTGGGAGGACCCGAGGAGCTACGCAGAGGTTACCTTGGAGAGAGCCTAACAGCCCTCAACCTCTTTTTTGAAGGCCGAACCAACGCTCCCGCACTTCTCGCGGAGGGAGTCCAGCCCTTTCTCCGCGGTCTCGGCGAGCCGTTCGAAGTACTCCCCGGCAAAGCTTTCGCTGGCCTCTTTCGCAAGCCTGTAGGTAACTGTAAGGTAGGACAGCGCGGTCTCGCAGTCCTCCCGCTCCCCGATTTTTGCCGCCATGTCCACCAGGTAGCCCACGAAGTTGTGAAGGAGCAGCTTCCACTCCCGCTCGAAGCCGTTCTCGTTGAGCCAGCCTTTGAGCGTGATGAAGGTTTTAACCGCGGGTTTCACGACGGAGTATTCCCCATAGCGGCGATAGCGGATGAGGAGGTACTGGAAGAGCGAGATCAGGAAGTTTCCGACGACCGAAACCTCAAACCCGCTCCCCTTCACGAAGTCCTCAAACTCCCTCAGCCCCCTTTTACCGTTCTCTGCGAAGGCCTTGACTACGGAGAGGTACTGGCTGGAGTACTGCGAGAAATCCACGTCGCTGAGCTCCTCCATCTCCGGAAGAACGCTCATCACGGCCGTTTTGACGTCCATTCTCTCACCCAAAGGGTTAAATCCGATCCGGCTTATTAGGGTTTGGGTGGTTCGCGTGAGGTTCTCGAGTGGAAGGAGCTTCCTCTTCCGCGTCCCGGAGGGGGAGGAGCTTTTGGGTTACATAAACGAGTTCGCCCGGGAGAACAACGTTACCGTGGGCACGGTAAGCGCCATCGGAAGCCTGAAGAACCCCAAGATAGGCTACTTCGACGAGAAAGAGGGGAAGTACCGCGTCATCGAGCTGGAGGGGACGTACGAGCTCGTTTCCCTGACCGGAAACATAAGCCTGAAGGAGGGAAAACCCTTCGCCCACATACACGTCGCCCTCGGCGATTCCGACGGGGCCCTCTTCGGCGGCCATCTGATCGAGGGGACGGTCTTCGTTGCCGAAGTTTTCATCCAGGAGCTCATCGGCGGGCCGCTCGAGAGAAAGGAGCAGGAAAACGGCCTCAGCCTGTGGGACGCTGGTGATTAGCCCCTATCAAAACCCTTTTTAGGTTCCGGGGGGTAAAATACCACATGAGCCGCGTCCACTTCTACCTGAAGAGCCGCCTGGAGGACGTCCGAAGGAGGCTTCTCTACGAGAGCTACGAGGCGAGGAAGTTACCGGCGTGGGAGAGAGTTGCCATAACGTGGATCGCCATCTTCGCGTTCTGGCTCGTCGTGAGCGGCAAGTTCTCACCGCCCCACCTCGTGACCGGGCTGGCAGTGACCTTCATAATCGCCCTCATCACGAGGGACTTCCTGACGGACGACATAAGGCAAACTGGACATCTTATCTCAAAGGCCGCCTACATATTCCTCTTCCTGGTTCCCCAGTACCTCTTCATAATGGCCTTTCGCCTCCTCGAGAGCAACCTCAGGGTCGTCAAGAACGTCATCTTCATGGACATAAACCCCGGTATAGTCAAGGTGAAGGCGGAGCTGCACTCGAACACAGGTCTAACGGTTCTGGCGAACTCGATAACCCTAACTCCAGGAACGCTGACGCTCGACGTTGATAAGAAGCTCGGGGAGGCCTACCTCTACGTCCACTGGATCGAGGTCGAGACCCTCGACCAGGAGAAGGCGGGAGTCAAGATAAAGGGGGAGCTGGAGGAATGGTTGAAGAAAATTTTCTGGTGACGCTGTCGTATGCTATAGCCTTCCTGCTCTTCACGGCCACCCTGGTCAGTTACAGAATCCTCTTCGGCCCGACGATAGCGGACAGGGCGGTTGCGCTCAACACGGCCACGACAAAGGCCGTCGTGATAATAGCCATGCTCTCGCTCCTCTACGATGCTCCATACTTACTCGACGTGAGCATAGTCCTCCTCATGGTGAACGCCGTCGGGGGGCTCATAATAGCGAAGTACATGGAGGTGAAGGCGTGATAGAGTGGGCCTTCCTGCTCTTTGGGCTGTTCATAATGCTCTTCGGCGCCCTCGGCCTGCTCCGCTTTCCCGACGTCTACACGAGGCTCCACGCCACGGCCAAGTGCGACACCGGGGGAGCGATAAGCATACTAACCGCCCTCGCGCTCGCCTCGGACTTTCCCTTAACCGGCAAGCTCAAGTTCTTCGTCATAGCCTTCATGATAGCCATGATAAACCCGATGGTGAGCCACGCCATAGCGAGGGCAGCCTACAGGAGCGGTATAAAACCGAAAGCGGTGGTGGACATGTATGCCTGGGACAACCCATGAGCTCCTCCTCGTTGCGATAGTTCTCCTAGCTGTCTCGGTGGTCGAGGCGAAGGAACTAACCTCGGCCGTCCTTCGCTACGCCCTGCTGAGCTTGGCCTTTATTATAGCGCTCATCCAGCTTAAAGCGCCGGACGTTGCCCTCTCAGCCGTCGTAGTCGGGGCGATAGTGACGGGCCTCTTCCTCTACACGATCAAGGAGGTGGGGGAGTGAAGCGCCTGATCGGGGCACTCCTGAGCGGTGCCCTTCTGCTGGAGCTCCTCGCAATGGACTACGCGAGGGTCTCTGACGGGAGCTACGCCTACTACGTCTCCCACTGGCGCGACGTGGGTATTCCAAACTTGGTAACCGCTATTTTGGCCGACTGGAGGGCATACGACAGTCTCGGCGAGGCCACGCTCCTCTTCGCTGCTGTTACGGGCTTCTACCTCCTGCTGGGAGGGAGGAAAAGGTGAAGATGAGCCTCGTGGTTAGAACCAGCACGAAGCTCGTAAGTCCGTTCCTCGTGACTTACGGTGCCTACCTCACGATCTACGGCTACGAGAGCCCGGGGGGAGGCTTCCAGGCCGGGGTTATCTTCGCGGTCAGCGTTATACTCCTAATGACGGCCTACGGCTACAGGAGGACGAGAAAGCACTTCCGCCTCAGGACGGTCCAGCTCGTTGAGGCATCCTCGGCGCTCTTCCTTGTGGCCCTGGCTCTGGCGGGACTGGCCTTCGGGGGCTTCTTCATCAACTTCCTCCGCCCCTACCTTCCAGGAGGGACCGTTACGGCCTTCAACGTGGGGGTAGCCCTCAAGGTGGGAACTTCCTTTGTGCTCGTCTTCTACGCGCTGTCGAGGTGGGTTGACCGTGATTAACGCAGAAATTGTTGGAATAGTCGTCATGCTCGTGGGCCTCTACGGGCTAATATCGAAGGACGAGCCTATAAAGCAGGTCATATCAATCAACGTGCTCTCGCTCGGCCTGATCCTGTTCTTCATCGGAGCCGGCTACTTTGAGGGAGGTAGCTTTCCGGTTATGCCATCGAAGCCCGTTGACCCTCTTCCAGCCACGCTGATGCTAACAACCCTGGTAGTTGACGTCGCCATAACTGCCTTAGCCCTTGCCTTCATACTGCGCATGGGGAGGGATGGGCGTTGATAGTCCTGCTCGTTGCCATACCGCTCCTCTTCGCCTTCCTAACGGCTTTAACCGTGCCCCTGAGGCTTGAGAAATGGTCCAGGCGCACTTTCCTCGCCGGCGCTCTCCTTCCATGGCTTGCCTACCTCCTCTCCCACCGCGGAAGTGAGGTCGTCGGTGGGTGGGATAGGATAGGAGGGATAGAGGTAGCCTTAGACCCCTACAACTCCCTCCTCATCCTGGGCGAGCTAATACTCTTCTCTGCGGTTGCACTCTACTCCCTCGACTACTTCAGTGAGCCCAAGGCCCTCACGCTAATGCTCCTCCTCCACGCGGGCCTGCTGGGTGCCTTCATCTCCCGCGACCTCTTCAACCTCTACATATTCACGGAGATAGCATCGGTTTCTTCCTTCGCCCTCGTGGGCTTCGCGGGGGGAAGGGCCCTAAAAGCCGCCTACAAGTACCTCATGCTCTCCCTGCTGGCTTCTTACTTCTTCGTGTTCTCGATCGGGATAATCTACCTCAAGACGGGCTACCTCAACCTGACCCTGATAGCCGAGAGGGCATCTCTCTCGCGAGAACTCCACGCCGCGGTTGCCATCGCCTTCGCCTCGCTCCTCCTCAAGGCAGGCCTCTTTCCGCTCCACACGTGGCTCCCGGACGCGCACTCAAACGCGCCCTCACCGGTCAGTGCCCTGCTTTCAGGTGTGGTGGTTAAGGCACCCGCCTACGGGATGCTCCTCCTCTCGCTCTATCTCCCGGTCCCAGAGGCCCTCAAAACGGCCCTGCTGGCCGTTGCGTTCTCATCCATGCTCTTCGGCGTTGGAATGGCGCTCCTACAGAAGGACATCAAACGCCTCCTGGCCTACCACACGGTCAGCCAGATGGGGTACGTTCTCCTCGGCATCGCCACGGGGAATCTCATGGGTTCGGTCTACTACGCCTTCGGCCACACGCTCTTCAAGGGCGGCCTCTTCCTCTCGGCCGGTGCGATGGTTGACCGGGAGGGGACCCGTAACCTGGAGAGGCTCTCCTACAAAGGCGATGCACTCCTCATGCTTTCCACGATCATGCTTAGCCTTGCCATAGGTGGCGTGTGGCCCTTCGTAGGCTCAGTCGGAAAGGCTTCTCTGCTAAGGGGGCTGACCGCTGGGAAGGGACTGTTCTACATAGCCAGCCTTGGAACCCTCGCCTCGTTCACGAAGCTAAACTACTACCTCCTACACGGCGAAGGCGATAGCTACTCTCACCGCTCGCTCCCGGCCTTCCTGATGGCCCTAGCGTCCCTGATTGCCGGACTCTATCTCGGGGCGGTCCCGAAGATTACAGATGCATTCATGCTGGCCGGAGGCGTTGCGCTCTTCGCGATATTCAAAACTGCTGGCCTGCTAATGGTAAAGCTTGAAAAAGAGGATATAAAGCCGGAAGAGATCAACGCCGGCGCGGCGATCTTCGCCATGCTTTTGCTCGCCCTAATCTACCTCGCGCATCTTTAGCTCCCTCACCTCCTCCAGGCCGAGGAGGGCCCTTTCTAACTCCTCCAGGGAAACACTGCTCCCGCTGACGTCAACTATGGCCACTATCGCGGCCAACCCCAGCTCTCCGAGTTCTTCGCTCTCGTTGAAGAGGATGTTCACGCCGTACCTGCCGAAGAGCCCGCTCACCTTTGCCAGAACCCCCGGTCTATCCTCCACGACGAGTTCGACCTCGACTAACCTCTTCCCGGGAAGTGCGACCCTCTCCAGGTGGGCCTCCTTGAGGTCGGTGTCCACCTCGACCAGGAAGTACGCCCCTTTAACGAGCCCGAGCTCGTAGGCTATGTCCCTGGGAAGCTCAAGCCTTCCGTCTTCCTTCACCCTCAGAAGTTCGTAGTGCCTCAAGACTCAACCCTCCACAGCGCCGCGTAGTGCCAGCAGACGATGGCGAAAACCCCAACGAACTCGGCCACCGCAACCCCTCTAAAGTGCCCCTTGGCCCAGAGGGCGAGGGCCCAAGCAACGGCGAACAGGAGAAAGGTAGCCGCTCCAAACGCACGTTGTCCCTCTAAGTAAAGGCCGATCCCGGCTATCAGCATTCCAAGGCTGGTGGTTGTGAAAAAGGCCCAGCTGACGTAGTAATGGGGCGAGGTCCCCTCGGGGAAGGCCCCGACTGCTGCCAGGAAAACCAGACCAACGGCAAATATAATTACCCCAGCCTTCTCCACTGGGTTCCTGCTCTTCCCGGCCCTCCAGGTCGCGTAATAGATGCCGAGGAGAGCCGCCAGGATAAGGGAAGCGTTCATCACCCAGTTGTACCTCAGGCCGATCCTGCCCATGTCGCTTATCGCGTTCTCTGTGAGCCTCCACCAGTCGCGGTTTATAAAGATGGCCGCGAGTACCCCGCCGAGACCCACGACCGGTGCCAGGAGGCCAGCGAGGAAGTGGGAGTCCCGCATCCCCAGCCACCCTATTAAACACTCCGGGCTCTCTCCCAAACCCACTCAAACGGAAAGGAAAAGTCAGCATATCCTCGGCACGGGGTCTCCAGCTGGAGGCTCCATGAAGCGCTTTCCGCCGATTCCAGTTTCGAGAAGAACTTTCCCTTTGTATTCTTCTATTACCTCGCCTATTATTGCGGCGTTCTTCCCCTTCTCGGTTTTCTTCATTGCCCTCAGAGCGTCCTCCGCGTATTCTCTGGCCACGACCATGACGACTTTCCCCTCGTTGGCTACGTCGTAGGGGCTTATGCCGAGCATCTCGCTCGCGGCCCTTACCTCGGGCTTCACTGGTATGTCCTCCTCCCGCACTAGGATTCCGACGTTGCTCTTACGGGCAATCTCGTTGAGGGCGTTGCTTAGACCTGCCCTCGTCGGGTCCTTCATGGCATGGATGTTCTCCCAGCCTATTTCCTCGGCGACGGCTTTAACGACGTTCCATATAGGCGCGACATCGCTCTTCAGCTCGGTCTCAAAGGCTATGCCCTCGCGGTGGCTCATCAGCGCTATCCCGTGGTCGCCTACCGTTCCACTGACCAGAACCGCATCGCCGACTTTGGCTCCGGCGTCGCTTATCGGCCTCTCTGCAATTCCGATTCCGGCCGTTATGACAAACATCTCTATTGGGTCTTCAACGACCTTTGTATCCCCCGTCACTATCGGAACCGGAACTTCCTTTGCAGTCTCGTCCATCGAGTGGAGGATTCTCCTCAGGTCTTCCCCGTCGAAGCCCTCGCCGATTATCATCGAATTCGCTAAAGCGAGCGGCTTCGCGCCCATTACCGCCAAATCGTTCACCGTCCCGCTGACAGCCAAGCGCCCGATGTCGCCGCCCGGAAAGAAGAGCGGCTTAACCGTGTGGCCGTCTATGGTGAAAACTATGTGCTTGTCGCCAAATGGTATCGTTGCACCGTCGTCCAAAGCGTCAAGTCCAATTCCACCGGCGCTCTTGAGGGTCAGGGTTTTGAGTATCACGTCCCTCAAGAGCTCCTCCATTATCTCTCCACCGGCTCCGTGTTCGAGCTTTATCTTTTCCTCCATCTTCAGCCCTCCAAAAGACCTTTTTCGCGAAGGTAATTGACGGTGAATTCCAAAAATTCGCGGGCACGCCTTATGTTCTCGCGCGCCTCCTCCTCAGTTATCTCGACAGCAAAGGAGTAATCGGCAGTCTGTCTCAGGTTAAAAGCGGTTCTCAAATGGGTAAAAAATTTGTGGGGAACCTCACCGGTCTTAACGAACTCCCTGCCGAGGAGTGCTATCACTGCCGAATGCTTGGAGGCACTTATGTCCTTTGTGAGCAGAATTGCCTCAACACAGTAGAACATTGCGTAGTAGGCCCTTGAGAGGGCAAAACCATAGAAACCCTTTTCCAGGAGGGCCTCGGCCGCTTCAATACTCTCCTCGGCCTTTTTTATCATGTTCTCGTATCTGCTCATACCTTTATCCCCTCCACATGGACAGTCCGAATCAGTGGGTCGTTCTCCATTCTGGAATTCAGCGGATAGACGATGAGTGAGATAACGATGCCCCTCTCAAGCACGTACTTTTCGGTAATCTCGTTCAGTCTATCGTGTTCCTCAAGGCTCAGACGTCTCCTGGTTACCAGCAGAATGTCAACGTCGCTCCCCTCTCTGGCTTCCCCCCTCGCGTAAGAACCGAAGAGGATGACCTCAACTAGATCATCTCCGAGTATCTCCTTCAGCTTTCCCTTTACCTCCCTCAGGATTTCGAGGAGTTCATCCCTGGGAATGACGGGCATCTTTCCTCCTCCAATACAACTTCGGCGTTCCCAACTTAAACCTTACAGCATCAAATCTTCTTTACTGAGATATCCCTCGAGGTAAAGCCCTCCAAGGAAGGCCTGACCGACGTTTATTCCGTTGTCCCCCCGCGGGACTTCCGTCGTCGAGTGGAACCTAAGTCCCGAGCATTCTACAGCTTTTCTAATCGTCTTCACTATGAGCTCGTTGTAGGCAACTCCACCGCTCACCGCGACGTCTTTGACGCCGAACTCCCTCGCTTTCTCTACGGCAGTTTCTGCAAAGGCTCTCGCGAGTGCCAGGTGGGCTGAATACGCTATGTCGGCAGGTGGCGCTCTGTCCAGAACGTCGAGAACCTGAACGAAGAGCTCTTCCGCCCTTATCAGCTCCCCCTCGACCGGGATTTCGAACTTCAGGTCGTTCTTGCCCTTCATCGCAAAGCTCTCCAGCTTCATAGCAGGCTCGCCCTCGTAGTGCCTCCTGTAGGCGACGTTCAAAAGGACGGCCAGCGAGTCGAGAACCCTTCCCGTTGAGGACGCGTAGGCGAGGTTTATCCCCTTGGCGAGCTGGTTGAGGATAACGCCGAACTCGACCTTCCCGTACTTGAGGCTCTCAACGGCCTTTGGACAGCACTTCCTTATGATTCCTTCAAGCTCTTCGATGGGGTAAACTTTGCTGAGAATTCCCATAAGTGCTCTCAGCGGGTAGTAGCTCGCCAAATCACCGCCCGGGAGCGGGTAGTAGTCTATATGAGCTAACCTCTCAACGTCCTCGTAGCCCAGGTAGAGCACCTCACCGCCCCAGACGTTTCCATCCGTCCCGTAGCCGACCCCATCGAGGGCTATCCCAACGGCGGATTCGAGGTTTTTCTCAGCTAAAACGCTAGCTATGTGGGCGTAGTGGTGCTGGACCTGTAACAGCCCAACGCCCATCTCGTTCGCCAGCTCCATCGCCAGTTTCGTGGTGTTGTAAGCCGGATGGAGGTCGGCCACGATTAAATCGAACTCCTTAACGCGGAGAATCCGCCTGAAGTGCGCTATTGCTCCGCGCATGAATTCAAGGACCTCGACCTTTCCGGTGTTGCCAATGTACTGGCTCGGGTAAACCTTGCCGTTCTTTGCAACGCCGAAGGCGTTCATCAGCTCGGCTCCAACCGCCAAACCCCGGTAGTCGAAGGGAATCTCTATCGGCAACGGCACGAAACCGCGGGAGCGCCTTATGACAGCTCTCTTTCCGTCCACGAAGCGAATTACACTGTCGTCCGCCCTGTTGAGTATCTTCCTGTTGTGCAGGAGGAGGTAGTCCGCCATATCCCTGAGTTCTTCAAACGCTTTCTCGTTGTCCTTGACCATGGGCATTCCCGGATAATTGGCCGAGGTCATGACGTAGACTTTGGTCTTGCTCCAGTGGAAGAGTATGTAGTGAGTCCCGGCGTAGGGGAGCATGACGCCAATCGTGTGAAGCCCTGGCGCGAGGTTTTCCGGCAGGGGAAACGGTTCCCTCTTGCGGAGCGTTATTATCGGCCTCCTGTAGCTGGTGAGTTCCTCTTCCTCCTCTTTGCTCACGTAGGCGAAGCTTTTAACCGTCTCGAGGGAGTCTGCCATTATGGCGAAGGGCTTCTGTGGCCTGAAAGTCCTCTTCCTCAGTTCAGCAACCACGTCTTCCCTCGTGGCGTCGCACGCCAAATGAATTCCGCCGATGCCCTTGATGGCCACTATGTAACCCTTGTCTATCAGCTCCGCGGCCTTCCTCAGCGGGTCTCCGGTTATCTCCTCACCATCGGCCGTGTATAAGCGGTAGCTCGGCCCGCAGACGGGACAGGCTATGGGTTCCGCGTGATAGCGCCTGTTGAGCGGATCCTCGTACTCGCCCCTGCAGAAGTCGCACATGGGGAATTCACGCATCGTAGTGTTCTCGCGGTCGTAGGGCAGGTCCTCGATGATGGTGAACCTCGGCCCGCAGTTGGTGCAGACTATGAAGGGGTACATGTAGCGTTTGTTGGTCGGGTCAAAAAGCTCCCTCAGGCAGTCCTCACAGATGGCTATGTCCGGCGGGATTATCGAGTCGCCTCCGCTTCCTCCCTTTGAGCTTCTCTCGATGTAGAACTCGGGAAAGCCCTGGGGCGGAATTTCTCTCTTCTCAACGCGGTCAATCCTCGCGAGCGGTGGCTTCTTGCAGTAGATGTCCCGTATAAACGCCTCGATGTCCTCCTCCCGACCTTCAACGACTATCTCAACTCCAGCGTCGCCGAGGTTCTTGACGTAGCCCTTGAGGTTGTGCTCGTGCGCTATCCTATAGACGAAGGGGCGGAATCCTACCGCCTGAACTATTCCCTGAACGTGAAGGTGATACGCCTTCATTCTCTCACCGACTTCCATTTTGCGATCAAAGCCTTTATAGGTTTCCAAAACCAAAAGTTGAAAACAACAGAGGAGTTCTAAACCTTCGGTTTCAGAGCAACTTCCTCTAAAAAAGTGGTGAAGGGATGTTCCACCTTTAAGCTGCTTTTCGCTGTTCTGAGCTCTTGAGAACGAAGTTTTTCAGCGTCAGGGCTCCTGTAACAAGCCACAAACCAAATAGAAGCCAGTAGAGGGCAAAACCCAGGGAGTCTATGGCGCCGATGCCGAAGGCTGTTCCAACGTTGTGGGTTGCGCTGACGTAGGCCCCCAGCGGAAAGATGAAGGCCCACCAGGCGAGGCTATAGGGCAGGTTGAGCCTCCTTATATAGTGGAGCGTCATTATCACTGCCATCGCCAGCCACCAGACTCCGAAGCCCCAGAAGAGCAGGCCAAACGCTAGAAAAGCTTCCCTCGCACCGCCCGGCAGGAAGGACGAATTCCTGACGAGGGCGTAGAGCGTACTGGTACCCGCCCCTATCGGACCGAGGTTTATCCAGATTGAAGGTGCCATCCCGCAGGGCATCGGCTCGTGCCTTATGAAGCGGAAGAGCACTATCGCGAAGAGACCTAGATAGAGGAAGAAGCCCGAACCCCAGGCGAAGTAGTTGACCAGCACCATTGCCTCCCTCCAGGGGACGGAAAACGTGCCGATAAGCGGCGCACCGCTCAGGGGGATCACTATCAGCCCAACCGGAGGGATGAACCACGCCGGCGTGACGCTCTTCACGTCGATCTCTCCCCTGGTGAACATGATGTAGGGTATCAGGAGGGCGAAGAAAATCGTTAGGGGCATTCCCACGAGCCAGAAGGCCTTCGCTATGGACACATTTCCCAGTATCAGCAGGTAGTCCGCCGAGAGGACGAGCATCGCTATCGCTATCGTCCCGTAGAAGTGGCAGACCACCGGGTGATAGAGGTCTTTTGTAGCTTCCTCCCTGTACCTCAGCCAGCGGAGGAGCCATGGGATCAGAAAGATGAAGAACAGTGCGGTGTTGAGATAAGTCAAAGCAACTGCAAGCCCCTTGAGTCCCGGTAACCTCGATGAGTACGCGAGGCTAACTAAGGCTAAAGTCCCAGTCCCCATAACGCTCGCGAACCAGCTTGGAGCGAAGTTTCTTACGTTCATCCTCATCCAATCACCTGAAAAAATTCACATATGATAGTTTTTAAATGTTTTCTAAACCTTCGGTTCAACACCCGAGCCTTAACCTCTACCGTGATGCCCTTTAGTTTATCATCCCACGTTATGTGTACAAGCAAACAGCCCTACCAAGAATTTGACCTAAAGAGAAAACGCAACAACGGTTGTTCCAAGAAAGAAAAGGGCCTTCCCTGTATCTCGCGCTAAGGCAACCCCACCCATAAACGGAAACAGCAACAAGAAAGTTTTTATTTTCCCTGGGTTGGACTCCGTAACATGTCAAACGGGCACAATCACCACCATCAGCACGGCAAGCTTAAGGGGAGGATGGCCTTCTCGATAGTTCTCAACCTGGTAATCACGATTGCCGAGGTAATCGGTGGAATCCTCTCCGGGAGTTTGGCTTTGCTAAGCGACTCCCTCCACAACTTCAGCGACAGCATGAGTTTGCTCGCGAGCTACTTCGCGATAAGGATAGGCGAGAGGAAGGCCAACGAGAAGTACACCTTCGGCTATAAGCGAGCTGAAATCCTCGTTGCCTTCATGAACTCCGCGGTTCTCGTTGGCGTTTCCCTCTTTCTCCTGGTTGAGGCCTACAGGCGCTTCAAAAACCCTGAGCCGATAGACGGGCCGCTTATGCTCGGGGTCGCGTTGATAGGCCTCGCCGCCAACCTCCTCTCGGTTTTTCTCCTCCACAGCCACGCCCACGAGAGCATGAACGTCCGCTCCGCTTACCTCCACCTCATGAGCGACACCCTCTCTTCCGTGGCGGTCGTCATCGGCGGAATCCTGATAATCAAGTGGAACGTCACCTGGGTTGACCCACTCGTGACGGTTCTGATCTCGCTCTACATCCTGAGGGAGGGCTACGAGATACTGAAGGAGAGCGTTGAGGTCCTCATGGAGGCTTCTCCGGAGCTTGACCTTGAGGCGATAAAGGCCGAGATAGAGTCCATCCCCGGCGTTAAGAACGCCCACCACTTCCACGCTTGGCGCATAGGGGAGAGGGAAATCCACTTCGAGTGCCATGTGGAAGTTGACGACATGCCCATAAGCGATGCTCAAAGAATAATCGACCGGGTTGAGGAGGCTTTAAGGAAGTACGGGGTAACCCACGTGACGGTTCAGCTGGAAGCGGACAGGTGCGACGGGAAAGACATTATCTGTGAAAGAAGAGGCAAACCGTAAAATAGTCAGATGAAGCCCCCTTGTAAGGGGGAGGTCAAAAACCGCTACTTTGGCTCCAAGTGCGCCCTCTTGACCTCAAGCACGCCGGAATAACTGCACTCGTTCCACCTTTTTTCAACCTCGTCGAAGACTATTCTGGCCCTGAAGAAAGGCGCGTCCCTGACGAAGGTCTCGAACTCGCCGCCCTCCCCAGCAACGTGGATCTTGTACTTCTCGTGGAGCTTAACCAGCCCCTCCAAAGCTTTCTCGTCGATTTTCCTGCCGAGCCAGCGCTCGTCGAGGCCGTAGGCGGCTGTGCCGACCATAACTATGTCAAAGATTCCAACCAGCTCGCGCATATACTCGATAGGGTCGCGGTGCCAGGCCGGGGCGAAGCTCTGGATTCCGAGCTCCTCAGCGACCCGGTCCACGCGCTTCTTCTGGTACTCGCTGGCCAAAGCTCCTGCAACAACCCCATCTATTTTCAACCCCTCGAGAACGGCCTTCATGTCCTCGACTTCCTTCTCCTTCTCCCCGCTCGTGAAGCCCTTGATGAGGGGAATCCCAACGGCCTTGGCCTGGAGTTCCGTGAGGTGAATGTTCGGTACGTGATACATGTAGCTCTCGTCGCTCTCGCTCACCATACTGACGAGGTACTTAACCTCAAACCCCTGCTTCAGCGCCCAGTAGAGGGCGTAGTTGGAATCTTTCCCACCGGAATAAAGCACCGCAACGCGCATCTCCCTCACCCGAAAGGTTTAAATTACCCAAGGTTAATTTAACTGTGGTTCTCCTCAGCGGGCCCTCTCAAAGGAGCTTAAAAAGGTGATGCCGATGGAACCAAGAACGGCAGTGATTCTCGCGGCCGGACTCGGAACCAGGATGGGCAGCAGGCCAAAGGGACTCGTCAGAGTCGCAGGAAGGGAGATTCTGTACCGGACGATGACGCTCCTCCAGCGGAACGGCGTTGAACGCTTCATCCTCGTCACCAACGACCGCTACGCCCCGCTTTACAGGGAGTTCATCGAGAGGCACGGTTTTCCCGCGGAGCTGGTTATAAATCCCGAGCCCGAGAAGGGCAACGGGCACTCCCTCCACCTCGCGAAGGGAAGGGTTTCGGGGAAGTTCGTCTTGGTGATGAGTGACCATGTTTATTCAGAGGCCTTCGTGGAGAGGGCCGTTAAAGGAAACGGCCTCATAGCGGACAGGAGGCCGAGATGGGTAGAGATTGACGAGGCAACAAAGGTTAAGGTGAAGGACAACCGCGTCGAGCGCATCGGGAAAAATCTCAAAGAGTGGGACGCGGTAGATACGGGCTTCTTCGTCCTCGACGAGGGGATTTTTGAGACAACAGAAGAGCTGGAGCGCGAGAGGAACGGCGATTACACCCTCAGTGAAGTGATGGGCAGGGCGAAGCCGCCCGTTACATTCGTCGACGGCCTCGGCTGGACGGACGTGGACACACCGGAGGACCTCAAGAGGGCCCGGAAGATGCTCGTCAAGACGGCAGTAAAGGGGACCGGGGACGGATTCGTCAGCAGGCACCTGAACCGCAAAATCTCAACCGAGATAAGTACCCTGCTCGTGGAGAAGGCCACGCCGAATGGGATGACAGCCGTTACCTTTGCCCTCGGAATCCTCTCTGCCCTGCTGACCCTCATGAGCCTTCCATTGGCGGGCATCCTCTACCAGCTCAGCTCGATACTCGACGGCGTCGACGGTGAACTCGCGAGGGCCGGGCTGAGGACAAGCAGACTGGGCGGTTATATAGACTCAATCCTCGACCGCTACGTCGACGGAAGCTTTCTGGCTCTGCTGGCTTACTCAACACTGAGCGAGCCCCTATGGTACCTCATCGCCCTCTTCGCTCTCCTCGGCTCGGTGATGGTCAGCTACTCAACGGAGAGGTTTAAGGGGGCGTTCTGCAGCGACGCATACTCGGAAGTGCCGGTTCTCAGAAGACTGCCTGGAAAGAGGGACGAGAGGGTCTTCCTCACGATGTTCTTCCTGCTGTACCCAGCTGACTACTCCATAAAGGCTCTGTTCGCCATACTGACCATCCTCACCCACCTCCGGGTCGCGCTGACCCTCTATTTCGTTTCCAAAAAAGTTTCGCAGCCGAAAACTATTTAACTGCTATAAAATATCTTACAACAACGAAGGAGGTGGAGAAGATGGTGAAGGTTGTCATACTCGGACAGGGCTACGTTGCCAGCATCTTTGCGAGCGGACTTGAGAAGATAAAGGCAGGAAAGCTCGAGCCCTACGGCGTTCCGCTTGCCGATGAGCTTCCAATTAAAATCAAGGATATAGAGATAGTCGGCTCCTACGACGTCGACGCGAGCAAGGTCGGAAAAGACCTCTATGAGGTCGTTAAGGCCTACGACCCAGAGGCCCCGGAGAGCCTCAGGGGGATCACAATCAGGAAGGGTGTCCATCTCGGAAGCCTCAGGAACCTTCCGCTTGAGGCTACCGGCCTAGACGACGAGATGACTCTTAAGGAGGCCGTTGAGAGGCTCGTGAGCGAGTGGAAGGAGCTCAAGCCGGACGTCTTCGTCAACGTCTGCACCACTGAAGCCTTCGTCCCCTTCGAGAGCAGGGAGGAGCTCGAGAAGGCCATCGAGGAGAACAACAAGGACAGGCTCACCGCGACGCAGGTCTACGTCTACGCTGCAGCTAAGTACGCGAAGGAGGTTGGAGGGGCGGCCTTCGTCAACGCGATTCCAACTCTCATAGCCAACGACCCGGTCTTTGTTGATCTCGCGAAGGAGAGCAACCTCGTTATCTTCGGCGACGACGGTGCCACCGGTGCCACCCCGCTCACCGCCGACGTCCTCAGCCACCTCGCCCAGAGGAACAGGTACGTCCTCGACATAGCGCAGTTCAACATCGGCGGAAACAACGACTTCCTGGCTCTCACCGACAAGGAGAGGAACAGGAGCAAGGAGTTCACCAAGTCGAGCATAGTCAAGGACCTCCTCGGCTACGACGCGCCGCACTACATCAAGCCCACCGGCTTCCTCGAGCCGCTCGGCGACAAGAAGTTCATAGCGATGCACATCGAGTACGTCAGCTTCAACGGCGCCCACGACGAGCTCGTCATAACCGGCAGGATAAACGACAGTCCTGCTTTAGCGGGCCTCCTCGTCGACCTCGTCAGGCTCGGAAAGATAGCAGTTGACAAGAAGGAGTTCGGCACGGTCTACGAGGTCAACGCCTTCTACATGAAGAACCCGGGACCGAAGGAGAGGGGCAACATACCGCGCATCATAGCCCACGAGAAGATGCGCATGTGGGCCGGCCTCGAGCCCAAGTGGCTCTGACCCCTTCTTTTCCAACAAACCTTTTAATCCCTTTTCCCAAATTCTCTCGGAGGGAAGCCGATGAGCTGGAAGAGGGGAGCCTATCCTGAGTTCACGCTTGAAGATGCGGTCGCGGTTCTTTTCATGCTCCAAGAGCCGGTTGGGAGAAAGACGATCTCCGAGGTTCTCGAGCTCGGCGAGGGGAGTGTGAGAACACTCCTAAAGAAGCTAAGCCATCTAGGCGTCATACGCTCAAGCCAGCGTGGTCACTCGCTCAACGAAAACGGGCGAAAACTCGTGGAGAGGATGGAGTCCTGCTTCTCCGGAACAAAGCAGGTCAATAAAATCGATGGCCACCCAGCGCACGCCCTCGTTCTCAGGAATCCACCGGAGTTCAAGAGCATCGAACTTCGCGATGAGGCGATAAGGTTCCACGCCAAGGGCGCGATGATACTCATCGTGAAGAACGGAAAGCCCGTCTTCCCTGAGGATGAACGACCCTTGGACGAGACGATGCCCGAGCTCGCGGAGAGGCTCTCCACACTGAACCCGGAGGAGGGAGACATGGTGATAGTCACGTGGGCGGAGAGCGAGGCGGATGCGATGAAGAGCGCCTACCACGTGGCGCTGACCCTGAAAGGGGAGTGCATTCCGGAGGAGATAAGCTCCCTCGTGAGGTGAAAACGTGAGCAGGCTTATTCTTGCTTTGGACGTCTACGACCGCGAGAGGGCCATGGAGATAGCCCGTCAAACCGCTGACTACCTCTGGGCGGTGAAGGTCAACTGGCCGCTGATAATCGGCTCGGGCCTTAAGATAATCACCGAGCTGAAGCAGGTGACGGGACTGCCGGTCATAGCCGATTTGAAGCTCGCGGACATCCCCAACACGAACCGGCTGATAGCGAAGAAGGTTTTTGAAGCCGGCGCTGATTATGTGATAGCTCACGGCTTCGTCGGGAGGGACAGCGTTAAAGCGGTTATGGAGTTTGGAGAGACGATAATCGTCGTCGAGATGAGCCATCCGGGCGCGGAGGAGTTCATCCAGCCGGTAACGGATAAGCTCATCGAGATGGCCAACGAACTGGAGCCCTTCGGTGTTATAGCCCCCGCAACGAGGCCGGAGCGCGTTGGCTACATCCGCTCGAAGCTTAAGCCAGGGATCAAGGTGATAACCCCCGGCGTTGGAGCGCAGGGAGGAAAAGCTAAAGACGTTTTAAAGGCCGGGGCGGACTACATCATCGTGGGGAGGGCCATCTACCAGAGTGAGAACCCGAGGGAGAGCGCGGGGAGGATTTTTGAGGAGGTGAAAGCATGGAGCTGAAGGTCAAGCACCCCCTCAGCAAGAAGGAGGTCAAGGAGATAATCCGCGAGATGAGCGAGATCTTCGGTGAGGAGATAGCTAAGAAAATGCTGAACAAGAAGGACAGGGTCGAGCTGGCGGAGTTCGACAAGACCACTGAGATCCTCCTCGTCAACGGGAAGCCCTTCTTCATAAGGCGCAAAGGCCTAATCTTCCCGCTTGTCATAGCGCTCTACGAACTCTCCAATGAGGAGGACTTGAGGAAGTGGCCGAGGAGGGTAGTGGTGGATGCGGGAGCGGTTCCGTTCATCATCAAAGGTGCCGACGTCATGGCCGCGGGTATAACCGACGCCGACGAGAACATCAGGGAGGGCGACTTCGTCTTTGTTGTGGAAGAAGACTACGGGAGGCCGCTCGCCATAGGGATAGCCCTGATGGACGGGAAGGCGATGAAGGAGAAGCCCAAGGGCAAAGCCGTCAAGAACATCCACCACGCCAAGGACAGGATATGGGACCTGACGGTGGGATGACATGGAAGCCACACCAGGGAAGGAGCGCAGGAAAATCCGGGTTCTCGTGGGAGGGGTCTTCGATATCCTCCACGTCGGGCACGTTCACTTCCTCAAGCAGGCCAAGGGGCTCGGCGATGAGCTCGTCGTTATAGTGGCGAACGACGAGACGGTGAGGAGAAACAAGAAGAGAAACCCCATAAACCCCGCGGAGGACAGGGCGGAGCTTTTGAGGGCGATAAAGTACGTGGACGAGGTCTACATAGGATCCCCAAAGGCCATAGACTACGAGCTCGTGAAGAGAATAGATCCGGACATAGTTGCCCTCGGGCCAGATCAGACCTTCGACTGCGAGAGGCTCAAGGAGGAACTCAGAAGGCACGGGATCAACGCGGAGGTCATAAGGATACCCTACCTCTACAGGAGCGACCGGGCCAAGACGAGCAAGATACTGCAGAAGATTATCGAGGAGTTCTGCGAATGAGAAAAGAAAAGCTCAGAGCTTGAATTTTCCCATGTACTCCCTCAGAAACTCCGGGTCTTCCCTCCTAACTGCGCTCATGAGCTCTTCAAACTTCTTCTCACCGAGGGCCTGTCTAAGGTAGTAGTAGAGGTTGACGGCATCCTCCACGATTATGCTCTGCCTCCTGCCCTCCTCACCGTAGAGCTCGATGAGCTTCTTGTTAATGTCAAGGCTTATGTAGAGGGTCTTCTGCTTCTTCTGGGCCTTAAGATCCTCCCTTCCCTTTTCCTTCTTCGGCTTTGAGGGCTTTGTAAGCTCATCGACGGAACCCGAAAACAGTCTGGGGATTTTACTCTCCTTCGGCAATTGAGATCACCTCTTTGGTAAGCTTCTCAAAGGCCCGGGAGGCCCTTCCATCCGGCTCGTATTCGAATATGCTAACCCCCTCACCCTGCGCCTTCTCGAGGGCCACCGCCTTGGGTATGGTCGTGAGGATCGGTGCGTTGGGGTAGGCGTTCTTCAGCTCTTTGAGCCTTGTCTGGGGAACCTTGGTCTGCCGCGTGAACTTGTTGGGGACGAGGCCCATGAGGGTCAGGTTCTCGTTGGTCTCCTCCCTTATCATCGCCATCAGGTTGAACATGAGCTGCATCCCTATGACGCCGAAGTAGCTGAGTTCCAGGGGGATCAGAACGTAGTCCGAAGCCGTGAGCGAGTTGACCAGGAAAATGCCCATGCTCGGGGGGTTGTCTATGAGGACGTAATCGTAGTCCGGCAGTATAGGGGATATGGCTTTAACGAGCCTCCTCTCCCGGTTGTAGGCGTTGATGATCTCTATCTCCTTCGCGGAGAGGTTAAGGTGGCTGGGGATCAAGTGGAGGTTAGGAGCAACTTCAACTATGGCATCCTCCACGTCGCTTTCACGGCTCATCAGGGTTCCGACGTTGTTGCTTTCGTACTTGAGGACGTCCATGCCGATCAGTCCGAAGGTGAGGTTGAACTGGGGATCGACGTCTATCAGGAGGACCCTCCTCCCGGCCCTTGCCAGGCCGTAGCCCAGGTTCATGGTGAGGGTCGTCTTCCCTACTCCACCTTTCTGGTTGGCCACGCTGATTACAACGGCCATTCTACCACCCGCGTTTTCCTACTTCGGTCTAGGTCAGTCGGTATCCAGCCGTAAAAACTTTATGGAATTAAATAAGGGGGGAAGAATCAAAACTCCTCGATGCCCGAGAGGATCTTCTGTATGCGCTTCCTCCTCTCGTCGTTGACCGGGCCCTTTTCGGTGTCCTGTCCAAGGAGGATCGAGTATATGTCGGCGGACTTCTTGGCTCCCATGCCCTCGAAGGGGAATGGACTGGGCTTCGGGACGACAACGCTCTCCTTCTCAACGGTGAGTGCGGTTTCACCGCCCAGGATGTGCGGGCTCTCAACGCCAGTCATTATGACCATCGCCCTCACTACCTTGCCCATGTCCTCGTCTACTCTTGCACCCCACTTTATCTCGGACTTTGCACCGAGGTTGTTGTAGACTATCTCCATCGCCTCGTTGATCTCCCCGAGGTTGACGTCCGGACCGACGGTGAAGTGAACCAGGGCCTTGTTGCCACTTCCGAACTTGACGTCGAGCATCTTGTTCTCAAGGGCGGCCTTTACTGCCTCAACGGCCCTGTTCTTGGAGTCGCTCTCACCGATGCCTATGAGGGCCGCACCGCCGTCCTTCATGACGCTGTAAACGTCGGCGAAGTCAATGTTCACCATAGAAGGGAGCTTTATGGTCTCGGTTATGCCCTTCACCATTCTGGCTATTATCTCGTCGGCAAAGCGGAAGGCAGCGTTTATGGGCAGGTTGGGGACGAGCTTGAGGAGTTTGTCGTTTTCTATTATTATAACCGTGTCGGAGTACTGGAGGAGGGCTTTTATTCCCGCGCGGGCCTTCTCAAGCCTTATAGTCCCCTCTGTCTTGAACGGGAAAGTCACAACGCTGACGACAAGCGGATCCCTGAAGCGGCCGTTGTTCCTGGCGTGCTCCTTTATGACCTTCGCTACGACGGGGGCGGCTCCGGTGCCCGTACCGTTGCCCATTCCGGCAGTTATGAAAACGAGGTCAACGTCACCAACGGTCTTTGCTATCTCGTGGGCGCTGGCCTCGGCGGCCTTATAACCAACTGTAGGGTCGCCACCGGATCCCTTCCCGTGGGTTATCTCCTTCCCCAGGAGGAGCTTTTTATGGGCCTTGACCCTCGCAAGGTGCTGGGCATCGGTGTTCATGGCTATAAGCTCGGCACCCTCGACACCGAGCTCGTAGAGCCTGGTGATGGTGTTGTTTCCAGAACCACCGACGCCAACGATCGCTATTTTTATGAAGTCATCGAGGTTCTCATCAAAGAAATCCTCCTTCTTCTCTACCTTCGGTCCCTCATCCAAGTCCAGTTTTATTCCGGCCTGCTCCAGCAGTTTAAACACCATATTTCTTACCCCCTCTCCATAGTGCGGGCGGTTATTTGATAATATACCCGGGAACCTCGTCCTCTGGAAGCTCAATGTTCATCTCCCTCTTGAGGAACTCCCTGAGCGCTGTCCTTATTATCTCGCTCCTGCTGGGGTATATACCACGCCTCACGAGCTGGTCCATGGCGTTGATATAGCTCTGCGGCACTTGAACGCTTATGATGCGCATCTTTGGCATACGCTGTATCACCTAGTCCAGCGAGTCGCTACTTTAGTTAGTGCTTTAAGTAGTTAAATACTTTGCGGCTTGTTAATGATATTGTCATAATATTTTTTTCAAAAAAATTTTGAAAATAAGCCGAATAAATAAAGATATTTTGGATGACCCACAATGCACATTAACTGGAGAACAACTGTTATAAACTGGAAACAAACCCCTCCAAGAGGGGTCTGTATGAGGGAAGTAGTTCAAGGGATCGTCGTGCATCCTGTTATCGTGAGGGAGCCGGAAAGGGCGTTGCCAGTACTGGGGGCGAAGGTTCAGCTTGTCCGGGCACCATGTTACCAAGCCGTAGTCCACGCCGCAGTGTTGGCAAAGAGATCCTTCGAGAGGGGGACGAACCACGCGAAGACACAGGGGGGAGAGTTGCTCCTCAGACTGGCCGGCACCCTCCAGATAAGCGATGCCATCAAAACTTGCGGCGTGGGAGAGGGACTCAACTACCTCGTGGTCTTCGGGACGCCCAAGGAAGCCGAGAGAATAGTGGAGGAGCTGGGGCTCGAGGCTGCTGAACCAGCGGAGTGTAGCAAGGAGGAAGCGAAGATACACTTTGAAAGATCGGCCTTGGTCGAGGTTTTATAGGCCACCTTTTGGTGATCCGCTCCCTTTTTCAGGTTAACTTTATAAGGGCCCCTCCACTGAGTTCGAAATGCCGAGGTGGTATCATGAGATACAAAAAGCGTAAGTACTTCATGGCGGGCAGGATAAACCTCATCCAGAGATCAAAGATCAGGGAGCTTTTTGAAAAGGCAAGGAAAATGGAAAACGTCATATCCCTGGGAATAGGTGAACCCGACTTCGATACCCCCGAGGTTGTTAAGGAGGCCGCCAAGAGGGCCCTCGATGAGGGTTATACCCACTACACCCCCAACGCGGGAATACCTGAGTTTAGGGAGGCTATCGCCGAGTACTACCGGGACTTTTACAAAGTTGATGTTGATCCCGACAGCATCATAGTCACCGCCGGTGCCTACGAGGCAACCTACCTCGCCTTCGAGTCCCTCCTCGAGCAGGGGGACGACGTTATCATCCCCGACCCGGCTTTTGTCTGCTACGTTGAAGACGCCAAGATAGCAGAAGCCGGTATCATCCGCATTCCCCTCAGGGAGGAGAACAAGTTCCGCATAGACCCCGACGAACTCGTTGAGATGGTCACCAAGAGGACAAGGATGATAGTCATGAACTATCCAAACAACCCAACCGGAGCCACACTGGATAAGGAGACGGCAAAGGCTATAGCACAAATAGCAGAGGACTACAACATCTACATACTGAGCGACGAACCCTACGAGCATTTCCTCTACGAGGGGGCGAAGCACCACCCAATGATAAAATACGCCCCTGACAACACAATCCTGGCAAACAGCTTCTCGAAAACGTTCGCCATGACCGGATGGCGGCTCGGCTTTGCAATAGCCCCACCACAGGTTATCAAAGACATGATAAAGCTCCATGCGTACGTCATAGGAAACGTTACCTCTTTCATCCAGATCGCGGGAATAACGGCCCTAAGAGACAAGAGGAGCTGGGAAGCCGTTAAAAACATGAGGAAGACGTACGAGGAGAGGAGAAAGCTGGTCCTCGGATATCTTTCAGAGATGCCCCACCTTCAGCCCTTCAGGCCCAAGGGGGCTTTCTACGTCTGGGCGAAGATCGACCCGGAGCTCGACATGAGCAGCGAAGACTTCGCCAACTGGCTCCTCGAAAACGCCGGGGTCGTGGTCATCCCCGGAACGGCCTTTGGAAAGCAGGGAGAGGGCTGGGTAAGGATCAGCTACGCCACGAAAAAGGAACAGCTGATCGAGGCCATGGAGAGGATGAGGAAAGCCCTCGAAAAGCTCTGAGGGGTTCGGCTATGAATTCCATCCTCTACATTTTCGTCGCGGTGTTCCTAGCTGAGCTGGGGGACAAGACCCAGCTCGCCACGATGGCCTTCGCCACCAAATACGGGTGGAAGACCGCGTTCATCGGGGCGATTCTTGGTTTGGCGGCGGTCAACTTCATAGGGGCGTTCGTAGGGGAGAAACTGGGCGACTTCGTTCCCCTAGAGGCAGTTCACAAAGCCGCTGGAGCGCTTTTCATAGTCTTTGGGATCCTGATGCTCTTGGGGAAGCTGTGAGGTGTCCAGCTTGAGGATCGGGATCAAACCGAAGGGCGCGGTGATGGCTTCATTCGCATTCATATCCCTCTACTTCTTCGGGATAGCCCTTCTGTCCACCGAGTACCCGCTACAGGTGGTTGGGGGAACTTTCGTTGGGAGCCTTCATCTCACGATCCTCTGGGGGCTTTGGAAGGGAAACGAATGGGGGATAAGCTTTGGGAAGTACATCACCTTTGTGGACCTCATATTCTCCCTCCTATGGATGATGCTGGGCGTTATAGCCCAGGGGGCTACCCTCTTCGCACTGGTGGCGCTGGTTCTCGTTCTGCTGAGCGATCCCGAGGTTGAGGGGGAGATCCTGAGGAGGGTGTAAAGATTCGATACCTATTAAGGCACATTACATTTTTCTTTCGAAAGCCTCGCCCTTCAGGGCGGGAGGGAGGTCAGTCACGAAAGAGCATTGGAGCTTCGCTCCAACGTCGCGCAGGCGAATAAACTTTGTAATTGCCCTTTGCCCTTTCTCTTAAATAAAGCCAAATACCGAACATGCACTCTTCTAGTGACCAGTTGGCGGGGGGTTTAACCCTAAAAACAACTTTTCAAGAAGTTTGCATTTTTATCTTAGCGTCCAAAGGACGCCTCGAGGGTGGCAAACATTGTAGATTGCCCTTGAAGAGTAAACCCCCGAAAATCCACTTTTCAAAAGAGCACGCCAACTTTCCGCCAGCGCTTTGCGAAGCAAAGGGCTGATATGGTGGGCCCGCGGGGATTCGAACCCCGGACCTCCACCTTGTCAGGGTGGCGTCATAACCAGTCTAGACCACGGGCCCAGCCCAGGGATGGTGGACCGGCCGGGATTTGAACCCGGGGCCTCCGCCTTGCCAAGGCGGCGCTCATACCAGGCTGAGCTACCGGCCCACTCCCGCTGCCGTAATCACCTATCAGGGTGGGTTTATAAATCTTGCGGTTTGGGTTCATCCGAATGCCGAGGATTGAGTTGCTCAAATAAGAAAGGTGAGAGCGAATTATCGAGGATTAACCTTAAGAGCGGAAAAGGTGAGGGAAGAATGGTGCGGAAAACGATCAAGAGTACTAAGTTCGGATCCCCCTTAGAGAAGGACGTAACGGTGAAAACTGAGGATGTAGCCTGGTTCCTTGAAGTGAAATCGATCATGGGAAAACTGGGAACCGGAGAGTTCTCAAAGAACGCAAAGCCCGAGCCCCTAGAAACTTCAAAGAGTGTTCAGGCCATAATGAAAAAGGCCAGAAAGGCCTACACGAAGTTTAAACGCATTGAAGACATCTTGCAGTTGACGCAAGAGAAAGGATAAAAGAACGAAACCTCAGATGTTCCCGATTCTCTGGAGGACCATGCCCTCTATCTTTATGGGCTCCGTTCTCCTTGCGAAGACTATGGCCTGGTCGAGCCTTGCCTCGCTCTCTGCGTGGATCGTGAAGAGAGGATCTCCCTCCTTGACCTTTTCACCGACCTTAACGTAGAGCTCCACTCCGGCCCCCTTGTCCTCCGGCGCTCCAGCGGCCCTGGCTATTCCGGTTATGGCCCTGTTGTCTATGGCGGTAACGTAGCCGCTCGTGGGTGCAACGAAGGTGTACGTCTTGTCGCCGACGGCTATCTCCTCAGGCTTGATGTTGGAGTCACCACCCTGCTCCTCTATGATCTCCTTCATCTTCTCCCAGGCCTTTCCGCTCTCCAGGATTTCCCTGGCCATCTTCTTGCCCATACCAGCCGGGGCGACGCCGCCCATCTCAAGGAGTATTCCAGCTAGCCCAAGGGCCTTCTCTATGAGGCTTCCCGGACCCTTGCCGGTCATGAGGGCCGAGAGGGCCTCCCTGGCCTCGAGAGCTGGCCCAACCGTGTGGCCTATCGGCTGGCCGCCGTAGGTTATCGCCACTTCAACGTACTGGCCGAGCCTCTTGCCAAGCTCTATGAAGTCCCTCGCCAGTGCCCGCGCCTCCTCAACCGTCTCGACCTTGACCCCCTTGCCCGTCGGGATGTCTATGAGGACGTACTGGCTTCCCATGGCGTACTTCTTGGACATTATGCTGGCCAGCATGAGCCCAGGAGGATCAACGCTGAGGGCGCGCTCCGATTTGATTGTTATATCGTCCGCTGGGGCAAGGTTTAGAGCGCCTCCCCAGACCATACACGCGCCGACCTTCTCAACTATCCGCTTTATCTCCTCGAGGGAGAAGCTGACATCCGCGAAAACCTCTACGACGTCCGCCGTTCCGGCGGCGCTGGTTATAGCCCTAGAGCTGGTCTTCGGTATGGTAAGTCCCGCGGCGGCAACGATGGGCACGACGAGGATGTTGGTCTTGTTTCCGGGGACGCCGCCGATGCTGTGGACGTCCATTATCGGCTTCCTGTCTATGTCGAGCATGTCGCCGGTCTCGGCCATCGCTATGGTCAAAGCGGCTATCTCGTCCATGTCGAGGCCGTTTATTTCGAGCGCGGTCACAAATGAGCTTATCTCTATATCCCTGAGCTTTCTGTCGACTATGTCCCTCACTATGGCCTCGATCTCGACCTTCCTGAGCTTCTCGCCGTGCATCTTCTTCTTTATGTACCTCACGCTCTCCGGCGTTCCGGCAGGGGCTATGCCCACTACCTCACCCTCGGAGAGGCTGTGGAGCTGGAGTATGTCCCTGCTTATGCCGACCTCCCCCGGCCCGACCAGGTTGCTTATAACCAGGCTCCCGTATATCGGCTTCTTGCCCGACTCTATCTTGACCAGGTCGTCGGGGTGGAGCTTCGCCTTTTTGGCCTCCTCCTCGTTTATGAAGATGGAGTACCTCCCGCTGTACATGTCGAGTATCCTAACCTTGGCCCTCATGTGAGTCCCTCCTTGTATTGTTGCTGGCATAGGAGTAGGATGCTGGGATATTTAACTTTTCCCCTGCCAGCGGGAAGCGGCAATCGATGCACACCTTTTTAAACCCCTGGCCACAACTAAGACCAACGCAGCCCCATGCCTCAGGAGAGGCCTGGGGGCGTAGGAGGAATAGACATGATAAAAATCTACACGATCAGCGGCTACGAGGAAGTAGGTAAAAACATGACCGCCGTCGGGTACACCAACGGTGGCAGGGAAGAGGTCGTTATAATCGACATGGGCATAAGGCTCGACCGCGTTCTCATCCACGAGGACGTGAACATCCAGGAGTTCCCGACGAAGGAGCTCCAGAAGCTCGGCGCGATCCCCGACGATTCGATTCTGAGAAACAAGAAGGTCGTCGCCATAACCTTCACCCACGGCCACCTCGACCACATAGGGGCCATAGGCAAGCTCGCGCCCCACTACCCGGACGTGCCGGTTTACGGCACCCCCTACACCATAAAGCTCGCCAAGAGCGAGGTCAAGAGCGAGAAGTACTTCGAGGTCAAAAACCCCATGTACGAGACCCAGTTTGGCGAGATAGTACAGGTGAGCGAGAACTTGGCGATAGAGTTCGTCAGGATAACCCACTCGATACCGCAGGCCGCTATGGTCGTCGTCCACACGCCCGAAGGCGCGGTAGTCCACACAGGCGACTTCAAGTTCGACAACAACAACCCGCTCGGCGAGAGGCCGGACTACAAGCGCCTGAAGGAGCTGGGAAAGGAGGGCGTCAAGGTCCTCATCCCAGAATCCACGCGCGTCGCGGAGCCGACTAAAACCCCAAGCGAGGCAGTAGCGCAGATGCTCCTCGGGGATTTCTTCCTCTACGAGGGCACGGAGGCGGACGGGTTAATAGCGACCACCTTCGCGAGCCACATAGCCAGACTTCAGGAGCTCATCTGGATAGCCAACAAGATGGGCAGGCAGGCGGTGTTCATAGGCCGCTCCCTGGCGAAGTACACCGGGATAGCGAAGCAGCTCGGCCTTATCAAGATGAAGGGTTCGCGGGTTCTCAGGAGCCCCAACGCGATAAAGAAAGTTCTAGCCGAGGTTTCTCAGGCAAGGGAGAACTACCTCCTCATCGTTACCGGCCATCAAGGCGAACAGGGGGCCGTCCTTACCAGGATGGCCAACGGGGAGCTCTACGACATAGGCAAGCGCGACACGGTGGTCTTTTCCGCTGGAACGATACCCAACCCCCTCAACCGCGCCCAGCGCTACGTCCTTGAGACTAAGCTCAAGATGAAAGGAGTAAGGATGATAAAGGACCTCCACGTGAGCGGTCACGCGAGCAGGGAAGACCACCGCTACCTGCTGAGGATGCTCAACCCGGAGACCATAGTTCCAGCCCACGGGGAGTTCCAGATGCTCACGCAGTACGCCGAGCTCGCGGAGGAGGAGGGTTACCTCATCGGTAGGGACGTGTTCGTTTCAAGGAACGGCTACACGGTCGAGATAAAGTGATGGATCCCCGAAAGTTCTTTGATGAAGCAAAAAACTGATAAAGGGTTTGCCCCTTCCCTTTCCAGTTTAAGAAAACTCCCACTCACGGGGTGATACGATGGGCAAGTACGATGACCTGTTCGCAAGGATCAAGATCACCGCCAAGGACGTTGACAGGGTGATTCTTGAGCTGGTTCCGGAGAAAGACCCGAAGACCCTTTACGAGGCCGCCAGACACTACCCGCTCGCGGGTGGAAAGAGGGTTCGCCCCTTCGTCGTCCTGCGCGCGGCCGAGGCAGTAGGTGGCGACCCTGAGAAGGCCCTCTATCCAGCGGCCGCCGTCGAGTTCATCCACAACTACTCCCTCGTCCATGACGACATAATGGACATGGACGAGCTGAGGCGCGGAAGGCCGACTGTCCACAAGCTCTGGGGCGTCAACATGGCGATCTTAGCGGGCGATCTGCTCTTCAGCAAGGCCTTCGAGGCGATAGCGAGGGCCAAGGTAAGCCCCGAGAAGAAGGCCAGGATTCTCGACGTCCTCGTCAGGACCTCCAACATGCTCTGCGAGGGCCAAGCTTTGGACATAGAGTTCGAGACGAGGGATGAGGTGAGCGTTGAGGAGTACCTCACGATGATAAGCGGCAAGACCGGTGCCCTCTTCCAGGGTTCGGCCAAGATTGGTGCGATCATAGGGACAGACAACGAGGAGTACATTCAAGCTTTGTCAAAGTGGGGAATGAACGTTGGCATAGCATTTCAGATATGGGATGACGTACTCGATCTTATAGCGGACGAGGAGAAGCTGGGCAAACCGGTGGGCAGCGACATAAGGAAGGGGAAGAAGACCCTCATAGTGAGCCACTTCTTTGACAACGCGAGCGAGGAAGACAAGGCCGAGTTCATGAAGGTCTTCGGAAAGTACGCCGGCGATGCCAAGGGAGATGCTCTCATACACGATGAGAAGGTCAAGGAGGAGGTTGCAAAAGCCATTGACCTGCTCAAGAAGTACGGTAGCATCGACTACGCCGCTCAGTACGCGAAGAACCTCGTCAGGGAGGCGAACGAGGCTTTGAAGGTGCTCCCCGAGAGCGAGGCGAGGAAGGATCTGGAGCTACTCGCCGAGTTCCTTGTGGAGAGAGAGTTCTGAGCCTCACCCCTCTTTTTCCGCCAGAACCCACACCTCACCGGCGGGTGCTCGGTTCCACTCTTCCACTTCTCGTAGGCTCTATCCCACCTTTTTAAAAGCTCGACGCGCTTATCTTCGTCTTTTATATCCTCCACGTATTCCCTTGGAATGTAGGCAAGGTAGTGGGGCAGGCCTGGCTCGAAGGTTCCGCTCTCTGTTACATTCCCTCCCGCTTTCTCGACGAGCTCCACGAGCCTCTCAAACGTCGGGTAGTGCAGGTCGTCCTTTTCGCCAAAGAGCGCCTCGAATATTTCCTCGCGCAGGTTGTAGAGTTCCAAATGCGCTTCCTGCCTATCATTGTTCGCTATGGGCAGGCTCTCGGCTATGAAAGCCCTATCCGCAACGCGGAGCATCTCGGAGATGACCTTTATCATCGTTTCCTTGTTCTTGAGACTCCTTATTCCGTGCACGAGGACGGCCAAATCAAAGGCCTTAAACGGGAAGGGCAGTTCTCTCGCGTCGAGCTTTAGGGGGATTATCCGGCGCTTGACGCCGGTGACTGAAGTTACCTCCTCGAAGAAGCGCCACCTTGATTTATCAACTGCCACAACGCGACCGGTTTCGCCGACTAGATAGGCGAGAGGAACGGTTGTTAATGCGTGAGCACCACAACCGATTTCGAGGACGTTCATGCCCTCTCTTATCGGCGCGAACTGCAGGACACGGAAGCGCTCGAGCATCTCAATGTGGAGCCAATTGGGTGGTAGCGGGGACTCGTCCCGGGGCGGGATTCTGGAAAAGATTTCTCTTTTGAATGTTTCTTCATTAAAAGACATGGATAACACCGAGAAAGGCTAAAGAACTTCTTCTTAAGGAGTTTTCGGAGAAAAGGTTTTATAGGGTGGGAGTGAATTAACGAAAGGTTGGAATTTCATATGGCTTCTTAGCAATGTACTTCGATGATATACCTACCTATTGCATCTCCATGCAAGTCTTTTACTCAGGCTTCTTTTGGCTTGTTCTAAGAGGAAAATCCATGTTAGAATGAATTTATACTTAGAAAAAAAAGGAAGAATTTTTACTTAAAGTAAAAGGAAAAATTTATAAGGGAAAGTTGCATAATTGACATCGCAGACAACCTCACGGAGGTGTACTATATGAGGTGGAATAGCTTGATGGCAGTCCTGCTGGGACTGCTGATGGTTGGAGTGACGGCTGGAGGTGCAAGTGCCACAGTATGGGGCACTCCAGCAGGTTCAAAGACAGGAGCCACTGACTCCGGAATAGAGCCTCATTTAACATTAGGGGTTGCATATGGAGACGTAGAAGTCTCCTTCAGTGTTTCCTGGAATGATCATCATGGTGCAGCTTGGGGAGTATGGCAATGGGCTAACTACGATGATTCAATTAACAAATATATAGGATTCTACGCAGATAGCACGTATAAGACAAAAAGCTATAGTACTGCCATAATTGGTTACACAAAAATAAATTACTCAGTTGACTTAGAAGTCGGAGAACCTGTTGCCTACAAAGCCAAGAATGGGATGCAATACTACATTAGAACATATTATCATGTCACAGTTTATAAAAAGACAGACAAATGGTTCTGGGATCACCCAAAAATAGAAAAGATAGTGGACTCTGGGAGTTACGTGTCCTATTTTATACCAAACCCAGAATACCTTGGATGAAAGGAGGGAAAGTGAGTGCAGAGAAGTGGCGTATTAAGAGTTGCCACACTCCTTTCACTTTTTATCTTTCTTCTGAGCCCACAAGTTATTGCAACGACAAGCGTTCCCCTGAGGTGGGAGGGACATGTTATCGCACTGGGAGGAAAGCAGGACTCATCCCATTATCAATTCAAAATAGAGAACGTGACGATAGACGACAGGGGGGACTACTACATAGTCCATGAAACCGTCTCTTTCCGTGGATGTGTGCTCTACAAAAACGGAACGCCCGTCAGGGGTTGCCCAGTTGAAACGAAGAACGTGACGTTTGAGGTCAAGAGAGACACCAACACCTTCATGCTGGATGGAAAGCCGGCTTTTTTCTTCCAGTACTGGCCCGGATTCTCAACAAACGGCTCTGTTTACAGTAGTGGGATTGAGCTTAGGCCTCACCCGGTGGACTTGTATCTGAAAAACGAAAGCCCTGAAAACCACATCGGCTGGTCGGTGTCTCTTCAAGGGGGTCCGATAAGGATCCTCAGGTGCAAGGGATGGAGTCTTCCAGAGAATACTAGCGACGTGCCTCGATGCATAGAGGAAACCTACAAGAACTTCACAATCGATCTGACATTCAGGGGCCCATATCTAGTGGACGGGGGCGCGTACCTTCCGGCGGATCCGTTTGGAATCATTAAAGACAGGGCTGTGGTAATGTTCATCAATCTTGAGGATACACCAGAGACAAGGGAATTTCTAAGGAACGCTAAATCGATATCTCCACCGTCGAACAATTCCTCAGGGTTCTACCTCCTCGGGGGTGGACTCGTCGCCCTTGCATTGGTCCTGGCAGTTAAAAAGAGGGGGTAAGCAGAATGCTGTCTTTTAAGACTATCGGGGAGGAAATAAAATCTAGCCCTCAACTCGTGGCGTTTTTACTGGCATCCCCATTGATAGTCCAGTACGTGATATGGGCCTATCTCCCAAAACTTAATGGAATAACGGTTGGCAGTGAGATCACGTCAACGATTCCCGGCATGGATTTACAGTACCTCAACAATGTTACATCAAAGAGTGGGTTATTCGGAAGCGTAGCATCTTCCCAAATCTCCGCCCTCCTCGCCGCGGTTTCGAAGGTACACCTAGCGGTCTTCCTCCTCGGTGGGCTTCTGGCAGCTTTTTTAATCGCCGAACCCATCTATCGGGGAACTATAATAAACGACATCGCCTTCCTAGGCAGGGGAAGGGCCCTCTTAGGCAGGGTCGTTTTTGGTTTTCTCTACAGCATCTTTCTAATCTCAACTGGGGTGGTAGTGTTCGATAGCATTGCTGAAGTTTCGGGAATCTCCCTAGGATCAAGGTTTTTCCTAGCCCTGTTCGGGACCCTCATACTTTCCACACTCGCGGGGTTCGTTCTGGTGTCTTCCCTCTCCGTTCTCTCCCGTGAACCCGTCATTCCACTGGGGGTGCTGTTTCTTGTTGCGATCCTCTCCGGTACCGCACATCGGATCGGTTCCGTCATAATTCCCTTTGAGAGACTCACCTACTTCCTATGGGACACAAAGTTTCACCTTGACGGATACGCGTACGCTGGCCTACTACTGTACGGCACCATGCCCTTCATGTTGATGGCTCTGTTTAAGGGGGGTGATTTTTATTAAGGCAAAAATCCTTCACATCGTGCTCCTGGCTGCCCTGCTCTCCGGGATCTTCTTCGGCGTTAAGCTTTATCAAACGGAGAAACCACTGACGTTTACGATCAAATACCAGCTTTTCCTACCTCCAGGGATGAAAGGTTCAGACATCGAGGAACACCAGGTGGCGTACAAAGAAGTCGTCCTTCCGGCGGCGGGAACATACCGCGTGTCCTTTACAGGAAATTGCACGCTCTATATCCAGACCGCCGACGGACTCACAAAAAACCCGGAGAGGATATCGGTATCAAACAGGGCGTTGCGAATAGTCATCCTGAACCAGACAACCGACGTTACCGTAAGGTTAACTCCTGAGAAGAACGTTCCATATTCCCCCATAATCCTCCTGCTGCTGGGGGGTGTGATCGGCTATGCTTTTAGAGTGTTCAGATTTGAGTAAATCGTACGGCAACGTGCAGGCCCTCAAGAAGGTCACCTTCTCACTGTCCAGGGGGCTTTCATTGATTCTGGGTCCCAACGGAAGCGGTAAGACGACCCTGATAAAGATCCTCGCCGGAATCATAAAGCCAGACGGAGGCACTATTAAACTGCTCGGAAAGAACTACTTCGAAATCCCCCGCAGTGATATAGGGTTCGCCTTTGAAAAAACGGCGCTTCCCCCCAACGTCAGGGTTGAAGGATACCTCAAGGCAGTGGCGGAGCTCAGAGGGGATGATAACGTTGATGAGATCCTCGAGATCTTCGGGCTTGATAAAGACAGGGCAAAAAGATTCAGAGAGCTATCCCAGGGGTACAAGCGGAGGTTCACAGTGGCCTTGGCTTTCGTGGGAAACCCAGAGGTGGTTTTCCTCGACGAGCCTTTCAGCAACGTCGATATAGTAGCGAAAATTGAACTAGCCGAAGCGTTCTTTGAGCTCAAGAAAAAGATCGACATCGTCATAGTTTCCCACATCATCGCCGGTTTGAAGGGTGTGGATTCCGTGGTGCTCCTCCACAGCGGGCAGGTGCTTATGAACGCCTTTGGTGATGAGGCGAAGACCCTGGGTGGCTTTCGGGCAGTGTTCCCAAGCGAGATCGTTGAAAATGACATCAACAGACTGGTAGAACTCATACGGAGCGGGAAGGAACCAGTGCGCATAGAACCTATATTTCCCGAGGAGATCATCCAGAGAAAACTGCTCAGCGAGTTGGAAAATACGGGAAGGACGAGGCATAGCAGAAGACAGCAATGAAAAAAGAAAGCCGATAGCTGAAATCACTCCACAAACACCGCCGGCTTCAGCGGCATCGCGGCCTTCTTCTTTCCGCCCTTGTCCTCCTCGGCGTTAATGATTATCTCCAGGCCGAGCTCCTTCTCCATGAAGTCCTTCGCCTCTCTCAGCGCTTTCTCCTCGTCTATGCGCTTCACTTCAAAGGCCCTCTCCTTGATGAGGCGCTGTATCAGCTTGCTTACTTCCTTACCGTGCTTCCTCATCTCTGGGTCCTTCATCAGCTCTGCCATCGCGCTCTTGAAGTCCCTCTTCTCTGCCACAACTTCAACGACGCGCCACTTCCACTCCGGAGCCGTGTAGAGGTAGGCCCTCTTGGCATCCTCGAGCTTGGCGACCCTTATTATCTCCTTGATGTCTTCGATGACGGACTGGACGAACTGCTCCTCCGCCTCAACGATCTCGTTCCACCACTCGTCAACCGGCTCCGGCCACTTCGCCAGGCTGACGAATCCATCTCCACCGAGCTTCTCCCAGAGCTCCTCTGCTATGTGCGGAGTGAACGGCGCCATGAGCCTGACCCAGACCTCGGCGAGCTTTCTCAACACAAAGCGCTTGGCCTCGTCGTCCCTGCCCTCGGTTCTGCGCATGTACCAGCGCAGGTCGTTGAGGACGGTGTAGAACGCCCACTGCACTGCCGTTCTCGTTCTGAACTCCTCGAGGGCCTTCGTAGCTCCCTCGATGGCCTTGTTGAGCCTGTGGAGCATCCAGCGGTCGATGTCCTTAAGCTCGACGCCCTCCTTGGCCTCATAGCTTGCGAACTCGCTTATCAGCTCGTAGAACCTCTCGACCTGCCTGCGGAGCTTGCCGACCTCCTTCCTGCGCCAGTCGAAGTCGCTGTCGTGCTCGGCGAGGCTCATTATGTACAGCCTTACAACGTCCGCCCCGTTCTCCTCGATTGCATCTATGAAGTTCAGCACGTTGCCCTTGCTCTTGCTCATCTTGGTGCCTTCCAGCGTTCCGAAGCCGTTGACGGCGATGCCCCTAGGCCAGTGTTCGCGCCTGAATATCGCGGTGTGGTTGAAGATGAAGAACGTCAGGTGGTTCGGGATTAAATCTTTGGCCGAGCAGCGCCAGTCGAGCGGGTACCAGTACTCGAACTCCTCCTTCATCTCGCGGATGGTCTCGGCCGGGATTCCGGTCTTCTTCTCAAGCTCCTTCTCGCGCTCCTCGCTGAACTCCTCGCGGAAGAGGTAGTCGAAGAACTCCCTGTCGAGCCTCTCCGGGTCGAGTTTGCCCTCTTCCCTCAGCCTGTTCATGTGCCTGCTTATGGTGTAGTAGGCCATGTAGATGGTTGAATCGCTCAGGCTCTCGATGACCCAGTCGGGGTCCCACGGGAGCGGCGTTCCTAATCCAACTTTCCTCGCGCAGGCCTTCTTGTCGAGCCACTCTATTACGGCCTCGAACTGTGTCCTTCTGCTCTCGGGGTAGATCGTCATGTTCGCGAGCGCTTCCCTCGCCTTCTCCTTCCACTCGGGGTTGCCGTAGTCGATGAACCACTGGTCGTGGATTATCTTGATAACAGCTTGGTTTCCAAAGCGCGAGATGACGGGCTTCTCGGCGAACTCGTACATTATCTCCGCTATGCCCTTCTCCTGGAGCTCCTTCGCTATGAGGTCCTTCGCCTCCTGGACGGACTTCCCGGCGTAGGGCTCCACCTTGAAGACGCCCTTGTGGTACTCGGCCTTGTAGATGTTCTTGGTGGCTTCTTCGAGCTTCTCCTTATCTTTCTGGCTCTTCACTCCGAGCTTCTGAACTTCTTCAACGGCCGGGAACTCACCGTATCCCTCCAGCTTGATCAGCGAGATGTAACTTATCTCCTCGACAACCCTGGGGTCAATGTCGTACTTGAGGAGCAGTTCGGTCTCCTTCTTCAGATCCTCAAGCGCGACGTGGTCGAAGGGGGCATGAGCGGGAACGCTCATGACGACGCCAGTGGCGTTGTCAGGGTCAACGAACTCCGCCGGCAGGATTAGGACCTCGTCGCCGGTTACTGGGTTCTTCACGTACTTTCCTATCAGCTTCTCGCCCTTGAACTCCTCGATTACCTCTATCTCCCTGTCCTGGAAGGAGAGCTTGTAGGCTGCCTCCTTGCTGACTATCCAGGTCTCGACCTTGTCGCCGCGCTTGACTTTCGCCTTGACGTAGGTCGCGTTGGGGTTCAGCCACATGTTGGTGACGCCGTAGACAGTCTCGGGTCTGAGCGTCGCCGCCGGCATGTAGATTTCCTCACCGTTCTCCTCGAGGATGAACTTGATTATGACGTAGTCCAGAATCTGGACGTCCTCGCCCTCCATTATGTCGTGATCGCCGAGCGGGGTGCCAACGACGGGGTCCCAGCGAACCCTGTGCGCTCCTTTAACAACCAGCCCCATGTCCTTGAGCGTCCAGAACTGCCACTCTATGAACTTGCTGAAGGGCGGGAACAGCGAAGTCGTGTGGAACTCGCGCGTCCAGTCAACGGAAAAGCCGGCCCTTATGAAGGTCTCCCTCGCCGCTTTCATGAAGTACTTGACGATTTCCTTCGGGTCCTCAAACTTCCAGAGTATTTCCTCGGGAACCTTGTAGACGTCGCGGTAGATGTGTATCGTCTTCGGGTCGCGGTGCTTTATGCGCTCGGCTATTCCGACTATCGGCGCGCCGGTGATGTGCCACGCCATCGGGAATAGGACGTTGTAGCCCTGCATTCTCTTAAAGCGCGCTATGACGTCCGGGATCGTGTAGGTCCTCGCGTGGCCGACGTGGAGGTGGCCCGAGAGGTACGGGAACGCGACGGTTATGTAGAACTTCTTCTCCTTGGGCTTCGCCCTTCTGTCGGGCTCAAAAACCTTCTCTTCCATCCAGCGCCTCTGCCATTTTTCTTCGATTGCCTTGAAGTTGAGCTCAGCCATGTCTAAAACCTCCTTTAGCTTCTATTTTCAACACTGAGAGTCCAGAGGGAACTCCAAAAGAGCGGGACTCAGGAATAGGGGGGTTATCGGGGAAATCAGTTACCGGTGAGATTCCAACGGAGAAGACACTCCCCCCTCATCGGCATCGGAACGGGTAACGGGGTTGGGTATTTAAGGTTTTTGGATGAAGAGGGAAAGAAAAACGGGTCAGGAGTGCGCCACTATGAACCTCTCAACGTCCTGGAGCAGACCCAGGCCGATCTCGAAGTGGGCCTTTGCCTCCTTAGGCCTTCCGCGTTTCGCAAGCTCAAAACCGAGCTTGAACTCCTGTACGGCAGTCCTGAGCTTCAGCTCTGCGCCTTTAACGTCCACTCCCTCCCTCCTGAGCTTTCCCAAAGCCCTGGAATCCTTTCTAATGCGCTCCTGAACTCCCCTCTCAAAGGCCCTCATGTCCCTAATTTTCTCCCTGACCTCCTTTTTCCTCGCCTCCCTGTGGATGAACCCAACGGCCTTGTAGAACTCCTTCACCGTTTCGCGGTTCTCCCGGATGAGGGTTAAAGCCGCGGTGTAGTTGCCCCCGTCGGCCAGCTCCTTCACCTGGTCGTACAGGGCCTCGAACGCATTTAGCCTCTCCTGGAGCTCGGTGGTGTCCCTACCGGTCTCGTTTGCCTTTGAGATTACCCTCTCAACAAGGGTCATAGCCCTATCGCCCCTGATCAGAAACGCGTTAACGATCCTGTCGGAGTGGGCATAGGCCAGCTCCTTCCTGAGCTCCCTGAGCTCGGCGTCAAGCTGCTTCCTGAGTTCACGGGCCTTTTCCAGGTCCTCCCTGGCTTTTTCAAGATCCTTCTCCCTTAAGTCCTCCACAACCTGGAGGTAGGCCTCCTTGGTTTCGTTTAACAGCTCCCGGGCCTTTGAGGTGTCGAGGTTAGCCCTCTCGGCGGCCTCGATGATCCTCTGGACTGACTCGAAATAGCCGCGCATCCTCCCCATGGAGACCAAAACCTGCTCTTTGGCGCCTTTTATGGCCCTGAGGACCTCCCTGTACTGGTGCATGGCAAGCAGACCCTCGGTTACCGCCGTCGGGTAATCCCCGTTCCGATAGGCGGTTTCAGCCTTCTCCCGGTACTCTTCAGCCAGGCTGTAGTGCTCCAGAACGCTTGAGTTTTCCGGCAGGGTGACGTTCTGGAGGAGCCTTTCGGTTACGTTGTGGAGCCTCTCAACTATGCTTATTATCCTCTCCGCGAGCCTCTCCTCGGGGGTCGAGTTCGTTACGTTTGCCTGATAGACGGCCGGCTGTGCATCACTGGTATCGCTCGCGCCGGCGAAGCTTACACCGGCGGGGACTACCGCCCCTACTAGGATGGCCAGCAGGGCCAGTGCCTTCAGCCACTTCACGTCAACCACCTCACCCATCCCTACGAACTTCGATTATTTTAGGGATTCGACGGAAAAAGGCTGGAACGATCGTTTCATCGATGTTAAACGCCAGGCCGCCTAGAATCAATAATCTAAACACTTCCAAAGCAGTTTAGATCAAAAGAAACGATTAGAAACCAGAGAAATTGTCTCAGAGCACCACGAGCTCCCTGTCGGCCCTCGTCAGTCTCTTTCCTCTACCGTCCTCCACAACGATGTCGTCCTCAATCCTAACGCCGCCGAGGCCCGGGACGTAGATCCCTGGCTCTATCGTGAAGGTCATGCCGTTTTCGAGGATTATCTCTCCATCGGGCCCGATGTAGGGTTCCTCATGCACGTCCAGGCCGAGGCCGTGGCCCGTTCTGTGGGTGAAGTATTCACCGTAGCCGGCCTTTGCTATCGTCTCCCTCGCAGCCCCGTCGACCTCCCTAGCTTTCACCCCCTCCCTAACGGCCCTGTAAGCGTTCTCCTGGGCCTCTTTGACGACGTTGTATATCTCAACCAGTCTCTCATCCGGCCGGCCCACAGCCACAGTACGGGTTATGTCGGAGCAGTAGCCCCTGACCTTTGCGCCGTAGTCGAGGATCACCATGTCTCCCTTCCTGATACGCCTGTTTCCCGGAGCGTGGTGTGGATTGGCCGCGTTTTCGCCGCTCGCCACTATAGGCTCGAACGAGATGCCGTCCGAAAGTTCCCTTATCCTCAGCTCGATTTTGAGGGCAAGCTCGCTCTCGCGCATGCCGAGGATGTCCCAGCTCAGGAGCTCCTCAAAAACATGATCCGCTATCTTAGCTGCGTGCTTCATCATCTCTATTTCCTCGCGGTCTTTCCTCATGCGGAGCTCCCTGATCACGGAGCTCAACGGATAGAGCTCGAAGGAGCGGTTTCCAATGCGCAGGATGTTGATTAGCCAGTCCGCCCTCATGGTGTCCTCGACGAGAAGCCTGCCCTCCGACAGCTCCAGCTCCCCTAGGATCCACGCGAGCTTGTGGTAGGGATTCTCGCCGTCCCTCCAGAAGGTGACCGGAAAGTTCCTGATAGTGTTCTCGTAGAGGCTCGGGGCGAGGAGGTGGTAGTTCCCGTCGGCGTTCACCACCAAGAGGGTGGGCCTCTCACCGGCCTCGTGTATTTGGAGACCAGTCAGATAGAAGAGGTTGGTTCCGGGACTGATGATGGCCCCGTCGAAGCCCCTCTCATTGATCAGGGAGACGAACTTCCCGATGCGCAATCCTATCACCGCTGCAAATTATTCGCGGGAGTTAAAAACCTTCCCGAGTACCGATCCACCAGCCATCCCAAAAGGACGCCCGAGAGGGCATCCCAGACCCAGTGCTCAGCGAGGAGAACCGTGGAAACCGGGATAAGAGCCACAAGGAATGCCAGGATTCTAGCGGGAACTTCCTTCCTCCTGACCAGGGCGAGGAGGCTCACAGTGTCAACTGTGCAGTGGGGTGACGGGAGAACGAACTGGGGTCTGGCACTCCAGCCGGGCGGGGAGTACCTTCGGGGGAGGTCGGGGTAAACGAGATGGGGCGGAAAAACGTGAGCAACCAGGAAGATAGCGCTCAACACCAAAAACGAGACGAGGTAGCTCTTTGCGGTTCTCTCAGCCTCTGCGGGGCTGACGTGGAGGAGGTAAAAGACGGTGCCCACCATAACCCACGTAAAGCCGAGCTTGTAGAGGGTGTCCATCAGGAGGTACAGAGCGGGATGGCCTTTCGTCCACATGAGAAGGCCGAGGACGAAGTCATGAGACGTCCCGGGGAGGCGGAGGAGGAGACGGGTATAATCAACGCTCCAGCGACCAACGACGGGATAGATAAGGCTGTAGAGGGTCCAGTAGCCGTAGGCCACCAGCAAAAGGAGCACGGCCCTGGGAATGCGGGTGGTGGAGGTGCCTTCGTCCATGCCGGATCCCATAGGTGTGAGACCGCAAGATTTATAAATGCACCCTGTATTCCCTACATTGGGTCGTGCCGCCGTAGCTTAGTTGGTAGAGCGCCGGACTGTTAATCCGGCGGTCCCCGGTTCGAGTCCGGGCGGCGGCGCCATCAGTGGGCCCGTAGCTCAGCCTGGTCAGAGCGCGCGGCTCATAACCGCGTGGTCGGGGGTTCAAAGCCCCCCGGGCCCACCATGTTCTCGCGAGTTCCTGGGGACAGTCCTTCTCTCTGATGACCCCGTCAGAAACGTGATAGAGCCGTTTCCAGCCCTTTTTGGAGCCCCAAGCGGATTAACGTGGAATAAAAACCCGGCAGTAACCCCCGCTGAATCGATATTAAAGCCCCCTCAGGGGATTTTCATACTCCACTCAACCAGGCTTTCTTCCGGCCATACTCTGAGCCCTCCGGTGTTTTGGAGTTCTCCCCAATGACCTCCGGCCGATGCTGGATAGAACCCACACAAGCCGCCCAATTCACCGAAACCTTTATATAGTTCCTACGGCCAAAAGGATAGTGAAAATCCCTTTATGGAGGTGGGGAAAATGGCTGAGTTGCCGATTGCTCCAATAGACAGATTGATTAGGAAGGCTGGCGCCGAGAGGGTCAGCGAGGAGGCCGCCAAGGTTCTCGCCGAGTACCTCGAGGAGTACGCAATCGAGATCGCCAAGAAGTCCGCTGAGTTCGCCAGGCACGCTGGCAGGAAGACCGTCAAGGCCGAGGACATAAAGCTCGCCATCAGGACCTGAAACCCTTGGCTTTTCTTCCCGTTTTTGTTCCGTTACGGTTTTAAAGCCACTCTTCAAGTTCCGGACATGCCCGAGATAGCCGTCAGGATGACAAAACGCAACCACAACGCCTTCGTTCACCTTCTAGGGGCCTTGGAGAGCCAGGGTTTTGACCTGGACGAGTTGCTGATAACCAAGGACTTCGGGGAGATACTCAAGGCCAGACCAAAGGTCGTCCTGTACTCCTTCTTCACCGAGGAGATCTGGGGCTCCCTGCAGGAGGAGGTTAAGCTCCTCAAGGGGAGGGGGACACTCTTAATAGCGGGCGGCTACCACGCGATAGCGATGCCGAGGCATACACTAAACCAGCTCGGTTTTGACGTAGCGGTCATCGGTGAGGGTGAGGAGGTTCTCTTCCAGCTCCTCATAACCCTGAAGAAGACGGGCTACAGGGTAACCAGAGACCTTCTAAACATCAAAGGCCTCGCCTTCAACCTCGACGGGGAGTTCGTCTTCACGGGCTTCGCCAAGGTGGAAGACTTCTGGCGCTTTCCGCCCTACCCCGAAAGCGTCCGCCTCATCTCGCCGATTGAGATAACGCGAGGTTGCCCCTTCGGCTGCTACTACTGCCAGACGCCGTACATCAAGGGCTTTAGAATGAGGCACCGGCCGATAGACCAGATCGTTAAGTACTCGAGAAGGATGAGGGACATGCGCTACATCACCCCAAACGCCTTCGCCTACGGCTCGCCAGGGGCGATACTAAAGCTGGACAAGCTCGAGGCCCTTCTCAAGGCACTCCAGCCGCTGAGGAAAGAGGGCAGGAGGCTATTCTACGGCACCTTCCCGAGTGAAGTTAGACCGGAGTTCGTCCTGCCGGAGACGCTTGAGTTGCTCATTGACTACGCGGACAATAGAAGGTTAGCGATTGGTGCCCAAAGCGGGGACGATGCAATGCTGAAGGCCATGCACAGGGTTCACAAGGTAGAGCACGTCCAACGGGCGGTGGAGTACATGCTGGAGTACGGCTTCGAGCCGGTGGTGGACTTCATTGTAGGCCTGCCAAACGAGACTGAGGAGAGCCAGAGGAAGAGCATCGAGCTTATGAGGTGGATAATGCAAAAGGGCGGAAAGGTGCGCGCCCACTACTTCATGCCCCTGCCCGGCACGCCATGGGCAAGGTGCAAGCCGTCCCCACTGAGCGACGAGATGAAGCGCTTTTTAGGCAGGATGGCGGCGAAGGGGAAGATAGAGGGATCCTGGGGGATTCAGATAGAGCTCTCGCGGAGGTTACAGAGGCTCATGGAGGAGTTCTACGAGGAGCCGATGAGCCACACGGTCCCGGTCAGGAACGCATGTTAATCCCACCATCCCTTCCCCTGAACGTACGCCAATAAGCTTATAACCGCATCCGGCCGTTATCAGAACGACGGCGAAATGTACGCCGAAAACTATAAAAGATTCCTGGAGCTTATAGATAAACTGCGAGAGTTTGAGGGGGCCATCATAGTTGAAGGCCTGCGAGACGAGGTGGCTCTGAGAAATCTGGGGGTCAGAGCGGAGATAATAAGGCTGTCGCGCTTACCGCTCGCTGAAATAGCTCTCATCGCCTCACGTTACAAGAACGTCATGATCCTTACCGACTTCGACAGGAAGGGGGAGGAGCTTGCGAAAAAGCTCCTCTCCTACCTCTCGGGATACCCGTGCAGGGTGGATCCAGAGACAAGGAAGGAGCTCAGAAGGATCGTCAAAAAGGACATAAAGGGCGTTGAAGACCTTTACGGCCTGTATCTCTCCGTTTCTGGCCCCCGGTTGGAGGGGTTTCAATGAAGAGGAAGAAGAACGTCCTCCACCAGATTTTGTCCGAAAAGAGAAAGGCAGAAAAGATAAGGGGTGGTAACATGTCGGCCAAAGACGAGTTTGGAACGACCAAGTACATAATCTACGCCGAGTTTGAGGCGAACGGTGTTGTTGAAAGGCCCGACGTCGTCGGTGCAATTTTTGGCCAAACTGAAGGTCTTCTCGGTGACGATCTTGACCTTAGGGAGCTCCAGAAGACCGGAAGGATAGGTAGGATAAGGGTTGAAGTTCACACCAAGGCCGGAAAAACCTACGGAACGATAACTGTTCCTTCAAGCCTCGACAGGGTCGAAACCGCTATTTTGGCTGCGGCACTGGAGACCATAGACCGCGTTGGCCCGGCGGAGGCCCACATAAAGGTTCTCCGCATCGAAGATGTGAGGGCAACGAAGAGGAAGTACATCATAGAGAGGGCCAAGGAGATACTCGAGACCCTCATGGAGGAGGAGATCCCAGAAACGCAGGAGCTCACGGAGGAGGTCAAGAAGGCCGTCCGTGCCAAGGAGCTCATCGAGTACGGCCCGGAGAAGCTTCCGGCCGGACCGCACGTCCCGTTCTCAGACTCGATCATCGTCGTTGAGGGCAGGGCAGATGTCCTCAACCTGCTCAAGCACGGCATAAAGAACGCCATAGCCGTTGAAGGAACTTCGATTCCAGAAACGATAATCAAGCTCAGCAAGGAGCGCATCGTTACTGCCTTCACCGACGGCGACCGCGGTGGTGAGCTGATCCTCAAGGAGCTCCTCCAGGTGGCGGATGTAGACTACGTCGCCAGGGCACCGGAGGGGAAGGAGGTCGAGGAGCTCACTAAGAAGGAGATAGTGAAGGCCCTGAGGAGCAAGATACCCGCGGAGCAGGTCATAACCGAGATGTTCCACAGGGGGAAGAACTTCTACGAGATCCTGAAGGAGAAGGAGAGGGCAAAGGCCGTGGCCCCGCAGGCCGAGAGGCCCCATCAGGAAGCCCCCAGGCACGTCCCCCAGCCAAAGCCGGAGGTAGAGCAGAGGCCAAAGGAGAGGGAGGAGGCCAAGATAATCAGGCCCATCCACCAGCCAAAGAGCTCGGAGCTCCAGAAGTTCGAGAAGTTCATAGAGCGCGTGAAGAAGGAGCAGACGGCGGTGCTCCTCGACGAGAACATGAACGTTATAGCCGAGATCCCGGTCAGGGATCTGCTCAACACCATCTCCAGCAGGGACAACGTTCATGCAGTCGTCTTCAACGGGATAATCACCCAGAGACTTATCGACATAGTCAGCGAGAACAACGTGAAGTACCTCGTCGGCGCCAGGAAGGCCAACGTCGTCAGGAGGCCCATAGACCTCAAGATCCTGACCTTCGCCGAATGATTTTCCTCTTTCTGCCCGGGGAGTAGGTTTATAACTTCCCCGTCTCTTCTTCTCCCGGTGGTGAAGATGGTCGAGGAGCTCATCTGGAAGTACGCGCTGGTTAACGCTTACACCCACAAGGGGAAGGCCAACCCCAAAGCCGTTATCGGCAAGGTTCTGGGCGAGAACCCCGAGCTTAGACCCAAGGCGAAGGAGATAATCCCGCTCGTTAATGAGGTCGTTGAGAAGGTGAACGCCCTATCGCTCGAGGAGCAGGAGGCAAAGCTGAGGGAGCTTTACCCAGAGTTCTTCGAGGAGAAGAAGACAAAGAAGGAGGAAAAGAAAGGTTTGCCCCCGCTCCCTAAGGCCGAGAAAGGAAAGGTCGTTACCCGCTTCGCCCCGAACCCAGATGGAGCGTTCCACCTAGGAAACGCCCGTGCGGCAATCCTGAGCCACGAGTACGCGAGGCTCTACGGCGGCAAGTTCATCCTCCGCTTCGACGACACAGATCCCAAGGTCAAGAGGCCCGAGCCGAAGTTCTACGACTGGATTAAGGAAGACCTTGAGTGGCTCGGCTTCAAGGTGGACGAGGTACACATCGCCAGCGACAGGCTTGAGATATACTACGAATACGCCGAGAAGCTGATTAAGATGGGGAAGGCCTACGTCTGCACCTGCCCGCCCGAGAAGTTCCGCGAGCTGAGGGACAAGGGGATCGCCTGCCCGCACAGGGACGAGCCGGTTGAGGTTCAGCTTGAAAGATGGAGGGAGATGCTGAACGGCGAGTACAGGGAAGGAGAGGCCGTTGTCAGGATAAAGACAGACCTCAAGCACCCGAACCCCGCTGTAAGGGACTGGCCGGCCCTGAGGATAATCGACAACCCGGACCACCCGCGCGTCGGCGACAAGTACCGCGTCTGGCCCCTCTACAACTTCGCATCTGCCATAGACGACCACGAGCTTGGCGTTACCCACATCTTCCGCGGGCAGGAGCACGCTGAAAACGAGACGAGGCAGAGGTACGTCTACGAGTACCTCGGCTGGGAATACCCGGTCACGGTGCACCACGGGAGGCTCAGTATAGAGGGCGTCATCCTCAGCAAGTCTAAGACCAGGAAGGGTATCGAGGAGGGCAAGTACCTCGGCTGGGACGACCCGAGGCTCGGAACGATCCGCGCCCTCAGAAGGCGCGGCATAAGGCCAGAGGCGATAAGGGAGCTCATCATAGAGGTCGGCCTCAAGAGGAGCGACACGACGGTGAGCTGGGACAACTTAGCTGCAATAAACAGGCGCATAGTCGAGCCGATAGCGAACCGCTACTTCTTCGTCGCCGACCCAATCCCGATGTACATAGAAGGCTACGATGAAGAGTTCACAGCCGAGATACCGCTCCACCCGGATCACCCCGAGAGGGGAACGAGGAAGCTCAAGTTCGTTCCTGGTAAGCCGGTGTACGTTTCCAAGGACGACATGGAGCTGTTCAAGCCGGGCAACTTCCTTCGCTTGAAGGACCTCTTCAACGTCGAAATCTTCGAGGTCAGCGAGGACGGCATCAAGGCCAGATTCCACAGCGTCGACTACGAGATAGCCAGGGAGAACCGCTGGAGGATGGTGCACTGGGTCACCGAAGGACGGCCCTGCGAGGTTCTCGTTCCAGAGGGGGACGAACTGCTCGTGAGGAAGGGCCTTCTTGAAGCCGATGCTGACGTCAAAGTCGACGACATCGTCCAGTTCGAGCGCTTCGGCTTCGTCAGGATTGACGAAGTTGGAGAGAAGGTCGTGGCGATATTCGCCCACAAGTGATCCTCTTTCTCATTTTTCTGAGCTATTTGGAGAAAAGGAAAGGGAGCTAGACGTTCTCGGCCCCCTCAGGGAGAAGCCTGTCACCAAAGAATCCAAGGAGGGCTATGAAAACCGCCAGCACCAGCGAGACGTAGTAAACCCCGCCCAGCTTTATGTCGTGGTACGACTGTATGAGGAAGCCGATGGCGAAGATAATTGCCGAGAGCACGAAAACCGCCAGCTGTATCCGGGTCGGCTTCTCCCTGCCGGCTATGACAGGGTAGGCCTCGAACACAGCAGTTGCCAGAATTGCCGTCGTAACTGCCTTGAGGAGCATGTCGGCCATCGACGGCGGGGAGTCGAGGATCCCAATTACGGCCACCACCCCCATGAGGTAGAGGGCCGACTTCGTCCTGCCCACTTTAGCTATCGACTCCATTATCTGAACGCCGATCTCGGAGACAGGTAGGAGACTGGTGAGGCCGGCCATGAAGACCGTCAGACCGAGGATGGCAAGTATGAACGGGTGGCCCGAGAGCAGGTCGGGGAGGTCGCCCATAAGGCGTATCGCCTGCTCCTCCCCTCCGCTGGCGTAGATGAAGAACTCCCCGGGGTCATAGGGGGTAACCGCGTATATAACCGCAAAGGTCGAGAGGACGCTTATGATGAACTGGATGAGGACACCGGTCCCTATTATAAGCTTGGCGTTGAAGCGCTCGTTCATAAAGCTACCCAGCATTATGTAGAAGCCAAACCCGAGGCCCACACCGTAGATGGCCCTCTCAGCCGCCGCGCGCACCATCTCGTAGGAGACGGGCTTCCTGGCGGTCAGCATGGTCTCCGCTGTGCTTAGGAACATGGGCGTTTTGGGGAGCTGGGTCTTGAAGAGGATCACCAGCAGCGGAACGAGGATGACGAGGACGAAAGCTCCCACCGCCATTATAGTGAAGGTCTTCTCCTTGGCGCGGGTTATCACGAGCAAAACGACGCCTATCATCAAGAGCTTCGCTATCAGCCTGCCCAGTGTTCCCGTCCCGAGAACAGGCGAGAGCAGGGCCAGCCCGGTGTTGGCGGTGTAGTAAGAGAGGAACGTCACGACGACCGTGAAAATCGCTATTATCATCCCGGGCTTTTTGGAGACCTTGGTGTAGAGCTCGGTAAAGTAATAGCCGGATCTCATTACGCTCTCCGCCTCTAGTATGGCCAGGTACGTAAACACCGCTAGGAAGACGACGTGGAGCGCCAGACCGGTGATCCCATACTTAAGCCACATCTGGGGGAAGAGCCCGAGGGTTCCTATGCCCGTTGCAAACCCGGCCACCAATACCATCAGGTACAGGGTCCACTTCCTAATTTGATCCATGCCCCACACCTCCGTTTTATCTCTTTGATTTCTACGCGAGATGCTTAAAACTTTATTCGCGGCATCTTCAAGAAATGTGAAAAAGGGATCAGTCGATGCCCTTCCACTTCACGAGTCCCAGGAGGAACCTGTGGGGGAGCTTCTCGTGGTGGGGATGAACCCTGAGGGCGTAGTGCCAGCAGGGGTCTCCGAGGTGCCTGAGGGCGCTTCCCTCGTACACGTAGAGCCATTCGTTGTCCCCAGCCTCCTGGGGATGCCTAAGCTCGACTATGTGGGGCTTCTCTATCTCGTAGCCCTGGGCCCTGACACCGTAGTAGAGCTCCACCTTAACGTCCTCGGGGTTGAGCCCATCGAGGTAGAGGACGGCCTCCATCCTGCCGTCGCTCACCCTGACGTCCCTTATCTTCACGTTGTCCCAGGCGGAGGTAACGCGGTCCTTCCAAGCCGCTATCTCCCTCGCACCGCTGTAGTTCTCCCTGCTGAGCCAGATGTGGTTGCTCATCGCCTTCGAGTAGAACTTGTCCATGTACTCCTTGACCATCCTGTGCGTGCTGAAGCGCGGGGCTATGCTCTTTATGCTCTCCTTCATCATGTAGATCCAGCGGGCGCGGTTCCCGTAGTAAGTCGGGATAACCTCGTCCTCCAGGAGGCGGTAGAGGGACTCGGCGTCCTTTACGTCGTCCTCCTCGGTCTCCGGCTCGGTGGTTTCCTCCCCAATGACCCAGCCGTTCTTGCCGTTGTAGCCCTCGACCCACCAGCCGTCGTAGATGCTGACGTTCAGAACCCCGTTGAGGCCGGCCTTCATGCCGCTTGTCCCGCTCGCTTCAAGCGGTCTGCGCGGGTTGTTGAGCCAGACGTCAACGCCTGCCACCATCAGCCTCGCGCTCCCCATGTCGTAGTTCTCCATGACGAATATCTTGCCCCTGAACTCGGGCATCTGACTGATCTCGTACACACGCTTGAGGAACTCCTTTCCGCCCTCGTCCATTGGATGCGCCTTCCCACCGAAGACAAGGTACACGGGCCTCTCCGGGTTGTTGAGGATTTTCTTCAGCCTCTCAAGGTCGCTCAGGATGAGCGTTGCCCTCTTGTAGGTCGCGAAGCGCCTGGCGAAGCCTATTATGAGTGCGTTCTCGTCCATCGCCGGTATGGGGTCGTCTATTCCAAGCCTCCTGTTCCTCTCTATGGCCTTCCTCCTGAGGAGCTCTATGAACTGCCTCTTGGCCTCTAGGTGGGCCTCCCAGAGCTCTTCATCGGGGATCCTCTCCACCGCGTACCATATGCCCTCTATGTTGGTGTGCTCCCTCCAGACCCTGCCGATGTAGCGGTCGAAGAGCTTCCTCATGCTGTTGTGAACCCACGTCATTGTGTGGACGCCGTTGGTTATGCCCTCGATGGGTATCTCGTTGAGCGGAACCCCTGGCCAGAGATCCTTCCACATGCGCTTGCTTACCTCGGCGTGGAGCTTGCTTACGCCGTTGACGTAGCTCGAAGTCCTTATAGCCAAGAGTGTCATGTTTATCTGATCTCCCTCGCGCCCGAGCTCTAGGAGTTCCTCCCTCCCTTCAAGGAACTTCGAAAGCCTTTTTCTGACTTCTTCGATTGGGAACCTGTCGTGGCCCGCGGGAACGGGGGTGTGGGTGGTGAATATTGTAGTCCCCCTGACGACGCTCAAAGCTTCCGTGAACGTCAGGCCCTTCTCCATGTACCAGGCCATCCTCTGAAGGTTCGCAAAGGCAGGATGTCCCTCGTTGAGGTGAACGACGCCGGGCTCTATGCCGAGGGCCCTCAAAAGCCTCATCCCACCGATTCCAAGGAGTATCTCCTGCTTTATCCTCTTGTCGATCTCGGCGTTGTAGAGGTAGTCGCAGATGGTTCTGTCGTCGGGACCGTTCTCGGGGACGTCCGTGTCGAGGAGGTAGAGCTTGACCCTTCCGACGCTGACCTCAAAGGCCCTCGCGTAAACGACCCTGTCCTCTATGGGAACCTCGATGAGGAGCGGTTTTCCGTCCTTGCCGAGGACGGGCTTCATGGGCATCTCTTCGGGCCTGTACTCCGGGAATATCTCCCTCTGCCTTCCTCTCTCGTCGATCTCCTGCCGGAAGTAGCCGTGCTTGTAGAGGAGGCCAACCGCTATGAACGGAAGACCGAGGTCGCTGGCTGTTTTAACGTGGTCTCCGGCCAGGATTCCAAGGCCGCCCGAGTATATCGGGAGGCTCTTGCTTATCCCGTACTCCATACACAGGTAGACTATCGGCTTGTCCCACTTCGGATAGTTCGTGGAGAACCACGTTGATCTGGGGTTCATGTAGGAGTTGAACTGATCCATCACAAGCTCGTAGAGGTTCATGAAGTCGTCGTCCTTGAGGAGCTCCCTGAACCTGTCGTGGGGGGTGTCGAGAAGAAGCTTGACCGGGTTCTTGTACTCGCGCCAGTGCTCAGGGTCTATGTACTCCCAGAGCTTGGTGGCGCGTCTGTTCCAGCTCCACCAGTAATTATAGGCCAGATCGGCGAGATCCCCCAGGGGATACGGGAGCTTCGCCCTTATTGAATCCTCAACTGCGTGGGAAACTTCGGCCATGGCAACCACCTTATATCATCGTGGGTGATACCTAATCGTTCACGACCTTAAAAAGTCTGCCTCTCGGCGGATGACGAAGGAAGAATAGAAGAGGGAAATCAGGCCCCCTCGAGGGTGAAGGGGCTGATGTAGTCGCCGTACTTTTCCCTGGCCTCAAGCAATCTCTTCCGCTCCTCCTCGAGAACCTGGAACAGCTCCTCTGGCACGTTGTCGAGCTTTCTGTAGGTCTCTTCGATGCGGTCAATCTTGGCGAGCAGCTCGGGAACCCTTATCGTGAACTGCTTCTCATAGGCTTCTCTGCTGTACTCCTTGTTCAGAACCTCCCTGAAGAGCCTTCTCAGGTCCCCGTACTTTGGTATGTAGCCTATCGGGCTCTCTATCGCGTCAACGTCGCCGTGGACTCTAAGCTCCATCCACTTGAGCCACACGGCTTTGTCCAGTTTGTGGTTGAGCCAGTTGCCTTTCTCATCACGGAGGAAGTAGTTGACGGCGAATATCTTCGGCGTCTTCCTGACGCGCTTCTCGAAGTCGAGGTAGTTCCTTATGTAATCTCCAAGGTGCACGCTCATGAAGTCGAGGATGGCCATCGGGTTGAAGGCCCTAACGCCTTCCTTGCCGAGAGTTGCGGCTGTAGTCTCGCTCTCAAGGGAGGCTCCCATCGTTATGACCCCGTGCTTCCAGTCGAAGGCTTCCCTCACTGGCGGCCAGGTGTCCTTGTCGCGGCCGCCGAATATCATTCCGCCGACCTCAACGCCGCACGGGTTCTCAAGGGCTTCCAAATCGGCGTTGGGAAAGTGCTCGAGCGATACCGTGAAGCGCGCGTTCTTGTGGCTGGGCGGTATCTCGTTGCCCTCCTTGTCCCTCTTGCCTTTCCACCACTTTCCGCTGTGGTTCTCCCCCTCGTCCGGAATCTCAACGCCCATGTCGTTCCAGTAGGGCTTGCCGTCCTTTACCAGAACGTTCGAGAAGATTATCTCGACCGGCGAGTGGAGAACCTGCCATATTATCGGGTCGTCCTCAGGGTTGACGCCCTGGATGATGCCGAAAACGCCCTTCTCGACGTTAGCTCCCCTGGCCACTCCATTGACGGGCAGAATGAAGGTCAGATCGTCGCCGACTATGTTCTCCCAGGATATCATAGCAGTTGAGGTCTTTCCACACATGCTTGGATAGGCGCCGGTGAAGTAGGTCTTCCTGCCGTGCGGGCCGTTCACGCGCATGAGGAACATGTGCTCGCTGAGCCAGCCCTCCTCGACGGCCCTCTTGATAGTAAGGCGGAAGGCGAGCTTCTTGAGGCCTATCGTGTTCCCGCCGTACTGGGTGTTGACGGAGTAGACCGTCTCGTCCTCGAGGTCGATGTAGATTCTCCTCTTGTCGAGGTTCTTGCTCGTCTTCCTCTCGTCGAGCTCCCCAGCCGAGTGGACGAAGCGGAAGAAGCGGGCCTGCCTACCGAGGCGTTTAAACTCCTCGTAGCCCTTCCTGTAGAGGATGAACTCGGAGTGGGCAACGTAGGTTGAATCTGTGAGCTGGACCGCCGGAATCGTGAAGATCGAGTTCTTTGGCCCGAGAACGAAGAAGCAGACGAAGAGCTCTTTGCCCTTCATAACGCCCTTCATGAGCTCGCGTATCTCCTTCAGGCCCTCTTCCCTGTCCTTGGTGTTGATGTAGGGGAGCTTCTTTCCTCCTGGGGTTAATATAGCGGTGTTGGCCTTGTCCCTGGCCTGGTCGTAGTAGTTGTCGTAGTGGACGGTGTGGTTGAGGGTTTCGAGCATCCTCTCTTCGCCATAGTAGAGGGCCTTCCAGCGGACGTAGGCCTCGTCCTCCGGGCTGTCGGTGCAGACGAAGACCTTATCCGGTTCGAGCCACTCAATCCATTCCGCCAGAAACGCGTGCAGCTCCGGGTTGTCTATCGCCTTTATCTTCTCAAACTGCTCTTTATCGAGGAGCTTTTCAAGCATTTCAAGGGGCTCCATGTTATCGCCTCCGGGAAGAGTTGAGCGATGTATTAAAATAGTTTGCCGGCAACTTTAGGTACCACGGGGAATACTTAAGAGCATCAGGCCACAAAGTTTATTACCTGCCCGGACGAGTTTATGGAGGAAACATTGAAAAGCATAACACTCACGGTGATATATGGAGGTGAAGGTATGGAGCTGTACCACTCAGAAAAGTTCAACCCAGAGGAGCTCGCCCTTCTCGGCAGGGCCATAGGAACAGTTGCCCACGGCACGACGATAGTCGGAAGGGACGGAAGGGCGCTATCCAGGTACGGGAAGAGGGCGATGGTGGTTGGCATAGTCAGCACCGGCTCAACTATAATGGACGTTCGCCTCATCCCCCTCATAGCCCTGAAGGACTTCGCCCACAAAAAGGGCCTTCCCCTGGCCTACGTCTACTACTACAACGGGGTGAGGGTCGAGGTAAGCGGACTGGACGTGGACGAGATAGAGACCATCCTCGAGAGCAGGAGCTTCATAGAGGCCCACCCGAGCGACATAGGCGCGACGGTTTACTACCCCAACGCCCTCGACGACTTCATGAACGACCTTCTGAAGAAGTACAGACTCAAACTGAAGAAGAGGGTTCTCGTCGACGCTATGAACACCCCGGCGGTTCTGTTCTTCCCGCGGTTGTCCGATGCGCTGGGCCTCGAAGTCGAGATAATAAACGACATGATGACCAGCTACCTCCCACCGAAGCCTAAGGAGGTGTTCCTCCACAAGCTGAGGAAAGAGGGCTACGACTTCGGCCTGAGGTTCAGGCCGGACGGCTACGTTGAGCTCCACAGTGAAGGGGAGGAAATCGAGTTCGGAAGCATGTGGAACCTGCTCGAGTACATCAAGAAGAACCTCTGACCTTTCGTTTTGACATTCTTGGCAACCGCCGGGAGGGCAACCATTAAAAGGGACGCCCTCCACCTCACTCCAGGTTCTGGGGGTGAAAGAGGTGGGAATTTTTGTGGTGATAGAGGGCATCGATGGCGCCGGTAAATCAACCCAGGCCAAACTGCTGGCCAGATGGTTTAATGAGAGGGGGTACGAGGTTATCCTCACAAAAGAACCCACGGACACGGCTTTTGGAAAGCTCATAAGGAGGCTCGTCCTGACCGGGGGGAGGGAAGGCATAATCGATGGGGCCAGGATAAGCCACGAGGCCGAGGCCCTCCTCTTTGCGGCCGATAGGGCCGAGCACGTCCACAAGCTGATAAAACCGGCGTTGGAAGCTGGAAAAGTCGTCATCTCGGACAGGTACTTCTACTCATCCCTCGCGTACCAGTGGGCGAGGGGACTGGACCTCGAGTGGCTGATAGACCTCAACAGGTTCGCCGTGAGGCCCGACCTGGTTATCCTCCTCGACCTCCCCGTCAAGGAGAGCATGAAGCGCATAAACGGGAGGAGCATAAAGACGGAGTTCGACAAGATCGTTGAGCTCCAGAAGAAGGTCAGGGAGAACTACCTGAAGCTTGCCGAGATGTTCCCGGAGATGCGCATAGTAAACGCCCAGAACAGCATCGAGGACATCCACAACGACATAGTAGGCCTTATCGAACAGGAGATCTGCGGAAGGACCTGAGTTTGAGGGTTAGCCCCTTCTACCAAACTTTGTGGATGAGGTTTGATTCAAGGGGCAAAACCAACCGTATCTGGACGGAATTTGAATCTCTAGAAGAGGAGAGGCACCTCATCTTCCACCATCCGTAAGGACGCTTGAACGAGGGTGAAAGCGGCGCTGAAGCTTTGCAGTGCAAAGTTATTGGGGGTGTGGGGGCGTTAGCCCCCCAGTAGTTTAAGAGAGAAAGAGGTTTTGTGGGGCGTAGCCCCATTTCGGGGGTTTGAGAGTACAGAGAGATAAGGGGGCGGAGCCCCCTTGTCTTTCGTTATGGTGCGGGGGCGGGGATTTGAACCCCGGAACCCCTACGGGACGGGACCCTCAATCCCGCGCCTTTGACCAGGCTCGGCAACCCCCGCGTTGCCAGATTATAACGCTCGAAGAGGCTTTATAAAGTTTTCTGTAAGCTGAACGTCCCGGGCGACCAAAAAATTTATAAAGCAACCTCCCGTCTATGGTTTCGGGTTGAGGGCCGGTAGCTCAGCATGGTTAGAGCGCGGGACTCTTAATCCCGTGGTCGGGGGTTCGAATCCCCCCCGGCCCGCCAGACCGCGTTTCTTCTCGACGCGTTCCGCTTGAGAAGGGATGCGTTTGAGCAACGTAAGGAGCTAGGAAAATGAGTTTTGAAAAATTAGGCTTATCCGAGGCCACCCTAGTGGCAGTCAGGCAGAAGGGTTTTGAAAGACCAACGGACATCCAGAGGGAGGTCATACCGCTCCTCCTCTCCGGGAACAGCGATATAATCGGCCAGTCCCAGACCGGGACAGGGAAGACGGCCGCTTTTGCGCTCCCGATAATCGAGGCGATTGATCCAAAGGTAAAGGCCGTCCAGGCGATAATCCTCACACCCACGAGGGAGCTAGCTTTGCAGGTGGCGGACGAAATCAAGAGCCTCCGCGGGAGAAAGAGGGTTTATGTCTACGCGGTCTACGGCGGCCAGCCGATAGGACCGCAGATAAGGGCGCTTGAGAGGGGCACGCACATTGTAGTTGGAACCCCCGGGAGGGTTCTCGACCACATAAGGCGCGGCACCCTCGACCTAAGCGGCGTTAGGTTCTTCATCCTGGATGAAGCCGACAGGATGCTTGACATGGGCTTCATAGACGACATAGAGGCCATAATGAGGAACGCGCCGGAGGAGAAGCGCATCCTCATGTTCTCGGCGACGATGCCGAGGGAAGTCCTCCTTCTAGCCAAGAGGTACATGAGGAACCCCGAGGTCGTCATAGTCAGCAGGGACGAGCTCGTCCCGGAGATGGTCGAGCAGGAGTACGTCGAGGTACTGCCTGCCAGGAAGTACGGGAAGCTGAAGGAGGTTCTTACCGAGGACTTCTACGGCATAGTCTTCTGTCAGACCAAGGCGGAGACCAGGAACCTGAGCGAGAGGCTCAGGAGGGACGGCTACAGGGCGGAGGCCCTAAACGGCGACATGAGCCAAGCGGCTAGAGAGAGGACCTTCAAGAGGTTCAAGGACAGGAAAACAAAAATTCTAGTCGCCACAGATGTAGCCGCTAGGGGGCTGGACGTGAGGGACATCACCCACGTGGTCAACTACTCCATCCCAATGAACCCGGAGCAGTACATCCACAGGATAGGGAGAACCGGGAGGATGGGCAAGAGGGGGAAGGCGATAACCTTCCTCCAGCCTGGGGAGGTCAGGAGATTTAGGTACATAGCCCGGGACGCCGGGGTCGAGGTCAGGAGATCCCCGCTGAGCGAGAAAGTTCCAAGGGAGTTCAGGAACGAGGAGCTTGAAAGCGAGTACCGCAGAAGGTGGGGCAGGAGAAGGTATTAGCCGCTTCCTGCTTCCGTTTTTAACTGGCAGAAAACCTCTTTTGAAACGGGCTGAAAACTGGAGCCGGGAGGGGGATTCGAACCCCCGTAAAGCGGATCTGCAGTCCACCGCCTCACCTCTAGGCTATCCCGGCATTTGAACCCAAGAAAATTTGGCGCCGCGGAGGGGATTTGAACCCCTGCGGCCAACGGCCACCGGCTTAGCAGGCCGGCGCCCTACCAGGCTAGGCTACCGCGGCACTCCAGTGCCCGAGTTATATGAGCCTGGGAGGGTTTTTAAGCTTTTTGGAAGCCCTCAGTAGAACTTCCCGAAGTTGTGCTGCGGAATCGGGCACTGGACTATTCTTCTCGACCACAGGCAGTCCGCACAGCTCGGCTCGTTGCCCCAGCAGTCTATGTCCGTAGTCTTAACGAAGTCGCAGGCGTCCACCAAAGGACAGTCGGTGCACGAGGGGTACATGTAGTTCTTCATCGTGAAGCGGAACCAGGTGTACTTCTCGCTCGTCCAGATCTCGGCCAGGCTCTTCTCCCTCACGTTGCCGAAGGAGTAGGCGTTGACCTTCTTCTTCCTGCCGAAGATGTACTCGTAGTAGGAGTGGAGGAAGCGGTAGCACGGGGCAACCTCGCCGTCCCACCTGACGACGGCCACGTTGTTCTCGTCGAAGTCGCAGGAGCGCTCGGTTTTGAGCTCGAAGTAAGGCAACTTAATGTAGATCCCGTTGTTCGCTATCTTGTAGAGTTCATCTAAAATGGGCTTCATGTCGACGCTGCCGTCGTAGACAATGTCTTTAGTCTGCTCCTCCGTCAGCGGTAGGAGGTTCGAGACCAGCATGGAATCGACGCCGAGATCGAGCAGGAAGCGCGCCATGTCCGGCAGCTGCCGATAGTTCTCCTTCGTGACGACCACCTCAACGCCGATGCTCGGCCTGTGAGTTCCGTACTCCTCGCGGTACTCAACGAGCTTCCGTATTTTATCCGCCGTAACCGCGGCCGCGATATGGCCTAGGGTTATGGCGTTTTGGGCAGTAGGGACCGCGTCCATTGAGAAGTATATCAGCTCGACACCGAGCTTCGCGAACTCGCGGAGCATGTCGTCCGTCAAAAGCGTCCCGTTGCTGCTCATTCCGAGGGCAAAACCGCGCTTTTTAACTTCTCGCACCATGTCCATGAAGCGCGGGTGAACGGAGGGCTCGCCGATCCCGCCGAAGTATATCATCTTGAGGTCGGGGAACTCCTCGGCGTCGTCGAGTATCTTGAGGAACAGCTCCCAGTCCATGTCGCCCTCCTCATCCTCCCAGTACTGCTTGAAGCACATCTCGCACTTTAAGTTACAGCGGCTCGTGACCTCGATGTAGAGGTACTTCATGTCGAGCTTGGGCTTTACTATCACCTTCCCGTCCCAGAGGGAGAAGGTGTACTCCTTGTCCAGGGTGAACTTTATGCCCATCTCAACCGCCTCCAGCGGGTGGGAATATGCTCACGGTGTCCCCATCGGAGAGGGGAGTTTCAAAACCCCGGAGGTGCTCGATGTTCTTTCCGTTCACCAGGATTATGTACCCCTGCTCTAGCTCCCTTTTGAAGCCCGGAAACATTCGATCCAGCTCCTCCAAAAGCTCCGCAACGGTCTTAGGGCCGCTTATTTCCAGCTTCCTCTTTCCAGTAAACTCGATGAGGGTCGCAAAGAGCTTAACTAACACCCGGATCACCTTAAGCCGAGTTCTTCTCGGACAGGCATAAAAGAGTTACTGGACAAAAATGGGAAGAAGAGTCACATAAACTCGTCTATGCCCAGCTCCTTGGCCTTCTCTGGGGTGATCCTTCCGTCCTCGGTCCAGCCGCGGAGCTTGTAGTACCTCGGTAGCATCTCCTTTAAGCGGACAACGTGGCCCTTGTTCGGGCCCTCTGGCATCGGCTCCTCTAAGAATCTCTTCGGAAGGGTGTCGTCCTTGAGCGGGTCGAGTCCGGCCTTGAGGTTGAAGAGCCTCTCGGCGTTCCAGATGCGCTCGCCTATCTTGAGGTAGTCTTCAGTTGAGAAGTCCCAGCCGAGGGCGGCGTTGAGCATGTCGCGGTAGTCGTCGGCACCGAGGCCGAAGGTCGTGAACAGACAGAGGCCGGCGGCATCTATCACCGCGCTCAGATCCTGGAAGACGATGAGCATCTTTATCTTGTCGTCGCTTATGTCGTGCGGGTCCATCTTGTACGGGTAGCCGAGGATCTCAGGGCTTATCATGTAGTTCTTGATGTGACAGCCACCGCGGTTGTTGGTTGCGTAACCGAGGCCGTGTCCCTCAGCACCACGCGGATCATAGGCAGGAAGTTCAAGCTTCTTGACGCTCATCGAGAACTCGGGGTGGCCGTACATCTCGGCGAAGCGGTAGCTTCCCTCGGCGAGCTTGTCACCGATGCCCTTCCTGTAGGCTATCTTCTCGATGTAGTAGTGGAGGACCTCGGTGTTGCCCCACCTGAAGGGCGGGGCGTCGCCTAGCTCTTCGTCGGTAATGTAGCCCTTCTCGTAGAGCTCCATCGCAGCGGCTAAAGTTCCACCGGTCGAGATGGTGTCGAGGCCGAACTCGTCGCACTGGTGGTTGGCCTCGATTATGCTCGCGAGGTCGTTTATGCCTAGGTCTGCTCCCAGGGCCCAGATGCTCTCGTACTCCGGTCCCTCGGTAACCCCCACGGTCGGAAGCTTGTTGACCCTGCCGCAGCCTATCGGACAGGCGTAGCACGGCTGGTTTCTTATGAGGTACTTCGCAGTCATCGCCTCACCGCTGTGCTCATAGGCAAGCTCAAAGACTCCGGTCTGGAAGTTCCTCGTCGGGTAGAGGCCGTTCTCGTTTATTATGTTGACGAGGACGGCGGTACCGTACTTCGGAAGTCCACCGCCGGCAACCGGGTCGTTCTTGAGCTTGTTTATCTTCTCCCTGACGGTGAGCATGAACTTCTGCTTGTCCGCTATCGGGACGCGCTTGCTTCCCTCGACGGCTATAGCCTTGAGCTTCTTGCTACCCATGACCGCACCGACGCCGGCCCTTCCAGCCGCCCTGTGGCCGTCGTTCATAACGGCGGCGAACTTGACGAGGTTCTCCCCGGCAGGGCCTATGCTGGCTATGTGGAGCTTCTTGCTCCCTATCTCCTTTTTGAGGGCCTCCTCGGTTTCGCTAACGAGCTTGCCCCACAGGTGGCTGGCATCCCTGATCTCGACGTTGTCGTCTTTGATGTAGATGTAGACCGGGTTCTCGGCTTGTCCTTCGATGATTATTCCGTCCCAGCCGGCGAACTTCAGCTCGGCACCGAAGTAGCCACCGGAGTTCGCCATTGTTATGAAGCCCGTGGTTGGGCTCTTGGTCACGACGTTGTACCTTCCGCCGGTCGGAGCGCTGGTTCCGCTCAACGGGCCGGGAGTTATTATCAGCTTGTTCTCAGGGCCCAGCGGGTCCGCCTTAGGGTCCATCTCCTTGAGGAGGAAGTATATTGCAAGCCCCCTGCTCCCTAGCCACTTCTTTGCGAGTTCTTCGTCATACTCCTCGACCTTCACCTCCCCAGTGGAGAGGTTCACGCGCAGAAACTTACCCCAGTTGCCGTACATAAAGACACCTCACGACAAATGAGTACATTGGAGTATATAAAAGTTTAGGAAAACACAGCCATAAACGGAAATCGTTTTTGTTAGCCATCAATGCTTACAAAAAGTCTTCAAGTCACCGAGGAAATCCATAAATACAAAACCTCTAAGGCTTCACTGATGAACCCCCAGATCTTCAACTCGAAACTCTGTGCCATCTGTAAGGGCAGAAAACTCCTCTGCGGCAGGCCGACCTGCCCGATTCTCGAACGCTTCAGGGTAGCCCGCAGTGTTGAGGGGAAGCTGAACAAGCGCCACCTCTTCGGCTCCTCCCCACCGAGCATCTTCGTCGGCGAGTACGGCTATCCAAAGGTCAGAATCGGCCCCCTCGTTCCGCCCATCGAGGGGAAGACCGACTACCTCGACAACCCGCTCAAATGGGAGGACAAAACGATAAGGGACATCCTCTACTACCGTTCTCTCCTCGTTATGGGTGAGACCAAGGCGGATGTCCACGTGAGGAAGAGTGGCAGAGTACTGGGTGAAGTTCAAGAGCTGGCGATGAGCGTTAAGCCCGTCGACAGCGAGATTCTCCTCAAGAAAAAGCCCGTCCTCAGGGTTCTCCCGAGCGAGTTTGCACCCCCGGTCGGGCCTAAGGCCGAACTTCTCGACTTCGAGCTGACCGAGAACCCAAAAATCCCCCGCAGGACTGACTACGTGGTGAGCGACGAGCTGAAGGCGGAGCAGGCCATAATGAGGCTCTACAACTGGGGCTTCGATGAATACTATATCATAAGGCTCCTTTCTGCTGGCCTACTCGGCGTGGACAAGAAGCTCGTTCCCACCAGATGGAGCATCACAGCAGTGCAGGACACGATAGGAAAGAACCTGCGGCGCGAGATCCTTCACTATCCACTCATCAACCACTACGAGGTCTACTTCTACCGCTTCATGGGCAACCGCTATGCGGTACTGCTGATGCCCGAGAGCTACGCCTTCGAGCTTTTGGAGGTCTGGCTGAAGGGCTCGCTCTTCGGCGCTTCGGAACCCAACGTCATCCACGACTACGAGGACTTCAGGGGCAGAAAGGAATACGTCAAGGAAACCGCCGGTGCTTATCACGCGGCAAGGCTGAGCGTCCTTGAAGCTTTGCGCGAGAGAAAGAGGCAGGCCAGGGCCGTTGTTTTCAGGGAGGTCACCCCTGAGTACTACGCACCAGTGGGAGTGTGGCAGATAAGACTGGGGGTAAAGAAGGCGCTGGGCAATCCAATAGGCCGCTTCGAGACCCTCAACGAGGCCTTGGAAGCTATCAGGAGGCGCCTCGAACACCCGTTTGATAAGTACCTCCAGAGGAGCTACATCCTCGGCAGCCTCGCGAGGCAGAAGACGCTGGATGAATGGCTCGGAAAGAATATATACCGCCTGGACAAAGGAAAAGCAGGTGGATGACGACCACTCCATCCCACTGAACCGTGATGAGTGCACGTCAGGCCGACACCGTTGGAGGTGATAAAGTGGAAGGGATTGATGTCGTTAGGGAACTCATTAGAATTGAGAGGAAACTTGAGAACATAGAGAAGCTCCTTTACGAGTTGCTCGAAGCGGAGGAGAGCTACGCCATAATGAAGCTCTCGGAGGAATCCCTAAAAGATTTCCTCGAAGACGAACCTGACCTTTATTCTGAAGAAGACCTCAGGGTGAGATACAGATGAAGGGAAAGATAGTCCTCGTACCGTTTCCATTTACAAGCCTAAAGGGCACTAAACTTCGCCCTGCTCTTGTGCTGTTTGAAGACAGAAACGACGTTACACTCGCCTTTATCTCCTCAAGGGTTGAGCACTATAACTCCAAAACTGACGTTCTAATTGAACAGGCCCATCCCGAGTTCCACCTAACTGGTCTCAAAGTTTCATCTTTTGTTCGGCTCACAAAGATAGCGACAGTTCAGAAGGATATCCTTATCGGCGAGCTTGGAGAAATTGGACCACTTCTCAAAAAGGAGATAAATCAAAAGATATGTTCACTTTTGGGGTTTGAACCATGAGAAAGAAGCTCGCCCTCATAAGCCTCGACGGGAACGGGGTTTACAACCTCAAGCACATGCCCTTCCTGAGCGAGTTAGCTGAAAGCGGCGACTTTGCGGTCGTTGATTCCATCTTCCCAACGCTCACAGATTTGGTTCACACGAGCGTGATGACGGGGGTTTGGCCGAAGGATCACGGAGTGGTCGAGAACGGCTACTACGACCGCTTAAGCGACAGAAAGGTGAACTTCTACGACTATGAAATAGCGTTCAACCCGCACAAGGTCATAAAGGCCCCGACCATCGTGGACATACTCCGCCAGAGAGGGGTTAGAACCGCCGCCGTCAGCGGTTACACCATGCCGCCCTTCAGCGGGACCGACGTGAGGATTTTCCCACCCTTCTTTGCTGGCGATAGGATGTACCGTCAGCATGGTCGCGATTGGAGGAAGGACGTCTGGGTTATGAACTCGGCTCTCTACCTCTATGAGGAATGCAAGCCCGATTTGCTCCTCGTCCACTTCGCCTCGATAGACGGCATGAGCCACGATTACGGTCCGGAAAGCGAGGGAGCTTTAAAAGCGGTCGAGACAGTAGATACCGCCGTCCGGACCCTGTGGGAGCGGTTGAAGGACGAGTATGCGTTCATAATCTTCGCCGACCACGGACAAGAGGAAGTGCACACCTGGGTGAACCTGAGGGTTTACCTCAAAAAGCACGGCGTTGAGACGCTTCGCGTTTCCTCCGGTGGCGGCGTTCACGTCTATTTGAGGAACCCAAACGAGGCCGAGGAAGCCTTCGAAGTCCTGAGAAAAGCGCCCGGTGTTGGGGAGATCTTCTTCCGCGACGAGCTTCCCCACCTCGATACTCCAAACAGCGGTGAGCTAATTGTTTCAGCCAAGCCCGGCTACTGGTTCTGCTCCCACGGGATGTGCAAGGGGGTAAAAGGAGTAAGCCACTGGGTCAGGGGCATGCACGGGTCAATGAACGAGCCCGTCGTTAAAGTTCCGCTCATTCTATGGGGCTTTGAGAGGGCAGACCTTGAAAACGCCTCTCTCATGGACATAGCGCCGACGATTCTGGACTTTTTCGGCGTTGAGAAGCCGGCAAACATGGTTGGGAAGAGCCTAATACAACGGGGGGATTTGGAATGGAGCTGAACCTCTACCTCGGTGAGGTAACACTTATGGACCTGACCTCTGGCGGGATGAGGGATCCCTTTGAAATCTTCAGGGTGGGAAAGGAGATGGATATAGAACCGGCCATAGGGGTTTCCATAGATAAAGTGGAGATCCTGAAAGAGGCAACCCCTTCAATAGAGCCGCTGAACGACAGCGGGCTGTACAGGATAGTGGCTAGAATCCTCGGCGGGTATGCGAGGATTCTGACTCCTAAGGGAGAATTTCAATGCCCCGACGGGAAGGAGGAAACCTTCTGGGGGGAAGTGTACTTGGCCGTGGACTTCGGGGTTGTTTCGCGGCTTATACTCAACGTCCCCGTTCCCTGCAGGGTCTGCAGAGAGAGCGAGAACTCTTTCGTTTACGTCCCAATTGAGGAGAAACTCACGGAAAAGATGACGTTCAGAAGGGGAGAGTACGTGAGGGTAACTGGCTGGCTCTCCCCGGTGTTCGTGGACTTCTGGCAGGCGGCCATTATAGTGAGGTCGTTTAGAGGGATTATCAGAGGGTTCAGGACGTTGGATGAAAACAGGGGTGTGCACGGTTGAGGTTACTGGAAAAGGAAACGGTCTCCCGAGGAAGGGTAAAGGCTTCATGGTCTTTGAGGACTTCGCCTACGACAGGTACTACGCCAGCTCCTCACCGAGAATAGACGATCGGAATGACTCCTTCACGGTTTGGTTCGGGAAAGCGGAGCTTGGGTAGTGGGTATTAGCTGCACACTAACATTCTCATCTACTACCTCGTGGATGCAATCCCTTTGGAAGAGCTCCTAAAGGTTGAGGAAATCCTCAGGAAGAGCCTCAACGTTTCCATAATTACAAAGATTGAATTCCTCGGCTGGAAGAGCCATACTCCAGAGGGCTTTGAGAAGTCGAAGGGCATGTCATACCGCTCACAGATGAGATAGCCGACGTTGCCATCGAACTCCGAAGGAAGGCCAGCATAAAGCTTCCTGACTCGGTTATAGCCGCTACGGCACCTCCACACAACCTAAACTCTGATCATGAGGAACGTCAAAGACTTCAAAAAGGTTGAAGGACTCAGAATATACAACCCCTTCGAGAAAATCGACAGGAAAGTCAAGTAATGAACCTGGGCATTCTCCTTTTGGCTTAGAAGACTGAAAAACGATGGGGAACTCAAAGCCATTCTATTTTGACCTTCCCCTCAACGCTCCTAAACTCATCATCTCCGGTTAGGAGAGTTGCGTTCAGGTCTATTGCCGTTGCAACGGCGAAGGCATCGGCATAGCTGAGCCTGTGGAAGGCTTTTATCCTGCCCGCAATGAGGGAAAGACGCTCATCAACGTGAACAAATAGAATCGGACTTTTCAGCAAATTGGCTATAATAAAATCCGCGATATCAACTCCCTTTCTGCGTGCTATGATGTAATAAACCTCACCGAGGTTTACAACGTTTATATAGAGCTTCACTTCCCCCATCTCGGCTTTTCTTAGTAAATCTCTGACGCGTTCCGCGCCCCTTTCGTGAAGGAGATAAGCAACGATAGCATAGCTGTCGAGCACTACTCTATCCACTTCCATTTTCTGGCCTCCAGCTCTTCCTCCTCAGCCCTCACTTCTTTCATGATTTCCTTAAGCGGCTTGTCAAACTTCAGTATTCCCATGAGTTCAATGCCCTTTTTAACCGGAACTATCACTATCTCGTTTCCAAAGTCAAGAACCTCAAGTTCGTCCCCCTCTTTGATGCCAAACTTCTCGCGAATGACCTTGGGTAAGACTATCTGACCTTTTGTAGAAACTTTTACTGTCGTCATCTTACTACCACCAAAATAATCTTACTCACAAAATTATAAAAACCTTCCGAGAAATGAGGCGAGAAGGCGAAAGAATAGTGAGAAAACCCGCCAGCCCTCAGCGTGAGGACTGGGCGATCCTCTCGATTTCTTCCTTCTTGCTGTAGGCGAAGCTCTTCGGGTCCTTGTTGGCGGCGGCTATGATCTCCTCAGCCAAAGCCTGAGCGTAGCTGGTCTTGTTCCTGTAGCACTTGGCTGAAGCGCCGAGGGCGATGTTCTTGAGGGCTATGTCGAGCCTCCTGAGCGGGGAGACGTCGACCGCCATGTGGTAGCGGATTCCACCGAAGGCGATGGTGGTGGTGTCCTCCCTCGGGGCGGCGTTCTCGATGGCCCTGACGAGAACCTGAATCGGGTTCTGCTTAGTTCTCCTCTCGATGATCATGAAGGCCTCCTTGACGACCTCGTAGGCCTTCATCTTCTTGCTCATGAGGGAGCGGTGTTCCCTCCTCATGAAGTGGCCGCCGACCTTGTGGCTGCTGGCACCGCTGCGCATTACCTTGTTGATGAGCCTTTCAACGATGTGAACCTGGGCCTTGCCGAAGGCCTTCTTTGCATGCCTACCGTGGCTGTGCGGGAGTATCCTCGCGTCGAGGTTGATGTAGGGCTTGAGGGACGGGTCGCTGACGGTTACGTCCTCAACGCTCCACCTGCCCATGACCTTGAGCTCCTTGGGTATAAAGAACCTCTCGGTAAGTGCCTTGGCCATTCACTTCACCTCCTCGGCTTCTCCTTCCTGCCCTTGACGAGCTCCTTGAGGCTGACACGGTTCACCTTGACGACCTTGTACCTGATACCGGGGATGTCACCCATCGAACCGCCCTTGGGACCGCCGATTCCCTCGATGATGACCTCGTCGTGCTCGTCGATGTGGTTTATTGCACCGTCACCCGGAGTGAAGGCGGTGACGACCTTACCGTTCTTGATGAGCTGAACCCTGACGGCCTTACGCATGGCCGAGTTCGGCTGCTTAGCCTCGACGGCTATCTTCTCGAGGACTATCCCTTTCGCCTGCGGAGCACCCTCGAGCGGGTCGCTCTTCTCCTTGAGCCTAAGAACCCTCCTCTTGTAGCGGATGTCGCTCCAGCGGAACTTCTTCCTCTTGAGCTTGAGCTTCCTTCCCGCGAATTCTCCATACGGAGCCTTCTTTCCAGCCATGATCATCACCCCATCAGATTACGATCACGTCACTAATACCGTGGTGTCTCTCCATCAACTCCTTCACGAGGTTGATGTTCTGGCCGCCCCTGCCTATGGCGCGCGGCTTTTCGCGCGGGCTTATGTCGAGCAGGGCGACCTTCTTACCGTCTCTCTTTTCAGTGATGTGGATCTTTTTAACCTTAACCCCGAGGCTCTTATAAATGTTCCTCAGGAACTCTTCGGGGTTCTCTGAGTGCTCGATGAGCTCTATCTCCTTCCCGAGCATGTTCTGGACGCGCTTGACGTTCGCGCCTTTCTTCCCTAGGGCCAGTCCCATCTCGCCCTTCTTGATGACGTAGATAAGCCTGTTCCTGTTGCTGTCGATCAGGCAGTCCAGTACTGTAGCTCCGGTCATGCTCTCGAAGAGCGCTATGTACTTTATCTGGTCTGTGTTGAGCTTGAGCGGCATTACTCCTTACCCCCAGCAAGTGCAAGTATTCTGCTCTCACCGGGGTCTATTACGGTGAGGGCCGAGACCGTGTGCGGCCTTCCCAGGAGGGTTCCCAGTTCAACGCTGGTGCCCTCGAACTCGTAAACGGGTATGCCGCTCAGCTTGGCGTAGTAGAGTATGTCCTCCTTGATGTCGGGCCTCGCGTTCCTGGCTATGATTATCATCTTTGCCCCGCCGACCTTGGCGTACTGTATGCTCTTCTTGGCTCCCATGACTATCTTTCCAGTGTCTTGGGCTTTCCTAAGTTCGAAAGCGAAATCAACCATTAACTACACCTCCCTACTCCCTTTTCGGTCTCAGGGGAAGGCTCATTGCCAGCTTGACCGTTCCGGTTCCAACTGGAACCGGCTGTCCTATGAGGACGTTCTCAACCACTCCGTTGAGGGGATCCTCCTCTCCCCTCTCAGCAGCCTCAAAGAGGTGCTGGGTGGTGATCTCGAAAGCCGCCCTCGCGAGGACGCTCGACTTCTCACCAACAATACCGTGCCTTCCGATGGGCCTTATGACGCCGTCCAGCGTCATCATATCGGCGACGAGCATTATGTGCCTGATGTCAACCTCGAGACCCTGCTCGCGCATCGTGTTGACGATTTCCTCTATGATCGCGTTTCTAGCCGCTTCAATGCCGAGCACTTCCGCGATCTCCCAGATGTTGTTAGTCCTCGTCCTGGTCGGGTCGACGCCCGGAACCTTGAGCACCTGCTTGAAGTTCGAGCCCTCGGTGTAGATGACGTACTCGTCGCCCTCCTTCCTTATGATGGTCTTACCGACGCCAGAGAGGCCTTTAAGGCGGTGCTTTTTAACCTTTTCGGCAAGCTTCCTGAGGTCAGAAAGCTTTCCAACTTTCTTCGGCCTGCCTATCAGCGAATAACCGTCGACCTCGAACTCCGCGCTCTTGAAAGAGCCGGAGAGCTTCCTGAGGATCCTCTCCATGTCGAGGCCGGATTTCTCAAGCCTTTCGGGATCTATGTCGACGACGAACTCGTAGTTGAGGATGTCGATAGTCGTCTCCCTGGCGAGGTTCTCTATGGTAGTTCCCTCAATCCTTCTGGCAACTTCCCTCGCCTTTTCGAGGTCATAGCGGTGCTCCTCATCGAGGAAGACAGTCATGACAGGCGTGGATGGGTTCTTTCTGGCATCCACAATCTCGATGATCCTCGGCAGACCGAGGGTGACGTTGATCTCAGCGACACCCGCGTAGTGGAAGGTGTTGAGGGTCATCTGCGTTGACGGCTCACCGATGGACTGTGCCGCAACTGTTCCTATGGCCTCACCCGGCTCGATGAGGGCGTTCTTGTACTCCTCAACGGCCTCCTTGATTATCGCCTCGACCTCGGCCTTCTTGAGCTTGTACCTCTTGTTGTACTCGACGAGCTTGCTGTAGAGCTCCTCCTTGATGTTCTCCGGAAGTTCGGCCTTGTCGACCATGCTCTTGATGGTCTTCGCTGCGACCATTTCACTCACCTCCCCTCATCTTGATGAGGGTCCTAACGATGGCCCTATCAACGTCAACCGTCTTGCCCTGCCAGCTCTTCATCGGATCTATCCCGTCCTCACCGTACTTGAACTGGACGATGATTCCGGTTGGATCCCTCACGGTTCCGTCATAGTCTACCTTGAGGTCCTGGAGGGCGTTTATCAATCTCCTCTGCATGTAACCGCTCTGTGCCGTCCTGACCGCGGTGTCGACGAGACCTTCCCTTCCACCCATTGCGTGGAAGAAGTACTCCTGCGGCGTAAGCCCGCTCTTGTAGGAGTTGATGACGAATCCCCTGGCCCTGGCTCCCAAATCACCGGGCTTGAAGTGGGTTAAAACCCTTCCGCGGTAGCCGCGGTAGAGACGCTTTCCACGGATGGACTGCTGGCCGAGCATAGCGGCCATCTGGGTGATGTTGAGGATCTTACCCCTCGCCCCGGTCTTGGCCATGATGACCGCGTGGTTGCCCATACCGAGGTAGCGCTCGGCGACCTTACCGGCGTTGTCACGGGCCTCAGCCAAAACCGCCATGATCTTGCTCTCAAGGGTCTCCTCTAGGGTTTTGCCTGGCAGAGGCTCAAGCTCGCCGTTCTTGTATGCCTCTATGAGCCTGTTGACCCTCTCCTCGGCCTCGCGGATTATCTCGTGTATCCTGTCGAGGGCCTCGCTTGGAAGGTCCTCGTCGTCTATTGCCGTCGTGAAGCCCTTGTGGGTTATGACCCATATCGCCAGCTTGGTCACCTGGTCGAGGAACTGTCTGGCCCTCTCGACGCCGTACTCCCTCACGATTATGTCGAGGAGCTTCCCGTCCTCTCTACCGTAGGCCTTCTTGTCTATGGCACCGCTGAGGAGCTTCCCGTTCTGGATGTAGACGAAGCCGTCGTAGGCTAACTTCCTGACCTCCTCGGGATCAGGGATGAGCTTCTCCTCAATGAGCTTCTCCAAGGCCTCGCAGCGCTCTGGCTCGTCGCAGAGCTTGTTGCGGTACCATATCGTCAGGTCATCGGGAAGGAGGAGTGAAAACACAGTCTTGCCGCTCCAGAGGGGCTGGCCGTTCTCGAACTTGTCAGGCTCTGGCAGCTCGTCTACGTCAACACCGGCGAAGGTGAGCATCTGCTCGACCTCGAGGCGGGTGAAGTATGCACCCTCGCGCGTGAGGAGGTAGCCGCCGGAGATGTGGTCCTGGATTCCAGCTATAAGCGGGCCGCCGTAACGGGGCGAGATTATGTGGTTCTGAACCTCCATGAGAACCTTTGCCTCCGCCTGCGCCTCCTCGGTCTGGGGAACGTGCAGGTTCATCTCGTCACCGTCGAAGTCCGCGTTGTAGGGCGGGCAGACCGGGAGGTTGAGGCGGAAGGTCCTGTAGGGCATGACGCGGACGCGGTGGGCCATGATGCTCATCCTGTGCAGGGAAGGCTGCCTGTTGAAGAGTACTATGTCGCCGTCCTCGAGGTGCCTCTCAACGGTCCATCCTATGTCGAGCTTCTCCGCGATCATCTCGAGGTTGCTCTCCATGAGCCTTATCCTTCTGCCCTCGGGGTCGATGACGTAGTTGGCACCGGGATACTTCTCGGGCCCGTTGAGAACCCTCTGCCTGAGCTTCTCGAAGTTGAACTCGGTGACCTTCTCAGGAACCGTGAGCTCCATGGCGACCGCGAGAGGAACCCCGACCTCGTTGATGCTTATCATCGGGTCTGGGCTGATTACGGTACGGGCCGAGAAGTTGACACGCTTACCGCTGAGGTTCCCTCTGAAGCGGCCCTCCTTACCCTTCAGACGCTGGGCTAGGGTCTTGAGAGGCCTTCCGCTCTTGTGCTTGGCCGGAGGAATTCCAGATGTTTCGTTGTTGATGTATGTGGTAACGTGGTACTGGAGGAGATCCCAGAGGTCCTCGATGATGAGTTGAGGAGCCCCAGCCTCTATGTTGGACTTGAGCCTGTTGTTTATCCTTATGATGTCGACGAGCTTGTGGGTGAGGTCGTCCTCAGCCCTTATACCGCTCTCGAGGGTAATGGAGGGCCTCATGGTGACGGGGGGAACCGGGAGGACGGTGAGGATCATCCACTCCGGACGGGACTTATCGGGATGGAGCCCGAGCAGCGGGAGATCTTTGTCCGGGATCCTCTCAAGCCTGTCCCTTATCTCGCTCGGCATCATCCTGTGCTTGTACTCGTTGCCCTCCTCATCCTTCCTGAGCTCGTAGTAGATGGTGGGCCTCTCGAACTTGAGCGGGAACTGCGGGGCACCGCAGTGTGGGCAGACCATCCTCTCCTTGGCCTTCTTGTGGATCTCCTTGATTAGCCTGTCCTTGGCCTTCTTCCTGTCGCCGACGACCTCGAACTTCTTCATGTACTCCTCTATCTCCTCATCCGTGAGCTTTATCCTCCCGCACTCGCGGCAGGTGCTCTCCAAAACCCTCTGGATGGTCTTGGCGAAGCCCACATGAACAACGGGCCTGGCGAGCTCAATGTGTCCGAAGTGGCCAGGACATTCACCGGCCCTTGCACCGCAGGTCTCGCACCTCAGTCCGGGGTCGATCACGCCAAGCCTCTTGTCCATGAGGCCGCCCTCGATGGGGTAACCGTCATCGTCGTAGGTGTCGGGAACCGTTATCTCGGCCGCACTCATCTTCCTGATCTCCTGCGGTGAGAGGATGCCGAACTCGATACTACCGATAACCTTCTTCATCGACTGCATGGCCATCACACCCTATCCTTGAGCTTGAGGGAGGGCCTTATTACCATCGCCTTGAGCTCGTCCAGCAGGAGCTTAAACGCGTAGCTCATCTCCACCTTGCTTATCCTCTCTTCCTCACCGCAGACTGGGCAGTAGACCTTTCCGCGGCGCTTGTCTTCCAAAGCCAAGTGCCCACAGCTCTCGCAGACCCATACCTCTGTTTTGTCGCTCTCCTCCAGGAGACGCTCGATGAGGAGCATTGCCGCACCGTGGCCGATGAGGACGTCACGCTCCATCTCACCGAACCTGAGACCACCCTCTCTGGCCCTACCCTCGGTCGGCTGCTTGGTGAGCACCTGGACCGGACCTCTCGAGCGCGCGTGCATCTTGTCGGCAACCATATGGTGGAGCCTCTGGTAGTAGATGACGCCTATGAATATGTCGGCCTCAAGGCGCCTTCCGGTTATGCCGTCGTACATGATTTCCCTTCCGCTGTGCTTGAAGCCAAGCTCCTCAAGTTCCTTCCTCAGCCTCTCCTCTGGCTCGCCGATGAAGGCAGTACCGTCAACGCGCCTGCCCTTGAGCGAGGCGACCTTTCCGCCTATTGCCTCGATTAGCTGTCCAACGGTCATACGGCTCGGGATACCGTGCGGGTTAACGATGAGGTCTGGAACGATACCGCTCTCGGTCCAGGGCATGTCCTCCTGAGGAACGATGAGACCGATGACACCCTTCTGACCGTGCCTTGAAGCGAACTTGTCTCCAAGTTCTGGAATGCGGAGGTCTCTCACGGTTACTTTGACGAGCTTCGTTCCGTCGCCGGTCTCGGTGATGATGACCTTGTCAACGATGCCCCTCTCGCTCGGCCTGACCGCTATGCTGGTTTCCCTCCTCTCCTGGAGGGCTATCCCACCGAGGCCGCTCTGCTCCTCAAGGAACCTCGGCGGCGAGGTCCTTCCAACGAGGACGTCCTTTCCTTCGACCTTGGACTCCGGGAAGATTATACCGTCCTCGTCGAGGTTGCGGTAGTACTTGTCGCCAAGGTAGCCCTTGATGGTCGGATCGGGCTTCTCGAAGCGGTCCATCTGGCCACCGAGGTAGCGCTTCTCCTCGGCCTCGTAGGTCCTGAAGAAGGTGCTCCTCCCGAGGCCGCGCTCTATCGAGGCCTTGTTCATTATGATTGCATCCTCCATGTTGTAGCCCGAGTAGCTCAGAACCGCGACCACGAAGTTCTGGCCGGCAGGCCTCTCCTCAAAGCCCACCGCTTTCATTATGCGGGAGTTGACGAGCGGAACCTGGGGATAGTGGAGCAGGTGCCCGCGGGTGTCAACGCGAATCCTGAAGTTAGCAGCTCCTAAACCAAGGCTCTGCTTGGCCATACCGGCACCGTAGGTGTTACGCGGGGCAGCGTTGTGCTCCGGGTAGGGGACGAGGGAAGCCGGAATACCAAGTATGGCAGCGGGCATGAGCTCGAGGTGGGTGTGCTCTTCCGTAACTTCCCACGGCCAGGTGGCAACGTAGGCGTTCTCCTCTTCCTCGGCGTCAAGGTACTCTATGACCCCGCGCCTTATGAGGTCGCTCCAGGTCAGCGTCCCGTTCTTTATCCCCTCGACGTGCTCCTTGGTGAGCTTCGGCCTTCCGTTCTCGACTATGATTAGCGGCCTCCTGACCCTTCCGTCGTCGCTGTTGACGTAGACCTCCTTGACGTCCTCCTCCTCGTAGATGGCAACGTTCACAACGTCGCTTATCTTTCCACTCCTCCTGTCGGCCCTGATCCTTTCCACAAGGGCCCTGCCGTCATCTATCGTGCCTATGAGGACGCCGTTGAGGTAGACGCGGTAGAGGCCCGGAGAAGGCCTCCTCTCCTCAACCGGGATCACTCCAAGCTCCATAAGGTAGTTCCTGGCCTCCTCCTCTGGGATGCCGGTGGTTATCTGGGCCATCAAAGCTAGGTTCTTGACGAGACCACAGTTCGGACCTTCGGGGGTCTCGGTAGGACAGATCCTGCCCCAGTGGGTTCCGTGAAGGTCACGGGCCTCGAAGTGGGGCTGGTCCCTGCTGAGCGGAGAAGTGACGCGCCTGAGGTGGGAGAGGGTTGACATGTAGTTGGTCCTGTCGAGGAGCTGGCTGACGCCCGTCCTTCCCCCAGGCCAGGAACCTGTGGCGAGGGCGTGCTCTATCCTCTCGCTCAGGACATCCGGCCTCACGGAGTTCCTCACGAAGCGCTGGATGTTCTCGAAGGTGTAGCGCTCGCCCTTCCTCTGGTAGGTCTTGGTCATCTGGTACTGCATGTCCTTGACGAGCTGGCCGAAGGCAACGCGGAAGAGGTCTTTGAGAAGGTCTCCAGCGAGCTTGAGCCTCTTGTTGGCGTAGTGATCCTTATCGTCCTCATCGCGGAAGCCGAGGGAGAGCTCGAGAACCTTGAGGGCCATCATGCCGAGGTAGTAAGCCTTAGCACGTCTGTTCTCCGGCTCGACCCCCATATGCGGGAGAAGGTTGTTGTCGATGATGTGCTCGGCCCTTCTGAGCCTGTACTCCTTGGGCTGGCCAGGGAGGGAGAGCTTTCCTATGTAGTCGAGGGCCTCCTCCTGAGTCCTTATGTCGCCAGCGTCGTCGAGGTTGTCGAAGAGGACCTGCTGTATCCTCGGGTCGTCACTTACCGCTTCAACTATCTCCTTGTCGCTGAGGAGACCAAGGGCGCGCATGACGTAGACGAACTTAACCGGCTTTGGAACGTTCGGGATGTTGACGTAGAGAATACCGTCCTTCTTCCTCTCTACGGTTATGAGGGCCCTGTAGCCGTGCCTGTAGGAGAAGACCTTGGCGACGACCTTGTTCTGCCTCTCGTCTCTCTCCACGAGGGTCTTGTTGGGGGCGAGGTCCTCAATTGAAACTATAACCCTCTCTGAGCCGTTGATTATGAAGTATCCTCCCGGATCCTTCGGGTCCTCGCCGAGCTCTATGAGCTCCTCGTCGCTGAGGCCGTAGAGGCGGCATGCCTTTGATTTCAGCATCAGCGGGAGTTCACCGATCCTAACTTCCACGGGCTCCTGCTCGATGCCGTTTATCACGGGGATCAGCTCGAGGAACAGCGGGGCCGAGTAGGTGAGGTTCCTTATACGAGCGTCCATCGGGTAGAGGGGCTTCCTCTGCCCCTGAGCCTCCTGAAATACGGGCTCTCCGAGGCGGATCTTGCCGAACTTGACCTCGAAGTTTGGGATGTCCGGCTTAACGCCGCCGAACTCGTCTATGACCTCCTGAAGGCCGTGATCGATGAAGGCGTTGTACGAATCGAGGTGCTGCCTTACAAGTCCTTTCTCCTTCCAGTATGATTCCATAACCAGCCAGAGGTCGTCGGGAGTAACATCAACAACGGTGGGTCCTCTCGCGCTCATGCTCTCACCTCAAAATCAGTCCTCCACAACGAGCCGGTAGTAGTAGTAAACCCCAGCCGTCGGGCTCTTCCTCTTTATCTCGATAACGTCGCCCGGCTTTGCCTCGAGCTGGACAACGGCAGGGTCAGAAGCCTTGATCTGGGGAAGCTGAGACAGCTTTATGCGGTGCCTTCTGAGGAGCTCCTCCTTCTCCTCCTCGCTGAGGATCCTGTGCTCCGGAACCAGCTCGTGCATAAACACGTTAAACTCCTTCTTCGCCGCCACCGAGAAATGCCCCCTTACAGTTTTTCAGAATGATTGCCACTACCCCCCGGTTTGGGTTCACCTATATAAGCTTTTCGTGGATAAACTGCGGTGGGAGGTTTATAGGGCTTACGAAAAGTTTAAGAAGCTAGTTTTGTCCGATAGGATCCCTTGAAGGACATTATTGTTCATCACCTTCCACGGGAACGCGAGGGTAAACTTTTTAAATGTCCCCCCAATACTAAAATCCGCGCGGTGGTAGTCTAGCCTGGTCTAGGACACCGGCCTCCCAAGCCGGTAACCCGGGTTCAAATCCCGGCCACCGCACCACAGAAGCCTTCCTTCCGGCCCTTCTCTTCCAACTTCACGGAAACATCAAACTAGAACCCCCATTGTGCGCTTGAGGAGTGTCTTTTCCCTCTCCGTGAGGGCATCGCTCAAAACGACGTAGAACTGAGTTCCGTTCATCACCGCTATGTCCCTCACCTTGGAGACGAACCTCAGGGCCGGCACGAGGCCGTTTTCTAGCATCAGGTACTCGAACCCGTCGAGAACCACCTTGGACCTTCTGATTGAAGTGTCCCTGATTACAGCAAACTCGATTTTATGAAGGTCCCGCGGGTTGACGGCGTTGGGGTGTTCAACGGTCGTAAGCCAGAGGACGTTGAGGGGAAACCTCCCGGGCGGGAACTCGCGGGTGATGCCAAAGTAGTCGCGGGTTATCAGAAAAACCGGGCTGCCCCTAGAAAGGTGGGACGCAAGGAACGGCCTGAGGCGGGAGGGTTCTAGGAGGGATCCCTCCTTCATCGAAGCCCTCGAAGGGTCATCACCCTCCAACTTTCCGAACAGACGGACCATGATGTAACACCAATGCCCACTTTTTCAGAGATTGGGCGCATCCACACTATATAAACTTTTCGAAAATTATGTCCCAATGAATAACAAAAAGAGCACGTTTGTGCAATTAAAGTAACAGATGAAGGCACGACATGGACATAATTCACATCTCAACCCAGAACCGTTTCAAAGGCCAACCAACAAAAGCCGAAACGCTCAGATAAAGAACATAAAAGGGAACCGGATCAGTCCCTCTGGCATAGCTCGAGGAGAACGCCGGTTACCGCCTTGGGGTGGACGAAGGCTATCTTCGCCCCGCCGGCACCGATGCGCGGCTTCTCGTCGATGAGGCGGTAGCCCTTCTCCTTGAGTTCCTCCAGGTGGGCCTCTATATCATCCACACCGAGTGCTATGTGGTGTATGCCCTCGCCGCGCTTGGCTATGAACTTCGCTATCGGAGAGTCCTCCGAGGTCGGCTCGAGGAGTTCTATCCTGCTCTCCCCAACGTGGATTATCGCGGTCCTGACCTTCTGGTCCGGAACTTCCTCTATCTCCTCGACCTTGAGGCCGAGGCCCTCCCAGACCTTTATCGCCTCGTCGAGGTTCTTAACGGCGATACCAACGTGGTCTATCTTCCTGAACATCGCAACCACCACCTAAACTTTGAGCGTTTCGCCCATAACCCTTTCGGCGGCCGAGTAGGGGTCGAGCCTTCTCTCGACGACGGCATTTATAAGCTCCTCGGCGTCCTTCCCCCTCAGCTTCTCCTCGACCTTCCTGGCAACATCGCCGGCCACTATGGCCTTTATCTCCTCCCTGGCGCGCTCCTTCCGCCTCTCGGCCAGCTTCCCGCTCCTCTCGAGGAACTCGCGGTGCTCCTTTATGGCCTCCCAGAGCGGCCTGACTCCTTTGAGCGTGAAGGCGACAGTCTCGACTATCGGCGGCTCCCAGCCGAGCTCCCTCCACTTGTCCCTCTCGAACTCGATGGCCATCTTCAGCTCGAGGTAGAGCATCTCCGTGCCTTCCCTGTCGGCCTTGTTGATGGCGAAGATGTCGGCGATCTCCATTAGACCGGCCTTTAAGGCCTGGACCTCGTCTCCAAGCCCTGGAACGTTGACGAGAACCACCGTGTCGGCGGTCTTCACGATGTCGACCTCCGTCTGGCCTACCCCGACAGTCTCGACGAATATGACGTCGCAGCCGTAGGCGTCGAGAATCCTCACCGCGTCGTTGGTAGCTTTAGCTAGGCCTCCGAGGGAACCGCGAGTGGCCATGCTCCTTATGAAGACGCCGGGATCGGTGGAGTGCCTCTGCATCCTCAGCCTGTCGCCGAGAAGGGCACCGCCGGTGAAGGGTGAGGTCGGGTCGATGGCTATGACCCCAACGACGTGGCCCTCTTCCCTCGCGAGCTTTATGAGCTTGTCAAGGAGAGTTGACTTTCCGGCCCCGGGCGGGCCGGTTATGCCGACGACGTAGGCTTTTCCCGTGTGGGGGTGAACGAGCCTCGCTATCTCCCTGGCCTTCTCCTCGTCGTTCTCGGCGAGAGTTATGAGCCTCGCGGCGGCCTTCTTGTCGCCCCTGAGAAGTGCTTCAACCAGTTCTTCAAGGCTCATAGGGCATCGGGGAGAATAATGAGGGGAGGGATATAAACTTAAGCCCCCTTGAACCTCTTGAGGTTCTCCACGGCCCTGTCAACGAACTCGATGGTCTTCTGGAGTGAGGTTCCAGGTCCGAAAACCTCTGCAACGCCCATCTTCTTGAGTTCCTCGGCGTCGTCGGGTGGGATTATCCCTCCGGCGAAGACCACGATGTCCTCGTTGAGCTTCAAACCCCTCTCCTCGAGGAGCCTGAGTATCTTCGGGATGAGGACCATGTGCGCGCCGGAGAGTATGCTTATCCCCAGAACCGGCGCGTCCTCCTGGATCACCGTCTCGACTATCTGCTCTGGCGTCTGCCTTATCCCGGTGTAAATAACCTCGTAGCCGGCCTCCTTCAAGGCCCTGGCGACGACCTTCGCGCCCCTGTCGTGACCGTCCAGGCCGGGCTTCGCTATGACAACGCGAACCTTTGAGCGTTCGACCATCTTCACCACCGCCCTATTTTAGGCGTGGACGTATTTAAAGCTTTGTCAAAGTTCAAGGGGGAGCTTTACGTTGGATATTTTGTCCAGAAGCCTTTTTAACCGCCGGGCGTATCTTTGGGCATGCTGAGGTTTCCGCACGACACCCACACCCACACGGTCTACTCCGACGGAGACGGCGCGATAGCAGACAACATAGCGGCCGCCGAAGAGAAGGGGCTGAAGCTACTCGCGATAACCGACCACAGCCACTACCTCGGGCCTAAGACTCTGAACCGCTACGTCCGCGAGGTGAAGAGGTGGGCCGAGGATTCCGAGGTTAAGGTTTTGGTTGGAATAGAGGGGAACATAACGGCGGAAGGCGTTGACGTCCCAGAATGGATGGCGAGGAAGCTGGAATTCGTTATAGCCAGCGTCCACGAGTGGCTCGAAACGCCCGAGGAATACCTGACGCTCGTGAAGGCCGCCCTGATGGATGAGAACGTTGACGTAATTGGCCACTTCGGGGCCAACTTTCCATACATCGGCTTTCCTGGAGCGGAGGAGCTTGAAGAGATCCTAGAGCTTGCGGAGACAAACGGTAAGGCCTTTGAGATAAGCTCCCGCTACAGAGTCCCGGACGTCGAGTTTATCAGGGAGTGCATACGAAGGGGGATAAAGCTCACCTTCGCGAGCGACGCCCACAGTCCGCGGGGAGTGGGAAACGTGGGCTGGAGCGAGAAGGTGTTCATAAAAGCTGGTGGAAAGAAGGAGGATCTGCTTTTCGGGGAGTTTCTTTGATGTTGAGTCTTACTGCAATGGCTTTGATCACGAGTGTGCCGGTTTCAATTCTCCAAGAGTCTTATTGCAACCTGCGTACCAACTCAGCTTTACGTTATCCGTCCCGCTCTTTCAATTCTCCAAGAGTCTTATTGCAACTAGAAGTTGGTGCGGACGGGGTGCCTAGGGTTAAATTCTTTCAATTCTCCAAGAGTCTTATTGCAACTGAAGGATGAGGAAGAGCGAAAGGCAGTTGATAACCCTCTTTCAATTCTCCAAGAGTCTTATTGCAACACGAACATTTACGTTAACTACAAAACTGCTCCACCAACCTTTCAATTCTCCAAGAGTCTTATTGCAACCGTACAGAGTGTACAGATACAATCACTACGGCTCGACTTTCAATTCTCCAAGAGTCTTATTGCAACATATTGAAGGATGGAAAGTTTGTTGCGATAGTTAAGCTTTCAATTCTCCAAGAGTCTTATTGCAACAGGGCGGCTTTTCCCTTCTTTTGCCCTTTAAAGGGTTAAGAATCCTGGAAACTTATAAGCTTTTCTTCGGAGGGGCCCTCAAAAGGCCCCAGGAAGGCTTTATTTAAAGGCCGCAGATGGGCTGGATACCACGGAGACTCTGATTAAGCGGGGCTTTTTGAGGTGGATGTTTCTGTTCACGAGACTTCCAGACGAATAAGAAAGGCTTAGAGAGTGGAAATTAGTCTCAAAAGACGGCACTTTCAAAACGAACATGTTTAAGAGGGGGACAGCGGTATTGGGGCTATTTCCGTTCTCCGTTTTATCACCCGAAAAAATTTCGTTACAAGTTTGTGGGCAATCTGTAACGTTTCGCCAAATAGTAACAAACTGTAACTGAAGACTTCCAAACGTGAGGAAGCGGGCAAAACCAAAGGAGGAAGCCCTAAAAAGCTCAAGACCTAAGAAACAAGGGAGTCAGCGTGATAAAACCTCAAAGCCCAGCTCCCTGAGCTTCCAGATTATCTCCAGCGGAAAGCCCACGACGTTGTAGTAGTCGCCCCTTATCCACTCAACGAAGAGACCGGCCTTCCCCTGTATGCCGTAGGCGCCGGCCTTGTCCATAGGCTCCCCCGTGGCTATGTAGGCCCTTATCAGCGCGTCGTCTAGCTCGCGGAACTTTACCTCGGTAACGGCCCTCCCGCAGTGCTCCTCTCCTCGATGAACTATGCAGTAGCCTGTCGTGACCCTGTGCACCCTTCCGCTCAGTAGCTTGAGCATCCTGAAGGCCTCCCCCTCGCCCTCAGGTTTGCCCAGAATTCTGCCGTCCACGCTGACCACGGTATCAGCACCTATGACAGTGGAATCGGGAGAAACGCGGGAGTAAACCTCCAGGGCCTTCCTCCGCGCCAGCTCAAGGGCGTATTCTACCGGCTCGCCCAGCGAACACTCCTCGCTCGCCCTGCTAGGCACGACCTCGAACTCGGGAATGAAGCGGGAGAGGATCTCCCTCCTCCTTGGGCTGGCCGAGGCTAGGATGAGGGGCATCAGGAGAGGCACCCCTCTATTTCTCTGACGACTTCCTCAACGTCCCTCTCGAACTCGAAGACTCTGATGCGGTTCCCGCTAATGCCCGGGCAGTCGCTTCCGGCCCTTCTGAGCTTTACATGGACGGTGGCCTTCTTCCCATCTTTTTCGACCGTGTACTTCCTGTAAACGGTGTCGCAGTCGTCTCCTTCTGGCGTCTCGACTGAAACATCAAACCGCGCCTTCAGAACCCTGTCGATCCCCTCCAAGATCCCCACGGCTATGTCGTAGCTCTCCTCCTCGATGACGATCGGGACGCAGATGTGCTCGATGTTGTGCTTGTCAAACTTGTGGAAGGTCTCGGGCATGATGACGACCTCGTACCCCATTCCCACCACCGGGGAAGAATAGACGGGAGGGTTAAAAAGTTGTCCTTTAGCCCAAAGCCCCGGTGATTCCAACTTTATACAAAAGATTCAAGGGAAAGGGCAACCCAAACTCAAGTCGTTGCCCATATAGGTATGCCAGCCTCTATGAGCCTCCTGAGCTCCTTCCCTATCGGCGTGCTCTTGCTGACCTTGACGAGGCCCTTCTTGCTCGGCGTGGCGGTAAAGACGTACTGTTCCCCCCCATAGAACTTGAGGGGCCTTTTGGCATAGTCGGGCGAAACTCTGAGGACTATCGTTTTCTTCTTCTCCTCGACCTCCACAGGGATCTTCTCCTTCGGCTTTTCAGCTTCCCTCTCGGCGAAGCTCTTGACGTCGATGCTTATGCCTATCCTCTTCTCAAGCTCGGTGATGCGCTTGCCCTTCTTGCCGATTATCGCCGGGATGTCGAACTCGTCGGCATAAATAACCGCCTTGTGCGGGCTGACTATCTCGACTTCCGCGTAGACATCGGGTAGGAACTTCTTTATCTCCTGCTTGAGCCTCTTCTCGGCGAGCTTCAGAGCTGGGGCCTTCTCCTCCTTCTTGACCGGGACAACGCTTATCTCCTCGCCGTAGGTGTAAATCTCGTACTCAAGTTCACCTGTCTCGAAGTTCCTCACCTCAATTACCGGCCTCGCCAGGTCCTCCTCCTTCATACCGCTCGGTACCTTGACAAGGTACTCGAGGGTAAGAACCTTAGCAACGTTTCCTGCCTTGATGAAGATGACGGTGTCGACTATCTGCGGTATCATTCCGAGCTCGACCCTGCCGATGAACCTCTGGACCGCGTCTATCGGCTTGGTCGCGTGAACCACTCCGACCATCCCGACTCCGGCCAGCCTCAAATCGGCGTAGATCTTGAAGTCGCTCGTCTTCCTCATCTCGTCGAATATCGTGTAGTCCGGCCTCACGAGGAGGAGGATGTCACCGGTAAGTTCCATTCTACCGTTTAGAGCGGTGTACTGCGTTATCTCCTCGCTAACCTGCAGGTCGCGGGGCTTCTCCATGGTCTTGACGACTTTGCCCATCGAAGCGTACCACTCGGCCAAAGCCTGCGCGAAGGTCGTCTTGCCCTCGCCAGGAGCGCCAGCGATCAAAATGCCCTCCGCCCTGTCCCTTAGCCTTTCGAGCAGCTTTTCGCTCAGCTCGTAGTCCTCTATGCTGAGCTTCTTGACCGGCCTCACCGCGGTAATCTCTATCCTGTCCGCGAAGGGAGGCTTTGCTATGACGATACGATAGTTCCTGAGCTGGACGACCGTCGCCCCGGGCTCGTCCATCTCGATGAAGCTCTCGGGGTCGCGCCTGGCGCGCTCGACGATGTCGTCGGCTATCTCGTGGAGTTCTTCATCAGTCAGAACCTCGTCCCTGACGGGAACGAACTTCCAGTCTCCCGGCTTCCCCTTCTTGGCGAAGGGCCTTAAGCCACCCTTCAGGTGGACGCTCATCGTGGTCTCGTCGAAGAAGTCCTCGAGGCGATGGCGAAGCTCCTTCTTGGCGGTGAGGTAGATTACCTCTATCCCCTTCGCTATCGCTATGTCCCTCTGGACCTGGTCGCCCGTTATGAGGGTAGCTCCAAGCTCCCTCGCTATCTCGCGGACCATATGGTCTATCTCGCCGGCCTTGGCCCTTCTGATCTGCCACAGATCCGGCCTCTCACCGTGGAACTCGAGGAGTATCTTACCTTTATCCGCCATGTCGCGGAGCTTTTTGAGTTCCTCAAGGCCCACGTGGCCTATGGCCTTCCCCTCGTTGGCCTGGTGCTCTATCTCCGCTACCACAGCCTCGGGAATGACCACCTTGACCTTCTCGTTGAGCGTTGAGAGGAACTGGGTCAGTCTTCCATCAACTATCACGCTCGTATCGGGAACGAACACTCTCATCTCTCTCACCCACCCCAACTTCTTCGAACGGTTCATAAGGTTTAGCATTTCCTAAAGCTTCATAAAGGTTGAAGGAAAATCCCTACGGGTGGAACTATGGGGCATCTGATTTCAATAGCCTCGGGGAAGGGGGGAACGGGAAAAACGACGACGACGGCAAACCTGTCGATAGCCCTCGGGAAGCTCGGAAAGAGGGTTCTGGCGGTTGACGCGGACCTAACCATGGCGAACCTGAGTCTGGTCATGGGTATCGACGACGCTGAAACCACTATCCACGACGTCTTGGCTGGAGAGGCCGACGTCAATCAGGCGGTCTATCAAACCAGCTTTGAGAACGTTGATCTGGTTCCGGCAGCTATAGACTGGGAGCACGTTAAGAAGGCCGACCCGAGAAAGCTCCCTGCTACAATAAAGGTCTTCAAGGACCAGTACGATTTCGTTCTAATCGACTGCCCCGCGGGCCTTCAGATGGACGCCATGAACGCCATGCTGAGCGGCGAGGAGGTCATCCTTATAACGAACCCTGAGATATCGTGCATCACCGACACAATGAAGGTAGGGATAGTACTAAAAAAGGCCGGACTGGCCGTTCTCGGCTTTGTCCTCAACAGGTACGGGCGAAGCGAAAACGACATACCGCCGGACGTCTCCGAGGAGGTCATGGAGGTTCCGCTCCTCACTGTAGTCCCGGAGGATCCGAAGGTCAGGGAGGCGACGCTGGAAGGTGTGCCCGTCGTCGAATACGCCCCTGAGTCAGAGGGGGCCCAAGCTTTCATGAAGCTCGCCCAGGAGGTCATAAGGATAGCCGGGCTGAAGGCGAGGGTCATGTACTGAGGGAGTGGCCATGATACTGGCCTTCCTGGGTACAGCGGGAAGCGGCAAGACCACGCTCGCCGGGGCCTTCGGAAGGTACCTAGAGGAGAGGGACTACAGCGTTGCCTACGTGAACCTGGACACTGGGGTCAGGAAGCTGCCCTACCAGCCGGACCTCGACGTCAGAGATATCACCACCGTGGAGGGGATAATGGAGGAGGGCTACGGGCCCAACGGGGCCATAGTTGAGAGCTACGACCGCCTCCTGGAGCACGTCGATGGAATAGCAGAGGACATAATCCACCTCGACGGCAACCACGACTACACCATAATCGACACCCCCGGCCAGATGGAGAGCTTCCTCTTCCACGACTTCGGCGTCAGGATAATGGAGCACCTGAAAGAACCCCTAGTAGCGTACCTCTTCAGCCCGGAGATACTTAAGAGACCCCACGACTACTGCTTCGTCAGGTTCTTCACGGTGATGATAGACCTGAGGCTCGGGGCCACCACGATACCGGTTCTAAACAAGATCGACACCCTGGGGGAGGACGAGCTGGAGAGGCACAGGAAGTACCTGGAGGACCTGGAGTACCTCACGGCGAGGCTGAAGTTTGACCCGACGATGCAGGGGCTTCTCGCGTACAGGATGTGCTCCCTCCTTCCAGAGGTCTCGCCGCCGGTCAGGGTCGTCTACGCGTCAGCTGTCACCGGCCAGGGCCTCGATGAGCTGGACACCCTGTCGTATGAGCACTACTGTACATGCGGCGACCTCACCTAATGAACCCCCGTCCACCTTTTCTCCCGAGGGATAGCTACATTTTCAAGTGAGAAGGGGGAAGGCTTTTCTACAAGCCCTCCCAACGGGCTGGGGTGAGAGTCGTGTGCCTTATAGGGGGAGGAATGGGAAGGGGACTCAGGGAGAGGTTCATCACGATGATCCTCACCGGCAAGCATCGCGGTCCAGACAGCTTTGGCGTGTGGACCGACGAGGGCTTCCTGAAGAGCCTCGATTTCAGCGACCTGGGCGAAATCCCAGACGGGAGGATCGGACTTCTCCAGTGCAGGCTCGGAATGACCGGCTCAAAGGAGTACACTCAACCTTTCTTCAACCGCTTCACCCTCGTCCACAACGGCGAGATCTACAACCACCCCCAGCTCAGAGCCTTCCTTGAGGGCAGGGGGGTGGAGTTCGAGAGCGACGTGGACAGCGAGGTGATCCTCCGCCTCCTCGAGCACCTCCTGGAGAAAGGCCTCTCGATAAGGGAAGCCGTAAAAAAGGCAATGAAGATGCTCGAAGGGGACTACGCGGTGGCCTTCTCGGACGGTGAGAGGATATACCTCTTCAGAGACCCGGTGGGAATAAGGCCCCTCTACTACTCCCCGAGCGGCTTCTTCGCAAGCGAGAAGAAGGTGCTCTGGGCCATAGGAGAGGAGGCCCTACCCGTGAGCCCGGGTGAGCTGGTGACGATCTCCAGGGGAGGCGTGAGAAGGGAAAGGCTCTTCAGCATGGCCGAGCTGAAGCGGAAGGGGATGATGGAGGGGCTGGCCCTCAAATCACTCGGTAAGGTGCTGGAGTACTCCGTAAGGGTTAGGTGTGGAAAGAAAACGGGAATACTGTTCTCCGGGGGACTCGACAGCTCGATAGTGGCCCTGCTGGCTTCGAAGTACTCGGACGTCGTCCTCTACACCGCCGGAACGGAGAACAGCCAAGACCTCCAGTGGGCTAGGAAGGCGAGCGAGGATCTAGGACTGGAGCTCAGGGAGCACGTCTTCGCGGAGGAGGAAGTTGAGGAGGCCCTGCCCGAGATAGCCTTCGCGATAGAAGAGCCCAACCCGATGAACCTGGCCATAGGGATTCCCCTGTACTTCGCCACAAGGCTGGCGCGCGAAGACGGTGTGAAGGTTCTCCTTAGCGGGCAGGGGGCCGACGAACTCTTCGGGGGCTACGCCAAGTACCTAGAGAGGCCGGAACTCATGGAGAGGGATCTCATGGACCTCGGGGAGAGGAACCTGGCCAGGGACGACAAGATAGCGATGCTCAACGGGGTCGAGGGCAGGTACCCCTTCCTATCGATGCCCGTCGTCCTGAGCGCCCTGAACACTCCGCTCGAGCTGAAGATCGCGAACGGAACGAGGAAGCTAATACTGAGGAAACTGGCGCTGAGCACTGGACTGCCAGAGGAGATAGCGCTGAGGGACAAGAAGGCCGCCCAGTACGGCAGCGGGGCCCAGAAGGTTATGGAGAGGATAGCGAAGAGGAGAAACCTAACGCTCAGGGGACTGGCGGAGGCGCTCTTCAGGGAGAGGTTCGGCCCATGATCACTCCTTCGTGTTTATCCCCTCAGCCTCGTGGAGCATCCTGATAACGGGCTCCAGCTCCGCTATAGCCCGGAGCGTCCCATCGGCGATCTCTATGGCCCTCTCCTTGTTTCCGCGGTCGAGGTAGTACTCGACGTCGCCCACGGCCGACAATATGCCCGTGCTCTTCTTCTCCGCACCGTGCACCTTCAGGAGGGCGGCACGCATGAGTATCCTGTTCTCTATGCGGCTGTCGAGGCGTATAGCTTCGTGGTAGGCCTTGAAGGCCTCCTTCAGCTTTCCAACAGCTAGAAGGGCCTGCGCCAGTTCTAGGAGCTTTCTAGCGGCGTTCCTGTCGTCCCCGGCACCCTGGTACGAACCCACGACCTGATAGGCCATCCTCACGTTGTTGAGGCCTATGAGCTTGGCCCTGCTGGTGTTGCCGGCTAGTAGATAGGCGTACTGGGCCTTGAGGAGGTAGGTGGTCGTCCCGTCCAGATCCCCCTGGGAGTAGGCCACCTTACTGGCCTTCTCGTAGTTTCTGGCGGCGGTGTCCATTATCTCGACGTAGTGGGTGTCGTAGCCGAAGAGCTCCAGCAGGTAGAAGGAGAGCCTGTAGAAGGCCTCGGCCGCACCGGCGCTGTCGTTGGCGGCTACCTTTTCTTCAGTCAGCCGCCCGTAGGCCGTTATGAGCGAATCGGCTATTCTCCTAGTCGCCTCGGGATCTCCTAGGGCCTTGTAGTAGCGGAAAGCGTCCTCGTAGGCCCTTATGGCTCCCAAAATGTCATCGTTGTCCAGGTAGGCCTTCCCAAGGTCCTCGTAGATCTCAGCAAAGTACTTCGCGTACTTCTTCAGGTTCTTCTCGTCCCCCACGGTGGCGAAGACGGAGAGGGTCTTCGAGCAGAACTCGTTGAGGCGACCTATATCAACCTCGAACTTGTCGAGTTCGGCCTCGATTAGCTTTATGTAGAGCGACGCGCTTTTAAGGAGGGGCTTCCTGGCCATATCCGGCTTCCCAAGCCGGTGCAGAAAGAAGTAGCCGAAGTAGTAGTAAAGCCGGGCCGCGTCCTCGAGCTTCCCCTCGTCCTCGTACTTTTTAGCCGCCCGAAGAATCAGCTTGAGGCCCTCCTTTATTTCGCCGTCCTCAAGCTTTTCAAACCCCATGTGCTCAAGATCCTCGGGAGAGGCCATCTCAGGAATCAGCGCCAATTTTCTCACCCCATGATTTAATGGGCACTACCCATCAACCCACTTAGCGAGTCCATGTATTTAAGTTTATCCACCGTGTGAAAGGGAGAAAATCGGGGAGAGTAAAGCAGTTCAAACCCTTACGACGTGGTATCCAGCGGCCTTCCTCAGGCGGTTCATCACGGCCAGGCCGAGGCCCCTCTCCTCAATCCCCTCCGCTATTATGACGTCAACCCCCCGCTTGTCGAGCTCCCTGAGCGCCCTGAACACGTTCCTAGCGACCTCCTCATCGGTCTTTCCGAGGTGGAAGAAGGCATCGGCCTCGTGCTCCTCCGTCGCCATCACGCCGACCCTCAGCCCCTCGGATCTAAGCTCCCCAACGAGCTCGTCGATCTTCTTTCTAACAGCCTCCCGCATTCCCTCGACCACTATCACCTGGGCGTTCGGGGAGTAGTGCTTGTACTTCATACCCGGGGCCCTGGCCAGGTCAACCTCCTTTCCCCTCACGGCCGGGTGGATCTCAACAGGGCCGGCAACCTTCTCGATCTCCTCCAGGGGAAGGCCACCGGGGCGGAGAAGGACAGGCCTCTCGCCGGTCAGATCGAGAACCGTGGACTCAACGCCTACTGGCGTCGGCCCCCCATCGATTATGCACTCTATCCTCCCGTAGAAGTCCTCCACCACGTGTTCGGCATCGGTCGGGCTGGGCCTTCCGCTGATGTTGGCGGAGGGGGCGGCTATTGGCCTTCCGCTCAGCCTGATGAGGGCCAGGGCTATCGGGTGTGAGGGCATCCTGACCGCGACCGTGTCCAGGCCGCCGGTGGTGACATCGGGAACCCGCGGATCCCTGGGGAGAACCATTGTCAGGGGCCCCGGCCAGAACCTTCTGGCGAGCTCCATCGCCAGTGGGGGCACCTCCCTAGCAAGCCCCCTGAGCTGGTCGACGTCCGCTATGTGAACTATGAGCGGGTTATCGGCGGGCCGCCCTTTGGCCTCGAAGATCCGCCTCACGGCACTCCCGTTCAGCGCATCTGCCCCGAGGCCGTAGACGGTCTCGGTTGGAAAGGCGACAAGCTTGCCCTCGCGTATGAGGCCAGCGGCTACCGCCAGGCGTTTCTCGTCCACGGCACCGCGCATGGGAATGACTATCGTCACCCAGCCATCACCCCGGGGGCTTTATCTCCACCCTCGGCAGGGGTATGTGATAGGGCAACCTCATCTCCTTGGCTATCACGAAGAGCATCGGGCTTATCTCAGCGGTCAGGAAGTTTATGACCTCCGCAAAAACCTCGGGGGGAACCTTCCTCTCTGCCTCCCACGTGTCGAGGATCCTGTCCACGTCCTCCTTCCTCTGAGGGAGGTACATGAGGGCGCCCTCTATGAGCCCCTCAGCTATCTCCGGTCTGTAGGTCACCTCGTACTTGAAGAGGATCTCGACGCCGTGGGTCTTTCCGGTTGGGGTTCTTATCTCGCCGAGGCGCATGTCCCTTACCTTGGGGGTGAGGTTCACCTCTATTCTGCCACCTATCGGGGGCATTCCTCTCTTCTCAAACTCTATCTTCGTGAGGTTCACTCCGATCACAGGCATCTCTCCCACCAAAGGGGCTCTCCGGCCAACCCCTTAAAAACCTAGGCACGTTTTTAAGGCCCTCGAAGATAGCGAACACGATGCCGAGGGAGAAGGTAGTCCGCGTCTGGGACGAGAGAGAGGTTGTCTACACGCCCAAGAGGTGGCGCTACCTGTGGGAGAAGCGCGAGAAAGCGCTGAAGATAATGGAGCGCTTAGCTCAGTTCGACCCCCTGCTCTACGGCAGCGTTGCCAGGGGCGACGTCAGACGGGACAGCGACGTCGACATCTTCATCCCGGTAAGGATTCCGAGCTACCTCATCGAGCTGGCCCTCGAGGGTCTAGTGAGGAGGAGAAAGATCGTCATGGCTACCCCCTGGCACCTCATCAAGGGCGTCATCGAGATAGACGAGGAGACAACCGTTACCTTCCCGTTGATCGAGCCAACGAACAGGGAGCTTGACTTCTACCGCTGGGGTGGGGCTATCGATCTTTGGGGCGTCAAAACGAAGGAGCGCGTTCCAGGCGTGAACAAAAAGCTCATCCTCATCGTCCCGACGGAGAGGGGCCACATCGAGCGTGAGGTCGTTGGGAGGGAGAGCGAGGTGGCGAAAACCCTTGGGGTGAGCGTTGAGATCGTTACGGAGCGCGTCCACGTGCTCACGAGGCGCGACAGGATCGGGAGGACAGGGATCTACATAAACGAGGAAGTCCCGGACTGGATGAGCTTCGAGGAGGCCCTCAAGATAATAGCCGACCGCGACCCGAACGTGAGGAGAAAGGTTAGGGAGCGGGGAGGGGTTTAGCAACCCTTATATCTTTCAAGACAGAACAAACCTTGGTGGGAGAGCGTGGAAACCGTTAAGGTTGAGATTCCCAAGGAGTTTGAGAAAAAAGTCAAGGAGTACCTCCAAGAGCTTGAAAAGAGGCGTGAAATTCTAAAAAAGACGGCGGGGATCCTGAAAACCGAAAAGTCCGCCGAAGAGCTGAAGGTGGAGATTTATGAGGAGCTTTATGGTTGACTCCACCGTTCTTGTCGAGCACTTGAAGGGAAACCCCAAGGCCACTGAACTTCTTGAGGCCCTCATTGAAGGGGATGTAGAAGGGTATATCAACGAAACCGTTGCCTTAGAAGCCATTTTTGTGTATCTAAAGCTCAAAACTGGCAGGAGCTTTAGAACGCTCAAGAAAAAACCAGATTTGATAAAGGCGATCCAAAAAGGGCCTGTTTATGAGCTTCTATCTCTGTTCAAGTTTCTCGACACAAACGAATTCGTGTTTGCCATTTCCAGGAGGTTGGTCGATGAATACGGCCTCCTTCCCAATGATGCGATGATTGCCGGGGCGGCCCTCTTCTACAAGCTTGACGGGATAGTGATCCTTGACAATGACTTTTCTGAGCTGGGAAATGGTGAAGGTCTTTGTATTGTGTCCTCCAAGGAGCAACTTCTTAGTTCCCTTTAAAGCAACCACTCATGAAGTGGAACCACTTCAACATCCTTCCCGTTCACTCTAAGCTTCCCCTTGTCAGCAAACGTTACGACTCTGAGTCTCTTCGCCTCCATTCTCCGCGCGGCGTTTATGAGAGCCTTAAACTCACGTTCCCTGTTGAACGGATGTAGTTCGTAGCTGACCTGGATCAGCTCGTCTCCAGCGAGAAAATCGACCTCCCAGCCGTCCCCAGGGACGTAAAACAAGTTTTCTCCCGGCTCGAAACCCCTCCTGATAAGCTCCACGAATACAAGGTTCTCCATGAGCCTACCCATGTCTTTAACTCCCATGATCCTCAGAAGGCCGTTGTCAACGAGATACGGCTTGAAACCAAGGAGTTCGGCCTTTTTGTAGGACTTCACGTAAGGGGGGAGGCGGTGCAGGATGAAGGCATCGCTTAAATAGTCGAGGTAATCTGCAAGGGTCCCCTTTCCTGTGGAGACCCCGAGGCTCTTCATAGTTGAATATGCTTTGGTGAGCGTGAGATGGCTTGAGCGGGCGAGAACCTTGAGGAGCAGCCTCAGGGCAGAGACGTTCCTGACCTCCCAGCGCTCAACTATATCGCGGTAGATGGCCAGATCAAGGATCCCCTTCAAAACCTCCATCCTCATGTGCGGGTTCAGCACGACCTCTGGATAACCTCCCCACTCGAGGTATTCCCGGAGGAGTGTCCTAAGCCGAGCTTTTTCCTCGCTCGAGAGATACCGCCTAACGGAAAACGCTCTTGCCTTCAGAAACTCTCCGAAGGAAAAGGGGAAGACCCGAACCGCTATTGAGCGTCCCCTCAGCTGGGTGGCTATCTCTTTTGAAAGGAGCTTAGCGGAGGAACCGGAGACGAAAACCTTGTGCCCAGTGTCGAGGAGGTAGCGAACAAAGCGCTCCCAGCCTTCAACAACCTGAACCTCGTCGAGGAAGAGGTAGAGCTTTTCGCCTCCCATTTCCCTCAGCACTTCGAGCATGACCATAAGATCCTCGAGGGAAGCTCCAACAAGCCGCGGGTCCTCAAGGTTAACGTAGGCCATGTTCTCCCCCGGGATTCCTCCGGATTTCAGCTCCTCCATAATCTGGCGCATTAAGTAAGTCTTGCCGGCCCTTCTCGGCCCGATTATTGCAAGCGCCATCTGGGTGTTGGGAAGTTTGACCTCTATCCCTCTCTTTATCCCCTCGAAGGGAAGAAAGCGGTAATCGAGGATCACCTCGGCCCAGGTCTCCCTCTTGATCATAACCATCACGGACTATATACAGTCCAACCCTTTATAAATCCTTGTACTGTATGCAGAACAAGATGAAGGTTCTGGAAAGGTGTTGAAAGGGAAAGAAAATCAGTCCCGACAGCACTTCTCCTTCATGTTCGCCGGCAGGATCTCCTTGAAGCCCGTGTACTTCCAGAGCGCCCTCGGTAGCTTTACAACGCCTTCCTCCGTCTGGTGGTTCTCGAGGATAGCTACGATAGCCCTCGACGTGGCTATGGCGGTTGAGTTGAGCGTGTGGAGGAACTTCGGCTTCTCGTGGGTCTTGTCACGGTAGCGGATGTTTAACCTTCTCGCCTGCCACTCGGTGCAGTTGCTCGCGGAAACAACCTCACGGAACTTGCCCTGGCCCGCCATCCAGGCCTCGATGTCGTACTTCTTTGCCGCAACGTAGCCGAGGTCGCCGGTGCAGATGTTGACGACGCGGTAGGGGATCTCCAGGGCCTGGAATATCTCCTCAGCGTTCTGGAGGATCCTCTCGTGCCACTCCCAGCTCTCCTCTGGCCTCGAATAGACGAACTGCTCAACCTTGTGGAACTGGTGAACGCGGAATATTCCCTTAGTGTCCTTTCCAGCGGTTCCAGCTTCTTTCCTGAAGCACGGCGAAACGCCGACGTAGAGGAGGGGCAGGTCTTTTCCTTCAATTATCTCGTTGGCGTGCATTCCTGCCAGAGGATGCTCGGCGGTCGGGATGAGGTAGAGGTCCTCTCCCTCGACCTTGTAGATGACGTCCTCGAAGTCGTCGAAGCTCGTAACGCCCTCCTCGACGAAGCGGTGGACCATGTAGGGCGGTATAACCGGAGTAAAGCCCTTCTCGATGAGCTTATCGAGGGCGAAGCGGATTAAAGCCAGATCGAGGATGACGAGCTCGTTCATGAGGTAGTAGAAGCGCGCACCGCTGACCTTCGCGGCCCTCTCCAAATCGGCCCCTTTGAGGAGTTCAAGCATGTCAACGTGAAGCCTCGGCCTCCAGCTCAGAACCTCGTAGTCCATCTTCCCAAGGCTCTGCTCCTTAAAGCTCTCGAGGAAGCCCTCCCAGACTTTAGCCTTGCCCCAGAACTTTATCGGGACGTTCTCGGTGTCGTCTTTGCCTATAGGGACGCTCTCGTGGGTGATGTTCGGCAGGCGCCAGAGGTAGTAGTCGATCTTCTTCCTGAGTTCCTCGACTTCCTTCTCTAGGGCCTCGATCTGCTTCACTATCTCGTTGCTCCTGGCTAGTAGGTCATCGACGGGCTCACCGGCCTTCTTGCGCTTGCCTATCTGGACCGCGAGCTGATTGCGCTCCTTCCTGAGCTGGTTTATCTTCCTGAGGTTCTCGCGCCATCTGGCGTCGAGCTCCAGGATTTCGTCTATCCACTTGAGCTTCTCCAGTTCACCGCGCTTGATGAGGTCGCCCTTGACGAGGTCGGGGTTTTCGCGGATGAGCTTTATATCGAGCATAGCTTTCACCTGGGGGAGGAACGGCGGGGACTTTAAAAAAGGTTTTGATGGCTACACAGCCACCTACACAAAACCGATTTAAGAGCGCCGGAAGGAACCATATACCGGTGGGGATGAAGGCCGTATACTCCGCACTGCTCAGGCGGTACGAGGAGGCTTACAACCGGGCGGTGGAGGAGGGGAACACCGAGAGGGCCAGGTTCATGGCCCTCCAGTGCGCGGGGTTATTTCGAAGGCTAGCCTCCGAAGACCTACAATTCTCACACTACTACCTCGAGATGGCAAAGGAGTGGGAGGAGAAGGCTAAGAGGGTAGAACCCAAGCCATCCCCGGTAGGGAAGGAGTTCGAGAGGGTCAAGTCCCTGATCCAGCGGACCAACGTCTCGTGGAACGACGTTGGTGGACTGGAGGAGGCCAAGAAGCTCTTGGCCCAGACCGTTGGGATCACCCTCGCAAAAACCCCCAGGGGCTTCAAGCCGTGGAAGGGCCTGCTCCTCTTCGGGCCCCCCGGAACTGGCAAGACACTTCTGGCGAGCGCGCTGGCGGGCAGTTTAAACGCTACGTTCATCAACGTTAAGGTCAGCGATATCCTGAGCAAGTACTTTGGGGAGAGTTCGAAGCTGGCCTCGGCCATCTACACCCTGGCCAGGGAGAAAAGCCCGAGCGTCGTTTTCATAGACGAGTTCGATGCCCTGGCGATGAAAAGGGTCAACCTCGAGGACGCGGCCAGGAGGGTTTTGGGGTCGATCCTGGAGGAGATAGACGGCTTCAAAACCCCGGAACTTGAGAACAAGCACGTTGTAACCCTAGCTGCCACCAACGCGCCTTGGGATCTCGACGATGCCGTCCTGTCCAGGCTCCCCATTAGGATCTACGTGCCGCTCCCCGACGAGAGTGCCGCCGAGGAGATACTGCGCATACACCTCCGGGGAGTGGCAACCAGGGTCAGCCTAAGTTCGGTGGCCAGGCTAGCGGTCAGGAGGCTCTACTCGGGCAGGGAGATAGCGAACCTCTGCTCGCTCGCGACCCTCCGCATGCTGGAGGAGATGAACCCGGAACTGGGCGATCCCCTGAGGGTGGGATCTATAGTCGGAAAGCCGCTAACCACGAGGCCCCTTGAGGCCAAGGATTTCAAGTACGCCTTCAGGAGGGTAAAGAGCCCCATAAAACCGGCCCTGCTAAAAAAGTACGAGAAGTGGGCGGAGGAATACGGGGTCTAACCGAAGAGGGTGACCTCTACCTCTTCTCCGGCCTCGAGTATCTCAACGTTCTCCGGAACCTCGATGAAACCGTCAGCGTCTATGAAGCTGGTAACCGCTCCGCTTCCTTTCAGTATCGGGACGGCTTTATCGCCCTCTATCCTAACGGGGAGGAACTGCCTCCTGCCCTTGACCGAGAACACCTTGTGGGCGAGCCTCTTCTTAACCTTCCTGACCTCGCTCTCCCGTCCGATGAGCTTTCTGAGGAGGGGCGCAACGAGGAGGGTGAAGTTCGTTAGACAGCTCGTTGGATATCCCGGGAGACCGAAAACGGGCTTTCCGTCCACCTCCCCGATTATAGTCGGCTTACCGGGCTGTATTGCTATGCCGTGGACGTAGACCTTTCCCAGCTTCTCTATGGTCGAGCTGGTCAGATCACGCATTCCCCCGCTGGCACCGCCGCTCAGGATCACCATGTCGCAGTCGGCAACGCCCTGGAGGATGAGCCTCGCCAGGTTCTTGGCGTCGTCGCCGGAAACTCCGAGGAAGCAGGCCTCTCCTCCAAGCTCCCTTATGGCATCGGCGACAGCTCGTCCATTGATGTCGTAGATCTTCCCGGGTTCCAGGGGCTCTCCCGGGAGGCTTATCTCGTTCCCCGTGCTTATCACGGCCACCCTCGGCCTTCTGTACACTTTGACCCCCGACAGGCCGATGGCTGAGAGAAGGGCGGTCTCCTTGAACCCGATCCTGGTACCCTTAGCGAGGAGCAACTTGCCAGCAGAAATGTCGGCGCCCCTCTTCATGACGCCGAGGCCCGGGTAGGCGGGCTTGTAGATGACCACCTCGTCCCCTTCCCTCTCAACGTCCTCGAACTGGATCACCGCATCAGCCCCCTCGGGCAGGGGGGCTCCAGTTGAGATGTAAACCGTGGTTCCGCCTTCGAGGGCTATCCTGGGAGAATCGCCGGCGTGAACCTCGCCGACGACCCTAAGCCTTACTGGACTCGCTTCGCTCGCCATAAAAGTGTCCTCAGCCCTGACCGCGTAGCCGTCGACGGTTGCCCTGTCAAAGGGCGGGACGTCGATTGGGGAAACCACGTCCTCGGCCAGAACCCTTCCGAGGGCCTCCTCAAGGGGCACTTCCTCAACCTTCGGTTTGAGGTTCAGGTTCTCAATGACCTTTTTAGCCTCCTCAAGTGAAACAACCCGCAGGAACGCCATGTCATCACCAGAACAGACTCGCGGCGACCGTATAAATGGGTTTTGATAAACGGTTGTGTTAACGAGAACCGCTGGCGGACCGGCGGGGATTTGAACCCCGGACCTGCGGCTTAGGAGGCCGCCGCCCTATCCTAGCTAGGCTACCGGTCCACTGCCCGCTATTCCCTCCCGGAGAAGGGTATTTAAAGTTTACGGTGGAGCTGGTGAGGGGGGTAAACATGGACGAGCTGGACATGAGGATACTCTCCCTGCTTCAGAAGAACGCGAGGCTCTCCTACAGGGAGATAGCCAGGGAGCTGAACGTTGCCGTAGGGACAGTCTACAACAGGATAAAGAGGATGGAGGAAGACGGCGTCATAAAGGGCTTCTGTGTCAACATAGACTACGAGAAGGTCGGTTTTGGCCTCACGGCCGTCATAGGGATAAAGGCGAAGGGTAGGGAGATAATAAGGATCGAGAGGAAGCTCGCCGAGCACCCGAGGGTGATGCAGGTCTACGACGTAACGGGGGAGTACGACGTGATACTAGTCGCAAAGTTCAGGGACAGGGCCGACATGAACCGCTTCGTCAAGTGGGTTCTCTCGCTCGAGGGTGTTGAAAAAACGAACACGAGCGTCGTGATGGACGTGGCGAAGGAGAGCTTCAGCATAGACCTCGGGGAGGCTACCTCAGGATCATGATCGAGTCAAGGCCCTCTATGAACCTCCTGGCGAAGTCGGACATGGCCTCGGCCGGGAGCGAAACCTCGGTTCCGTTGACTGTTCCCACAAAGAGGTACTTCCTGACCTCTATACCCTCTATCGGTTTGAAGTCCGGGTTTTCCCTGACGACCGCCCTCAAAACCTCGTTGAAGCTCGACTCCGGCACCTCAACGATCTTCCCCTCTATGACGACTTCCTCGCCGCACTCCTCCGGGGAGCACTCAAATCTAAAGGGGACGCCGAGCTCGGCCTCCACAGGAACCGTGAGCCCGGCGGCGTTGTATATCAGGAACTTCATGGTCATCTCTCCAGTGTTATTACGCTCTCCACGGGGATGCCGTGCTCCTCCCCGAACCTCTTGGCTATGTCCCCAATGCTGACCAGGAATATCATGCCGACTGGCTTTGCCCCGGCCTGGAGGCACAGCTCCAAGAGGGCCCTCTGCGTCTCACCGCTCCTGACCACGTCGTCCACTATCAGAACCCTGTCGCCCTTGCTCAAGGCCCACGTGGGGAGGTAGAGGGTCGTTATGCTCCCGGAAGCGCTCGGCACGTAGTTAACCTCGTAGAACTTCTCGACGCCGACCTCCTTTTTCTTCTTGGCGTAAACCACGTCCACACCGAGCTCCCTGGCCATGTGTACGGCGAAGGGTATGCCGTCCGTTGCGGCGGTCAGTATCTTGTCCGGGTTCAAGTCGGCGAACTTGCCCGCCAGCTCCTCGGAGAGGAGGGTCATGAGGGAGGTGTCGCTGAGGACGGACATGGTGTCAAAGTAGCCCCTGCTGTCGAACTTGAGCCTCTTCCTGACCTCCCCGCGTATGTTTATGTAGGGCGAGAGGAGCTCCACGAGAGCGCGGGTCCTTTCTGCGCTGGGCAAGACCTTCCCCCTGACGTACCTGTTCAGGACTGTTATGGGCAGTCCCGTGATCTTTGAAAGCTCATCGTAGGTGTAACTCTTCTTGAGGAGCCTGAGCATGTTTACAAGTCTAAGCTTCTCCTTGACTGACTTCAACTGTGTCATTCTCCTCACCTCCGGTGGGCTCTGATTAACAAAAAAATGTATAAATACGTTTCGGTCACTTTTCAGCTTCCAGCAACGACTTCTGATATTCCCTGAGGAGGCCACCGTACTCCCTGAGGATGAATTCTTCGCCAACAGGCTCACCGTCAGGGTGATCGATCCCTGGGCAGAAGGAGTCCTCCTTAACGTAGATCTCCATGACGTTTCCGTGCTTTACAAAGATGAAGGGGTAGAGCCTGCAGGCCAGGGGCCGGTGGTCGTAGATGCGGCACCTCTTGGTCTCGGGATCCAGAAATATACAGGCGCCGTCGAAGGGGCGCTTCTTAAGGGCGTAGCCCAGGAACTTGTCCCCCCGGTAGAAGGTTTTCTCGTAGTCGACGAACTCCCAAGTGCTGTACCCCAGCTCCTCTATTCTGGCCACGTCCTCGTCCCTCAGGGGGATCTCCAGGTCGGTGCAGCACTTTCCGCAGTTCTCAAGGCACTTGAACCTGATCTCGGACTCAACCCTAACCTCCAACGTTAAAAGGTCAACAGTGGCCACCAGGCGTTTCTTGACTCCCGGGGCCACCCTCTCACCGGCCTAAGACTTCATCCCGTACGTGCTGGCTATAAGGGTCTCGGTGAGCTCGATCTCCCTTATCTTCCTGAGAACGTTGTCGTGGAACCTGTCGAGTTCCTCGATACTGTCAACCTCAACCCTCACGATTAGATCGTACTCACCGTACACCCTGTAGGCCTCTTTGACGTTGGGGTGCCCAACGAGCTTCTCGTGCACCTTCTCCTCGGTACCAGGCCTCGCCACCACAAGGATTATCGCCTCCATCTTGCTCATATTCCCAGCCCCCCGAAACCTCCAAACTTCTTGGCCATTTTAGCAAGCTTTCTCTTGTCCAAGTTCTTAAACATTTTTCTCATCTGGTTATACTGGGCAAGCAGCTCCCTGACTTCCCTCGTCGAAGTCCCTGAACCCCTAGCTATCCTCTTTATCCTGGAGTAGTTTATTATGTCGGGGTTCTCGAGCTCCTCCTCCGTCATCGAGTCCATTATTATCCTGTAGCGCCTCAACTTCTCCTCGCCCACCTTGACAACCTCATCGGGGAGGGAGTAACCCAGACCCGGTATCATCTGGAGGATCTGCTTCAGCGGACCCATCTTCTGCATGGCCTCGAGCTGGGCGTACATGTCCTTCAGGTTGAACTTACCGCGGAGGAACTTCTCAACGTCCTCCTCCTTGAACTCCTGCTCCCTCTGGAGCTCCTCGAACTTCTCGAGGAGGCCCTCAATGTCGCCCAGACCCAGGAGCCTCGAGACGAAGCGCTTCGGATCAAAGGGCTCGAGGTCCTCAACCCTCTCCCCAACGCCTATGAACTTTATCGGGGCACCCGTGGCGGCAACCGCGGATAGTGCTCCTCCGCCCTTGGCGGAACCGTCGAGCTTGGTGACGATTATGGATCCGATGGGGGTCGCCTCCTTGAAGGCCAGGGCTTGGCTGTAGGCCTGCTGGCCTATCGTACCGTCTATAACAAGGATCACCTCGTGGGGTTTTATCGCCTGGCTGATCTGCTTCATTTCCTCTATAAGCCCTGATTCCTCCTTGTGCCTCCCCGCGGTGTCGACTATGATGACGTCGACGCCCTTGTTCCTGAAGTGGTCAACACCCTCCCGGGCGAGCTTTATGGCGTCCTTCTCGTTGGGGTCACCGAAGACCTCGATGTTGAAGGGCTCCACGAGCTGTTTGAGCTGGTAGTAAGCGCCGGGCCTCCAGGTATCTGTACAGACGAGGCCGACCTTATAGCCCCTCCTCTGCAAATGGCGAGCCAGCTTCGCTATGGTGGTCGTCTTACCCGAGCCCTGGATTCCAACGGCGAGGAGGATCGTCGGCTTTTCCTTTATCTCGAGGGGAACCGCTTCCCTGCCGAGGAAGTTGGTGAGCTCCTCATAGACGATCTTGACGACGTGCTCCTTTGGACTGACCCCTGCCGGGGGCTTCTCGTTGAGCGCCCTCTCCTGTATCCTTTTCGTCAGTTGCAGAACTAACCTTACGTTAACGTCGGACTGTATCAGGGCCCTCTGTATGTCCCTCACAACCTCCCTTATCAGGGCCTCATCAACCGTGCTTGATCTCGCGAGCTTCTTGAGGGCACTGTTGAGTGCTTTACCCAGTTTTTCAAGCGCCATATCACACCCTCCAGAGACCTGAAAAGGAGGATCCTTAATAACCCTTGTGCCCTAAGCGGGGGGATGAAATGTATCCATTTTAAGAAAAAAGAAACCATAGAACTGATTAAACAGTTCAACTTTGTACATTAAACACGTCCGGAGTTCATCGGGCTTCTTTTACGGAACAATGGAACATAAAAGTAGATCGAGGACAAAAATATGCCAGAAAATGCTTTAAAGGGAATTTTAAGGATTATATCTTGAGAGAGAGGCAAAAGGAGGTGAGAGAATGGAGTGGATGATAGCCCTTTACGGGTACAAGGCCCTCAAGGAGATGGAGAGGGCCAGGAGAAAGCCCGTTCCGGAGGAGCTCGAGTACGTCAGACAGCTCCTCCAGTGAACGACCCCCGGATATCGACGATCAACGAAATGCATGTTAACAATTGCCTTTCCGAAATCTTTTTATACTTTGAAGTTGTACTTATTAGCGGTGATACCGATGACGACCGTGATAAAGAAGGACCCATCGTTGTTTTTGAAGGAGCTCAGGGAGTATTACGACGATGTCTGGAAGCTTCCCCAGAGCCAGTACCTGGAGAAGCCCGACTTCCTAGTCGTCGACCAGAGAACAGGAAAGAAAGCCAAGGTCAGCTTCGTAGTCCTCGACGATGGAGAAACCGTCAGCGTCGTCTACGACGACATGAGCTGATCCCGATGTTTCATTGTTTCGGCCTTAAATAAGCATTTAGAATTCGCAAAGATTAAATATTAGAACACGTTTCTATAGTATTGGTGAGTTCTGTGGAAAAAGAGCGAGATAAAAATGAGGGGCTGTTTAGTGAGGTTCTTGAAATCGCGGCCAGTATTCCAGATCCGTACGTTAGAACCCTAACCTTCGCCAGACTGGGCCTCAAAATGAGGGAGATGGGATCCAGGAGATCCATGAAGGCCTTCCGCTACGCCATATCTTCACTTGACGACATCGAGGATCCTGTTCTCATAATACGGGCGATGGTCAGCATAGCCCGCTACCTCCACGCTGCCGGGGTGGAAGACCTCTCCTCGAGCCTACTACACAGGGCCTACGAAGCGACCCTCCTTCTAAAGGGCCCAATAAGGGACCGCCTGCTGGTCGAGGTCGTCAAGGGTGCCCTGGCCCTGGGGAAGGGGAGGGACGCCGTCCTCTACGCAACGGACATCGGGGACGAATCCGTCAGGAACAGAAGCCTTCTGGAGATCGCGAGGTACTTCACGAAGCGGGGTGAAGTTCGCCAAGCCAGAAGCGTCCTGGACGCGATGACCGACGAACTAGCCAAGTCCCAGGTGGCCTTTGAGATACTGAAAGTCCACCTTGAGAGGGAGGAGTTCGCAAGTGCGCTATCACTGCTCCCCAAAATCGGGAGCGAGTACTGGCTGGAAATGGCCCTCGAAGAAACCGCCAAGAAGCTCAAAGAAGCCTCCGTCCCGTACACCACCTACGAGAAGTTCGTGGAGGCCGCGAAGGAACTCTCAGAACGCCTCGGAAAGAACCTCCTGAGATCGTTCTTAACGGGGCTGGTGGAAAAAGGCGAGGTAAGGAACGCGGCCGAGATACTTAACTCATCGGCGGTTCCAGACAAAGTTGAAATCGCCTCTCACCTGGCAAGGCTTCTCCTGGATCATCCTTCAAAACTCCGCGAGTTCGTGGTCTCGCTGAAATTGCCCCCAGAGCAGTTCGACGGCTTCGCAAAGGCCCTGCTAGACCTAATGCTCGAAAGAGGACCCCTAAAGACCCACCAAAAAACCGTTGAGTACCTGGGGGAGAGGGCGGAGAGCGAAGCCGTCCTCGTAAAGGTCGCAACGTACCTCTCAAAAACGGGTGACTTCGCCCTCGCGGAGAGGTTCGCCAATCCCGTTGACGACCCATACCTCAGATCCCTCGCGTTCGGGGCGATAGCCCTAGAGAAGCTCAGGAGGGGGGACATAGACGGGGCCATAGATGCGGTTAAGAACGTCCCGGACAGGGAGTGGGGTTCCTGGCTTATGGGTGAGATCCTCGTAAGGGTGATCGAGGGGAAGGTCGGGGAACGCCCGGAGAAAGAGCTTGAGGAGAGCGCCACCCTCCACAGGGAGGCAAGGGACAAAGGCGCTAACGTTTTATAGAATCCCCCCAAGTTTCTCAGGTGGTACCATGCCGAGGATAGCGATTATTGGAGGTTCCGGCGTATACGACCCCAAGCTGCTCCAGAACGTCAGGGAGGAGTTCGTGAGCACTCCCTACGGAAAGGTCAGGGTGAAGATCGGGGAGTACGACGGAGAGGAGATAGCCTTTCTGGCCAGGCACGGCGAGGGCCACAGCGTCCCGCCGCACAAGATAAACTACCGCGCCAACATCTGGGCGCTCTACGAGCTCGGCGTCGAGAGGATTCTCTCCACCTCGGCCGTCGGCTCACTCAACGAGGCCATGAAGCCGGGCGACTTCGTGATACTCGACCAGCTGATGGACTTCACGAAAACCAGGCACTACACCTTCTACGACGGTGAGGAAAGTCCGCACGACAGGAAGTTCGTGGCCCACGTGGACTTCACCGACCCCTACTGCCCCGAGCTTAGGAAGGCTCTCATAACGGCTGCGAAGGAACTGGGCTTCAGCTACCACCCCACCGGTACCTACGCCTGCATGGAGGGGCCGCGCTTCGAGACGAGGGCGGAGATAAGGGCTCTGAAGGTACTCGGGGCAGATGTCGTCGGAATGACCCAGTGCCCGGAGGCCGTTCTAGCTAGGGAGCTTGAGATGTGCTACGCCAGCGTTGCCATCGTCACCAACTTCGCTGCCGGTATAAGCACCCAGAAGCTCACCCACACCGAAGTAGTCGAGCTCATGGCCCAGAAGAGCGAGGAGATAAAGTACCTCCTCATGAAGTCCATCAAGTACATACCGAGGGAGAGGAAGTGCCCCTGTAAAGACGCCCTCAAGGGCGCCACCGGGGACTGATGCTCCCCTCTGTTCTTTTCTCCCCTCAACGGTGCTTACGTTTTGAACTCGAGGTTAAAGAAAGTGTTTAATAGTAGGCCGCCCTAATTATTCCGGTGATGGAAATGAAGTACGACGTCGTGATTGTAGGTGCCAGCGCAGGGGGAATAACAACCGCAATAGCCGCCAAGCGCTTCTACCCGGACAAGAGCGTTCTTGTGATAAAAAAGGAAGAGACAGGCATGATCCCCTGCGGGATCCCCTACATATTCGGAACCCTGAAGAGAGTTGACGATGACTTACTCCCCGTGGAGAGGTTCCTAGAACCCCTCGGCGTCGAGATCCTGACGGACGAGGTAACGGAGATAAACCCCAACCTCAAGATCCTGAAAACGAAGTCCGGAAAGGAGATCGCATGGGATAAGCTCGTCCTCGCCACCGGCTCAAAGCCCGTGAAGCCGGAGTTCCCCGGCACCGAGTTAGAGGGAGTTTACACCGTCCCCAAGGACTACCGCTACCTCAAGGAGTTCCGCGAGAGGGTAGATGAGGCGGAGAAGGTCGTCATAATCGGCGGCGGCTTCATAGCCCTCGAGGTGGGCGACGAGATAAGGAAGCTCGGCAAAGATGTGACGATAGTCGTGAGGAGCAGGCTCCTCAGGAGTTCATTCGATCCGGAGTTCAGCGAGATGGTCGAGGGGAGGCTGAAGGAGAGGGGCATCGAGATAGTCCACGGCCAAGTTGAGAGGCTCTTCGGCGAGGGAAGGGTTGAGAAGGTAAAGCTCGTCGACGGGAGGGAGCTTCCTGCCGACTTAGCGATCTTCTCGATAGGCTACCGCCCCAACGTCGACCTCGCGGTCAAAGCCGGTCTGAGGGTTACGCGCTACGGCATCTGGACGGACGAGTACATGAGAACCTCGCACCCGGACATCTTCGCCGTTGGGGACTGCGTCGAACACCGCGACTTCTTCACAGGGAAGCCCTACGGCCTCATGCTCGCCTCGACGGCGACCTTCGAGGCTAGAATTGCTGGTGCGAACCTCTTCAAGCTCCAAATCGTGAGGGAGAACAGGAGGACGATAGGCGTCTACTCCACCCACGTGGCAGGGTTGACCCTTGCCGCGGCGGGCCTCACGGAAGAAGCCGCCAAGAAGGAGGGCTTCGAGGTCATAGTCGGCTATGGTAAGGGGCCCGACAGGCACCCGGCGAAGTTCCCGGACACATCAATGGTAACGGTCAAGCTAATATTCTCCCGCGACAGGGGTGCCATTCTGGGCGCCCAGATAGCGGGCGGAAAGAGCGTCGGCGAGATGATAAACATCCTCGCGCTGGCGATCCAGAAGAGGCTGACCGCGAGTGAGCTCTACACCCTCCAGATAGCTACCCACCCGCTCCTCACGGCTTCCCCTGTCGGCTACCAGATACTGCAGGCTGCCGAAGACGCGTTGGCGAAGCTGAGGGCTTGAATCCTTTTGAGGGATGCTCCCCAATTTCTTTCCGTTTTTTGGCTATGTACTTCAACGGCAAATCCTTTTTGAGGAATTGGCCTCTCAATGGCCAGAATACGTTCCCTGTTCTCTCAAATTGACCGCTGTAGAAACATGAGGACTTAGGCAGGACTTGCGTGAAATGTTTGTTAGAATTGTGGTGCGGTGGCCGGGATTTGAACCCGGGCCAGCGGCGTGGCAGGCCGCTGTCCTAGCCAGGCTAGACTACCACCGCACTCCTCGGCCCGTTACATACTCACCCTCGGTCGCTTTATAAATCTTTCGGTGATGAGAGACGGTTAAATTTATAAATACTCCCCCAGAAGGGTTAGCGGGCAGTGCCCCGGTGGCCTAGTCTGGATAGGGCGCGAGGCTGCGGACCTCGAGGTCCGGGGTTCAAATCCCCGCCGGGGCGCCATCCCAAGACTTCTGCAGATCAAACTTCGCATGGAAACCTATCGAAGTTTTACTCACAGCCCCATCGGTAGGGAAAACCAAGATTCCCATCCAAACCAATTATTGAAGTCGAGTACGACAAGAACAAAGCCGGGAAGCGATAAGTAAAAAGAACTCCGAGAGACGGGTAGAGGTTACGCGAGAGCTTCAACCCTTCTGGAACCCCAAGTAAAACCCCGCGACGAAGGCCCCCGTCCCGGGGAGGATACCCACAACCTTCTGACCCAAGCTCACGATCTGGAAGGTGACGTTATTGGCGAGGTTGAAAAGTCTATCCGTGTTTATCATGATGACCCCCTTCTGCTGGAGCCAGAAGAGGCTGAGAATGTAGACGCCTATGATGGCCATAGCGATCTTCATGAACTTTTTCAGGGCGTAACCCGTGACGAAGCCCACTATTCCACCAACGCCAAGATCCCCTATCATTCCGTTTACATCGAGCTGCATGCCCATCCCCCGAGCTTAAAGTAGAAGACCCCGGTTAAATAGTTTTCTGGCCCAAAGCTTTAAATTATACTGTGTTAAAATATTTATCAGGCATGAACTATCCCAAGGTGGTACCATGACGACTCCCATGGAAAGGTTGAGGGGAAAGATCACTAAGGAAGTCCTCTGGCTCTACATCCTGAGGCTCCTGAAGGAGAGGCCAATGTACGCCTATGAGTTAAAGCAGAAGATAAAGGAGGCCTTCGGCTTTGAGCCGGCGACCGTGAGCTCGTACGTTGTCCTCTACAAGCTCGAGAAGGAGGGCTACGTGAAGGCAAAGTGGCAGGAGGGCAAGAGCGGGAAGCCCTCAAGAAAGTATTACGAGCTCACACCCGAGGGGGAGAGACTTCTGGAGGAGGGTATAGCTTTTCTTGAGGACACCCTCTCAAGGCTCAAGGGAGAATAAACTTGGACAACTCTTCACAATTTTCGAACTTTGAAGTTAATAAATGCAGAGGACCGGCGAAGGCATAAATCAAAGGGTAGGGACTTCAGCGTCCCATTCCACCGCGCGGCTCCCTGGCCTTCGGACGGAGGCCTTTATAGCCACACTTCCTGCACTTCTTGGCCTTCCACGGGTTAGTGGCACCGCAGCGCATGCAGATGTACTTTCTAAAGATTCTGGCCTCAGCTTCTGGGAATCTCGCCATCGTGATCACCCCATGATCTTAAACCGTCTCCATCTCCACGATCCCGTTTTTAAAGCTTTGGTGCGGGGGACGGGATTCGAACCCGCGCAGCCCTACGGCAGCGGATCTTAAGTCCGCCCCCTTTGGCCAGGCTCGGGCACCCCCGCGCGTGGGAGTGTAAATTGGGGGGAGTTAAAAATCTTCCCCTCAGCTCCTGACGATCCTCATCTCAAAGTCCTCGACCGGGACTTTGAACTCCTCCCTGCTGCCAATCTCCTTCCTGTTGTAGAGGATCTCCCTCGCGAGGATCCAGTAGATGAGCGCCAAAGCCTTTCTTCCCTTGTTGTTGGTCGGGATGGCAACGTCGACGTAGCTGAGGAAGTTCTCGGTGTCGACGAGGGCCACTATGGGAACGCCGATCTCGACGGCCTCCTTCATCGCCTGGTGGTCTGCCCTCGGGTCGGTGACTATGAGGACGTCCGGCTCAAAGAAGTTCTTGACCTGCGGGTTGGTCATAGTCCCCGGGAGGAAACGGCCGGGTATGGTCCTGGCACCGGTGACCTCGCCGAACTTCTTGACCGGCTTCTGGCCGTAGAGCCTAACGCTGACGGCAAGTATGCTCTCAGGGTCGAACCTGGCGAGGAACTTGCCGGCGACCCTCAAGCGCTCATCGGTCTTCCTCACGTCGAGGACGTAGAGGCCGTCCTGCCTGACGCGGTAGATAAACTTCTTCATGTCCTGGGTCTTCTGCTGGGTGCCGATGTGGACACCGGCGGCAAGGTACTGGTCGAGCGGAACCAGATACTCCTCCATTTTCCTCAACCTCCTTTTCGTTATCCCTCAAACGTTATCAACCTACCCCTTTCGCCGAGATCCTCGGCTATGCGGTTGAGCTCGTTTATTTTGGCCACGGAGTCCTTCCCCAGGACTATGGCGGGACACTTAAGGCCCACCGCCAGATGGGGAAGGGCCTCGTCGGCCGACTCGTACCTGGCCTCGGCCAGGATCGGGGTTATCCTCTCGGATTTGACATCGTTAACCAGGTTGTATAGATCAGTGAGCGTGCCGAGGTTTATGGGCTTTATGGAAAGGGCGTTGTAGTACCTCCTGTCCAGGATCCCCTTCTCCCTGAAGAGGTGCTCCCCGTCAACGAACACCCCGTGGGTTCCGGCTATGAGCTCAAGGAAGGTCTCCTCGTTGCCCGAGGGCTTAACGTAGGCTATGTTGTGGTCCTCCACCAGCGTTAGCAGCTCCTCCACGTCCATGGGTTTCTTCTGAGCGATGCCCAGGGACACCTCAAGACCCAGCTCCTCGCCGGCCTCCTCAGTCGCCCGCGAAAGCGATTCCAGTTTCAGGACATCAGTTTTCTCGAGCACCTTCGCCATGGCGTCGACAACGTCGGTTATCTCCATGATGTCCCTCACCAGGAGGTAGTACTCGAAGTCATCGTCCTCGGCGAAGCTCAGGAGCGGAACCGGCAGCTCCGTCGTGAAAGTGCCCCCGATGTAACTGTAGAGGGGCATCTTCTTCACGCTGGCCGCGGCCTTCGCCACGGCTATCGAGACCGCCAGTGCCGTGTTTGCACCGATGTGACTCAGGTCCTCGGTGCCGTCTATCTCCCAGAGGTAGCTGTCTATGAGCTCCTGCTCGCTCGCGTCGAAGCCTATCAGCTCGGGCCCTATTATCTCATCGACCTCACTGACGGCTCTGTGAGCCTCCGCAATGTAAAGGTAAGGGTTATCGTCCACGGGTGCGGCGAAGCGGCCGAAGCCTGAGCTGGTAACAACGTCTACCTCAACCGAATATCTGCCGCCCCTAAGTACCGCAACCCTGCCTATGACGTTCTCTATGACCGTCATCTTCCCTCAGCTCGGACGTATTACTGTGATCGGGATTATCCCCTTCTCGAACTCGATTATCGCGGCCTGAAGTGGGGTGACTCCCTCAGGAACGTCCACCAGGACTGGGGCACCTAGCGCTATCTGTAGAGCCCTTGCCCCTATTATCCGGGCCTTTTCAAAGCGGGTATACTTGAACATGACCACCACCTGCCAACTCCAACCAGTGCAAATTTTGGTGGGGCCGCCGGGATTTGAACCCGGGTCTCCGGCACCCCAAGCCGGGAGGATAGACCAAGCTACCCCACGGCCCCACAGAAAGGCCGGTTTTCAGTACACTTTGTAGACCATTACCTGGTCGATGAGCTCGACGTGGCTGAGGAGCGTCCTCCTGCAGCAGTACCTCTCGATCCCGAGGTCATCGAGCACCTTCTCGGGATCCTCGCCCTTCTCAACCCTCTCCCTAAACTCGTAGTATTTGTCGCCTATCACGCGACCGCAGGTGAAGCACCTCACGGGGACTATCAACCCCACCACCTCAAATTTTTAAAGGAAAGGCGTCAGCGGTAGGACTTCTGCCTCTTTGCCCTCGGGCCCTTAGTGGAGCGGTTGGGCTTGTGGGGCTCGGTTCTCCTGCTGTCGCCAACGAGCATAGTCCTGTCGTACTTCATAAACTTTTCCTTCAGGTTCATGTCGTTGGTCCACTCAACGAGGGCCCTGGCTATGGCGACGCGCGCGGCTTCGGCCTGTCCCATGAAGCCACCGCCCTCGACCTTGACGTCGATGTCCACCTTGCTGACTATTTCCTCGCCGGCGAGGACGAGAGGCTCCATGATGGTGAAGCGCGCAATTTCTGGCTCGATTATCTCGACCGGCTTGTGGTTGATCCTGACGCGACCCTTTCCTTCCCTTATGGTGGCCCTCGCAACGGCCGTCTTCCTCTTACCAGCAGTCTGGATGACCCTCATCTTTCTCACCTCAGAACTTTCCACCGAGGAACTTTGCAACCTCACCAACGGTCACGTACTTGGGCGTGGCGAGCCTCGACATGTGGGCCTCGCTTATGGTCTCAAGCTCCTTACCCTCGAACTCCTTTGGAACGCCAACGTATACCTTGAGCCTCTTGAAGGCCTTCCTTCCGCGGTCGGTCTTCCAGGGGAGCATGCCCCTGACGGTTCTCCTGACAATCTCGTCGCTCCTCTTCGGGTAGAACGGGCCCCTCCTCGGGTTGGTTCTGGTTCTCAGCTCGGTTCTCTGCTTGTACTTGGCGAATATGTCCTCGCGGTTTCCGGTGATGATGGCCTTGTCGGCGTTGACTATGACGACCTCCTCGCCCTCGAGGAGCATCTTGGCAACCTTCGAGGCGAGCCTTCCAAGGATAAGTCCTTCAGCGTTAATAATCCTCATGGCCCATCACTCCATTATGATTACTCCACTACCCTTCGGGTTCCTCTCGATGAGCTCCTCAATCGTGAGGGCCTCTCCACCGGCCTCGACTATTTTCTTCTTGGCCGTCTCGCTGAACTTCCATGCCGCAACGGTGACCTTGTGCTCAAGCTTTCCTGCACCGAGGACGCTTCCCGGGACGATGACGGTATCTCCTTCCTTGGTGTAGCGGTTGATCCTGCTGACGTTGACCTCGGCCCTCTGCCTCCTGGGCCTCTCGAGGCGCCAGGCGATGTCCTTCCATATCTTGACGCCTTCCTCGTTCGACTTCTTTCTGAGGTAGCGGATGAGCCTCCTCAGATTGATGTCAGTGGGTCCTGTTCTCTTAACCATGAACATACCTCCTTACAGCTCTCTCACAGTGGGAAACCGACAGGTCCAACGGGGTGAGCGTAACGGGAGTGCGGGGGCGGGGATTTGAACCCCGGAACCCCTACGGGAGTGGATCTTGAGTCCACCGCCTTTGACCAGGCTCGGCAACCCCCGCGTCAGTCGGCTAATTTATGGAGTTCGCTTATAAATCTATCGCTCTTTCTCATGAGTATCTTGAGCGCTATGGCCACGGTTTCCTCAACGGGCAGTTCTCCGTTGCTCTCCGCGGTAAAGACGAACGCGTTAGGCACTATTTCTTCCCGGATTCCCCTGCCCTCATACTCCTCAAACTTGCGGGGGAGGTAAAAGGCCTTAACGGTCGTTATAACGAGCTCGTCCTCCGTTTCCTCAACCGGTAGACCGCGCCTCTCGGCGAGTTTCTTAAGCTCCTCCCAGTCGGGAACCTCTTTGCTGACGTGTATCTTCGTGAGGTACTTGTAGTAGACGAAGCCCGGCTGCCACTTGGCGTGGTCCTTCCCGCGGCCGAGCTTGGCGTAGGCGTTAAGGGTCAGTTTCTGCCCCTCGGCGAGCTTGACTATCGGGATGTTCGGGTTCGCGGGCTTTACCCCCTCGTCGTCGCTCTTCAGGTCGCCGGAATAGACCATTCCCGGCCCCTCTGCCTCGAGGGAAAGTGTAACCGTGTAGTCGTCCAGTTCGAGCGAATCGAGTGAGAACCTTTCGTGGGGGGTGGTGAGTGGTATCATAGCGAGCCTGTGGGCTATTATCTCGTCGAACAGGGCGGAGTCGTTTTCAAAGAACTCGACCTCGTCAACGGCGAAGGTTGGGACGTCCGCGAGAATAGTCCTCCTAAGGGCGTTGGCAAAGGCAACGTCCACCCCGCGGAGGATGAACTTTACGGCATCTTCCCTCCTTTCAAGAACCTCAAACTCGGGCTTTGCGACCTTGCTCATCGGCATCACCAAAAAAAGAAGTTGTGGGATCAGACGCGCCTGCCCCTTCTTCCGCCCTTCGGCCTGGTGCCGTCGTGCGGAATCGGGGTAACGTCCTCAACCCTTCCGATCCTGAGGCCGGCCCTGGCGAGGGCACGTATGGCAGCCTGAGCACCGGGCCCGGGGCTCTTGCTCCTGCTTCCTCCCGGGGCGCGGACCTTGATGTGGACTCCAACGAAGCCCTTCTCCATGGCCTCTTCAGCGGCCCTCCTAGCCGCTATCATGGCCGCGTACGGTGAGGGCTCGTCCCTGTCGGCCTTGACGACCATACCACCGCTCCACCTGCTGACCGTCTCGGCCCCGGTGATGTCGGTGATGTGGATGATGGTGTTGTTGTACGAGGAGTAGATGTGGGCAACGCCCCACTTCTCCTTCTTCTTCAGACTAACCTGCTGGGTCTGCTCACTCATGCGGCCTCACCCTTCTGAGCCTGTTCAATAACCATCCTCTCGGGGTGGCTCTCCTTCGCAAAAGGAGAGTTCTTGGCGTATGTTATGGCGTCCTCCTCAGCCTTCAGAACGAGGTATCCTGGGGAGCGGATTATCTGCCCGTTGACCTCTATGTGGCCGTGGACTATGAGCTGCCTTGCCTGCCTGATGGTCCTCGCTAGGCCCTTCTTGAAGACGATGGTCTGCAACCTTCTGTCCAAGACGTCCTCAACCGTTAGGGAGAGAACGTCATCGAGCACCGCATCGGCCGGAAGGAGGCCGAGCCTGTTGAGCCTCTGGAGGAGCTGCTGCCTCTCGATCTCAGCCTGCTTTCCACGGGCCGCAAGAAGGCGCCTAGCCCTTCTCCTGAACTCCTTGAGCTGGGTTTCGTGCCTCCAGAGCTCCTTCTTGTTCTTGAGGGCGTACTTCCTCATGAGGACTCTCTCACGGTCGAGCCTCTCCTTAATCCAGGGGTGAGAGGGAGTTTCGTACTTCTTCCTCTGCCTCTTCGGGTCTCCCATTTACACCACCTCACTTCTTCCTCCTGCTGACGCCTACGGTCGTTCCGTGCCTGAAGTTCGACCTAGTCCTCTGGCCGCGGAGCGGCAGTCCAAGCTCGTGCCTTATGCCGCGGTAGGCCCTAATGCGCCTCAGCCTGTTGACGTCCTCACGCCAGGCCATGGCGAGCTTGGCGGTGATGAGGTGCATGTCCTTACCGGTCTCGTAGTCCTTCGGCCTGTTCACAGCCCAGGCCGGGATCCCGTGGGCGACCGGGTCCTCGAGGATCTTCTCTATGGTCTGAACCTGTTCGTTGGTGAGGTAACCGGTCTTCATGTAGGGGTCTATACCGGCTACCCTAAGCACCATGGTCGCGAAGTTTATTCCCACGCCCCTGATGCCAGTAAGGGCCCATCTAAGCTGCTTGTTTCCGTCCAGATCAACTCCCGCAACACGGACGATATGCCTGAAGTTCTCGGTCATTATCACTACACCTCCAATCAATCCTTCGTAGAGGATTTTGGCGCCGGGACGGGGATTTGAACCCCGGTGTCCAAGCGGACACGGGCTCTCAAGGCCCGCGCCATCCCAGGCTAGGCGATCCCGGCATACACGCGATAGCCAGATCCCTTAGCCAGCTCTCTCACTTCGGTAAAGCTCTCCTCCATCAGGGCCTTAATATAGTTTGCGCCCTGCTTGGTGCGGATGACCAGCTGAAGCAACCCCCCGTCGTTGAGATGCCGCGGGGCGTTTATAACTATTTCCCTCAGCACGTCCTTACCGGCATGGACGGGGGGGTTTGTGACTATCGAATCGAAGCTCTCACCCTTAACGGGCTCGTAGAGACTGCCCCACCGAACCTCGGCGTTTCTAACGTTGTTGATTTTTAAATTTTTCCTCGCCGTCTGAACCGCCCGCCTGTTGACGTCGGTCATCACCACGTAATCCACGAAGCGGGAAGCCACTATGCCTATTGCCCCATAGCCGCAGCCCAGATCCAAAACGCGCCAGCCCCTATCGAGAACCATGCTCTCTATGAGAAGTTCCGTCCCCCTGTCGAGCTTCCCGAAGGAGAAGACCCCGCTTGCCGTGATGAACTTGAAGCACTGCCCCCTGAGGCAGACCTCTATCGTTTTGGTCTTCAACGGTGTGCTCGGCTCTTCGGAGTAGTAGTGGCTCATGGTCGGGGATAAGGGGAAGGGTTTATCAACCTTTGCTTGCGCAAAGTAAAAAGTGAAAACCTCACTCACTTGCTCCAGAGCTTTGGATACCACTCCCTCGGCATGAAGACCTTGTCCACATCGACGGCTATTCCCTTGCTCTTCTGGAGCATCTCGCCGCTGGTCATTGTGGCCTTTCCGAGTGCCACCAGCTCGTCCTTGAGCGTCATCACGGCAACTAAATCGCCCCTCTTGATGCCCTTGTTGAGCTTGACTATGCCGGGAACAGCTAGATCGGCGCCGTAGGTGACGGCGGCAACGGCCGAATCTCTTATCCACACCTTGGGCAAATGCTCCACCGCCTTCTCCATCGGCTGTATCGCCCTCCTAAAGTACTCCTCGATGCCGTCGTCCTTCCAGAAGTGGTAGTAGTCAGCCAAGTCGTGGAGGGTCACCAGCGTCTCGTCCTCCTTGAAGGGGCCGCTTCTGGTACGGCGCAGCTCGGCCATATGGGCACCGACTCCCAGAGCGAGGCCGATGTGGTGAATGAGCGAACGGATGTAGGTTCCAGCCTCAACGCCCACCCTGAACAGAACGTCCCTGTCGTCTATCTCGAGCACCTCGATGTAGTAGACCTTCCTCGTCCTCAGCCTTCTCTTGACCGCACTCCTGAGCGGCGGTCTCTGGATTATCTCGCCCTCGAACTCCCTCATAACGGCGAGAATTTTGTCCTCCGGAACGTCCCCGTGGAGGTGCATTAAAGCGACGTACTCCTTACCGGCCGGGAGGAGGGCCTGAACCACTCTGGTAGCCCGCTCAAGAGCAACCGGCAAAACACCGCTAACCTTCGGGTCGAGGGTTCCGCCGTGGCCGGCCTTGCTCAGGTTGAAGAGCTTCTTAATCCACGCGACTACCTCGTGGCTCGTCGGGCCGGGGGGCTTGTCGAGGTTTATTATGCCGAACTGCATGTGCATCTCCATCGGCCTCTTCTCCGGCGGAAAGCCCCACTTCGGATTGGTTTCGGCCTTCTCATCCTTTACCAGAACCTCTCGCTTTATGTCCGCAGGTAAAATCCTCCTGACTTCGTCCCTCACCATGAGCATCACCTTATGGCTCCTCCAACGCTTTGATAAACTCATCTTTTCCAATCCCAGCAAGTTTTAGAACGCCCATCAGCGTCCCGGGCTTGAGTTCTCGATGTAGCGGAACCACCGTGCCGATTCTATTGCCCTCCGAGTGTTTAACAAGAACCACGTGGCTACCCCTCTGACGGGATATCTCAAAGCCGAACTTTGAGACGAGCACTTTAACCACTTCTTCACCCGAGAGCCTTGGCAATCTGGACATTGAAATCGCCCACGAAGGTTATCCTCTCGAGATCCTTCTTCAGTTCCGGGAACTCTTCGAGATAAAGCTCCAATGCCTCCCGCAAGTTCTCGATGGCCTCCTCTATGGTCTCCCCCTGTGTTGTAACCCCGGTGAAGACCTCCTTTATTACATAAACGCCCTCCTCTTCCCAGATGACCGCGTGGAGGTTCATGCTCTCACCCTGTTGGATTTTCTGGGCACTCCTTTATAAATCCACCTAATACCTGAACCGATACGTGAAGACCGGCCAGTTCGGGAGGTATTTAACGAACCTAAGATAGCCGGGCACGAAGACCTCCCGCTTGCCCTTTTCAAGCCCCTTCAATACCGCCCTTGCTACCCTTTCCGGCTCTATCGAACCCTTAGGAACCCTTCCACTCCAGAAACCGGTCTTAACATGTTTGGGATAAACCCTCATAACATGGATTCTCCTGGCTCTTAGCTCCCGCTCAAGGTTTACCGAGAGGTAGTGAAGGGCACCCTTGGCGGCGCAGTATGACGGCAATTCGGGGACGTTGATAAAGGCGACGCCGCTGATTATGAACACCACTGTCGAATCCTCCGGGAGCATTGGGAGAAGCGCCTTCGTGAGCTCAACGGGTGCAAGGGAGTTCACCCGGAACAGTTTCTCCAGTTCCTCGCTTGAGTGCTCGAGAAGAGGTTTTCTCACTGCAAAGCCGGCGTTGTTTACAAGGAGGTTAACTTCCTCAACACCGAGCCTCTCAAGCCCCTCCAAGATTTTGTCCGAAAAGTTCTCATTACTCAAGTCGGCCACCACGTATTCAAAAGAGGACATTCCCTCTCTGAGTTTGCGGAGTCTCTCCTCACTCCTGGCCACGCCAACAACGCGGTAGCCCCTCTCGATGAGCCCTTCAACGAGAAGCCTCCCTATGCCACCGGTTGCACCCGTCACAAGTGCGGTTCTCATGAAACCACCAGAGAAACCTCGGAAAACAGGCTTAAAAGCGTTGAGAAGTGAAGAAGCGGCCGAAGGCCGCTGCATCACTCAAGGCTTATTCCAGCCTGCTCAAGGGCGGCCTTTATCTCCTCGTCGGAGGCGCCCCTAGCGATGTTTACCCTCTCCGGGAGGGGCTCGAGGTGCTTAACGTTCATCCTCCTGCGCTTGACCTTGTTCAGTCCAGCGCCGGTAACGAGGACGAAGTTCTTGTCGATTATGTCGGCGACGACGACCTTCTGTCCGGCCCTCCTTCCTGCGATAACGACGGCGATCCTTCCAACCTCTATAGCAGGCATTCATCCCACCTCCTAACTTTTTTCACGGGTTTTGCCCGACCCCGCGTCACCGTCGGGGTACAGGTGGTCGATGGCGGCCTTCACAATCGCGAAGACGCCACCGGGGTTCCATTTGGCGGTGTTGATTATCAGGTCGTAGATCGACCTGTCCTCGATGTCAATTCCGTACAGGTTTAAATACCTTTTCCTGTTGCCCTTCTCCCTCTCCGCTATCTGGACGTAGGCCTCCTCAACGGAGAGGTTTTCCCTCCGGGCAACCCTCCTAGCGCGCTCCATTATCGGAGCGTCAAGCCATATCTTGAGGTCGGCGTCCTTGACCATCCAGCCGGCGAGGCGGCCCTCAATGACAACGTTGCACTCCTTGGCTGCCTCGACCTGCCTCCTGTCGACCTCGCGGTCTATCTCGGGGTGAAGCTCGGCGTACTCCTGGAACTCTCGAAGGGTCATCCCCATCTCCTTGGCCATCTGGCGGAAGATTAGGCCGGCGTAGATGTGCTTGAAGCCGTAGTGTCTAGCCAGGTTCCGGCAGAGCGTTGTGGTACCGGAACCCGCCAGACCGCTGACGGTGATGACGAGGCAGCCCTTGGGCATGGGAACACCTTCAGAGGGCGATAGCAGACCTGACCTGGGCCTTCATGACCTTCCTCATGCAACTCGGGCAGAGGTTCGGGTAGGGCCTCTCGGGCCTCTTCTTTGTCTTGGGGAGCTTCCTGAGCTCGCTCGGCCTTCCGCGCGGGACGCCGTTGAGCGGCCTTCCGCACATGGCGCAGTGGGCTATCTTTGGCTTCCTTCTCTCGAAGTGTATGACCGTCCTTCCGCCCGGAGTCCTGACGTACTTCCTCCTCCATGACCTTGACCTGTACATGGGCTTCATTCCTCTCACCTCGGCTTTCCTTTTCGGGAATCGTTTTTAAATTTAACCCATATCGAGGAACTTCCTGAGCACCATACCGATTATGTAGCTCGAGAGGATGTACCACCCGAAGTAACCGAGCTCGTCTGGCCTGAGGGCCGAGTGGTACATGCCGTGGAACCAATCGAATAGGAAGAAGTTGAAGGGGGACTTGGCTATGGCCACCTCGGTGTACCAGCGCCTGAGCCACCCGAAGAACACCCAGAATATCGGAAGGGTCAGGAGCATCGGAACCATCTGCTCCTTCATCATCTCGCTCTGCATTTTCATGAGCTCCATCTGCTTCTGCTGAACTTTCCTGAGCCTCTTTTCATCCCCAGCCTTCTGGGCCTCGCGCATCTCCTTCTGGATCTCCTTGGCCATCTTCTGGATCTTCCGGGTCTTCTCGATGTCGGTCATGAAGTAGTAGAGGAGAGTGTACGAGCCGCCGATGACGAAACCGGCTATGGTAATCGCGAGTAGGGGGTGCTGAACTATGTAGCCCCCGAACAGGTTATCAAGGAAACTGTATATGCCCTCAATCATACTCCCTCACCGCCAAGTTCAGTACCTGAACCAGTTCATTAACGGCCTCCTCAAGGCCCTTGTCCTCGTGGTTCTCAATGATCTTTATAAGGGCATCGGAGTGCATGGCGTAGCTTATGGCCGCTGCCCTGTTGAGGTCCTGGTGCCTCTGTATCTGCTCCTCCGTCTCAACGTCGCGGTCGCGCTTCAGGTCGCGGAGGCGCCTTCCGAGTATCTCGCTGGGGGTAGCTTCGATAATCACTATGAAGTTCGGCCTTATGGTCTCTATGACCTCCTTCGGAAAGCCGAGGAGATAGCCCATGGGAGTTCGTATGGTGGCGTGAGTATCGAGGAGAACGGGCTCCTCCTTAGCCAGCTCGACTATCCTCTGCGCGGCCCGAAGTTGGAGCTCCTTCTGGAGCATCGGATCGAGCTTTCTCATCTCATCCCTGTGCTTCACGAGGCCCTGCTTCACGGCCTCCTCAAACATGAGGTCGCCAAAGTTGACCAGACGGAACTTCACACTCGTCCGCTGAAGGGCCAGACGGGTTATCGTACTTTTTCCAACGCCCGGGATGCCCGTTATCATGACGACAAACGGCATGAGCACCACCTTTAACGCCGATCCAGCTAAAAGTAGGGACGTTCCTTTAAAAGATTTGGGAACAGTGGAAAAAGCCAAGGGGAAAGAGAAGATCACTTGGTGGCGAAGAACTTCCTCAGTGCAGGGAACATCTCGGTGGCCTGCTCCCTAGCTATTTCCTCGTAGAACCTGTAGAGTATGCCGACAGTAAGGAGGATTCCGGTTCCAGTGCCCAAGGCTCCGAGGAAGCTGGCAAGCACTGCAACTATTGCGAGGGTCAGCGAACCCCAGAACGTGACGTAGGGAATGTATCTGTTGAGCACCCTCTCCAGTATCCTCGGGTCTCTCCTGAATCCAGGTATCTGGAGGCCTGCACTCTGGAGCTGTCTAGCTATGCTCCTGGCGTCGAGGCCGGTCAGTTCTACCCAGAGGAACCCGAAGAGCACTGCCCAGAAGATCGTCTGAAGTGCGTAGATGAGTGCCTGGCCCGGGTTGTGGACCAGCTGGAACACGTCGTAGGGCGGGACGGTGTACTTGGCCAAACCCGAGACTGGGTATCCGTTCTGGTTGAAGGTTCCGAGCCACGTGTACCCCCTTGAGGAGAGGAGCCTGGCCCAGAGCTGTATGTTCGAGTAGAGCGCCATCGTGAGGATTATCGGGATGTTGCTGACGTACATGAACCTTATCGGGTACCTACCGCGGACGGTGACGCGACCGTAGCTGAGCGGTATCTCAACGCGCATGCTCTCGAGGTAAACGACTATGAGGAACACTACGATTGTCGCCAGCAGTTTGGTCATATCGGGCAGTCCGGGCCTGTAGATCGCCCCACTGAGGTCACCGTTAACCAAGTGCTGTATGAAGGCGGGTATGGCACCGCTGAGCTCGTTGGGGTTCTGCGGAAGCGGAAGCGGGTTGAGTGATTTGACCATAACCTGCTGTGACACTCCAGCGGCGATGAAGAGGCTTATACCACTCCCTATGCCCCACTTGCTGACGAGCTCATCGAGCATGATCAGTATAGTTGATCCAAGACCGAGCTGGAGTATCACCAGCAGTCCCACCGCGAGGGTCATGTCCACACCTATCTTACCGAACGCCCCGGCTAGGACGTATATGGCCGCCTCAAAGAAGCTCATGAATACCGAGAACAACCTCTGGAGGGCCTGATAAAACCTCCTATCTTCAGGATTTGAGAGGTCGAGCCTGAGGATCTCAGAACCAACCAGAAGCTGGAGGATTATACCGGCGGTAACGATGGGACCGATACCGAGGGTTAAGAGGGATCCGTTCCTACCCGCGAGCACGAACCTCAGGGTCGCAAAATAGTCCTGGGCCTGCGGCGGAACGCCATAAAGCGGTATTTCAGCCAGTACGAAGTACAGCAACAGGGCGGTGCCGGTCCACATGAACTTCTCCTTCAGTGGCACCCTCCTCTTGGGCCTCTCAACCTCGGGGAACCACTTCTCAATGGCGTATATCACTTCACGGACGCCCATTTTTCAACACCCTTGGAGGCTTTGAAAGAAATAAGGGTCAGGCGAGGATAACCTCGCCGCCAGCGGCCTTGATCTTCTCCTCGGCCTTGGGGGTAACGTAGTAGGCCTTGATGACGAGCGGCCTGGTGAGCTTCCCAGTTCCGAGAACCTTGTCGACACCGAGCTGGGTGGTGTCGACGACTATCTTCCCCTCCTCCTCGTAGGCTATTCCGGCGTCGAGGAAGAGCTGGAGGTTCTCGTCGATGTCGCTGAGGTTTATTGTCTGCGGGGTGTACTGAACTGCCTTCGGCCTGTGGAATCCGCGCTTGCCGAGGTGATCCGGGGCGTACTTGATAAGCCACGTGAACTTCTGATCCTTCCTCTTTCCGGTTCCGGCCATTCCCTTACCGCCCTTGCTTCCACCGCCGCGGTGCTTCTTCTTGCAGCCCCATCCGTGAGTGTGACTTCCGCGGAGCTTCCTAACCTTCTTCCTCCTCCTTATCATCTCTCGCCACCTCAGAGCATCCTCTCAATGAGCTCGTTTATCTTCTCGCCGCGGTAGCCGAGCGCTCCACCTTCCTTGAAGGTGCGCTTCTTGCTGCCCTTAAGTCCTCCCCTCGGCGGGTGGAGCCTGAAGACAGGCTTGATGTTCGGCAGGTCGGTGAGCTTCATCTCGCCGTTGACGACCTTCTCGGCGAACTCGTCGATGGTCATTCCGAGCTTCTCCTTGACGTACTCCTCTGTGACAGGCTTGTTGCCGACCAGCCTTCCGCGCTTCCTTATGAGCTCCGCGAGGGTCTCCTTGTTGATCTCGCCCCAGGTTATGTAGTCCTTGACCTTCTGGACCATGCCCTTGTAGCTCGGGGTGTCGTCAACTATGACGAGGTGATTAATCCTGTGGAGGCGGAGCATGGCGAGGGTGTCCCTGACCTCGCCCCTCGCCCTAATCCCGCTCCTAAGCCTGATGAGCGCTAACTTAGCCATCTCCTCTCACCTCACTCCACGGTAAAGCTCTGGGGCATCTCCCTGCCGACGATTATGCCGTAGCGCTCGATGTCCTCCGGCTTTATGGCAACCCTGTTGGTGTTGTAGAGGGCGTTGAAGACTGCCTTGGCGAAGTTGACGGTTGTCCTGGTCTCACCGAGGGTCTGGGACCAGACGTCCTGTACACCAGCGAGGCTCAGTATCTTCTTGCCGACGTCACCGATGACGAGGCCAAGACCGCGAGGTCCGGGCATGAGCTTGACGCGAACGCTACCCTCCTTGCCCTCGACGGCGAACGGAATCGAGTGCGGCCTCCTGCACCTGCACTCCCAGGAACCGCAGCCGCGCTTGATCTCGATGATGTTCATCTTGGCGTAGCTGATGGCCTTCCTGATGGCTATACCCACTTCCCTTCCGTGGCCTATCCCAAGGCCGACGTAGCCGTCCCTGTTGCCCACAGCGGCGAGAACCCTGAACCTAATGCGCCTACCGCTGTCGGTCATCCTAACGGTCAGGGCTATGTCGAGTACCTCCTGGTTCTCCCTGAGGTTGACCTCCGGAAGGAGGACGTCGACTATCTCGGGCTCCTTTATCTGGTAGCCCTTCCTGAATATCTCGTGAATGTCAGTTATCTGGCCCTCCTTAACGAGCCTGCCGAGCTTGGTCCTCGGCTCCCACTCCTCAAGAACGCGCTGGGCCATCTCTCTCGGGTCGCTCATTCTCTCGCCCCCTCAAACTTCTCGATTATCTTGGCCTTAACCTCTTCAAAGTGCTCGGGGAGCTTCTCGGGCTCGAGGCCCCTCACAAGGTATCCGCCGAACTGCTTCCGGTACAAGCTCTCGTCCTCCTCCTTGAGGACCTTGGCGTAGTTGGCAACGTGCTCGCCGTTTATCCTGTAGTCCTCGGGGTAGATCTCCTCGCTGTGCGGGACGTTTAAGCCAGCGTCAACGGCACCCTTGAGGACTGCGAAGATGCTCGAGCCCCTGGTCGGCGGGTGGAGGCCTATGTCGAGGATGGCCTCCTCTATTCCAGCTTTCTTGGCCTTGTAGCCTATGAGGAGACCGAGCAGGTAAGCCGACGGGGTGTTCCCACCGTGGCCCTTCCAGCCGAAGTCCCTCATGAGCTCCCTGGTGTGGGCCGAAACGATAGTCCTGTCGCCCTTGGGGTCGTAGACGACTATCTGGGCTATGTGGTGGTTGAGGCTCTTCCTCACGACAAGCCTGGGCTTGCCGGACTTGAGGAGGGCGAGCCTCTTGTGATAGTTAGTCTTACCCTCTCTCCTCCTCCTGAACGGAACCCTATACCTCGGTCCGTGTGCCATCCCTCTCACCTCACTCCTTCAAGATACCGTGCTCCTGCATGAACAGGTAGAGCTGCCTCTTGTTCTTGAACTGGCCACCCTTGGCCCTGATGTAGAGCCTCCTGTAGGTGTGGGCATCGATTTTGCCCTCGGCCTTGAGCTTTCTCAGTTCTTTCCTGAGGGCCCTTATGGTCATCATCCAGCGCTCCTTCTTGCCCATCCTGGCGGTCTTCTTACCCTTCTTGCTTCCCGGGCCCCTGTGGCGGCCCTTCTTCCTGGCCTCCTGGAAGGCCCTAGCGCGAGCCCTGCTCTGGCCCTTTATGGGCTTCTTCTTTATGACACCGTCGTGGATGAGCCTCTTTATGTCCTCACGGGTTATCGCCGAGGCGACGTCGTCTATCCTCTCCGGGTCTATCCAGACCCTGTTCTCACCACATTTGAGCAACTCAGCGGCAATCCTTCTCTGCATCCTGAGCATGAGCCTCACCTCACGGGTTGAGTACCTTCACGCCGAGCTCCTTGGCCCTGGCGAGTATTGCTTCTCTCTTCCTGGCTCCAACGGTTCTCGCTATCCTCGCTGCCTGCCTGGTCGGGTCGATGGCCTCTATCTCCTTGACGTTGTGAACGAGGACTTCCTCGTAACCGCTCGGGTGGAGTCCCCTGACTGCCCTCGGGGAGCTCCAACCGATGCTCGGTGAGCGCGGCTTGCCCTTCTTCTTGAGCCTCATCTTGCTGTCGATTCCCTTGGGCCTCCTCCACTTCGGGTTGTTCTTGAACTTCGGATAGCGCCACCACTCCTGCCTGAGGAACCTCGGCTTCTTCCTCTTGAGCTTCGCCCTTATCCTAAGGAGTCTCGCCTTCTCGTTCATTTCTCACACCTCAGAACTTTATCGGCTTGCCAGCCTTCTCAACGATGTAAATTCCGTCTTGGAAGACACGCCTGTCCCACTTGGTTATCCTGGTGGCCTGCTCGATGTTTGCAGCTGTCTGGCCAACTGCCTCCTTGTCTATGCCCTCGACGATGACCTCCTGCCCCATGACCTTGACGGTGACCCCTGGGAGTATCTTGGCCCTCCTCGGGTTCTTCTCGCCGAGGAAGTTCTCGATGACGACCTCGTTACCCTGAACCTTGACGGTAACCGGGAAGTGGCTGTAAACCACTTTGAGCTTGTAGGTGAAGCCCTCGGTGACGCCCTTGATCATGTTGGCTATGTGGGCCTTGAAGGTCCTCGCTATGGCTATGTCCCTCTTCCTCGGGAACTCCTTGTAGACGACGACCTTGCCGTCCTCGGTGAATATCTGAACGCCGGGGTACTTGAGCTCCCTCTGGAGTTCCCCCTTCGGCCCCTTGACCTTGACGACGTTGTTCTCAACGGTGACCTCAACCCCCTCTGGGATCTCAACCTCTTCCCTTACCCACGCGTCCATCGGCATCTCTCTCACCTCAGTAGACGTAAGCTATCAGTCTGCCGCCGATTCCCTTCTCGATTGCCTCTTTGTGGGTCATGACGCCCTGGGATGTCGAGACTATGAGGATACCGAACTCGAAGGCCGGAAGGAACCTCTTCTCCCACTTCTCGTACTCCCTGGCCTTGACCGGGAAGCGCGGCTTTATGGCACCAGCCTTGTTGATCTTGCCTATGAGCTGCACCCTGTAGATGCCGGCCCTTCCGTCGTCTATGAACTCGAACTCGCCTATGTAGCCGTTCTCCTGCATAACCCTGAGGACCTCACCGATGAGCTTGGAGGCCGGCTTGAGGTAGACCTCCTTCTTCCCAACCCTCTCGCTGTTGGTCATGTGTGAAAGGGCATTTGCAAGCGGATCAAGTAGAGTCATCTCCTCTCACCTCACTCGTACTTCTTAAAGCCCAGCTTGGGGGCTATCTCTCTAAAGCAGTGCCTGCAGAGCATCAGGCCGTGGATCCTGATTATTGGCCCGTACTGGCCGCAGCGCATGCACCTTCTCGCGCCCTTCCCAAACTTCCTGGGCTTCCTCCTGTTGTAGTCAGCCTTCGCCATCTCACAATCCCTCCACCTTGGCCTTCAACTCCTCCATAGCGAAGACGATTCCCTCTTCCTTCGTCATCTTGTGCCTGTTCGGTATCTTCTTCCTCTGCCTCTTCCTCTTGGCGACCCTGAAGCCGGGCCTCTCAAGGGTGACGCAGACGTCCATACCGAAGATTCCTATCTCCGGGTCGTACTCGACGCCCGGGATGTTGATGTGCTCCTGGATTCCGAAGCAGAAGTTGCCGTGCTCGTCGAAGTTGCCGACGCTGAGCTTCCTGTCAACAGCCTCAAGAAGCCTGTCGAGCATCTGGTAGGCCTTCTCACCGCGGAGGGTGACCTTCACGGCTATCGGCTCTCCCCTTCTGATTCCGAAGTCCCTGTTGGTCTGCTTTGCACGCCTCCTTATCGGTTTCTGGCCGACGAGCTGCTCGAGCATGGTCTCGGCCTTGGTAAGCCTCTCACCGCTCTCGCCGACACCGATGTTTATGGTGACCTTCGCGATTCTAGGCTTTCTCATCGGGTGAGCTTCCCAGTCTGCAAGGATAGCCTCTCTGTTGATCTGCATCTCATCTCACCTCACGGAAGGGAAATAACGGGTTTGTCCTTTCCAACAACGAAGGCGTAGTCCTTCAGGGTGTCGAACTTCTCGCCGTTCTCGTCCTCGATGGTGACGACGTCCGGCCATCCCATCGGGAACTGCCTGACCTCGACGATCCTGCCCTTCCTCGCGACGTTCTTACCCTGGGTAACGAAGACGTAGGCACCTATCTCGAAGGGGATGACCTCAACGACCTCCCTCTCGGGAACCTTCATGAGGACGGTGTACGAAGTCCTGTACGAGTCCTTCTCCGAGAGGCTCACGAGGTGGTTGCTCCCGTCGTGGAGGTTGAGCTGAACCTTCGCGCCCTTGACCATCCTCTTGTTGTTGACCCTGAACGGCTTAAGCTTGGCCTCCTCCTCGCTTATCGGGTGGAGTATGAGCTTGCCGATCCTGTTCGGAAGAACCCTGTAGTGCTCGCCGGTCTCAGGTATCGAGACAACGTCCATTATTCCGACCGGGAACTTGTAGTCCTTCCTGACGCGACCATCGACGAGGATCTTGCCCTCGTTGAGTATCTTCCTCGCCTCGCGGGCGGTTTTCGCGTAGCCGAGGTAGTCCCTGACTATGTAGAGCAGCGGTATCGAGGTGCCCATGCTGTGCGGTCCCGGCCTGGGCCTGACGGCCCACTTGTACTCCTTCCTGTGGATATACCAAGAAGTTGGAGCGGCAAGCCTCTTAAGGTGCCTCTTGGCTCCCTTTCTCGCCATCAAGCAGCCCTCCTCTCAATTATTCCCTTCCTCTCATCATCGTCCAAGTTGAGCTCGGTTATCACTACGTTCGAGGGGTGAACTGGGTAGAAGACCTCGGTACCGTCCACCCTAGTCTGGGTAACGCCCTCGATGTGTATCCTGTACCTCTTGAGGTCAACTTCAACTACCTTGCCCTCCTTACCCTTGAAGTCCCCGCGTACGACCTTCACCCTGTCCCCTTCCCTGACCGGGAGGTTCCTGATCCCGTACTTCTCCCTGAGCTCTTTGCTGAGGGGAGCGGCCATCAGCTTCTGCCTGAGGTGAAGGGGAGCGTTGTAGAGGAACTTCCTCTGCTTCCTCGGCTGTTTGGTATCGAGCTTCATCATTCTCACCTCACAACACTATGCTCGCTATACTACCGAGCCTGACCCACCTCTCGGCGGCCTCCCTGGCTATGGCACCCCTGATCTCGGTACCCCTCGGGACGCCCTCGGGGGTGACTATCGCGGCAGCGTTGTCCTCGAACTTGACGCGCATGCCGTCGAGCCTTCTGTACTCCTTCCTCTGCCTGACGACTACAGCCCTAACGACCTGGTGCCTGATGTCGGGCCTTCCCTTCTTGACGGTGGCAACGACCATGTCGCCAACCCCAGCGCTGGCGAGCCTTCTCCTGGTGCCCTTGTAGCCGACGACGCCGATGATCTGGATGACCTTGGCGCCGCTGTTGTCGGCGACCTTGAGGTAGGCCCCAACGGGCAGAGCGCGGGTGGGCCTCACGGGGCTGATTCCCCTAGTTGCACCGGCACCTTTCTTGGCCATCGATCACACCTCCTCGCTCCTCTCGGCCCTCTTGGTGACGGCAACCACGACGAAGCTCTTGGTCTTGCTTATCGGCCTGGTCTCGGCTATAAGAACGCGGTCGCCGACCTTAGCGTTGATGCACTCCGGGTTGTGAGCGTGAACCCTGCTCCTCCTGAGCTCGTACCTCTCGTACTTCTTGAGGTACCTGTAGTGCTGTCTCTCGACAACGACGGTCTTCTTGCCCTTATCGCTAATGACGACTCCCTCGAAGTACCTGCCGTGTATCTTGAGGTGCCCGTGCCAGGGGCAGTGCGGATCGTCACACTTCTCAGCTGGAGGCTGAACGTTCAATCCAATCTCTCTCATTTTCGCCACCTCTTCTTCAACCTCATCTCGGGTCTCCCAACCAGGTTCCTCCCATCGACTCTAATCCTCTTACCGGCGGCCGTTTCGAATTCAAACTCAGCGACATCCTTGGGGACGGTCCAGACCCTATCACCGCCGATGGTGAGAGTGTTACGCGTTTCATCAAGGACGTAGCCCTCGATGCCAACCAGCTCTGGATGAGATGCCCTTATAACCTTTGCTTTCAGCCCTATGAGCTCGTGCCAGATTATGTTTTTGACCGTCACTCGACCTCGATGAGCTCCTCTGAAAACCCAAGGTCTGCGAGCAACTTCTTGACCCTTTCTCTGTGGTCGCCCTGGAGCTCGATCCTTCCCTTCTTTACGGTTCCGCCGCATGCCAGCTTCGCCTTCAGCTTTTTTGCTATGTCCTCGAGGTCGAACTCCTTCTCGTCTATGCCCTCGATTATGGTCTTGAGCTTCCCGTAGCGGGCCCTCTCTATGTAGACCCTTATCCTCTGCTGCTCCTTCAGGACCTCCTTAAAGAGCATCTCATCCAGAGGGTTAACAATCCTTGGCACCGAACCTCACCTTTTCTCCCTAAGCTTCTCCTTCTTTATGGTAAGCAGGCGCGCGATGTCGCGCCTGAGGTTGCGGATGACCATGGGGTTCTCGGTGGAGGTCCCCATGGTGAGCATACCCCTCTCCTTGGCGAGCTCGAGGCGGAGCTGCCTGATCTTCTCATCGATCTCCTCGATGCTCATCTCCCTAATCTCACTCGGCTTCATTGGTGCTCACCTCTTCCTGAACCTTCTCGACTATCTCTATCTCGTCCGGGAGCTTGGCCTCGGGCGGCATGATAGAGACCTTGACGCCTATAACACCGAGCTTGAGCAGTGCCTGGGCGTAGCCCCTGCTGACGAGGGTCTCTGCCGGGTTCCCGACCTTGGCGAGGTAGCCCTGGTAGAAGCGGACACTCTTGGCCCTCTCGCCGGTGAGCTTTCCGCTGAGCCTTATCTCGACACCGCGAGCGCCGTTCCTCATGATGGCCCTTATGGCGGAGTAAGCGGCCCTCCTGAAGTGAATGCCCCTCTCGAGGGCCTGGGCAAGCCTTACCGCCTGGACCTTGGCGTTGAGGTAGGGGTTCTTGATCTCCTCGACCTCGATCTGCGGGTTCTCGAGGCCGAACTGCTTCTCGAGTATCCTGGTGAGCTCTCTAATGCGCCTTCCACCCCTGCCTATGACGTAACCGGGGTTGGCGGCGAAGATAACGACCTTGGTTCCAAGAGGAGTCTTCTTTATGTCGATTCCACCGTAGCCGGCTCTCCTGAGTTCTTTCTCAAGGTACTCGTCGATGAGCATCTCCTTAACGTTTTCCTTGATGAAGTATCTCTCGATCGCCAAAAGTCTCACCTCCTAATCTCCTCGACGACTATCTCTATGTGGGTCGTCTGCTCGTTGAACGGTGTGGCCCTTCCAAAGGCCCTCGGGATGTAACCCCTGAGGACCGGGCCCCTATGGGCAGCGGCGTGGATTATCTTGAGCCTGTCGACGTCGAGTCCCTTCTGCTCGGCGTTGTTCTTGGCGTTCAGGAGCACCTTCTTGACGGCTTTCGCGACCTTGACCGGATAGCGACCCGGACCGAAGCCCTTACCCGGCTTGTGGCCCTGACTGTCGTTGTGCCTCTTGAGCGGAACCGGCCTCTTGAGGGCTATGACGTCGTCGAGGTAGCGGAGAGCGTCGTTGAGCATCATGCCTCTTATCTCCCTGAGCAGCTCAACGCTGTGCTTGGGCGATATGCGGAGGTCCCTTCCGCTCGCCCTTGCCATCCTCTCGGGGTCAAAATTTTGGAATGAGTAGGAAAACCTGCCCCTGCTCATCTAAACCACCTCACTTGACCGCCACGAACATCGATGACCTGGTTGCTCCAACACCAGGCGATCCGTGCTGGACTATCTTCCTCGTGAGTGCGAACTCGCCGAGGTAGTGGCCGATCATCTCCTCCTTGATCTCCACAGGAACGAACTCCTTTCCGTTGTGGACGTGGATGGTCATGCCGACCATCTCGGGCAGGATGACCATGTCCCTGCTGTGGGTCCTTATGGGCTTCTTGTACTTGCCCTTCTTTGCGAGGCGGATCTTCCTGAGGAGCTTCTTCTGCTCCGGGGAAAGGCCCCTCTTAAGGCTCCTCCTCTGCCTGGCCGGGAGGAGCTTGGCAAAGTCCTCGAGTGACATGTTGAGCAGTTCCTCGAAGGTGTAACCCCTGTACCTAAACTCCTTCTTTCTCGCCATCTTCATCACTTCCTCCTACCAGTTCTTCTCGCGGCTATGTGACCGACCTTCCTTCCGGGCGGAGCGCGCCTCGAAACGGTGCTCGGCCTACCGATGTGGTGCTCCTTACCACCGTGCGGGTGGTTGACGGCGTTCATCTTGACACCCCTTGGCTTGGGCCAGAACCTGTTCCTGGCTTTGGCTATGTAGTAGGCCTTACCGGCCTTGACGATCGGCTTCTCGAGCCTTCCGCCGCCGGCGACGACACCGATTGTGGCCCTGCACTCGGGCTTGAACTGCTTGAGCTCACCGCTCGGGAGCTGGACTATGACCTTGTCCTTCTCCCTGCTGACGACTAGGGCGTAGGAACCGCCAGCGCGGACGTACTTTCCTCCGTCGCCAGGAACCCCCTCGATGTCGTAGACGTAGCTTCCCTCGGGTATCATGGCAAGCGGGAGGGTGTTGCCGATCTTGATCGGGGCGTTCGGTCCTATCGCTATCTCCTCACCGACGAGGAGCCCTTCTGGAGCTATGATGAGCTTCTCCATGCCGTTCTCGAACTTGACGCGAGCGACTGGAGCGGTCCTTCCCGGGTCGTGGAGTATCTCGACGACCTTCCCAACCAGGGTCTTCTCCTTGGTAAGGTTGAGCGGAACGTACCTGACGGCGCCCCTGTAGCGGTGCGAGGGGGCCCTAAAGGTCGTGGTTCCCTTACCTCTCCTCTGCTGAATCAGACTCTTTCCCATCTCACTCACCCCGTCAGAACAATCCTATCCTGGCAGCAACCTCACTCGCGCTGTACTCGGGCTTGAGCTTCACGTAGGCCTTCTTCTCTCCCCTCATGGTTATGAGGGTGTTGACCTTCTCAACCTTGACCTGGAACATGTCCTCCACTGCCTTCTTGATGTCGGCCTTGGTGGCTTTCCTGTCAACTATGAAGGTGAGCTTGTTCTCCCTCTCGATTAGTGAAACGGCCTTTTCGGTAACGACCGGCCTTACGATAACCTTGTACGGATCCATCCTCATCACCCGTAGATCTCCCTAAGCTTCTCTATCGCACCCTTCGTCCATATGGTGAGCCTTCCCGGATGGGTACCCGGGGCGAGCAGCTCGGCGCTGAGGTTCTCGACGGTGACGACATCAACACCCGGGTGGTTCCTCGCTCCCTGAACGATGCCCTCGTTCTTGGCAACGACGATGAGCGGCCCCTTGGCCTTCTTGTAGCGCCTTCCGCGCATCTTACCCTTACCGGCCCTTATCTTGGTGTTCCTCTTTGCCCTCTCGATGTCGTCCCAGACGCCGAGCTTCTTGAATATCTCCCTGGTCTGTGCCGTTTTGAAGACCTTCTCAAGGTCATCAACGACAACGAGCGGAACTTGCGGAACGTTGTCTATAACGTGCCCCCTGGCCCTGACGAGGTCGTAGTTGGCCGTTGCAGCAATGGCACTCATTATAGCCAGCCTGCGCTCCTTCTTGTTGATGTCCTCCCAGATGATCTTCTCGACCTTCGGCGGGTGGGTTCTCCTTCCACCGACGGCGAAGGGGACGAAGGCGGCAAACCTCGGTGAGGTCTTTATCCTCTCAACCCTGGCCATGCCGTGGCCCTTTCCGATGTTCTCGGTGACGCGCCTCTTACCGGCCTGCGGGTCCCTGCCCTGCGGCTGTATCCTGTGGGTCCATGAAGCGATGACGGCCCTCCTTATGAGGTCGGGCCTGTAAGGCGTAGCAAAGACCTTGGGAAGCTCGATCTCCTCCACAGGCTCGCCTTCGAGATTGAAAACCTTAACCTTCATCTATCTCACCTCACTGCTTGGACTCCCTACTGACGTAGGTTATCTGCGGCCTCTCAACGGGCGGCCTCTTCTTCGGTGCCCTTATGGCCGGCCTGACCCTGACGATCCTCTTGAAGGAACCCGGCACGGTTCCCTGTATCATGAGGAAGTCGCTCCTTATGATTCCGTAGTGCGGGAAGCCACCCTTCGGGGTTATCTCGACCTCGTGCTTCTCATCGAGCTTGAGCTTGCCGTTCTCACCTATCGCTATGAGCCTCTTGTTGAACTCGGTCCTGTGGTGGAAGCCCATCTGACCGGCCTGCGGGACGGTCCACATGACCCTGGTCGGGTGCCACGGGCCGAGGTTACCGATGTGCCTGCCCTTTCCAGCACGCTGGGCCTTGTGGAACTGTATCTTGACGCCCCATCTCTTGACCGGGCCCTGAGTTCCCTTGCCCTTGGTGACGGCTATGACGTCGAGGAGCTCACCCTCGTGGAGAACCTCACTTGCCCTTATCTCCCTGCCGATCTTCTCTTTGGCGTACTCGAACTTGGCCTTGACGTCGTCGCCGCCGATGGCGTACTCCATAACCTCCGGCTTCTTCTTGAGCTTGATGAGCCACGGCTGGGTGTGGACGAGGAGCCTGACATCAACTATCTCGCCGTCGTTGACGAGGTCCTCGAGCTGGCCGAGCTTGGCCTTGAAGGCATCTTCGCCATAGTCCTTCGGCAGGGTCTTTATGCGCCTCTTGACGTGGTCGTTCAGCTCGTGGAACCAGACCTCAGTGGCGGTCTCGAGGCCGAGATAGCCCTGCCTGTAGGCCCTGATGCCGTAGACGAAGAGCGGCGGGACTTCCACGATAGTGACCGGCATGAAGATCTCCTTGCCCTTCGTGAGCCCTGGCCTGTCGTCTATCATGAGGACGTGGGTCATACCGGCCTTGTAGCCGGCGAAGCCCAGCATCCTGACCTCGCTGTCCTTCGGCCACTTCCTGATTCTCGGGACTATGCTCTTAGCCCTCTTTCTCGGGGAGTAAGCCAGTGAACCTCTCCTTGGCCTGTGTATTTTTCCCATCTCAATCCCTCCTTATGAGATTAAACACCGCGAGAGTCGCGAGGAGCGCCTCCTCGGTGCGGACGGTAGCTGTCCGCTGATTTGGAACCGTGTTGAGGATTAGATCAAAGTTATAATCCTCCTCGCCGAGGAGTTCTATCACGCCCTTCCTCGGTGAGCCGAAGACGAATCCGACCTCCCCCCCCAGCGGGGGAAGCTTCACCTCTCGGATGTCGCGACCCCTGCGCGAGGTCGCGATGACCAGATCCAGCCTGGCCTTTTTAAGTGTTTTCGCCAGTGACTTCCTCGTCAGGTGAACCCTGTATCCCCAGTATTCTTCCGGCTTCGATGGTATCACTCTGAGCGGCCTTACCGAGACGATCCTGAACGTTGCGCGCCCTTCGACGTCCCCCTCGACCATCGCGAGGTCGTCGAGGCCGATGTCCGCGTAGACCCTGCGCCCCTTCCTGAAGGCGAAGCCCTCGCGGATCTCGCCGACCTTTGGCTTTCCCTTGAGCTTGTGGTGCGGCGTTCTGAGCGGCGGGATGACGCCGACGTACTTGAGCTCCGGCATCAGCGGGAACAGCCTTTTGCGGAGGTACTGGGGCGTTTCCGCGTATTCGAGGATGGTTTTGATGAACCTGCCGTCCCTGCCGCCGGCCCTGTAGATCCAGACGTGCTCGACGCCGAAGATTGCACAGGCCCTGGCTATCTGCCCGACTTTGTAGGTTCTGATCTTCGGGTCGTCGCTCTCTTCGAGGAGCGAATCCGGAATGAAGACGTGCCAGGCCATTTTTCCGTCATCCTTCGCTATGATCACTTCAACGCTGAACTGGGGTCTATGGAGAGTATTTAAAAGGCTTTCGAAGGCTGCAACCCTTTTTTGGTCTGGAAGGTATGCAACTTTTTTGCAAACGAAAGACAAGGGGGCTCCGCCCCCTTATCTCTCTGTGCTCTCAAACCCCCGAAGTGGGGCTTCCCCCACGGAAAGAAACTTTGCCTTCGCAAAGTTTCATCAAAGTTTGCACGTGCTTTTCACGCGCTTTACTTCCAATGTCTTTCACACTCAAACTGACTTTTTAAATGGGGTTTACTTTCCATAGCGCCCGAAGGGCGCGAAGGAGATAAACCCGGTAGATATCGGCCATCTTACTCGAAAAAGCCCACTAAAACGCCCTCTCCTACAAAGCACGTACGAACTGCTCCAAGACAATTAAATGGAGTCAAAACCATTTGGTCAACCTTTGCGCAAGCAAAGGTTGCTGGGGGGCTAACGCCCCACTCCCCCCAATCGGCCCTTGCTTACGCAAGTGCCGCTTTCACTATCATCCAAGCGTCCTTAACGGATGGTGGAAAATTTGTATGCGATATTGATGTGCTAATTTTAGGAAGGGTCATCCTTTAGACGGTATGCTTACAAGTTTTATCCCCCATGCCTGTGCAAAGATGCTTGTGCCCAACCGGAAAGATGCCCAACTTGCGGGGGTACAAGTAACTTGTAGGGGTGCAAGTTGATTGACCTCCCAAAAACAGTCCGAAATTCCAGACAAAAATTTGGGAGGCCTTCAGGGAGCTCTAAAGCCCCTCAGAGCTTCTTTATCTCCTCTATCCTGCGGAACTCTCCCCGCTTTATGATCTCGACCGCGAAGGCAACGAGGCCGATTTTCTGGAGGTTCTCAGCTGTGAGCTCTTCCTTGAAAGCTCTTCGAGCATCGGGGTTAGTTTTTCAAGGGCTTTTTCCTTGGCGCTCTCAGAGTAGTCGGCGAACTCTAAAGCTTGGAGGATAGAGAGGACTTCGAGTTTAGCATCCTCGGGCAAACTTTTCGTCCTCGGCTCTGCCTCCATCTGCTTCTGAACCTGCTTGAACTTGGCGGGGGGTTTCTTCTCTATCTTCTTCCCGCTGATCTCCGCCAAGAACTGACGGAACTCTTTGTTCGTTTCTATTCCCTTTATAATGTATTGGTGTTCGTCGATCGTGCTGCTGATGATTTCATGGGTGGGGTTCATATACGCTTCCTTTACGAGGCTTTCTACGACCGGTTTTGCTCTTCTAAATGCTTCCTCTACTCTTTTTCTATCAACGTGAATGCCTACTTTCGCTAGCTCATTCACCAGTGTTTCCGCAATCTTTGGGATATTGTCGTCTGCGGCGAACTCGTTGAATGGTTTGACCAAGTACGCCTCTTCTAGGGCGTCCGGAGCGATCCCGCTTTCCACCGCACCTAAACTTGCTGCGTAGATGTCTTCTACTGTTGCGTGTTTCTTAATCGCCTTTTTAGATACCTCGCCCAGTTTATATGCATCTATGCGGGCAAGCCTGAACGCGTCCTCGTGCTCCTTGATTATCTTCAACATCGCTAATTGAAACAGGAGGTGGTATTTCAGGGCATCTTGTGCCGACGGCGCGACGTACTTCTTTAGATCTCCTGATTCTAACACTTCCGATGTGAATTTAGTAGTGTGTGTTCAAGAGCCAGGTTTAAGAGGGTTGGATCCATGAAGATCGAATCTTTGATGATTCGCTGCGCTCTGGGGTGGTAGAGTGTTACTCTTGGATGTACTTTCCCGTACAAAGCTCTCTCTATCTCAACCTCTTTTCTTGGGAACTTTCTTACCACCTTCTTGACTTTATCCTTTCTAACTAGCCCCACTACCAACTATCACACCTCCACACTCATTTTATACGATGTAAAAGCAATGGACAAACCCAATGCAATAATTTCATGCTAACCTTACATTAATTTATCGAAATCCCTCAAATCCCAGACGTAATAGCCCTCCTCCCTTAACCTCGCTTTTTCCCCAATACTCTTCGCCACCAGCCCGTAAAACTTCTCCCAGCCTTCCAATCCAACCAATTCAGCTTTCCTCTCCAGGTCCTTAAGGATTCCCCTCGCTTCCCTCTCGCTAAGGCTTTTCCACTTCACCTCGACAAAGAGGGCTTTTTTCTCCCGCTCGTTCAACGCAACCAAATCAATCTCCTCGTTCTTATGCCACCAGCGACCGATTTTTGTGAAGCGAAACGGAAGTTTTCCTGCCCTGTTGAGCTCAACCAGAAACTGTCTGGCTATATCCTCAAAGACAAAGCCCAGGTAGTCGTTGAACTCGCCCTTTATCTCCTTCACCACGTCGAAGCCCATCTCTATCTCGTCCCGCCTTGGGAAGACGAAACGGAACCAGAAGTTGAAGAGGTTATCGTTTATCCTGTAAACCGTTCGCCCCTTTCCCACGACTGGCCTCTCCTCACTGATGTAGCCCATCTCCTCCAGAACGTTGAGGTACTTGCCGAGGCTCTTGGTCTCTATCCTGGCTTTATCCGCTATCTGGCCAAAGCGCGTGTAGCCGAGCGCTATGGCACGAAGAATCGAGAAGTACCTCGAAACGTCCCTGAGTTCTTCCTTAAGGAGGTATTTGGGCTCGTCGTAGTACTTCGCCCCCTTCGAGAGGATTAGTGTTCTAATGTTGTCCCAGAAGTCTTTCTCCGGGTTATAGTCTACCCAGTACTGGGGAACTCCGCCGAAGATCGCATAGACATTAACAGCAGTCTTTAGGCCAATTGGATGGAATTCGAGCAGGTCGAAGAAGCCTATCTCATTTACCTTCCAGGCTCCAGTCCTTCTGCCGTATATCGGCGACTTCGCCGAGAGAATCCCCTCCATGAACGAAACGAGCGAACCACAGAGGATCAGCATTATCCTCGTGTTGGACAGGTGCAGGTCCCAGTACTTCTGGAGCGTGCTTAGAAAACCCTTGTCGGCTTTGGCTAGATACTGAACCTCGTCAATCACAACCACGAGCCTATCGGAGGTCTTTCCAGCCAGATAAGTGAAGAAGGCCCCCCAGCTTCGCATCGGGTTCTCCCTCAGGAAGGGGTCGTTGAAGTAATCTGCCAGCCTCAACGAGAAGTCCTCAAGGTTTGTCTCGTTCTCTTCAGCCAAAAGGTAAACCCCTCCGACTTCTTCAAGGAACTTTCGCAGGAGATACGTCTTCCCAATCCTCCTCCGCCCGTAGAGGATTATCAGCTCGGCCCTTCCCGAGCGATATCTCTCCCTGAGGAAGTTTAGCTCCGCCTTTCTGTCAACGAACTTACTCGTGAGTATCATACTCGTGAGTAGGTTTTTGGACTTATAAGCCTTTCGAAGTCTTCAAACGGCCAACGAGTGATAACCGCGGTTATCATAATGGCGATTATCATTCCCAGCGAATTTAAAAGAAAGCTCATACCTCAAAAACAAAGCGAGAGAAACCTCAATCCACGAACGCCAGCCCGTTCCAAAGCTCCCGCATTTCCCTCGTCGCGTCCGGGTAAACCCGCTTGAAGGTTATCCTCCAGTAGCCGTTCTTGAGGTCTTCGATGTCCTCGATGTGGATTTTCACGCCGAGCCTCTCGAAGTGGGTCACCATTTTATGGGCGGTGCTTATGTTCTTCACCCTCACCGTGAAGACCTCCTCGACCTCACCGCCGTGCGCCACTTCGTGGATGCTCTCGACGAAGGGCCTCAGCAGGGCCTTTCCGAGGGCCTTGGCGTACTCGTCGAATTCCTCACCCTTAACGTGCTTTTCAGCGAGATAGAAGGCGAGCCTCTTTATCCTCCCCATGAAGTAGCCGTGGGGAAGGTCGAAGAAGACGTGCGAGCCGATCCTGATGTCGTTGATGTTGGCGTAGGGTGTCACGTACTTCGCTATCCTCTTCATGTCGGGGGTCTTCATGACAACCCCCTCTCTTCTCTCCTCGCTGAGCTTTTCTACGAGGTCGTAGAGGTCGTCCAGACGGGAGCGGTCGAAGAGGCCGAAGCGCTTAACCTGCGGAATTCCATACTCTTCAGCCAGTTTATAACGCTCCTCCACAGGCAGGCTCTTTCCGGTTCCCTTCTCCTGGATATCGAAGAGGAAGAACCGGATGTCCTCCTTCACGTAGGGCGGTCCCTCGACTATGTAGGGGCTCTCCGGCCCGGCCATCTCCCCCGCCAGGACTAGGTTGGGGTAGTCCCTGAAGAACTCGAAGTCCAAGAAGTCCCCTATCCTCTCGGTCGTGAAGGGGCAGACGAAGCCGCCGCGGGTGAGGGCGAGGACCTTATCCCCGACCTTAACGACGCGGACATTGTAGCCGTCCACCTTCTCCTCGACGTAGAAGGGCTTGTTTTTGAAGACCCTCTTTATCCCGTTCTCCAGCTGGACGACGCGCTTTATGTGGGGAAAGCCGATGACGGCTTCTCCGTTCTCGAAGACCACCGTCCCCCTGCGGAAGCCCTTGGCGGAATCGCGGAAGCGGACGTACCTGACGCCCTCGAACTCGTCTTCAACGATTCCCCCCTTCCCCTCCAGAACGAGAAGCCTGTCCTCGGGAACGCCGATCTTGCGGAGTACCCTCATGAAGTGAGAGCTTACCATCTTCCCACCAGCGAGAATAGGACGGCATCGTTAATAATCATTATGAGTATACGACAAGAGGGCAACCAAAGGTCACGTGAGAAACGCACAAAAGGTAGTGAGAGAGCCCAAAGGGCTCGCGAAATCAGCGCTTCATGGTGGAGAGAACCTTTGTCGTAACGTCGTTGCCTTCCTTGTCGTAGATCCTGTAGTAGGCTGAGTAGGGAAGCTTCATCTTGGCCCTGTGCATCGCACCGAGGGCGAACTTAAGGTGGTTCTCGTTGACCCAGACGGTGATGATCTTCTGATCCTTCTTAACCCTCGCGGCAAGTCCGATGGGCTTTCCGAAGGGTCTGCGCATACCGTTTCCGTAACGGTCTGCCTTCCTTCCAGTTGCCATCGGGTTCTCCCTGAGGACCTGGAACGGGTAGACCCTGATCTTGAAGTGGTAGTTGCTCCTACCGACGTTCTTCTGGAGGTACCTGTTGACCTGTATACGAATCGCCTCGAGGGCGTTCTGCCTTATCTGCATGGCCTGCTCGGCGTGAAGGCTGACCTCGTACTGGAACTCGGCGGAGAGGTTGCCCATGTCGAATATCGTTATCTTCGGTCCCGGGGCACCGCGTATGTACTCCCTTCTCGTGTAAGCGGGCTTATCAACGTCCCTATCAATCTTGGCTGGCCTTAGTCCCATAATCTCACCTCCAAATGAGCGTAAGCTAAGCCTAAACTTAGCTTGCCCTCGCTTTTATAAAAGTTTTGGAGCGTCCCCACAGTGGGCCTTACTTCACCCTACCCTTAAGCTTAGCGGTCTCCCAGAGGAGCAGGAGGGAGACTGGGGTGAAGGTCAGCAGGGCTAGGTTGAGGGTAACCGTCACGTGAACCTCTCCCAGCGAGTAGGCGAAGCCAAAGAGCATCCCCCCAAGGAACGTGGACAGGTTCTGGACGCCGTTCACTCCGCCTATGGCCAGGGAGGAGCGGTGGTAGGAAGCGAGGACTTTCCTCGAAATTGGCCTGAAGCTCTGAAAGGCGAAGAGGGCCAAGAATATCCCGAGGAACACCGTCGGGGCGGTCTTCACCGCGGCAAGGAGCGGGGAAACGGCAGCCAAAAGAGCGGTCAGGGCAACGGTCCTCCCCTCGCTCCTGACGTCTGCGAGCCACGAGGCGAAGTAGCTCAGCAGAGCTGCCAGAAAGCCGGCCCAGCCTATCAGTGTGGCGGTGGTCGCTTTGTCCAGCCCGAGAGCCTCAGACACGTAGACGTAGGTTATCTCGCCCGAGGTGAAGGCGACTATGACTGCCATGAGAGAGGCGATTATGAGGACGCGTTTTGGATCGAGGCTCGGCTTTTCGCCGTTGGGGGTTTTCTTCCTCTTGGGCGTTATCCTCCCATAGAGGAGGACGTAGCTCGCCACCATTATCAGGCCCGTGAGGAGGAAGAAAGCCGAGGATATCCACATCTGACCCGAAAGGCCCCAGCCGGCGGTGTAAGCGTAGACGTAGTTTCCAAGGAGCGAGGCTATGCTACCGAAGAAGAAGTATATCGCCGTGACCCTCGCCCTTATCTCCTTCGGCGTGGCCACGGCTATGACGAACTGGGCCATCGGCCAGCTCAGTCCATTTAGAAAGCCGTTGAGGAGCTTTATTCCAGCCACCTGAACCCACGTAGAAGTCAATGGATATAGCTGCACCGCGAGGGCGTTTCCCATCATCGCCAGAGCACCGATGTAGACGAGCTTTTTACCCCTCTCAAGCATCAGGCCCCCCAGAACCGAGGAAAAGGCCCTCGCGAGGACGAAGGACATCGAGACGATTGAAACGGACAGCATGCTCGCCTTGAGGATGTCACGGGTGTAGAACGCTATCGCGGGAGTGGCGAGGCGGAAGGCTATCGTGCCGGTGAAGGCAGAGATTACGAGAAGGACTATTCCAGCCAGTCTGGAGCGCTCCATTAGACCACCCTCTGAACGTTAGTGCGGAGTTTTAAAAAGTATCGGTCGGACTGAAAACTTTTCATTTATTGGGCATCAGGAAGGAAAAAGCTTCAAAAACCGACCCCTTAGCCTAAGAGAACCCTTTTATAGATCCCGCCGCAACTCCCGCCGAGGTGATGTTGATGGAGCTGAGGTTCGACATGCAGTACGAGGACGCTTATAGGGAGGTTTACGAGCTCGTCAAGCCGAAGTACAAGCTCTTCACTGCCGGCCCGGTCGCCTGCTTCCCAGAGGTTCTTGCGATAATGAGCGTCCAGATGTTCAGCCACCGCTCGGCTGAGGCCAAGGAGGTTCACGTCGACACACTCAACAGGCTCAAAGCTTTTCTCGAGGCCGATAAGGGCGAGGTAATCCTCTTCCCGAGCTCTGGAACCGGCTTCATGGAGGCCGCGGTTAGAAACACCGTCCCGCGCGGCGGAAAGGTTCTGGTTACGGTCATAGGTGCCTTCGGAAAGCGCTTCGCCGACGTCGTCAGGGCCAACGGAAGGGAGGCCGTTGTCCTTGAGAAGGAGCCCGGATACGCCGTAAAGCCGGAGGAGCTCGACGAGGCTTTGAGGAAGAACCCGGACGTCCACGCCGTTACCATAACCTACAACGAGACCTCAACCGGCGTTCTCAACCCGCTCCCAGAGCTTGCAAAGGTCGTCCACGAGCACGACAAGCTCCTCTTCGTCGATGCCGTCTCTGCCATGGGCGGTGCCGACATAAAGTTCGACGAGTGGGGCATTGATTTGGTCTTCGCGAGCAGCCAGAAGGCCTTTGGTGTTCCACCGGGATTGGCAGTTGCTGCCATCAGCGAGCGCGTCTTTGAGATAGCCGAGAAGATGCCCGAGCGCGGCTGGTACTTCGACCTTCCGCTCTACAAGAAGTTCAACGAGAAGAAAAAGGGAACTCCCTCAACCCCGCCGCTCCCACAGATATTCGGCCTCAACGTCGTTCTGAGGATAATCGAGAAGATGGGCGGGAAGAAGGAATGGCTCGGCATGTACAGGAAGAGGAGCGAGACCATACGCGAGGGTGTCAAGGAGATGGGCCTCGGAATTCTGGCCGAGCCCGGCTACGAGAGCCCAACGATTACGGCCGTCGTCGTCCCAGAGGGGATGAAGGGCGTCGACGTCTACAACGCCATGCGCGAGCGCGGCTTCGAGCTGGCCAAGGGCTACGGGAGCGTGGCTGAGAAGACCTTCAGGATTGGGAACATGGGCTACATGACCTTCGAGGACATTGAAGACATGCTCGCCAACCTCAGGGAAGTTATAGAAAAGCTTAAGGGCTGATGCTTCCCTTACCACTTTTTAGTGAGAGAGATGGCATCAAAGAAGAAGGCAGCTTTAGTGGCGACGTGGCTCCTCCTGAACCTTCTCGTCTTCTGGTTCGTTGGCCTCGCCTCCAGCGGCTATTCCCTCGAGGGCTACCTGCCGGGGCAGGGCGAGAAGGTCGATAGGTACACCCCGATAGTCTACGCCAAGCCCAACGATATGCCCCAGGGGATACTCTACATGGTCGATTACGACGGAACGATCCAGTACTACATAGTTTGGGAGGACGAGTACTTCAGCAACTCGGTTATAGACAAGCTCTACCGCTTTTTCAGGGGGCTTGTCTACAGCGGGGCAACCCAGGACATAGAGGTCGTTAAGGTGAACCCCAGCGACGGGACGTTCTACTTCCAGACGAAGGGCCACGTTGACGTTCACGGAAAACTGCTCCCCAGCGGAAAATGCCTCTGGATCGAGAGGAACGTAACGGTTCCAAACTGCGCCGAGAACGGGACCCACATCAGGGTCTACGTGATCACCTGGAACCACATGCTCTCACTCCAGTCTGAAAACGGAACCGTGAAGACCGAGCTGAGGATGAAGCACATGACCCCCGAAGACTACGTTTTTCTCGGGATGTTCAGGAGAACCCAGTACAGCATGGCGGGGATAACGGTTAACTCGCTCACCATAGCTGTCCTAGCGACCCTTGCCTTTAACGGGATCCTATACTTGAGCTGGAGGCTCGTCAGATCTAGAAGAGCGAGAAGAGACAGGAAAAAATAATCACCCCATTGCCTCAAGCTCGCCGTCCCTGACGCGGTATATCCTGTTTATGCTCTTCTTCCCGGTTCTCCACTCCCTCTTGAGCTCGACGACCACGTCGAACTTGTCGAAGGTCTCCCCGCTTATCCTGAGCCAGTGCTTCACCTCGTCCTTTATGTCGTCGGTGAGCGCGAGGGAGGTCACTATGAAGGCGTAGTCGTCTATGAGCTCCCGGAAGACCCTGGCGACGTCTATCGTGTGGAGCGTGTCGATGACGACGTAGTCCGGGTTTATCTGCCGTATCTTGGCTATAACATCGGAGGTGCGCTTCTCAAGCGGTTGGCTGTCGAACTGGGTGTCTATGACGACCACGTTGGGCTTAAAGGGTTTGAACTCGCCGTAGGCAGTAACAACGGCCACCTTCCAGTCGTCGGGGATGAAGTGCATCAAAGCCTCGACGAGCTTCGTCTTTCCGGAGCGGCTTGAGCCAACGACGAGAACGTCCTTCCTGTTCAGGATCTCCCCCTTCAGAACCTCAAGCTGCTCCTCGGTAGCGGAGCCGTAGCGGACTAGATCCTCCGGCGTGAATATGTAGACCCCCACTTTTTACCACCGTATAAGGTTCTCGGCGGGCGTTATAACGCTATCGATTTGAGGAGACGATAAACGTCAACCTGCATCCAAAATTTAGTCATTTATTCAAGAAATACACTTTTTAAATGTCATATTTTGTCCAAAATCCAAATTTCTTTGCACAAGAGCCATAAAGGGGAAGCCCCGTGACAATAATCAGGTGATTGACATGAACGCTCTCCAAATCGTGACCAGGAAAATTGAACCAGTAATGGAAGTTCAGACGAGGGTCATTGACTATATGACGAGATACATGGTGGGCAGGGGCTTCAAGTGGATGCTCCCAGTGATGCTCAGCTCGATAACCGACCCCCTGTGGCCGGATCCAGCGGCGGAGGATGCCCTGAAGCCGCCCGAGGTCGAGGTCTACGGGGAAAGGCTCAGACTGACCCACAGCATGATACTCCACAAGCAGATGGCAATCGCGATGGGGATAGACAGGCTCTTCGTCCTCTCTCCCAACATAAGGCTGGAGGGGAGGAGTGCCGACGACGGAAGGCACGCCTACGAGTTCACCCAGCTCGACTTCGAGATCGCCGGCGCGAGCATGGACGACGTTATGGGCCTCATTGAGGGGCTCATCAGCGGTCTCTTCAGGGAGGCGAGGAGCTGGGGGCTCGAAAGGGAGGTGCCCAAGGTAAGACCGCCCTTCAAGCGCTTCACGCTGGAGGAGATAAAGGAGGAATTCGGAAGCGAGGAAGAGGCCAGCAGACTCATGGATGAACCTTTCTGGATAACGGACATCGAGAGGGAGTTCTACGACAGGGAAGACCCCGAGAGGCCTGGCCACTTCAGGAACTACGACCTCTATCTTCCGGAAGGCTACGGCGAGGTTTCCAGCGGCGGAGAGAGGGAGTGGGAGTACGAGGTGATAGTTAGGAAAATGAGGAGGGCAGGAATAAGCCTCGATGCATTCAGACCGTATCTGGAGGTGGCAAAGGCTGGCCTGTTGAGACCCAGCGCGGGAGCGGGAATCGGCGTCGAGCGCTTAGTTCGTTACATGGTCGGGGCGAAGCACATAGCGGAAGTTCAGCCCTTCCCGAGGGTTCCCGGGATTCCGGCGGTTATCTGATCACGATCCCTCTCTTCTTTCCTAAATTCTTTAAGGGGGGAAGCTCCAGTTACTCAGGGGATTCCAATGAGGAGAAGCCTGTTTCCAGCCCTGGGAAGGTTCAGGGCATACCTGAACACCGCCAGCCTCGGCCTCATGCCGGGGAGTGCCCTCCAGAGGGTCAACGAGCTTCTAACGGACGTCATCGGGTTCGAGGGCGAGGTCAATTCGGTGGACTACATGAACCCGACTTTCCTCGAACCAACGCTCAGGGAGGCGGCGAAGCTCATGAGGGTTGATGTGGAGAACGTGAGCCTCTCGATCCAGACCACAGAGGGGCTGAGGAGGCTGCTATTCTCAATGGAGCCGCGGAAGGGACAGAACCTAGTCTCGCTCGACACCGAGTTCCCAACCTTACCAGCGCTCCTGAAGAGCTACGCCGAGAGGTTTGGCCTCGAACTCAGGGTGGTGAAGAACGAAAACGGCCTCCACCCTCTGGAGGAGATTGAAAGGTCTATAGACGACAACACCCTTGCCGTAGTTCTAAGCTCCGTCAACTGGGTCACCGGCGAGAGAATCAACCTGCGGGAGCTTTCCAGAGCTGCCCACGAACACGGGGCGTGGCTCATAGTTGATGCAGTCCAGCACCTCGGCTCCCTAAGGCTCTACCCGGAGAAAGAGGGGGTAGACGCTCTCGCAGCCGGCGGTGAGAAGTGGCTCCTGAGCCCGGACACAGGTGCAGGCCTGATCTACGCCTCGGACGAGTTCTTGGAGAAGGCGAAGCCGATAACCGGCCTTCTCAACATGGAGCCTCCAACTGGAGACTGGGGAAGCTGGTGGGGGCTGCCGGATAAAGACCCCTGGGGAGAGCTCAGGCCAAAGAGGGGCCTGAAGAGGCTTGCCTTCGGCGGCGGGCCGCCTTATCTTATCGCCGCAGCCTTCAGGGCCTCGCTGGAGCTGATAAACGGGATTGGGATAGAGAAGATAGAGCGCCACAACCTGAAGCTCGCAGAGCGGATAAGGGACGAGGTTCTGAGTGCGGGGCTTGGGGCCTTCGGCGGAAACTCCGCGATAGTGACCGTAAAAACCGGCCTGAGCTACGAAGGGGAGGAAGAAGTATACAGAAGGCTCTCCGAGAGGGGAATAGCCGTAAGCCACCGCGGCGTTCTCGGCCACTACGGGATAAGGGTCTCGCCGCACCTCTACAACACAATGGAGGACGTTGAACTATTCCTAGAGGAGCTGTTCAGGGCTATGGACCAGTGAGCTGGCCAAGCGCTTCCATTTTCACTTCACGCTCCGATGAATGCGAAGTCGGAACGTTCTGCCACCCCTAACCTGGGCATCGGTTCCACAAAACGTTTATATCCTGGGAAAGAAAAACAGCAGAAGGTGAGAATATGGGCTGGAAAAACGCAGGGGACATCGTAGGAAGTGTTCTTCCCGGAGAGACCGTGCTCCTGGAGTACGTCCCATCCTACGTGCCCGACTTCACCCTGAAGTTCTTCGTGGACTACTCCCGCTCAACGGACATACCCCTCCTGATCGACGACAACTTCGACACGCTCCATACACTCAAGACTCACCTCGAGAAGCTCGGGGTGGAGATCGACCTCCGGGACGTCCCAGTCGTTAAGACAGGAGGAAAGAAAAGGGTGGGAAACGTTCTGGCGACGGTGCGATTCCACCCTGATCCAAGGGTGTACATCAGGGAGTACGAGAGGGCGCTGAAACCCCTGCTGGCCAAGGTGCAGGACAAGCCCTTCATAAACCTGGCCGTTGGTGTCGAGCACCTGTTTCTGCTGTCGGGGAGCGTGACGGATTCCTACTCGATAATCCTGACGATGCAGAAGTTCGTTGGGAACACAAGACGGAGGGCCTTCTACCTGATAAATAGGGGCCTCCTCCGTGGCATAAGGCCCGGAATACTCCACGAGCTAGAGAGGGTGGCGACAACCATAATGGACATGGAGCCCATGCCAACGGGGGTCAAGATAAGGATACTGAAGAGCCCCCTGCTCGACAACATGGGCAGGACCACGATCGTAGACGTTGGGGGTGAGGTCGTTGGAAGAGCTTGAGGTACCCCAGGAAGTCCTCGCCGACGTCGGCAACATCCTCGACAGAATAAGGCCCGGCGGGATGACCCTCATCGAGAACGAGTCCACTATTGGAGTGGAGCTGGCGCTCTACACCCTAATCCAGTACGCGAAGAGGAAGGGTCTGAAGGTTATAGTCGAGGACGTCCTGGACGTTCTGAGCATCTACATAAAACACCTGAGGATGATGGGCCTCGACGTTGACGTCGATTCAATAGACGTGATAAAGATCGGCGGCTCCGAGGAGTGCGGGAACGTGGTGAGGAAGATCGACCCCTCCGAGGATCCCGCGGTCTACACCAAGAAGGTCGATTCCATCCTCAACAAAGAGAAAGGGAAGGTGCTCCACATCAGCCTTGGCCTCGAGAGGTATCTGGCTTTCCAGCGGGACTTCGGCTCAATCTACAACCTCGTCAGCGCGATAAAGGCCAACCTCGGGCTCGACGACAGGTTCAACGTCTACATAGTCGAGGTTCCAATCCTCAGGGGCCTCGAGCTGGATCCCCTTCCCCTCCTCGAGGATATAGCCACGTCCGTTGTCTACCTCAAGGACGTGGAGGGCTACATCTGGGTAAGGTTTAGAAAATCCGTCTTCACCCTTGTGTACGGGGTAAACAGGACCGTCCTCTCTCCAAAAGACGTGATAGAGTGGGCCAAAGGAATCGCGGGGGAGAAAGAATGAAGTTCCTAGGTTTCCTCAGAAGGAAAGTCCCCGAGAAAGAGACCATAGAGGTCGTCTCCAGAAGTCCGGTGGGGCGTTTCAGGGTGAGCAAAATCCTCCGGGTTATGGGAAGGCAGGTGCTAATAGGGGAGGTTCTCGAGGGGGTTGTTTACCCCGCCTACAAGGTAAAGGCCGGAAAGAGGGCCGCCCTCGTCTACCGCATCGAGAAGGAGCACCGGAAGGTCGAGTTTGCGGCTCCCGGGGATAGAGTTGCGCTCATCCTTGAGGGTGAGGTAGAGGCAAAGGCTGGAGAGGAAATCGAGGTCTACCAGTCGTGAGGTGATGGCATGATAATCTGGGACGACCACTTCCACGTTGATCCATATCATGGGCTCTTCCTCGAGGCGGTGAAGGAGTTCCACAGAGCGGGAGGAACCCATCTGGTAGTCGTCTACAAAACGGCCCACGACTACGGCTTTCCGGGATTGAAAGCAGAGGACTTCATGGAGGCGATGGACTTTCACATCGAGCTCGTTGAGAGGATAAACAGGGAGACGCCGGTGAAGGCCTACGCCGTCGTTGGCGTCCACCCGGCCGAGTTTGACTATCTCGCTAGAGAGAAGGGCCTTGAATACGCCAAAAATGAGGTTATGAAGGCTTTGGAATACGCGCAGAAGCTCTGCCTCGAGGGGAAGGTGATAGGCATAGGCGAGATAGGCAGGCCGCACTACGAGGTGAGCGATGAGATCTGGAACGCCAGCATCGAGCTGATGAAGTACGGGATGGCTCTGGCAAAAGAATCCGACTGCGCCGTCCAGCTCCATACCGAGAGCTTCGACGAGGAGAAGTTCAGAGAACTCGGGGAATACGTTAAGGAGGTCGGCATAAAGCCCTACAAGGTCGTCAAGCACTTCTCGCCGCCGCTGGTTAAGGTGGCCGAAGAGGTCGGCGTCTTCCCGAGCATAATAGCCAGCAGGGAGAACATAAGGGCCGCGATAGAGCAGGGAAACAGGTTCATGATGGAAACGGATTACATAGACGACAGGAGAAGGCCCGGAGCCGTTTTAGGACCGAAGACTGTTCCAAAGAGGACGAAGGCTTTCCTGCAGAATGGCATCTTCACGGAGGAGGACGTCTACAAGATTCACGTGGAGAACCCGAGAAAGGTTTACGGGGTTGAAGTGGAGGAGTAGAGGGGCTTTCCTTCGCTCATTACCGTTTTAATGAAGCCCTCGTTTCTTCTTTTGAACTCTTTGGGCTTGATGAAGATTGGGCTAAGCTCTCATAACCCAGTATTTCTCCTTCCGCATTCCCCTCCGCTTTAGCCCCTCGAAGTGCCTCCTGGCGACCTCATAGAAGCCGCTGTCATGGAGGACTATTCCCTCCCTCATGGCATCGAGAGCTGAGGGAGAGAGGTTTTCCAGCGCCTTAAGGAACTCCACCGGGGTGTAGGCAAGTATATCAACGGGCAGGAGGTCCTCGTTGAGCTCGTAAAGCGGCTTCGTCCGCGTGAGGAAGTTTCCGGTTAATTTCCTGGAAATCACTATCAGGTCGTAGTCGCTCGCCCGGTTGTAGTCGCCCCTCGCCCTAGAGCCGAAGAGAATAATAGTGACGTCACCGTTGAAGTAGTCAACTATCCTCCCCACAAAACTCTCAATCTCAGGCGAGACGCTCTGCCGTCCTTTTGACGAAGTTGAGGACTTCCTCCGCATAATCAATCATCTCCCGGGCCACGTCCTCCGAGTAGTACTCGAAGGGGGACCCCTCCGGATAGGCATCGGGATAACGGGGCGCTATGTAGTTCCTGTCGAGCTCCATCGCCCTGTGGAACAGCTCCCTTGGAACCTCAACGCCTTCATCCCGCAGGTTTCTGAGAAGTCTCGTTATGGAGTGGCCGATGGGAGCGAAGCCCATTCCCCGAAGTAGGGCTTTAACCGCTAACTCCGCCGCCTGCTGGGCCTTGAAGCTCGCCCACTCATAGTCCTCCCCTTCCAGATCCCTGAGGGCGGAGCGAAGGGTCTTCTCCGCCTGCCTCATCCACCTATCGTACTCGCTCCACTTGAACATGGGCATCAAGGGGAATTCGGATTGGGAGTATTTAACGCCTTCGTCTTAGCCTTCCACACCTTTGGGAAGTATCGGAGGATTGCTAGTCCCTCTTCTCCGTTAGATCTCCTAGACCTTCTCAACGGGCACGTTGGAGTAAACCACGTACCTAACCCCGTCGACGACGGTCTCGCCCGACTTCCTTATCCTCCTAGAGGTCTCCCCCAGATCCAGGAGAATCGACTGGGGCGGCTTGCCCTCGATCTCAAAGGAGTACGTCAGCTCCCTCTCCTGCCTCGTCCCGTAGTCCCTGACCTCAATGGTCAGGCCATCACCACCCCTGATCACGGAGACATCGTAGGCCGGTCCAAGGGTAGCCTTTACCTTGACGAAGGCCACCGTCCTCCTAGCGCCCTCTGGGAGGAATCCTATCAGGGCGGAGAGGCCGAGAACGAAGACCACCAGCATGAGGGAGTAAGGGGGAAGGGAGAGAGAAAGGTTAGCCTCCCTGTAATAGACGAGGGTCAGGAGACCGGCCGAGAGGAGTACAAGGACGAGAGAACCCAGAACTCCGTGAAGTGCCGGATCGTAGCCCTCAACCCCCCACTCCTCAAACCTCTTAGCCCTCTCAACCGTGTCATCCAAGAGGTGGGCGAGGGGGAGGGCGATGACGAAGTAGACGAGGTAGGAGAGGTTGAGGTCCCAGGGGTGAAACTCAACGCCAAATGCGTTCATAACCCTGTTGAAGACGCCGAGGACAAGGATCGGGGGAAGTACGTAGACCCAGGACAGGAACTTGATTATCCTGGCCGTCCTACCCATGACCGAGGCAGAGACCAACAGGGCCCCAAAAACCGCCAGGAACAGGAGCCTCGGAGAAACGAAGGGCACGTATGACCCCACCAGAGACGAGGCGCCGGGAACGGCTAAAAGGGCATCGACTAAACCGAAGATGAGGGGAACGACCAGGAGAGCCTTGAGGGAGTAGGCGGTAACCTTGATCATCTTACCTCACCATCCTGATGGTTTTGGCTAGTATAGACGAGACATCGGTCCTCTTAACGTCCCACTGAAAGACGTGAGCCAGACCCCTGAGCTCGCTCTCAACGCCCATCTTCCTGAGCCTTACGAGCTCAACTTCATTCCCTTCGAACATCGAGTAGGGGAACAGGTCGAAGACTATCGCTGGAGGCCTGCCTTTGTAGTACCTCATGATGGACTTCAACGCCTGAACCAGCTCACCGGAGTGGAGCAGGTTGGAGACAACGACGACGAGCGGTGAGTACTGGATCAGAACCCTCTCGCTCCTCTTGAAGGCGTCGCTAAAGCTCTCCCCCCTCCCCTGACTTAGCTCAACCTCCATGAGCTTCTTGACGATGGCGTAGAGCTGTCTGTTGCCGGTGGAGGGCATTAGCATCTCTCCCCTGCCGACGACGTAGAGGCCGACGTTGTAGCCCCTTCTCAGGAAGTAATAAGCTAGAGATGCCACGAGCGATACGGCGTACTCCAGGGGGTTCTCCATGAAGCTGCCAACGGCCATCCCCGCTCTGGCGTCGACGTAGAACATGACCGTCTTCTTTCCTTCCCTCTCGTACTCGTTGACCAGAATATCGCCCTTCCTGGCGCTGGCCTTCCAGTTTATGAACTTAACCGGATCGCCGGGCCTGTACTCCCTTATCTCCTTGAAATCCGTAGAGATGGGCCCAGTCAGGGAGTAGCTCGTAAGGGGTATCGGTATCTGGGAGCGCGTGTTAGTGGTCCTAACCCTTCTCGGAGGCTTGACCAGGGGGAGGACGGTTACGGTGACGTTGTTTCCGGCCGGGAAAGTACCGCCCGTTCCGAACTTCAGGAGCGGCTCGACGTAGACCTCGGTCAAAGGCAGGGTGTACCTGCCCCTTCTAGGAACGCGGATTTTAAGTTCAAACTCCCTCTCGAGCTTCCTCGGGCCCTTAAAGACCGCCCAGACGTTGGAACCCGAGGTTAGTTCTACCTCAGGCGGGAGGGGCTGCCTTAGGAGGAGAAAGCCCATCCCACCTTCAACCCTGAGCCTTATCCTCACCGGGATCTCGTCACCCGGACGATAGGGGCCCTTTCCCAGGGATCTCTCCACGCTTATTCCAGAGGGCGGGCTTATGGCCAGCCCAATGGCAAGGGCAAAGAGGGGGAACAGGGAGAGGTATATTATCTCGGCTACGCCAGTGAGGGCACCGAGTATTGCTAGAGAAACGGAGGTGTAGAACAACGATCTAGCGAGCCTCAAGCTTCCTCCCCCGGCCTGAACCTCTTCGGGACTTCCACCCTCTTGAGCACTTCTTCCACTATCGCCTCGGTGGTAACGTCCTCGAAGGAGTATTCTGGCTTAAGAACCATCCTGTGGGCCAAAGCCTCGACCGCGTACATCTTAACGTCATCGGGAATTACGAAGTCCCTTCCCTCGAGCATCGCGTTGGCCTTGCTTATCTTCAGGAGCGTTAGGGCACCCCTTGGACTAGGGCCGGCCTCAACCCTCTCGTCGGCTCTAGCAGTTCTCACTATCTCCGCTATGTACCTCAGTATCTCGCGGTGGATGAAGATGGCGTTCTCGACGAAGTCCTGCATAGCTAGGAAGGTTGAGCGGTCTATAACCGGCTCCATATCAACGGTGGGATCGTCCTTGGCCCACCTTATCCTGGCCTCCAGAATGGCTATCTCGTCGTCGAGGCTCTTGGGATAACCAACGCTCATCCTGAGGGCGAAGCGGTCGAGCTGTGCCTCAGGAAGGGGGTAGGTTCCCTCGTACTCTATCGGGTTCTGCGTTGCCATTACGAAGAAGGGCCTTTCCAACGCTAGGGTTTCGCCCTCTATCGTCACCTGCCTTTCCTCCATCGCCTCAAGGAGGGCCGCCTGAGTCTTTGGTGGGGCACGGTTTATCTCGTCCGCCAGCAAAACGTTAGTGAAGATAGGCCCCTTAACGAGCTCGAACTTCCCGATGTTCTGGCGCCACACCTTGGTTCCGAGGATGTCGCTCGGCAGCAGATCCGGCGTGAACTGGACGCGCCGGTACTCAAGCCCCAGGGCCTTTCCGAAGGCTTTCGCCAGGAGGGTCTTTCCGAGGCCCGGGCGATCCTCGAAGAGGACGTTGCCGTTCACGAGCGAAGCGGCCAAGGCTTTCCTCACTACGGGCTCGTTCCCTATATAGACCTTCGAGATCTCCTTGACAACCACATCTGCCATCTTCGAGTAGGTCTTTAGCTTCTCAGAGTTCTCAGAAAACGCAACCTGGCTCATGCCTTCAACCTCCCGATTATTTTCTCCACGATCTTTATCCTCCTCTCCATGTCCTCCCTTTCGTACTTCCTAACCAGCCAGCCGGGGGTGAGGGAGGAGCGGGGGGTATCACGGTACTCAACCAAAGGCCTTAAGAGCTCCTCCAGGGAGGAGGGACTTCCGTAGACCTTCGAGCCGTAGTAGGCAAGGTAAGCCAGCAGGGGGAGCTTGTTCTTCCTCACGACGAACTCCTCTATAAGCTTCCTCGCCTCCCTCAGGGTTTCATCTTCAGCTATCCTTATCCTCGCCTCGTGCTTCTCCCACTCGCCCAGGAGGAAGGGCTCTATGTCGCTGCTCATGAAGTACCTCCCCACTATGAGGAGCACCACTACCGAAACGACTAGGAAGAGGGCCAAATCTATCAGGAAAGCCCACTGGGGTATGAGAACCCTGAGGTAGTCCCTACCCCAGACGTAGAGGGCCACTAGAACGAAGGCCAGCGTTAGGCCCTTGGCCCTCTTCTCTATGTAGCTGCCGCCGGCGAGGGCCTCTCCAAAGCCCATAACGTAGACTATCAGCGGGGCGAAGCCGAGGTAAAAAACTATCCCCGAGAGCCATGCCGGGGCCCCGAGGTCTTTCAAAAGGCCCGACAGGCCGAAGAAGACCACGAACAAGCCGACTCCCCTAACCAGAAGGTCGAACTTTCTGGGGGTTTCAGATGCCGCCCTGGCCAACGCCGAGCCGAAGATCAGGGTCGCCAGCCCGGGCTGGAAGTGGAAGCCCGTTGGGTTGTAAGGGGAGCCGCTTGGGTAGAAGTACACGAACAGGGCAATCCCCAGCCCCCGGAGAACCCCCGGAAGGGCCGGAACCGAGAATGCATCGCTCAGACTGGCCAGGAACAGCAGGACGAAGAGGTAGACCAGAGACTCCTTCAGGAGCGCGTACTGGTCAAGGGGAGGCTGGGAAAAGGCAAATACCGAAGCCAGAGCAAGGATCGGGAAGACGACGAGCCCAGTTGTGAACCGGAACCTCATTTCACCACCCCCATGGCCCTGAGGGACTCGACGAACCCTTCAAAGTCCTCCCTGGAGATCTCAACGTCCCCGTACTTGGCGAACTCAAATATCCTCGTGACCTCGGTGAGTGGACCCTCGGGAACGTCAAGGGAGAGGAGCGCTGCCTTTATTTCCTTGGGAGTGGCGTCCTCAACGCGGACGCCCTTGGACGACGCGAAAGGAAGGAAGTAGTCCTCGTAGAGCTTCATAACAGCGTTCTTGGGCCTGAGAACGTAAACCTCCCTCTCCCTCCTCCCGGCCCTTAGGATGTGGATCCCTTCAGGGAGTTTGAGGGAGAACGCTTTCCCGTGACCAACGAACTTCCCGTCCACGTAGAGGTCTGCCTCCCGGGAGAGGATCACCCTCACCGGCTCCCCGGGCAGGTACACGTCCCTCTCGAGCTCTATATCCGGACTCCCGAGGGTTTTGAGGCGGTCCAGCGGGGAAGTCTTCCACGAAGGACCTGAAAGGCCGCTTCTGGCGATCGCCACGACTGCCAAAGCCAGGAGGGGGACGAGGAGGATGTACGCGATCTCCTTCCCGACCGAAGCGTGGAAGCCCGAGACGTGAATATCGGGGCCGCTAACGTCGGGGAAGTTAAAGTTCAGGGATGGGGCCTTGCCGCCAACGGAGGGCATGTTTAAATCGGGGAAATTAAAGCTCGTCTTCGGGAGCTCCAGTTTTCCGCCTCCTTTTTTGAGGTCGACCTTTACCTTCCTGTCCCCCAGGTTCAGGTTCAGCTCCCCGGAGATAGGCTTCCCCGAGCGGTCGAAGGCCTTTATGTCGAGGTTCAGTTTGTCACCCTCGACCCCCTCGGGAGTTGAGACGAGGAACTTGTTGTCCGGAGTTTTGATGACGGTGTCGACGTTCGGAACGAGCCTGCCAGAGCTCAGAACCACCGTCTTTCCCCCGAGAGGTGCTCCATCCGCGGAGACCCTTATGGGAAGCAGGTCGAAGCCCGATCCTCCCCGGGGGAACTCAGCCGGCAGGTCGAACTCAAACCGCCCGTTTTTGACGGTAACCGGGAACCTCCCGTAGGGGGTATCGATCTCAAGCCGACCGTCCTCCATCCCCTCAACCTGCCCCAGGAGCTTCAGGTAGTCCCTCCCGCCGGAGGAGTAAGGCTTCAAGTCCAGGTCAACCTTAACAGCCCTCAGGAGCCTTTCGACGGCTTTTAAGTTTCCTGATTTAGGAACGAACTTGAACTCGTGCTCCCCGGGGGTCAGGTTCAGGGGCACAGAGAAGGTCCCGTTCTCTGGAACAACCGAGGCAACCTTCCTGCCGTCCACCAGGACGTCGATGGGGACACCGTCCGGACCGAAGCCCGTGAGGTTGAAGAGACCTGCCGGAACCACGTCGGAGGTCGCGTTGAGTCTGATCTCTAGCGGCGGAAGAACCTCAACGACCGGATCGCTGTCGCCGGTGTAGGGGAAACCAACGTACCTGACCACCAGCCAGTAGCTGCCGGGGCGTAGGCTGGCCGGAACGCTGGCCACGACGGAGTAACTGCCGTCCGAGACGTTCCCCCTTCCGATGACGTAGTCGGCCTCTCCCTTCTCCCTCCCGATGACGACCTCTACTGTTCCTCTGGATACAGGCTTTCCCTTCCACAGGACCCTGCCGAAGACCGTGAAGTTGCTTCCCGCCCTTATCCGGGACGGATAGCCCTCAACGCTCACGTGAACCCTTCCAGGAACCACGACGGGGAACATGACGCTCCCATCACCGCTGCTCAGCCTAACCCAGTAAACGCCCGGATCCTCAGGAGTGTACAAAACGAGGGTGTCCCCTTCGACCTTAACCTCCAGCTTGGAGCTGACATCAACGCGACCTCCCAGAAGGTTAACGAACCTCACGGAAACCGTCTCGCCGGGGGAAACGAGATCCGGGAGGTTTATCACGTCGATGACTGGATCGCCCCACGCGATCCTGGCGTAGGACAGGGAGCCGTTCCAGACCGGGAGGTAGGCCACGGAGTTCCACGGGAGCCCGAGGAGGGAGCGGGAAACTGTGGGCTCAACGGCCAGGGCATCGAGGTAGTAAACCTTCCCATTAACCCCGCTGAGACGAACCTCCTCCCCATTGGGAACGAAGTTCTTAACGCGCGGATTTCTGGGGACGGGGTCAAAGATCACCCAGCCGAGCTTCTCGAACTTCACCTCGGCCCAGTACGTCACGTTCTCCGATGGAACCATCCTGTACTCGGAAGAGGCCGGAAGCCTGTAGCCCTCGACCATCCTGGCCGGCAAGCCGAGAGCCCTGGCCATCATGACGAAGAGCGAAGATATATCGTAGGGGCTCCCCGTTCTGGTCCTAAAAAGGAAGTCCCCAAGCTTACCGCAGCTGTTCACGTAGGACTTACCGACGTTGAAGTACTCCCGCAGAAAAGACTCGATAGCCAGGGCCTTCTCGTAGTCGCTGCCGTTGGTTGCAATAGCGTGGGCTAGCCTCTCAACCTCGCCGGGGATGTTGTAGGAATAGGAGAACATCAGGAGCTTAACGGCGCTGTAGTTTCCGGAGGAAGGCCTCTTAAATTCACGGTAAGTTAGGGAGTACGATTTAACCGGGGTCTCGGCCCGGTAAACATCGAGGTAGGGGTTGACCTGAACCGGAACCGAGAAGTTCAGGACGTGAAGGGGTGCCAGGATCAGTGGGGAGGGGTAGGAGTAGTAAACGGAGAGGTTGATGACTCCAGTACTTCCTCCGGATTCGGATGAATAAAAACCCGTCCAGCCCCCAGAAACACTCCTCGAAGTCTCCCAGCGGCAGTTTAAGTCTAGGGAGTCGTAAGCCGAGAGCCGCAGGTACACTCTAGGCCCTGGGGAGACCAGGAAGTAAGAGCGCGGGGATGATGAAAGGTTAGAAGCCCCTCCCGATGGGGCCATACCACCAGACCCGAGACCCTGGGGGGGCACGGCCACGGGTAGGGGTGAGTAGCTGGAAGCAGCGGCCAAGAGCAGGAACGCCAGCGTCAGGAGCAACAGCGAGGCTATGTACCTCCTCATAAATTCCCCCACTAATCTGGAGAGAAGCCCCGACTTAAATGTTTATCGGAAGGGGATTAACTCGGTGAGCACGAAAAAACGAAGAAACACTAAAGGGGGAACGGTCGGGAGACCCTGACGAGGCCGGGTTTCCCTACCTCCCCCTCCACCTCGAAGACCTTCCCAAGGAACCTCTCGACAACCCAGACGTTGGTGACGAGGTGGTTGGTTACCTCCGCGACCTTCACTTCCCCGCCGGCGAAGGCCAAAAAGGGTATCAGCTGGTCACCGAGGAACCTGTCAACCGCCGCTCCGGTCTTCAGGGCATCGAGGAGCTCGTCCGCCGCTTCTCTGCCAACGACTTCAGCTGGTTTGCCGCGCTTCCCGAGCGCGTCTCCAGCAAGTCTCAGCCCGTCCGTCTCGGCCCAGACCACTATTCCGCTCCCCGGGCCGAGCGAGCGGCTAACCTCGGTCTCTATCCCCACAGGGACATCGTAAAACTCCCGCAGCCTATTCTCGGCCGCCTTTGCCTGTCTCTCCGCAACGTGGGCCGGCAGGTTTGTGGCGTGGCTTATCCCGGCAAAGCGCTTTATTCTACTCCATTCCAGAGCCACTAGAGGTTTCCTCTCCTCCCAAGGCTCAACCCTACCAGCAACAATTCCGCCGCCCTTCGGGTAGTGACCCCTTCTCCTGATCTCGATCTCGGCATTCAGACCCATCCTTTCGAGGGCGAAGAGGGTGACGTTCCTCAGGTAGTCCACGGGCGGACTCCACGGGACGTCGGTTCCACCGGTTACCTCAAAGCTTCCTCCGACGAAGGCCACAGCCGGAAGCAAAGCCTGGAGAACCAGAGTTATACTTCCCGCGGTGCTTATGGGAACGCGAATGTGCTTTGGCCCCGCTTTCCCGGGGACGAACTCGAGCTCGGTCGAGCCCACTTTAGCGCCTCTAACCCTCGCGTCACTGAGCTCCTTTAGGGCCAGAATCCCGTGGAGGTGCTGGGGCCTGAGGCCGGGATTGGGCCTATTGGCGCGGATCTTAGTTATTCTAACCGCCTTTCCGGTTACGACCGAGAGGGCAACGGCCGTCCTGAGTATCTGCCCCCCGCCCTCACCGTAGGAGCCGTCTATCTCTACCCATTCCATCGACCCCACCCCGCGACCCTACACCCGAGACCTAAAAAACCTGACGAAAGCCTTTTAGGGGGTCGATGAGAGGGAAGGGCGATGAAGATGGACGAGCTTGAGTTCTGCGTTAAGAGCCTGAGCTACCCCATCGGGATGCTCCTGGAGAGCCTTGAGCTGAGGAATGGAGAGGAAATACGGGTATCCAACGGAAAGCTGATCCTCCCGGAGATGCCCTTCGCTCCCAGGTGCTACGCGGCCGCAAGAGCACTCTACCTGAGCCTCGACCCAGTGGATGCAAAGAGGCTCTCCGACGACGTAGCGCTGATAAAGGACTTCGCGGACAGGATACTCTCCTCAAAGCTCGCCCCCAAGGTTGAGGGGTACTTCAGAATGGCGGAAGAGCTCACAAAGAGGGGCGAGACCGTTGGAATAGACTGGCTGGAGTACGAAAGGAGGGTGGAGAGGGTCAAACCGATCTTCGAAGCCCTTACCCGAGGAGAAGAGCCCGATGGGCTGGAAAGGCTGACGGTCGACGAGTGCCTCCTGCTGTCCTACCTTGCCAGGGACAGGAAGCTCAAGGAGAGGGTGAACGCGGCCCTCGGGAAGCACAACGGGGCCTTCAGGGAGGCCGTCGTGAGGTACTTCAAGGCCCTCCGAGGTTAAGCCCAACCGCCAGCTCAAGGGCCTCCTCCCGCGGGAGGCCCCTCTTCTCCATGAGGGCCCTAACCAGCTTTGCCAGGGCCTCAACGTTCCTCAAGTTCAGCTTCTCGGGAGGAAAGCTTCTGAAGAGCTCCGGATCAACGGGGAAGCCCAGCCTGTCGGACAGTTCAACGGCAAACTCCTCCACCGTCAGAGGGGGGAGTCTCAGGGTGACCGAGAAGCCGGAGGCCGAGTACTTTCCAGCGTCCGTCGTCTCGACGACCACGGGGTAATCCCTTTCGGGATCATCCAGGATGCCGGCGAGCTCCCCTGGCTCGGGTTCCCGAAGGAGCCTGGCACCCGGGGGAACCAGATCTCCAATGTCGACGCCTCTGAGGTTCTCAACTAGGACGTCAACGCCGAGGGAAAGAACTTCCTCAAGGGAGAGCTCAGGGACGGTTGGAGGCTCGGGTTCCCCAACCCCCTCACCGGCTATCCTCTGGTAGAGGGACTCGCTTACCAGGGTGAACTGATAAACCGTCTTAACATCGCCGAGGTGGAGGACGCCGTTGGAGAGAAGTTTGAGGCCGAGTCTAGCCAGTGCGGAGCTCAGGGAGGACTCCGTCCTCGTTGTTATGGCCCCCTTGCCCTCCACGCTTTCAGTACCCCTGCTCACGAGCCTGTAGTCGGCTGGAAAAAGTCCCCTAGCGTTGAAGAACTCCTCCAGCGTTCTCCTAGCTGTCTCCTCGTCCACGGCGTAGACCTTCACGAACTCCACGTTCTCCCTCTCGTCGACCCCCACAAGCACTACGGCATCGTGCCTTTCCTTCGGGGTCAGGATGTCGTCCATAGGCACCGCCCGGAGAGGATCAGAGGCTCATGGCCCCCAGCAGTTCCCCGGTGTCGAGGTTTATTATCTGGGCCTCCCTCCTCCTCGTGTCGAGGAGGGCCACGCTCTTCACGCCCGTAACGTAGCCACAGACCTCACCGGGGTTTATGAGTATCGTCCTGCCGGCTTCCCTGATCTCGTAGCGGTGGGTGTGGCCGACAACAACGACGTCGTAGAGCCTGCTGTGGGCCAGCGCCCTCACGAGAACCTCGTTCGTCCCGTGGGTTACCGCTATCTTCATGCCGTCAGCCTCAAGCTCTATGAGCTCGTCGTATATCCCGAGGGCCTCGAAGAGACCCTTCCTCTCCCCGTCGTTGTTGCCGAAGACGCCCTTGAGTGGTGCCTCAAGTTTCTTGAGCTCTTCGGCAACGAAGGGGGCAACGAAGTCGCCGGCGTGTATGACGAGGTCAACCTTCTTCGAGTTGAAGAACTCGACCGCCTTCCTTATAGCGGGGAGGTTATCGTGGGTATCGCTCATTATCCCTATCAGCATTCCCCATCACCCGAGAGGATTTCGAAAAGTGGGTTTATAGGGTTATCGTGGACCAAAAGGGCCAGGTGTACAGGTGTGCGGATGAATACTGAAACCGCCGCGGGAAGGTTTATTAGCCTGGTGGGCTAGTCGGTAGAAGGTGGTGGGATGTTCACTGGCAGGGCCCTCATACCGGTCAAGATCCTGAAGCCCTTTGAAGACTGGAACCCCGGCGACATAGCCCTAATCGAGGACTGGAAGGCCAAGGTCATGTGGGAGAGCGGGATAGGCGAGATAGTGGACGAAACCGATAAAATAATCGGGGAGATCGACAGGGTGATAGCTGAGGAGAGGGAGAGCGAGCCCCTCGTCCCCCTACCCGCCGGCCTGTATGAGAGGGCGGAGTTCTACGTCTACTACCTGGAGAACTACGTCAGGAGGAATCCCAGCGATAGCATCGACGTTCTGAGCGTCAAAATGACGAAGCTGGCCAACCTGAAGAAGAAGTACTGCTATTTGAAGGAGCTCCGCTTCAAGAAGATCCTGGAGGCGGTGAGGCTAAGGCCCAACAGCCTCGAAGTCCTCGGGAGACTCGCCCCGGAGGAGAGGAGGATCTACATAGAGCTCTCCAAGATCAGAAACGAGTGGCTGGGTGAGGGATGATGGAAAGAGAGGAGATGATATCGCGCTTCGCCACTTTCCTCAGGGAGTACAAAGACGACGAGGGCAACCAGGTCTACTTAAACAAGCTCAAAGACCTGCTCACCGTCACGCCAAAGCGCTCGCTCTCGATAGACTGGACCCACCTCAACTCCTTCGACCCGGAGCTGGCGGAAGAGCTCATAAACAACCCGGAAGAGGTCCTGGCCTCAGGAGAGGACGCTATCCAGATAGTCCTGCGCGAAGACCTGATGTACAGCGGCGAGCTCAAAGTTCACGCCCGCTTCTTCAACCTCCCCCACACGCTCCTGGTGAAGGAACTCGGAAGCGAGCACATAAACCGCTTCATCCAGGTCGAGGGAATCATCACGCGCGTGAGCGAGGTTAAACCCTTCGTTGAGAAGGCCGTTTTTGTCTGCAAGGACTGCGGCAACGAGATGGTAAGGCTCCAGAGGCCCTACGAGAACCTCGTCAAGCCGGCCAAGTGCGACGCCTGCGGCTCGAGAAACATAGACCTCGACGTGGAGAAGAGCCGCTTCATCAACTTCCAGAGCTTCCGCCTTCAGGACAGGCCGGAGAGTTTGAAGGGCGGCCAGATGCCGCGCTTCGTCGATGCCATACTGCTCGACGACATGGTCGATGCGGCCCTTCCAGGCGATCGCGTTCTCGTTACGGGAATCCTTAGGGTTATCCTCGAGCAGAAGGACAAGAGGCCTATCTTCAAGAAGGTCCTCGAGGTCAACCACATAGAGCAGCTCAGTAAGGAGATAGAGGAGCTCGAGATTTCTCCGGAGGACGAGCAGAAGATTCGCGAGCTGGCCAAGAGGAAGGATATCGTCGATGCTATAGTCGATTCGATAGCGCCGGCGATATGGGGCCACAGAACGGTGAAGAAGGGCATAGCTTTGGCGCTGTTCGGCGGTGTGCAGAGGACTCTGCCAGATGGAACGAAGCTTCGTGGTGAGAGTCACGTTCTGCTTGTGGGAGATCCGGGGGTAGCAAAGAGTCAACTTCTCCGCTACGTGGCCAATTTAGCGCCGAGGGCGATTTATACGAGCGGTAAGAGCAGTTCGGCCGCGGGGCTTACGGCGGCAGCGGTAAGGGACGAGTTCACCGGCTCGTGGGTTCTGGAAGCTGGTGTCCTCGTCTTAGCGGACGGCGGATTCGCCTGCCTGCATCCTGACTCAAGGGTATTGGTGGATGGGAAGTACGTTCGCATCGAGGACCTCTTTGAGCTGAACAAGTCATACAAGGCCCTCTCCGACGGTCAGGTCGTGGACATCCAGGAGAAGGAGATGGCCGTTGTAGCTCTCGACCTCGAAAGAATGAAGACAAAGAATTCAAAGGCCACGATAATCCGCAGGAAGCCTTGGAAGGGAGAGCTCCTCAGGATAAAGTTCCGCTCCGGCAACGAGGTAATTCTAACTCCGGACCACCTCCTGATAGACGGCCAGACCCTCGAATGGAAGGAGGCGGAGAAGTTCAGGGTGGGAAACAAGGTAGTTGCCCCGCTAAAGCTTCCCTCGGTACGAAACAGGGTTTACATACTTGACATCTTGCCCCCCAATTGGAAGGTCAAACTGACTCCTGAGGAGAAAAGAGAGCTGAAGGCCGAAGTTCTTAAGAGATTTAAGAGCCTCGCTGAGTTCAACAGGAAGTACAACGTTTCGAGGGATTTCCTCTCTGGAAAGGGTTCTATAAGTGTTGGAAAGTTCAGGGAGATACTTCGCGAGCTGGGAATCTATGATGAATGGCGCGAGAGGCCCTTAACATATGGTCCAAACTATCGGAGGGAGCGCCTTAAAGTCGCATACATAACCCCCGAACTCGCTTATTTCCTTGGCTTCCTTTACGGGGACGGGTGGATAAAACGGAACGGTTCGAAGGTTCACGTTCGCATAGTGCAGTCAAAGGTACATAACCAGCAGATTGAGAACCTCAGACGAGCCTTCAAGAGCTTCTACGATGGGCAACTGAGAGAGTACGAGCGGACCACAAGAAGCGAACTGTGGGGCAACGAGATAGAGAGCGACTCGATTACGTTCCATGTCAGCTCACCATTGCTTGCGTACCTCTACGAATACGTTACCAAAGACAACCTTAGAAATGTATTTTCCCTGGACGATGAGGCCCTGAAGGCCTTTGTTGCCGGGGCCTTGGACTCTGATGGCTGTGTATCAGTCAAGAATAGCAAGAGAGGAAGCGTTGTTCACGTTGAGTTTCTGCTTTCGAACGACATGGAGCGGGACAGAGCATTTGCACTCCTGCTCCGCAGGTTTGACGTATACGCACGCATTATTCCAGGAAAGGGCGTGAACAGGATTCGGATAACAGGGAGAGAAGATGTGATTAACATCCTTAATGCAGTTGGGAAATACAGCGTCAAGGTTAAGGAAATACCCGCCAAAAAACATCTCGTCTCGTCTAGGAGTGATAAAGTCCCCGCCGAACCAGTGAGCAGAATCGCAAGGAACATCATTGAGAGTGTTCCAGCTAAGCTACTACAGGAACGGGGGCTGTGGAGCACCGTTTATTCCTACGCCAAGGGCAAGTATCAGCCCAGCAGGATTCAGCTGAAAAAGCTTGTGGAGAAGCTCGGCGATGTTCTGAGTCCAGAAATCAGGACTAAGCTTGAAATTCTCTCGATGAGGGATTACTTCCTCGACGAAATCGTCTCTATCGAGCGCATTCCCTACGATGGCTACGTTTACGACCTCTACGTTCCGGGAGAGCACAACTTCTTGGCTGAAGGAATCATAGTCCACAACTGCATTGACGAGTTCGACAAGATGAGCGACAGGGATAGGAGTGCCATACATGAGGCGCTGGAACAGCAGAGCTACCACCACGATTTTGAAATAATGCTCGCTGACGGCAGAAAGGTTAAGATAGGCGAGCTTGTCGATTCCCTTATCGAAGCCAACCGCGATAAGGTAATCCTGGGCAGGGACACGGAGATTCTTCCGGTTGATAACCTCTACCTTCTCGCCTACGACCTTGAAAAAAAGGAAATCGTGAAGGTCAAAGCCGACCGCGTGAGCAGGCACAAAGCGCCGGAGAAGTTCATAAAGCTCACCTTCTCCAACGGCAGGGAAATAGTTGTGACACCCGAACACCCGGTAATGGTATGGGAGGGGGGTAAGATAAGGGAGAAACCCGCTGAGAAAGTCAGGCACGGCGACCTTGCACTCGCGGTTAGACGTTATCCCCCGCTTGAAGGAGACACCCTCGACGAAACTACTGCCAAACTCCTCGGTTTTCTGCTCTCCGAGGGTTTCAGTTACGCTAACCCCTCAAACGGCTACTATGAAGTAGGCTTTACTAACACCGAAGAAGGCCTCGTTAGGGAGTTCAAGGAACTCCTTGAAAAACTTGGCGTCAGGTACGGAGTTCAGATACGCGAGAGGGCTGACGAAAAGAGACTCTACACCGTCCGCATTGGATCTGAGGACTTCTATACGGAACTCAGGGAGAATTTCCCGGAGGCTTTCCCCGGTAAGGGGAACGAGAGACCAGCCAGGAGGAAGAGGGTTCCCGCCAAAATCCTCGGCGCTGGGGAAGAAGCCAAGAAAGCCTTCCTTAACGCGTTCTTCAAGGGGGACGGCTTCGTCGATAACTACCGCGTTGGCCTTACGACGTCATCGAGAGCAATGGCTGATGACCTTCAAGACCTACTGCTCAGCCTGGGGATATACTCTTACATATTCGAGGAGAGACGCGGGGATACCTCATACTACAAGGTCATAGTGAGTGGCACAGAGGACATAGAGCGCTTTGCGGAGATTGTTCGGGACGACCCCAGGATAGCGAAGATAGAGAAGCTCATTGAGACTTCCAGGAGAAAGCGCAACTATCGTGACATCGTCCCAACTGAGGTACTTCATGCCATGAGGGAGGTCTTAAACGCGCTTCACATAAACGATGGTGGCCTGACGAACAACGTAATCGCCCGCCAGAACGCTAACAGGGAGCGCGTTAGGGATTACATCAGAAAAGCCGAGGAAAGAATAGCTGAGCTCAAGGATGCCCTTGAAAGGGAAGACGTTGAAACACTAAGGACCTTTGTAACCGTTAGGGAACTCTCGGAGAATCTGGGTGTCCCGTACTCAACAACCCTTTACAGGCTAAGGACGGGGCACGAGGAAACCGTTAGGGCGTTCATGGAAATCACTGAGAAAAGGTTGAAGGAAGCAGAGGCCAAGCTGGAAAGGGTAAAGGCCTTCGCCGAGGGCAACATCCGCTTCCTCCGCGTGGTAGAGGTTAAAGAGATACCCAACGACCGCTGGGAGTGGGTCTACGACGTTACCGTTGAACCGTACCACCTTTTCGTGTCTCACGGATTAGTCCTCCACAACACGATAAGCATCTCCAAGGCGGGCATCACGGCAACCCTGAACTCGAGGACGACCGTGATAGCGGCCGCGAACCCGAAGTTCGGCAGGTTCAACAGGATGAAGTCCCTGCCCGAGCAGCTCGACCTCCCGCCGACCCTGCTGAGCCGTTTCGACCTGATCTTCCTGCTCCTCGACGAGCCGGACGAGAAGGTCGATGGGGCAATAGCGGAGCACATCCTGAAGGTTCGCCGTGGCGAGGCCGAGGCGGTGACGCCGAAGATACCCTACGACCTCCTCAAGAAGTACATAGCCTACGCGAGGAAGAACGTCCACCCGGTTCTCAGCAGGGAGGCCATGGAGGAGATAAAGAACTACTACGTCAGGATGAGGAAGGGATTCAGGAGAAAAAGCGAGGATGAGGGCCTGCAGCCGATCCCGATAACGGCGAGGCAGCTTGAGGCACTGATAAGGCTCAGCGAGGCCCACGCTAGGATGCGCCTGAGCGAGACCGTGACGAGGGAGGACGCGAGGGCGGCGATAAGGATAATCGAGGACATGCTGAAGACGATAGCCGTCGATGAGGAGGGCATGATGGACGCGGCTATACTGGAGGTCGGGAAGAGCACGAGGAAGCTGAACAAGATCGAGAAGCTCATGGACATCATAAACACCCTCGAGAGCGAGGGCGAATTCGGTGCCCCGGAGGACAGGGTCATAGAGGCCGCAAAGCAGGCCGGAATAGGGACGGAGAACGAGATCAAGAAGCTCCTGAACGATCTCAAGAAGGACGCCAGGATATACGAGCCTAGGGCAGGCTTCTACAAGACACTTTGATTTATTCATCTGCAAAAGGTTATAAACGGGCCCGCCCAGCTATGATGGAGGTGAGAGGAATGAGTGAGAAGAAGGTTGACTTTTACGATTTCGAAAGCCTGCTCGATAAGGCTTACGATGAGCTCCCCGAGAACGTCAAACACCACACATCCCGTTTCGAGGTCCCGCCGGCCCAAGTTACGATAGCGGGCAGCAGGACAATCATCGAGAACTTCGTGGACATAGCAGAGGCCATGAACCGCGACCCGAACCACCTGCTCAAGTTCATCCTGCGCGAGGTGGCAACTGCGGGAACGATCGAGGGGAGGAGGGTAATCCTCCAGGGACGCTTCACGCCCTACCTGATAGCCAACAAGCTCAAGAAGTACCTCAAGGACTACGTCATCTGCCCGGTCTGCGGAAGCCCCGACACAAAGATCATCAAGAAGGACCGCTTCCACTTCCTCAAGTGCGAGGCCTGCGGTGCTGAAACTCCAATCCAGCACCTCTGATCCCATTTTTCCACTCAACCCTTGGACAAGATATCCACCTTTAGCCGGACCTAATTTCATTGAAAACCCTTTTAAACTTTACAAACTACAAGTGCCCAGTTAATCCCAGGGGGAGTTCTCATGGGCATGGAGGAAAAGGTTAGCGAACTGTATGAGAGGAAGAGGAAGATCATGGAGATGGGCGGCGAAAAGGCCGTGGAAAAGCAGCACGCCAAGGGCAAGCTCACGGCCCGCGAGAGGATTGAGAAGCTCCTCGACCCCGGAAGCTTCGTGGAGATAGGCATGTTCGTCAAGCACCGCGGAACGGAGTTCGGCCTCGACAAGAAGGAACTCCCAGCCGACGGCGTCATCACCGGCTACGGAACTATCGACGGCCGCCTGGTTTTCGTCTACGCGCAGGACTTCACTGTCATGGGCGGCTCGCTCGGCGAGATGCACGCGGCGAAGATAAAGCGCGTCATGGAGCTTGCTCTGGAAGCCGGCGCTCCGGTCATAGGCCTCAACGACTCAGGTGGCGCGAGGATCCAGGAGGGCGTTGATTCCCTCAAGGGCTACGGCGAGATATTCAAGATGAACACCCTGCTGAGCGGTGTAGTCCCGCAGATCACAGCTATTATGGGCCCCTGTGCGGGTGGGGCAGTTTACAGCCCGGCGATAGGAGACTTCATTCTGATGGTCGACAATCCAGCTAGCTTCATGTTCATCACCGGGCCGCAGGTCGTTAAAGCTGTCACCGGTGTCGAAGTCACACCGATACAGCTAGGTGGAGCGATGGTACACGCCCAGAAGTCCGGACAGGCCCACCTCATAGGGAAGAGCGACGAGGAAGTCTTAGCGCTCATCCGGAGGCTCGTCGGCTACCTGCCCTCAAACAATATGGAGAAGCCGCCGCGAGTTAAGACGAACGACCTGCCCTTCAGGAAGACCGAGAACCTCTACACCATCGTCCCTGACGACCCCAACAAGGGCTACGACGTGAGGCAGGTTATATACGAGATCGTTGATAGGGACGAGAACGGCAACCCGGACTTCCTCGAGATTCTCCCGTACTTCGCACCGAACGCGGTCGTCGGCTTCGGAAGGATGAACGGCCAGACCGTTGGAATAGTCGCCAACAACCCGATACACTTCGCGGGCGTTCTCGACATAGACAGCTCGGACAAGATCGCGCGCTTCGTTAGAACCTGCGACGCCTTCAACATCCCGATAGTTACCCTCGTCGATGTTCCGGGCTATTTACCGGGCACCCAGCAGGAGTACGGAGGAATCATCAGGCACGGTGCCAAGGTCCTCTACGCCTACGCGGAAGCCACCGTCCCGATGGTGACCGTCATCCTCAGGAAGGCCTACGGAGGAGCTTATCTCGCGATGGGAAGCAAGCACCTCGGTGCCGACTTCGTCTACGCGTGGCCCACAGCGGAGATAGCGGTCATGGGTCCGGAGGGTGCTGCAAACATCATATTCAGGAAGGAGATAGCCGCCGCCGAGAACCCCGAGGAGGTTCGCCAGCAGAAGATAGCCGAGTACAGGGAGAAGTTCGCCAACCCGTACGTTGCAGCCGCGAGAGGCTACATCGACGACGTCATAGACCCCGCTGAAACGAGGGCGAAGATAATCATGTCGCTCGAGGCCCTCGAGAGCAAGCGCGTTAAGCTCCCGCCGAAGAAGCACGGCAACATACCGCTGTGAGGTGGAGAGGATGAACACCCAGGCGTTCATGGAGGGCCTCAACATAACGGTCATCGGCGTTACGGTGGTCTTCGCCATACTCGGCATACTCGCGTTGGTCCTTTATTTCGTGGGGTGGCTGGAGAGAAGGTTGGTGGAGAAGGAGACAAAGGCCGCCCCCATTCCTGCTCCAGCCCCAGCTGAAGCCAAGGAGGAAAAGCCGGCCATACCGCCGAGGGACCTTGCAGTGATAACCGCGGCTGTTCTGGCTTACACCGCCGAGAAGGCGAGCCAGCTCAGGCCCCTGCCGTTTAGGAGGAAGGTTTCAGATGCGTGGCGCCTCTACGGCGTCCAGAGCCAGATGGAGGAAGTTGAGGATTTCAACTACGAGATGGGGAAGTGGTGAAGATGGCGAAGGTCAAGGTCATCGTCGACGGTGTTGAGTACGAGGTCGAGGTTGAGGAGCTCCCGGGAGGGAAGTTCAGGGTAAGCTTCGAGGACAAGAGCTATGAGGTCGAGGCCAAGGGGCTCGGGATAGACGTCGGGGCTTTAAGCGCCCCGGCCCAGGTTTCTGCTCCGAGTGTTCCTTCTGCTCCAGTCCCGGCACCGGCTCCAGCTCCAACCGCTCCAGCAGCATCGACCCCAGCACCAGCTGGAGAGGGCGTAGTCACAGCCCCAATGCCCGGCAAAATCCTCAGAATACTCGTCAAAGAAGGCGAACAAGTAAAAACCGGACAAGGATTACTCGTACTCGAAGCCATGAAAATGGAAAACGAAATCCCAGCACCAAAAGACGGAGTGATCAAAAAAATCCTCATCAAAGAAGGAGACACCGTAAACACAGGCGACCCACTCATGGAGATAGGGTGAAGGGCCATGGCAACGTTCGTAGACTTCCTCAACACCCTCGGACTTCTCCACCTCACGGTAGGGAACGTCATAATGATCATCGTCGGCCTAACGCTGGTCTACCTAGCCATAAGGTACGAGATGGAGCCCCTGCTCCTCCTGCCCATAGGGATAACGGCGGTACTGGTTAACCTCCCGCTGAGCCACATAGCCAACTGGCCCGTTGGAGTTAACCTACCCGAAAACGTCAGCGACAGCATATTCAAGACGATATCCTACATGAGCGACAAATACGGGGAGCCGGGCCTGTTCGACCTGATCTACTACCTCCTCGTCAAAACAGAGGTGGTACCGCTCCTGATATTCTTCGGCCTCGGGGCCATGACCGACTTCGGGCCCATGATAGCGGATCCAAAGACTGCCCTCATGGGTGCCGCTGCGCAGATAGGCGTCTTCGTTGCCATGCTCACGGCCCTCGCCCTGGGGTTCAACCTCAACCAGTCGGCGAGCATAGGCATCATCGGGGGTGCCGACGGCCCGACGACGATCTACCTTACGACGAAGCTCGCGCCGGAGATACTGGCAGCGACGGCGGTTGCAGCTTACAGCTACATGAGTCTAGTCCCACTAATACAGCCGCCGATCATCAAGGCCTTAACCACCCCCGAGGAGAGGCGCATAAGGATGGAGCAGCTCAGGCCGGTCTCAAAGCGCGAGAAGATACTCTTCCCGATAATCACCATGATCGTCATCGGCCTGCTCGTCCCGAGCGCGGCGCCGCTCATAGGCATGCTCATGATAGGCAACCTGTTCAGGGAGAGCGGCGTCGTCGAGAGGCTGAGCAAGGCGGCACAAGAGGAGCTCATGAACATAGTCACCATCTTCCTCGGCCTGGGCGTCGGTTCAACCATGCGCGCCGAGAGCTTCCTCACCCAGCAGACCCTCATGATCCTTGGACTCGGCGTCGTAGCATTCGCAAGCGCCACAGCAGGGGGAGTGCTCTTCGGAAAGCTCATGATGAAGCTCAGCGGCGGCAAGATCAACCCAATGATAGGCGCGGCCGGTGTTTCAGCCGTTCCCATGGCGGCTAGGGTGGTCCAGAGGATGGCCAGCGAGGAGGATCCGGGCAACTTCATCCTCATGCACGCAATGGGCCCGAACGTCGCAGGCGTTATAGGAACCGCGGTCGTGGCGGGTGTTTTCCTGGCCCTGCTCGGGTGACGCTTTCATTTCTTTCCGCCGGCCTAATTTTCTCGCCCAAAACAAAACCTTAAATAATAGAACACCTCTTTAGGTTAAGCGGTGGTGAGCATGAGGGTAAAGACGATAATGACAAAGGACCCAGTGGTCATAGAGCTCCCCGCGACCAGGGGCTACGCCCTCGACCTGTTCAAGAAGCACAACGTCAGGTCTTTTCCAGTCGTCAGTAAGAAAACCGGCCAGCTGGCCGGAATAGTGAGCATAAAGAGCGTTCTCCTTCACCCTGACGAGGATCAGCTGGCCATGCTCATACGAAGGGAAGTTCCCGTCGTCAGGCCGGACGATGACCTCAAGAAGGCCGTGAGGAGAATGCTGGAGATGGACTACCGCAGGGTAGTCGTCGTGGATGAGGACGGAAAAGTTGTGGGCATACTCACCGTCGGGGACATAGTGAGGCGCTACCTGGCCAAGAACGAGAAGCTGAAGGACATCACCATAGAGAACTACTACCAGAGGAACGTCGGCGTTGTGTGGCAGGGGACGCCGCTTAAGGCGGCCCTCAAGGCGCTCCTCCTCTGCAACGCGATGGCGATTCCGGTTATAGACGACGACGGCAACCTAGTCGGAATGGTTGACGAGACCGACCTCCTCAAGGACAGCGAGGTCGTCAGGGTGATGAAGCAGACAGCCCTAGCGGCCTCGAGCGAGGAAGATTGGATCCTCGAAAGCAACCCCACCTTACTCTTCGAGAAGGCAGAACTTCAACTGCCGAAGAAGCCCGTCGAGGACATAATGAACCGCGAGCTGGTCGTTGCTACGCCGCACATGAGCATCTACGACGTCGCCCAGAAGATGGTCAACTACGAGATAGAGCAGCTGCCGGTCATCAAGGGCGAGGGCGAGCTCGTCGGCATCGTCAGGGACATGGACATCATAAAGGTAATCCTCAACAAGTGATTTAACCCCTCCCTCTCCATTCTTAGCGGTGGTGTCTGTGAGAGAGGTTGGAGTTTCCCTCTTCGGTTTTGGAAACGTTGGAAGGGCCGTCGCGAGGGTTCTCCTCGAGAAGGAAAAACTCTTCCGCGAGAGGTATGGTATAGCGCTTAAGGTCGTGAGCATCGCCGACACCAGCGGGGTCGTCTGGTTGCCGGAGGGAATAGACCTCAGGGAGGCCTTGCTAATTAAGGAGACCTTTGGAAAGCTCTCGTCGTGGACGAACGACTACGAGGTTTACAATCTCACTCCGGGGGAAGCGGTGAGAGAAGTTGACGCCGATATCGTTGTCGATGTTACCAACGACAAAAACGCCCACGAGTGGCACCTCACCGCACTCAGGGAAGGCAAAGCGGTCGTCACGAGCAACAAGCCGCCTCTAGCTTATCACTACGCGGAACTTATGAGCGAGGCCGAGAAGAAGGGCCTCCCCTACCTCTTCGAGGCGACGGTCATGGCGGGGACACCGGTTATAGGCCTTTTGCGCGAGAACCTGCTTGGAGATACCGTCGAGAGAATTGAGGCGGTTCTGAACGCGACGACAACCTTCATCCTGAGCAGGATGGAGATGGGGCTCGAGTTTGAGGAGGCCCTCAAACAGGCCCAGAAATTGGGAATAGCCGAGAGGGACCCGAGCGGGGACATCCTTGGAATGGATGCAGGCTACAAGGCCACCATTCTGCACTGCGTAGCTTTTGGGCCCATAACATTCAACGAGGCTAAGGTGAAGGGTATAGCCGAGGTAACGAGAGGAGAGGTTCAGAGGGCCAGGAAGAGGAACAGGACGATAAGGCTCGTAGCAACGGTGGAGAGGGAAAAGGTAGTTGTCGAACCGAAGGAAGTTCCACTGGGGAGCCCCCTTGCAGTTGAGAGCCACGAGAACGCGGCGATTATATGGACGGATCTCCTGGGCGAGCTGGTGATCAAGGGTGCAGGGGCGGGACTGAAGGAGACCGCGAGCGGGGTTGTGGGCGACATCCTGAAGGCCGCGCTGAGACTCTGAGGGAAGATTTTTATCCGGACGGAGAAAGTGGAGCCGGGTGAGAGGATGGAGCACGTCATAGCACTCCACCAGGTCTACGCGGAGCTGCTCTTTCGCGGACTGAAGACGGTGGAGCTTAGGAAGTCTAGGGCCTTCGGCGAGGGCGACCTCGTTTTCCTCTACGTCGCGAGGGGCAATCCCTACGAGCTCCGCGATACGCTCAGGAGGCTCGGCCTCCACGAGGAGCAGACGCTGACGAAGAGGGGAACTATAGCCGGAGGCTTCGAGGTTGGCGAGGTGATGAAGGCAGACCTGGATACCCTCTGGGAGATGACGAAGGAGACGAGCGGCTTAACCCTCGTCCACGGCGAGAACGGGAAGAAGTGGCTGGGGGAGTACATAAGGGACTACGGTTACGCCTTTACCATTGAAAGACCCTTCCTCTTCAAGGAGCCGGTGAGCAGGGAAGAGCTCAGGGAGCGCTACGGCGTCCAGGTAGAGGGGATAATCCACCTCTCGAGGAGGACGAGAAAGGAGTGGGTAAAGAACCTGATAGAGGACCTCCTGACGAGGGAAGTGGTTTACCTCTGATAGGTTTCTTCTTCGGGCCTCTCTCAGGAGGAGTCCCCTGATTTCTCCTCCTGGGCCCCCTGGGAGGCCTCTTCTCCACCGTTCTCTGCCCCGACCTCCTCCGGCTCGACCTTCACGTAGGGGCCGAGGCTTAAACTGTCTATCTCCTCCTGCGTTAGGAGCCTGCTCTTGACCTTCTCCCCTATCAGCGCGCTGTTTCCGAGGGGGTCCATTATCCTCACGGTGAGGGGCTTTTTGCCGTCCTTCACTTCCTCGATGTACTCGAGGATCTCATCGGCCCTCTTAACCGCCTCCTCATCGCCCTCCTGCTCCTTGAAGTGCTTCGCCATCAGGAGGGTCTCGCGAACCCTCTCAAGGACGCCTTCAACGTTGGTGACGAAGCCTTCCGCAGCAGGGCCGGGCTCTATCTTGACCCCTATCTCGTCCAGCTCTATGGTTCCGCTCTTGCTCCTCACGACCCTCGTGAAGAGATCCTTTTCCTCCTCGACTTTGACAGTGTAGAGCTTCGGCGGCCTGTCTTCAAGTATCATGACGTCCGCGTTCCTGTAGCCGCACTTCTCGCAGATTATCGTGCTCTCCATGACCTTTCCGAAGTAGGGGATGTCGTGAACGTACTGGATGGCCTTCAGAGTCCCCTTACCGCCGCATATCGGGCAGTCGCCGAGGGAGATAACCTGAACGTCCTCGGGCCTTGCCTCACTCTCGCGCTTTTCCGTCATCCCTCACCACCCTGGAGAAAGGGAAGGGACAGTTTATAAAGTTGAGCACAGGGAAAATCGAAGAAACGAAGACAAAGAGGATCACTTGGCAAGCTTTATGTCCTCCGGCGTGAGGAGGAGCCTTATCTCGGCCTTACAGACCTTGGCCACCTGGCCGCCAAGGGCGGCGGTCATGCCTTTTATCTGCTCAACGACCTTCTCGAGGATGTCCGGTTTGATCTCAAGGGGGCTCAGATCGACGAGAACGAGGTTGCCCTCCTGGAGCTCTTCAGATATCCTCTCGAGGTCGGAGTAGCTGGTCACGACGATCTTCTTTATGTACCTGAGCTGGGGCTTTACGATCTCCCTGGCGAGGACGTCCTCCTCGAGGGGTATAACGTCAACGTCCCTCGGCTGGACCTTCTCCTCCCTGGGCTCCTTGCCCTTAACGGCCTCCTTGACGGAGGGAGCGGGAGGCTTCTTGGGCTTTTCCTTCTCCTTCTTGATTATGCTATCGAACAGTCCCATATTTTTCACCCCGGGGTTTGATCGTAACGAAAGCTGAACTTTTATGCACTTCAATGTTTATATCTCTTTCCCAAAGGGCGGCAAAATTAAAGGGTCAGGGAGCGGATCCGACCGCTTCTAGCAGTATCTTCCTGAGCTCCTCGGCCTTCTTCATGGCAGTATCGACAGCGTACATGACCTCCTCAAGCTTGAAGGAGCCCCCTTCTCCCTTCTGGACCGAGGATATGTGGCCGGTCTCGTCGGTGGTTACGGTTATCCTGCCGTCCATAACGGTCTCCTCGTCCAAGTTGGGGTCGACCACTATGCTGGAGCCTATCTTGGCGAAGGTAACGGGGAGCGGAACGTGTCTGACCGGGAGGGGCTCGTACTCGTCGAGTTTGGTGAGCTCCCCGGTTTCCTCGTTGTACTCGACCTTTGGAACCCTCGTCGTCATGAGGGCAGCCATCGCCGCCAGGCCCGTTGCGTCGAACAGGTTTCCGTCGTGGTCGAGGACGTGGACGTCGATGAAGACGACCCTAACGAGCTTGCCCGGAACGATGACCAACTTCTCAAGCTCGACCGCCCCGCTCTCTCTGATCCCCCTGTCAACCACGCGGGCAAGTTCGATGGCCCTCTCGTCAGGCGGGCCTGGCTCAAAGGTCGGCGAGGCGAGGGGAACGAGCTCGACGTTGGTCGTCATCACTCCCTTGTCCGGCAGGTCGGGGAAAGGCTCGCCGACGTCGACCTTTATACCCACCAGAACCCTGGTATCGCCGAGCCTCACCCAGGCCGATCCCTCGGCCTTCTCTATGAGGCCGGTTTTGATCTCGACGTCCCTGTAGTCCTCAAAGCCCCTTCCGTCTATTCTCTTCCCCTCCTTGAGGAGGCTGAGTATCCTGTCCCTCATTATGCCGGCCATGATCTCCATCTCACTCATCCCCTGCCACCTCCTGGGCCACCTTGAGGTACTTCTCCTTCAGCGCCTCCCTCTGCTTCTGATAGACGGCCTTTGCCCCCTTGATAGCGAGCTTCACGGCCTCCATGAACTCCTCCTTCGTTAGATAGCCGTCCATCTGGAGGAGCGTTATGTCGTTCTTGAGCGGCATTATCGCCACCGGGACGTCGGCCTCGCCGTAGTTGTCCTCGTCCTTGTTGAGGTCGAGGACTATCTCGCCGTCGATCTTTCCAGCGGCGCACGCGGCCACAAGATCCCTCATCGGAACGCCGGCATCGGCGAGGGCCAGAGAAGCCGCCGTTATTCCAGCGACGCGGGTTCCTGCGTCTGCCTGGAGAACCTCGATGAAGACGTCTATGACGGTCCTCGGGAACATCTCAAGTATAAGGGCCGGTTCGAGCGCTCCCCTTATGACCTTGCTTATCTCAACGCTCCTCCTGTCGGGGCCCGGCTTTTTCCTCTCCTCGACGCTGAAGGGCGCCATGTTGTAGCGGACCCTGAGGACTGCCATGTCGGGCCTCTGGAGGTGCTTGGGGTGGATCTCCCTCGGGCCGTAAACCGCCGCGAGGATCTTGTTTTTGCCCCATTCGATGTAGGCGGATCCGTCGGCGTTCTTTAAAACGCCAACTTCCATGTGGATCTTTCTCAGCTCGTACTTCTTCCTCCCGTCGATTCTCCTGCCGTTCTCATCGATGAGCTTCAAACCCTCAGGCCTACCCATCATTGTCCTTCACCTTCGCCACCATCATCAAGCCTCGGGATCTCCTCGATCACTCCACTCTCCTTGAGCTCTTGGAGTCTGGAGAGGAGGAACTCCTTCACCCTGTCGGTGAGGCCCTGAGTGTGGCTCTCCCTGTCCACCTTCAGTATGGCCTCAACAGCAAGCTTCTCAAGCTCGTCCTTCTTCCCGCTGACCCAGACCCAGCCGTTCTGGCCGACTATTATCCGCGTACCCGTGAGCTTCTTTATCATGTTGATCATCGAACCGCCCTTGCCTATTACCCTGGGAACCTTGGAGGGCGTTATCGTGACCAGTTGTCCCCCCCTCAGAGGGCCTCCTTTGAAGGGCATCCCCTTCGTCGTGAGGTCTATCTGGTTCACCTCGTTGTAGGCCTTTATCTTGGCGTAGATTATGTCCCCAATGTCGAAGATCTTCCTGAGATCGGTCTTGAGGAGGTCTATGCGCTCCTCAACCGCATCCTGAACCCTGAGCCCCGCCTGATAGGGGGCGCCTATGTCGACGGTCCAGCTGGAGAACTTCACGTCTATTATCTTGCCGAGGACGTTGTCCCCGACTTCCGGTATGTACGGCCCCTCGAGGGGTATTACGCGCACGAGGTCTCCCCTGATCTCAACGAGGCCAACCACCGTCGAATAGATCCTGTTGCCTTCCCTGAAGGTCCCCCTTCCGTTCTTAAAGGGGCCCTGCGCCAGCAGCGTTCCTGGAACCACTAACTCCCGGGGTTTTACAAAAACTCTCCTCATATTCCCTTCCTCTCTATCAGTTTAGTTATCGCACTGCCCTTCGTCAGGGTGTTCAGCTTCTCATAAAACTCCTCCTCGACCCCTCCCGGAATCTCGATGAGGAACATCCACGAGCCGTCGCTGGCCCACTCCTCCCTCTTTATGTTCCCGAACTTCCTAACCTCCCCATATGCCCTGCCCACGTAGTCGCTAGGTATCTTGACGGCTATGACCTTCATCTCCAGCTTTATCGGGAGGAGCGGCCTTATGGCCTTGATAACGGCCGGAACCTGTGCCTCCGCGTCCTTGAAGAGGTCTATGTGGACTCCAGCTTCTTCCATCGCCCTGAGAATCCTGTCGACGGGGTGTGGGTAGCCGGTTCTCGGGTCAACGGCGTGCCTGTGTATCACCGTCGCTATGTAGCGCCTCTTGTCCTCGAGCATCTGCCTCCTCTGCTCTGCCGTGAGCTGAACCTCACCCTTGCGGAGAATAACCTTGGCGACCTCGTAGGGGTCGCTGGTTCCGAATATCTTCTCCATCTCGTGCTCGCTCGCTTTATCACCCTTGTGGGCGTCCTTGAAAACGTAGGGAGTGGCGAGGATCTCCTCTATGGGGACGTCCTTGCCCTCCTTGAAGTCCCTAGCTAAATAAGGGTCAACCAATATCTCGAAGGTCTCGCCGTGCGTCTTCAGACGGGCGATTACCGCTTTGTCAACGCTTATGGGCATCGCCCGTCACCTCAGTAGTTCTGGTCGAGTTCGGAGTAGTCCTCTTCCCTCTCCTCGACTTCCTCTTCCTTGAGCTCCTCAAGGATCTCGGAGAGGTAGCGCTCAACGTCCTCCCTTGAGAGCTTCTTCCAGCGCTTTTCGTCGGTTGTTATGTAGGCCACCTCTATCCCTTCCGCGCTCGGCTCCTCGAGGGTCTTCGCGAGGGCCAGTACGGCGAGCTTTATGGCACCATCCATGTCTATGTCATCCTTATAGTGCTCCTCGAAGATCGCCATGGCGGTGTTCCTGCCGCTTCCTATCGCGACTGCCTTCCACTCGAAGTAGGCACCGCTCGGGTCGGTCTCGTAAAGTTCCGGCTTGTCGTTGACGCCGGCCATCAACAAAGCCGCACCGAAGGGCCTCACACCGCCGTACTGGGTGTGGGCCTGCTTTAAATCGCAGATCTTCTTCACCAGAACGGTGAGCGGAACGGGTTCGCCGTAGGTGAGGCGGTAGATTTGAGCCTCGAGCCTGGCCCTGTCAACGAGAACCCTCGCGTCGGCTATTATACCGCTTGGAGCGGCCGCTATGTGGTCGTCGATCTGGAATATCTTCTCGTAGCTGCTCGGCTCGATTAGCCTGCTGGTTATCCTCTTCTCAACGGCCAGAACAACCCCGTCCTTCCATTTAACGCCGACAGCCGTTGCCCCGCGCTTCACTGCCTCCCTTGCGTAGTTCACCTGGAACAGCCTTCCGTCCGGACTGAAAACGGTAATGGCCCTGTCGTAACCGGCCTGCGGTGGTACAAACGCCATCCCAATCACCTCCCAACACTCATTTTCTCGCCCAATAATTAAGCTTTTCTATCAACCCCTCTCGATAGCAATGAGGGCGAGCCTCTGGGCTGTCCTCCTGGCGAGCTCGAGGGGGATGAACGCCACCGGAAAGAGCACGGCCCCAAGGACTACCGAAGCCGTGCCAAAGGGCTTCGCTATGAGCAGACCGAACGCCAGCAGGAGCAGGAGGAGGCCGCTCAGCATAAGCTTCCTGTACATTGCCTGGAGCTGCGAAAGATCCCCTTCCATCCACACCACCGATGGAAAGGGTTTAAATTTCGGGGTTTTAAGCCTTTGGTAGGGGATCAAAATGGAATGCCCGTTCTGCAGTCCAGCCAGGGAAAGCGTCCTGTACGAGGGAGAGATGATAATGATCCTGCTCGACGGTTACCCCGCCAGCAGGGGGCACCTGTTGGTTGTTCCCAAAAGGCACGTAGAAACGTGGAACAAGCTCAGCTGGGAGGAGAAGGAGGCCCTCCTGAAGGGAGTGGAGCTGGCCATGGAAGCCCTGAAAAATGCCCTCAAGCCGGACGGCTTCAACGTCGGGATAAACCTCGGAAAGGCCGCCGGGCAAACGGTTCCGCACCTTCACGTCCACGTCATCCCGAGATGGAGCGGAGACTGCAAAAGCCCAAGGGGAGGCGTCAGAAAGGCCGTTCTCGATCTGGAGGACGAGAACCTGAGCATGAAGGAAAGATGGGAGAGGAACAGGTTGAACAAAAGAGAGATCCAGGAGCTGAAGCATCACTTCGACAAACTTATAAACGCTAAGATTTAGATCACCCCATGCTCTCAGAGTACGGCAGGGACGCGAGGATACTCATAGGTGCAAACGCACTGGGCCAGACCTTCCTGTGGTTTTCGTTCTTCATAATGCCCTTCTATTTAAAGGCCCTGGGCTACGACATGAAGGCCATGGGAGCATTCTTTTCGGCACAGACGATAGTTGGGGGCCTGTTCTTCCTCCTTGCAGGGCCGATATCCCTGCGTCTCGGTTACAGGAAAACCCTCCTCCTGAGCGCGTTTCTGGGTCTGGCCGGCAGGCTCCTCCAGGTGCTGGCCATAGATTCTCTCGTTCTTTTCCTCGGCTTCGTCCTCGTGGGAGTTAACATGGGACTGAGGCAACCTAACTACAACGCCTACCTGAGCGAGCTCGTTCCCGATGAGAGGCGACACGAGGCATTCTCCAAGAGCTTCGGTCTCGGGACGCTCTTCAATTCCTGGGTGTTCTCCTCGCGGGTTTTCTGCCGGGTTATTTTATGGGCCTGTCTCTCACCGAGGAAACTGCCTACAGGATAACGTTTTCCCTCTCGCTCCTCCAGTTCGTCTTCGTCATCCCTGCCCTGCTTATGGTCAGAGACGTCGTTGTAAGGGAAAAGAAGATTAGATGGGAAAAGGCCCTCGTTCTCAAAATCCTTAAGTTCTCCCTGCCGAGCGCGCTTATCGGCCTAGGCGCGGGGATAACCATACCCTTCATGAGCCTCTACTTCAAGCTCCGCTTTGGTGAAACACTCCAAGCGATAAGCTGGATTTTCTTCTTCCAGCAGTTGGCCATGGGGCTAGGCTCCTTTGGATTGCCCGAGCTCGTCAGGAAATACGGGCCCGTGAAGGTCATATCATTCTTCCAGGGGCTCGCCACTCTCCTCTTCGCAATCTTCCCCTCGATAGAGACCTTCGCTTTAGCGGGAGCGGTTTACGTCCTCAGGGCAATACTCATGAACATAATCTGGCCTATAAACAGCTCCTTCATGATGGGGTTCTTCAGAACCGAGGAGAAGGCCACAGCCAACGGAATCCAGCAGGCGTTTTCAACGTTTATGAGAGGAATAGGGAACTCAATAGGTGGAACGCTCTTCGCCGTTTCCTTAGCTTATCCCTTCTACGCCACCGCGCTCCTCTATGCCTCTGCAACGGCACTCTTCTATGCCTTCTTCATCAAGCACAATGAATAAGGAAAAGGCTCACTTACCGGCAAGCTCCTCGCCGCGCTCAAAGGCCCTGAAGTTCATCTCCCAGAGCTTCTCGCGGAGGGTGAGCCTTATGCCCTCAAGCAGGGACTCGCGCCTGAGAGGAATTAAACCCTTACCGTAGGCGTAGCCGAGCATCAGAACGCCCAAAGTGCGGGGGTTTATCTTATCGGCTTCCCTCTGGAAGTTGGCCATGTGAACCGGGCAGATTTTTCCAATGGCCTCCCTTATCTCGTCGAGCTCAGGATACTTTTCCTTGCCGACCAGCGTCGTTGCCGTGTGGATGGGATAGGCGTTGATTATCGCCACGCTATTCTTCCCCAAAAAGCGGGCGTTCCTTAAAGCTTCAGCCGGCTCAAGAGCCAGCATGAGGTTGGCCTTGCCCTCCTCGATGAGGGGCGAATAAACCTCCTCACCGAAGCGCAGATAGCTCAGAACGCTCCCGTAGCGCTGGCTCATTCCAAGGGTCTCGCCTATCCTAACGTTGTAGCCCTCGACCATCGCCGCGTTCCCGATTATCCTGGAGAGTGTTAACCCACCCTGGCCCCCGACACCGGTGATGATAAGGTTGAACTCCATGAACACCACCGAGATTGATTGGGGGAAAGGAATAAAAAGCTAAGCTCAAAAAAATTCGCCTAAAGGATTAGCTCTTCGAAAATCTTGAGCCTATCGCGTTCCTTCAGGTTTACCCAGTCAAAGATTGAGCCCGAGCTTTCCCTCAGGCGGAGCGTCTCGACGAGGTCTTTATATTCTCCTCCCGCGATGCCGTTGGCTATTATAGCGCTCCCCTCGGCGGCCTCTTTGGCCTTTGCCCGGCTCTCAAGCTTGAGGACCTCAATTGAAAAGCCGTAGCTCTCGAAGGCCTCCTCAAGGGCCCCCTTGACGTCGTTGAAGAACCCGGGAATCCTTGAAAAGCGGCCGCTGATGTAGATTGACTCCGGCTTTACCGAGGGCAGTAAAGCGAAGACGTCCTTGACTATGGCCTCTATCATGGCCTTGTAACCTTTCTCGACCCTTTCGTCCTTCCTTGAGAGCTTCACAAACTCCTCAGGGGTTATTGAGAAAGGGTCTATCCCGGCAACGTAAGAGGCACCGCCCTGGAAGAGGACGAGCTTTCCGAAGTCATCCAGTGCGTTGGCCAGAGCGTAGGCAAGTTCACCGTCCATGAAACCCATTCCGAGGTAGCCGGGGAAACCGGCAGTTCCGGCCATGGAATCAACGATTTGGCCGTTTTTGACGGCCATCGCCGAGGTGTAGGCAAAGCCGACCTCGACCGCTATGAGGTTGGTCTGGAAGTAGGGTATGCCCTTCCTCTCGGCTTCCCTCACCATCGCAAGGGCCACGGTGAAGACCTTGTCAGCCGTTCCAAGGTCAATCCTGTTGGCCTTCCTCCACTCGGGAACCGTCGGGAGGTGTATGACGCCGGGCGTGAAGTAGACGTTTAAGTCCCCCGCCTCCCTGAGAAGGAGCATTAACTCCCTCAGGCCGACTATCTTGAGCCTCCTCCTCACGTCGGCCTCCGTGATGAAGGTCGCGAGGGCTATCTCTTCGTCGGTCGCTTCCCTTGCGGGCTTGAGAGGGATTCCGTAGCCGCAGGGGCCAACTATAGCGTCAATCTTTCCGTATTTTTCCTGAACCTCGCGCAGGAGCTCGACGATTATGGCCGGGTTCTCGGTTACTTTATTCCTGTCAACGGCGGTATCAACGATTATCTCGCCGGTCTCGTCGTCGAAGCCGAAAACGTCCATGCTCTTCGTCCCGGAGTCTATACCAACGGCCTTAACCACGTTCCACCACCATCCCGCGGTTGTCGGCACGGGTTATAAAGACCTCGCCGCCGTCACCGTTCTCGCGGAGAAACTCCACCACGAGGGATTTTAGCCTTTCCGCTTGAGTTTTTCCCTCAACGAGGGCATAGAAAGTCGGCCCCCAGCTCGTCTGGCAGGCGCAGTAAGCTTTGTCCAGCATCAGCCTTATTCCCTCGTTGACCAGGTCACAGCAGTAAACGTTCTCCTGGTAGTCGCTCCAGAACTCGCCGAGGAGGTGGTTGAACTGGTAGAGGCCCTCGCCAAAGGTTTTGATGTCGCGCTCGACGAAAGCTGGGAGGATTTTCATGAGGACTATCCGTGAGAGCCTGTCGGCCAGTTCCGGGGGCATCGTCTTCAGGTTGTCCAGTATCTCGTCCTCCCTCTTCCTTACCTCCGCCAGGGCCTTCCTCGGCGTCTCCGGAATGGCAACGACGAAGAGCCAGTCATCTGGCATCTCGCCCCTGAAGATGAGGGGCGGGACCACCTTCTCGCGTTTGTCCACCGGGAAGCCACCCTCGTAGATGAAGCCACCTACCTTGAGGGCGTAGAAGCCGAGGGCCGTTATTAGGCCGCGCCTCATCGCGAGGGCAATATCTTCAAGCGAGAGGTTGAGGTCGTAGAGCTCGCTTACGGCCCTCCCAAGGCTCAAGGCCAGGGTCGTGTGGAAGCCTATTCCGACCCACTTCGGGATGTAGCTCTTAACGGTGACTTCCACCGGAGGAAAGTCGTAGCTCTCGCGGAAACGTTTAAGGAACCTGAGGGCGTCTTTGTCGTTTGAGGTGTCCTTATCGGCTTCCTTTACCTCTATCTCAAGCCTCGGCGTTTCGATGGCGAAGCCAACCGTTCCGTAGAGCCTCCCCATGTCACTGCTTAAGTCCGGGTTTCCGGTGTGGAGGTGGGCTGGAGCGCTTACCCTTATCACCGCGACCACCGAGGATAGAGTCTGGGACAAGTATTTAAGGTGTGCGGAGAATCAGGGAACATGTCCTTCGAGAAGTACTACGAGGTCTTCAAGGCCTACAGCGACGTATACTCGGACGAGTACAGGAGAAGGATAGAAAGCCTAGAACCTCTTCTCCTCAAGTACATGCCCAGAAAGGGAAGGGTTCTCGACCTGGCGTGTGGAGTGGGCGGCTTCTCCTTCCTGCTGGAGGATCTGGGCTTTGAAGTTGTCGGGCTTGACAACAGTCCACTAATGCTGGAGAAGGCAAGGGAGTTCGCGAGGGACAGGCGCTCGAAGGTGGAATTCATCGAGGGAGACGCCAAAAGCCTGCCCTTCGACGAGAACAGCTTCGACTACGTGCTCTTGATAGACAGTCTGGTTCACTTTGAGCCGAAGGAACTGAACGAGGTCTTCCGCGAGGTCGCCAGGGTTCTACGGCCCGGGGGGAGGTTCATCCTTCAGTTCACGGATCTGAGGGAGCTTCTCCCAGTGCTGAGGAACGGCCAGGTTGTCGGTGCCGAGTACTGGATAAGCAGGGTCCTAACGGATCCCGACGAGAAAACCGTCGTGATAGAGTTCCAGAGCGAGAAAGAGAGCTTCAGGGTGCGCTTCAACGTGTGGGGGAAAACAGCGGTGGAGCTACTGGCGAGGCTCTACTTCAGAGGGATACACAGCGAAAAAATGAACGAGCACAGCTACTTCCAAGTCTACGTCCCGAAAAAATGAATCAGGCCTCGAGGCGGAGCCTCTTAATCACAAAGTTCCTGTCCAGGGAAGCCAGGAAAGGAGCGAGCCTTGGGCCGCGGTCCTTGCCGATGAAGACGTTGTAGAGGGCCTTGAACCACTTCTTGCTCGGGATTCCGCGCTTCTTTGCCGCGTCAAATATGACGTTGTTGAGCTCCTCAACGCTGAACCTCTCGTTCTCCTTGAGCCATTGGGCAACTTCGAGCATTGCCTCCCTGACCTCGGGCTGGAGGTCGATCTCCGGCGGTCTTTCAAGCAGGCTGAACTTGACGTCATCGGGTGCGTACTTTTCGACCCAGTTCTTTGCAAGCATTATGCGGAGCCTTATCCTCTCCAGGTCTTCTTCGCTCAGCTCCCCCGGAACGTGTCCCTGCTCCTGGAGGATTCTGATGATGCCCTCCTCGTCGAGGTGCGGCATCTGGACGAGGGTCACGAGGAAGCGGAAGGGGGCCTGGGCCGTGAGCCTCTCGGGAACCTCGGGCATGGAAAGCTCGTAGGTCCTCTTCAGTTCCTCTTCCTCCTCCGGGTTCTTGGCATGCTCAAGGCCGAAGTATATCCTTTCAACCTTGTCGAACTCGTCGTAGAGGTTGAGCAGTCCAAGGCCGAGGTCTATCTTCAGCTCCTTGTTGGGCCTCGACTTGGCGTAGATGAAGCGGATTATTCCAGGCTCTAAAACTTCGTAGAGGTCGCTGAGCAGGATAACGTTGCCCTTACTTCCCGACATCTTGCCCTTCTGGCCCTTTATCCCGACGAACTCGTACATCAGCGTCATGGGGGCCGGCCAGCCGAAGACCTTCTCCACTATCTCCTTTCCGGTGTCATAGGAGCTGCCAGCGGCGAGGTGGTCCTTTCCTGCCGGCTCGAAGTCAACTTTGAAGTGGGCCCACCTCATCGGCCAGTCAACGCGCCAGCGGAGCTTCACGTTGCCCTCTCGGATGTCGGTCTCGCCCTCTCTCCCGCAGTGGGAGCACTTATAGGAGACCTTCCACGCACCGTCCCATCCGAGGAATTCGGCCTCCTTCCTGCAGTGCGGGCAGTAGATCATGACCGGCTGCCAGCTCTCCTCAAGGGGCGGCTGCTTCGCCCTCTCGCGGTACTTGTCGAGGACGGCCTTTATCTCGTCGCGCTTCTCAAGGGCGAGCCTTATCTCCTCGGCGTATTCACCTGACTTGTATAGCTCGCTTGCGTAGAGGAAGTCCACCTCGATGCCGAGCTTCCTCACTTCCTCTTCGAACTTCTCCATGAAGTGCTCGGCGTAGCTGTCGTGGCATCCCCAGGGGTCGGGAACCTCGCGGACTGGCATTGTGAGGTACTCCTTCCATTCCTGCGGGACGTTCTTCGGAACCTTCCTAAAGCGGTCGTAGTCGTCCCACATGTGGATGTGCCTCACCCTCTTGCCCCTATCCCTGAGGGCGTGGCCGACTATGTAAGCGGTGAAGAACTCTCTAAAATTGCCTATGTGAACGTAACCGCTCGGGGTTATCCCGCTCTCGACGACGTACTCCTCCTTGTCGCCCCTTTCCCTGATTATCTTCTCAGCCATGTAGTCAGCCCAGTGAACCATTCTCACCACCGCGCTTAGCTCTGTCGAGGCCCTTTTAAGCTTAAGCTCGGCCACTGGTAACGATTCGGGAAGGGAAAATTTTATAAACATGAATAGTAAAAACTCCCCAAGAATGTAAGGAGGCACCCCAATGGAAGTTGAACTGGAGAGGATGCAGATTTTCTTCCCAGCCTCGCTCGAAATCCAGGAGGAGCTCCTGAAGGCGGGCTTCAAAGTCCCCCACGATAAGGAAACGGGAAGGAAAACGCCGGTTCCCGTAGTGGTAAGTTCGAGGGAAGAGAGAAGACTGAGAAGGGACAGACTCCTAAAGGCGAAGGACTTTGAGAGCGACGGGAAGTTCGCTCTGGTGCCCGGGAAGAGGGCAGTCATGGAGATGGAGCTCACGGAGAAGGGCTTCCTGATACTGAGGCCGAAGCCCCTCGAATACCACCTCGAGGAGATGAGCTTCGTCTCGGTTCCTCCGAGGATATGGGGAACGTGGGCGAGCTTCTCGATACCGTTCTCTTTCTACGAAAACGCTCATGGACTTTTTGAGCGAGTTCAGGCGGGAGGAAACGAACGGCCTCTACCTCGCCTCGAGGGGCTCCGGAAGGAGGATAGAGGTCTACGCCTACAAGGGAAGAACCAGAAAAGACCTTGGAATTCCCGTCTTCGGCTACGCCCTCGGCCTGCACGGGCTTACACTTGCCGAAGACTATCTTAGGGAGAAAGCCAGAGAGAACGACGTTCCGGAGGAGAGGCTCCGCTACCTCAAGCTCGGCCTCAGAAAGAAGAGGGAAACCAAAGCGGACCTGAAGGTGGGGGTCGTTTGGGAGGATGGAAAGCCGAGCGAGATAACGCTGAAGCTCTCAACCACGGAGCCGAGGGTGAAGATTCAAGGCCTTTACGGGGAGCTGGTTGGGAAATCGCGCGGAGAACTCACGAGAACCGAGGACTGGTATATTGTAGTCCACGCGGAGGACTTCATAAATACCCTCCACAAGGTCATAACGGCTTTCGGGTGAAGGTATATTAACCCCAACCCCCTCTTTCATTTTTGGTGAAATCGATGCTTGAGTGGCTCCCCTACGCGGGACTGGCGGCGCTCTTCATTCTGGCCGCGATAGCCCTCACCAGGAGGATGGGCGAAGAGTGGGCGTGGGTGAACAGAAAGATAATCCACTTCAGCATAGTTCCCGCGGTTCTGATGTTCTACTGGGGACTTATCCCGGCGTGGGTTTTCAGCGCTGCCGCATTCGTCTTTGGAGTCTTCCAGCTCTGGTCGCACCTGAGGAGAAAGGAACTGAGCTGGTACCAGATAGAGCACAACTACGGCGAGGTCTTCTTCGCGTTCTCTGCCTCGGTAATTCCGCTTGTACTTCCACTCGAATACGCGACCGCTCTGTTGCTCGCGATGGCGATAAGCGACGGGGTCACGGGAATAGTAAGGCATCACTACTTTAGACGGCACGGGTTCAACGTGAAGCTCAAAAAGCACTGGACGGGGAGCATAGGCTACTTCGTCACGGCGCTCCTGATAGCATTTCCCCTCCTCGAAGCCGGAACTGTGGGAAAAATAGGGTGGGCGGCGGTGCTGACCCTGGCCGAGTACCAAAGCTGGCTCGACGACAACCTGGCAGTTCCGCTCGTTGGAGGTTTGTTGTTCCTCCTCTACTGAGCCCACCTGACCTTCAGGCTGTCCTTCTTCACCTTGTTGAACTCCTCAACCAGGGCTTTCCCGGTCTTCTCCATGAAGCCCTCGACGTCGGTGATGCCGAGCTCTTTGAGGCCGATGGCATCGACACCCTCCGGAATTCCCTTCCCCTCAACGTTTATCCCGATGTGTATCTTAACGCTGACCGGAGAGACCGTAGCTATCGAGATGCTCAACTTTTTGCCGTTCACGTAGATGTCGTCGCCCTTCCTGACGGTTTCAACGCCGTATTCCCGGAGAACCTCACAGAGCCTCGCTATGAACAGCTTTTGCAACGTTGAGGCAAAGAGGGTGTTAACGAGGTCAAAGACCTCGATTATGTAGTGCACCATGTCGTCGCTCTTTATCTCCTTGCTCTGACGGAGATCTTCTATGTCAATCATCTCCTCGACTTTAACGTCGCACTTGCCGCGGAAGACGACGAGAGAGTTTCCGAGGATTCCGAAGTTCCTGTAGGCCCAGTGGCTTCCAATGGCCGAGCCGTCGTAATCAATGCGCTTATCCTTAACGACCAGCAGTTCCATCGTCATCACCCCGTCTTTCAAGGAGTTCTCTCAGTTCTTCAAAAGACTTTACATCGACCCACATATGGACGAAGTCAACCTCGGGGAGGGTCATCCTGACCTCATCGACGTGAAGATCTCTGTCGTCCACGTAGATGACGTCCTCAACATTGTAGCCAATGGACGCGAGTTCCTCAAGGGTTCGTCTTATCATGTCGGCCTTGTTGGGATGACCTTCGATCTTAGGGAACATGAAGTAGTCCCAGAGGCCGAAGCCCTCAAGGATGGGTCTCACCCGCTCCTCAAGGTTCCAGCTGGCTATGCTAAGAACGAACCTTTCGCTCGCCCATTCAAGGAACTCGTGAACGCCGGGGAAAAGGCATAGCATCTCGCCTCTAGAATCAAAGAGACAGTCACCTGAGAAACGGTAGGGTGGCTTGAGCCGGGAAGCATCCTCATGGTCCCATAGGGTACCGTCCAAGTCGAGAACGAGCAGTCTCATCAGAACCACCGGGATAAACGGGATTGAGGAAATTTAACGATTGCTGATGCAAGATCTTCAGAAGAGTTTTAGGGTAAGCCACATGAGGGCCGTGCATAGGCGAGCTGGTCTATCAGACGCCCCGCCCGGGGCACTCGGGCTGTTGGGAGCGGCAGACTGAACGGGTCGGTTTCCCTTCCCGCTTACATCCCCGCCCCATCAAACGGGTCTTCTTCCCGAGCCCTCGTCCTGGGCAACGGACCGGTCGCCCAGGCCCAAACGCCCAGGAGTGGCCGCCTTTTTTCGGGGGCCGCTTCGGCCTTAGATGCTTTCAGGCCTTATCGGCTGCGGCGTAGCTGCCCGGCGTTGCCCTGTAGGACAACCGGTAGACCAGAGGCCGCGGCTCCCTGTTCCTCTCGTACTGGGGGAGCCTTCCCCTCAGGCGGCCAGCACCTCCGGTAGATAGCATCCGACCTGTCTCACGACGGTCTAAACCCAGCTCACGTTCCCCTTTAATGGGTGAACACCCCCACCCTTGGCCCCTGCTGCAGGGCCAGGATGGGAAGAGCCGACAGCGAGGTAGCAAGCCTCGGGGTCGATATGGGCTCTCGCCCGAGACGACTCTGTTATCCCCAGGGTAGCTTTTCTGTCATCCCTGGCCCCCACCGGGGAGGCACAGGGGTTCGCTAGGCCACGCTTTCGCGGCTGGACCCGCCTCTGTTACGGGTCCAGTCAGGCCGGCTTTTGCCCTTGCACTCTACGGCGGATTCCTGACCCGCCTGAGCCGACCTTAGGGCACCCTCGATACCTTTTCGAGGGTGTGCCGCCCCAGCCAAACTGCCCACCTACCGCTGTCCCCCCATCGGGGGTTAGCCGTACGGCAGAGGGTGGGCGGTGTCTCATGGACGGCTCCACCCGCCCCGGAGGACGGGCTTCGACGCCTCCCGCCTACGCTGCGCACCCCCCGCCGTACGGCAACGGCAGGCTGCAGTAAAGCTCCATGGGGTCTTCGCTTCCCACCGGAGGTCCCAGGCATATGCGCCTGGCAGAGGTTTCGCCGGGCCCCAGCCGGGGACAGTGGGGACCTCGTTACGCCATTCATGCAGGTCGGCATTTAACCGACAAGGAATTTCGCTACCTTAAGAGGGTTATAGTTACCCCCGCCGTTTACCGGTGCTTCACCCGGTTGGACCCGGGCTTCACATACCGGCACTGGGCAGGCGTCGGCCCCAGTACAAACCCTTTCGGGCTAGCTGGGACCTGTGTTTTTACTAAACAGTCGGGCCCCCCTAGTCACTGCGACCTGCGGGTTACGCACCCGCAGGCACCCCTTCTCCCGAAGTTACGGGGCCAATTTGCCGAGTTCCCTCGGCTGGGTTTCCCCCGACACGCCTTAGGCTTCTCACCCAGGGGCACCAGTGTCGGTTCTCGGTACGGTCGCGGTGGATCGTTCCCAGAGGGCTTTTCACGGGCCCCAGGGATCGGCGGAACCCCCCTTACGGAGGGCCATTCGCGCTTTCACCCGGTTCTCGCCATTACGGCACTCCCCGGGCTTATACGCTTAGCCGGCCTTGTGGACCGGTCCGCCTACCCCGAGGCGTCACCCTCTGGGCTTGCGTTGCCGCGCCTACCACCGCGGTACGGGAATATAAACCCGTTTCCCTTTCGCGGGCGCCGAGTTACGGACCCGCTTAGGACCGACTAACCCACGGCTGACGAACATTGCCGTGGAACCCTGGCCCCTACGGCGGCCGGGATTCTCACCCGGCTATGCTGCTACTCCCGGCAGGATCCACAATACCGACGGGTCCACCGGACCTTACGGCCCGGCTTCCGCCCCATCGGCACGCCCGCCTACCCGATCACGGACCAATCGGTCCGTGCGCCGGGGTCTCGGCAGCCGGCTTTAGCCCCGTCCATTTTCGGGGCCCCTGACCTCGACGGGTGAGCTGTTACGCACTCTTTAAAGGATGGCTGCTTCTAAGCCTACCTCCCCGCTGTCTAAGGCCAGGGACACCCTTTGGAGTAACACTTAGCCGGCATTTAGGGGCCTTAACCCCGGTCTGGGTTGTTCCCCTCTCGGTTGACGGCTTACACCGCCACCCTACTCCGGCCATCTACGGCGGCGGTGGGTTCGGAGTTTGACAGGGAGCCGGGGGATTTCTCCCCCTAAACCCCCAATCAGTGCTCTACCCCACCGCCTACCTCCGGCCGGGCTATCCTGGGGGATAATTCGGCGGGAACCAGCTATCGCCGGCCTCGATTGGCCTTTCACCCCTAGCCCGGGGTCACGGGAGCGAATTGCACGTCAGCACCCCTAGCGGGCCTCCATCCCTCTGTTGAGGGACTTCACCCTGCCCCGGGCTAGATCGACCGGCTTCGGGTCTCACCCGAGCGACTCCGGGCGCTTTCACACCCCGTCCCTCGCCCTTACGGGCTGCGGACCTGTCGGTTTCCCTGCGGCTTCGGGGTTGACCCCCTTAACCTCGCCGCTCGGGTGAACTCCCTGCCCCGTGATCCAAGACGGACGGTGCAACCCCGGTCACCTCCCCTCGTACTCCACGGTCGCCCGTGTTTCCTTCGGGGAGGGTCAACCCTTTCGGGCCGCACCCTCCTATCGCCGCCTGGTTTCAGGCTCTTTTCACCCCCTGCCAGGGGTGCTTTTCAGCTTTCCCTCACGGTACTAGTTCGCTATCGGTCTCGGGACGTATTTAGGGTTGGGAGCCGATGCCTCCCAGCTTCCCGCCGGATATCCGACCGACGGTACTCAGGGACACCCCAGGAGCTCGGGGGCTTACGCCTACGGGGCTATCACCCTCTACGGCGCCGCGTTCCAGCGGACTTCGGCTTCACCCCCAGGGCTCCAGCGGGGACCCTACAACACCACATCCCCCGGACCTTTCGGCCCGGGGTTCAGTTTGCCCTGTGCCGCTTTCGGTCGCCCCTACTCACGGCATCGCTTTTGCTTTCTTTTCCTGCGGGTACTAAGATGTTTCAATTCCCCGCGTTCCCCCTCCCGACTGGGAGTGCGGCAAAAGCCGCGGGAGGTCCCATTCGGGAATCCCCGGTTCGACGGCTGCCTGCGCCTCGCCGGGGCTTATCGCAGCTTGCCACGCCCTTCGTCGGCGCCCCGAGCCGAGCCATCCACCAGGCGGCTTAGTTGCCACCGGGCGGGACGTTTCCTGGACCAGCTCGCCTATGCACGGCCCTCATCGTGACCCCTGTTCGGGGTCTCGGGCCCTTCCACCCCGAGCTGGGCTCGGGATGTGCACCTCTTCGTGGTGGACCGGCCGGGATTTGAACCCGGGGCCTCCGCCTTGCAAGGGCGGCGCTCATACCAGGCTGAGCTACCGGCCCACCCATGGCAGGCCCGACATCCCTTAAACCCCCCGGACGGGATTTCCGGCGATAGGAGGTGATCGAGCCGTAGGTTCCCCTACGGCTACCTTGTTACGACTTCTCCCCCCTCACGGAGCCCAGGCTCGACCCGGCCTCCCCGAAGGGAGACCAGGCCTCACCCGGACCCCGCTCGGGTGGAGTGACGGGCGGTGTGTGCAAGGAGCAGGGACGTATTCGCCGCGCGATGATGACACGCGGGTACTAGGGATTCCAGCTTCACGCGGGCGAGTTGCAGCCCGCGATCCGAACTGAGGGCGGGTTTAGGGGATTCCCTTCCCCTTTCGGGGTCGGATCCCATTGTCCCGCCCATTGTAGCGCGCGTGTAGCCCGGGGGTTTCGGGGCATACTGACCTACCGTCGCCCGCTCCTTCCTCCGGCTTATCGCCGGCGGTCCCCCCAGAGTGCCTCCTCCCCAGCGGGGAGGACTGGCAACTGGGGGCGCGGGTCTCGCTCGTTACCACACTTAAGTGGACGCCTCACGGTACGAGCTGACGGCGGCCATGCACCTCCTCTCGGCGTGTCCGGCAAGACCTTCAGCCTGGCCTTCATCCTGCCGTCGCCCCCGGTGAGGTTCCCGGCGTTGAATCCAATTAAACCGCACGCTCCACCCCTTGTAGTGCTCCCCCGCCAATTCCTTTAAGTTTCAGCCTTGCGGCCGTACTCCCCAGGCGGCGGGCTTAACGGCTTCCCTTCGGCACCGGGCGAGCTCGAAGCTCGCCCGACACCTAGCCCGCATCCTTTACAGCCAGGACTACCCGGGTATCTAATCCGGTTTGCTCCCCTGGCCTTCGTCCCTCACCGTCGGACCCGTTCCAGCCGGGCGCCTTCGCCACTGGCGGTCCCCCTGGGATTACAGGATTTCACCCCTACCCCAGGGGTACCCCCGGCCTCTCCCGGTCCCAAGGCCCGCAGTATCCCCAGCAAGCCCCACGGTTGAGCCGTGAGATTTCGCCAGGGACTTACGGGCCCGGCTACGGACGCTTTAGGCCCAATAATAGCGGCCACCACTCGGGCCGCCGGTATTACCGCGGCGGCTGCCACCGGCCTTGCCCAGCCCTTATTCCCGGAGCTCTTTACACTCCGGAAAAGCCGTGGCTGTGCCACGGCACTGGGGGTCCCCCCGTCGCGGTTTCCCGCATTGCGGAGGTTTCGCGCCTGCTGCGCCCCGTAGGGCCTGGACCCGTGTCTCAGTGTCCATCTCCGGGCTCCCACTCTCATGGCCCGTACCGATCTTCGGCTTGGTGGGCCGTTACCCCACCAACTACCTAATCGGCCGCCGGCCCATCCTCGGGCGGTCAGAGACCCTTTCGGCCTGAGGACCTTCCAGTACCTCAGGCCTATGGGGGATTAGCCCCAGTTTCCCGGGGTTATCCCCCTCCCGAGGGTAGGTTACCGACGTGTTACTGAGCCGTCCGCCGGTGCGCGCAGAGCGCGCCCCATGACTCGCATGGCTTAGTCGGACCCCCATAGCAGTGGCCTCCGGCAGGATCAACCGGAATTGAGCAAGGAGTACGGCCGGTGGGACTTCCCTCAAAGGGGAAGTACCAAAATTCCCGTCCGGGGTTTGGTCGGGATGTCGGGCCTGCCTTACCCCCGAGGGGTCCGCCTTTCGGCGTTTCCTCGGGAGCGCACCTTTTTGTGACCCGGGCTGGAGGGCGGGGTTCATAGTGGGTGCTTTGCACCCTGTCCCCCCGACGCCGCCGTCTTGGCGCCCGGGTGTTTCGCGCCCTGTTCGGGCGCTCCACCCAATAGGCGGGAACCCCAGCAGTACAAAATTTTTGCAAAACCCGCGACGGGCGGTATTTTTGAAAAAGAAACTGTCAAAAATCTGCAACAAAATGCGAAAATTTAGACATAAAAACGGCAAAATTTTTGCACGGTCAGAACGGGCAGGCGTTATACAAACGAACGCGACCACCGAGACCACAACTCCAACCCTATGAGAATTCCCCACCCCTATGCGGGCCAGGAGGACATATCCCCCAGAGTGCCCAGATAGAGCGGCAGAACCAGGCGCCATACCTCACAAGGGTAAAGAAAATGACGGGCAACGACCCACGCATCACCGTTAAAGTCCCAGTATGTCGGGGACTATGCTTATCCTAGAGACCGGCGTCGGGATCGTGTTGGTAACGGCGAGCTCGTCAACAGCACTGGAGACCCTTTCAATAGCCCCCTCTGAGAAAACACCGTGGGTGACCCCCACGAATATCCTCCCCGCACCCATCTCCTTCAGTATCGACGCCGCCTTGACCATAGTCCCCCCGGTGCTTATTATGTCGTCGACTATGAGGACGTTCTTGCCCTCGACCTCAATTTCCACCGGCCGCATCTCGACCTCGGTCGGCGACATCCTACGCTTCTCGAAGTGGCTGTACTCCAGACCAAGCTTCTCGGCCACGGCCCTGGCTCTCCCAAGGGCTCCCTTGTCCGGGGCCAACACTATGCCATCGCCGAGCTTGTCCCTGAAGTAATCCGCTATTGCCCTGGCCGGTGAGACGTTAACCGCCTTTCCCGGAAAGAACCTCAGCGTCTCGGGGTTGTGTAAGTCCACCACGTAGAGCTCGTCGTAGTAAACCCCAAGGGCCCTCATCACGGCCCTAACGCTTATCGCTTCCCCCTCCTTTGTAACCCTGTCCTGGCGGGAGTAGGCAAGGTACGGGACGATGAGACGGAGCCTCCGGAAACCCCTCTCGCGCAGGGCATCCCCGATGAGCAGGGCTTCGACAACGTTCTCGTCCTGGGGCCGGTACATCGACTGAACCACGGTGGCCTCTTCCCCCCTGGACAGCACCCTGACGTACTTCTCCCCATCCGGGAACTTCTTTATCTCCATCTCAGCCAGCTTTTCCCCGAGTTGCTCTATCTCGTCCCTGAGATGCACAGCTCCCGAACCGATGACAATCATCGCCATCACCTCTATTGCCGCCAGTCTGTAAATCACTCCCCCTTAAAAAACCGACTGTGCCAGGGATATGTCAAACCAGGAGAACCGCTATGATACCCGCAAGGAAGATTCCATCGAAGGTCCCGGCGCCGCCTATGCTGACCAGCTGGGCGCCCAGGTTCTTGATCCGGTTCCAGTTCATCAGGTCGGCCCCTATTAGGACGCCCATCGTGCCGCTGGCGTAGGCTACGAGCGGCTTCCACTGTCCCCCAATGAGGATCGCCAAAGAAACCGCTATCAGGGGGGGCACGAGGGTCGGCAGGGCTATCCCCACCCCAGGTACGGGCTTCGCAACGGCATGGCTTATCAACGAGGCGACCGCTATGGACACCCCAAGCCTCAGAAGGGGTTCGTACATTCCAAGGGAGATCAGACGAGTTACCTCATAGAAAACTATGCTCAGGGGCACGAGGGCGCCGCCGACGTTAATCGCTATAACGACCTTCTCCTCCTCCCAGTCGAAATACGGAACCGGGTAGGGGATCCCAAAAAAGCGAACCTCCCTGACTCTGACAACCGGGACGTACGATCTCTCCTCAGCGATTGGTATGTTCACGAAGCTACCGATGAGGGACGTCAGGAAGAGGACGTAGGCCAGGGAGGGGGGGATGCCAAGCCTGAGAAAGGCCGCCGTGACAAGGCTTGAGAAGATCGTGAAGAAGAGGACGAAGAGCACGATTAGGAGGAGGAAGAACGGAAAGGCTATCGGGGGGACTATGTACCTGTACCTCGGCATCCCCGTCCATCTCCTGCTAAGGCACAACGCCGCAGGAAAAGCTAAACCAGCAGCGGCTCACCCCTTGAACTCAACGAACTCCTCCAGCATGCCCTCTTTGGTTATGGAAACGACCTGCACCTTCCTCTCCCCAGTATAAACGTCCCTCTTTCCAGCCGTTCTGACGGCCCTCACGGCGAGTTCCTTCGCCTCCTCAACGCTCATGTCCTCCTTGTAGCCATCCTCGATTATGGCTATCGCGAACGGGCTTCCAGATCCCGTCGCGGTGTACTTCTCGAAGACGAGCCCCCCGAGGGCGTCCAAGCTGGCGAGCTCGGGCTCATCGACGTAGCCGCCTATGAGGATCTGGACCATGTAGGGGAACCACTTGTTCTCGTTGAGGATGTTGCTCAGCAGGTTGGCCATGGCCCTAGTCGTCATGGGCCTACCCCACGTGAACTGGTAGTACCTGGCCTGAGCCTCGAGCATCCTGGCGAGGGCCTGAACGTCCCCGACGCTTCCGGCGGTTGTTATAGCGATTCTCTCCGTTATCGGGAGGATCTTCCTTATGTTGAGCGTTTCGACCATGTTGCCTAGTGACGCCTGAGTATCGGCCGCGAGAACAACCCCGTCCTTCGCCTTTATTCCAACGGTCGTCGTTCCGGTCTTCTTCTCTTCCATAATCTCCCACCCCCTGACTAACTCCCCCCATCAGAATTTAAAGGTTTGGTGGGTCAAAGTGCCGCCACTATGGCCCTCCCCAATTCTCCCTCGACGAGCTCCACATTAACCCCGTAGACCCCCTCAAGAACGCGGGGATCCAGCTCGGTCACCTTTCCCTCCCAGAACTTTGAGCCGTCCTTCATGATGAGCACCCTGTCCGCGTACCTGAGGGCGAGGTTGAGATCGTGGAGGACGGCGACGACGATCTTCTCGAACTTGAGCGCGTTCAGCAGCTCCATTATCTCAAGGGCGTTGTTTATATCGAGGTGGCTGGTTGGCTCGTCGAGGAGGAGAACCCTGCCCCCCTGGGCCAGAGCTCTCGCTATCAGGGCGAGCTGGTACTCCCCTCCCGAGAGGGTGAAGATGGACTCCCTTCTCCTCTCCCAGAGCCCGACGCGCTTTAAAGCTTCTTCGACGCTTCCACGCGTGAAGTAAGTTCCCATCTCAACGAACTCCTCTATCGTGAAGTTGAACTCCGGAAAGGAGGTCTGGGGGACATAGGACACGAGCCTCGCCCGCTCGGGAGGCTTCATCGATACGAGATCCCTCCCGCCCAAGAGCACCTTTCCGCGGGGGTTCAATATGCCAGCTATGCATTTCAGGAGCGTGGATTTGCCGGCCCCGTTCGGCCCTATAACGGCCAAGAGCTCACCGCTCTCAGCTTTAAAGGAAACCCCCCTAAGGACGTCCTCGCCACCGTACGAAAAAGAAACGTTCACCTCGAGCTTCATAGCCTCATCTCCCCCCTCTTGTGCTTCCGGAGGAGGTACAGGAAGAAGGGGCCGCCCATCATCGCGGTGACTATGCCGACGGGCACCTCGGTAGGTCTCGCGATGATCCTCGCCGCCAAATCGGCCAGAACCATGAGGATCCCCCCGAGCAGGGCGGCGTTTATCGTGAGCCTTCTGTGGTTGGGACCGACCAGGAGTCTGGCTATATGGGGGCCGATGAGCCCCACGAAGCCGATTATTCCAGCGGCCGCAACTGAGACAGCGCTCATAACCGCTATCACGAGGATCACCATCTTCCTGAAGGCATCAACGTCTAAGCCCAGGGCAACACTCTCCTCGCCCAGGAGGAGCAGGTTGAGCTCCTTCCACTTCCAGAGTAGGAACGAGAGCCCCAGGACAGAAACCAGGAGGACTTCCCCGACCTTACGCCAACCGGCCCCGTTGAAGCTGCCCATGAGCCACATGTACGTCAGATGGGCCCTTGGCCCCATCGTGAGGACAAGATAGGAAGTTATTGCCCCGGCCATGAATCCAAAAGCCACCCCGGCAAGCAGGAGCGTGTCCACCGGGATCCTACCGTCGACCTTCGCAACCGAGTAGACCGCGTAAACTGCCAGGAGGGCGAAGGCAAAGGAGAGTACCGGGACGTAGTCGGGGGCGTAGATCATCCCCAGGGCAGCCCCCACGCTAGCCCCACCGCTGACGCCTATGATGTAGGGATCCGCCATGGGGTTCTTGAAGAGGGCCTGGCTAGCAACGCCCGCAGTTGATAGCGAGAGGCCGACGAAGTAGGCCAGCAGAACCCTAGGAAGGCGGAGGTTCCAGACTATAAAGAAGTACCTGGGGCCCCTTTCACTGGCGACGGAAGCGAGGGAACTAGAGAGCCGCAGAAGGGCCTCGGAGTGAAGGAACGAACCCAGTTTCCCGAGAAAGAGGGAGAGCCACCCTGCAAAGGTCGTCTTAAAGCCGTGGACGATCGCCCCGCTGACCGTACCGGGTCTGATGTAAACGGATCCAACGTAGACACCGAGGAACACCGAAGCCAGCGACAGCACCACCAACGACGCGAGCCACTTTCTCATGTGCTGGACTATTTGTCCATCGTTTAAAGCTTTTCGTCATCAGCCAGGAATCCGGTCATCATCCCCGCGGTCAGATTCGAGAGTGCTCATCACGGCCGCACTCCAGTTCCCCTCAAGCCTTAAAAGTCCTAGGGTCGTAGGATGGAACATGAGCGTCTCAACGAAGCAGCTGAGCGGAAGGGTGCCCCTGGCGATGGTGGTCATAAGGCCCGCCAAGCTCTTCGACATACCCGAGGTCATGAGGATAGAGGGCGACTCCTTCCGCGAACGGTACCCGAGGGGGATATTCCTCACCTTCCTGGACAGGAACCCGGACACCTTTCTGGTCGCGGAGTACAACGGGAAGGTCATAGGTTACGTAATGGCCTACCTGAGACCCGACCTAGAGGGTCACATAATGAGCATAGCAGTCGATCCCGCCTACAGGGGCAACGGGATAGGCTCGGCCCTGCTGACCGAGGCCATCGAGAGACTCATAAAGAAGGGGGCCCGCTACATCGGCCTCGAGGTGAGGGTCAGCAACCAGGGGGCAATAAGGCTCTACCAGAGGTTCGGATTTAAAAAGGTGAAGAGGGTGATAGGCTACTACTCCGACGGCGAGGACGCCTACTACATGCTCCTGCCGGCCGACGAATGGAGGGGCAACTGATGATAGTCTTCTACCTCAGCGGGAACAGGGCGTTTTCAACGGATAAAAACGCCGTCGACGGCCTTCACAACAACCGCCACTACGGAAAGCTCGTCAACGGCAAGGTCTTTCTCTCCCTCCTCGAGGCAGCCTACCTAACGGAGAGGGGGAAGATAGAGGTCAGGGACGGCAAGAAAAAGCTCTCCTTGGAGGAGATCATGAAGCTGGGGAGGAAGGAGGACGAGCTGTTCGATGCGAAGTACCTCGTCTACAAGGATCTCCGCGACAGGGGTTACACTGTGAAGTCCGGCCTAAAGTTCGGCTCCCACTTCCGCGTTTACCGCCGCGGGATGGACGAGCACTCCCAGTGGCTCGTCTGGGTCGTTCCAGAGCACAAGACCATGAGCCCAAACGACGTAACCGCTCGCGTTAGAGTTGCCCACGGGGTGAGGAAGAACATGATCATGGCCGTCGTTGACGACGACGGGGACGTGGTCTATTACAGGATCGAGTGGGTGAAGTTTTAGTTACCAGCCGGCTTTTCAAGACCTTTTAACCCCTATTCTTTGGCAAAGGGACTCACCGCCTAGAGACCTTCGGTGCGGCCTCCCAGGAGAAGGCCCAGATCACGGAGTAATACCACAGCAAGAAGAACAGCGTCGTCAATAAGTAACTCCCCGTGAGGGACATGAACGGGAACACGAACATACCGATCGCGGTCAGAGCCCAGCCGTAGCGATAAGAGGCGGGCTTATAGCCGCTGAGCTTTCTCATAGCAACTGCAACCACCACAGCTAGTATGGCCGTTGAGATCGCTTTGGGAGACAGCACCAGGCTAAGGAACTCCCCGGGGTGTACCGCGATCCCGCTCGATATCGCCCACATGGTGACCATGTACATCCAGGAAAGAAGGACGAAGCACGAGACTGCCTCTTTCCCTATCCTCCCAACGCCCTCCTCATGGGGTAGGAGTTTAATCCACTCCATCCAAAGGCCTCCATCTCGAACTACAGCGTCACCCTAAGTCCATCGAGCACCTCTACAGACACGGCACTCCACCACAAATTTTCTAGAGAAACAAAGAGAGAAAGGGCATCACTTCAGGAACCCGGTCTTCTTTCCGAGGTCCTCGAAGGCGTCGATGACGTACTGCAAATCTTCCTTGCTGTGGCCCGCTGAAGGCTCGAGCCTTATCCTCGCGGTTCCGAGCGGGACGGTCGGGTACACTATCGCCTGCGCGAAGATGTTGTACTCCTCGTATAAGCGCCTGCTGAACTCCTGGGCGAGCTTCTCATCGTAGAGCATGACCGGGGTGATCGGGTGCTTGGTGTTGCCGAGGTCGTAGCCGAGCTCTCTCAGCCCGTTCTGGAGGAAGTGGGTGTTGTCCCAGAGCTTCTTGACGAGCTCGTCGCTCCTCTGGAGTATCTCAACGGCAGCGATTGCCGCGGCAACATCGGGCGGGTTCGGGGCGCTTGAGAAGAGGAACGGCCTGGCCCTCTGGCGGAGGTACTCGATGGCCTCCTCGGGTCCGGCGACGTAGCCGCCTATGACACCGAAGGCCTTGCTCAGCGTTCCCATCTCGAAGTCGACCCTGTCGTGGAGGTTGAAATGGTCGACTATACCCCTTCCGCTGTCACCTAAGACTCCTTCACCGTGGGCGTCGTCGATGTAGAGAACCGCGTCGTACTGTTCAGCGAGCTCGGCCATCTCCGGGAGCTTGGCGAGGTCGCCGTCCATCGAGAAGACACCGTCGCTGACGATGATTTTCTTCTTCTTGTCCTTGTTCTCCTTGAGTTTCTTCTCGAGGTCCTCCATGTCGAGGTGCTTGTAGATGACCTTCGGCGCACCGCTGAGGCGCATTCCGTCGATTATACTAGCGTGGTTGAGCTCCTCGCTGATGAAGACTCCATCTTCGCCCTTCTTGAGGAGGGCGCTTATCGCTCCGAGGTTGGCGTTGTAGCCGCTCTGGAGGAGTATGGCAGCCTCGCGCTTCTTGAACTTGGCGAGCTTCTCCTCGAGCTCGACGTGGAGCTCCATCGTTCCGGCTATGGTTCTAACGGCCCCAGCGCCAACACCGTAGTCGAGGATGGCCCTTATCGCCGCGTAGCGAATCTCCGGGGCGGCGGCTAAGCCGAGGTAGTTGTTCGAGCACATGTTGAGAACCTTCTTGCCGTCGACGACCACCCACGGGCCCTGGGCGCTTTCAAGCTTCCTTATGGTCACATAGAGCCCCTTATCCTTAAGCTCCTGGAGCTCTTCCCTAATCCAGTCGAGTTTCGCCATGAGAACCACCGGTGCTTATTGGTCATCGAGGTATAAAAGTTTTGCACTGTCCGGTTCAGTGCAGCCTGATTATCAGCGCCGCGAGAGCTATGAGACCCAGCGCAACGCTCCCGCCGATGTTCAGCTCGTAGTCGTGCCTCGGGTCTGGATAGTTCTCCACGACCCTGACTCCTATTCCGAATCCCGAGGGCCCACCGCGGGCGGTTATCTCGACTCCCCAGCCGCGCCTGCTGAGCGGATAGACCGGTGGGATTACGCCGGTGAAGAAGTCCAGGAAGAGGTGGCTGAGCCAGCCGATGGAGAAGAGGAGAGCGTAAGGGTTGTCCGAGAGGTAGGCGAGGAGGAAGGCCGGGAGGGCAAAGAGGAGCGAGTGAAGGTATGAGCGGTGCTCCCTCGTGAATGCATCGAGGTCAGGGAAGGTCGCCCCGATGGCGAGGGCTAACGCTCCGCCCCACGTTGGTTCGTTCGAGAGGGCGAGGTATGCCAGAGTTGGTATCGAGGCGTGTTCCACCGGATCCATGGCAAAAGGCTAAATACCCGAACCCTTCATAACCTTTAGAGTAGGTGATAGCTATGTCGGCTGAAGTTCAGGAGGTTAAGATTCTCGAGAAGCCCTGGGTTGAGAAGTACAGGCCCCAGAGGCTCGACGATATAGTCGGTCAGGCTCACATAGTCAAGAGGCTCAAGCACTACGCCAAGACCGGCTCGATGCCGCACCTGCTCTTTGCAGGGCCTCCGGGCGTTGGAAAGTGCCTTACAGGCGATGCCAAAGTTATAGTCAACGGTGAGCTAACGACAATAGGTGAGATTGTTGAGAGGCTAAGCAACGGAAAGTTCGGCCCGACCCCTGTCAACGGCCTCAGGGTTCTCGGCGTTGATGAAGATGGCAAACTGAGGGAGTTGTCGGTTGAGTACGTCTACAAAGACAGAACCAAGGAGCTTGTTAGAATAAGGACGAGACTCGGCAGGGAGCTCAAGGTCACCCCTTACCATCCCCTCCTCGTGAACAGGAAGGACGGAAGAATCGAGTGGGTTAAGGCCGAAGAGCTTAAGCCCGGGGACAGGCTTGCAGTTCCGCGCTTCCTCCCGGCGGTTCTCGATGAAGACCCCCTGGCAGAATGGCTCGGCTACTTCATCGGCGACGGCCACGCCGATTCAACAACAAACGCCATAACCTTCACCAACACCGATGAGAGGCTGAGGAAGCGCTTCATGGAGCTGACCGAGGGGCTCTTCCCAGACGCGAGGATTAAGGAGAGAATCCATAAAAACCGCGCTCCAGACGTTTACGTGAACTCAAAGATGGCGAAGGAGCTCGTTAAACGCCTCGGCCTCGCGGGCAGAAAGGCTGACAAAGTTCACATACCGGAGCAGGGATGGAAGGGCCTGCGCTCCTTCCTGAGGGCCTACTTCGACTGCGACGCCGGCGTGGAGAAAATCGGTATCGTCCTCTCAACCGCGAGCAGGGAGATGGCGGAACAGGTTTCCTACGCTCTGGCCGGACTCGGAGTGGTTGCCAAGGTCAGGAGCAAAACCGTTAGGGGACGCACCTACTACTACGTTGTGATTTCCGGCTCTGAAAACATATCCCACTTCCTCTCGGAGGTCGGCTTCTCAGTTGAGGAGAAGAGGAGAAAGGCCGAGGCCCTGATAAAGAGGCCAAACCCCAACGTCGGCTCGCTCTACGCCGACAGGGAGCTGATTTCCTACGTCAGGGACAGGCTTAAGCTCAACTTCTACGACGACAAAGCCCGCTGGAGTCCCGAGAAGGCCAGGAAAATAGCCTGGGAGCTGATGAAGAAAATCTACTACCGCCTCGACGAGCTGGAGAGGCTTGAAAAGGCCCTCTCGAAGAGTGTACTCATCGACTGGAACGAAGTAGCTGAAAAGAGGAAGGAAATAGCCGAGAAGACGGAAATACGGGCCGACAGGCTCCTTGAGTACATCAGGGGCAAGAGGAGGCCCAGCCTGAGGAACTACCTCAAGATTGCGAAGGCCCTTGGAATTGAGCTTGAGGAAACGGTAGAGGCCATGAGAACCTTTGCCCGGAAGTACTCCAGCTACGCTGAGATTGGAAAGCTTATGGGCACATGGAACTCAAGCGTTAGAATAATCCTCGAGAGCAACACCGAGAAAATAGAAACCCTTGAGGAAATCAGGAAGGCCGAGCTGAAGCTCCTGAGGGAAATCCTGAACGACGACAAGCTCAAGCGGGGAGTGGCTTACCTAATCTTCCTCGCCCAGAACGAGCTTCTCTGGGACGAGATAGTCGAGGTCAAAAAGCTCGAAGGCGACTTCGTAATCTACGACCTCCACGTGCCTGGCTACCACAACTTCATAGGCGGCAACCTTCCGACGGTTCTCCACAACACAACAGCAGCTTTAGCCCTTGCGAGAGAACTCTTCGGCGAGAACTGGAGGCACAACTTCCTCGAGCTGAACGCGAGCGACGAGCGCGGCATAAACGTCATCCGCGAGAAGGTGAAGGAGTTCGCAAGGACGAAGCCGATAGGGAGCGCGAGCTTCAAGATAATCTTCCTCGATGAGGCTGACGCTCTAACCCAGGACGCCCAGCAGGCCCTCAGGAGAACGATGGAGATGTTCTCTAACAACGTCCGCTTTATCCTGAGCTGCAACTACTCCTCGAAGATAATCGAGCCGATCCAGAGCAGGTGCGCCATCTTCCGCTTCAGGCCGCTCAACGACGAGGACATAGCGGAGCGGATAAGGTACATCGCGGAGAACGAGGGCCTCGAGCTGACGGAGGATGGCCTCCAGGCGATACTCTACGTTGCCGAGGGAGACATGAGGCGCGCGATAAACGTTCTTCAGGCCGCTGCTGCCCTTGACACCAAGATAACAGACGAGAACGTCTTCCTCGTCGCCAGCAGGGCGAGGCCTGAAGATGTCCGCGACATGATGCAGCTCGCCCTTGAGGGCAACTTCCTCAAGGCCAGGGACAAGCTGAGGGAGATTCTCCTCAAGCAGGGCCTCAGCGGCGAGGACGTCCTCATCCAGATGCACAAGGAGGTCTTCAACCTGCCGATTCCGGAGGATAAGAAGGTCGCTTTGGCCGACAAGATAGGCGAGTACAACTTCAGGTTAGTTGAAGGGGCCAACGAGATGATACAGCTCGAGGCTCTGCTGGCTCAGTTCACCATAATGGGCAAGTGATAGCTATGCCGAGGGAGATGCCCTGGGTCGAGAAGTACAGGCCGAGAAAGCTTAGCGAGATAGTCAACCAGACGAAGGCGATAGAGCAGGTCAGGGCGTGGGTTGAGGCGTGGCTCCACGGCCATCCGCCCAAAAAGAAGGCTTTAATCCTCGCCGGCCCGCCAGGAAGCGGGAAAACCACTACCGTCTACGCTCTAGCGAACGAGTACGGCTTCGAGGTAATCGAGCTGAACGCGAGCGACGAGCGAACCTACGAGAAGATAGAGCGCTACGTTCAAGCTGCCTACACGATGGACATCCTCGGGAAGCACCGGAAGCTCATCTTTCTCGACGAGGCGGACAACATAGAGCCGAGCGGGGCCAAGGAGATAGCCAAGCTCATCGACAGGGCCAGAAACCCGATAATAATGGCCGCCAACCACTACTGGGAGGTTCCGAGGGAGATACGCAACAAGGCCCAGATAGTCGAGTACAAGCGCCTCACCCAGAGGGACATAATCAAGGCCCTGGCCAGAATACTCCACAGGGAAGGGGTTACAGTCCCCAAGGAGGTTCTCTACGACATAGCCAAGCACGCCAACGGCGACCTGAGGGCGGCTGTAAACGACCTCCAGACCGTCGTGACTGGGGGAGTTGAGGACGCCCACGAGGTCTTGGCCTACCGCGACACCGAGAAGAGCGTCTTCCAGGCTTTGGCACAGGTCTTCGCCACCGACAACGCCAAGAGGGCCAAACTCGCGGTTCTGGGCGTCGACATGTTCCCGCATGAGCTGCTCCAGTGGATAGACGAGAACGTCCCCTACGTCTACTACAGGCCCGAGGACATAGCGAGGGCCTACGAGGCGATAAGCAGGGCCGACATATACCTCGGGAGGGCGCAGAGAACCGGAGCGTATTCCCTCTGGAAGTACGCGACCGACATGATGACGGCAGGCGTTGCCGTTGCCGGCGTCAAGAAGAAGGGCTTTGTCAGGATCTACCCCCCGAAGACGATAAAGCTCCTCACCGAGAGCAAGACTGAGCGGACTTTGAGGGACTCGGTCATAAAGAAGATAATGAAAGAGATGCACATGGCCAAGCTCGAGGCTTTGGAGACCCTCAACTACCTCAGGGCGATATTCGAGAACAACCCCGACATGGCGGCCCACTTCGTCGTCTACCTCGACCTCGACCTGAAGGAGGTCGAGTTCATAGTCGGAGACAGGGAGAAGGCCAAGACGATATGGGCCAAGAGCATGAACATCGAGAAGAAGCTGAAGAGAGAGAGTGAACTGGAAGCCAGGGCCAGGGAAGCTGGAAAGGAGAGCGAAGAGGAGACTGCCGCGGAGGAAGAGGCGGAAGAAGCTGGGGAAGGGACTGAAGAGGAGATAAGCGAGGAGGAGCTTGAGAAGGCGGAGGAGGAAATCGAGCCGGTCGGAAAGGAGGAGTCAGAGAAGATAGACCGGCCGAAGAAGAAGGGCAAGCAGGCGACGCTGTTCGACTTTTTGAAGAAGTGATTTCCCTTCTCTCCCTATTCTATGGTGTTCACGGCTGGAGTTCTTCAAGGAGCGCGGTCATCTTTTCCTTCAGTTCGGGGAGCTTGTTCCTTATTAAATCCCATATCAAGACGGTGTCAACGCCGAAGTACTGGTGTATGAGGATGTTCCTGAGGCCGATTATCTTCCTCCATTCGATTTCCGGGTGTCTCTCGCGCACATCGGCCGGGATAGCCCGGCACGCTTCCCCTATTATCTCCAGATTTCGCACGACTGCATCTATGACCATCAGACTCGCCTGGAATTCCTCGAGGCTCATGCCTTCCGTGTACTCTTCAATCCGCGAGATGGCCTCCAAGACGTCGTTGATGTAGAGCCTATAATCCCTCAAGGGCCACCGCCTCCCTCCAAACGTACTCTCTAACGCCGGGTTTCAGGGCCTCAACGGTTATGAGGTCAACCTCAATCCCGAGCAGGTCTTCGAGGAGGAACTTCAGCTCCATGTAGTTATCAAAGGTCTTCTTCCCAGGCTCGAACTCGACCAGAACGTCCAAATCGCTGCCCTCCCTGGCTTCTCCCCGGGCATACGAGCCAAAAAGCCAGAGCCGCCTAACCCCAAGGCGCCGTATCTCATTGGAGTGCCTTTTGAGAACCTCAATTACCTCAGCGATGTCTCTCGGGGCCATACACTTGAAGTTACGACCTCGAGCCTAATAAACCTTCATCCCAGAATCCTCACGTCCGCACAGACCTTAAAAACGTGGGGCTTGAAGTCGCTGACCTTCTTCACCCTAACGTCGCACTCCTTTCCCTGCCTTAAGCACTCCTCGATTATCCTCTCCTTGAAGTCATCTATCTCCGCCTCGTGAACGAAGTCGTAGTAGTGGAGCCACCTCTCCGCTTTGCTCAGAGTTAGGGCTAGGGCATCGACGTCCCTCGGCGTGGGGCTTATCACGCGGTCGTAGCTCGGCAGTTCCGGCAGAACCTTGAATGCATCTCCGTGAATGAACTCTATCTCCCCTTTCAAGCACTTCCTGTTGCGCTCAATGTTCTCCAAACCCAGTTCGTAGGCCTCCCTGTTCAGCTCCACCGCAGTGATTTTTACCTTCCTGTACCGCGCTATAACGAGAGCGTACGGCAGAACGCCGGCGAAGGGGATTAGAATTCTCTCGCCATCGCGGACGAGCTGGGCAAGGCGGTAGCGTTCGCCCTTCATCCTCGGGTTGAAGAAGGCCTTTGAGAGGTCGACCTTTATCTCGACGCCGTTTTCCTTGTGGACGGTCTCGAGTCTCTTCTCGCCCCAGATTATCGAGTACTCCCTTATCCTGAAGGCCCCCTCGTGGAAGCCCTTCTGGGCCACGACCCTGATGAACGGATGAACCTTCCGCAGGCCCCAAACGATGTCGTCGACCCTGTGCCACAGCTCCCGCGGTATCTGGACTACCGCTATGTCCCCGACGACGTCGTACCTCCTTAGGTGTCTCAGCTCCTCGGGGGTTAGCCTCTCGGCCAGAACGCTCTCGAGGTTCTTGTATATCTGCCTCTCCGGCCTGAGAGGGAGTTCAACCTCTAAAACTTCGTAGCCGAGCTCGCGAACGGCTGGGTCATCGATGACGGGGAGGAGAACGGACTCACCTTCCCTCCTCGGCCGCCTCTTGCCGTCGTAGAGGCCCAGCTTCTTTAGCTTCCTCTTCACCGGCTCCGCTTCCCCCTTTGGAACCTTCAGCGCGGGCATGGCTACCGAAGTTGGTTGGAAAAGAACCTTAAAAGCTTCACTTCCAGTAGGGCTCGCGCATGAGAACAGCCTTCCTGAATATATCAACTATCTCCGCATCACTCGCGCCATTTCTCATGGCCGTGGCGAAGTCTATCAGGTCGTTCTTTCTCAGCAGGCAGGTCTTGAACTTGCCGTCCGAGGTGACCCTCAAGCGGGTGCAGTTGGCGCAGAAGACCGTGTTGTGCATCGCCCTGACCACCTCGACCTCGGCAACGCCGTAGTCCGTCGGTACGAAATACTTCTTCCGCCTGTGCATCCTCCTCTCGCGCGTCTCTATAGCTTTCTTCTCAAGCTCTCTCTCGACGGGCTTGAGCGGGTAGAAGTACTTCCTGAAGAAGCCGGTTTCAGTCATCTCCCTCGGGGCTTCAAGCTCGATGAGCTGGAGTATCGTTCCAGTTTTGGCCGCGAAGTCCACCATGTCCCAGATTTCACCATCGTTGAGGCCTTTCATAACGGTCATGTTGAGCTTGACCGGGCTGAGGTATTTCACAGCCTCCTCGATTCCCTCAAGAACTGTTTCCAGCATGTCGACGCCCGTAATGCGCTTGTAAACGTCCGGTTTGAGGCTGTGGAGGGAGACGTTAACGCGGTCGAGGCCCGCTTTCGCCAGCGGTTTCGCCAGCTCTTTAAGCCTGCTCCCGTTGGTCGTCATGCTCAGGTCGACCACGTAGGGCTTTATGAGCCTCACTATCTCCAGTATGTCACTCCTGACGGTAGGCTCGCCGCCGGTTAGCTTGACCTTCTTTATGCCAAGGCGCGATGCTATTCTAACGAGCCTCTCGATTTCAGCGGGGGTTAGCTCCAGCTTCGCGCTGAAGTGCTGGCCCTCCCTGTGGCAGAAGAAGCAGCGGAAGTTGCAGTCCTGCGTGAGCGAGATCCTGAGGTTCGTTGCGGGTCTTCCGAAGCGGTCGTAGAGCACCATGGGAACACCGGGATGATTAACCCACTGGCTTAAAAAAAGATTTTGGGTAAACGTATTTGATTAACCCAAGTGAGGGAAAAAGGTAAAGTAGGGGGAGGGAGCAAGGGTTTACAGGCTTTAACTGGGGGGAAACTTATGAAGGCCGAGAGGGTTCGTGAGGTTATGGGCAGAATAGAGGGCCTCCACAGGGAGTTTGAATCCAAGTTCCCTCTTCTGTACGAGGAAAAGAGCTACGAGGGCCTTTATGAGCTCGTCAAAGGGCTCTACACCCTCGTGAGCGAGAAGATGGATCTGGCGGGTGAGCTGTACCGCGAGATGGTTCCACTAGGTGGGGAGGTCGAATCCGTCGCCAGGGAGCTTCAGAAGAGCGAGCACCAGATGAAGTTCCGCCTTGAGGAGATAATGACGATACTCTCAAAGCCGGACGCCTACTCGGAGAGGACGAAGCTCAAGGCGGCCCTTGAGAGACTCGTCCACTTCCACAGGATATACGACTACACCGTGAGGAGAACCCTCCAAGTCATAGGCAAGGAAGTGGAGAGCCTGGAGTTCATCGAGAGGATGGGGTTGGAGAGCGAAAACCAGAAAAAGGCACCCGCCAGTATAATCGAGAGGCTGAAGAGGATCGACGAGATTGAGGAGACTCTGAACAAGACGCTGGTGTTTATGAGAAGGCTCTACAGCCATCCCGGGGACGTCCACAAGGTGGAGGAGGCTCTAATCAGCTGGCACAGGATGGGCCTGCTCTGGGTCGAGGCGAGAAACGTGGAGAAGCTGAGCGGCGTGAAGAACGCCCTGGAGATACTCGAGGGGCTCACTCTCATCGGAGTAGTGGAAAGGAAGGAACGGGGGGGTGAAAGTGTCTACAGACACAGGAGTTTCAGTTCGGGTTAGGGGCATATACAGCACGGCCCTCACGAAACTCTTGCTCGACAGGGGTTTCCGGATTTCCCAGCCCAGCCCAAGGGTTGCGGAGAGGCTAGGCATCGAAAGGACCTACGACGAGTTCGACGTCGACATATACGACAAGAGGGATCACCACGGGGTCATTCTGGTTGGAACCGGGGTTGAGAAGGTTAAGGAGGCGTTTGAGGAGGAGTTTATAGACGTCCTCTTCAGGAGGCTCCCCTACCAACTCTACGGGATCTACAAGGGGCTCGTGGTAAAGAAGGACGAGAGGTACGTCTACGTCGACATAGGGAGCGCCATAGGGACCATACCCATCGACGAAGGCAAACGCCTCCAGGAGGGGGACGAGGTTCTGGTTCAAGTTAAAAAGCACAACCTCCTCCCGCACCTCAGCACGACCCTGACGATACCCGGTGACTACGCGGTTTTAATCCCAAAACCGGTTGGATCGCAGAGGCACGTCAAGATATCCCGGAAGATAAGGGAGAACTCCGAGAGGGAGAGGCTGAGGATACTGGGGCTTAGCATCGACATGGGCGACTGGGGGATACTCTGGAGGACGGCTGCAGCTTACAAGGACTGGAACACCCTGAAGGACGAGATAATAAAGCTCTCGAAGGTGGCCGACAAGCTCAAGAAGGCAGACCGCTACTCAGCTCCGGAGCAGATAGTCGAAGGTAGGAACATCTACGAGGTCGAGTTCGGAGGAGGGGCCAAGAAGAAGCTCGACGAGATAAGGAACAAAGCCGTTCCGACCATAGAGGGACACCACCAGCTCAAAGCCTACGACGTGGAGTTCAGCTTCGCGGTTGAGATAGCTGAGGGGATACTCAGGAAGGTTCCGGGCCAGAGGTTGAAGGTAAACCAGGGCTTCTGGGAGGCCCTCGTAGATTCCAAGGGGCCCAGGCGCGGCTGGCTGTTCTTCCTGGAGCACAACAAGCCGGACGGGCAGAGGTACAAGCTTGGGCCAGGCGAAGTCCTCGAGGTCTCCTTCAACCCGCTCAAGGTCACCATAAGGAGAACCCTTAAGCCCGGCAGGTTCTACGACGGCCTCGACCTCCCGATAGAGCTCGGGGACTACGCGATAACAGAGATAGAGGCCGGCAAGTGGTGGTTCGTCCACCGCTACTACAACAGAAACGGCGAACTCAAGGGCGAGTACTACAACATCAACACGCCCGTCGAGATCTACCCGGACAGGGCCCGCTACATCGACCTCGAGATAGACATCGTGAAGTGGCCCGACGGCAAGAAGGAGATCATAGACAAGGACAAGCTCAGGGAGCACTACGAGGACGGGGTAATCGGTGAAAAGCTCTACCGCGCCGTCCTCAAGATAACGCAGGAGGTCTACGAGAGGGTTTAGGGCAGGTTTTGATGCCCAGCTTCTCAGCATCTTTTTTCAGTCTTTTATCGTAGGTCGCCAGCCTTTTGAAGTCCTCGGCAGTCGCCAGGATCACCATGTCATTGAAGCGCTTCGGATTCTTGGTCAGCTCCAGCGCGCGTTTTGTGTACTTCCCGCCATCACCGATTACCTTCGTCCTTGGGCTGTTCAGAACTGAGGAGACCACCTTCATTATGTCTTCACCGTTGTAACCCTCTCCCCTGAAAAACCAGTAGAGCTCATAGAGAACGATACTCGGTACTACCCATCTTTCCAGCGATGCGAGAAGGTTTCTAGCTTCCGGGTTGAACTCTGAATCACTAAGGATGGCGTATATGAAGACGTTGGTGTCTATTACCGTCACTCCTCATCACCCTGACCCCTTCTTATGGCCTCCTCAATATCCTCGACCTTCAGTCCCTTACCCCCGGGCAGTAGGGGGAGTTCAAGGTCGCTCTTTTTGATCACCGCCTTCCCGTCTTCGATCTCGACGACGAGAACGTCCCCCACTTTAATCCCCAGCTTCTTCCTAATATCGCTTGGGATAGTAATTTGATAATTTCTAGTTACCTTTGTGATCCCCATAGTCCCACCTGACATAGTAGAACACTGGAGTGTAAAAACGTTGCGGTGGAAATCCTTTAATATTTCCCAGTGTCTTTTACCGTTGGGTGATAAAATGAAGCCTGGAGTTTTGAGGGGTTATTCCCGGAGCCTCAAAAAAGTCCATGAAGCAGGCGCGACTACCGAGTATTCCTACCGCACGGCATTTAATGAGTTTCTCCGTAGTTTATTTCCAAGGGAATACAACGTAAAGATAATTCATGAGCCAGGAAGAGAGACATTTGGTGCCCCGGATTTCAAAATATCAACGGATACCGGAATAATTGGATACATTGAGACTAAGGCTCCCCATATTGACCTTCACAAGCTACCTAAGAGAGACAAAGGCCAGATTAAACGCTATTCTGAGAGGCTGGACAACTTCATACTGACCAACTACCGTGACTTCGTTCTCTACCAGAGGGGCGAGAAGGTTGATGAGGTTTCCCTCCTTGACGAGGACTTTAACCTGATCGAGTCAAACGTGGAGAAGTTCAACCGGCTTATCCAGAGGTTTCTGAGCTTTGCAGTCCCCAGTATTAAGGATCCTGAGAGTCTTGCCCACATTTTGGCAAAGAGGGCCATGATCCTGAAGGATGTGGTTCTCGAAAATATGGGTGAGGATGAGCAGCTCCAGTATCTCTATCAGGCATTTAAGGAGCACCTCATGGCGGGAATGAAGAAGAGCGAGTTTGCAGATGCCTACGCCCAGACCGTAGTTTACGGTCTCTTCATGGCTAGGTTCACGATAAAGGGCCGCCTCACAAGGGAGAACGTAGCCTTCAGAGGCGTTCCAAAGTCTCTCCGCGTTGTCCACGAGATTTTCAAGTACATAGCCTCCGACCTTCCGGATTACCTCGAGTGGATCCTTGAGGAGCTCATTGCGATACTCAACAACGTGGACGTCGAGGCGCTTAAGAGGCGCTTCCACTTCGGAAACGGCGAGTTCGATCCCTTCCTTCACTTCTACGAGACGTTTCTGGCGGAATATAACCCCCGGCTCAGGAAGTCGAAGGGGGTCTATTACACCCCGATTCCCGTCGTCGAGTTCATCGTCAACTCGGTCGATGAGATACTGAAGGAGAGGTTCGGAAAGAGGCTTCATGATGATGGAGTAACCATACTCGACCCCGCCACAGGAACCGGGACGTTCTTGGGCGGTGTCCTCGACAGAATACACCGGAACATCAAAGGAACCCTCTTCCAGCTCTACCTCAAGGAGAGGCTTTTAAACAACATCTACGGCTTTGAAATCTTGATTTCTCCCTATCTCGTCGCTCACCTCAAGCTCTCAATGGTTCTCAACCAGTGGGGAATAACGCTGAGGGACAACGAGAGGTTCAGGATCTATCTAACCAACACCCTTGATTTGATGCGTGAGAAGAAGCAGGCCGGCCTCTTTGAGAGGGCTTTGGACAGGGAGAGCGAGGAAGCGGATAGGGTGAAGAAGGACGCGAAGATATTCGTGGTCGTCGGAAACCCACCTTATGAAACAAGAAAAGATGAAACTTACATTCAGACTCTCCTAAAAGACTACATGAAAGGCTTGGGAGTTGAGAAGGAGAAATCCAGAAACGCCCTACAGGACGATTACGTTAAGTTTATCCGCTTCGCCCAGTGGAAGATAGAGCAGAACGGTAAAGGGACAGTCGGCTTCATCACGAACAACTCGTACCTTGACGGCCTCGTCCACAGGAGGATGAGGCAGAGTCTGATGGAGAGCTTCGACGAGATATACATCCTCAACCTCCACGGGAATACAAGGAGGGGCGAAACAGATGAGAACGTCTTTGATATCCAGCAGGGCGTTGCCATAGCGCTCTTCGTGAAGCTGAGAGAAGGAAAGCACAAAGCGGAGGAGTGTAAGGTCTACTATTACTCAATCGTCCACGACGCGGGGAAGATAACGAGGAATGAGAAGTACGAGTTTTTGAGAAACGAGAGCTGGAAAACCGTTGAGTGGAAGGAACTCAAGCCCAAAGAGCCATACTACTTCTTTGTACCAAAAGACCTCAGCCTTGAGGAAGAGTACAGCAAGTTCCCGAAGCTGGACGAGATTCTTGAAGTTTACAGCTCCGGGGTTGAAACAGGCAAAGACAGTGCCCTTGTAGCTTTTTCAGAGGAAGATTTGGAGCTAATTATCAGTGATATTTTAAACCCTCAAGTTTCCATGGCACAATTAAAAGAGAAATATGGTCTTGAGTCAACTTCTGGGTGGCGGTTTGAGGAAAGAAGGGCAAAGATTGTAGGAACTCCCATGAAGCCTAGTAACTTCAAAAAACTCGCCTACAGACCATTTGATTGGAGATGGGTGTATTACGAGCCAAAAATTCTAAGACGGGCTCATTTTAATGTCATGAAGCATTTCTTAGCTGATATGAATATTGGCATTGTTACTGAGAGAATTGTTCCGAAGATGAGACTTTTGTGGGATGCAGTTTTTGTTGTAGATACAATATCCGAGTTGCACCTGACAGGCTCTAAGTCTTATATCTTCCCCCTCTACCTCTACTCCGACGACGGCAAAACGAGAAGGCCCAACCTAAAGCAGGAATTCCTCGAAGAGCTCAAAAAACGCTATGGCGATATTACTCCGGAGGACTTCCTGTACTACGCCTACGCAGTTCTTCACGACCCTAAGTACCGGAAGCGTTATGCTGAGTTCCTCAAGTTCGACTTCCCGAGGATACCTCTCTACGACAGGGAGACCTTCAAAAAGTACAGAGAAATCGGCGAGGAGCTGGTCAAGCTCCACCTCATGAAGGTTGATTTCCCGGTCGAGCCCAAACTGGTCGGCGACGACCTCACCGTTGAGAGGGTCAAGTACGACGGTAAGGACTGCGTGGCCATAAACAAAACGACCAAGCTCTGCGGAATCCCACCGGAGGTCTGGGAATACGCGATAGGTGGCTACCGCGTCATAGAGAAATACCTCAAGGGCAGAAAGGGAAGGAAGCTGAGCCTCGATGGGCTCGAGCACATCTACAAAGTCGTTGAAATCCTGAGGAGGACGATAGAACTCGTTAGAAAGCTTGAGGATATAGAGCCGAAGTTTTGATTCCCCCGCCAAATATTACAAAATCGGTAATATACTTGGCGAGTAATATTCAGAGGTTTTCTTTTTTGTTTCCTAGTGGGGTTTCGATTGCGTCCTCAATCCCCCTCTCCGTTATCCTGAAGTAGACCATTCCTCCCTCGGGCCTGAACCTGTGCCGCTCAAGGACGGCTATCCTCCTCCCGGGCGTCGGGAGCCTGTCGAGCCTCAGTATATCCTTGCACCGGTAGCCGAGGGTCTGCTCCGCAACAGGTCGCGTCCTCTCAGTCCTGCTGTCGAAGTGCACCTGGTTTATGACCAGAACAGGGATGGAGTTCCTCCTCGCTATCCAGAGGAGAACCTGAAGCTGCTTGCTCAGCTCGGAAGTCAGAGCCCTCCAGTCCTCCTCGGCGCGGTAGTGGGCAGTTATGGAGTCCACAACGACCAGGCCGAACTCACCGTTAACGGCCTTCTTTAAGGAACCTATCGTCCTCCTCTGCTCCCTCATATCGCCCGGGGTGAAGAGTATGAAGCGCGACAGGACTTCTTCGGGGTCAAACCCCCTAGCCCGCGCCATTTGGGAAAGCCTCTCCGGGGAGAAGCCGCCCTCGGTGTCAACGTAGGCCACCTTCTTACCGCTCAGAAGGCCGGCCTGCACGGCGAGGGTAGTCTTGCCAGAGGCGTAGGGGCCGTAGATCTGGGTCAGAACCCCCTCACCAAAGCCACCCCCGAGCAGTTCATCCAGTGATTTGACCCCCGTGCTGAGCATGGACACCCCTCAGAGGACGAGCTCCTCGCCGGGCTTGAGGACCTTCACGAAGGCGAAAACCCGGTTCTTCATGAGCTCCTCCCTGAGCTTCTCGGGGCTTCCCTCCCCGTAGGTGCCGTAGTGCATCGGTATAACAACCCTGGGCCTTATGTCCTCGATTATCTGGGCCGCCTCGCGCTCGTTCGCAGTTGAACGGCCGCTTATTGGCACGAGGAGCACGTCCACCTTCCCCTTAAGCTGCTGAAGGGCCGGGAACGAGTAGGTATCGCCAGTGTGGAAGACCGTCTTATCGCCTTCAATAAGATAGCCGAGGGGGTACTGACTAGAGGGGTGTTCCATGAAGAACGCGGTGACTTTGACGCCGTTTCCGAGCTCGATGGTCTCGTCGGAGTCTATAGCCCGGACCTTGGTGACCCCGTCGCTGATGGCCATCATGTAGACCTGCTTAGGCCCTATCACCTCAGCGTCCCGGAGGCGGGAGAGGAGCTCGACCTTCCCGTAGTGGTCGGTGTGCTCGTGGGTTATCAGGATGTAGTCCACATCCCCGATGAGGTCATCATCAACGTCAGGGTACGGGTCTATCAGTATCTTAACCCCCTTCGTCTCTATCCAGAAACACGCGTGCCCATGCCATATGATCTTCATCACGTCTCACCAGTGATTGGATTGGGGGTTGAGAACTTAAACGTTTCCCAGGAAAAGCGTTTAAGGGGCTCCGCTTATCTACCCATGATGAACATGTCGGCCACAAAAGCCCTTCGGAGGGAACTTCTTTCGGTGGTGCTTATCGCCCTGCTCGCCCTGAGCCTCATAGAGGCCTCGAAACTAAACGGGCCGAGTGAAGACGTCCTCTCCCAGGTCAACTCGATCCTCGCTAAGGTGGAGGAGATAAGGGGCCTCCACTTCAAAGAGCCCCCAAGGATCATAGTCCTGACCAAGGCCCAGGCGAGGGAGAGGTTCAAGCCTGGGAAGCCGGACATCAGGAGGATGAGGCTTGAAGAAGACGTTTACAAGATGAGCCTCCTCCTGGAGCCGAACTACCCCTACGTCCACGAGAAGATCGAGCAGAGCGTGGGCTGGATAGCCGCGACAGTGGGGGACGAGATTTACATCATAGCGGAGAACTTTCTGGCCGACCCTGAGACGGCGAAGAGGGTCATAGCCCACGAGAGCGTCCACGTGCTCCAGAAGCAGTGGTTCAACGCCCCCTACGGCGGACCAACGCTCGACACGACCAAGGCCATCCAGGCGGCGATAGAGGGCGACGCGGATCTCGTAGCAGACCTATACTGCAACGAGACCGGCATACCTATCCACAAGATAACGGACCTCTACACGAGGGATCCCGTTACAGACCTGGGGATCTTCCCCTACGTCTTCGGCGACAGGTTCGTCGCTTACCTCTACAAAAAGGGCGGCTGGAACCTCGTCAACTCGATGTATCAAAACCTCCCCAACACCACCAAGGTCGTGATGTTCCCCGATCTCTACCTCGAAAACTGGACGCCCCTGGATCTCCGCCGGCAGGTAGAAGGACTGCTGGACAACGCCACCGTGTGGTATTCCAGCAGGATGGGGGCCTACTACGTCTTCCTGCTCTATTGGGGACACAACGCGACGAAGGAAGAGGCCCTGGAGATGGCCCGGGCGTGGGATGGGGACTGGCTCGTCATGGGCGACGTCAACGAGAGCGGAAAGATCGAGAGGATCCTCGTGTGGGGGATTCTGTTCGAGGACGAAGGGAAAGCCAAAGAATTCGCGGGCTTCCTAAGGAATCTGTCAAGGGGGAACGAGTACGCCCACTTCTCGGTGGAGCAGAACGGTAGGGAGGTCATCCTGAAGGCCGAGAAAGAGCTGGGGGAGGTAAAGGAAAATGAGGGCCAAGTTAGTATGCCCCCTGTGTGGATTAAGATATGATGAACCTGTGCAGAGGTGCGAATGCGGCGAACCTGTTGAGTTCGAACTCTTCACGAGCGAACCGTACATAGGAAAGACAGTCTGGGAGCGCTTCTGGGACTTCTGGCCGGTTGAACCCGCCCTAGAGTTCTCGCTCGGCGAGGGCGACACACCGCTGGTCAAATCCAAAATAGGTGGGGAGCTCGGCGTAAGGCTCTACCTCAAGAACGAGACGGTGAATCCCACGTGGAGCTTTAAAGACAGGGGGACTTTTTTGGCGATGAGCTACGCCTTAAAGGCCGGCTACAAGGCAGTCGGAACAGTCTCGACAGGCAATATGGCGGCGAGCGTTTCGGCCTACGCTTCCCGCTTCGGTCTCAATGCCAAAATCCTCGTTTCTGAAAGCGCTAGCAATGAAAAGCTGAAAGCCGTTTCGGTTTACGGCGGGGACGTGATAAGGGTCAGAGGCGACTACGGGAGGCTCTACTTCGAGAGCCTTAAGCTTGGAGAAAAGCTCGGGGTCTATTTCATCAACTCGGACAACCCCTTCCGCGTTGAGGGTTATAAGGGCATAGCCTTCGAGATAGCCGAGGAGGTAACGCCGGATTACGTCCTAATCCCGACCAGCTCAGGTGGTCTGTTCAGGGGAGTGGCTAAGGGCTTCATCGAGCTCCACAAGAGCGGGCTTATTGAAAGCGTTCCAATCCTTATAGCGGTTCAGGCAGAGGGCTGTTCGCCGATATGCAGGGCCTTCAGCGAGGGGAAAACAAAAATCGAGCGCTTTGAAGGGCCAAAAACGATAGCAAAGGCCATAGCAAACCCGTATCCACCGAGCGGGAACGCCGTTCTGAAGCTCCTGAGGGAATTAGGCTGGCTCTGTGTCGCGGTGAGCGACGACGAAATCGGGGAGGCCCAGAGAAAGCTCGCGAGAGAGGGCCTCTTCGTCCAGCCGGCGAGTGCAACCGGAATAGCGGCGCTGAGGAAGCTCGTTGAAAGCGGGACCATCCCGGAGGGAGCGAAGGTTGTCTCCATCCTCACCGGCTCCGGGCTGAAGACGCTTTCCCACGCGGAAGGTGGGAAAATAATGGAATGCGCGCTTGAAGACCTCGAAAACTGCCTGGGGTGATGGAAATGCTCGTTGGAATCGGCTTGATGCCACATGGAAATCCGGTTCTGATGCCCGAAGACGAGGAAACGAAGAGGCTTGCGGAGGTTTTGAAGGACATCGGGAAGGCGTTCAGAGACGTTGACTCCTACGTTTTGATAAGTCCCCACAACGTTAGGATGAGCGACCATATTGGCGTGGTCATGGCAGAGCACCTGATCTCGTGGCTCGGCTTCGAGGGCGTTGAACTCCCGGGGGAGTGGGATACCGACAGGGAGCTTGCGGAGAAGATATACCACGCAACGAAAGACCGTTTCCCGGTCGTTGACCTGCACTTCGCCAGCAGGAGCGGAAGGTACTCGAGGTGGCCCTTGACGTGGGGAGAGTTAATACCGTTGCAGTTTTTGGAGAAGAAGCCGCTTGTCCTTCTAACGCCGGCGAGGAGTTTAAGCAGGGAGACCCTAATCAAATTCGGAGAGGCCCTCGGCGACCTCGTCGAGGAGAGCGAGAAAAAGGTCGCGCTGATAATCAGCGCCGACCACGGGCATGCCCACGACGAGAACGGGCCCTACGGCTACAGGAAGGAGAGTGAGGAGTACGACAGGCTGATAATGGAGCTGATAAACGAGAACCGCCTCGAAGAGCTTCCCGGCGTTTCCGGGGAGCTGGTAAGGAAGGCTCTGGTAGACAGCTACTGGCAGATGCTTATGATGCTTGGCGCCATGAGGGTCGCTCACTTCGAGTTAAAGGCCTCGGCGTACGCCTGTCCTACCTACTTTGGCATGGCCGGAGCCCTGTGGGTGAGGAAATAATTCAGTCCAAAACGTCAAAGCTGATCTCAAGCAGTTCTTTGCTCCTCCTGAAGCGGATCTTACGGATTTTTATCTCCCCGATTTCTCCCGTCGTCCTTGTGTGCTCCTTATTGCACGCGTTAACGTTCCAGCCCTCTATGACGACAACCTTAAGCGTCCTTACCTCCTCAGGAACGGGGAATAGGTCGTACATATCCTCACCAAAGCGCTCCTCGGCTTCCTCTCTGGGTAGCTCGTAGACCTCAATTGGGACGTTCTCCCGAACCTTCTCGTTGGCGAGCCGCTCTATCTCGGCTATCTCCTCAGGTGTGGGCTTTCGGTCGAACTTGACCGTCAGGACTCCCCTGTTGTCCTTGACGTAGGTCGACGCCGTCCACTTCGCTCCCTCACCGAGAACCTTGACGACGGCACCCTTGACCACGTGGAGGGCAGTATGGGCTCTTACCTCAACCGGGAACACCTCCACCACCAGCCTTCAATCGATCGGAGACTATTAAAAACTGAGTGGACACGCCCGTCCGGTAAAGTTATCCACGCGCCGGGTAAATCGGGAGGGCGGTTATCCGAGCCACCTTGAACGTTTTTCAGCCCACCGGTTTTTGGGCCGAATAAATCCCAGCAGAACCTTGCATTGTTAAACAAAAACCGTTATAAATGCCAAAAACCATGCACTAATGCAGGATTACAAACTTTTGAGGTGGTCGAGATGGCCGAGAAGAGGAGGAAGAGGGTCGTTATTCTGGGAGCCGCCGGAAGGGACTTCCACAACTTCAACGTGTTCTTCAGGGACAACCCCGAGTACGAGGTTGTAGCTTTCACGGCTACGCAGATTCCGGACATCGAGGGAAGGGTTTACCCGCCTGAGCTCGCAGGAGAGCTCTACCCAAACGGAATCCCGATATGGAGCGAGGACGACCTTGAGAAGATAATCAAGGAGCACAACATTGACATAGTTGTCTTCGCCTACTCAGACGTCTCACACGAGCACGTCATGCACCTCGCGAGCAGAGCCCACAGCGCCGGTGCCGACTTCTGGCTCCTCGGCCCGAAGAGCACCATGCTCAAGTCCAGCAAGCCGGTCATAGCCGTTACGGCAGTCAGAACCGGCTGCGGAAAGAGCCAGACGAGTAGAAAGGTCGCCCAGCTCCTCCAGGAGATGGGCTACAAGGTCGTTGCGATAAGGCACCCGATGCCTTACGGCGACCTTAGAAAGCAGGTCGTCCAGCGCTTCGCCAGCTACGAGGACCTCGACAAGCACGAGTGCACCATCGAGGAGCGCGAGGAGTACGAGCCCTACATCGACAGGGGCATGGTCGTCTACGCGGGAGTTGACTACGAGAAGATCCTCCGCGAGGCCGAGAAGGAAGCCGACATAATCCTCTGGGACGGCGGAAACAACGACTTCCCGTTCTACGAGCCGGACCTCTGGATAGTCGTCACCGACCCGCACAGGCCCGGCCACGAGCTCAAGTACCACCCAGGTGAGACCAACTTTCGCGCCGCGGACGTTATCATAATCAACAAGATCGACACCGCCAACAGGGACGACGTCCAGAAGGTCAGGGAGAGCATCGAGAAGGTCAACCCGAACGCCATCGTCATTGATGGAGCTTCACCGCTCTACGTCGACAAGCCCGAGCTGATAAAGGGCAAGCGCGTTCTGGTTGTGGAAGACGGCCCGACCCTCACCCACGGCGGCATGAAGTACGGTGCCGGCTACATCGCCGCCAAGAAGTACGGCGCCAAGGAGATAGTCGACCCGAGGCCCTACGCCGTCGGCTCAATCGTCGAGACCTACAAGAAGTACAGCCACCTTGACGTTATCCTGCCGGCCATGGGCTACGGCGCCAAGCAGATCAAGGAGCTCGAGGAGACCATCAACAAGGCTGACGCCGACGTCGTCATCATGGGCACCCCCATCGACCTCCGCCGCGTCATGAAGCTCAACAAGCCGGCGGTAAGGGTCAGGTACGAGCTTGAGGAAATCGGCGAGCCGAAGCTCAAGGACATCCTCAAGGACTGGGTCGAGAAGTGCGAGAAGCTCAAGAAGTGAGCTTTTCATAACTTTTCTCTTCCATTTCCCCGAAAACATTTTATCGGTCGTGGCCAATCTAGGGAGGGGATTCCATGATCGTGTTTGCTGCGGGAATGCTGTTGTTTTGGATTATCGGGATCATGTCAGTGGTATGGGTTATCTACGACGTCCTGACGAACCAAAAGAAGATGCCCGATGGTGAAAAGATCATCTGGATCCTGGTGGCGCTGTTTCTCAACCTAATCGGCGCCGTGATCTACTACATCATCGTCAAATCCAGCGGCAGGTACGAAGAGGTCCCGGAGGAGGGATTTGAGGGCCTGGATCAACCGATCGAGATCTGACCCGAGCCTCTTAAGTCTAAACCCACGACCTCAAACACCACACGAAGTCCACTTCTATCACTTTAACTAGTTCAAGGGTAACGTGGAAATAACCAAAATAATTGGTTCTAAACCTTTGGTTAAAGCAACGTATTTTATGGATAAATACTAAATACATTCTAAGGTGGTCCCATATGCCCCGGCTTCCGGCTGCCTTTGTCTCGGTTTTCATTTTAATCGCCCTCACAGGACTCACCCTGGGGGCAAGCTTTGTGGAGTACTCCACTGGAATAGGCAAACCGGGCTTCGAGGACGTGTCCTGTGCCGGATCCATGTGCGTGGGGCTCTCGAGGGGAGATAATGGTGCCACGCTTGTGTTCTTCAGGGTCGGGAGTACGCACGCGAGGGCCGTGGAGGTGTCGGGCGCTTCCCCATCCCGTGTCGAGCTCAAAGGCTTCAGCTGGGGCTACGCGGTTCTCATCGAGCCTTACATAGTGGCGTTTGATAGCTCTCTCCAGGTCCTCTGGGTGAAGGAATGCGTTGATTGCGGGAGCATCTCGATAGGGAACGTTGGGGATAAGATCGCGGTGGCCTTTGCAAACGCCTGGGGCTACACAAACCCCCGCTCAGGGGTGGGCGTTGCGATCATAGACAAAAGCGGTTCCGTCTCTTGGAAGGCGCTGTTCAGGGACACCGGCGAGGGGACGATGGACTTTGTGGTGGCCAATGGGAACGACTACATAGCTGTAGGAGGCTTCGGTGACTATCACGGATATCCCCTCATCGTGGGATCCCACGGGGGCTCCCTATGGGCCCTCTCACTCTCAGGAGAAAGCGGGGAGAGGATATACATAGAGGACGTCGAGGCGGTTCCTGGGGGCTACGTCCTTGTTGGACGCTACCAGTACGGCTGGGAAGGATGGCAGCACTACTCCTTCCTCATGAAAATTGATGTGCAGGGAAACATTGGGTGGTACAAGGTCTTTGAGGAAACCGACTTCAAGAAGGCCGTGAAGTCCGATGGAAAGGTTCTGGTTCTCAAGCACTCCAAGGACTTCCTTGGGCTGGTTCTTGTTGACCCCTCAAACGGTGACGTCACGTTCTCAGAGGGACTCATCGTGCCGGCCATGTCGTACATATACGACCTGATCCGAGTTCCGGACGGCTACGCCGTTGTGGGTGCAGTGTACACGGGAGATTTTGATGGATGGGGCCATCATCCGGCAGTTTTTACGCTCAACAAAGCCCTTGAATGCCCGGAGTGCAGGGAAGTGAGGGAGTATCAGCCTAAGGTGAAGAAAACCGTGATGGCAGCGAAGAAGGTCTCCCTCAGTCGCGCTGACAGGCAATACTGGGACCCCAAGATACGGGACGCATCCCTAGGGATAAGCTACAGGGACGTGGAGCTCAAGGAGATAGTTCTCATGGAGCCGCAGATGACAACATCCCCCACAACTACAACCACAACCACCACAACGCCCCCCAAGACAGGTGTGGTCTTCCATGACCCCCTCGACGGTTCCTCGAAGGGCACCGCCAGGGCCAAGTATTCATCAGGCTATACCGGACAGTGCGCCCTCCTCAGCCGCGATGACGACCACGTCACGTACAGCGGAAACATCCTCCCGCGGGAGAAGGGCACCATAGTCTTTTACTGGAAACCCCCGGCGGATCTGTACGAACTCTACTCCTACAGGCACGAGGGATGGAAGGACTACGGGAAATACAAACCCCCTGCAGGAGGTTTTCTGCTTGACAACATAGGCTGGAGGGCGACCAACCATGGGTCATTCTACATATCGCTCCAGCCCATCTCGTGGACGAACCCCGAAAAGTCAGGGCAGGGAATATCATGGAACATATGGGACGGGTCAAAATGGCACTCCGCTGGATACCCAACGGTTAGCAGGCCAACACTCAGCGCAGAGGCCAAGGAGAATGGTGTTCTGCTCAGCTGGAGTTCGGAAAAGCCTCTGTGGCTCTGGGATCCAAACACATGGTATCAGATAGCGGTGAGCTGGGGACCGAAAGGGCAGAGGCTCTACATAAACGGCCGTCTAGTCGCGGAAGGAGACTATACTGGACCGATAGACACCTCAAAAGACTTCTCCCTCGGCCAGAACCCCGGCTACTGGCCCTACGGGCCCCACAGCATGCACGGCTGCTACGACGAGCTTACGATCTACAACGATCAGATAGAGCCGGAGAGCGAGCTCGCCAGTCCAAAGATCGTGGGCTACGTAATTTATTACGACACAGAGCGGGGAAGGAGGGGACACTCAGTGGAGGTTGGAGGCGCTGACAGCTACCTCCTGAATCTCCCACAGGGCACGTATTACATCTCAATAGCTGCAAAGACTGAGACGGGCTTCGTCGGCCCTCCAACCGAAGAGATTGAAGTTAGGCTCGAGGCCACCGGAACCAAACCCAGCCAACAATCCACAACGTCAAAATACCACCCCTCACCCACGACGGCGAAATCAACACCTGCCGAGACCTCCACGACGTGCGCCGACTGCGGCTCAGGGGGCCTCAGCATCTGCGGGCCGGCGGGAGTCCTACTACTCTCCATGGGGATCTGGACGACGGTTAAGCATCTGAAGAAAAAGTGAGCCCTGCCTTTTTCTTTTTGACCCTTTGGAAGCCGCCAACGGTTCAAAAGTAGTTCCTCAGCACGAAGACCACGAAACCAAGGGCCACCAAGCCCAGGACAATGATCACAACCGTCTCCAGTGTTGAGTACTCCCTGAGCTCACTCCTCTCCCCTAGGAACTCCTCGTTTTTTGCCCTCGCCTTCTTTTCGGAATCCAGAACCGTCTTCTGGTCGGGAATGATTGTTCTCACCATAGGGATCCCCGATTAACACTGCTCCCCACGGTACTTAAGTTTTCTCACGGAAGGCATAAGGCCACCCCGCGGTATATTGTAATGCGGGCACATGTTGTCCACACCCAAAACCGGAAGCCTTTTAGGAAGAAAACCCAACTCCCCCTGCCCGGGGAGTGCCGCCGAAGGCGGAGCCGATGAACTTGGGCGGGTTATTACCCCCTTTGGGTGACGGGAATGAGGGAGTACCTAATCTACTCGGTTCTGGCCGCTTTTTTCGCTTCGCTCGTCCCGATATTCGGGAAGCTCGGCCTCAAAGACGTCAACCCCACGTTAGCAACAGCTGTAAGGGCCGTTGTAATGGCGGTCTTTCTGGTTGGCGTTGCCCTCGCAAGCGGCTCAACCGGCGTTGCTGAAATCAACGGCAGGGCGCTCCTCTTGATAACCCTCTCCGGGCTTGCGGGGGCGCTCTCGTGGTTGTTCTACTTCATGGCGATAAAGAACGGAAGGGTTCCAGCTGTCATCGCGATAGACAAGACCAGCGTTGCCCTCGCGATATTCCTTTCCTGGCTCGTTCTCGGGAGTAAGATGGACCTGAAAACGGTGCTTGGGGCAGTCTTGATAGTCATCGGCACGATTTTGGTGTCGCTGTGAGGAGTTTATAAAGATTGAGAACTCACACTTCTCAACCTTTATAAAGGGTTGAGAACTATAACTTCTCAGGTGTCCACATGAGACTGGGTGATCTCACCTACATGAACCCCTGGTGGGAGGGGAAAGAGGACTACCACGTGAGGCGCTGGAAAGAGCAGAAGCTCCACTGGCGGCCAAAGTGGCTGGGGAAGCTTTCGCTTAAGCCGTTCTCCCTCAACTTCGTCCTCGGCCCGAGGCAAGTGGGGAAAACCACAGGGATAAAGCTCCGGATTCAAGAACTCCTGAAGGATAACCCGCCCGAGGCCGTTCTCTACATCAACGTTGAGGTCTTGCCAAGCCACCGCGAGCTCCTAAACCTTCTCCGCGAATTCCAGGAGCTCAAGGAGAAGGAAAGGATTAAAACGGGTTACATCTTCCTCGACGAGGTCACCTCACTTGAAGGCTGGTGGCGCGGGATTAAACCGCTCATGGACACCGGCTTCCTGGAGAACGATGTGGTTACGGTTACCTGCTCAAGCTCCCTGAGGGTCAAGAGGGACATTGAGCTCTTCCCGGGTAGGAGGGGAAGCGGGAGCACGATAGAGGTCATGCCGCTCTCATTTCCAGAGTACGTGGAGGTAATGGGGCTCGGGAAACCGAAACTGCGGAGGGAAAAAGTGCTGAAGCTTTTCGAGGCCTACTTGAGTACCGGTGGATTCCCGGCATCGATAAACGGCCTCCCGATGGACGACCTCCTCGGGGCGTATATCGGAGAGATCGTGAGGTTCGGGAAGAGCCTCGAGATAGCTAAGGAAACCTTCGCGGCGATAATAAGGAGCGCCCCCTCGGCGACGAGTTTCAGAGCCTTAGCTGGTATGACTTCAGGCTACTCCTACAAGGCGGTCCAGGACTACATCAAGTCCTTCACCGAGCTTTACATCCTCGGGATAGCCTACCTAAAGCAGGGAAGCCAGGTACTCTATAAGCGCGAGAAGAAGTTCTTCTTCCGCGATCCCCTCCTGGCTAGGCTCTTCGCCCTGTGGAGCGGGACCGAGCTTAGGGAGGACGCACTATACGAATGGGTCGTTCAGGAACACCTCCACCGCCGTTTCGGTGAGGTGTACTACTACAGGAACTCCTATGAAGTCGATGCAGTTGCCGGAGACCTCAAGGTCGAGGTGAAGGCTGGAAAGGCCCACAGGAGGTACCCGAAAAGCGTAAGGGTGCTGGAGAAGGGGGACGTGCCCTTCTTCCTCCTCGAACTCACTCCCCCACAACCTGCACTATAACCCTCCTGTGCCTCGGCCTCACGTCGAGCTCAACGAAGAAAATCTGCTGCCATGTACCCCTAACGAGACGACCATCAACGACCGGGAAGCACTCGCTAGCTCCAAGGAGCGTGGCGCGGAGGTGGCTGTGGGCGTTGTCGTCTATCCTGTCGTGGAGGTAGCCGGCCCCTTTGGGTACCAGCTCCCTCAAGGCCCTCTTGAAGTCCTCAAGAAGGCCGGACTCGTGCTCTATCGTTACTATCGCGCCCGTTGCACCGGGGACGAAAACCAGAACCTGACCGTTCTTCACCCCGGACTCCGCAACGACCCGCTCAACCTCGTGCGTTATGTCCACGAGGTCAATCTCGCCCTTGGTTGAAAAGCGGAGCTCCCCAGTGTGAACCCTCATCCCCTCACCCCCAGGAATTCGATAAGCCGCTTGACCTTTTCGACGACCTCCAGTGGATCAGCCCCGAAAACGTAGACTAGCGGCTCAACCCCATGGCCGCCCTCGTCAACGACCACGTCCGGGTTTTTCTCCAAGAAAGCGCGCGCTATCTCCCTAACAGCTTCCTCCCTCCCCATACCACCCGTTCTCACCCTGGCAACCTCGAACCCAGCGGATTTGATGGCCCCCTCAACGTCGCGGCCGTACCTAACGTTGAGGACGCTCCTCACCTCGGGCCTGAACTTCCCGACCTCAACCAGTATGCCCGCGGTGAAGCTGCTCGCCCCGAACTCGGGTGGAAGTGCATAGGGTTTGCCCTTAGCCAGGGTTATCCTGCCGGGAACGGCCGCAACATCGCCGGGTCCGGCCGGGGAGGGGAGGGCGTACGCGAAGTTGCTCCTCACCTCTGGGATCAACGCCCAGAAGCCCTCCAAACTGAGGAGGGTTTCAAGGGCTATAGACAGCTTCTCCAGCACCTCACCGCGGTCGCGCTGCACGGAGTATATCGTGTGGCACGCCTCCTCGCTTATCCCCGCGTACTCGGAGTAGAACCTGCAGAGGAAGCCGCTCTGGAAGAGTTCAACCAGCCGCCTAGAGACCATTATCACGGCCTCATCCCTGCCGCCGCCGTAGAGTATGAACCTCCCGACCTCCTCGGCGATCTCATCTATCCTGAGGGACAGCTCATCCGGCGGTTTTTTGTACTTGCCCGCCAGGTACTTGCTAACCATCGCCTGGGTAACCCCGAGGTAGTCCGCGATCTCAGCCTGCCTGAGGCCCCCCCGATAGAGGACCTCAGCGATCCTAGCGCGCAGGTAGGGCATCACTTCCTCCGCGAGGTAGACGGCGGGGGTTCTCATGGTTATCACCGACCCAAGGATAATCGGCTTATAGCTTAAAGGGATGACGGCTATTTTCATTGACATAATTGCGTCAAAAAACGTTTAAAAACCCATCGATTTTTACACCGGAAGGGCTTTTATGGACTGGAAAGGACGCGACGTGATAAGCATAAGGGACTTCTCGAAGGAGGACATCGAGTTTGTTTTGGGGGTTGCGGAACGGCTTGAGGAGGAGCTAAACGAGAAGGGCTCGCTCGACTACGCGCGCGGGAGAATCCTCGCGACGCTCTTCTTCGAGCCGTCGACGAGGACAAGGCTCAGCTTCGAGAGCGCGATGCACAGGCTCGGGGGCTCTGTCATAGGGTTCTCCTCCGCATCGAGCACGAGCGTCAAGAAGGGCGAAAGTTTGGCGGACACGATAAAGACCGTGGAGCAGTACAGCGACGTCATAGTCATCAGACACCCGATGGAAGGGGCCGCGAGGCTTGCCGCTGAAGTTGCCGAAATCCCCGTCATCAACGCCGGCGACGGTAGTAACCAGCACCCGACTCAGACTTTGCTGGACCTCTACACGATAAAGCGCGCATTCGGAAGGATTGACGGCCTGACCATAGGCCTGCTTGGAGACCTCAAGTACGGGAGAACCGTCCACAGCCTGGCGGAGGCTCTAGCTTTCTACGACGTCGAGCTCTACCTGATATCGCCCGAGCTTTTGAGGATGCCGAAGCACATAGTCGAAGAGCTCCGCGAGAAAGGTATCAAGGTGCACGAGACGGCCGATCTAGAAGGGACGATTCCTGAACTGGACGTCCTCTACGTCACGAGAATCCAGCGCGAGCGCTTCCCGGACGAGGAGGAATACCTCAAGGTCAAGGGCAGCTACCAGGTGAACTGCGCCGTTCTCAAGAACGCCAAGGAAAGCCTGAAGATAATGCACCCGCTCCCGAGAGTAGACGAGATTCACCCAGAGGTGGATAAGAGCGAGCATGCGCTCTACTTCAGACAGGTCTTCTCAGGCGTTCCTGTGAGGATGGCTTTGCTGGGATTAACGCTTGGAGTTCTGGAGGGGATCTGAATGCCCGAGCTGAAGGTTGAGGTCATCCCCGAGGGAACCGTCATAGACCATATCCCTGTTGGGAAGTGGCTGAAGGTTGTGGAAATCCTAGGCTTAACTAAGCCAAACGGCGGAACCTTGCTTATCGCTTCCAATGTTCCCAGCAAAAAGCTCGGAAGGAAGGACATCGTGAAGGTCGAGGGGCGCTACCTCAGCGAGGAGGAGGTGAACAAGATAGCCCTGATAGCGCCGATGGCTACTGTAAACATCGTGAGGGACTACAAGATCGTCGAGAAGTTCAACGTGGAAATCCCGGACGAGATAGTGGGCATCCTGAGATGCCCGAACCCGAACTGCGTCAGCAACCACGAGTACGTGGTTCCAAGGTTCAGGGTCGAGAGGAGAGAACCACTCAAGCTCCGCTGCCACTACTGCGAGAGAACGATCGAGGGGGACGAAATACTCGGCAACCTCTGAGGAAGGCTTTTAACCTATTCCTCCCTCTTCTTTCCCGCCATGTTCACGGTCGATGAAATCCACGAGCTAGTTAGACAGATCCGGAGGGAGCATAACCTCCCAGAGAGCCCTTTCAGGATAGACGAGGTCCGCTATGAGAAAGAAAACGACAAGCTCTTCATAATAGCCCACGACAGGACGGACAAGAGCGTCGTGATAGGCAACAGCCTCGTAATAGGAAAGCTCAGGGAGAGGCTTAAAGTCAAGCAGGTGACAGTCTACTCGAACCTCGACCTCGAGATAAAGAGGAGGAAGCTCGAAGAGGCTGAGAAACTCATAAGGGGAACCGAGCTGGAGTTTCTACTCCCCATAATCGAGGCGGAAAAGCGCTTCCCACCGCGGAAGTGGCCCGGGCTGAAAGGGGACGTTAAAACGCTCGTCTTCTTAAGCTTCAACGCGAAAGCCCTAATCGGCTTCGCCGAGAGGTTAGGCTTGCCCTACGAGGCGGTTGGATTGAGATACGCGTTTCCCAAGCTGCAATACGAGCCCATAGAGGGAGAACCCAAAGAGCTCCTCTTCCCGGACGAGGAGAAGCTCGTCAAGCTTGCCCGAGAGAGAAACGCGAAGCTCGTCCTCGCGGACTTCCCCTTCGGGCTGAAATGGAGGGATGAAATTGCCCTCCTCAACCCGTTCCGCTTCCTGCACATCGGCTTCTTTGAGCTCAAGTACCTCTTCGGCTTTGAAAAGCCGGTGGTCTACGACAAAAGGGCCTTAATAGAGTTCGTCGTCAGCCTAACGTATGAGGGGCTGATGGAGTCCACCGATGGGGCGAATCTAATCTGGAGGATGTGGAGAAAATGATAGTGGGCGTCGTTGGAAAGATAGCCGCCGGAAAGACGACGGTTGCAAAGTTCTTCGAGGAGAAGGGATTCTGCAGAGTTTCCTGCAGCGATCCGCTGATAGACCTGCTGACCCACAACGTCTCGGACTACTCGTGGATCCCCGAGCTTCCGAAGAAGGCTGAACCGACGCGTGATAGGCTGATAGAGTTCGGGAAGTACCTGAAGGACAAGTACGGTGGGGATGTGCTCATCAGGCTCGCCGTTGACAAGAAGAGGCACTGTGAAAACGTCGTCATAGACGGAGTGCGCTCGAAGGAGGAGATAGAGGCCATAAAGGGGCTCGGCGGAAAGGTCATCTACGTAGAAGCAAAGCCGGAGATAAGGTTCGGGAGGCTTATGAAGAGAAAGGCCAGCAAGGACAAAGGCATAAGGACTTTCGAGGACTTCAAGGCCATGGACGACGCCGAGGAGCGCTTGTACCACACGAGCAAGCTGAAGGGCCTCGCTGACTACATCATTGTAAACGAGGGCACTCTGGAGGAGCTGAGGGGGGAAGTTGAAAAAATAATAGGGGAGCTCTCAGCGTCTGGCCCATAGTGCCAAGGCCAGAGTCGAAAGCAGAACCAGAAGGGCCGAAAGCCAGGGAGGCGATTGCTCGACGTTTTCCTCACCGATCACCGAGACCTCAAGGCTAATCGGCGTCCTGTTTAAGGGAACGGCCATGTAGGTCACGCTGAGGATTTTGGGGTCAAGGCTAATTTCCCTGGACCTAACGCTCAGGCTGCACTTTTTAACCCCGGTTTTGAGCTCGTTGAAGCCAAATTCAACCGGATCAAACTTTCCGTTGAAAACCGTGACGTTGCTCGTGTTGTTCAGAGTGCGGATGGAGATGCCCTCCGGGGAGAAATAGGCACTCGTAACGTTTCCAAGGGGCTTGATGAAGGCTTTAACCTCCCCGTTTCCCTCCGACAGGAAGAGAAGCGAGGCGTTGATCAGCCGGATCCGGATCCTGCGATCAGAGCCGGGCAATTCGGAGTAGTTGACGTCCGAGGCAAACGCCTCAAAGAGTCCTTCCCCTGGGGAATAACGAGCGGAGCTTAGAATACCCTTCAGGGACAGGGTGATGTTGAGGCACTCCCCGCTCCCCAGGTGATCAACAAGCAGCCACGGGGACCATCCGTTCTCCAAACCCCAACCAACGAGAACGGGGCCGTCTCCACCGGAAAACGGGACGTAGAAAAAGTTCCCCCAGGGGTTGGTGGGACTCGTTTCTCCCGCGAGGGAGCTGGGGAGGGTGTACTGAACGGCCTCAACGACCGAACCGGAGGGATCGACCTTCACCGTTACGAAGTCCGTAGCGTTGAGAACCCAAGAGAGGAAGAAGCCGCCGTTGGAGCGGGTGATTTGGTAGGATCCCAAAACATCCCCGAAGGGAATTCTCACGGCCGAGACAACGTCCCCCGAATAGCTCAGGTTCAGGAGCGCCACCCCAAGATCCCCGTCGGGATTAGCGGTAATCGCCGCGGCCAGAACGCCACCACCGTTGGGAACCGCGTCCAGGAACACGCCCTGAACTTCCTCGCCCAGACTGTAGGCCCTGGACCACACCACTTTCCCCGAGTCGTCGAGCATAACGGCAAGGGGAACGGCGTAGCCAGAGGGCCCGGCCATCCCAAGGAGCAGGAACCCGTTTTCGGTCTTAATGCCAGTGTAGAAGGCCACGCCTCCCTTAGTCGAATAGTTGTAGGCCCACTTCAGCCCTTTGTCAGGCCCAACGTTCAGGAAGACGCCCCACGAAGGCCTGCGGGGACCTACCCAGAAAGGGGCGGCGTAGCCAAAGTAGTGATGCCCGTCCAAGCCCCGGAGGTAGAGCGCATACCCGCTGGACTTCACCTCGAGGTGAGCCGAGGCGTACGGGAGCAAGAGGAACAGTATTCCCAACGTCACCAGTGCCCTCTTCATTACAACCACCGAAGACCTCTGAGTTCCCATGTTAAAAAGTATTTCGGTGAACGACAGGGATATAAAGGGGCGTTCCGATGGTACAGGGGTGATCCCATGAAGCTCCTGGTCATCGCCCCCTGCCTGCTCAGCCCATTCTACGTCTACCGCGGGCCGAAGGAGAAGGAATATGAGACTGCTAAATGGTTGAGAGAGCTTATCGGGAAGCTTGGAGACGAGTGGAAGGTCTTAGCTTATCCGTGTCCCGAATACGCCCTAATCGACTGGCCGCGCGCTCCAGCGAGCAGGGAAGTCTATGAGCGCTTAGGCATGCGCGAGAGGGCTAAGCTCATAGCGGACTTCATAGGGAGGGTTCTAACGGAGGAAAAGCCAGAGAAGGTCGTCTTCCTCGGCGTCAAAGGCTCCCCCACCTGCGGCGTCTTCCACACGAGCTCAAGCGACCCAGAAAGATACCCCTACAGGGCGATGCAGGAGTTCTTCTACCTGAGCAAGGAGGAGAGGCTGAAGCGCTCGAAGGAGCTTGTGAGGGAGCAGGACTTTAAGCTCGTGAAGATGCCCGGGATACTCTTTGAGATACTCACGGCGAGGTTTCCGGAAGGGACTTACATCGAGTTCGACAAAGACGACTTAGAGGGTAGCCTGAAAAAGGTAAAAGAGGCCCTCCTCGACTAAGCCCGCGCTATCGCCTCCTTTACAAGCTTCTCCGCCTTCTCCATCAGTTCCTTCGCTTTCTCCTCCGTGTGGGCCTCAAGGGTTATCCTCATTATCGGCTCCGTCCCGCTCGGTCTGAAGAGAATCCACCAGTCGGAGTTTTCAATCCTGACGCCATCTATGTCTATGAGCCTCTCGTAGTCGAAGCTCTGAAGGGCCTCCCTCGCTATGATTTCCATCGCTTTAGCTTTCTTCTCGTTGGGGCAGGGAATCTTCGCCCTCAGAGTTACGTAGCGCGGGACTTCTTTAGCAAGCTCGCTGAGCGGGCCGAGTCTGTCGATCATCTCAAGAACCAGGGCCCCGGCGAAGATTCCGTCTGGTGTTAGGTTCCACTGGGGGATTATCCACGTTCCAGAAGGCTCACCGCCAAAGATACCGCCGTGCTTGGCGAGTTCATCGGCAACCGCAACGTCCCCGACGCGCGTTCTAAGAACCTCACCGCCGAGCGCTCGTATGTAATCATCCAGCGCAAAGCCTGCATCGACGGTAGTGACTATCTTGCCCTTCCCGAACTTCCTCAGCATGTAGCCCGCTATGAGCGAGAGCATGACCTCGTACTCGACGAAGTTGCCCTGATCATCGACAACTCCAATCCTGTCCGCATCGCCGTCGTGGGCTATGCCAACGTCGGCCTTCATCGCCTTCACGGTCTTCGCCAGAGCGGAGAGGCTTTTGGCGTTCGGCTCGAGCTCCCTCACAAAAAAGCCGCTCGGGTGGGAGTTGAGGCTTACAACTTTATTCCCGAGCTCGCGCTGGAGGTATGGGCTTAGGATTGAGCCGGCGCCGTTGCCTGTATCTAGGACGATAGTGTAGGAATCATCGAGGCTAACCATCTTGAGGGCTTCCCTGATGTAGTCCTCCCTCGGGTCGGCTTTTCTGACGGCTCCAATCTCGTTCCATGCCGCTTTTTTGAAGTCCCCGGAGTCGATTATGGCCTCAAGTTCCGCCTCCATCTCCGGCGTGTAGGCCATCCCGTTGGGCTGCCAGACCTTTATGCCGTTGTACTCCGGAGGATTATGGGAGGCGGTGATCGTAACGCCTGCGTCAGCTTTGTAGAGCCTTATGGCGAAGCCGGTAAGGGGCGTTGGAGCCAAACCGATGTCTATGACTTCGATGCCAGTGCTCAGTAAACCGCTTATTAGGGCCCTCTTCAGCATCTCGCCGCTCGTTCTGGTGTCCTTTCCGACCACAACGGTTCCTCCGCCGAGGTAAGTGCCGAGGGCCTTTCCAACGCGCAGGGCCAGCTCTGGAGTCAGCTTCTCGTTAACGACCTCCCTGATGCCGCTCGTCCCGAAGTACTTCCCCATGAGAATCACCCGTGAGAGTTATGATTCGTGATGAGACGGGAGGAATATAATCTTTTCCCACAGCACAAAGAGAAAAAGTTCAGAAGAGGCTGAAGCGCGGGGCTTTGACCTTGACCCCAAGCCCTTCCAGGACTTTCTTCAGCTCCCTGACCCGTATCGTACCATCGCTGGCGTAGAACTTGTGGCTCTTTCCAGCTTTGACCTCCAGCTCCTCCCTCTTGCCGGACTCGGAGTCACCGCTCTTTATCTTTACCTCCCTGACCTCGCGGAGCGGTATCTCGAAGTTCTCCTCGCTTTCACCGAGTATTTCCTCGGGGGACATCTCGTAGTACTCGTTCCAGTGGCCGTAGGCTCCGGCGACGCCACGGAAGAAGCCCCTGACGCCCCCTCCTGCCTCTTTCTTAATCTCCTTGGCGAGCTCGGGCGTTAGGAAGGCCACTATCATCCTCTCGTCCGTTATGACGAGGCTCGCCCGGCTCTCCCTCATAAAACCCCTCCTGTAGTCAACGTTTCCGACAACGTATAGAACCTTCTCCATCTCCACCACCTCAGCTCGTGAACCTCGCTATCTCCTCCCCACTCGGGCTCAGAACCCTGAGGACTACCTTTCCGCCGAGCCTCCCCGAGAGGTCGGAGACCATCTTCCTATAAACCTCCTCCGCGCTGCCTATCTCACCCTCACTGCCGAACGAACTCATCGCACTTATCGTGTAGGGCTTATCCCCGTCGATGAAGAGATCCCACGGCCCGCTCCCCGCGAAGGAAACAGCGTAGTCGAGAACCTTTCGGGCGTCGTCTTCACTAACGCCGGCGTACCAGACGGTTATCTCGTTCGACTCGATGTAGGCGTACCTGCTCTCCGCGGAGAGGATCTCCTCCCTATCGCTGTTCAGGAGCTTAAGGAAAAGCTTTGCGCCGTTGAAGACGTCCTGGGACATCTTCGACGCCATAATTTTGACGTAGAAGGCGGTTTTCTTATCGATCTCGCCCGCGCTCCCGTAGGGAGTGGTTACCTTGACGGTGTAGGTGTTCCCGCCCTTCGAGAGGTAAACGTCCGTCTTCCCGTTTATCTGGAAGTTGTCGCGGACGAAGTTAAGAGCCGCTCTGGCCTCGGAGAGCGACACATCGCCGGAGTAGTGCACGGTTACCTCGTTTATCGTGAGGGTCTTCTCGGTCTTCACGTTTGCATTGGGACTTTCACAACCAGAGGCGACGACCAGGAGGGCCACCGCGAGCAGGGCAAGGATAAGCTTTCTCATACCCATTCCTCCTCTTTCACGTGGAAAACGAAATCACTTCTTCTCAAGCCTGTAGATGCCCACGCTGACCCTGTAGGAATCAACGTTCAGCGGGGCCTTGTAGTCGACCCTGACCTTGAAGGGCTTGCTAGAGCCGTATATCATGCTCCCGGCTTCCGATTCGGTCAGGACGTTGTCCTCCTCGTCGAGTATTGTTATCTTCTCCACAGTCCCCTCACTGCTCGCGTTGATGTAGTACCTGCCAGCGGGAAGGACGTACGATAGGTAGAAGACGTCCCCGTTCACCGTTTCGGTCTTGACCTCGACCGGAACCTTGGTGTAGAAGGTGTTGTAGTAGTACTGCATGCCGAAGATGCCCGCTACGCCTATGAGCAGGAGAAGGAAGAATCCAACGACCAGCTTTTTGATGAGTCCCATACTATCACCTCCTTTCTTGCGATTCCAAACCCCTCACTCCCTCCACCTCCAGAGCAAGAGCAACGGCAGTAGGGCTAGCGCAACGATGGCCCCCGGCCCGCAGATGAAGCTTATTGACCGACTGTTAGTGCTGGAGGGACCTTCACCAGGGACCTCGCCGAAACCCCCTTCACTCGAAGTCGGGAGCGTGCTCGAGTGGACTGCACTGGAACTCTGGGACGGGGAATGGTTAGCGCCCGAGGAACTCGAACTCGTTGGTACCGGCGAGGCACTGGAACCCGGAGTGGCGGAAGCACCGGTCTGGTTGCAGGCTTCCTTGACGCTGAAGTAGTCGCTCGGATGGTCGTGAACCCAGACGTTGGGCTCTCCGATCCGGTACCACTCCCACGTCGGGAGGTCGTCGAACTCAAAGGGCTCCCCGAACTCCCCCTCCGAATAGAGCGGCACCTTCACGAACTTAACCTCATTATCCCCAAGCTCCACGAAGTTCAGAACCCACGCTTTTAGCTCCCCGCCCTGCTCGACGTGGTGGACGTCGCAGCCGGCGAACTCCATGTTCGGGCCGAGCTTCAGGAGCCTATCTGGAACGAGGAAGATGACGAAGCCCTCTCCCGAGCGGGCTATATAGTGGCCAGAGGGCACGGTGTCGTAGTAGACCTTGACGATGTCCCCTGAAGGCGAGGTCTTGACGAGGGGATGGAAGAAGACGTAGTTTCCGTCGTCGGCTAGGGCAAAACTTGAAGGGGACTGGCCGGCTGGAAGGGTCGTGTTCCAGAAGCCGCTCCAGAGGATATTGCCAGTTTTGTCGAGCTTCATCCAGATCGAGGCACCACCATCGTACTTTCCGGGGAGGCCGTTGGTGTAGAGCCACCCTCCGGGGACGCCGTAGAGCATGGGCCTTCCACCGGTGAGGGTGTTGAAGCGCCCCATCTTCCAGAGCTCGCCGCCATCGATGGCCTGTTTGTACTCCCTGACCCATTTTAGATTCCCGCTCTCGGGGTCTATGCCTATGAAGCCGAGATCCGGACCCCAGGCGGAGGAGAAGGCTATAACAACCTCCCTCCCGTCAAAGCCAACGGCCCAGACGTACTCGTGGATGCTCTCCCTGCCGTAGATGTGAACCCACTCGAGGTTCCCGGAGGAGTCGAACTTTATGGCACCAACGTCGAGGCGGGAGACTATGTAATCACCGTCGTAGGGGTCGTCCGGGTCCTTGTGGTGCATGTGCGCGTAAACCGGAGTCAGGACGATGGCCCCGTCGCCGGTAGGTTGAACCCTTATCCCCGAGTAGCCACCCTTCGAGTTCCTGAAAGCCCTGGCCCAGACCGGGTTCCCCGAAAAGTCGAACTTGACCAGCGTGAAGAGAGGATCGCCAGGCTGCCAGTCGCTCGGGGCCGAGACGTTGACGACGCCGTTCGTCATCAAAACGACGTAGATGCCGTCTTTTCCGACGGCGATGTCCTGTATCACCTGGTACTGCCCGTAGGGGAGGTTTAGGGGGAGTTTCTGGCTGAGGCTGAAGTTCTTCATCCAGAGCACTTCTCCCATCGGCGAGAGGTGAACCAGAACGGCTAGCCCCGATCCGTGGCTTCCGAGGAGGTAGTAGTCCCCTTCGCTTCCCGGAATGAAGGATACGGGGTTGTAAACACCGTCGAGCATCATTTTATCCTGCTGAACGTCGTAGATTACCTCCCAGGTGCTGGAGGAACTAACATGGGGCAAAAAGAGGCCCACAACAAGGAAAAAGGCGACGAGGATGGCGGATTTTTTCATTTTTTACACTCCTCAATGTTTCTCGATTCAAGCAGCAAAACGCTGAAACCCCCGAGGAAACTCCCCATTCTCAATCCTCCACGTTCCTGTAAGCTATCGTTATCCTGTGGGAGCATTCAGAGGTCTTCTCGTGACTCACCAAGGCGAAGACGGTGTAGGTTCCGTCAGCGTTCCTGCTGGCGTAGACGTGGCCGGCCTTTATCTCGCCGCTCATCTCGTCACCCGGATAGCCCGAGGAGGGTATGTCCTCGACAGTAACTTCCTCCAAGCTCATCTCGCCGAGGTCAACGTAGTGGCCGAGCAAAGCCGGATACTCAACGCACCATGGCTCAGCGGAGAGGTCAACGTCTTTTCCGCCAAAACTCTCCACGACCTCGCCGGTAGAGAACCTGACAGCAGAGGCCCCATCGGTGTCAAGGGTTACCCGATGAACTTCTCCCAGAGTACCAGTTATCGGGCCGGAAGACGAAGTTGTTGAGGTCGAGAAGGACTCGTAGCACTCCCTCGCCTTCAGGTAGAACTCGTAGGCCTCCACGGCCTCCTTACTTGACTGATTCTCAGCCATCAGTTTGGTAACGTTGTTATACGCTTGAACGTAGAGCCTGTAGGCGTCTTCCCTGTTGTCGGGGCACTTAAACTCAGCTTCACTCCCGTTCTCCGGCGGGTAGATCGTGACACTGCCCTCAAACTCGTCGAAGACCCCGTCGAAGTCGTAGTCGTGAAGATCGGGGTTCCCGTCGTAGTCAACGTCCCTCTCGTCTATGGTTCCATCACCGTTTAAGTCCCACGCATCGGCCTTCCCGTCACCGTTGGTGTCGTAGACGTCGGGAATACCGTTCCCGTCCATGTCCCAGGAGTAGCTCTTGACCCCGTTCAGCTCGGTTATCCAGGTGTCGGTCTTTCCGTCGTAGTCGTTGTCGAGGTACGCTGTATCAAGGTTCCCGTCGCCGGTGGTGTCAATGTATATCGCATCAACAACTCCATCGCCGTTCCTGTCACGGGTTATTACGTAGCTCCCGTTGGCCTTTACAGCCGAGAGGCCGTTTCCGACGTAAACGTCTGAACTCCCGTCTCCGTCAACGTCGTTCCAGCCCGGTTCCAGCGTTGGCTGGTTCGGCGTTTCCGTTGTGCTCGTGCCCGTAGAGGATGTACCTCCGCCCGGGGAACCGTTTCCACTCAAGTTGTCCTTTATGTGAACGGCGTCGTCTATTATGTGCGGGTTAGTGTGGTAGATGTAGAGGCCCGCGAGGATTAGGAGGATCAGCAGAATGGCGGTGAGTTTACCCATTGTCCTCCACCTCCACGAAGTTCATGTTGAGCCAGCCGCCGCCGACGCGTTTGAACTTCTTGCCCGTCTCGTAGTCCTCGTAGATTCCGGGTATGGCCGTCTCGTGGAGGACGTATCCGTTCCAGGTAAACCACCCCTGGTTGCGCTCCTCTATCTTCTTCCTGAGGTTGATGACGGCCCCAACGGTTGCATCGGCCATGTTGCCGAAGTAGCCCGTCGGGTCGAGAAGCTTGCCTATCTTGGTCGCGCCATCAAGGACTATTATCGAGACCTTGGCGTTGTTCGGGAGGTTCATGTTCTTCAGGTCGTTTGCGTGGTCCAGGAGGGCCTTCGCGTCCAAGGCCACCATGTAGACCCCTGCGGGGGTTGTGAAGAACTTGACCTTCTCCGTCCCCTTAAGCCTGACCGCGTCGCCGACCTTCTCGAAGTTATCCGCAACGAACTTCGACCAGTCGAGGACTCCCCCAGAGTTGTACTGCCCGCCCACGAGCCACTTCGGGGGCTGAAGAACGCCGGTTAAGATGAGGTTTGTTATCGCCGCCTTCTCCGCCTCGTCCTTCGCGTACTTGTAGATGAAGTTCTCCATCTCAACGTCCCTGGCAACCGGGTCGTAGCGGTACTTCTCCGCTATCTGCCTCAGCTGGTAGCGCTTCTCCGGGTCGTTCGCGAATATCGAGAGGAGCGCCCTTATCCTCTGCTGGCCGTAGACCTTTCTATCCATGTAGGCGTTCATCTCGGCGACCATCTTGTCCGGGTCCTTGATGTCCCTGTCGTGTATCTCCCTGAGGTCGTCCTCGTAGACGTTGTAGAGGGAAGCGTAGCCGGGGTGGAGGCTCTTGACCTTCTCAAGGTAGTCGATGTGGCGCTTCATTATTGACTCGGCCCACTCGAGCTTCTTCTGGTAGATACATTCGTCGCAGGTCGCTATGTCCGGGTCGTCGCAGTCTACTAAGCCATCTCCGTCGTTGTCTATCATGTCCCCGGGCTTTTCCTCGTCGTTCGCTAGAGTTATCCCAACGCTCCCGCTCGCGAGGAGCGTCTCCTTGGAGTCAACGGTTCCGTAAACCTCGACCTTCACCGTTCCCTTCTGAGGTTCGCTCAGGCCAGTGTTCTCGACTATGACGAGGTCTTCAATTGTACCGTCGCTGTACACCCTCGCCCTGCTCCTGCTCCCGTCCGGGGAGGTTATCACCGCGTAGGGGTTCTTGGCATCTCCCGAAAACCTCGCCTTCACGTTGATGACGAAGAGGCCGAAGCCGCTCGACGAGGTGAACCTCTGCCCCTCGACCGGGGCTGTTATGGCGAGCTGGGCCTTTCCGGTGGTTGTGGTACTAATCGTGGATGGAGCGGAGGTGGAGTTGGGGCTGACCTTGGAGGCCATGAGGTTCATGAGGGCCCTGCCAACGCTGACTGACGGGTTAGAAGCGTTGTAGACGGCCCTTATTTTGACCTCTATCTGGACCACACCACTCCCCCAGAAGGTCGGAGGATCCCCGCCGTCGCTCGTGCCCCCGATGACGGTCTCGGCGTAGTAGGAGCTGAAGTACTTGTAGCTCCACAGCTCCTCGTCGAGCCAGGCCACGTCGTTATCACCGCTGTACGTGCACTCTATGGTTCTCTCGGAGCGGCTGCACGTTGAACCCTGCGTGTACGCGCCCCCGCTGAGAACGGCGGAAGAACCTTTCTTGATGTAGAGGGTTATCTCCATCCAGTCCCCAGACCCGTAGTGGGCCGAGTAGTACCTGGTCTCATAGCTCCTGGAACTCTGGTGGTCGTACATCTTCGCCCCCTGGAGTCCGAGGGCCGAGAGCTCGCCCGCAGTGGGGAAGTAGGGCTCAACGCTGGACGAGGCCACCGAGAGGGGCACCCCCACGAGGACGGTTAGGATCAACAGCGCCATGATCTTTTCACGCCAGAATACCATACATTACGCCTCCTTTTCTCTCCAGAGGATCCAAACATCCCCGAAAATGAAATAGCCAGATTAGCCGGTGAGTTATTGAAGAACGGTCTCTCAGAGGAGAGTTTGCTCATGCCATCACCATCTGGCAAAACCCGTCTCGCAGAAAAGAAAAGCGGGATGGGCCCTGCTTTTCTACAAGTTACGCACTTATGGGTAATAAGCCTTTCGGAAAAGAAAATTCGCAGACAAAGGACATAGAGCCAAACATTTTCAGTGTCGAAGATTTTTAGCCAGATCCACTAGTTTCCTTGCTCTTTCCAAAGAAACTTCGTTTTCAACCCTTCCATCGCGCTTTATCCACGTCCCCACGATGAACCCGTCGGCATAGCTCCACAGCTCCGGAAGGTTGTCGTAGGTCGTTCCAGAGCCCACCAGAACCGGGACGGGTGATATCTTCTTTGCCAGGGCCAGCCTTTCGAGGTCAACGGGTTTTCCGGTCGCTTTCCCGCTCACGACGACGGCATCGGCGAGGCCGCGCTCTATGGTATCCCTCAGGGAATCCTCAAAATCGCCGAAGTGGACGGCGTGCTTGACGTGCACATCTGCAAATACCTTGATTCTGCTCGGAAGGAGCTTTCTTAGCTTTGCAAGCTCGTGGGCGATGCCCTCTATAACCCCCTGGTCTGTGTAAGCTACGCCGCTCAGCACGTTCACCCTTATGAAGTCGGCCTTTACCGCGTAGGCTATGGAGTAAGCGGCTATACCGTCGTTCCGGAGGACGTTTATTCCGAGGGGAAGGGAAATCGCGTTCCGGATCTCCTTTGCAACAGCCGTGAAGGCTGCAACCGTCGTCTTGTCAACGTACTTCGGGAAGGGCACATCTCCAAAGTTCTCGACCATCACCGCGTCGAAGCCCGCCTTCTCAATCGTTCTCGCGTCCCTTAGCGCGGCCTCAACGACCTCATCCAGGTTGTCCTCGTAGAGGTACGAGCCCGGGAGGGGCTTCAGGTGGACCATCCCGATGAGGGGTTTTCTCTCAAAGTCCATACCACCACCAAACAGAGTTCGCCGGCGGGTTAATAAGGGCTGTGGAACGGAAAAGGTGATATAGGTGTTCACCGGAAAAACGTAGAGGGTGGAAACATGGGATCGGACGAAAACCCCAAGCTACCGAAGTCGGTTCTGAGGCACCTCGAGCCCAACGAGAGGGTGCTCTTCTCGATAAGGAAGAAGGTCAGCCTCGAGAAGCCCAAGTGGCTCCTGGTCACGGACAGGAGGATAATCTACCTCGACGAGAAGATACTCGGAAGGTACGACCTCAAGGCCCTTCCCTACCAGAAGCTGGAGCAGGTCGTCGTGAAGCTGGGGATAATGTCGTCGGAGTTCATAATCGAGGGAGAGGAGAGCATAACGCTCAAGCTCGGTTGGATGAACAAGGAGGAGGCTAGGAAGGCTATAAACGCGATTAAAGATGCTCTCAACGCCATAGCGGTCGAGCCCGTGTCAATAGAGGTCAACAAAAGGATGACGAGCGAGACGTGGGTGCTGAAGAAGCCGAAGGAGCTCGTGACGAGGACGATGCCGGCTTATCAGACCGCCAAGCCGGTTGCAAGGGAGGAGAAGGAAGACCCGATAGAGCAGCTCAAGAAGCTGAAGGAGCTCTACGATATGGGCGTCATAAGCCAGGAGGAGTACGAGGAAAAGAGAAAGAAGCTGCTGGAGAAAATCTAACGCCTCTTAACAAGGGGCTGGAGGGCCAGGAGGAGCAGAAGCGCGGGCCCGCATATACCCTCTTCTCCCCCCGTGTTTTCTGTATTCGAGGTATTCGACGATGAAGCCGTCGTGGTCGGCGGAAGCGGCTGGCTGGGCGTTGTGGTGGTCGTTACCGTGCTCGCGGTGGCTGTGGTAGTAGTTGGAGTCTCGGTAACGGAGCTCGTTGTCGTAGTGGGCTCGGGCAATGGGCCCGGCTCCAGGACGACCGTCCAGTTGGCGATCCCGTGGTAGACCCTCCCAGTGGGCTCGAGTTTGTCCCAGGGGAGGCCGTCGTAGAGCTCCACCTGGAAGGGCGTGCCGTTTGGAAGCGGTGCGACCGTGAAGTAGTAGCCCGTGCTCGACTTTAGTAGGGGCCTGGGTTCAGCCAGCTCGGGGACGTTGCCCTTTATCCAGAGGAAGCCCTTGATGTCATCGGCCTTTATCGCTATTAGAGCCGGTATCTCGTTTCCGCGGTAGTAGCGGAGCTTCAGGTGGTTGCTCTCGCCGGAGGGCGTTTTAACGTAGACGTCAACCCAGGCGGACTGAGTCTCGACCCTTGGAAGCCTGAAGACGACCGTCGTTCTGTTCCAGAAGACGACGTCGGCCTTTTCGCCGTTTACAAAAACCTCCCCCGAGTCACCGAGGGCGGTTCCACCTACGATGATCTCGTCCCCGGGCTCGGCGGCGTACGGGGTCAGGGAACCTATGAGCGGCTTTTCCTGCTCCCCCTCCCTATGGAAGATCAAAACTCTACCGGAGGGCAGTTTTAAGCTGGCGGTTCCGTTTTTGACGGCCATCACCTGCCCATAGAGTGCATCCCTGTAGTTCCCGTCTGGCCAGTCTAGGGTGACGTTGAGACCCCTGGAGGAACCCTTGTTGACGACCACCAGGAGGGAGTGGTTCCCGAAGGTTCTCTCGAAGAGCCAGGTGCGGTAGTCGGCGTAGAGCGTCTTAAAGTCGCCGAAGGCGAGGGCGTCGTTCTCCTTCCTGAGCCCCGCCAGCGTCCTGATGATCCTCGCAGCTTCCGTGGTGTTGTTGAAGACCATCATGGGCCTGTTGTAGGGGTCACCCCTCCCCTCGCGGCTGACGAGGTAGCTCTCGTCGCCGTAGTATATCACGGGAATCCCGGGGAGCGTCATTGTGAGGGCGAGGGCCATGTGGAAGCGCCCCCTACTGGGGTTCTCGTTCAGGAACCTCACGAGGTCGTGGCTGTCGAGGAAGTTAACGGCCTTGTTCGGGTAGAGGAAGCGGGAGTAGTAGCTCTCGAGCGTCTCCGAGAGCCATTTGAGACTTCCTCCGTAGGCGAAGGTGTTGGCCAGATCCTTCCTTATCGGGATGCTCAGGAGGGGTGAGACGTTGGAGTACTGGTAGAAGTAGAATAGGTCGTCCGTCTCCTCGGGCAGGGTGTTGTAGTACTCCCCGTAGATGAAGAGCGGTCCCCGGCGGTAGAGGTCGAGGTAGAGGGTCTCGAGCCAGCCGAGCTGCATGTGCTTGACGGCGTCGATCCTGAAGCCGCAGGCACCGCCCCGGGCAAAGAGATCTGCACCTTCCTTCAGGTAGCGGTCGACCCAGGGGTTGTGCTGGTTGAGATCCGCCAGACCGTAGAGGTTAGCGTACTTGAGCTGGAACCCGTACCACTCCCCTATGTCGCCGTTGTGGTGGTAGACGTACTCCCTGCTTCCCGTGTAGGGGTTTACCACAGCCTTCTGGGCGTCGTGGAGGTAGTCGGCTACCTTAGTGCCGTTGTCGTAGAGGGCCCCGTACTCACCAGTTGTAGCTGGATTCGAGTGGTTGGGGACGTAGTCAACGATTATGCAGATACCTCGCTTTCTGGCCTCTTCCACGAGCCTCCGAAACGTCTCCCAGTCGCCAAAGTGCTCCTCTATCCTCTTGAAGTCCCTCGTCCAGTAGCCGTGGTAGGGGGCACTCCCGGAGGCCATAGTGTTTATGTTGTCGTTGAGCGGGGAGACCCATACCATGCTCACGCCGAGGCTCCTGATGTAGTCGAGCTTCTCGATGAGGCCCTGAAGGTCGCCTCCCCAGTACATGCGGTAGTCCGTGTGGGTCGGGTCGTAGAAGGGGCCGTTGTTGCTATGGTTGCCGTCGTAGAAGCGGTCGACCATGACCTGGTATATTACGCTCCTCTCCGGGACGCTGTAGTGAACCGCCCCAACAGGAGCCAGGGGGGAGAGCATGACGAGCAGAAGGACGAAAGCCAGCTCCCTTCGCATTTAAGTATCACCGAAAGTGGTAGAGAAGGGGGTTAAAAAGCTTAACCTCTAAGGGCCTCCTCCACCTTGAGGCGGTACTCCTTCTCGAGAAGCCCTGGGTTCGCGGACTTCAGGACGTCAAGCACGAAGTCGGACCCATCGCGGTACCACTCAACCACGGTCGTCGCTATCTCCTCGAACATCGGGAGGAAGCTCGGCTCGATGGTCTCCACCACGTCGCGGTTGACGAAGTAGAACGCTATCCTGGAGGTGTCGCCAACGAAGGACGAAACCGTCGTTAGGAAAGAGACCAGCTCCCTCCTGCTGAGGAGAGACAGCAGTTTGTGAACCCCAAGGACGGGGTTTATGTACTCCGTATCGACTTGGGGTACCCTCCTGACGGCATCGCGGTAGCTCCCTATCGGGATCGAGTACTTGTCCACCTCCAGCCTCCCGACGATCGTCCCCTCCTCCAGCTTCCCGCCCCCTATCTTGATAACCAGAACGTGACCCGGTTCGAACCCGAGAACCCTCATCCTGCCCACGAACTGGGGATAGGTGTCAAGGATGTCATCGATGAGCACGGGGTAGGATCCAGAGGCCGAGAACTCCTGGAGGAGATGGAACAGCACCTCTGGGTACGAGTCGGGTGGATACTCTATCACCACAGTCTCACCGAACTTCAGACCGGAAAAGAATGACGATAGCACCTCTGCCAAGGCTCCCACCCAGAAACATAATGGACGACAACCGTTATTAAGGTTTCCTTTCGACGTCGAGTATTCGAGGGCGGGTCGGGCTTATAAAGGGGAACCCCTAGGAGGGGACGGTGAGAGCATGGAGAAGATACTGAGGAAGACCGAGGAGATCGCGGGGAAGTACGGGATCGAGTACTTTGAAATAAGGATAGCGAGGGTCAGGGCTATATCGATATCCGTGCAGAACGGACAGCTGGAGGAGATCTCCGACAATTTCGAGACCGGAATAGGGGTGAGGGCATTCAAGAACGGGTGGGGCTTTTCGTCGGCCAACGACCTCTCAAGGGCCGAGAAGGTGATAGAGACAGCTATGAAGATAGCCAGACTCTCGAAGGGCCCCTCGAAGATCCACACGGGCGATCCGGTGGTGGACAGAGCGGAGATGCTCGGAAGGGTGAGCCTGGAAGACGTTGATATTGAGGAGAAGCTTAAACTGGCGGAAGAGACCAACAGGCTCCTCAGCGGAGAGGCCATAAAGAACAGGGGCACTACCTACGGGGAGGGCGTGAAAGAGGTAACCTACATGAACTCCCTAGGGAGCGAGATAACGAGCAGGGTATCCAGGGTCAGGCTGAGCATCTCGGCAACCGCGATGGGGAACGGCAGGGTTCAGGACTACTGGAAGAGCTTTGGTGGAACGGGCGGCTGGGAGATAATTGAGGGGATAGACATTGCTAAATGGACGGACTTCGTCTTCGAAAAGGCCAGGGCCCTTCTAAAGGCCGAGGCGCCGCCCTCCGGGGAGTTCGATGTTGTCATGGATCCCGAGCTGACGGGGGTCTTCATCCACGAAGCGGTTGGGCACGCGGCCGAGGCGGACGCTGTTAAGAACGGCGAGAGCATATTCGCGGGAAAGCTGGGGGAGAGGGTAGGGGCCGAGGAGCTGACCGTGGTGGACGACCCGACGCTACCGGGCAAGTTCGGCTCCTACGTCTACGACGACGAGGGGATTCCCGGGAGGAGGGTCGAGATAATCAAAAACGGAGTCCTAAACGCGTACCTCACCGACAGGGAAACTTCGGCAATTCTGGGCCTCGAACCCAACGGCCACGGCAGGGCCCAGAGCTACGCCCACCAGCCGCTGGTGAGGATGAGCAACACCTACGTTGAGGCGGGAACATGGAAGCCCGAGGAGATGTTCGAGGAGGTTAAACGCGGGCTCTACATGATCGGGGACAAGGGAGGAGAAGTTGACGTCGCAACGGGGACCTTCACCTTCGGTGCCAGGGAAGGCTACGTCATCGAGAACGGCGAGATAAAGGCCCACGTGAGGGACGTCGCCCTCTCAGGAAACCTCCTGGAGGTTCTGAAGAACATCAGGGCCATAGGAAGGGACGTCGAGGTCAGCTTCCCGGGCTACTGCGGGAAGGGGCAGTGGGTCCCGGTGGACGACGGCGGGCCCCACGTCCTCACGAGGGCCCTGGTCGGGGGCATGCGCTAAGCGTTTTCCGCTTTTTCCACGCTAACCTCTACGATCGCCCAGCCCCTCCACCCCACACCGGAGGCGACGATGTAGAGGTAGTAGGTCTTCCCCGGGGTTGCTCCAGAGGTGTCTATCCTAACTTCAAAGGTTCCGTTCTTTCCGGGCCCAACTTCGACCGTCCCGGGGGTTATCCTGACTTCCAGTCCAGAAACCGGCTTCAGTCTCTGCTCCAGACTGCTCCAGGCGTAAGAAACAAGAGCATCGGCCAGATAGGCTTTTAGCCTTACTTTCCCGCCGTAGTAGCCGGTGGTAGTGCTCCCGTTAGCGGAGGAGATCCCGTACTCCTTTGGGAAAACGATCCCATGGAGGGTAACCGTCCGGTTTGACGGAACCGTTAAGAGGTAGCGGGGACCCATCGCCTTTCCGTTCCCGATCAGGACGTTTTCAGCGTTGAACTCACCGTAGCCGGGATGCAGAGCTCGCGATCCCGTGGAAGTCCCTCTGGGGCCACCGCCGCATCCGCACCCCAGAACCAGGAGGAAAGCGATCGCCAGGACGAGCGGGATTACTTCCCTCATGACCACCACGGTTTTAGTTTCTCTCCCGACATTTATCGCTTTCCATAGCTTCAGCCTGATTTGAAGCCACCGGGTAAAAGTGTATATAGTTCAACGGTTCACTTATTATTTGGTGAGTGTCATGGCGATAGACGTTGACATTATCCAGGACGTGGAGACATTCCTGAGGAACCTCAACGGCTACGAACTCCTCAGCTACGCCATATGCAACGAGGACTGCGGCGCCGAGACATACGAGTGGCTGGCCGAGCGCGTGGAGGGCATTCTGGCGGACGAGTTTAGGCACCTGGCCAAGGAGAAGAGGAAGCACTCGGAACAGATGAGGGAGCTCTTCAAGAGGCTCTACCCGAAGATGGAGCCCCTGAAGTTCAACGCCCCTCCGCTGGACACGCTACCCATCTGCAGGGAGATGCTCAGAGTGGACGACGTCGAGAAGGCCTTGGCCCTGGCCCTGCTCTCGGAGGCCATAGGGAGGGACGTCTACAGGAAGCTAATGAGGATGACGAACGAGGAGGAGGTAGCCAAACTCTTCGGAGAGCTGGCGGAGATAAAGGAAGACGCGTACAAGAGACTCCTGGAGCTGTACGAGGCCCTGCAGACCTGAGTCGAATACCTTTTAAAGAAGTCCTCAAACCACGACCGGGTGGGCCGATGATAGAGAAGCTAATCAAGATGCTGGAGAAAAAGAACTACGAGTGGGAGGTCTACTGGGAGAGCGGGAGGAGCGGTTCGTTCAGGATAGAGAGGGAGAGGCTCGAAAGATCCCAGAGGAAGTTCTTCTCGGGCATAGGATTGAGGGTAGGGCTCAACGGGAGGAGTGGATTCTCATACGTCACCGGCATTAACCACGATGAGAAGGCCCTTGAGGATCTCGTTAAGAGGGCTGAAAAGCTCGCCAGGGTCGGCTCGGTTCCGTTCAAAGGGCTCCCCGGGGACGGGGGATTCCCCAAGGTCAAGGGGGTCTACGACAGGCGAGTGGAGGAGATCCCCTTTGAGGAGGCCCATGAAAAGGCCGAGGAGTACGCGGGAATGATGAGAGAGCTGAAGGATGAGAAAGGGAGCGAGTACACCTTCTCCGGTGGCCTCGGCCTGGCCTTCCTGCGCAGGGGCCTGGTGAACTCAAACGGCGTTGAGGTTGAAGAGACCAAGAGTGGCGTCTCCCTCTGGGCGTACGCGGTCAGGAAGGGGACGAGAACCGGGAACGGCTACTACTCGCAGAGCTACACCTCCCTGGACGGCCTTGGGGAGGCACGGGAAATCCTCAACAGGGCCCTCGACGACGCAGAAGCCAGCTACCGGGCGGAAAAGATAGATGGATTCACAGGGGAGGTTCTACTCGAACCCCCGGCGGTTCAGGCGCTGGTTTTCCTCTTCCTCGACAACCTCTACGGGGACAGCGTGTACTACGGGCGCTCGCGCTTCTCCGCAAAAAATAGAGAGGAGGCCGTTCTATCAGAGAAGATATCCATAACCGACGACCCGACGCTCGAAGCCTCCCCCGGGAGCTACTCCTTCGACGGCGAAGGTGCCCCGGGAAGGAGAAAGCCCCTAGTTAGAGAAGGGGTCCTGGAGAACTTCCTACTGGACTACACCTACGGGAGCTTCCTGAGGTTGGGGAGCACGGGAAACGCCGTCAGGGACTTCAGGACGGCGCCCCACATAGGGACAAGCAACATCATCGTTGAGCCTGGCGACGAGAAGCTAGGGGACTGGGAGGGGGTTGTAGTTTCTAAGGTCTTTGGGGAGCACACGGCGAACCCTGTCTCAGGGGACTTCTCGCTGACGGTCGAGCTGGGCTACGTTATCAAAAACGGGGAGGTCAGACCGTTTAAGGGCAACATGATAACAGGGAACGTCTTCGAGGCCCTGAGGAAGGTCTCGAGGGTCGGAAAAGATGTCGAGAGGAGGGGGGCTTTCCACTCCCCCGGTGTTGTCGTCGAGCTTAACGTGGTCTAGCGGACTATCATCGTGGGGACGCCGATCATCCCCACAACTTCCTCTAGCAGCGAGCCTATCCTCGTCTTCCCGCTCCTCCCGTAGGCACCCATGACGACGAGGGTGTAGTTCCCGGAGTTGGCCTCCTCAAGGATCTTATCCTTCGCCGAGCCCTCAACTATCCTGAAGGAGCAGTTCACGCCCTCCTCATGGCAGAGCTCCATGAGGCTTGTCATTATGTTCCTGATGCCCTTCTTCATCTCCTTCCATATCTCCTCCTCGAACTGCTCTATGTGCTCGAGCTTTTCGCTCAGCATGCTCAGGTTGAAGGCCATCGCCCTGGCCTCCCTCCTGTCGAGGACGGAGAATAGTATTACCTTCCCCCGCTTTCTCTTCGCTATGGCTATGGCGTGCAGGGCAGCCTTCTGGCTCCACTTGGAGCCGTCTATGAGGACGAGTATCTTAACTCCCATCTTCACACCCCCACGTAGCGCAGCCAGAGGAGACCCATTCCTGCGGCCACGGTCGCGAACATCACGGTAAGTCCCACCTTAAGGAAGTCGTTGAAGGTTATCCTTATCCCCTCCTTCCCGGCTATACCTATGACGACGACGTTGGCGCTGGCACCTATGGCTGTACCGTTACCGCCCAGGCACGCGCCGAGCGAGAGGGCCCACCACAGGGGGTAGGTGTTGAGCGAGCCACCCATGGCCTTTATGAGGGGTATCATCGTCGCGGTGAGGGGTATGTTGTCCACTATTGCCGAGGAGATAGCGGAGAACCACGTAATGATGACTATAGCTTCCCCCGTCGAGTGGACGTAGCCCATTATCCACAAAGCCACGTCCTGTATGGCCCCGGTCTCGACGAGGGAACCGACGATGATGAATAGGCCGACGAAGAAGAATATCGCGCTCCACTCAACCTTTTCGAGTATGCGATCAGGATCCTGCCCGCTCCAAATGAGGAGGAAAGAAGCCCCGCTGAGCGCCACCACAGCGGGCTCAAGACCCAGCCTGTCGTGGACGAAGAAGAGAACCACCACAGCTAGTATAACCACCAGAGACTTCCTGAAGAGGACGGGATCCTTTATCGCCTCCTCCTCGTCGAGACCCTCTATTATGGCCAGCAGCTTCTCCCTCTTAGCCGGGCTAACCTTCATGTCCCCCTTGTAGGCCAGGTATATGATGACAACGGTTATCAGGAGGTCGAGGAACGCTATCGGCCCCATGTTGACCAGGAAGTCGTTGAAGCTCAGCTTGGCGGCGGAGCCTATCATGATGTTGGGCGGATCGCCTATCAGGGTCGCAGTTCCGCCGATGTTCGAGGCGAAGACCTCCGAGAGGAGGAACGGAACGGGATCGACCTCCATCAGGCGGGTTATGTAGATGAGCATCGGGGTCAGTAGGAGTACGGTAGTGACGTTGTCGAGGATAGAGCTCACCAGTGCCGTCACCACTGAGAACAGGAGGAGGACCTTCATGGGGCTCCCTTTGGCGAGCTTTGCCGTCTTGATGGCTATGTACTCGAAGAGACCGCTTTCCTTAGCCGTGTTCACGACTATCATCATCCCGATGAGGAGGAATATGGTGTCGAGGTCCAGGTACTCCGGAATAGCGTCCCAGGGCACTACCCTAAGGAAGAGGATTACTGCCGCACCGAAGAGGGCAGCTACCGTCCTGTGAACGCGTTCGCTTATGATGAGGGCGTAGGTGAACAGGAACACCGCCACCGCTATGACCAGCTGGGCATCCATTGGATCACCTCCTCAGTAGACCACGACCGGTCCCTCGATGTGCTGAAGGATCTTGAGGACCACCGGGCTGGTGGGAGAGGTCTTGGTGGGTTCCGCGCCGAAGCTGCGGGAGATCACCAAGAGGTCGTACTTCCCGCCGGCCATTAGACCTATAACGTCATCGCTCTTGCTCCCGATTATGTGATCGCCCTCGACTTCAAGGCCAAGCTCCTCAAGTCTAGGGGCAAACTTCTGGACGACCTCACGGGCGAACCTGATCTTCTCCTCCCTGAGCCTCTCGGCCTCCTCCCTCCCGAGGGTCTGCTCTATAAGGCGAAGCGTCCTCTCCTCCGAAATGTAGACCAGCTTAATGGAGGCACCGTAGTAGGCGCTGAGGATATCGAAGAGCTCCTCGGGGATCTCTAGCGAGAACCTGTCTATCGGGAACAGGATGGAGCTGACCTCGGGGAGAACGAGCTCCTCGGGGAGGAGCAGAAACTCGCGGTAGCGCTTCGCTATCTGTTCGTACCTGTCCTCGGCTATGTTCTTGAACTTCCTCGAGATGATGCGGTTGAATATGTCCATCCCCATCCCCTTGGTGAGAACATATGAAGCGGCTTTAAGCATTTTGCTCAGAGCCGGCTTTTCAGAACCGTGTCACGAACCGAAACCCATTTAACACGACTGGCATCATTTTTTCCGGTGGTGAGAATGAAAAAAATCTACGGCATTGTCGCCATGATACTCCTCATTCTGGCCGCCGTTCCCCAAGCGGCGGCACAGTGCACGAGCGAAGGCCACACCGTCGTTCTAAAAGCACCCGCCGTCTCCAGAACCCCTGATGGAAGGCTCATTGGTGTAGCAACCGACTTCGTTGTTACAGTGAAGCCCGGAAGCGGCCACGTCTACCTAGAGACCTGGCCGTTGGCCGAGGTCGACATGCAGGCCAGCGCGAGGCTCGCGACGCAGATAGCTGGGGAGGTAACGGGGAAGGACATGAGCAAGTACGACGTCTTCATCCAGGTCAGGGCAGACACACCGATAATAGGCGGTCCCTCAGCGGGCGGCACCATGACGGTCGGGATAATAGCGGCCCTGGAGGGCTGGAAGGTCAGGAGCGACGTCATGATGACAGGAATGATAAACCCGGACGGAACGATAGGGCCTGTCGGCGGAATCCTTGAAAAGGCCGCCGCTGCGGCTTCAGTGGGGGCAAAGCTCTTCCTCATACCAGAGGGCCAGAGGATACAGGTCGTCCAGGAGAACCAGCAGAGGAACATAGGCGGCATCGTCCAGATAACAACGAAGACCGAGAAGGTCGACGTTGTGAAGTACGCGAAAGACCGCTGGGGGCTTGAGGTCAAGGAGATAAGCGACATCTACGACGCCGTCTACTACTTCACGGGCCACAGGCTGCAGAAGCCCCAGGTTCCGGGGGTCATAAACATCGACACCTCCTTCCTCAAGGGGGACGCCGAGAAGGACTACCAGAACACGACGGACTACTACAACTCGGTTCTCCAGAAGCTCAAATCTAGCAACGTCGACTACGCCACCTACACCACCCTGAAAGAAGCCCTGGACCAAGCCAAGTCCATCCTCAACGGTGCCAAAAAGGCACTCGACAGCGGCATGTACTACACCACCCTCAGCAAGGACTTCCAGGCGAGGATAGTCATAAGGCACGTCGACTGGTACATAGGCCTCCAGAGTGCCCAAGACGTGGGGAATCTCCTGACCAGGGTTAACGGTTACATAAACTCGACCGAGGCCTTCGTCTCAGGCAAGGAGATAAGGGGCATCACAATGCTCCAGGCCATAGCCGCGGCGGAGGAGAGGGTGGAGGAGGCCAAGGACATCCTCCAAGATGCGTGGAAGGACTTCTACAACGCGGACTACTGGGACGCCGTTGGGAACGCCGCTTATGCTTACGAGAGGGCCGACACGGCGCGCTTCTGGGCGAGCCTCGGGGAGCGCTTCGCCAAGGGGGACGTGATAGAGAGGGACGAGCTCAAGGACACGGCCAGAAACTACATAGATGAGTCCAGCCTGATAGCGACCTACATCGAGTCAATGTACGGTAACGTAATCGGCAACAGCCTGAGCGACACCATCCAGAAGGCCGAGGAGTACTACAACGACGGCAAGTACTCGGCGGCGATATTCACGGCCATGGAGGCCAGGGTGAGGGGAGAGGTCTTCCTTGACACCCTGGCGATAGACAACACCACGATACTCAGGGACAAGCTCAAACAGATGAAGAACGCCGCAAAAGCGGCCATATGGCTGGCCCAGAGCAAGGGCGTGACACCGCTCCTGGCGATGGCCTACTACGAGTTCGCCGAGAGCTACGAGAACGGGAGCACCCTCGACGACCTCCAGAACGCCATGATATTCTACCAGTACTCGAGGGAGAGCGCTGGAGTGTTCCTGATGAACATAAAAGCCCCGGCCGAGCCCTCCCAGAGCTGGACCAACCCGATAGCCCCAGTTAACACCACCACAACTCCCGAAACGTCAACTTCCTCCGGAACAAGCAGCTCCAGCACGGGGGTAACTTCCCTCTGCGGCCCGGCCTTTTTAGTGGGCCTTACCCTAATCCCGCTCCTCCTCAGGAGGCGCCGTTAGGGGGGCCCCAACGCCCCTCCTTTTTAACAGTTCAACCTCCCACTCGGCCAGACTGGGGCAAACCGTGCACCCGAGTCTATAAAAGCCCTCGTAGTACAGCGGGTGAAGCTCGACCCCCTTCGAGAGGATGTAGAGCTGGACCATGAACCCGCTCCAGAACTTAACTGGCATCACCTCCTTGAAAACGCCGAAGGGGGTTTTCCTCTCGATCACCGGCGGCTTCAGCCTCCTTCTAGCGCTCTCCCCATCCCTGTCACCCACGACGAGAACCGGGTTTTCAAACTCGCTCGCCACCTTGTAGAGGGCCTCCACCTTCATCCTCGTGCACCAACGGTTCGAGTGAGTGGGAAAGCCGTACCTGTCGATGGGCATCGGGACGTCCACCCTCACGAGCTCAACGCCGAGCCTCTTGGAGAGCCTCTCGACGTACTCGTCCGTCAGGGGCATCTCGTACTCCATCCGGACATAAACGGCCGTGACCTTTCCAAAGGCCTCCTTCGCCAGTATCAGGGCGGCCGTTGAGTCCTTACCTCCGCTCCAAGGGACCACGACGTCGTGATCCCCGAAGTTCTCGAGGAAGGCCCTGCTGGCCCGGGCGAACGCTTCCACGTAGTCCCTGTTGGCCTCGAGGATGGACTCCAGGGGAACGTCCTCCGCACATGGGCACTTCCATAGAACCTCGGTCGGAAAGCCGAGCTTCTTGCTGACCTCGGCAACTTTGTTGGGGCCCGAGAAGTAGACTTCCTGGTTCATCCGCTTCCTCAGAACCAGGGAGTTATCACCGAGCTCAACGCCGAGGATCTCCCGCATAGCCCTCCTAAAACCGTCCCCCACCGCCAGGTACACGTCGTAGTCTGGGTTCAGCTCGATCCCGAAGGGGTTCCGGGGGTTCAGGGAATAGGCGTTTCTCCACTCCATCCCGAGCCTGAAGCGGGCCTTTATCTCCTCTATGTTGGAGTAGAGCTCGTCAACGCGCATGTTCCTGACCCTCTTAGTCCTCAGGAGCCTCGCGTAGAAGGGTTTGCCCCCCTCCTCAAGGAGGGGGAGGAGGTCGTTCATGAGCTCGCCCTCGCTCCTCCCGAGGAGCAGAACGGGTACGTAAGGTCCTTTCAGTACCTCCTCAAGCCTGTCCACTACCTCCTCAGCTCTTCTACCGCCGCCAAGGCTCTCAACCCTGAGGAATCCCCCGTAGTTCCTCTCGTTTATGTACTGGAGGGCCTTCGCATCCTTTCTGGCCCTGGCTATGAGGACGAACATGGAAGGGTTTTTATGCCGGGACTTAAAACCCTTGCCGGTGATGCTCATGCCCTACCTGATAATCGAGCACCTCGAGGAGATAAGCGAGTGGCTCTGGCTCGAGTACAGCCACGTGAGCGAGTGGTGGAAGGACAGGCTGATCTTCACGAACGTCCGCGAAGACGAGAAGGAAAAGCTCGCGAAGCTTGGGAGCGTCATAACCGAGAGCGTCACGCGCTTTCCCTTCGACCGCTCGAAGGTCATAGTCCTCGACCTCCAGGCGGAGGATGAGCTCAAGCCCGAGGACATAGACGAGGACACGATGATAGTTGTCGGCGGGATCCTCGGAGACGCGGTTCCGAGAGGCAGGACGAAGGAGTTCATAACTTCGAGGATGGAGGGCGTTAAGGTAAGGCACATTGGAAAGCCCCAGTACTCGATAGATGGGGCAAGCATAGTGGCGAAGCTCATAGCGGACGGGAAGAGACTGGAAGAAATCGAGTACGAGGAGAACCCGACGATTAAACTGGACGAGTTCAGCGAGATAACGCTCCACTACGCGGTGCCGAAGCTGGACGGGAAGCTCTTACTCACGCCAGGCCTCATAGACCTCCAGAGGAGGGAGCTCGGCTACACAGACGCAGATGAGGAGATAAGCGACGAGGAGCTTGAGGCCTTCTTCGAGGGGAATGGAGAGTTAAGGTGAGGCCGTTGGAAGTTCCCAGTGAGCTTGAGAAAAATCCTTGAAGTGCTTGAGGCAGCTGGTGCCAAAGCGTATCTAATAGGCGCCGCGCCCTCCTGATGTACGAGACCATAACAAGAACAACGAAGGACATCGACGTGATGATAACAGTTGAAGATCTAAAGACGTTGAGGGAAACTCTAACTGAGGAGCTCAGAAAGCGCGGATTTATAGTTCAGTGGAGATCATGGGGTCTGCTCGTGAAGTCAAAGAGAGGCCTTGAGATTGATCTAAACACTCCCATGCTGCTCCTTGATGAAGAGTTCCAAAGGAGGGCAAGGAAAATTTATAGAAACCTTTACCTCCCTTCGCTGGAGGATCTAATAGTGACCAAACTGATGTCCCTTGAAAGGAAAGACTACGGGGACATTAAGGAAGTTTTTAAATTGGCAGGGAAGATAGATTTTAAGTACCTGTTGCAAGCGGATACAGCAGGCAAACCTTAAGAGGGAGTTCAACAGAATCGCAAAACGGATAGGTGTACCAACATGCTAAAGCTCCACTGGATAATGCCAAAAGAGGTTATTAGGATTCTCTCAAAGCACGGCTTTCGGTTAGTTGGCCCCTGGAGAGAGTACTACCTTCTTAGGGGGAACGCGCTCCTGATAAGGGAGCTCCAGCTAAAGATAACCTTCAGGGGAAAGGATAGGGGCGTCGTGGACGAGCTCAGGCCCTTTACTTCCCGTGTGATTGAGAGTAAGAACAGGGCATCGATAAAGCTGAAGGAGAGCAGGCACTGGATTGTCGTGGAGTTTGAGGAATAGAAAAGGATGTGGTCCTCAATCCCCTCCGGTTTTCTTTAAAAACCTATCAAGCAGGTCAACGTCTCCCTTCCTGGGCCAGGTTATACCCAGTGAGCGCACGCGGACAAAGGCAAAGCCTGCGTGGATGCGCACAAGCCCCCTGATAACCCTCCGCGCAGACATCATGACATCACCGTAGAATTTTGGATCATGTGACTTAAAAAGATTTCCACGGGTGAGAGGATCAATGAAAGAGCCGAAGAATATGGTTTTTGCATCAGGGTATCGCCCTTATACCCTCACAACCTCCAGAGCCCAAGCTTTTCCCCGCAAAGCCCGATCACCTTGACCCAAACAGCTTTTCAATTTCCTCCCAAACCTTCGTCCTGTCAGCCTTATCGACGACCAGGAAGATCTCCTGAACGGAACCGTCGCTCTTGGCGACAAGCTTTAGGCCAGTCTGAGTTTCTCGCGTCACCTTAATCTCGAAGCCCCTCGAATCGCTCGCGTATATCCTTCCCGGGATTACCTTCTTGACACTGGAGATCGAGGCTATCTCCTCGAGCGGTTTCTCAAGTCCCTTGAGGAAGTGGTGCTCCCGCTTGACGCCTTTTTTGAAGTGCTTGGGCATGGAGAAAAGTTGGAGGGAGAGTTTAAAAGTTAAGCCCTCTTCCTCACCTTAACCGCGACGCCCTTCTTCGAACGAACCATCTCCTCTCCAGACAGAACGGCCTTTCCAACACCAACGACCTTCTCATCGCGGACTACGCCCACGATGTCTTCCGGCCTAATCCTCTCGTCGGCCTCGTCAACGCCGATTGCGAAGACGTCGCCGCGGAGCTCGAAGTCCACCTTGACCCAGTATGCCTTGAGGGCGTCGTATATCCTCTGCATGCCAAAGGGCGTGACGCTTATGACGCCGTCCTTGAAGGTTCCGGTCTGCTGGTTGTCCACAAAGAGGCGGAGCATCTTCGAGCCCTTGACCTTTCCGTTCTCCGGGAGAACGGCCTCTCCCGCTCCTGCGCCAAAGTAGAAGTCGAAGACCTTCCTTATATTCTCAAAGTAGCGGTATGTCCTGTCCTCCTTGGTCCCCTCAAGCCGGAACTCCTTGAGAGTCTCGGTGAGCGATTTCAGGCTCTCCTTGCTTGTAGTTCCGTTCTTAACTTCCGTGAAGACTATCTCCCTTCCACTCAGTTCACTTGCAAGCTTCGCTATCTCGACGTAGGCCTCGTCGAGGTGGGCTATGATGGGCACGTCCTTCGGATACTTCTCGAGGGTCTTGGCAAGCAGTTCAGCGGCCGGTTTTATCTCCTCCTCGCCCCAGTGACCGGTGACGACTATGTCGTATTTGGCCAGCCACTCCCATTCGCGCGGGACGACGCCGAATGGTGAAGTGAGGATTAGCTCGTGGACTCTGGAAACACCGGAGCCAAGGGCCTCTTTCATAGCTTTCCTGTAGAGTGTATGAGAGCGGGAGAAGGAGTAGGGCTTCTTGGCGGAGCAGGGGAAGAGGAGCACAAGCTCGGTGTTCTTGGGCGGGAGGAAGCGCTCGATAACGCGGGAGTGCCAGCGCTTTACCTCAGGCCTTCTTATCGAGGCGTCGCTTATGAAATAGACGGTCTCTTTCTGAATTGGCGTGTACTTCTCGAGGTAATTCCCGTGCTCCATGTCGGCTATCCTCAGTATTCCCGCGTGGTACTGGGTGTGGAAGAAGTTCTCAACGAGGTAGCGGAGCTTCCCGCTTTCGAGAGCCTTCCTGACCTCTAAGATTGTCCTCCTCGCGAACTCGATGGAATTCGGAGTATCGCTCCAGAGGAAGGGGCTGTACTGGGTGAAGCCCTTCCCCTCGAAGTCGTAGAGCTTGAGCGAGCGCGTATCAAAGGCATCAACGCCGAGGTAAACGGCCAGCGGGTAGAAGAAGGGCTCCAGATCGGCTATTATCATGACGTTGGGGAACCTCTCGCGGAGCTCGCGGAGGATTTTAACGAAGTAGCGGTACTCCTTGATTAGAATCTTCGAGTTGCCGAGGTAGACGGCGTCAAAGTTGTACCGCTCGATTATCTTGAAGAACTCGTCAAGGTACTCGGTTCTCCTCAAGGCCGGCAGATAGAAGGCGTTGAAACCCTCGTAGTTCACGCTCCAGAGCCTTCCAATTGCCTTTTCTATAACCTCGCCCGGCGTGTAGAAGCCGAGGGGGATGGAGGGAGCCAGGTTGAAGTCGTAGTCGCCGGGCTCGTCCGGGTGGAAGAAGGAGTTGAACGGGGAGAGGGTGAAGTCTACCCCTGCTAAAGCGGGGGTTCTGAATGAGTGCTCCCCCAACCTAACCAGGCCCAGTCTTCCTGGTCCTTCGTGCCTAAGGACTTCCATAGCAAGGCCTCAGACGAGGTTGTACCTCTGGAGGAGGAGCAGCTCGTCCAGGGTGAGCTTCTCACCCTTCTTGAACTTCTCGAGCGCTTCAACGGCCTTCTCGAAGCTGCTGTCCTTCCTGGCCCTCATCCTGGCGACGAGCCTGTAAGCTATGAGCTCCTTGTGCTTCTCGTCGTACTCCTGTATCTTCCTCTCGAGCTCGCGGAGCTCCCTCCTGACCTCCCTGACCTTCTCGCGGAGCTCGACGACCTTGGCGTGGTACTCGTCGGCTTCCTTCTTGACCTCGTCGGCCTGGTTGAAGGCCTTGATCATCATCTCGTGGAACTGCTGGCTCTGGTTTGCCAGCTTCTGTATCTCGAGGCTTATCGCCCTCCTGGCCTTCTTGAGCTGGTCGACCTTCTTCCTGGTCTCGACGAGCTTCTTGTGGAACCTGTCGGCCTGCTGGATTATCTCGAGCTCTGTCGCCAAAACCTGTATCTGATCCACTATCTGCTTCTCCCTCTCGGGCGTTATCTTGGGGTTGGTCTGGAGCTCCCACTCGAGCTTCTCGATCTTCTCCTGGATTTTAGCGGCGGGCATGTTGAGTCTCCTAAGCTGGTTGTACTCGTCCCTCTTGGTGCGGTACTCGAGTATCTCCTGATAGAGGAGGTCGAGTTTAGCGTTAATCTCCTCACGGTTCTTTTTAAGGGCCTGTATCTGGGCATTTATCTCATCGCGCTTGGCCTTGTACTCTCTGCCCTTCTGGCGGAGCTGCTGAACCTCCTTGTTCTTCTCGTCCCTCTTGACTATCCAGCTCTGGAGCTCCTTTTCGAGCTCGTCGAGCTTGGCCCTAATCTCACTCCTCTCCTTTTCAAGGGCCTCGATTTCCTTCTTGATCCTCTTTATTTCCTCTGGATCCACTTTGACCGTTGGCATCGCTCTTACCCCTCTCCATTTTTTAGAACAGGCACTCAAACCGGTTTCTGGTGGGGGAAAGGAAAAACCAAATAAAAACTTTTTGGCCCTAGCCCAAATTTTAAATATGAAGGGGAGAAAATTCTACGGTGATACCATGTTCGTCGGCCACTACAAGGACGTTCCCGAGGAGGAGACCGGTTTTGAGGGGGTCACCATAAGGTGGCTCGTCTACCCAAAGCTCGGAGCTAAGAACTTCGCCATGCGCTACTTTGTTCTCAAAAAAGACGCCGAGATACCGATCCACCAGCACGACTGGGAGCACGAGATCTTCATCATGAAGGGGGAGGGGATAATCACCAACGGCAAAGAGGAGCACCATGTTAAAGCCGGGAACTTCCTCTACGTCCCGCCCAACGAGCCCCACGGGTACAAGGCTCTGACCGAGACCTTCGAGTTCCTCTGCCTCATCCCGGCGAAGAAGGAAGCGGTTCCTGAGGAGAAGTGGTGATCAGAGGTTTCCCCGCCCCGGGAGCTTCCTCGCCCTCCTTCTTACCATATAGATGTCCCTCGACCTCCTGAGCTGGGAGACATGTCTCTCCGACGGTTTTTCCTCTTCCTCCTCGAGGAGAACCCTGACAAGCTCGTAGCCAAGGAAGGCCATTAGGGACAGGAAGAGCACCGTTATCATTAGAGGGGTGTAGTAGTAGAGCCTGCCGACGTAGGGAACCACGAAGAGAACCTTCCCCACCACTTGATCCGGGTAGACCCTCCAGGGGTCGGGGTACTTCCTGTTGTCGCCCCTGGTGACGTAGTAGAGCCCCCCGGATTCATCGTGAGCGATTCCCACGACGCGGTGGGTTATGTGGTAGCTGCTTTCCCCGAGGTCGAGGCGGTAGAGGATGATGTCGCCGGGCTTTACGTGGTGGGTGGGATAGATCACAACGAGATCGCCGGGGTTGATGCGGGGCTCCATGGAGTCAGTCAGTATCACAACGTACTGAAATCCGAACGCGAGGTGGAGAACAGCGACGAAGATCGTGAAGAAGAGGATAGAGGCCGAAAAGAAGGAAAGAATTCTGGAGCGGAGGGTCATTCAGGGGCCTCCAGATCAGCTAGTTATCTCCTGGCCCTGGTAGATTACCTCGACGCTATCTAGTTGTGAGATATCAACCTTGGCACCGTTATCAAAAGAATCTATGTCCACATAGTAGTTGCCGTTGGTGTCCTGGCTAACCGATCCACTGCCAGTAGCGAGGGAATTTCCGTTACTGTCTAAGAGGTGAACGTATACCACAGCATTAGTCTGGACGTCATTTCCGGTTAGATATACCTTAACCCCAGTAACCTGCGAACCATCCGAGCTCAGGTGGAAGTTCACATGGGCAGTTACATCTAGAGCGGTAGGAAACTGTTTACTGTTGGAACCAAGGTTCTGCAGGTTTATGTTAATGCTCGGCACTGCCAGCGCTGCACCGACCATCAGGAAAACCAGCGCGCCCAGCAGGGGCAGGGCCTTCTTAAGCTTCCCATCCATTTAACACCACCTCGATTGAAGTCATCCCCAGGTTTTACGAGCATTCAATATTTAACGTTTTTCCCATCTGTTGTTGTAAAATTTCCAATGGGTATGATTAATCCCTGCCAACCTCCCAAAAGATCATGAAAAGTATCCAAAGTTCACGGGGGGCCTTAGGGAGGTTACAACGAACAAACCGGGCAAATGGAGAAATCTCATCCAAGCCCGCCGAGGAGGTAGGTGGCCGTCGCCCTAGTAACTTTAGCCTCCAAGAGCTCGCCGGGTTCGCCCGAGTCGAGGATTATGTCCTTGTAGTTGAAGGTCCTGCCCTCAACCCCGCCCTTCTTTCCGGAACCGTGAACGAGCACCTCAACCTTTCTGCCCACGTAGGACTGGTTTATCTCGTAGGCTATTGCAAGGCGGAGCCGGTGCAAAAGCCGGGAGCGCCCCTTGACCTTCCATCCGGGCAGTTGCTTCCACTTTGCCGCTATCGTGCCCGGCCTCCTGCTGTAGCGGGAGACGTTTATCTTGTCAGGCCTCACGCGCTTCACGAGCTCAACGGTGTTCTCGAAGGCCTCATCCGTCTCCCCGGGAAAGCCGACTATTATGTCCGTGTTGAGGTTTAAGCCAGGGATTTTCCGCCTAAACTCCCGGACAATCTCCTCAAACTCCTCAACGGTGTAGTTCCGCCCCATTCTCCTCAGGATTTCATTGTCCCCGCTCTGAACCGGCAGGTGGAGAAACTTGTAGACCTTCTCGCTATGGTAGGCCTCGATCAGTTCGTCGAGGAACTTGAGGACGTGGTTGGGGTTCATCATGCCGACCCTGACGCGGAAGTCACCTTCAATGGCCGTTATCTCGTCGAGAAGTTCAGCTAAGTTAGCCCCTATGTCGAAGCCGTAGCAGCCGGTGTCCTCGCTTGAGAGCTGTATCTCCTTGTAACCCCTCGCCAGTGCCTCCTTAACCCACTTGACGACGAGCTCCGGTCTGTAGCTCTTCAGGACGCCCCTCGCGAAGCGCGTCGCACAGTAGGTGCAGGCGTTGAGGCAGCCCTCGCTTATTGGAACCACGAAAGCGACGCCGGACTTCCAGAGGCGCGGGAGTTCGAGCTTGTCCAGGTTCCTCTCGCGCCAGCCCTCGACGCTGACGAGTTTTCCACCCTTTTCAGCCACCTCAATGGCCTCTGCTATCCGGTCTATGCTCTTAACGCCGAGGATTCCAGAAACGCGGGGGTCTATGGCGGAGGGGTTGACGTGGGTGAGGCAGCCGGTGACGATTACCCTCTTCCCGGAGTCGAGGAGCTCCTTTATCCTCTCGCGCATGTGCTTTTCCGTAGGATCCTTTACGGCGCAGGTGTTCACGACGACGTAGTCCGCACTCTCCGGTGTCTCGGCCAGTTCATAGCCCGCCCTAACCAGTATCGCCTCCATTATCTCGCCGTCTGCCTTGTTCCTCGTGCAGCCGTAGCTCTCGACGTGAACCCTTACCATCGGATGGGCGTGGGAAGGGGGGTTTAAAAAGTTGAGTGGGCGGAAGTGTTACCATGGGACGCTCTTCCAGCCCATCCTGTAGGCGAAGTAGTTGGCAGACCAGTGGATAAGGGGCGTTAGGATCAGGAGGGCGAGCATCTGGCCGGAGGAGACCGTTTTGACTGGATACGCGAAGGCCAGGGCGCTTATGAGGAACCCCAGCTGGTCAAGCCCTACTGCAGGGTAGCCCCTCGGGAGGTCGAGGCGGCGCTTTATGAAGCTCCCCACGAGGTCGCCGACGAGGGCGCCGAAGGAGAGGAGAAAGGCCAGCAGGAGCGCAGTTTTAAGGGAGCCGTAGAAGCCTGGGGTCATGTAGTACTGAACCGCGCCGATGAGCGTTCCAACCGCGACGCCCCCGAAGAAACCCCTCCACGTCTTCCCGTCACCGAGGATCCTCCTCCCGTCCCTCCAGTTCCTGCCCCCGTCTATCGGCTTCCCCCCACCGAGAACTACGGGGGAGGCGTTGGCGAAGTAGGCCGGGAGCACGTACCAGAAGGCCCAGAGTATCGATGAGAGCGCGCCCATTGATTTCACCGGATCTTGTTAGAGGGGGCTTTAAAAAGGCTTCCGGTGGAAGTCTTTTTAACCGCAGGGAGGACTCCAACCGGGTGAGAGAAATGCCGATGAAGTGCAAGTTCTGCGACAAGCCGGCCTTCATCAAGCTCCACTACCCGAGAATGTACCTCTGCCCCGAGCACTTCACGGAGTACTTCGAGAGAAAGGTAAAGCGAACGATAGAGCGCTACAAGATGCTCAAGCCGGACGAGAGGGTTCTCGTCGTAGTCAGCGGGGGGAAGGATTCCGCCGTAACGGCTCACGTTCTCAAGAAGTTCGGCTACGATATCGAGTGCCTCCACATAAACCTCGGGATAGGCGAGTACAGCGAAAAGGGCGAGGAGTACGCGAAGAGGCAGTGCGAGAGGATTGGAGCCCCGCTCCACATAGTCCGCGTGAGGGAGCTTTTGGGAGCTGGGATAGGTGAAGTTAGGACGCGCAGACCTACATGCTCCTACTGCGGCCTAACGAAGCGCTACATCTTCAACAAGTTCGCCTACGACAACGGCTTCGATGTTGTAGCGACGGGCCACAACCTGGACGACGAGGCCAGCTTCATCTTCAACAACATAATGAACTGGAACACGCAGTACTTAGCGAAGCAGGGGCCTGTGACGCCTTCGGCCTTTAACGGCAAGCTCGTGAAGAAGATCAAACCCCTCTACGAGGTTACCGAGAGGGAGGTTGTTGCCTACGCGCTCGCCAACGGCATAGAGTACGAGATAGACGAGTGCCCCCACGCGAGGGGAGCGACGACGCTCGAATGGAAATCAATCCTCAACGAGATGGAGGAGAAGAGGCCGGGCACGAAAATCAACTTCGTCAAGGGTCACCTGAGGAAGAAGCACCTCTTTGAAGCCGAGCTGGAGGAGGCGGAGCTTAGGGAGTGCAAGGTCTGCGGCATGCCGTCGAGCGGTGAGGTCTGCTCCTTCTGCAGGTTCTGGGGGTTGGAGAAGCCCCTAAACTTTAAATTAGAGCCGTAGTTTTACCATTGCCTCTCTAAAACCCTTTTTGGGGCAGTTTGGGCACAACGGATTTAAACATAGCGGACGAGTACAGTACAAAGGGCCACAGGGGGATGCAAAATGGGACTGAGGGACTCAGTTATGATCGAGCTTTGGGAATCAATAAGGATGGGAGAAACGGTTCTTTTTGAGAGGGTCGGGGAAGGGGACATAGCGTTTGGCCTCTACCAGGTTCTCGGATGGGCCGAGGACAAGGGGTTCCGGGTAATCGTGGTAGACGTGCTCGACTCCTATCCCACTATGGTCTCCAAGATGGGACTCATGGGGATTAAAGCGGAAAAACTATCGGAGATCGAGGTCATAAAGATCGGCGGATCAAGGAAGTTTGGTAGGGTCATAACCCACATAGAGGAGGTGTCGGAACCGGCCATTATGGCAAGGAAATTCAGAGAGGTCTACAGGCCCATAATAGAAGACCCCAACGGGAAAGTTCTTACCGTCGCGGTTGGCCTTGAAAAGCTCTTCGCCGTCTCGGACCTCAGCATCCGCGAGGTTCAGGTTATAGTGAGTCAGCTGGCCGGCTACGTCGGAAGGCCTAACAGACTCGGCATCTACCTTGTGAAGAGGGGGATGCTTCCGGAGGGCAGGGAGTTCGCGGTGAGCTTGTTGGAGGACATAGCCACTACAGTCATCAGAACGGAGAAGAAGGGGCGCATGACTGAGTTCCACATAGTAAAGTCCCTGAACAAGGAGCTGGAGGGCGTGCTCATAAGGATTTGAAAAACATAAAAATTCAGCGGAGCTCCCGGAACCTCAGCCTGAAGCTTAGCCTTCCCTCAACCGGGAAAAGCAAAGTGTAGCTGACGCCCTGCTGGACGAAGTCCCACCCGCTCTCGCTCTGGCTGAGGGTCTTTATCGGGTACTTCCACACCCTAGCTTTTCTATCGAGCTCTATTCTTGCTTTGCCCATGCCATAGGGATCGTCCACCTCGAAGCCCTCTGCCTCAAACTCCCCAGGCTCTTCCATGACGCTGTGGACCGCTAAGTTGAGCTCGACGCCGAAGAGGGCCTTTACTTCGCTTCTGACGGTGTAGTCGACGAAGAAGCCGTCATCCGTGAGGTGGAAGGTCTTCTCCACCCTAGCAGGCCTTCCCGAGACTGTTCCCTCCCTCTCAAGGGAGATACCACCTTCAAAGAGGCCGAAGTCGTAGGCGCCACCGATGAAGTCGCCGAGCTCAATGTACCGGTTCAGCCTGTACTCGTCGAGGGTCGTCTCCGGCTCGATGAAGTGGTCCTGAAGGATGGCCCTGAGGTGGCTGTCGTAAGCTAATTCGCGCCTTATCTCATCCGGAATCTGCTTCCCGAGCTCGTGTATACTCGCTACGCCCTCCCCGCCTTCCTCCTCCGGCGTCGCCGCCTCCGGAACCTCGTGGTAGTGCTCCCAGCGCCTCGCGAGAACGTCGTTGTAGTTGACGGCCTTTTTCTTTGAGCTGAACTCGAAGAGGGCACCGCCGTAGGCGGGCTTGAAGACCGAGTAGAAGTTTTCGTTTTCCAAAAAGACCTCGTCTCTGCCGTCGAAGTCTATGTCGCGGACAAAGTTTCCAGTGGAGACGCGGGAGTTCGCCCTTATGATGTTCTCCCACACTGCCCTGCGGAGGTGTGGGAGGTAAACGCCGCCAAAGACGCCGTGCCAGTAGGCGTCGTTGCACTGGGCCTTGAGGATGAACTTCCTCGCCTCCGGCTTATCCCGGACGAGCTTGCTCACCATCAGCATGCGCTTGTGCATGTAGTTGCTCTCCGGATACTTGAAGAAGAAGTTCTTCCAGATACCACCGCGGACGAAGACGCGGTACCTCTCGAACTGGTTCTGCTCCTTGAGCCTCTCCACGAACTCAACGAAGAGTTTCGCCTGCCTCGCTGGCAAAGACCACTCGCTCATCTCGAAGTAGGAAGCTATCGGGAGGTAGACCAAGCCCTTCGGCTTGAACCTCGAGAGGTACTCCGAGTAGAGCATCAGGTTTATCCTCTCGTCACTCGAGACCCCCTCAAAGAACTCCCTCAGCCAGCCCTTCTCGTAGACCCACTCGTACGTCCCGGGCCAGACGCCGAACTTCTCGCCGTCATCGTGGAAGACAGCCACCTTGCTCTCATCGCCGTCCTCGAGGGAGTGGAGGTACTCAAGCGTTTTCTCAACGGGCCTGAAGGGGATCAGGTAGCGGAGTTTCTCATCAATCGGGAAGACCGAAATGACCTCACCGCCGTCCTCCGTGTAGTAGGGCCAGTAGAGTTCCTCCTTCGCCAGTCCAGCGCTCATGAAGTGGTAGTCGTCGACGATGACGTACTCTATGCCCGCCTCGCGGAGGCTCTTCACGAGCTCGGGCTGCCAGACGCGCTCCGTGAGCCAGACACCTTTAGCATCGTAGCCGAGCTTTTTGGAAAAGTCCTTCAGAAGCTTTATCTGCTCCAGTCTGTCCTCCTTTGGGATTGCAGCTAAGACCGGCTCGTAGAAGCCGGCCACTACTATCTCGAGCTGGCCCTTCCTCACGAGCGAGCGGAGAAGATCAAGATGTTCCGGCCTGTTCTCGCTCAACCACTCGAGAAGGGGGCCGGAGTAGTGAACGGCGACCTTCATGTTGGGGTACTCCTCAAGGATCTCCATGAAGGGGCGGTAAGACCTGTCGTAGGCGCTCTCAAAGACCCAGCCGAAGTTCCCTAGGGGCTGATGGTTGTGAATGCCGAATATGAAGTTCACCATCGCGATCACCTCTGCATATCACTAGAAGTGATACTGAGATGGCGGTATAAATACTTTGCTCTCCGGGGCGGGATCAAACTAAACTGAGAAGGTAGAGGGCGAGGGCGACGCACACCTGATTGGAGAAGTTGTCGTCCGGCGGCAACTCATAGAACTCCACCAGCGCTCCCGCCAGGGAGCCGAACAGGGCCGCCTTAACGCCGAGGAGGGGGGTTATGACCAGCAGGCCAGTTAGGAAGTAAGCCAGACTCCCCTCAAGGCTCTTCCCGTTGGAGAACCTGTGCCTCCCAAAGTTCTTCCCCACGATAGCTGCCAGGGCATCCCCAAGCGTCGCCAAAGTTACAGCGGCTATCGCTATCGCGCCGCTGAAGAAGTATATCACGATGAGAGAGGCTAGCGCGAAGTAAATATGGGCTGCAACGCCATCCCTCTCGTGAACCCTCTCTATGTCACGGACGTGCTTCTCCAGAACCTCTATTCCGGCCGCCATGTCAGGGTTTATGAGGCGGAGCCTGAGCTTTATCCTGTCCCTGAGCTCCTCGATTATCCTGAAGGGCTCGAGGACAACGAAGGCCGCGAAGGCGAACGCGATGAAGCTCAGGGTGAAGTCCTTACCGGCCACCGCGTAGAGGGCCGGAACAGTTAGCCCGGTGAGGTGGAGGGCCTTGCGTTTAAGCTCGCTTTTTAAGCCCGTGTTCACGTTTTATCACCTCTAGAGCCTGTACCAGGTTCTTAACGACGTAGTCGGCTTTCTTAACACGCCTACGCTTGAAGTAACCCCTGTTCACGAGTATTCCAACGGCACCTATCGCCCTCGCGCCCGCCATGTCGGTGTCGTCCCTGTCCCCGACAACATAGACTTCTCCATCGGGGAACATGGAGAGGGCCAGCCTGAAGTTGTAGGGGGTGAGCTTCGAGTGCCCGGTTTCCCCGCTTATTATCACGCCATCGAGGTAATCACCTATCCCAAGCCACTTTATCTTTTTCCTCTGCCACCTTGAGGAGGAGTCCGTCACGAGGACGATTTTAGCCCCCATCTCCCTAAGCCCCCGCAGGAAAGGGAGGGCATCCGGGTAGAGTCTGAGTTTCGAGAAGAAGACCGAATCAACTATCTGGATGACCTCCGAGAGCTCTTCCTCGTGGATTCTACCGTAGACCCTCCGGAACACCTCCTCGGCTATCTCATCCAGATCCATGCGGTGGAGGGTCTCGAGGCTCTCGAGCTCGCGGTAGCCCTGAAAGAGCAGGTACTTGATCATCTTGAACTTCCTCTTCCGGACGAGGTAGAAGGCGAGCCTCAATAGGGCGCTCTTTCCAGCCTCCCACGTGTTGCACAGTGTGTCGTCGAGATCCACCATAACGAGCATGACGGTCTTCCACCTGTAGGGGGTAGAGGGAGGGGTTAAAAAGCCTAGCGGCGGCAGGTTAAGTTTAAAAGAGCAAAGTCCAGAGGTTCAAGCGATGAAGGGAGAAGCGCTCGTGCTTGCGGGGATCGGGCTCATACTCATAGGCTTCATGCTGGTGTTCATAGGGACGCTCATCTCGGCCTACGGGGGAGAATCGGAGGTAGAAGGTGGGGGCGTGATAATGATCGGCCCCGTCCCGATAGTCTTCGGAACGGGCAGGGGCGCAACGCTCGCGATGATCCTCGCGGTGATCCTGATGATTCTGTGGATCGTTGGGGCCCTGATAGCAAGGAGGGGATGACGTGGACTATTTAGCAGCCCTGGCCCTTCTGCTCGTCGTTGCCAAGAGCCTGGAATGGCTCCTCGAGAAGGCCGAGGTACATCCAATAATAGCCCACGTGGTTACCGGAATAACCCTCGGACCCTTCATTCTGGGAGTAATTCAGCCGAGCGAGCAGCTTGAGGTTCTGGCGGAGTTCGGGCTCATCATGATGATGCTCTACATGGGGCTCACCAGCAACTTCTCGGCCATAGCCCAGAACACGAAGAAGGCCACAGTGGTCGCGGCACTTGGAGTTCTCGTCTCGTTCATCCTGGGCTTCCTCACCGTCAAGATGTTCGGGAAGCCTCTCTCAGCGGCGATATTCGTCGGGGTAACCCTCGGGAACACCGCCATAGAGGTCACCAGCGGCGTCCTCGTTAAGGAGAGGGTGAGGCGGGAGGTTTCCTCAATCCTCATGGGCGCCGCCTTCGCCGACGATATAATGGCCGTCTACCTCATAGGCATAATAACCGCGATGGCCCGGGGAAGCCTCGACGCCGCTTCCTTCGGAATACTCACTCTCAAAATCTTCGCCTTCATAGGGGCGACTCTACTGATATCCGAGCACGTCTTCAAAAGGGCGGGATGGTTCAAGAACATCGTCAGGAACCTCAACGTCTTCTTCACCTTCACCCTCATACTAACCTTCCTCCTCGCGATAATAGCCGAGAAGGCAGGCCTAAACCAGATAATAGGGGCCTACCTCGCGGGCCTAACGATAAGCAGGCTCCGCGAGAGGAAGGACCCAATGGTAGTGACGAGGATAAAGCTCAACGAGCTCATCGGGGATCTGGAGGTAGTACTCACGGAGTTCTTCATACCGCTGTTCTTCATCTACGTTGGGTTAATGTTCAACCCGCCCGTTGAGAGCATAAGCCTTCCCCTGATAGCGGGCCTCTACCTCGCGGCGATCCTCGGGAAGTTCCTCGGCTGCGGCCTCGGAGCTAGGATCTTCGGCCTTAGCTGGGAGGATTCAGCCCTAATAGGCATCGGGATGGGAGGCAGGGGGAGCCTCGAGCTTGCTATACTGACCTTCGGCCTCAACGCCGGGCTGATAGACCAGGGGCTCTTTGCCAGCGTCATAATCGTCTCCATGCTGACGGCCCTCACAACCCCCCTGCTTTTCAAGGCGTACATTAAGAGGCTGAAGTCGCGGGCAAAAGCTTAAATCCTCAGGCCAAGATGAGACGCTGGTGGGAGAATGAAGTTTCCAGTAAAAGGCGAGGACGAGGAGGCTGTCCTGGAGGAGCTGGAGAGAAAGACGGCAGCTGATTTAACTTTCGATTCTGGAAAGATCCTGGGCTCGATGTGCACCTATCCACATCCATTTGCCGTCAAGGTTGTCCAGCGCTACATTGACAGGAACCTCGGGGATCCTGGCCTTCACGTCGGGAGCCAGAGGATCGAGAGGGAAGCCGTTGACATGCTGGCGAACCTTCTCGGCCTTGAGAAAGGCTACGGCCACATAGTTTCCGGCGGAACAGAGGCGAACATCCTAGCGGTGAGGGCCTTTCGAAATTTGAGCGATGCCGAAAAGCCGGAACTCATTCTTCCGGAAAGTGCCCACTTCTCATTTATCAAAGCGGGGGAGATGCTCGGTGTTAAACTCGTCTGGGCGAAGCTCAAAAAGGACTACTCCGTCGATGTCCGGGATGTTGAGGAGAAGATTACGGACAACACCATCGGAATAGTCGGCATAGCAGGAACGACCGGTTTGGGCGTCGTCGATGATATTCCCGCTTTGAGCGATCTGGCTCTGGACTATGGCCTTCCACTTCACGTGGATGCAGCCTTCGGGGGCTTCGTGATTCCTTTCGCAAAAGCTTTGGGCTACGATATCCCAGACTTCGATTTCAGGCTTAAGGGGGTAAAGAGCGTAACCATAGACCCCCACAAAATGGGCATGGTTCCGATTCCAGCGGGCGGAATAATCTTCCGCGAGAAACGATACATAGACACCATAAGCGTTTTTGCACCCTACCTGGCCGGTGGAAAGATATGGCAGGCCACTATAACCGGTACGAGGCCCGGAGCCAACGCCTTAGCAGTTTGGGCGATGATAAAGCACCTCGGCTTTGAAGGCTACAAGGAAGTCGTTAAAAGGGCGATGGAACTGAGCAGGTGGTTTGCTGCTGAACTAAAGAAAATCCCCGGCATCTACCTCGTCCGCGAGCCGGTTCTCAACATAGTCTCATTTGGGGCCGAAGAGCTGGAAAAAGTTGAGGAAGAGCTGAAGAAGCGCGGCTGGGGGATAAGCGCCCACCGGGGCTACATCAGGATCGTGATGATGCCACACGTGAGAAAGGAGCATTTGGAGGAGTTCTTGAGGGATTTAGGGGAGATTACCCGAAAAGCTTAAATTAATAACGCGATATTAAATATCATGATACTAAAATTTATCGACCGGGAGGATGAGTTAAAGGAGCTCGGGAGGCTCTACTCCCAGGATAGAGCCCACTTTATCCTCATCTATGGCAGGAGAAGGATTGGAAAGACTGAACTAGTCAAGCAGTTCATTAGGAACAGGAACTCTTTCTACTTTCTCGCCAGGAAGGAGCCAATGGAACTTGAGCTTGAGAGGCTTGTTAAGAGCTTCAACAGAAAGTTCAACGTCTTTATTGAAGCGGAAAGCCTTGAGGAATTCTTCAAAAAGATAAAAGGCTTTGGAAAGCTAGTCTTCGTGATAGACGAGTTCCCATACTGGGTTGAGGAGGATAAGTCCACGCCATCAACTTTTCAGTACATCTGGGACGAAATTCTCAGAGATTCAAAAGTCATGCTAATCCTCCTCGGTTCTTCCATTTCCACAATGGAAAGCTTAACGAGCTACAAAAACCCGCTTTACGGAAGGAGAACCGCCCAGATTAAGCTTTCAACGCTGAGGTTTTTCCACTTGAAAGAGGCTTTTCCCCGCTACTCTTGGGAGGATCTTGTAAAGGTGTACGGAACGATAGACGGGATTCCGGCGTACCTCCAGTACTTCGACGACTCGCTGAGCGTCGAGGAGAACATAGAACACAACTTTTACAGGAAGGTCAGCGTTCTCTATGAGGACGCTGAGAGACTGCTCAAGGACGAGCTGAGGGAACCTGTTGCCTACCTCAACATCCTGAAGGCCATAAATGAGGGAAAAACGAAGCTCACCGAAATAGCCAATGAAACAAGGATTGCAGTCACGAACCTGCCAAAGTACCTTAAGACCCTCGAGACACTTGACCTTGTTTACAAAGAGTTCCCAGTGACGATGAAAGAGAGAAGAAAGTTCGGAGTTTACAGGGTTAAGGACTTCTACTACCGCTTCTGGCTCCGCTTCGTCTACCCTTACCGCGACGACATAGAGATAGGCGCAATAAGCTTCGAAGACTTCAAGGAGGGCTTTAACACTTACCTAGGAGAGGTCTTTGAGAGCGTTGCAAGAGAGTTCATGATAAGACTGAACAGGAAGAAAAAAGTGCCTTTCAGGTTCACGAAAATCGGACGGTGGTGGGACAAGGAGGAGGAAATCGACCTCGTTGCAATCAACAACATAAACGGAGATACGGGTTTTTTTGAGGTAAAGTGGAAAGAACTAACGGCTAAAAAGGCAGAGAAGATCCTTCAAAAGCTCAGAGAGAAAGCCAACAGGGTGAACGTTAGCGGGGAGAGATATTATGGGATAATCGCAAAACGCATTGATAACAAAGAGAGCCTCAGGGAAAAGGGATACCTTGCATTCGATTTAGGCGATTTCAACACTGCTATTCAGTAACCCCCTTTATATCAACGTGGACGAAGGCCACCTCTACCTCGGGTAGCTCCTCTATGCGCTTCTTCACCTCCTCGCTGACGTCGTGGGCCTCTTTCAGGCTCAACTCCGGCAGCACCTCGATGTGGAGCTCGACGTGAAGCTTGTTCCCAACGTAGTGCGCCCTCAGATCATGAACACCGAGGACGTTTGGAACGCTTAAAGCGCGGTTCCTTATCTCCTTGCAGATTTCAAAGGGAGGGGCCCTTCCCGTGAGGTAACCGACGTTCTCAAGGATTATCTCGAAGGAAACCTTTACGAGGAAGCCCGCCACAACGAGTCCAGCAAAAGCATCACCGCGGGAAAACCCGAGCCTCTGAAGGCCGAGGCCTATGAGGACGGCAACACTGCTCAGGGAATCGCTCCTATGGTGGTAGGCGTCCGCTATTAAAATCTGACTGTTGAGCTTCCTGCCCACGTAAACGGAGTACCGGAACATGGCCTCCTTGACGAGGATCGAGAGAACCGTGACGCCGAGCATGATCCCGTTTACCTCGATCCCCTCGCCGTACAAAAGCCTCACCAGAGAGTCCTTTCCAATCTCGTAAGCAACGAGGAGAAGAGCCTCACCTATAAGAAAGGCAACCAGAGGCTCAAAGCGGGAGTGGCCGAAGGGATGATCCCTATCGGGCGGTTTTGAGGCCACCTTTATCCCGAAGTAGCCCGCGACGCTCGTCACCACGTCACTGATAGAATGGACACCGTCCGATATAAGGGCTATGCTTGAGTAGAGGAAGCCAACTATGAGCTTCATGAGAGCGAGGATAAAGTTGCCAACGATGGAGACCCAAATCGGCTTGTATACATCCTCCATGATATCACCGACCCTCAGGATTCCACCCAAGCCCCCAAACGTTATTGGGTTTTACCGGATGATTAAAAAAGAGGCGGTCAGTCCGTCACTCCCTCGTCACAGCTCGGACAAGGCTGAAGTCATCATCCCGGAGAAAGTCTGGAGGGAAACTTAAAAAGTTAATCAAAGACCAAGCACAGAGAAGAGGGACAAAAACGTTATTTACTATTATCGCTCTTATCTAAACGGGTGGGAGAATGGGAAAGGTGACTGTTGAGTTAAACGTTCCAGACGAAGTGCTCAGGAACATTGATTTGACTAGATAAGATGAATCGTCGAGAGGGAAATAGAGATCGAGTATGCGGCAAAGAAGCTCTTTGGGAGGTTCAGGGAAGTTGACCTCAAAAAGCTGCTCAGAGAGGTGGAGGATGAATGGACAGTTTAGCCGCCTTTGTGGATACAAACGTGATTATAGAACATTTAGCTGGCAATCTCGACATTCCAGAGGTAAGAGAAAAGTTCAACGTCCTCTATTCAAAATAACATTGTCTTTAGTGAATCTCTCATGGTATACCTCGGGGCCCTAACCAGAGAGAGGCCGTATACCCTTCAAACACAATCCACGGCTCATTAAAGCTCACCAAACCGAACTTAGGGACTTGATGAATTTCTTCGAGCTCTTCAAGGAACTGGAGATAAATCGGAGTGTTGAAGAATTTGCCCTCGAATACATAGCAGAATACGGGTTACTCCCAAACGATGCCCTTATCTTAGCAACCTGCAAATTTTATGAGGTCAGATACCTGATTTCACTTTGATAAAGATTTTAGGGAAGCATGCAAAGGAGAAGGAATAACTCTACTAAGTTCGTATGAGGATATTTCAAAAGTTGCCAAAATGGAAAAGAAAATCTAGCCGCTCAGCGATCACCTTTCCTTCCTCACCGGTCGGTTCGCCCATCAATCATCATCGCGTTAGAGGCTTCTCGGCGGGGTTTAAGAGGCTTCCCATCACTGACTCGCCGTGATTATGAGGCCGACCTTAGAAGTGTCGGTGAGGCACTCGTTGCCGGCTGAGGGGGACAGCTGGAAGGTTACCTCGACCTTGAGGACGCCGTCCACAGGCAGTGATCCCGAGAAGATCTGGAGTTCGCTCATGTTGAGCTCCCTCAGGCTCTTCCCGATGTAGTCAGTCAGAACTTTCTCATTGCCATCCAGGGAGACGAGAAAGTCCTTGATTATCAGGTACTTGCTGAGCTCACCAGCATCGGGGGTTTTGTCGACCAAGGCTTCAGCCTTGCTAAGGGCTCCGTCCTCGGCGTCGGTGACGTTGAAGACCATGGCAACGGAGGAGATATGATAATCACCCCGGTTTTTGACGTAGAATGTAACCTTCCTCTCCTCCCCCGGCTGAAGATCGTCGAAGGAGAAGAGCTTGTAGTCGTCGTAGAACCTGCCTCCGTCCCTACTTATGCCAATGTCAAAGTCCCCGGTGGAGATCTGGTTCCCCTCGGACTTTGCCACGTCGCTGAAGTACGAAACCCCGAACTTCACCCCAGCCAGGAACACCAAGAGACCAAGCATCCCAACAACTACAACCCGTTTCATGTTAACCACCTAAAGTAGTTATCAGCTAAAAATCTGAGACGAAAGCTTATAAAGATTTCTATTAAGAATAGTTAAAAATCAACCTTAGAAGACAAGTGATGAAATCAAAAGAGGATTAAAGCGTCGTAAGGAGCTCCCGAACGGTTCTCCTCACTGCCCCGTAGCTGTTAAGCCTTGGTCTCCAGCCGGTTTTCTTTGCCTTCTCTATGCTCAGGCGCATGAACTTAACATCGCCCTTCCAGCCACGGCCGCCGTCAACGCCGCCGGTGAAGCGAAACTTTGGCTTTAACCCCATCTCCTCACTGACTATCTCCGCAATCTCCCTCACGGTTATCCAGTCGTCGTTGCCGATGTTGTAGAAGTCAACGATCTTGTCGCTTTTCTTGAAGTGCTCGAAGATGTGAAGCATGCCCTCAACCGTGTCGCTCACGTGGAGGTAGCTCTTTCTCTGCGTCCCATCCCCGAGTATCTCAAGCTCCTCCGGGTTTCTGCGGAGCTTGTTGATGAAATCGTAGATGACGCCGTGGTTGGAGCGCTCTCCTATTATGTTGGCCAGGCGGAAGATCAAAGCCCTGAAGCCGAAGGTGTGGGCGTAGCCGCTGATTAAGGCCTCGGCGGCAAGCTTCGCCCCTCCGTAAACGCTTATCGGCTCCAATGGGGCGTAGTTCTCGGGAGTAGGAATAACCTCTGCATCACCGTAAACCGTCGAGGAGCTTGTGAAGACTAAGTATTGAACGCTGGAATCCCTCAGGGCATTGAGCAGGTTGTAGGTTATGAGAACGTTGGTCGCGTAGAGCAGTTCGGGGCTCTGGGCGCCGATTCTAACTTCAGGATTGGCCGCGAGATGAAAGACTACGTCAACACCTTCAACTGCCGTTTTAACGGTTCCGGAATCCCTCATGTCGCCTTTAATGAACTCAAACCTTTCGTTATTGAGCCAGCGTTTGATGTTGTCCAGACTACCTGCACTTAGATCGTCGAGAACCAGGACCTCGTTTCCGGCCTCCATGAGTGCATCAACGAGATGGGAACCGATGAACCCGGCACCACCCGTGACGAGGACTCTCATCGACACCACCGATGAGCCTTTGCCGACTACCTCTTAAACTTTGGGGAAAAGCTTTTTTACTCCGATGGCGGGATTTTCAACCATGAAGGAATTCCATGAGCTTCCAAAGGGGGAGAAGGAGGAAATAATCTCAAAGCTCTGGGAAGCCCTGACGGAAAAGGAGGAGGTTCTCTTTGCCTACCTTCACGGCTCTTTTCTTGATGATGAACCATTCAGGGATATTGACGTGGCCGTTTACGTAGAGAAAACAGTTGGTAGATTCTACGAGATGGAGCTGGAGGATGAACTAAGCAGATTGGTGGGCTTTCCTGTAGATGTAAGGATTCTCAACAACGCACCGGTGACTTTTAGGTTCAGGGCCATCGAAGGGAAACTGCTCTTCTCGAAGGATGAAAGGATAAGGTGTATGTTTGAGGAGATGACGATGGCGGAGTACCATGACTATTCTTATTATCTTGAACTTCACAGGAGGGAGGCCCTTGGAATATGACAGGGAGAGGATTACCAGACTAATGGCCGAAGTGAAGAACGCCCTTCAGAGTCTTTACGAGCTTAGGGGGCTAGAAGAAGAGGAATTTCTGAAAAACCGACATTACATCGCAAGTGCCAAGTATAACCTCCTGGTTGCGATTGAGGCATGTATTGATATTGCCTACCACCTTATCTCGAGAAACAAGTTCAGGCTCCCCCGTGACTATGCGGATTCCTTCAGAGTTCTCAATGAGAGGGGGCTTATTGATGACGACCTCACAAAGCGCCTGATATTAATGGCCCGTTTTCGGAACCGTCTACTTCACCTCTACTGGGAGGTCGACGATAAAATGATCTATCGGATAATCTCGGAGGATATAAAGGACATAGAGGAGTTCCTTTCGAGGCTCAGTGAAGTACTCCAGGAGGGGATGAGCCAATGAAGGTTCTCATAATGGCCGGCGGCTACGCAACGAGACTCTGGCCCATAACCAAGGACAACCCCAAGGCCCTGCTCCCGGTCGGAGAGAAGACCATACTGGATCACATAATGGAGAAAGTTGGAGAGCTTGACCTCGAAACGTACATCTCGACCAACCGTTTCTTCGAGGCCCACTTCCGGCCGTACGCAGAGAAGTATGGTGTTGGATTAATCGTTGAAGACACCCTGCACGAGGAGGAGAAGCTCGGCACGGTAGGGGCCATGAAGAAAGCGGTTGATGAGCTCGGACTGGACGAGTATCTGGTCATAGCCGGCGACAACCTGTTCTCTTTCTCACTTAGGGACTTCCTGCGTGCCTACGACGGGAGAACTCTGATAGCGGTCTACGACGTCGGTGACCTTGAACTGGCCAAACGATACGGTGTTGTCGTCCTCGAGGGCGATAAAGTCATTTCCTTCAGAGAGAAGCCCGCACAGCCTCAGTCCACGCTCATAAGCACAGGGGTCTACGCTTTCCCGAAGGCCGTTATGGAGCGCATAGATGAGTACCTCTCCAACGGAAATAGGGATTCGCCGGGCTATTTCATCCAGTGGCTCCTTGAAAAGGGCGAGGAGATCAAAGCATACCGTTTCTCCGATTACTGGTACGACATAGGGTCGGCGGACAGCTACTTAGAAGCCCTAAAAACCCTCCTCAGAGAGAGCCACATCGAGGAGATCCAGATAAGCCCCTACTCCAAGATAATCCCCCCCGTGGTCATCAAGAAGGGTGCCAAAATCCTCGGCCGCTCTATTATAGGACCGTTCGCCTACATAGGTGAGAACTGCATCATCGAAAACTCGGACGTGAGCGACTCGATAATCTTCAGGGACACCATCATCCGGAACTCCACGATATGGCGCTCCATCATCGACGAGAAGTGCGAGATAAGGAACCTCGAGCTGAAGAAGAGCCTCGTCGGTGGCCACGCGAAGATACAGAGGGGGGATTAAATCGACAGACCAGCATTTAAAATGCTCCAGTCTTCCTGTCCGGCAAAATTATTAATGCCCATTCCTCAAAATCAGCGAGGGGATAATTGTGAAGCCTGCTGTAGTGTTTGGAACGAGGCCTGAGATAATAAAACCGAACACTCACAAGAAGAACTCTCAAGAAAGATCCAATCCTAATGGGTATGCACAAGGAGAACAAACTAAAGGTGTAGGAGTTCACGGTTTATCCCATCACAAACGTTGAATATAAAGAATCTCCTCTACAAAACTAAGAAATAATATGCTCCTAGGTGAAGGCCACATGGAAAATGAAGTTATCCAGACACTTCAAAAGATTGCCAGGGGTACTGGGATAGTATTCGTGGGAACTGTTGTTTCAATGCTTCTTGGGTTTCTTAGTAGAGCTATCATAGCAAGATACTTCTCGACTTCAGAGTACGGTATATTTAACCTTACATTGACTGTACTAAGCATAATCCTTGTTGTTGCCACCCTCGGATTCCACAACTCTCTCCCAAGGGAAATCTCATATTACAGAGAAAAAGAGCCCTCAAGAGTCAAGTATCTCATCTCAACGGCATTAGTCATAATAATCCTGAATGGAATCTTATGGACAATAATCATAGCCTTCGGTTCTGAAATAATTTCACAAACCCTCCACGAGAGGATGTTAGTTTATGCCCTAAAAATATCAGCTCTAGCCATTCCGTTCTGGGCACTAAATACAACACTTGTTTCAATATCCCAAGGGTTTGGGAGAGTCCGAGAAAAGATATACTTTCAGAATATATTCTTTCCAGTAGCTTGGTTGATGTTTGTTGTTCTCTCAGTTCTACTAGACCGTCCATTTAATTCGATATTTTGGAGTTACATCATGACTCATCTTATTACATTCTTTGCTCTCCTCTTTGAAACATACAGGATTGGACTTATCGATATAAAGCCATCGTTCGCTCCAGAACTAGGGAAAAGACTCGTTCTTTTTTCTCTTCCTCTGATGTTTGTTGGAATCCTGAACTTTTTGATGACATGGACCGATACACTGATGCTGGGATATTATAAAGGCTCCGAAATCGTGGGGTTGTATAATGCCGCCTCCCCTCTGGCTAGGCTGATTACAGTGTTTTTAGGTTCTGCATCAGTCATATACTCCCCTATAGTTACCCGGTTATACGCTCACAGGAGAATAGGGCACATGAAGCGAGTTTACCAAATTCTCACCAAGTGGATATTCCTACTCACCTTCCCAATGTTTTCTATCATGTTCCTTTTTCCTGATACCACTGTATCCTTTCTTTTTGGTCAGAGATATAGGACTGCCGCCCATGCTCTCCAAATTCTTGCTCTTGGTTTCATGTTCCACACTTTTCTAGGGTTAAATGGTATGACTCTTATAATAATCGGGAAGCCAAAGTTCAATCTTATTGGAGATGTTTTTGCAGTAGTTTCTAATATATCCCTAAACATTGCTCTAATACCAAGATATGGGACAGTTGGAGCAGCTCTCGCCACGACAATTTCCTACTTTGTAGCCAACTTTTTCAGGTCGTATTGGCTTTATAAGGAAACTAAAATCCATCCCTTCAGCTGGAGCTACATGAAGTCCTTTGTAATTAGCTTTGCTTTGTTAGGAATTGTAAAAGCTATGAACTTAAAAGTGGACAATATCTGTTATGTATCTTATATTTTAGTCGGATTCTTGTCCGTTTATTATACTTTAGTCTTATTAAGTAAAAGTATTGACCGAGAAGAGATAAAATTGTTACTAAATTCCCTTTAGTTTTAAAAGTTCTATAGCTTTTCTGAGTTTCTCTTCTCTTACATTCCCTCCATAATATTCCGAACTAACATAATCCGGTTTCCTCCTTGCAAACTCCGAGTTCCTTTCAAAGATTTCCACAAGAACTCGGCCATCCATATCATTTGGAATTGGTAGGCCAAAGATATGGAGTATTGTCGGAGCAATATCAATTATTTCTACTGACCCAACTTCATGCCCTCTTTTAATCCCCGGGCCATGTACAAGGAGTATCCCATCCATGTGGTGGGTGCCAAAAGGGGAGAAAATTTTCTCAACCACTGGGGCATTTAAGTCTAATGACGTTGTTATGCTGTAGCCTCTTTTTAATAGGAACACAATATCAGGAGCTTCATTTAAATATGGGCCAGAATACACTTCCTCTTTTTTATAAATAGCTTCAATAATAGAGTCTCCTGTTTCAGGATCTTTAAAGTCTAGCAACTTCGAGATTAGTTCCTCTCTGATTTTTTCGTATTCTTCCTTATCTTGAACTTTTTCGCGATTAATTGATAGATATTGAGATGCCCCAGTAAACAAGATTCCAGGATAAACAGCGCTTTCACCAAGGTCTATTTCTACAGATGAAGGAGGAAGTTTTGATTTGATAGATACGGGAAGATATTTTCTTATCCACTCAAGTCGAAGTTTTCTTAGGAGTCTCAGAACAGAGGTTTGGGTAATTCCAAGCTTCGTTAAAATTGATCTTTTTGAACCCCCTATATGGACACTTTTCTTTTTAAGCTTAACATATCCCATTTCGTAGAGCCATTTGGTTATGTTAAAAGACTTTTTAAACTCACAAAAACCATGGTCAGACATTAAAATGACGATGGTGTTCCATGGAACAACCTCAAGTATATTACTAAGACTTTTGTCTATTTCAGTATACACTCTGAGTAGTTTCTCTTTATTTTGAAACTGTTTGTGCTGAACTACATCCGTAGCTCTAAATAAAACAAAGAAAAAGTCCCAGGGATAATTTTTCATTAAATGTACAACTACTTCTGTTCTCCTTTGTATTGTTTTTATAAGCTCACTTATAAAGTCCTCAGTATCCCATTTGGTTTTAACTACTTTAGGATCAGGTTCTACAATGTATTCAAGTTTCTCCAGATCCTCCAATATCTCGGGGGGATATACATAGTCTTTAGCATCAGGTGGAGTGAGCATCCCTGAGACCATTATACCGTTAATCTTTTCAGGGGGATATGTGACTGGGTGATTGAGTACTATTGATTTTTTACCCATGAAACTTAGATAATCCCATATCTTTTTTGATTTTATATCAGAAGACCTGACAATACGAACTTTCCCCGTTTTGTTATCAACTGTTACAAAGTTATAAATACCCAGTTTGGCGGGATTCTTACCAGTGGCAAATGAAGGCCAGGCAGGGACAGTAACGGGGGGAAGAGTGCTCTTTAGGATTCCCCAAGAGCTTTCGTTGAGAAGCTTTTTGAAAGTCGGAAGTTTGCCTTTCTCCACAAAAGGAAGAATCACGTCCCATGTGGCACCATCTAAACCAACTACTACAACCTTAACATTAGACATAACACATCACCCAAAGGCCTTATAATATACATCTAAGATTTTCTTCATAACGAACTCCCACGTAAACTGCTCCGCGTACTTCCTAATCTTCTCCCTGTCCCACTTTTTCTCGAGGGCTATTAAAATTTTCTCCGCCAAACACTCAGGGTCGGCTGGTGGACAGAGCAGACCGTAGTCTTCGGAGGTTACTATCTCCTCGCTACCGCCGTTTATTGTAGCCACAACTGGAGTACCAACTGCAAGAGCCTCGAGAACAACTACACCAAAACTCTCACTCAGACTCGGCAACACAAACAAATCAGCAGTGTTCATCCAGTATTTCAATTCTTCATCAGGAACAAAGCTAAGTAACTTAACATGGTTCTGGAGTCCGAACTCGTTTATCCGCTGTTGCAGCTTATCTTTTAGGGGGCCTGAACCACCAATAAAACACAGGACATCATCCCTCTTCTTAACAATGGTTTTCATGGCCTCAATCAGATAATGGAATCCCTTTCTTTCAACAAGTGCACCAAGGGTAAAGATAACCTTAGAGTCCACTGGAAGTTTCAGGTGTTCCCTCGCGGTTATTTTGTCCATTATGGGCAAACGCTCGGGATTAAACCCGTTGGAAATCGAAAAAACGTTGGTATTGAACTCTCTAAGAAGGGGCACGTCCTTTCTGTTAACTCGTATCAACGCATCAGCATTCCGCCACGTCCAGTATATTTTTTCATTTCTCGACTTGTATTCCTCCAAAAGCCAATCCCGGTTTTCGTGTAGTGTGATGACTACCGGCACGTTAAACTTCTCCCCAAGTTTAACCGCGGCATACCCGCTCGGCCAAGTAAAGTGAGCATGTATCAAATCAAACTCAAGCCCGTCCTTCTTAATCACCCTCAAAGCGGATTTAAAGAAGTTATCTCCCAACTTCTTCCTGAAGTAACCAATGGGGACATGTAAAAAGCGCGGAAAAAAGACGCGAACGTTACCGTATTCGTAGTCTTTAAGTATTCTGTTCGTCCCCCACGGCTGGGGGGAGATCACGTAAACGTTTTTGAAATGTTTCCTGAGCTCTTCAACCTGCTCCTTGACGAAGATTCCACCGTAGTGCCTGCCATCTCTGTCGGGATAGGAGTTCGTAAGTATCAGGAGAGTTTTATTCGAAAAAGATGAGATACTACCCATTTTTGTCCACCTACCTGCCTACTTCGTCCACAGAGTGCGCATCACTCCCCCTTACAAAATTCACCCCTGACCAGCCAGCAAGCTTGATCCATTCTTTCGGAGGGAGCTTGTACTTCCCGTTTATCTCCAGCAACACATCGTGACGCTCCATAAGACGGAACACCTCCATGAGCTCCTCACGTTCAAGTTTATAGCCTTTCTTTCTGAGAAAAAGCCCAGGGTGGGCCCAGGTATTCACGTGGGGATTTTTTATCACTTTCTTCAAACACTCAAGATAGAGCCCTCTATCATTGGGAAAACTATGGAAAGCGAATATTGGGTAATCAACATCCTCAAAAAGACTTTTCTCAACGTCAAGGGTGCAGTCGGGGAGGACCTTTGCTTCAAAACCACTCAGAATTATGAGTTCAGGGGACTCCTCTCTCGCCCTTTCAATGTCGCTTAAGAACTCATTAAAGTCATAGCTGAGGTTTTTCCTTACGTGCTCGGTGAAGGCTATCAGTGGGAGGCTAATCTCTTTAGCTCGGGCACACATTTCAAAGACACTGTTTTTGCCGTCAGTGTAGCTGGTGTGAACGTGCCACTCACCGACAAGGAGATACTCCCTGTATTTCATCCAAGTCTTCATATCTCAACCACCCCATCGCCAATCCCAACCCCACCCCAGTACCTTAAAAGCCTCGCACCCCATCTTATTCTAAACTCTGGCAACTCCTCGCCAAGAGCGAGCTTGACGGCCCCGTAGATAATGTTTGCACCAGCTATGGTGGATAGAACCATCGTGCCCTGGATCCTTGGGTTAGACTCAATTATTTTAGGAACCCCGTTTGAATCCTCCTTAAATTGAAGTCCATGAGCGTATTCAAGACCAATCTCCGCGGTTAATGCACGGGAAGACCCTATTATGTCATTTCTACTTTCAACGGTCCCTACGAAAGTTATGCCCGTCCTTATCACATCTCTCCTCCTGGGAACTACAGCATAAACCCGATCTTTAGAGGAGAGTATGTCCACACTGTACTCTCTTCCAGGCAGGTATTCCATCACAAGGAGCTCCGGGAACTCATCCCCAAGTATGCTATGGAGTTCTTCAAAGGTTATCTCAGAACTGTCCGGCTTCGTCTCAAAGAACTTCTTTTTCCTGTCCATCTCTCGATAAACCACTCTAAACCCCCGCATACCGCTCGAAACTGGAGGCTTTACCACGAATGGAAAACCAAGCCTATCAACCGCCTTTTCAAGCGAATTCCAATCGCTCACAAGGTAAAACTCAGGATAGGGCACTCCAAGCCTTTTGGCCACCTTCAGGAGACTATACTTATTGTTCGCGTTGGCTATCGCCATGTAATCTGAAACCGCAACTTTGGTCCCAATTCTCTCGAAGTCTTTCCTATGTTTTGCAAGGGGAAAGAGCTCAGCCGTCACCTGAGGAAGAACTACGTCGACATTTTTCTTCTCGCAGATATCCAGTAGGACAGGTATGAATTCATCCTCCGAAGCAGGTGGAACTCGATAAAATTCATCACACAGATATTTGCCAACTACTTCATCTTTCATATCCACACAAATCGTGGTGATTCCTCGCTTATCCCAGTTCTTCTTGAGAGAGTACAGTGTCCCACGGATTCCTGGAGCCCCAGCACCGGTTATAAGAACCTTTAGATTATCCATCTTATCACCTCAAACGCCTCTGCATACCTGACCCTCACCTGAACACCTCTCGTCCGTGCCCACCCTCTTATGAAATCCTCTGAAAAATAAGGACGATTAAGGGATATCTGACTCTGGTAATGGCTTAGGAGGGCTATCTTCCGGTCAATATGCCTCTCCTCAAGCCTGACGAACAGCTGAGTGTTGAACCTAACGTGGTTCCATGGCAACTCGTAGCTTATTATTGAGGCGCTGTTCTTGAACGCCCTCACCATCTCCCAAGCGACAACCTGATGGTCTTGGTGGTAGTCGTTGAGGGACGGTCCGATCACTAGATCCGGCGAGTACTCCTTCCTTGTCCTGACGAGCTCCTCAAGAACCTCCTGCCTGTGTTCCGGGAGATGCCTTACCCTAAAGTTAAGAATCCTGTACTGTTCACTCTTCAAACCAAGGTCACTAATGACAGACAAGAATTCCCTCCTTAAGGCGTCTCTGGGTATCCCCGGGGGCAGCGAGTCCTCCGCAGTAGAAAATACCACCCAGTAAATCTCATGCCCCTCTTCCAAGAATTTGACCAAAGTACCACCGGCACCAAGCTCTACATCATCAGTATGAGGAGAGAGGAACAGGGCCCTCATTTCAACAACCCCCTATAGAGTTTTGTAAGTTTAAGTTCTTCATTGTTCCAATTCCAGTGTGTCTTTAATACTTCATAATCAAATGGTTTAAAAAATCTCACACTACATATTGCCCGTCTCAGACTCTTTACTGAGTTCCACTCCACGGCCACACCACACTTACACTCACGCACAAAATCCTCGTTCAGGCTGTCTTTGTTAACTATGACAGGTATACCCATAATGCTGGCCTCAAACACTTTCATTGAGATTCCTCGCTTGACATTATCTCTATTTGGAAAAACAGAGAAGACCGTATCACAGAGTAAATAGTAGTTTGGAATTAGCCTATAATCAACGTTTCCAATGAACTCAATATCCAGATCAGGGTATCTTTCTCTCACGATTTGCTTTAATTTTCTGGTAGATCTACCTTCCCCAACCAAGAGCACCTTGTACTTTTCAGGTTCGTGTTTTATGGCTTCAAAAAGAGCTATAAAGTTAGAAACCGTCCTTTGAGGACCAATGAAACCTATGGTGAATTTATCCGGCTTTTTTAGGTTTAATTTATCAAATCTCTCAAAAAACCCAACGTCAGGGACATTCCAGATTGTTATGATCTTTTCTGGGGGAGTTCTCTCTTTTATGTAGTATTCCCTTAATCCCTCATGTACTCCTCCAAGGGACTGAGTTGCAACAATAAGCTGATTAGCATGTATGGCAAAGATCAAATCAATTTTTCTCACAATACCACGAAGAACTTTTTGGAGAAAGCCAGCTCTCCCTTCCATTGAGAAAAACGTAAAGTAAAGATCATGAACATCATAGACCCATCTAATGCCCTTTAAGAGCTTTAGAACGAACCCTAGAACAGCGGTATCGAAGTCATGGGTGTGAACCACATCAGGTTTTAGCTTTAAAATTAGCATAAATGCTTTCAGATAAAAGAGGGGAAGCTTAAGCACCATTGCCGAACCGTATGTGGCACGCGGACCGAGTCTTATCACCTTAATCCCATCTACCACCTCTTCTTCAGGATACCTTCCCTCCCTGTCCCACGCAATAACATAAACCTCATATCCAGCCTTAACCAAGCTCTTAGCCTCTTTGTAAACCCTAGGATCGGGTTTAAAGGGATTGCTAACGGTCATTACTACCTTCATAAGATCACCTGAATGCTTTCTTTCCGAACACCAGCCCCGCTAAGAAGCCGAGGCTTATAAGGTTGTGGAAGAGCCACATCACAGGGGAAAGGGCTAGGGCGTCTAAGTTTTTCGTCTTCCTCCAGAGCCTGAAACCCTCAGCGATAAGTATGAGCCAGTAAAAGGCAAAGAGCCACCGTATAATCAAAAAAGGTACCGCGAGGAACTCGAAGCCCATGAAAACCAGGGGAAAGAGCCAGATGGGAGAGAAGTACCCCTTCCTAATGGCCATGCTCTTAACGGCACCGTAGTTGAAGCTCTGCCTGAAAAAACCCCTCCAGGTTGAGCGGGCGAAGTAGTAGCTTCTAATTTCAGGATTGAAAAACAGTTTATAACCCTTCTTGTTTATCCTGAGGTTGAACTCAAAGTCATCACCAATTATCATATCCTCATCGAAAAACCCCACGTCCTTTAAGATAGTCTCCTTATCGTACAGAGCGAAGGCAACGGTCTTTGCAAAGTGCGGCTGCTCCTCGTACCAGAAGGTGCTCGCACCGCTCAGCGGGGAGGAGTATATCAAAGAAACGAACCTGGCCAGTCTGCTCTCGTAGAGCTTTATTATCTTCCCCCCAACTCCAGCAAGCTTTGACTCTTTTGTCTTAACCCTCAAAAATGTTTCCACGCTCCTTCTCAGGAAATCCCTTTCAGGGTAGGCATGGGCACCGAAGATAATGAAAAACTCCCCTCTTGACTCCCTGATCCCCATGTTGAACGCATAAACCTGCCTCCTCTTTGGATTAATCCTGTAGAACACAAGCCCCGGATACTTCTTTTCAAACTCCTTCACGATCTCAGCCGTTCTATCGGTGCTCATGCCGTCGTAAACCAGAATCTCGTAGCGGTCCTTAGGGTAATCCTGCTTCACCCACTCCTCAAGGCACTTCCTAATATAGCGCTCCTCGTTGTAAGCGGGGATTATGACCGAAACGAAAGGGAACTCATCGTTTTCATCCATCGGTTCCACCGGGGCAACCCTTATATTCAAAGACCGTATCCTACATTCGGTGTTCCCAATGTCAGATGAGCCTAAAAAATATTTCGTCCATCCCCTAGCCGTTGTTGAGGAGGGTGCAGAAATCGGTGAAGGAACCAGGATATGGCACTTCGCCCATGTCAGGAAGGGCGCTAAGATAGGTAAAAACTGCAACATCGGGAAGGACGTTTACATCGACGTTGACGTTGAGATAGGCAACAACGTTAAGATCCAGAACGGAGTGAGCGTCTATCACGGAGTCAAGGTTGAAGACGACGTTTTTCTCGGTCCGCACATGACGTTCACAAACGACCTCTATCCAAGAGCCTTCAACGAGGACTGGGAGGTTGTGCCAACCCTCGTAAAGAAGGGAGCAAGCATAGGGGCGCACGCCACCATCGTCTGTGGGGTAACCATAGGCGAGTACGCCATGGTTGGGGCGGGAGCGGTCGTTACCAGGGACGTTCCGCCCTTTGGCCTCGTCTACGGCAACCCCGCCCGCTTAAAGGGCTTCGTCTGCTACTGTGGGAGAAAACTGAATGAGGAGAACAAAATCGGCGAAGACGAAGAGAATGTCATCTTCAAGTGCTCCCACTGCGGGAGGGAGGTTAAAATAAGAAAGGAAGACTACGAGCGCTATTTAAAAGAGAAAGAGAAGGGGTGCTGAAGATGAGGAATATCCCCATAGCCAAACCCCTCATCGGGGATGATGAGATAAACGCCGTCGTCGAGGTTCTCAAGAGCGGAATGCTCGCCCACGGAAAAGAGGTTGAGGCCTTTGAAAGGGAGTTTGCAAACTATTTGGGGGCCAAGCACGGAATAGCCGTCGCCAACGGAACCGCTGCTCTCGATGTTGCCCTCAAGGCCCTTGGAATAAAGGACGGGGATGAGGTTATAACAACGCCTTTCACGTTCATCGCCACCGCCAGCTCGATCCTCTTCCAGAGGGCCAAGCCGGTTTTCGCGGACATCGACCCAAAAACCTTCAACCTTGACCCAAACGACGTTCTCGAAAGGATAACCGACAAAACAAAAGCAATCCTCGTCGTCCACCTCTACGGCCAACCCGCTGACATGAAGGCTTTCAGGGAGATAGTCGAGGATCACAAGCTCTATCTCATCGAGGACTGCGCCCAGGCCCACGGTGCTGAGTACAACGGCCAGATGGTCGGAACCTTTGGTGATATCGCGGCGTTCAGCTTCTATCCCACCAAGAACATGACAACTGGAGAGGGCGGAATGGTGGTCACCAACGACGATGAACTGGCTGAGAAAGCGAGGCTCATAAGGAGCCACGGACAGAAGGAACGCTACTACCACGTTACCCTGGGCTACAATCTGAGGATGACCAACATTGCAGGAGCGCTCGGAAGGGTTCAGCTGAGGAAGCTGGACGAATGGAACGAAGCGAGGAGAAAAAACGCCGAGAGGCTCAACGAGGGAATATCAAAGATAACCGGACTGACTCCACCTTACGTCGCCCCGAACGTCAAGCACGTCTACCACCAGTACACGATAAGGGTGGAGGAAGAGTTCCCGCTGAGCAGGGACGAGCTTGCAGAGAAGCTTAGAGAGAAGGGAATCGGAACCGGGATCTACTACCCACTGCCCCTCCATCACCAGCCGCTCTTTAAGGAGCTCGGATACGAGCAGGACTGCTGTCCGAACGCGATAGAAGCAAGCAAGAGAGTCCTCAGCCTGCCGGTGCACCCGGCGGTGAGCAGTGAGGACATAAACTATATAGTAAGCGCTCTCGAAGAGCTCTCCAGGTGACGTGAATGGAGGAAATCGAGGTGGTTTACAAAGACGGTGTGTTCGTTCCCATCAAAAAACTCAGGATCAAAGATGGCACTAGGGGAATAGTTATACTCCTCAGGGAGGATACCCTCATTGGAATAGCCAGGAAGCATCGAAAGAAAGTTAAAGAAGACCTCCTGAAGGCATTTGTGGAGGAAAGGCGATGATAGTGGTCGATACTTCTATTTTTATTGACTTATTCTTTGAATACCAGCCCGATAGAACCAGACTTTCAGAAGAGCTTTTCAAGATGATCGAAGGCAAACCAATCTTTGAGCCGGATTTATTCAAAATCGAACTTGCCTCCCAACTCGTGAGGAGGATGAGACAGGACGAGGCAGTGTCAACGGCAGAGGAAACCTTCAAACATCTGAACTTCGTATCCCTGTCCGATATCTTCGAGCTGGCGTTCCTAATAGCAATTGAAACGGGATGCCGTGCGGCAGATTCATTCTACATCGCTGCAGCCAAAACAACTGAATCAATCCTAGTATCGAGCGACAGAGTCCAAGTTGAAAGCGCAAAGAAATTCGGAATAAAGGCGTTTTATCTCCTTGAGGGAGCTGATGTCCTGGAGAGTATTAAGGAGATGGAGGGAGGATAATGCTCCGCGTTGGAGTGGTTGGCGTTGGGATGATGGGCCAGCACCATGCGAGGGTTTACTCAGAGCTGGCCAAAGAGGAAAAAGTCGAACTCGTTGGAGTTGCCGATGCCAACTTTGAGAGAGCAAAGGAAATAGCAAAGAAGTTCGGCACTATCCCCTACGCCGACTATAGGGAACTCGCGAGGGAACACTTGGACGCGGTAACTGTTGCCGTTCCAACTTCTCTCCACAAAGACGTCGCTCTGGAATTCATAAAGGAGGGAACGAGCGTTCTAGTCGAGAAGCCGATAGCAGACACCATAGAAAACGCCGAAGCCCTCATAAGTGCGGCGGAGGAGAGGGGAGTTACCCTGATGGTAGGTCACATCGAGAGGTTCAACCCTGCCGTACTGAGACTCAAGGAGCTGATATCTCAGGGGGAGCTGGGGAAGCTCGTGACCATCAGCGCCAAGAGAGTTGGGCCAATGGCGGCCCGCATACGTGATGTTGGGATAATAATAGACCTCGGGGTTCACGACATAGACGTGATAAGCTATCTCTTTGATGAGAGAGTCAGAACGGTTTACGCAAGGGCCGGAAACGTAGTTCACCCCGCGGGGGTCGAAGACCACGCCCTAATAACGCTCGGCTTTGACGAGGGCACGGGAATAGTCGAGACAAACTGGCTTACACCCCACAAAACGAGAAACCTCACCGTAGTCGGAACCGGTGGAATAGCGTACCTCAACTACATCGAACAGAGCTTAAGGCTCTACAACAGCGACTGGATCAAGGAGGCCAAGATCGAGAAGAGGGAACCCCTGAGGAACGAGATCGAGCACTTCATAGGGTGCGTTGAGGCGGGAAAGAGACCCATTGTTGACGGCGAAGCCGGTTTGCACGCCCTGAAGGTGGCTTTACTGGCCCAAGAGAGCGCAAGAACAGGAAAGGTTCTGGAGGTGAAAGAATGAAGCTTATCGGGCTGGGCAGGGAGCAGGTTAAGGAGGCCTTCAGAAACGGGAAGTTTACGATAGCGGTTTACGGAATGGGCAAGATGGGCCTCCCGCTGGCGGCAGTCTTTGCAGACCACGGGGCCAACGTTATCGGTGTTGACATCAACGAAAAGGTTGTCGAGAGGATTAATAGGGGCGAGAATCACATCAAAGAGGAGCCAGGTCTCAATGAGCTCGTTAGGAAGAATGTCGAAGCCGGAAGACTAAGAGCAACTATCGACGGCGTCTGGGCTGCTAAACAGGCCGACGTTATGGTCATCCTAGTGCCAACCCTTACCGATGAGAGGGGAAACCTAAAGCTTAATCCAGTCTACGATGTTGCCGAGAAGATAAGCCAGGGGCTTGAAAAAGGCGATATAGTCATAACCGAGGCCACCATGCCGCCGGGAACTACGGAGAGCCTCGTCCCGATCCTAGAAAAATCTGGACTTAAACTCGGCGATTTTGGTTTAGCACATGCCCCCGAGAGGACTATGACGGGAACCGCGATAAGAGATATCACCGGCCAGTATCCGAAGATAGTCGGTGCGAGCGACGAGAAGACCCTTGAAGCAGTTATTGGAATCTACGAAACCATCAACAGGAAGGGCGTCGTCCCGATGAGTTCTATAAAGGCGGCCGAGGCAGTTAAAGTCTTCGAAGGCGTCTACCGCGACGTCAACATTGCCCTTGCCAACGAATTAGCTATGTGGTGCGAGGAGCACGGTTTGGATGCCCTCGAAGTGTTCCAAGCTGCAAATACACAGCCCTACTGCCACCTTCACATGCCCGGTGCCGGCGTTGGAGGACACTGCATCCCCGTGTACCCATGGTTCGTGATAAACCTTGCCAGGAAAACCAACCCGAGACTGATCAAGACCGCGAGGGAGATAAACGACTCAATGCCGCACCACGTTGTTGAGCTCACAGTTAAGGCCCTGAACGAAGCCGGCAAACCTTTGAAGGGAAGCAACATCCTTGTTCTCGGCTTGACCTTCAGAGGTGGCGTTAGGGAGTTTATGAAGGCGGCTGCAAAGCCCATCATAGAGGAGCTCAAAGAATGGGGCGCCAACGTTTACGCCTACGATCCACTATGTACAAAGGAAGACGCTGAGCGCTTTGAAGCTGAGTGGAAGGAGGACTTCGATGGAGTTGACGCGATAGTCATCACCGCCGACCACAGGGAGTTCAAGGAGCTAAACCTTGAGAAAATCGCGAAGGAAATGCGCACAAAAGTTATCATCGACGGGAGGAACGTTGTTGACCCTGAGAAAGCTGAGAAGGCGGGCTTCATCTACATGAGGGTAGGACGGGTCAGATAAGCTAGCCAAGCTCTTACCACGTTTTCCCACCCATATCTCACCGCCTGGCTCTTTCCTATCATTCCCATTTTCCTGCCAAGTTTTCCATCATCAAGGAGCGCGAGGAGAGCCCTCCCGAACTCCCCAGCCTCAATAACAAACCCACTCCTCCCGTTCTCCACCAGAAACCTCGCGGCGTTCATAGGGGCATCGAGCGTGATCACAGGAAGACTGGAAGCCATAGCTTCAAGAACAACCATGCCAAAGCCCTCCCTCCTTGATGGGAGTACGAAGACCTTAGATGCCTTCATGAGGGCGATGACGTCGTCGTGAGACTGGAAAAAGCCTGTGAAGGCAACGTTGTTCTTCAGCCCCAGTATGCTGGAAAGCCTCTCAAGCTTTTCCCTCTCTGGACCGTCGCCCACCACAATCGCCTGAACGTCGGGGATTTCCTTTTTCACCTCGACCAGGGCCCTCAAAAGCAGGCCCACGCCCTTTTCGGGAATGAGCCTGCCAACGAAAATAACGTCTGACTCCAGCTCGGCGGGAGGAACCGACCTTATCCTCTCAACGTCAACGCCGTTGGGAATCACAGCCACGGGCTTTCTCAGACCGGCCTCAATTAAATCAAACTTCGTCTTCCATGAAACGGCAACGTGGCGATCAAAGGAAAAGAGCGCCCTCTCAACGGCCTTTCCCACTATCCCAGCGGGACCCCAGTACCCCAGCCAGTAACCCCCCCAGAACTCGTGCCACGTCAGAACGGCGTTTTTGAGGCCCTTTAAAGCCAGCGCTCCGGGATAGAAGAGGTTCTGAACGTCAACGACGTCGTAGCTCTTGAGCTCTTCCCTAACCAGAGGGAGCTTCGACGCCAGTTGGAGCATGGGGAAGGGACTCCTCTTTCCCAAAAGATAAATCTTTCCAAGGGGAGTGAGACCGTGATAGTGAATCCCACTCCGCTCGATTTCAGAGCTCCCCTCCCAGTGCCTGTATCCATAGACATGAACCTCGTGCTTCTTGGCCAGCCTCCTGGCCAGCTCGTAAATCCTCCTCTCAACCCCGCCCTTCACCCACGGGTAGATCACGTCGTAGACGAACGCTACCCTCAACGTCTCCCCCACGCACACCGCCGCATATACTAACGTCGGCAGGTTTATAAGTTAAAGCCCCAGTCCAGTTAAAGGGAGCAGAGCGAGAGGAGATGGGCCATGGTCTCGACTTTAGTGACGGCTCTGGGTGCGATAGCTTTGTTCTGGGTGGCGGTGTACATCCTGTTCAGGGAGAGGAGCAACGAAGAGGAAGGGTTAGCGGTTGATGTGTTCATAATCATGTGGCGCACCAAGAGGCTCCTGGGGTTTATAGACAGGCTCGCTCAGAGGAGCAGAAAGCTCTGGAAGGTTTACGCCGACGTCGGCATAGCGCTAGGCTTCATGGGAATGGCTTACGTCTTCTACGCCCTCTTTAAAACGGCCATGGCCACGGTTCAGACCCACGGAAGGCAGGCCGGAGTTCAGCTCGTAATCCCAGGCCTCACGATACCCCTCTGGTACGGCCTCATAGGGCTGGCCGTCGTCATGATCGTCCACGAGCTGAGTCACGGTGTAACCGCGAGGGCCGACGGACTGCCCCTCAAGTCGGTCGGGCTCGTTCTCTTCTTCGTGATCCCAGGTGCTTTCGTGGAACCGGACGAGGAGGAGCTCAAAAGGGCCCCCCTCCGGACGAGACTCAGGGTGTACGGGGCAGGTTCGCTCGCAAACATAGTGACCGCTCTTATAGCCGTCATGGTGATAAACCTCGCCCTAACTCCCCTGCTCCAGCCGGCCGGTATCGAGGTCGCCGGCGTGGTGCAGGGTGCCCCGGCGTTTGGGGTTCTGGAGAAGGGGGACGTTATAGTCGGGATAAACGGCGAAACGATAAAGACCCTCGAGGACTTCGAGAAGGCAATAAACGGCACGAGGCCGGGTGAAGTCATAACCCTCACGGTTCTGAGGAACGGGGAGGAGAAAAGCCTAAGCCTGAAGCTGGGCGCGAGGGAGAACAACCCCGACAAGCCCTACATCGGGATATACCTGGGCCAGCACTACACCTCGAAGGTCGGCCACGAAGGGCTGATATTCCCGCTCTTCTTCGCGTTCTACTGGATATACATCCTCAACCTGGGAATAGGGCTGATGAACCTCTTCCCGCTCGTCCCACTCGACGGCGGCAGGATGCTCGACGATGTCCTGAAGGAGTACCTCCCAGAGAACGTAGTGAAGCCGGTTAGGTACGCGACGATAGGCGTGGGTTTACTCCTGCTCGCCCTCAACCTCTGGCCGGCCCTCCTGAACTTGGCCAGATAAAAACGCTCAGAGGGGGCGGATCGAGAGGTTCCCCCTGCTGAACCTGAACTCGGCCTCCGACGGGGTGAAGTCGGGGAGCAGGGACTTCCTCACCAGCATCCTCTCGATGCCTGGGGTTCCGGTGGGCTTGAATTCAATTATGTGCTCAGAATACTGCGAGAGCCACTCTATGAAGCGCCTGCTGGCCCTCTCCCTGTTGAGGAGCAGGATGTCTATGGGCCCAACTCCCCCGTTCCTCAGGAGGCCCGCCTCCTTCATCATCATGCCCCTTCTGAGGATCCTCATTGAGGCCTCCTCCCCAAACAGGTCGGGGAGCGCGTCTATCGTGACCGAGATCCTCACAGGGTTCCTGCCGTTCAAACGCTCCTCGAAGATCCTCCCGTGTACCCTCTCCAACTTGGCCAGAAACGTCTCGGAGTCTATCGTGCCGGGATAGTAGACGAAAGGCAGATCAGCCCTAACACCGTAAAGGGACCCTATGATGTCAACTATCGCGAGTCTGCCGAGTTTACCCTCCTCAAGAACGTCGTAGCGCATTGTCAGGGCGTACTTCTCGAGCAGGCTTATTGGAAACGAATAGCTGGTGATAAGTCCAAAGCCGCCGAGCTCGGTCAGCCTCCTGAAGATCTGAACGCCCACAGTCCACCCGAAGGATGAGGCATCGTAGATGACGAGAAGCGTGCCCCCCTCGAGCAACCCTCCGCCGAGCATTACGTCGAGCTCGTCCACCCCTGTCCTCACAACCTTAGGCTTGAACCTTTCGAGAATCTCCTCCATAATCGTCACCAAACCACGTTCCACGCAATCGTTTTTAAACCCATTCACGATCATCGGAACATGGACAGAAAGTGTTCAAAGTGCGGTCGTCCAGCAGTCTATCACGCCCGCTACACCGGGAGGTACTACTGCCACAAGCACTTCAACGAGATGGTTGAAAAGAAGTTCAAGGAGACCGTCAAGAAGTACCGCCTCATCGAGAAGGGCGAGAGGGTAGCGGTTGGGGTTTCCGGTGGAAAGGACAGCGTGGTTCTGATGCACCTCCTGGCAAAGCTCCGAGAGAAGTTCCCCTTCGAGCTAGTCGCGATAACGATAGATGAAGGCATAGCAGGATACAGACCTCCAAGCGTGGAGATAGCGAAGAGGAACGCGAAGAAGCTCGGAATAGAGCACAGGATTTATTCCTTCAAGGAATACATTGGCTTCACGTTGGATGAGACCGTTGAGATAATGGGGAGCTTCGAGAAGGGCGAAAGAGTCGGTGCCTGCTCCTACTGCGGCGTCTGGAGGAGATGGCTTTTAAACTACGCGGCAAAGGACGTCGGAGCCGACAAATTAGCGGTAGGCCACAACCTGGATGATGAAGTCCAGATGTTCATAATGAACATCCTCCGCGGTGACATAGCCCGATTGGGAAGAACAGGCCCCTACTACGAGGAAATCCACCCGGAGCTTGTGCCGAGGATAAAGCCCCTCCGTGAGATTCCCGAGAAGGAGATAGTCCTCTACGCGGTTCTGAACAACATTGAGGTTGATTTAAGCGAGTGCCCATACGCGGTTGAAGCCTTTAGGGCCGAAATAAGGGACTGGCTCAACGAGATGGAAGAAAAGCATCCGGGAACGAAGTATCAAATCCTGCGGAGCTACGACAAGCTCTTCCCGCTCATCGCGAAGACCTACACCAAGAAAACCAGCGAGCTGAACCGCTGTAAGATATGCGGTCAGCCTACAACCGGGGAGATATGCAAGGTCTGCCAGTTCCGCCTTCAGGTCGAGAGGAAGGCGAGGGAAAGGGAACTGACATTCAGGGTCAAGTAATAGGTGGTTATCGTACTGAACAGCTCTTTATAAATACCTGTTTGGCATACTAAACAACCTTTATAAACCAGGCGCCGTGACCTTTCAAATCCTGAGCGATGGAACGTAAATGGGAAAAAGGTGATCGAAATCGTTCCGCTGTGGAGGTTCCTCCTTGAGGGTTATTGAAACACCGATAAGCATGGAAGAGCTCGAAGAACTCAGGAAAAGGAGCAAAGCGGAGGTCGAGCTGGTTCTCCTTGGAAAAATTGAGAGAAACGGCATAACCCTCAACAGGGTCCTGATTGAGGGAAGTCCTGAGGAAATCGAGCGCTTCATAGAGAAGCTCAGACTGGCCAGGGCCGGCGGGTAGTTTATGGAGCTAACTCAGATCACTACTGAGGAAAAAGAAAGCTAAACTAAACCTATTACCTACTCGGTCTTTTCTATCTCCACGTTACCCTTAACGAGGCGGAAGACGTAGCCCTTCTCGTTGGGAACGAAGGTCGGAAGAGGTGAACTCCTAACGAAGAGCCTCTCCTCACTAGGGTTCTCGGTCGGTTCGATCTCTATAACGTACTGACTGTAGAGGGCCATCCACGAGACGAGCTCCTCAGAGGCCCGATTCCTGTTGAGGAGGAATATGTTCAGGGGCCTCTTCCGCTTCTCGCTTATCCTGGCCCTCTCCTTAAGGGCCATCAGGCGCTGAAAAGTCCTTATGAAGTTCTTCTCGCCCAGAAGGAACGCCATGCCGTCGACGGTTACATCTATCCCCACTGGCCTCCTGTCGCCGATGAGGTTCTTCAAGAGCCGCCTGTAGAGCTCTGTGTACTTGGGGACGAAAGTTCCCGTGTCCATTGTTGGATCCGTGTAAACGAACTCCTCAGGGTAGTTTATGCCGTAGAACGACGAGAATATGTCTATGACTGCCAGATCCCCCTTAGCGGCCATAGCCTCTATATCGTAGTTGATCGCACCTAGCTCCATCTTCAAAGGGGTGAGTGGGAGAACGGAATCTATTATCACCCCAAAATCGCCCATCTCGATCCTCCTTCTCAGTATCTCAAGCCCGAGCGCCCAGCCGCGGGAGTAGGTCCTGTAGACTATCAGAAGGTTGCTGTCCTCGAGCAGGCCCCCACCCAAGGCATCGTCGAGAACTGGGATACCCGTGCTGAGGATCTCCATGGAGCCTCACCCCCATGGAGTATGCCCAAGGGGTATTTAACACTAACCTTTGAGGAGGTTGTACTCTGAAATTCAGAGAGAGTCCACGCTATAAATACTATGAGGCCTACCTCAAATTGAGGTGACGCAGATGGAGGAGGTAGAGGAGCTCAGGCAAGTGCTCGAGAGGGTCGAGGGGAAGATAATAGCCGCGGCAAACGTCTACGGGGCGATGAACTTCACCATATGGCTGGTGGCAATGAGCCTGTTCTTCGTCCTCTTGGGATTCGGGCTTTCCAACCCCACAGGAGCCCTCATCTACTGGGGATCGGCGATAATCCTGGGCGTCTACGCGAGCGTAAAGCTCTGGAGAAGGATAGAGAGACTCGCCGGTACGGAAAAGGGAAGAGAAGCTGGGGCGGTTGGAATCGGCGTGTCGTGGGCGATAGGTTCCTTCATCGGCTGGTGGGTGATACCCAACATGACGAACATAGGGGTTAGTGAAGATTCCCGCCTCGCCGTCGGGTTCCTGGTCTTTATAGGACTCTCGCTCCTCGGCCAGTGGTTGGTGATGGGCGGTGGAAAGTGGCACCGCGAGATGATCCCGTCGTTCCTTCTCCCGTTCCTCGCGATTCCGAGGGCAATGGAGATCGAGAGGGCTGCAATACTGTGGGCGGGCTTCGTAGTGGTTGTATCTTACGGTCTAACTGTGCTCCTCTACCTGTACTCGGCCTTCAAGGCCATAGAGCGGTGATAGCATGGAGCCCCTCAGGGAGCTGGTTAAGAACCACGTCCTTGGAAATCCCGTGAGACTGGCGATAGTGCTCTACCTCCTGCCGAGGGGAAGGGCCCTCTTCAAAGACCTCCTGGTAGTCCTAAAGCTCACCCCCGGCAACCTCGATTCCCACCTAAAGGCCCTCGAGAGGGCAGGCTACGTTGAGGTCTACAAGGTCTTCGCAGACAGGCCTAGAACGGCCGTGAGGATCACCGAGAAGGGAGCGATTGAGGCCCGGAACTACATGAGGGCCCTGAAGGAGGCCCTCTCCGCCGTCTCTTCCCCCGATTAAACCGGCCTGTCCACGGGGATCAGGATCAATCCCGCCTCTTCTCCATCTCCCCCTCCGCCTTTCTCATGAGCTCCCTCTTCCTCTCGATGCGGTACTCCTCCACCAGTCTGAGGAACTTCTCGGTTTCCCTCTCGCGGTCTTCCTCCTCCCACCCGGCCAAAAGCTCCTCGATGGCCTTTTCGAGGGTCTCTCTCTCGACGACGGCGAACTCATCGACGCGCTTCACATCCAGCTCTTCACCAGTGAAGAATGGCACATGGGCCTCGCGGAGAACCTCCGCCACAGTTTCTGGCAGGGGCTTCTCGGTTATCAAAGCCCTTATCCCCCTCTCTACCAGCTCCTCAGCTATGGCCTTTCCAGCTCCAGCGGGGTTTATCACGAAGAGGACGTCGCCCCTCCTCAACCCGACTTCACGCTCAATCCTCTCCAGCTCGCGCCAGCTGAGGACCTTCAGAACCTTAAGCGGAACCGCGGAACCGCGCATCTCTACCACGTTCATGCGCTTGACCTGCACTAGGTCTCTGCTGAGACGCTCGATTACTGCCTTAGCTTCCCTCAGCTGCCTCTCGAGGAGCTCTATGCGCTTCACCTTGGCCTCCAGCTCCCTCTCGCGGAGGATCTTCCTCCTAACCTCCTCGTCGTAGTCGACCAGCTTCCTCTCGAGCCTGCCTATCGTCTTCCTCTGCTCTCTGATTATTTCCCTGAGCTCGCGGTTCTCGCTCTCCAGCATCTCTATCCTCTTTTCAAGCTCCCTTATGCGCCTGAGGTAAGGGGTAACGTCCACGCTCTCCTTTGCCTGTTCCTCAGGCCTCTCCTCGGTCTTCCTCTCTCTGAGGGAAACCTTCTGCATCGCCTCGCCGAGGTTGTAGCCCTGTATGACGAGGGCCTTAACTTCCTCAGCCTTCTTCGTCAGGCCGGCTTCCCTGAGCCTCGCATCTATGTGCTCCAGCTTGGGCTTGAGGCGGAGGTAGGCCTTGTAAGCTGCAGCCAAAGCGTCGCGCTGGTGGTCGTCCTCCACGCTGATCCCCAGATTTCTCAGGAGCTCGTTCTTCTCCTCTATCCTGAGGCTCTCCCTGGGGACGAACAGCTGGGCCTTGAAGGAGCGCGCTATCTTCTCGACGAATCCCGGTGCAGGAGAAACGTCGGTAGCAACTATAACGGGGTGCCCTATCTCGCCCACGAACCTGAAGACCTCACCGACAGGCATGTTCCTCTGGCTGTGGAGGGCGACTATCCTTCCGTTCAGGTCTATGGCCGCTATGCCGACTGTTATGCCAGGATCTATGCCAACTATTATGCTCTTCCTCTCCCTTATAGCCTCCTCGCCCTTGAGCGGCGCAAAGCCGAGCTCAGCCCTCTCAACCGGCTGGATCCTGACCTCCACGTCGCCGCCGCGCATCGGCCTTATCAGCCCGGCCAGCTCCTCCCTGCTCGCATAAACCCTGAACTCGCCCCTCGCCAGTCCGTAGTCCCTCTCCTCGGTCTCGAGGTCGAAGGGTATGTCTGCCCTTCTCAGCCTGTCCTCTATCTCGCGCACCTTGTCGCGGACGAGGTTATGCACCCTCTTCCTGTAACGGTCCTGGCTCCAGCCGCCCTTCCCGTGGCTCCTCCCGCGGGTTACCTTTACGATTACCTCATCCTCAAAAGCCAAAACCTCATAGCCGACTCCTTTGCTCGCGAGCAAAGCAGAGAGCTTGGCCTCCTCGTAGGGGTCGAAGCGGTCAAGGGTTCTTATCCCGTGCTCCTTAGCCAGGCTCTGCAGGCTTCTCTGCTCGCCTGGCCGCCCGGTAACTTGGACGAGCTTCGTTTCGGGTGGAAGTGAGCGGAGGAACTTCCTTAGGTCGTCGCCGAGCTCGGTAACGCTGTCGATGGCCACTATGTCCGGTCTCTTGCTCTGGATGAAGCGGATCAAGCGGTAGAGGGTGAACTCACCCTTTCTCTCCAGTTTTCCATTGAACCAGCTCACGACGGCGAACCTCTTAGGGTTCTCGCTTATTACGTCGACTCCGAGGATTAGAATAGGCCCCCACCTCTCATGTCTGGACTAGTCCCGGCCCTTTAAAACGTTAACCAAACGTCCATCTCCGGACATTCAAACCAAAAGGGTTATTTAATCCGAGGCCAACACCGTTCCGGTGGTACCATGAAGATGAGGGTTGTTTTTGACAAGGAGTACGACCTGCTCTCCGGTATCTACAGGGTGCGCGTCAGGGAACTCGAGTTCGACGAGGAGCTCAGGAACGTCCTGGACGGGGTTGATCCCGTGATAAAGGTGAAGGGCGAGGAGGTAAGGCTGTCCGAGCTGAAGGAGCGCTCCTTCGAGCTTCAGACCAGGGAAGAGGCCGAGAAGATGATGGGGGAGATAAGGGGGGCACTCATAGAGGCCCTGAGCGCGCTGATAGCCCGCTTTAGGGAGGCCCAGAGCTTCAACGGCTCTGTTTCGTACGAGATCGACTTTAACGAGCTCTGAATCAAATCACCCTTTCAATTCAATTGAAACCTCCACAGCTTTTCTGACGGCCTCGTTTATCGTTTCCTGGGCCATCGACGGCCTCGGCTTGTCGAGGGCCTGGGCGTGGCTGAAGGGCACGTGTACGAAGCCAGCCTTAGTTTTCATTCCCTCCACAGCTATCGTGTGGAGGGCGGTAAACATGGCCGCGTTGCAGACGTAGGTTCCTGCCGTGTTGGAAATTCCAGCGGGTATCCCAGCGCCTCTCAAAGCCCTCACGATGGCCTTTATCGGGAGCGTTGAGAAGTAAGCGGCCGGGGCACCTTCAAAAACCGGCTCATCCTCCGGAGCAAAGCCCTCGTTGTCGGGCATTGTTGAGTCCATCACGTTTATCGCGACGCGCTCGACGGTTACGTTGGGCCTTCCGCCGGCCTGGCCCGTCATAATCACCACGTCCGGCCTTTCCTCAACGATCAGCCTAGGGAGTACCTCCCTCACCCCCCTGAAAGTCACTGGGAGTCTTTTCTTGACTATCTCCGCCCCACCTACCTCACCGGGAAGGGCTTTAACCGCCTCCCAGGAGGGGTTTATCTTCTCTCCCCCGAAGGGCTCGAAGCCAGTAACCAGAACCTTCATCCAGGCCACCGGAAAGGTTAGGTTTTTAGGCTTAAAAAACCACACCCTCAGAGGGGTGAGCATGAGGTACGACGTTCTCATCATCGGGGGAGGACCCGTCGGAAACTACCTGGCGACTCTTCTCGGGGGAAAGCTCGACGTGGCCGTGGTGGAGAGGAAGAGGTCGTTCGGCGGGAAGGCCTGCACCGGCATAGTGGGCGCCGAGAGCTTTGAGAAACTGGGGTTCCCGAGGGAGGCGGTGGTAAACGAGCTCCGGGGGGCCGTTTTCTACTCGAAGATACAGAGCTTCGAGATCAAGAGGAACTCCCCCCAGGCCTACGTCATCGACAGAAAAACCTTCGAGGCGGCACTCGCAAAGAGGGCCATAAAGAAAGGCGTGGACTACTTCGTAGGGACCACGTTCCTGGGCTTCAAAAGCGGAAGGGCACGGGTACAGCACATGAACCAGACCTTTGAGGTGGAGGCGGACTTCTACGTCGGGGCCGACGGGGTTGCGAGCACCGTCGCCAGGGAGATCGGGGCGAGGAGCGAGGCCGAGTTCCTTAAGGGCTACGAGGTCGAGGTGGTGGGGAACTTCAGGAGGGATTTCACCGAGGTCTGGGTCAACAGGGAGCTCAACCCGGAGTTCTTCTTCTGGGTAACCCCGGTCAGCGAGGACGTTGCCAGAGTGGGGACCTTCGGGGAGCTCGGGGCCTTTGAGAGGTTCCTCCTCGACAGGGGGCTCAAACCTACATCGGTGATAGAGTTCAAGGCAGGATCCGTGGGCCTGGGCTGGAGGAGACCGTGGGTCAGGGATAACGTCGCCCTCGTTGGGGACGCCGCGCTCCAGATCAAGCCGACGACGGCTGGGGGGATAGTGTTCGGCGCACTATGCGCTCACCACCTGGCGAAGGCCATAATCACCGGCGACCTCGGTGAGTACGAGAGGTCGTGCTCTGCCGTTAAGAGGCAGATCTCCTTCGGGCTCAGGGTGAGGAAGGTCTTTAAAGGCATGAGCCAAGAGGGAATAGAGAAGGTTTTTGAGGTTCTTGGCGGTGATGAAGCCCGGGGAGTAATAGAGGAGCACGCCGACTTTGATGATCACCTCAGGACTTTCAAAGCGTTGGCGAAGAAGCCCCGCCTGCTGGCGGCGCTACTGAGGATAAGCCCCTCCCTCATCAGGGCGCTGCTGTGAGGTGATCCCATGGCGACTTGGAGGATGGGCCTGCAGGAGGAGTACCTGATGGCCACAGCCGAGGGCAGGAAGAAGGTTGAAGGCCGCTTATACGACGAGAAGAGGCAGAAGATCAGGCCCGGAGACACGATAATATTTGAGAACCGGCTGATGGTCGTGGTAAAGGACGTGCGCGTTTACTCGTCATTCAGGGAGATGCTTGAGAGGGAGGGCATCGAGAACGTCCTCCCCGGAGTGGAAAGCGTTGAGGAGGGCGTTGCCGTCTACAGGAGGTTCTACCCGGAGGAGAAGGAGAGGAAGTACGGTGTCGCGGCAATAGAGGTAGAACCTATCGGATGGATGGGGGGCGGTCAGGATGGTTGATATGGACGAAGTCGTCGAGAAGCTTTCGAGGCTCAGCTACGAGGACGTTCTGGCTTACTGGGTGAAGAGCGAGCGGGAGGAGGCGGAGTTCTACAAAGAACTGGCAGAGAGGGCCAGAAACCTCGGTCTTCCGGAGAGCCTTGTCGAGACCTTTGAGAGGCTTTCAAAGGAATCGAGGAAACACGCCGATGATTTAGCTAGGATATTCAGGGAGAACTATTCCAGGGAACCGGAGAGCGACGTCCCTCCACTCGAGGTTGTACCGGTCCTCGACAGGTTTGAGAGGGCCGACCAGGTCAGGGAGGTACTCGAGGCGGCCATGGAGAGCGAGCTCATAGCTATGAACGCCTACAGAACCCTGGCGGAGAAGGTGGAAGACCCGAAACTAAGGGAACTCTACCTCAAGCTGGTGGATGTTGAAAGGGGCCACTACGAGGCCCTCAAGAGGGAATACGAGAAGCTGGGTGGTTGAGATGGCAGTGGAGATACTGGACGAGATAAGGAAGCTGAACGAAAGAGAGCTTTTGAGCTACTGGATTAAGGGCGAATACGAGGAGGCGGAAACCTACTGGAAGCTGGCCGAACGCGCGGAAGAGCTCGGGCTTCCGGAGGAGGTCGTTGAAACGTTCAGGAGGCTCGGGAACGAGTCCAAGAGGCACGGCGATGAGCTCCTCAAGATATACCGCGAGGAGTACGGGGAAGAGCTGGCCGATGTGAACTTGCCCAACGTTGAGTCCCTGGACGTCCTCGGCAAGTTCTGGAAGGTCGAGGACCTGAGGGACGTGCTCGAGATAGCCATGGAGAGCGAGAAGCTGGCCGAGACGATATACAGGAAGCTCGCCGAGGAAACCGAGAACCCGAAGCTCAGGGAAGCCTACCTCCGCCTGGCGGAGATAGAGAGGGGGCACTACGGGGCCCTCAAATCCCTGTACGAGTGGAGAAAGAAGAAGGGGCTACTTTGAGTTCTCTTTCCTTTCCTTCGCCTTCTTCTGCTCCTCGAGCTTCTTCCGTATCTCCTCGATTTTCTCCTCCTTGAGCGGGATGAACTTGTCGTCGTGGTTGTCGTAGCTCGCCAGGAGGAAGTCCCTGCTCATCTGGAGCGCTCCGGTCGGACAGACGTCAACGCATTGCCCACAGTAGACGCATCTTGCCGTCCATAAGGCAACCTTCCTGATGTCAGGCAAATAGACGAAGACTCCCGCAGGACAGACGTTGACGCACATCCTGCAGCCGACGCACTTGTCAACGTCGTAGGCTATTATCCCCCTGAAGTCCTCCGGGATCGGAACTGGCTCCGTCTTTGGGAAGAGGTTGGTCGCTGGCTTCCTTGCCAGGTTTCTGAGCACCGTTGGGACTAGTATCGGTGCCCTCACATTATCACCTCCATCGCTATGAGGAGCGAGCCTATGAGCGAAGCCAGGAAGACGTTCTTCCAGAGGAAGTCAACCGCCTGCGTTATCTTCAGCCTTCCGGTCACGGCCCTAAAGACGCTCTCGACGACGAAGAGCAGGGCGAAGACCTTCAGGGTGTGGAAGAGCAGGTCTGCAACGTTTGCCGAGAGACCGGTGAGGCCGAAGTAGTCCGAAATCCCCCAGGGGAAGAATATGGCCACGACGAGGGAGGTTGCTATGTAGGCCTTGAGCGCCTTCGTCAGCTTGAGTAAAGCCAAGTATCTCCCGCTGTACTCAACGAGCAGACCCTCGGCTATCTCCTCCTCGGCATCGGGTATGTTGAAGAACCCGACCTCTATCTCGCTCGCCAGCCAGACGCAGAAGACGTAGAGCAGAATAATCGCCCCAACGAAGCTCATCGGTGTCCCTATCTCCCAGATGTTGTGGGTGTAAAAGATTCCCATGCTGAATGGCTTGTCAACGCCGAGCTTTCCGAGGCGCCACATTATGGCGAAGATGGCCAGCATCATCGCGGGTTCTCTAGACACCATTATCGTCGCTTCCCTGGCCGCTCCTATCTTCGCGTAGGGACTGCCGGAGCTTATCGCTCCAACTATCTTGAAGAAGCTTATGAGGGCCAGGAGGTATATGAAGACGATGACGTCGCCTTTGCCCGCTAAAATTGGCGTGAAGCCCATCGGCGTGTAGGCCAGGAGCGCTATGGCTGTCGCTAAAGCCAGAACCGGAGCGGCCCGGAACATGTAGTTGGCCGTGCTCGGGATTATCGTCTCCTTGCTCGCCAGCTTGAGGAAGTCGTAGAGGGGCTGAACGATAGGCGGCCCAACGCGCCTCTGCATTCTTGCAACTAATTTCCTGTCTATCCCCTCCCAGATCAGCGATGCAAGCGAGACGAAGGCGTAGAGGCCGAGCAGGCCGGCAACCGGGTAAACGATGCTCCCCATCACGTCCATCGCCATCACCTCGAACAGCTCGCCCCTATTGGAGTGGGGTCTCCCCGGATATCGGGGTTTATCTCGCGCGTCTTCTTTATCGAGGCCTTTAGGAGGTCTTTCTCCGTCAGTACCTTCCTCTTACCGTCCTGTATCACGGCAACCCTGTCTGTACAGCTCAGGCAGGGGTCTATTGAGGCAACCGCGACCACGAAGTCAGCCACCTGGTCGCCTATCACTCCCTTCGCCACGGAGAAGAGGTTCGGGAAGGTCGGTTCCCTCGGCTTCCAGCGGAGTGGTCTATCGCTCCCCTTCTTACCGCGGACGTAGTGCACCAGCTCTCCCCTAGGTGCCTCGTACCTCCCTATCCCCTCCCCGTCAATGAGGAGCCTCAGCTTCGCGTAGAGGACGTTGTCCTTTGGGAACGTCTTTATCTTTCCGTCCGGCATGGCGTCGAGGGCGTGCTCTATAAGCTCAAGGCTCCCCCACAGCTCACCTATCCTGACGGCCATCCTGTCAAACACATCGCCCCTCGGCCTCTCGCCCGTAACGTCCTGGGGCATTACAGGCTTTATCCCGAGGTCGGGGTAAACGCCGAGCCTCTCGCTCCACCTAGCGTCATCCCTTATCCCGCTTCCCCTTCCGGTTGGGCCTACCGCGCCCTGCTCCATCGCAACGCGCTTGCTTATTATCGCAGTATCCCTGAAACAGGCCTCTATCGTCGGGTCGTGGAGGAAGGCCTCCTCTATCTGCGGGAATACCTCGCGGTAGTACTTTATCATGTCGAGGATTATCTTTCGCTTCTTCTCGTCTATGTCCCTCCTGACGCCCCCAATGGTCACCATCGAGTAGTTGACGCGGTTTCCGCTGACGGCCTCAAGCGTGTCCATGACCTTTTCTCTCGCCAGCCAGGTGAGGTGGAGCAGAGTGTCGTAGCCTATGTCATGGGCTAAAACGCCGAGGTTGAGCAGGTGGGAGTGGATCCTCTCGAGCTCGCCGACGATGACGCGGATGTACTCGGCCCTCTCGGGAACCTCTATTCCTCCCGCTTCCTCGACGGCCCTCGTGTAGGTGTGGTTGTGCGAGAAACTGCATATCCCGCACATCCTCTCGGCGAGATACATTATCTGGATGTAGTTCCTCCTAAGGGCTATCCACTGGATTCCGCGCAGGTTGTAGCCGAGCTTGACGTCAACGTCAACTATCCTCTCTCCATCTAAGGTGAGTATGAACTTCTCGGGTTCCTCAAGGCCGGGATGAATCGGTCCGAAGGGTATCTTCACCCAGTACTCGACTTTGGTCATGCCTTCTTCCCCCCTTTGAGATAGTAGGGGTGCCCTGCGTTGTGCACCATCTCCTCTGGAACGCCCTTGTCGTCGAGGCGGAGCGGGTATATCCCCCCGGGGAAGTCGTCCGGCAGGAAGAGCCTCCTCTTGTCAGGAGCACCTTCAAAGTCCAGCCCGACCATCTCCATGCCTTCCCTCTCGAACTGGAGGGCTATCGGGAAGATGTCGCTCAGGTCAGGAATCACCGGATTGTCTTTAGGCGCGTGGACGTCGACTATGAGGGAAACCGCCGGTGCGTCGTCGTAGTGGATCACAACGTGACTGAGGAAGCCCAGCTCGTCCCCCCAGTCCTGCTCGATGCCTATCGAGTAGTGGGCCTCACCGTCGAGCTTTTTAATAAAGGCCATCAGCTCGCGGTACTCACTCCTATCAACGCGAACCCAGACCCTCTGCCTTCCCCACTTGTTGGTCTTTACCTGAACTTCCGCCTCCGGGAAGCGCTCCGCTATGGTCTTCGCGACCTTCTCGGCCTTGGTTGGTTCTTTGACCTCGTTTGCCTCATTAATGGGATTATCATTCATTTCCACTCACCTCCGGGGCATTGCCCTTCAGGATTTTAGCCAGCTTTTCCAGTGCCAAAACGACCCCGTGGAGTATCGCCTCTGGCCTTGGAGGACAGCCGGGAACGTAAACGTCAACCGGAATGACGTTGCTTAACGGCGCGTTGGTGAAGGGGCTCTCGTAGAAGACGCTCCCTCCCGTGGGACAGGAGCCAACGGCTATAACTATCTTCGGCTCTGGAGTCTGCTCGTAGACCAGCTTAACCCTCTCGAGGCTTTGGTTTGTCACCGGCCCGGTAACGAGGAGTATGTCCGCGTGCCTCGGACTGCCGACGAGCTTTACACCGAAGCGCTCCGCGTCGTACCTCGGGGTCAGGGCCGCGATTATCTCGATGTCGCAGCCGTTGCAGGAGCCGCTGTTCACGTGGAAGACCCACGGTGACTTCCCGATAAAGCGGCAGAGCTGGGCAATCTTTTTCTCAAGCCTCTCGCGTTCCGGTGAGTTTGAACCTCCGTTAGCTGGAACTTTTATGCTCACTCTATCACCCCCATATCAGCAACACTCCCATAACAAACGCCGTCGTTATCACGAGGTAGCTCGCGTAGTCGGTGAGGAGGCCGGTATGATCCGCCCTGAGTACCGTGAAGAAGCGCTTGAGCGCGTAGGTCAGGCCCCACATGACGTTCCTTCCAGTGTAGTGGCCTTCTAAGTGCTCGAAGCCCGGGATAACCTTGTCAGGATCCTCACCGCTTATGAAAACCTTCGTTCCGTAGCCAACTTCCCTCGTCCCCATCCCGCTCCTCTTAGCCCACTTGTCGAGGAGGTAAGCCAGGATCAGCCCGATGATGAAAACGAAGACGAAGTAGAGCGCATCCCAGTAGCCGAACATTTCACGCACCCCCCAGGAGAGTGCTCACATATGCCATCTGGTTTTCGAGGGCCCTCACTGCCGGGATCATCACCCTGTCGCTTATCTGCCACGGGAAGATGCCCATGACGACTATCGCGACGGCGAGGAGTATTATCGGCCAGAGCATCGTCCCTTCGGGGTCTTTGGCCTTCATGACCCTCTCACCGGGCCTTCCGAAGAAGGTGTAGAGGACCCTGACGTAGGCAGCGGTACAGAAGGCAGTTCCTATTATCGCTATCGCGCCTAAGACGGGGTTGAAGATGGCAGAGCTCTCGTAGATGAGCCACTTGCTCGCGAAGCCGTTGAGCGGTGGCATTCCTATTATTGCAGCAGCTCCGATGAGGAATGCGAAGGTGGTCTTTGGCATGGTCTTTGCCAGGCCGCTCAGCTCGTTCAAATCCCTCGTCCCGAGCTGGTGGATTACAACGCCGGCAATGAGGAAGAGCAAAGCTTTCATGAGGGCGTGGTTGAAGGTGTGGTAGATCGCTCCAGCTAAAGCTATCTCCCCTGTCTGGCTTCCATAAGCTGCCAAGCCAATACCGAGGCCGAGGAGGATGTAGCCTATCTGCCCGACCGATGAGTAGGCTAAGAGCCTCTTCATGTCGGTCTGGATTACGGCCATCGCGTTGCCTACGATTAGGGTTATGCACGCGAATATTATGATGACCCAGCCGACGGTCTTCACGCTTATGCTTATCCCGTAGATGCTGAACAGGATCCTCGTTAAAGCGTAGATCCCTCCTACCTTGATGACCAGGCCGGAGAGCATCGCACTTATCGAGCTTGGAGCGGCGGGATGAGCATCGGCAAGCCACATGTGAACCGGGGAAGCACCGCTCTTGAAGAGCAGGCCGGCTATGAAGAGCGCCAGCGCAACCTTTCCAACGACCGTCGGGTTTTGGGAGAGCTTTAAAGCTAGATACCCCATCGTCAGCGTTCCGTACTGTCCGTAGAGCAGGGCTATGCCGAGCAAAATCAGGGAACTCGCTATCGAGCCGACGAACATGTACTTTATGCCAGCCTCGATGCCCTCCCAGGTGTCGTTCCTGAAGGCAACGAGGGCGTAGCTGGCTATGCTCATTATCTCCAGGAAGACGTAGAAGTTGAAGAGGTCGCCGGTTATCGCTATGCCCAGCATTCCGAGCTCGAGGATTAGGACGAGCGTGTAGTACTTGTCGAGGCCGGTGTCGTGCTTCATGTAGCCGAGGGAATAGAGAACGGCCAGAAAACTGACCAGCGTTACCATGAGGACCATTATCGCCCCGAAGAGGTCGACCTCCCAGACTATCCTCACCGGGAAGTTAACGCCCCGACCGAGCGGGCTCTTCGCCCCGAGGGTGTAGAGGAGTATTTCCTTGTCCTCCCAGACGCCGTAGAACACCGCCGAGCCGACGGCGAGCGTTGCGCCGGAAATCAAGACGGCCCAGGCTCCCCTCGCCTTCCTTCCAGCTAAGCTCACTATCGGCATCGAAAACGCCCCGAAGAGGGGGATGATTATGAGGTACGGTAGAATCCCGCCGTTCATCCCCTCAACCTCCTTAAAGCCCTCACGTCAAGGGTTCCGTAGTGGCGGTAGGCGTTTATCGTCAAAGCAACCGCAAGGGAGAGCACACAAACGCCGATGACTATGCTCGTGAGGACCAGCGCCTGGGGCAGAGGCCCGACCATCGGGCTCTTCAGCGTCTCGTAGCCGGTGTAAATCGGCGCCGTCGGGATTTCATTCAGCTCTATCCTGTAGCCGAGGCTTATGAGGAGCATGTGTATTCCCGAGTCTATGATGTTGAGCGCTAAAATCAGCTTGAGCAGGTTGTTTTTTGCAAGGAAGGCGTAGATGCCGAGGACTATGAGCAGGAAGGCAACTATGAACTGAAACTGTATCATGACCTCCACCTCCTGTAGAGCGCTATCGCGGTGAGGGCGCTGACGAGACCCGTGAAGACCTTTAATCCTACGGCCAGGTTCATTATCGGGAGGAAGCCGGCCGAGAGTAGCGTTCCCGGTTCCCCGCTGAAGAAGGGCCCGTTGTGCCAGAGCGTGTTGTAGAAGAAGGCCACGCCCATTCCGAGCATAGCCGCGCCGAGGAAGGCCAGTCCACCTATTCCCTCAAGGGCCGAGTAGAGGCTCTTGTTGTAGTGCCTCTTCATCTCGTCGAGGCCGAAGGAGACGAGGAAGAGTATTCCGGCTCCCGCTATCGTCGCTCCGCCCTGGAAGCCGCCCCCCGGCGTTAAATGACCGTGCATCACTATGTAGGCTCCAAAGATGCCTATGAGCGGGATTATGGCCCTCGCCGAGGTCTTGACTATGAGCCCCATGTCACTACCGCGACTCGGCCTGCAGGTCATGACCCATCCCCCCTCCAGGGCCTGAGAAGCGCTATGGCCCCCGCTATGGCCGTGAAAAGAACCGTAGCTTCTCCAATCGTATCGTATCCACGGTAGTCGAACACTATGTCCGTGACTATGTTCGTACCGCCGACCTCCTGGATGCCGTGCTGGATGTAGTAGTTGTCAGTGTATCTCAACGAGAGCCACTCCTTTCCCCCCGGCCCGAACTTGAGGCCGTAGTTTGGGTTCGCCACGTAGAGCAGCACGCCCAGAATGAAGAGCAGTGAGAGGTAAGCTACCGTCCTCTTCATGCCCTTCCCTCCCATCTCTCGGTCTTCGCTATGCCGTAAACTACAACGGCCGTAACAACCCCAGCCCCAACGGCCGCCTCCGCTATGGCCACGTCCGGGGCGTGGAGGGTGTAGAACTCAAGGCTCAGGAGCAGGCTCATCGCGGCCGACATAATGGCGGCGGCAAGTAAATCTTTGAAGCGAATGGTGAGGTAAGCGGTTATTAGGACGCCGATCAGGATGATCGCCTGAATCGCCATGTCAATCGTTAAGGCGTTCATTTGCCCTCACCCCCGAGCTTCTCCTCGTAGGCGTCCACGACGGCCTTTGCAGGCCTGTAGCCGCTCAGGTGTGCGGCCTTGGCTATCGCGTGGGCACCGACCGGGTTCGTGAGGAGGAGCGCCACAAGGGCAACGAAGCTATGGAGGGCCATCTGAAGGTACTTCGGGTCACCGGTGACGTGAAGCCTGTAGGCGGCGTGGGTAACCACAGCTAGAACCGCGAATATCGTTCCGAAGGTCGTGCACTTCGTCGCGCCGTGAAGGCGAGTGTAAACGTCGGGGAAGCGGTGCAAAGCGATGCTTCCCAGGATGTTGAAGGTCAGGCTTATCGCCAAGAAGGCATAGATGAGATAGCTTACCCAGTTCACGCCAATCCCCCCTGCAAATAGCGCGCTATGATGAGGGTTCCAATGTAGCTCAGCAGGGCGTAAACGATGGCTATGTCTATGTAGATCGTCCTGTCGTAGGCCGCCCCAAGGAGCACCATACCCGCAACCACCAGCGTGTTGAGCGTGTCCACTCCGACCACCTTGTCGGGGACGCTGGGACCGAGTAGGGCTCTGAGTACAGCCAAGAACGCTCCAACCGAGATTATCAGAGTCGAATAGAAGAAAACCGGCTCTATCATCTTCCCAGCCTCCTCGCCCACCTCTCGAAGGGGCCCGAAACGGGCTCCGAGCTTTCAGGCCTCTCCATCCCCTCTGGAATTTCAATCCAGTGGACGTAGAGGGCTTTTTCGTCAGGACAGGCGTCGATGGTCAGCGTTCCCGGGGTTAGGGTGATGGAATTAGAGAGAATCGTGTATTGGGCCTCGTTCTCAAGCTCCACCGGAACCCTGACGATTCCCGGTCTTATCCTACCGGTTATAACAAGATAAGCGACGTGGAGGTTCGCCTTCACCATCCCCCAGAAGAGAACCGGGACGTAGGCGATCCATTCAATCCACTTCACCGGGTTCAGGAAGCGCGTCGATCTCTCCCCCACGACGTTCCTTGTAACGTACCCGATTATTCCCGCGAATATCAGCCCCGCCACAAGCTCCTGCGTGCTCCAGAGTAGGCCGTTCGTTCCCGCCGTCAGGACGAGCCACATGACGTAGGCGAAGACGAACGCGACAATGAAAGGCAAGCTACCACCTCCCCATTAACGCTTTCCTTTACTCTCGATTGGAACTTCTCGTCCTGGCTTAAAACGCTTTTTTAAAGCTCAGTTTGCCAAAAAAAGGTAGGAAACGCCTTGTTGTAAACCAAAGGTTCATGAGCCTTCATGTTTTATTATATGCAGCGAAGGACTTTAATGGTTTTCGGAGAATAGATTTGGAAGATCAGAGCCCATAGGAACGGGCCGCCTCACACCCGCCTCTCCAAGCTAGCGGGCTTGAACAGGAGACCCAAGGCAAAGAGCAGCGCGAATATGATCAGAATTCCGAGGAAAGCATTGCCAGTTAGCAGGTACGAGAACACGAGGATGTACCTGAACAGTATGATCAGAACGGGAACCAGGAGTATTACCAAGAAGACCTTAAAGTCCTCGACAAAGGAGCGGATCTCCCTTCCAAGCCCCATGCTCGTATCAACGGCAAAAGAGTTTAAATGAATTTCGGAATTAAAGGAGGAGGGATCAAAGCTTCCCGTTCTCCCTCAGCCACTCGCCGTACTTGACGAGGGCGTAGACGGCGTCGACACCGTCCTCGACCGTCTCGTAGACAGGGATTCCCTTGAGCTCGATGTTCCTGGCCATCTTGTGCGGGTAGGCTCCACCCGGGGCGACGAAGACTATCGGCTTGCCGTAGGCCTTCATCCTCTCCATGGCCCCGACTATCCCCTCGTCCAAAGCGGGGCTCTGGAAGAGCGCTATGACCACGAGAACGTCGACGTTCGGATCCTCCAAAGCGTAGCGCATCGCTATCTCATACCTGCTAGACGGGGCGTCGCCGATGACGTCTATCGGGTTCTTGTAGCTCATGTGGTGCGGGAGCTTTCCAGCCTCGATGTCCCTCCTGAACTTCTCGTTGGTCTCCTCGCTGAGCTCCGCGAGCTTCATGCCGCGCTCCAGCAGGCCGTCGCTCATCATGACTCCCGCGCCGCCGCCGTTGGTGACTATCGCCACGCGGTTGCCCTTGGCTGGCCTCTGCATCGCCAAAGCCTTGGCGTAGTTGAAGAGCTGGCGCATGCTTTTGGCTTCTAGAACGCCGGTCTGCTCAAATGCCGCCTGGTATATCCTGTAGGCACCGGCGAGGGAACCGGTATGGGAAGCTGCTGCCTTTGCACCGGCCTCAGTCCTTCCGCTCTTGAGTATGACGACGGGCTTCTTCAGCGTGACCTCCTTGGCGGTGTTGAAGAACTTCCTCCCGTCCTTGACTCCCTCAATATAGCCCGTGATAACGCCGGTCTTCGGGTCGTCGCCGAGGTAGGCCATGAAGTCGCTCTCATCCAAATCAGCCATGTTGCCGAGGCTGATGAACTTGCTCATGCCGATCTTGTGGCTGGCGGCCCAGTCGAGGATTGCAGCACCGAAGGCACCGCTCTGGCTCATGAAGGCGACCTTTCCGAAGGGCGGCCTGGCCTGCCTCTCCGGCGGGTTGAAGTTGCAGTCGAAGCCGTTCTCGAGGTTGGTGACGCCGAGGCAGTTGGGACCGACAACGCGAATGCCCCACTTCTTGGCCCTCTTGACGAGCTCCTCCTCGAGGTCGGCCCTTCCGGCCTCCTTGAAGCCGGCGCTTATGACGACGGCAGCCTTAACGCCCTTCTTACCGCAGTCATCTATGACGTCGGGGACGAACTTGGCGGGGACGGCTATAACGGCTACGTCTATCTCATCCGGCACCTCATGGATGCTCTTGTAAACCGGAAACTTCTTCCCGTTGACCTCTATCTCGCCGCCCTTGACGTTGACGGCGTAGACCTTTCCGTCGTAGCGGAGCGTTATGGAGCGCATTATGGCGTTTCCAACCTTTCCGGGCACGTTTGAGGCACCGATGACCGCGACGCTCTTGGGGTAAAACAGGAAGTCCAGGTTTGGGCTCTCCATGGCAACACCTCCGAGGGTTCTTCGGGGGCCCATATTTAAGCCTTACCTCCCAGACATGGATATTTTGTCCATCAGCCCCCGGGACTTCAGGGAAGTTTACGTATATAAAGGTTTGCCCGGGGCAAAAGAGTTATATTGCCGAACGCTCAAAAAATCATTAGAGCGTTTAAATTGGTGGTGGCAATGGCGAAAGTGAAAGTCATAACGGACCCAGAGGTAATTAAACTGATGCTAGAGGACACGAGGAGGAAAATCCTCAGCCTGCTCCGCAACAAGGAGATGACGATTTCACAGCTCAGCGAGATCCTCGGGAAGACGCCCCAGACGATATACCACCACATCGAGAAGCTCAAGGAGGCCGGTCTCGTTGAGGTCAAGAGGACGGAGATGAAGGGCAACCTGGTTGAGAAGTACTACGGCAGGACGGCGGATGCGTTCTACATCAACCTCTACCTCGGCGATGAAGAGCTGAGGTACTTCGCCCGTTCTAGGCTCAGGACGAAGCTGGAGATCTTCAAGGCCCTCGGATATGAGTTCGACGAGGAGGAGCTGCTCAACGTGATGGACAGGCTCCTGGAGAAGGAGCACGAGTTTAAAACCGAGATCTCCGAGGAGATAGAGGCCAACGAGGAGAAGCTGAAGGAGTTCTCAAACGAGGACATAATCCACGCGATTGAATGGCTCTCGATGGCTAGGATGGGCCGCGACGATGAGATTATAAACCTCCTCAAAAAACTCGGGGAGGTACTGAAAAGGTAGCGGGGGAAGCGATGCGTTATGGGTAAGGGGATAAGGCTTCTCGTCCTGGACGTTCTCAAGCCCCACCAGCCGATAGTCACGGAGCTGGCCCTCGGGCTCAGCGAGCTCGAAGGTGTGGAAGGGGTTAACATAACCCTCGTCGAGATAGACAAGGAGACCGAGAACGTCAAGATAACCGTAGTCGGAGACAACCTCGACTACGACGAGATAGTTCAAACAATAGAGGAGTTCGGCGGTGTGGTTCACAGCATAGACATGGTGGCCGCTGGGAGGAGGATCGTGGAAGAGGAGGAAACCCCACAGGACAAGCTGGAGGAGTACTGAGAGGGGTCGTTGGCATGCGGGAGGTCCTTATAATCACGGATCCAGCGGCGGTCAAAGCAATATCCGATCCAACCAGGTTTTCCATTTTGAAGCTCCTGAGGCAGAGGCCCATGACCATAAAGGAGCTGAGCAATATACTCTCCAAGGACAGGACAACCGTCTACAGGCACATAAAGGCCCTCGAGGCCGCCAGACTGGTGGAGGAGATCGATGACGTGGGCGGAGAGAAGGTTTACTCCAGAACCGCCAGGATGTTCCTGATAAAGGTCGAGCCCGACGAGAGCGTGGACGAATTCCGGCAGTCCTACCTCCAGGTTGAAGCCAGGAAACTGGTCCAGATCATGGAGAAGTCCGGGTTCACAATAAAGGATCGAGAAAAGCTAGAGAGGCTCGCAAAGGAGGTTCTCGACGAGATAGAGATCAGATCCCAGCCGATAATAAAGAGAATCTCCGAGGCCGATATCGATCTAACGGAGGTCGAACTCTTTCACCTCCTGAACATGCTCGTGTTCCTCCAGAGCTGCGAGCTCTGCGGGAAGGCCAGGGAGGTCAAGGCCCTCATCGAGTTTTAAACCCTTTTTCTTGAGGACACCTATTCCAAGATGTTACACGGACAAGGGAGAGTTGAGTGTACTGTTGTGTTCTTCAATGGACATCAACGACAAAACTTAAATATTTCACCATCGGTGATACAAACAAGGACCCGTGCACGGGTACCTTCACACGGAGGGGAATGCATATGAATGCCAAAAAACTGCTCGCACTTTTGTTCGTCCTCCTGGCAGTGGTGGGCATAGCCGCAGTCCCCGCCAGTGCGGCCAAGTACTCCAGCCTCGAAGACGGCGGGGTGATAATGCAGGCATTCTACTGGGATGTCCCGAAAGGAGGGATATGGTGGGACACCATAAGGCAGAAGATTCCTGAGTGGTACGAGGCCGGGATCTCGGCTATATGGATCCCGCCCGCCAGCAAAGGCATGTCCGGGGCGGACTCAATGGGCTACGACCCCTACGACTTCTTTGACCTCGGCGAGTACTACCAGAAGGGGACCGTTGAGACCCGCTTCGGCTCTAAAGGGGAGCTCGTGGACATGATAGACACCGCCCACGCCTACGGGATCAAGGTGATTGCGGACATAGTGATAAACCATCGCGCCGGCGGCGACCTGGAGTGGAACCCCTTCGTGAACGACTACACGTGGACGGACTTCTCAAAGGTTGCCTCGGGCAAGTACACCGCCAACTACCTCGACTTCCACCCGAACGAGATCAAGTGCTGCGACGAGGGGACCTTCGGAGGGTTCCCTGACATAGCCCACGAGAAGAGCTGGGATCAGTACTGGCTCTGGGCAAGTCAGGAGAGCTACGCGGCCTATCTTAGAAGCATAGGCGTTGACGCCTGGCGCTTCGACTACGTCAAGGGCTACGGGGCGTGGGTCGTCAAGGACTGGCTCAGCTGGTGGGGAGGCTGGGCCGTCGGCGAGTACTGGGACACCAACGTTGACCTCCTCCTCAACTGGGCATACGACAGTGGCGCCAAGGTCTTCGACTTCCCGCTCTACTACAAGATGGACGAGGCCTTTGACAACAACAATATCCCCGCGCTGGTGGACGCCCTGAACAACGGCGGAACCGTCGTTTCGCGCGATCCCTTCAAGGCAGTAACCTTCGTCGCCAACCACGACACGGACATAATCTGGAACAAGTATCCTGCCTACGCCTTCATCCTCACCTACGAGGGCCAGCCGGTCATATTCTACCGCGACTACGAGGAGTGGCTCAACAAGGACAGACTAAACAACCTCATCTGGATCCACGAGCACCTGGCCGGGGGAAGCACCAAGATACTCTACTACGACAACGACGAGCTCATCTTCATGAGGGAAGGCTACGGGGACAGACCAGGCCTCATAACCTACATCAACCTCGGGAACAGCTGGGCTGAAAGATGGGTAAACGTCGGAAGCAAGTTCGCCGGCTACACGATTCACGAGTACACAGGGAACCTGGGTGGATGGGTTGACAGGTACGTCCAGTACGACGGCTGGGTCAAGCTGACGGCGCCACCGCACGATCCCGCGAACGGCTATTACGGCTACTCCGTCTGGAGCTACGCAGGAATCGGGTGACCCCTGCCTATCTTCCGTTATTTTTCCCCCTTCTTCAGGCCAAGCGCCTTCTCGGCTCCCGCAGTCAGTCCAACCCGGAACAGCAGGGGTTTTCAGGGGGGAAAGGCTATTGTAATGGAGTGCACAGCAGAGAAAACAACTACCCTCTTCCTTCCAGAGAGCAGTGTTTCGTATTCCCTTGACCGGGCATACAGGTACACTAGAGCTGAAGAGAGACCCTGATGAAAGAAGGACTTTGTGTAAACCCCTTGCTTCAGATGTAACCTCATGAGAGTTCCAAGACTAGCTTGGTTATTTACTAACGTAGATTTATTGAAGTTTTATTTCAAACGGAAAAATTTAAAAGTTGTTAGAGTTAAAATATTAACTGCTAGTGGCTTTGAAGGAGGTGAAATTATTGAAGTGGAAAAACCAATGGCACTCGTATCACTCCTGCTCCTTCTTGTGGGTCTTGGAGTGTACATCAAGGCCTCCCCGATAGGAGGCGTTAAAATCGACGTTGTAGATGCAAACGGAAAGGCAATCACGGACTATGGGACGGTTTATTACTCCGTTTGGACTTTCGATGAAAACGGAAGCTTTGAGGTTTTAAAACGGGGGGTTCTTAAAAGAGGATTGTTCTTTTCAGGAAACACGATAAAACTCTCAAAAGCTGAAACGGAAAAGCTTAGAAAAATAGCCCGAAAAATGGACTCCAAAACGGCCTTCATTGGCATCGACCTGTGGGTCGTTAGGGAGGGAAAGCTCTATACCCTTCCCCCCGCGAGCCTTGAACTCGACGCTTCTGAAGGCGGCCTTTTCGCGGCCAAGTTTTCCCTTCATCTTGACTTCAGAGACGCGGTGATTACTAAGATCACACCCGAAAAAGAGTCCAGTCAGGGAAATCCCGGAGGAAAGGGCTCACAAAAAGAAGAACCGGAGTTCCTTGTACCGATCATTCCCAGAGAGTACAAGTGGGTGACCGTTGCTGAGAACTCCTACTCAGACGTCAGGATCCCGGTTTTAATCATTAGAAACATGGCATGGTCCGACGTTACCGGAACCCTCCAGATTGGAACTTCTCAAAGCGATTATATAGGGCCAGAGGTAACCGTGGCCTTCGGAAAGCTTATATCCAAGAAAACCACTTTTGATCCAAGCTCGATAAAGCTAAAAGCCCTTGGAAGGTCCTTTACAAACTGGTACAGAGGGGGCAGCATACTGACCGTTCCGAAGGAGAAGATCTGGGGTTATGTGTGGATTAAAGGAAAGATACACTACATCTACCAGCAGGAGTACGTTTGTGGGATCGGAGCTGAACCTGGTCTCCCCGGCTGCGAACCAACCGGGAACGAAAGGTACATAGCAAAGATCGACGAGTTCTCGATCTCGGGTAAGTACGGCAAGGTTTTAAATATAGAATCCGGAGCCACACTTGAACGTCCTCCGTACCTCCCACCCTTTGATACCCTCGAGCAGTCCCCAGCACTCGAAGGGCCCGTAGGAAGGGATGTGTACCTCGAGAACTTCTTCGAGGAGATTTACCATGAAACCTATGGCTACTCCTTTGGAATTGGTGTTCCGGTTGGTGCCCTCATTAACGTTCTAACCGGCCACTCCCTGCCACCTTGGGTCGATACCCTTGTGGTAGGTTTCAGTGCCAAGGGGGAGTCCCATTATGCCATAATGGGAGAAGTTCGCAACAACGGCCCCACGGGGTCAGTAAGGTTCATAGGCTACAAATCCAGTTACAAAATGTCGATACCCCTGAAAAAGAGCTGGTGGGAATTTTGGAAATCCGATCACGTCGCCACCAATGTCCCCGTAGGATTTTTCATTGATGTTCGGTGACTTCTTCTCCCAGTCCGACCCCGAACAGAAGGAGCGTCCAGGGGAGCGAGATTATCGCAGGGGAGTACGGATAGAACCCGAAAATCCACACGAATACACTAGAGGCAGGAACCACGGCAGAGAAGACGAACCACACCCTGCTTTCCAGGGAGCAGTGTCCCGAATCCTTGTAAGAAATGCAGGCCAGTCACATGACTACCGAAAAGCCCACCCAGAAAACGCCCCCAGTAATGAGGAAGGACTCAAGATAGAACCCACCGCTTCCAAAGTACCCGCCGAGGAGGACCAGCACGAGTTCGGCAATCCACCAGCGGAGAAATAAGATAGGAGAAACCTCAGCCCCGTACAGCTTCATCAAAACCACTGTCAGTGAACTGCGCCTTAAGTATCCTCTCCTTTTCCTCCCTGCTGAATGGATAGCCCGCGTCGGTGAGGAGCTTTGCGGCCAGAAGTGCAAAGAGGAAACCCGCCAATCCGAGGACTACGAGGTTTCCATCAAACCACCTTCCCAGTAGTGCGGCAGTTATAGGGATGAACCCTATCATATAGCGCGCCATCAGGAGGTTGCCGGCTATTCTATCGGCCTCCCTTTGAGGGTACACCCTCGACAGCGTTTGCCACTCTCTGCGGTAGAGGTACAAGATGATGGGCGTCATCGCAAGCAGCCACAGGATGCCGTACTCAACGCCTATTTCTTGGCCGTACTTTCCGAAGAGCACCACCAACACCTCAGCCGCAACCAACCGCGTAAGAAAATTATGGATGAACTTCCTGTTGTGAACGTACTCCCTCATCATTGTATCCCCAAGGACCATGCCATAAAAGTATTTAAAAATAACGGATCCAGAGTAACCCATCACTGCGGAGCCAAATGCCATCTTAGAATTCTTCCACCCACTTCACGGCCTTTGGAATCCTCCCTGCAACCTCCAGAGCCGTGAAGTTCTCCCCTAGTTCCTCCTTCACCATATCTCCAGCGAGGCCGTTGAGGAACGCTCCAACCGACGCTGCCCTCAGCGGATTGTTTCCAAGAGCGAGCAGAGCACCGACGAGTCCCGCTAGGACATCACCAGTTCCACCGGTGGTCATTCCCCTGTTCCCTGTCTTGTTGTACTTCCAGGTCTTCCCGTCGCTTACGATGTCGTAGGGGCCTTTGAGGAGTATCACACCGCCTATTTCCCCGGCTTTCTCCATCACAAGCTCCGCCTTCTCAGCTAGGGAGCCCTCTGGCTCCACGCCGAATAAAACCTTGAATTCGCCGGCGTGGGGCGTTAGAACGAAGGTCTTACCATTTAGAACGCTTAAATCCTCAGCAATCGCCTTCAGCCCGTCGGCGTCTATGACGAGTGGCTTCTCACAGTGTTTCACGAACTCCTTAACAAAGGCTTTGGTTTCTTCCTTGAGGCCGATTCCCGGGCCGATGACGATGGCGTCTGCCTTCTTGGAGAGTTCAATCAGGGCATTCACGTGCCCCGGGGCGAAGTTCCTTCCCTCCACCGGCCTCAGGATCAGGTCTGGGTCGCTTATCCTCCCCGCGGAATACTCGGGCATCGCTAAATAAACGAGATCCACCAGATAAGAAGCGGCTTTGGAAGCGAGGTAAGGTGCCCCAAAGTAGTCCTCGCTCCCACCTATTACGAGTAACCTACCGTTCTGCCCCTTGTGCTGGCCTTTCTTCCTAAGCGCGAACTTGGCATCGCCCGGCCCGACGAGGTGGTAAAGCTCCCTCGGATAGCCTATCTTAACCACAACGCGCTCAAAGCCGTTGTATTCCTCCTTGTCCCATTGGAAGGTTACTGCAAAGTCAGCTTTAACGCGGATTTTCGATGGGTAGCCGCTCGGCAGGTCGATGCTGACTATCTTGGCCTTTCCCGCGTGCTCGTTTATCCTCTCTATCGCGGAGCGTATCGGTTCGCGAGGTTCGCCTTTCGTTCCAGCTCCAAGGAGAGCATCGACGATGACATCGAAGCCGGAGAGGTCGAGCGACCTTACGTAGGAGGAGTCCTTCAGAACCTTGATTTCTACGAAATCCAGCTTTTTGATAATCTCCCAATTGTGTCTGGCCTCCTCGCTCCTTATCTTACTCTCGTCACCGACGAGAAAGAGGGTAACCTCGTTGTCGAAGCTGAGGTGCCGAGCGGCAACGAAGCCGTCGCCGCCGTTGTTGCCGGTTCCGGAGAAGACCGCTATCTTAAGGCACTTCCCAAACTTCTCCTCAATAGTCCGCGCAACACCAGAGCCGGCGTTCTCCATGAGCTGGTAAGGGGTTATGCCGAGCCACTTCGCGTTGATGTCCCAGATGTAGACGTCCTCGATGCGCATGAGCATCACCCAGTTAGGATTAGAAAGGGAAGGGATAAAAACTCATCTGCCAATCGCTTTTAGCGCCCTCTCGTAATCTCCCTTTGAGTACAACACAAGATAAACCTTTTCAACGCTCCCCGCTTCCCTTCCAAACTCCCCAACGACCTCTTCAAAAGTCCTCACTACCTCCTCAAGAGGGCAACCGTAGATGCCGGCGCTTATGGCCGGGAAGGCTATACTCTTAACGCCGAGTTCTTCCGCCTTCCTCAGAGCGCCGAGAATCGCCTTCCTGAGCTTCTCCTTTTTGTCTTCGTCCCAGACGCCCCCGCAATAGGGGCCGACGGTGTGGATAACGTATCTTATCCCAAACTTCTCAAGCCTTAATGCAGGCGTCACGACTACCTCCCCGTGCTCTATTGAGCTTTTCCCGAGCTGCTCGCGCATGGCCTCCTTGCTTAGCCGGATGTACTCCCCCGCGTCTCCAGCGGCGGCTTTCGCTATGGCGTAGGCGACACCGCCGCCGTGCTCTAGGTACTTGTTGGCCGCGTTCACTATGGCCTCCGCCGGGAAGCGGGTTATATCGCCTTGAACTACCTCGAACTCCATGGCAACCACCTGAGACCTAAGGAAATTGGGCTTAAAAGCCACTCGGAAAGCTTACACGATGGACAAATTGAGACACTAGGGTAACCGTTTCGACAAAAATCTATATATACTGCTTCGCCCATAACTTCATATTGAGTGCTCCCTTGGGGCAGGATAAAATTGGGTTCTTGGAGGTCGTCCAAGTGGCAGGAAAAAAGAGGACGAACAAGGAGCTCATCGATCTCGCGATGGAAATCGGCGGTGAGGAAGCGGTCGAGGTAGTCAAGACCCTCCAGAAGAAGAAGGACATAACCGACGAGGAGCTCGCGGAGATAACCGAGATCAGGATAAACACCATCCGCAAAGTCCTCTACACCCTGTACGACATGGGGCTGGCCGATTTTAAGAGGATCCGCGACAAGGAGACGGGCTGGTACTATTACTACTGGAACCTGGACCTGAGGAGGCTCCCCGAGATAATAAGGGCCAGAAAGATGAAGGAGCTCAACAAGCTCAGGGAGATGCTCGAGGAGGAGTCCGGGGAGATCTACTACTGGTGCGGCACGCCCGGTCATCCGAGGCTAACTTTCGACGAGGCGATGGAGTACGAGTTCCAATGTCCGATCTGCGGCCAGATACTGATGCAGCACGACAACAGCGAGATAGTGGCAGACCTCAAGAAGAGAATAGAGGAGCTTGAGATAGAGCTCGGCCTCAGGGAGAAGCCCAAACCCAAGAGAAGCCAGAAGTCAAAGTCCAGAAAGACGAAGAAGACCTCCAAGTCCAAAACTGCAGAAGCCGTTGCCTGAATGGTTTCCTAATGAACTTCGGGGATGGTGAGGATGCAAGAGGTAGTTATTCCTGAGAAGGTTTACGGTGACAGGAGCGGTTTTTTGAAGCTTGACAAAAAGCTCAAGGCCCTCTTCGGCGATCTCGACGTCGAGTGGAAGCTGTCGGCTGTGACCAAGAACTGGGTCAGGGTTTCGCTCGAGGGGGAGGACGAGGAGATAAGCGCCAACCTAGTCCGGGACGAGTTCGGGGAGATACCCCAAAGCCTCAGGGCCATCGAGGAGGGGCAGGTTTACAGGGGGAAGCTTATAGACCTCGGAAAAGTGGGCTACGGTGCCTACGTGGACATCGGGATCCTGAGGCCGAGGCCAAAGGACGCCCTCATACCCCTCTACTACCTCAAGAGAACGTTCGGAGAAAAGCCCGTGAGGCAGCTGATAAGGGAACTGGGGTGGGTGGACTACCTGCCGCTGGAGGTCGAGGTCAGTAAAGTCGAGTTCGGGGCCAGGGAGGTCGAGGTGGCCCTGAGCGAGAAACAGCTCAAAAGGATCCGTTCTTGGCTCGAAGACGGCCACGACAAGCTTTTCATAACCGGGACGGTGAGCGAGAACGTTGAGAGGGCCCTCATAAAGACGGGCCATGGAAGGGACGTGAAGAGGGTTGAGGAGCTAGGCCTGATGGAGACCATGCTCGTCCTCAAGAAGGGCACTCAGGCCCCGGGGATAATCAAGGAGATCGGGCCCCACCTGAAGGGCGCCCTGATGGGGGCCATCAAGTTCTAGTCCTCGCCTTTACCCTCCTCCCCTCTATGTTCCGCAGGTGGTAGACCATTCTAACCGAGAGTACCGTGAGGACTATCACCGCGTAGGGGACCAAATCGGGGTTCAGAAAGAGTCCCAGCAGATAGGCCATTAGAAGGAGGAGCAGGAAGGGGGTGGGGCCCTTTGTGTTGCCGAGGATGGCCTTAATCCCCCGGACCTTGAAGGTGACGGTATAGCCGAGGAGCGCGAGGGGAACCAGGGTCTGGGCGGCAACTTCATCCAAAGACAGTGGAACCCATGAGGACTGCACCAGCGGGCCGGTCTTGCTCAGGAAAAACAGCCCCGCAAGCACGAAGGCCATGTACGCCGCGTTTCTCTTCTTCCTCGGGAACGTCAGGACAAAGGCGAAGGGAACCGCTATGGCCCAGGGCTGGGCGGCTATCGCCAAAACTGTAACGGCCGCCAGAAGGAGAGTCTGAAGGGTCGCGGTAAGGACGTTGGGCGAGAAGACCAGGGAAGTTGCGATGGCCAGGGACAAAACGAACGCCGTCAGCCCGAAGATCTGGGAATGGGGCGGGTACAGGATGTCACGGAAGAACGGGATCGAGAACAGCATACCGAAGACCAGGAAGCCGAGATCCCTCGAGTGTTTTGGGGCCGTGTAGAAGAGCCCGCTAACCAGCAGGAGCAGGATGTAGACGTAGACGTAGAAAGCCGTCTCGGGGGAAACCTGAAGGTCCACGAACCCGAGCTTTGACAGCGAGTTGTTGATGCTCGAGAGAAAGCCGGAGGGAACCTCGGGGGACGAGTTTATTATCCAGAGCGCAAGCAGGGAAACCGCGAGGAGGTAGAAGACACCCGTGTACTCACCGCTCTTCCTAAGGGAGTAGAGAAACACCACAACCGTTGCAACGGCTATCCCTGCAAAAGCGAGGACTCCCCGGACGGGAAAGGTAAGGCCGCTCTGGGCAGTGAAGGATGGGGCTGAGAACGTGATACCGCCGAGCAGAAGGATCGGAACCATTGAAGTCACCACGGGCTTGGAGACCGGCCTCATCCCATCCCCCAGAGCCACTGGGAGGAAGTCGTTAAAAAGTTAATGCAACGCTTAGCGTGCGAAAAAGAGGAGAAATTCGAAGGCTCACTCCGAGCTCTCCCCGCCCTTCATCTCCTCCAGCTTCTCCACGAGCCTGTCGACGATCTCCATGAAGGCCTTGGCAGACACAGTGTCCTCATAGAGGACTATCGGGATTCCTGCGTCGCTCGCTTCCCTCGCCTTGAGGTCTATCGGTATCTCACCGAGGAAGTCGACGCCCTCCTTCTCGGCGAGCTTCCTTCCGCCGCCCTTGCCGAAGATGTCTATCTCGTTGCCGCAGTGCGGGCAGATGAGGTAGCTCATGTTCTCGACTACCGCTATGTAGGGCACTTCCATCTTCTTCATCATGTTGACGGCCTTCCCGGTGTCGAGCAGCGCTACCTCCTGCGGGGTGGTGACTATCACAGCGGCGTCGAGCTGAAGACTCTGGGTGACTGTGAGTATCTCGTCGCCGGTCCCGGGCGGGAAATCGATTATCATGAAGTCGAGCTCTCCCCACTTGACGTCTCCGAGGAGCTGCTTTATTGCCTTGGTGACGAGAGAGCCACGCCAGATTATCGGCTGGTCCTCCGGAACTAGGAACCCCATGCTCATGACCTTTATCGGGGTGACCTGTCCGAGGAAGTCGTTCATCGGCGGTATCATCTCGAACCTGCCGTCCTCCATCTTCTCGGCTAGAACGTCAGCCTTCTCAACGCCGAGCATCTTGGCGACGTTCGGGCCGTGTATGTCCGCATCCAGGATTCCAACGAAGTAGCCCTTCTTAGCCAGGGCCGCCGCGATGTTGACCGCGACGGTACTCTTCCCAACGCCGCCCTTACCGCTGAGGACGGCTATCTTGTACTTCCACTTCGCCTGCTTCTCGTTTATCCTCTGGGTGAGCGGGTCGGCACCGAGACCGCCTATGTTGAGCGTGGGAGCTTTGATCGTCATCTTTCAACACCTCCGGCTTAGGTTGCCCTAAGGGACTTAAAAGCTTTGCCCAGATAGTTGTCAGCGTTACACACGTTTGGGTAAGGACTTGAGAGTTTTTCAGCTTGTCCCCGCGTACCAGCGGTTCCCTTCGGTCCCAGGATGTATACAGAAAGAGTGGAAAAGGTGAAAAGTAGGAAATCAGGCCTTGGGGTTCAGGAAGGATCTGAGCTGAGCACTTCTCGCTCCGAGCTCCCTGTCGAGCATGAAGATTCCCTGCGGGCTGTCGCCGATTATCTTGAGCTTGTCGACGATGGCCTTAGTTGTAGCTTCCTCCTCGACCTGCTCCTCCACGAACCACTGGAGGAAGTTGTAGGTCGCGTGGTCGTTCTCCTCCTTCGCCAGGTCGACCAGCTTGAATATCGACTGGGTAATGCCGACCTCGTGGAGGTAAACGGCCTCGAAGGCCTTGAGCGGACTCTCAAATTCCCCCTTCGGCTTCTCTATCCTCTCAAGCTCGACCTTTCCACCGCGGTCGAAGATGTAGTCGTAGAACCTGAGCGCGTGCCCGAGTTCCTCCTCCGCTTGGGCCTCCATCCAGCTGGCGAAACCGTCTAGGCTCTTGTCCCTGAAGTAGGCCGCTATACCGAAGTAGAAGTACGCCGAGAAAAGCTCCTTGTTGAGCTGCTCGTTGAGTGCCTTAAGCATTTTTTCACTGAGCATTACAATCACCTCATCTTTTTCTCGTTTTCGAACCTTATAAGTTTATCTATCGAACTCCAATGAGGGATTGCCAAAATGAACTCATTTGAGTTATTTGTTGACATCTTTTCTACAAAGCAAGCCACTGAGAAATTAAAATGTTAAAATTTTGTCTTTATTTTCGACTTATCTTGCCATTGCTCCGGCGAGATTTTAGATTAGCCTATCAAAAGTTCATTAGGGAAACCGAAAAAGTTATATTCCCCAACATCACTGGCCATAAACGAGAACAAACCCCCACGGCGGGTAAAGGAGGGATGTGAAATGGCGAAGACCACCTTTGAGGAGGAGATCTATCTGAGGGCTTTGACCGGAAGGCTCGTCGGAAAGGCCCTTGCCGACCTCGGACTCAACAAGGTGGCCGTTGTTGCCAGCAGGAACATAATCTGCTCGAGCATAGCCACCGCCACCGAGGCGACCTTCATAACCCTCAGCGGAGGAGTCACCTACCACTTCCTGGCCGAGAAGGGCAGGGAAGAGGACATAGCGGAGCGCGTCAAGGCCTTCGCTCCACAGGTCACCGTCCTCCAGTTCGGCGGTGAGACACCGATAGAGGAGACCAAGGAGATATTCGTCGAGACCCTCAGGGGGTTCGCCGAGAAGGACGTTCCCGGAGCGTTCGTCGTCCACGTCAGGATATTCGCCGCTGGAGGCCTCGCCAAAGCTTTGGAGGACGAGAAAATCAGGGAGTACTTGAGCAAGAAGGACCTCTTCGTCTACACCGTCGGCTTCGACGAGGGGAAAGTTTATCTCAACAAGATAATCCTCGAAGGCAAGGAGATAAAGCTGGAGAAGATAGCGGAGTACCAGGTTACGCTGGAGCACGCCGACCTGCTCAACCGCTCCCTCAAGGACAGGAGCGTTACCTTCGCCTGACCTCTCTTCTCTTTCTTACCACAGCAGAAGGACCGCGAGGATCAGCGCGGCCAAAAAATAGGGCACGGAAATCCTGTGAAAGTCCTTCAGGCTTATCCCTGCTATTCTGACCGCTATGAGGTTCGCCAGCGAGCCGATTATAAAACCCGTTCCGCCGGCGTTCACACCAACCGCCAGCGGGAGCCATTCGGGTTTTGAGCCGATGAAAAGAACAGTCGCGGGAACGTTGCTTACGGCCTGGCTCAGGAGCGACGAGGCAAGCAGGAGGGAAACTCCAGCGTGGGGAAAGGACAGGCCAAGGGAAGCTATGATTGACGAGACCTCGCCGAAGTCGACGAATATCAAAGCGAAGGTGAGAACCAGTACCCAGTCGAAGGCGAGCAGGGCCTCACGGGAGAAGATTAACACGACAAAGAGTGTTAGAGGAAGAGTCCAGAGCGCCCTTCCAGTTTCTGCCAGAATAACGCCCGCCACAATCAGCAACAGGGCCGAGAGGAAGGCTTTCTTTCTGAGAGGGACCACCGGGATTTCCCCCACCTCAAGCCTTCTATCCCTCAAGGAGAGCGCGAAAGCCAGGAGGAGCAGAAGCCAGAGGAGGACGAATGGAAGCATGGCCCGGACGAAAGCCCCGACGGGGAGACCGTAGGTCTGCCAGATTATGACGTTCTGCGGGTTCCCTATCGGCGTTAAAGCTGAACCGGCGTTGGCCGCTATGGCAGAGAGAGTAACGGCTTTGGCCTTGTCTATTCCAGAAAGCTCCGAGGTGAGGGCCACCAGCGGTATGAAGACGAGCATGGCCGTATCGTTCATTATAAGAGCCGAGGTTAGCGCTATGACGGGCAGGAGGATCAGCATCAGCCTCCTCTCGGAGCCGGACGAGAGGGCGATGAGCCTTGATGAGAGCCGAACGAAAACCCCGGAAAGCTCGAGGGCCTTCGAGGCTATTATGAGCGAGGTTATAAGCGAGAGGCTTTCCCAGTCGATTAAACCGGGCGTCCTATGAAGGAGTGAGGGATCGAGGAGAAGTAGGACTAGGTAGAGCGAGAGAAGGGAAAGGAAGAACCACTCCCTCCTGGCGAATTTCCTGATCCTACAGTCCGTGCCTCCTCACCTCTTCCGTAAGGCCGTAATCCGGCACAAGCTCTTCTCCATTCCTGCTCACGCGGACGTGGAGGACTATAAAGCTTCTCCATGCCAGGGGCACGACCCAACAGTCCTCCGGCTCCCTGAACTCGCAGGCATCTATAACTTTCAGCCCTTTCAGGACTTCCTGGGCTTTCTCCTCAACGGAGGAGCATTCAAAACCCTCGAAGTGGCCGGGAAAGCCCTTCGGCAGCGGCGTCCCGCTTAATGGGTTGAAGTGCATCCGGTCTATCGCGAAGTCAAGGTAGAGGACCGGGACGTCTATTCCGTCGGGCCTTTCTATGGGCTTTCCAGGCCTGAAGAACGGAAGGGCTTTTTTCACAAGCTCTATAGCTTTTTTCGCGTCTTCTCCGCTTGGCGGCTCACTCCTTCGGGGAGACCAGCGAATGGGTGGTAAGGGGGAGGTCATGGTGCCCACCATTGAATAATATCCCGTAAGAGCGTATAACCTTACCCCTCCACCTCCCATCCCAGAGTTCCTCCTTCGAATCCCAATTTTTCCAGTGAAAACCTTTTTATATATCCCTTCGAACTTCCTACGGTGATGCAGATGGCCAACGTTAGGGTTGAGCAACTCCTCACAGATCCTGAACTGTACATCATCCGCGTTGACGATGATGAGATCAGGTACTTCGAGGCCACCTGGGACATCCCGGAGGGCATAACTTACAACGCCTACCTCATGAAGCTCGACGGTGCAGTCGTTCTCTTCGACGTCAGCAAGAGGGACTACTCCGACCTCTTCATGGAGGCACTGAAGAAGCTAGTTGATCCAAGGGAGATAACCCACATAATAGTCCACCACACCGAGCCTGACCACAGTGGAGCGTTGCCAAAGCTCCTCGAGGAGAACGGCTACAAAGCTCAGGTAATAGGCACTACCTTTGCCAGGAACCTCCTCCAGGGCTTCTACGGCGATAAAGTCGTGGAGAACTTCAAAATCGTCAAGGACGGCGAGGAGATTCAGGTAGGGGGCAAGACCTTCCGCTTCATAACCGTTCCCTGGCTCCACTGGCCGGACACGATGATAACCTACGTGGTTGAGGATAAGCTCATCTTCTCTTGCGACGCCGGCGGCGGCTACGGGATTCCAGATGCGATAGACGACAGCGACGAGGAGGTCGTTAAGGAGTACCTACCGCACGTGACGAAGTACATCGTCACGGTCATCGGCCACTACCACAAGTACATCGTCCAGAACATCAAGAAGCTCAAGGGGCTCGGCATAGTGGACGAGGCCAAAATGATATTGCCGGGCCACGGTCTCGTGTGGAGGAAGAACCCAAGGGGAATCTTTGAGCACTACGAGCGCGTTGGAGCAGGGGTCCCCACCAAGGACAAGGTCCTCGTAGTTTATGACTCCATGTACGGCTTCGTCGAGAGGAGGATGCAGATAGTTATCGACGAGCTGAAGAAGCTCGGCAAGAAGCCCGTAGTTTACCGCTTCACGGACAAGGAGGCCCCAGCGGTGAGCGACATCCTAGGCGAGGTTCCGGACAGCGAAGCGATAGTAATAGGCGCCTCCACTTACGAGGCCGAGATACACCCGCGCATACGCTACGCCCTCTACGAGATACTCGACAAAACCAACTACGAAAAGCCGGTTCTGATCGTTGGCGCCTTCGGCTGGGGTGGAGTTGCGGCGAAGAAGATAGAGACCCTCATCAGCAGGAGCAAGTTCGACCACGTTGCCACCGTAGAGAGCAAGGGAATGCCGACAAAGGAGGACGAGGAGAGGCTGAGGGAGGCCGTTAAAAAGCTGGTGGAGTGGATAGGCTAAACGGGCACGACGAGGGGGATTCCCCCCACCTCCTCTATCACAACGTCTACCCCGTAGACCTCGCGGAAGAGGGAGGGCTTCAGTATCTTCCTCCCGCCGTCCGCCACTATTTCTCCATTCTTCATGAAGATGAACCTTTTAGCAAAGCGGAGGGCTAGATTAACGTCGTGCATGACCACTATCGCGGTTCTGCCCTCCCGCGAGAAGTCCCTCGCGAGCTTCATAACCTCGAGCTGGCTCCTTATGTCGAGGTTGTTGGTGGGCTCGTCCATCATGAGAATCCTCGGTTCCTGAGCCAGTGCCCGGGCTATGCAGACCTTCTGCAGCTCCCCGCCGCTCAGCCGGTTGGTGTTCTTGAGGGCGAGGCTCTCTATCCCCATTCTTCTGAGTGCTCTCCTGACGGCTTCGATATCCTCTCGCGAAGGCCTCAACCCCATGTAGGGCCTCCTCCCGAGGAGAACGGTGTCAAAAACCGTCATGAAGCCCGGCTCCGTCCTCTGCGGGACGTAGGCCATTACCCTCGCCAGCTCATCCCGCGTGTAGTCCCCTATGGGCCTCCCGAAAACCTTCACACCCCCGCAGTTCAGGATTCCGGATATACACCTCAGGAGGGTGCTTTTGCCGGCCCCGTTGGGCCCGAGTATCGCGACGAACTCATCCCCCTCGATCTCGAGGTCTATCCCCCTGAGAACCTCGGCGCCGTTGTAGGAGAACCTGAGCCCGTGAATCTCCACGGCCTTCATCTTCTCCCCTCCATCCTCACGAGGAGGTATATGAACGCCGGTGCCCCGAGGAAAGACGTCACTATTCCGACCGGGAGAACCATCGGGGCCAGGATCAGTCTCGCAACCGTGTCGGCCGTCACGAGCAGGAGCGCACCGGCCAGGGCGGAGAGCGGTATCAGGAAGCGGTAGTCACCGCCGGCGACGAGCCTTATGGCGTGCGGGGCTATAAGCCCTATGAAGCCGATAACCCCGACGAATGCAACACTGACTGCAGTTATCAGCGCCGCGAGGAAGGTCGATATCAGGCGAACCCTCTCGACGTCGACGCCGACGCTCTTCGCAACCTCCTCGCCCATTGCGGACGCGTTGAGGTCCCACCTCTTGATGACGAAGTAGATGAAGACAGGGGTGAAAACAAGAAGCATTATGCCATCTTCCCTCCAGGTGGCCCTCCCTAGGTCGCCGAAGCTCCAGTAGACCATCGCCGCCAGCTGGAGCTCGTCGGCGAAGTACTGGACGAAGGTGGTGAGCGCGACGAAGAGGGAGCTCATGGCAACGCCGGCGAGGATTATTGCCTCCGGCGAGAGCCCCTTGAGCCTCGCTAGAATCAGAATTACCCCGACAGCGGTCATGGCGCCGATGAAGGCGAAGATTACAACGGCGTAGGGGTTGTCCAGGGATATCCTCCCAGAGCTCTCGGCGTAGCCGGCCCCGAGGATTATGGCCAGGGAGGCGCCGAACATAGCCCCGTGGGAGACGCCCATCGTGAACGGGGTCGCCAGCGGGTTCCTCAGGAAGCCCTGCATAACGGCACCGGCAACGGCCAGGGCCGCCCCGACGAGGAGGCCGGCCACTATGCGGGGCATGCGGACCTTCCAGACAACTAGGAGGGCGCTCTCGCTCCCCTTTCCAAGGAGTGCGCCGAGAACCTCCCGGAGGGAGATGTAGTATGAGCCGTGTGAGAGGGAGTAGAGGCTGACCAGAATGGTAAAGAGGAGAAGTAAGAGGCCAATGGAGAGCTTTCTCGCCACGTACCTCTCGTAGTCCATGGCCATCACGGGGAGGTCGGCAGTGAGTACTTAACGGTTCCGTTCTCCAGGTCTATCTTCCCGAAACCGCCGAACTGCTCGGCCATATCCTTGTAAACGGGCTTTCCGAGGAGGAACTTGTAAATCTCGTCGGCCTTTTCCGCGGGGTCGACGTCGCTGAAGCGCTCCGGGTAGAGGACCTTGCCGATGTAGTATGCATCTGCCAGGGCCGTTCCCACGTTGGTGGTGTAGAAGTTGAACGGGAGTAAGCTGTAGACGTTGCCGTTCTTCACAGCGTCCAGCGAGTTGTAGAAGTCGGGGTTCTTCCTGTAGTCTTCGAGGACAAGCTTCAGCCCTCCCTCGTCGATGAAGATGTAGTCCGGCTGCCACTCGAGGAGCTTCTCCTTGTCTATCGAGTGGTGGCCTTTGCCGAGTTCGTCGGCGACGTTGTCTGCGCGAACCGCTATGAACGGCGGATACGCCCCTTCGGTGCTCTCTATGCCGTGGGCGCCCTTGTAGCCTATCCCCCCGACGTAGACCTTCTTGGGCTCCACGCCCTCCGTGCGCTTTGAGAGGTCGTCCTGGACGGATTTGATGAAGTTGATGACCTCCTCCGCCCGCTTCTCCTTTCCGAGTATCCTGCCTGCTAGCTTGAGGGACTTGAAGAGCTCCTCGTCCTCGAAGGTTGCCAGCTCGCCGTAGCTGAGAACCACGACCGGAATTCCGGTCTTCTCCTCTATCTCGTCTGCCGTCTTTCCGTCCACGTAGGTCAGGAATATCACGTCGGGCTTCAGCTTTATGAGGGCCTCGAAGTTTGGAAGTTTCCCGGGTCCGCCGGGTCCTATGCTCGGCAGGTTCCTGAGTTCGGGGTGGGCTATGATGTAGGGCCTCCCGAAGTTGTAGCGCTTCTCGAAGTCTTCAACACCAACCACCATGTCGCTCGCGTTGAGGTAGACGATGAGCCTCAGTGCACCCGGGCCGGCAGCGACAACCTTCGTCACCTTCGCCGGCACCTCGACCGTTCTCCCAAGGGCGTCCGTGACGGTCACGGTTCCCTTTCCCGCCTCGGCGGTTTTTGTGCTCCCTATGCAGCCGCTAACTGCGACCACCAGAAGGATCAGGAAGAGGGAAAGCAGTTTCTTCATCTCAATCCCTCCCTCCGAGTTCGATTACTCCCCTGCCAACCACGCCGGGATAGCTTTCCCCGGCACAGCGGAGGCAATACGGTTTCCCATCCACGTAAACCGCCCTCGTCTCCATGACGAGCTCCCCGCAGCTGGAGCAGCGGGCGCTGTCGAATATTGGCGCCTGCTCTATCGGTGGCACTCTAACGCGCTCGACCTTGAACTCCTCCCCCGGCAGGTGGAGCATTTCCTTCGCTATCTCCTCCCAGAGCTCCCAGAGACGCTTCCTCTCCTCATGGGTTCCCCTTCTCTCCCTGACGACTTTGTTGAAGAGCTCCGTCGCCCCGGGCGGATAATACTTGGCCAGCCTCTCCGCGTCGGCGTAGACCCTCACCCCCTCCCAGGTCGAGCGCTTCACGAGAGTCAAAGCGGTTTTTCCGAGGTCGAGGTAAACCAGCGAGTTGTTCCCGAGGGTGCAGCCCGTCGTAACTTGCACGCCGTCGGTGAAGCAGCTGTTCACCTCGACTATCGCGAGAATGCTCTCGTCAACGCTGCCGGAGTAGTCGAGCCTTCCAACGCCGAGTTCCTCCATCGCCAGGAGGGAGGCCCTTATGCCGAGCGCGAGGTATGGACAGACGTGCCCGTGGAACTCCCTCGCGTACTCGAGGATTCCTTCGGCGTCCCTCTCTTCGACGAGTCTGTTGAGCGTGAGCATGGTATCACCATCTCTAGATAAAGTAGCACGCTTTTTAATCATTTCTAGAATTTGGTGTTATGAACCGTAGGTTTCAAACATCAATCAGGGAAGAATCCAGATGGAGAAAACAAGATCCGCCTCAGGACAAACCTCAGACCAGCTCCCTTCCCGTGCACGTCATCACGAGCTTGCCGTGCTTTACCCCTTTCAGGCTCAGAAGCCTGTCCGCTATCTCCTTTATCCTGTTCGCCTTACCCCGGACGATAACGACCTCGAGGCAGTTGTGCTCGTCCATGTGGACGTGGAGGCTCGAAACTATCTCATCAAGGTAGTCATGCTGCATGTCGAGGAGTTCTTTAACGACATCGGCCTCGTCGTGGTTGTAGAGCAGGGTTATGGTTCCAGCAACTTCAGCATCGCCTTCCTCCCACTCGTGCCTGACTATGAAGTCGCGCATCATGTCCCTTATGGCCTCGCTCCTGTTGACGTAGCCCTTCTCCTCGATGATCCTGTCGAACCTCTCAAGCAGCTCCTCGGGAACCGAAACGCCGAAGCGAACAACGCCCATGGTCACCACCTGAAGCGTTGAGTTCAACGTATGGTTTTCAACTCCACCCTTTTTAAGGTAGCACCCTCAACATATTCCGGTGATACCATGCACGAGTGGGCACTGGCTGATGCCATAGTGAGAACCGTTCTCGACTACGCCCAGAGGGAGGGGGCAAAGCGCGTCAAGGGCGTCAAGGTTGTCCTCGGAGAACTCCAGGACGTAGCGGAGGACATCGTTAAGTTTGCCATGGAGCAGCTCTTCGCAGGAACAATGGCGGAAGGAGCTGAGATAATCTTCGAGGAGGAAGAGGCCGTCTTCAAGTGCAGAAACTGCGGCCACATCTGGAAGCTCAAGGAAGTAAAAGATAAGTTCGACGAGCGCATTAAGGAGGACATACACTTCATTCCCGAGGTGGTGCACGCGTTTTTGGCCTGCCCAAAGTGCGGGAGCCACGACTTTGAGGTCGTCCAGGGCAGGGGCGTCTACGTCGCCGGGATAATGATAGAGAAGGAGGGAGAGGCATGATTGCCGGAATAGACCCGCGTGAGATAGCGATAAACGCGAGACTTGAGAACGTTAAGAGGATCATTCCCGTCGTCAGCGGGAAGGGTGGAGTTGGAAAGTCGCTCGTTTCAACTACCCTCACATTAGCCCTAGCCGAGAAGGGCTACAAGGTAGGATTGCTGGACCTCGACTTCCACGGGGCCAGCGACCACGTCATCCTCGGCTTCGAGCCCAAGGAGTTCCCAGAGGAGGACAGGGGCGTTGTCCCGCACACGGTTCACGGAATCAAGTTCATGACGATAGCCTACTACACCGAGGACAGGCCAACGCCGCTCCGCGGGAAGGAGATAAGCGATGCTCTCATAGAACTGCTCACGATAACCCGCTGGGACGAGCTTGACTACCTCATCATCGACATGCCGCCCGGCCTCGGCGACCAGCTCCTCGATGCCCTCCGCTTCCTCAAGCGCGGCGAGTTCCTCGTCGTCGCGACACCATCAAAGCTCGCCCTCAACGTCGTAAGGAAGCTCATAGAGCTCCTGAAGGAAGAGGGACACAGCGTCATTGGGATCGTCGAGAACATGAAACTCCATTCGGAGCAACTCGACGACGAGAAGGACGTTGAGGCTTTGGCGAAGAGGTTCGGAATCCCCTACCTCGGAGGGATACCGTTTTACCCGGAGCTCGATGCGAAGATCGGAAACGTTGACGAGCTGATGAAAACGGAGTTCGCGGGGAAGATAAGGGAGATAGCGGGGAAACTCTGAGCGAAAGGGTTTTTTCCAGTTCTTCAAATTTATTCCTGAGGGCTGAGGGATGAATAGAAGAGAACTCATCAAGACAACTGTCGTCGAGGTCTGCAGAGAGCTTGAGGTGAGGTTAGAGGAGGTTATTCTCTTCGGCTCCCGCGCAAGGGGGGATTTTAGAAAGGACAGCGACTGGGACATCCTCATAGTTACCAAGAGAGACCTCGACTGGCGGGAGCGCCTCCGCCTCAGCGGGGAGGTCAGGAAGAGGCTTGCAAAGAGGGGGATGCCCATTGACGTTCTCATAATATCCAGAGAGAAACTTGATAGACTCAAAAACGACCCGGGCTACATCTACCGCTATGCCCTCTCGGAGGGAATAAGGGTATGAGCTACGAGAGGTGGATAAGCAAAGGCGAGGACGATCTCAGAGTTCCTGAAGGCTTTTCTCGTGAAGGCAAGCAAACCAGTTCCCAGAACCCACGACATCGCTTACCTGATTGAACTCTGCAAGGAGATAGACCCCTCTTTTGAAAGGCTCTACGATATGAACGCTCACTACCTCTCGGATTTTGCCGTTGAAGTTAGATATCCGAGCTACTACACTGTCCCCAAGGAGATTGCCGCTGAGGCGATAGAGACGGCAAGAAAAGTTTTGGAGTTCGTGCTTGAGAGGATTTGAGGCATTTCACTAATTTGCTTTCATTCCAACATGCGAAATCCCTATAAATTTCCGCACAAAACTTCGCCTTGGTGGGAGTATGGAGAGCGTAACTTTCAGAGAATTCCGCGAGTTCCTTGGTCCCGAGTCGGAGAGGGAGCTAATTCTTCTTGCCGCCATTGAACTCTATCGCGAGGGAAAGGTAAGCCTCGGGAAGGCTTCTCAGCTCGCTAACTTGAGCGTGAGGGAGTTCCTTTACGAACTGAGAAAGAGGAACGTTCCGATAAACTACACACGGGAAGAGGCCGAGGAGGACATAAGGCTCATAGAGGGTCTGGAATGAAAGTGGTTTCTAACACAAGTCCGTTGATTGGACTTTCCAACATTGGACAGCTTGAAATTCTTCGCGATGTTTTTGGCGAAGTCGTAGTTCCGCCGGCAGTAGGGAGAGAATTCGGGGAAGAACTTCCTGAGTGGATAACCGTTAAGGCTCCGGAGAACAGGCTTCTCATCCAGGTCCTTTTAGAGTCCCTTGGAGACGGTGAGTCCGAGGCAATAGCCCTTGCAATTGAACTTAACGCCGATTTTCTAATCCTTGACGACCTCAAGGCCAGGAAGATTGCACGAAAGCTCGGGGTTAGAGTAATTGGAACGGCGGGCCTTCTACTGCTCGCAAAGAGGAGAGGAGTCATAAAAGAGGTGAAACCTCCCCTAATGGAACTTGTGGAGAAGGGCTTCAGGATTTCAAACGAGGTTGTTGACGTCATACTCAAATCCGCTGGTGAGATGGATTAAGCTGGCAAATGCCTGAAAGGAGAGTATAACCATGAACGCCCTCGAAGAAATCTTTGAAGGGAAAAAGCGGATCGTGATCTGCGGCATCGGGAACGACATCCGCGGGGACGACGCCTTCGGCGTCCTCGTCGTTGAGAGGCTCAAGGAGCTCCTCGACAATCCAGACGTCCTCGTTCTGAACTGCGGCGAGGTGCCGGAGAGTCACGCAGGGAAGATCACGGCTTTTAAGCCGGAGCTGGTGGTATTTGTGGACGCGGTTGACTTTGAGGGTGAAAGGGGTGAGCTGATCATCACCGACCCGGAGGGGACCCTCGGTGACGCGGTCTCGACCCACGGCCTTCCTCTGAGGGTGCTCGTGGGATACCTCAAGACGCAGATCAGCGCGGATTTCGTGCTGATAGGATGCCAGCCAGGTTCAACCGGCCTCTTTGAGGAGCCGAGCGAACTGATAAAGGAGAGGGCGGAGAGGCTCGCTGAGCTACTCGCGGGGATCCTAGGCATGAACAATCAGAAATAAGGTTCAGAGGTTTCTCCCAATCTTTCTCAAATCCTTCCTCGTGTTAACGTTGAAGAAGCTCCCGCGCCACTCCGCAGGAAGGCTTTCGATTTCGATGTAGCATGCTTTGCTCTCCCTTATCGCGCGGTTTATGGCATACTGGCCGGCCTCAATCTTTTCCTCAAGGAAGTCCTTAAAATCGGCAGAATAAGCCGCATGGAGGGGTTCGAGGTAGCCGTTGCTCCAGCGGGGAACGCAAACATGTTTTTTGGCCGTCTTAAAGCGCTTGACTATAAAATCAACGAACTCCGGAACGAGGAGGGGCATGTCTCCGGCAGCGACGAAGGCGTCGCCGAGGGAGAGGGCCGTATAGATTCCCCCGATAGGTCCGACGGAGAGCCCGTCAACTACAACTTCATAGCCGAGTTTCTCCAGCTTTCCAGCGTTCCGGGGAGAGGCCACTATCACGACCTCGTCTATCCTGTCGGCAGATTCAAGCCTCTCGATTGTATGGAGGATAAGGGGCTTTCCGGAGACCCTGAAGAGGAGCTTGTCCCCGCCGAAGCGCTTTCCCGAGCCACCAGCCAGAACCGCGGAGAGCATGTTCGGGGTTTGGGTTCGGGGTTTTTAGGTTTGCGGTTTCAAACCGTAGGTTTAAAAAATCCCTAAAAAGGGCCGCGAGAACTAGTCACAGGTGGGAGAAAATGTGCCTGGCCGTTCCGGGGAAGATCATCGAGATCGAAGGAAAAACGGCAATAGTTGATTTCGGCGGTGTTAAGAGGGAAGTCCGCCTCGACCTACTCCCAGACGTCGCAGTGGGCGATTACGTTATAGTTCACACGGGCTTTGCGATAGAGCGGCTCGATGAGAAGCGCGCCCTTGAGATACTCGAGGCATGGGCCGAAGTAGAGAGGGCCTTGGAGGGTTGAGGATGGAGCCGCTGGAGGTTTTCAAGGATAAGGAGATGGCCCAGAGGGTACTCAAGGAGATACGCGAGGAGGCCAAAGGCCTCGAAGAGCTCCGCTTCATGCACGTCTGCGGGACCCACGAGGACACGGTAACCAGATCAGGAATCCGCTCGCTCCTGCCCGAGAACGTTAAGATCGTCAGCGGACCCGGCTGCCCGGTCTGCATAACCCCCGTCGAGGACATAGTCAAGATGCGCGAGATAATGAAGCGGGCCTACGAGGAAGGCGAGAGGATGATCCTAACGACCTTCGGCGACATGTACAAGATCCCCACGCCGCTGGGCAGCTTTGCCGACATGAGGAGCGAGGGCTACGACGTCAGGATAGTCTATTCGATCTTCGACACCTACAAGATAGCGAAGGAGAACCCGAACAGAACTGTGGTCCACTTCAGCCCCGGCTTCGAGACGACAACAGCTCCAGCCGCCGCGATGCTCAACGCGGTCGTGGATGAGGAACTGGAGAACTTCAGGATCTACTCCGTCCACCGCCTAACTCCGCCGGCCGTTGAAGTCCTCATAAAACAGGGGACCCGCTTCCACGGCCTCATCGACCCCGGCCACGTCTCGACCATCATAGGCGTGAGGGGCTGGGAGTACCTGAGCGAGGACTACGGTATTCCCCAGGTTATAGCGGGCTTCGAGCCCGTTGATGTGCTCATTGCTATTCTCATGCTCATCAGGATGGTGAAGAAAGGAGAGGCCAAGATACTAAACGAGTACACCCGCGTTGTCAGGTACGAGGGCAACGTAAGGGCCCAGGACCTCATAGAGAAGTTCTTCGAGGTCAAAGATGCGAAGTGGCGCGCACTTGGAGTCATTCCAAAAAGCGGCCTCGAACTGAGGAAGGAGTGGAAGGAGCTTGAGATAAGGACCTACTACGACCCGGAGGTGCCCAAACTTCCGGACCTCGAAAAGGGCTGTCTCTGCGGGGCAGTGTTGAGGGGGCTGGCCCTGCCTACCGACTGCCCGCACTTCGGAAAGACGTGCACGCCCAGGAGCCCGGTGGGCCCATGCATGGTATCCTACGAGGGAACCTGCCAGATATTCTACAAGTACGGGGCGCTGTTCTGACGGTCTCTTCTCCCTATCTTTGCCAAACTAAGGGAAAAAAGAGAACAAGTCACTCCTCCGGCTTCGGGAGGGTGACGTCGACGCCGAGAACCTTCCACATGGCCTTGATCTGCTCGCGCATCTCGTCTATTGCCTCGGGCCTCTTGAAGAGGTGCTTGAACCTGCCCTGGAGCTTGAGGTACTCCTCGATGGGCTTCTTGAACTCGATGGCGACAACCCTTCCTCCCTCGCGCTTGACCTTTGCCCCTCCTCCCGGTGCCTGTATCTTGATGTTGAAGAAGTCGCCGTTCTCGATCTCGAAGAGAGGCCAGACACCGGTCTCGATGGCAAGGCGAGCTATCTCAACGCCCTTCTCGAGCGGGCTCTTCCAGCCGGTCGGGCAGGTGCAGTGGACCTGCACGAAGGCCGGGCCGTCGAGTTTAGCTGCCTTCTTCATCTTCTTGACGAAGTCGAAGGGGTTGCCTATGCTCGCGGTGGCGACGTAGGGTATCTGGTGGGCAGCTGCTATAAGAGCCACCCACTTCTTGGGCTTGTCCTCACCGATGGAGTACTTGCCGGGTGGTGAGGTGGTGGTCCAAGCTCCGTAGGGGGTTGAGCTTGAGCGCTGGATTCCGGTGTTCATGTAGGCCTCGTTGTCGTACATCAAATAGACCACGTTGTGCCTCCTCTCGAGCATACCGCTGAGGGCCTGCATGCCTATGTCGGCGGTTCCACCGTCACCGCCTATAGCTAATATCTTGCCCTTCCTTCCGAGCTTCTTCCACGCCGCTTCAACACCGCTGGCTGCAGCGGCGGCGTTCTCAAAAGCCACGTGAACCCACGGGGCCTTCCAGGCGGTGTACGGGAAGACGGCTGAGACGACCTCCATACATCCGGTGGCCTGGGCTATTGCGAAGGCGTTCGGATCACCGTACTTCTCCTCCATGGCCTCGCTGAAGGCCTTGGTGGCTAGTTTAAGAGCGGTAGCACAGCCACAGCCGGCACAGGCGGCGTGGCCCGGCGCCCAGTACTCGCGAGTGGTAATCGGGGGCTTTCTAACGGCCATCTTCCTCACCTCACAGTATCTCCTTCCTCAGGCCTATCCAGTTAACCTCGCTAAACTCCTCACCGTTGAGGGCCTTCTGGGCTATCGCTAAAGCCTCGTCGAGATCCTTGAAGGTAACGTCCCTGCCACCGAGGCCTAGGATGAAGTCAACGAGTATCGGCTTCTCCTTCTGGTTTACCAGAGCCCTGCTGAAGTCCTGGAAGAGGGCTCCGCCGACGCTGAAGGTGACGTTCTTCTCGAGCAGAGCGAGAACCTTGGCCTTCTTCGCGAGCTCCCTGACCTCCTCGGTCGGGAACGGGCGGTAAACGGTGAGCTTGGCGGCTCCAGCTTTAATGCCCTTCTCGCGGAGGCTGTCGACGTAGTCCTTGACGGTTCCCGCTAGGGAGCCCATGGTGACGAAGATTATCTCCGCCTCGTCAGTTCTGTACTCCTCGATCTTGCTGTACTTCCTGCCGAACTTCTTCGCGAACTCCTTAAAGACCTCGTCGATGACCTTCTTGGCGTTCTCGTTGGCCTCCCAGACGGTGTATCTAGCCTCCATGTAGTGGGCTGGGAACGCTAAGGTACCCTGGGTTATCGGTTTAGCGGGGTCGAGGTAGGCGTGCTTCGGCTCGTACTCGCCGAGGAACTCGTCAACTACCTCCTGGTCGGGAATCTCGACGGGCTCGACCGTGTGGGTGAGGATGAACGCGTCGAAGCCGACCATTGCCGGAAGGAGAACCCTCTCGTCCTCGGCGACCTTGAAGGCTATCAGGATGAGATCTAAAGCTTCTTGGTTGTTCTCGGCGTAGAACTGAAGCCATCCGGTGTCGCGCTCGCTTATGGTGTCCTGCCAGTCGTTCCAGATGTTTATCGGCGCGGAAAGGGCACGGTTTCCGACGGCGATGACTATGGGAAGCCTCATGCCCGCGGCTATGAAGAGTACCTCGTGCATCAAAGCCAGACCCTGGGAAGCTGTGGCAGTGAAGGTTCTGACGCCAGCTGCTGAGGCACCGACACAGGCCGAGATAGCGGAGTGCTCGCTCTCGACCTTGATGAACTCGGCGTCGAGTTCGCCGTCGGCGACGAACTCACTTATCTTCTCCGGAACTAGCGTCGAGGGAGTGATGGGGAACGCGGCTATAACCTTCGGCTTGGCGAGCTTAGCGGCCCAGGCGGCCGCCTCGTTGGCCTTCATAACGGTCCTTATCGGCATCTTTCACCACCTCACTTGGTCTCCCTAACCATTACTATTGCATCGGTCGGGCACTCGTTCGCGCAGATGCCGCAACCCTTACAGTAGTCGTAGTCGAAGACCGGGTAGTTCTCCTCGTCGAGGTAGATAGCCGGCTCAGGGCAGTAGATGTAGCAGAGGTAGCAGCGGACGCACTTGTCCCTGTTGAACTCCGGCATGAAAACTCTCCACGAACCGGTCTTGTTTATAACGCTGCTTCCCGGTATTGTTGCTATCGCTCCAGGGGTCATCTTTTCGCTATACTCCTTCTGAACCCTCTCGATGTCGGCCTTAAACGGGCTCTCGGCCATATGTATCACCTCGGGTGAGTTATCAGATCCACACTTAAACTTTTTCAAAGATAAAAAGCTCAGCCGAAGACCTCGGCGAGCTTCTTGAGCTTCTCCCACTCGCGGTTGACCCACTGCTGGAGGGTCTCGATGTCCTCCTTGGTCATGTACTTGAAGCGGCCCTGGTACTTGAGGAACTCCTCTATCGGCTTCGGCTCCTTCTTCGTCGAGGGCATGTTTATCCTGTACTTACCGTTCTCGTACTCGAAGAGCGGGAAGTAGGCTGTCTGAACCGCTAAGCGGGCTATCTCGATGCTCTTGTCGGTCGGGCTTCTCCACCCGGTCGGGCACGGCGCGAAGAGCTGGATGAAGCTCGGGCCGGGTATCTTCTGGGCCTTCTTGAGCTTCCTTATGAAGTCCTCTGGATAGGCGATGCTAGCGGTAGCGGCGTAGGGGATCTCGTGGGCTATGACGATGTCGATGACCTTCTTCTTGTGCCGCTTTTCTAAGAAGTGCCTCTTTCCTCCCGGCGTGTTGGTCGTCCAGGCTCCGTAGGGGGTCGAACCGCTCCTCTGGATTCCAGTGTTCATGTAGGCCTCGTTGTCGTACATGATGTAGACGGCATCGTGGCCCCTCTCGAGGAAGCCGCTCAAGGCCTGCAGGCCTATGTCAGCCGTACCGCCGTCGCCGGCCCAGCCGACGACCATGACACCGTCTTCTCCCTTGACCTTGTAGCCAAGGGCCTTCAGAGCAGCTTCAATTCCGCTCATAACGGCGCCGGTCGTCTCAAAGGCGGTGTGGAAGAGGTTCGCGTCGAGGGTGTTGTAGGGCCAGGCACCGGCTATGATGGTCGAACAGCAGGCAGGTATGGTAAAGATCGTCTTCTTTCCGTAGGCCTTGAGGACGTAGCGCAGTCCGAGTGATGCGCCACAGCCCTGGCAGGCTGTGTGACCGGCGTAGAAGTGCTCCTCCGCCGGCAGGGTAAGCCTTTTCTTAACGCTCTCGGGGATCTCCATCTTTCTCACCTCTTAAGGTGGTACCACTCCACCTCTCTATCAAGCTCGCCCTTCTCGATGATGGCCTTCATGTTCTCGGCTATCGCCTTGACGTCCGGAACCGTGAAGTCCCTGCCGCCGAGGCCGACTATGTAGTTCTTCATGAGGGGCCTCGCGCCGGTGTTGTAGAGCGCGCCCTTGGCCTCGTTGAAGAGTATGCCCTCCTGGCCGAAGGAGAAGTTCCTGTCGAGGACGGCTATGCCCTTAACGCTCTCGGCTATCTCAATGAGCTCCTCCTTCGGGAACGGGCGGAACCACCTCACCTTGGCGTAGCCGACCTTGTAGCCCTCCTCCCTGAGGATGTCAACGGCCTGCTTGACGGTTCCCATGAGCGAGCCCATGCCCATGAAAACGAAGTCGGCATCGTCGATGTAGCCGGTCTCGATCATGCTGCTGTAGTCCCTGCCAAAGCGCTCGCCGAACTCCTTGCCCACTTCCTTGATCACCTTCTTGGCCTCTTCGTGGGCCTTGGCGAGCTTGTAGCGGAACTCGTAGTAGTCGGCCGGAGTCGCTAGGGCACCGACGGCAACGGGGTTGTCGAAGTCGGTGAGGGTGTAGAGCGGCTTCCTCGGCGGGAGGAACTCGTCGACGAGCTCCTGCGGGATCATCTCAACGACGTCGTAGGTGTGGCTCAGTATGAACGCGCTCTCGATGACCATTATCGGGACGTTCACAGTTTCGGCTATTTTGTAGGACATGAGGACGCCGTCGTAAACCTCCTGGTTGTTCTCGGCGTAGAACTGCATCCAGCCGGTGTCGCGCTGGGCAAGCGAATCTGTCTGGTCGTCCCAGACGCTCCACGGGGGAGCCATGGCACGGTTGACGTCGACCATGACTATCGGTAATCTCGCTCCGCTCGCCCAGTGGAGCATCTCGTGCATCAAAGCGAGACCCTGGGCAGCTGTTGCCGTGAAGGCCCTCGCACCCGTGGCGGAGGCACCTATGGTCGCGGCCATGGCCGAGTGCTCGCTCTCAACTGGAACGTACTGGATGTCGGCCTCGCCGTTGGCTATGAACTCGGCTATCTTCTCGATGATGCTCGTCTGAGGTGTGATGGGATAAGCGGCAACGACCTGGACGCGGGCGTGCTTGACCGCGTAAGCGGCCGCGTAGTTTCCGCTCACAACCTTCCTAATGGGCTTGTACTCCATAACCAACACCTCACTTCTCCTCTTTCTCCATCGTTATCGCCTTGGTCGGGCACTCGTTCGCGCAGATGCCGCAGCCCTTACAGTAGTCGTAGTCTATGCCTATGTAGCCGTCCTCGCGGATGTATATTGCCGGCTCCGGGCAGAACTTCCAGCAGATGTAGCACTTGACGCACTTGTCGTCGTCGACAACGGGGATGAACGTCCTCCAGTCGCCGGTGAAGTTGCTCAAGGTAGTCCCAAGGCTTATCGGGGCCTCGGGGTACTGCTCAACGGAGGTAAACACCAGTTTTTTTGCCTCCGCTTTCTTTTCTCCAAACAACGTGTTCAAACTCCTCCCCTCCTCTCAAGGAATAAGGATTAAAGCGGAAAATCAGAGCTCGTAAACGACGGTCTTGTTGAAGGCCTCTTCAGCGGCCTTGGCGTTCTTCTCGCCGAGCGCTCCAGAGAAGGTCTCCTTGATGGCCTCCTGCACGCTCTCGAGCTTGACGACTCCCGCGGCCTTTGCCACCGCACCGAGGATGGCCGTGTTGGTGATCGGCAGGCCGAGGACGTCGAGGGCTATGCCGGTTGCGTCGACTAGGGCCAGTTTGCCGGGCTTCTTCTTGAGCTTCTCGAGGACCTCCTCCTTGCTCTTCTCCGTGTTGACGATGACTATTCCACCGTCCTTGAGACCGGCGGTAACGTCGACGGTGTCAAGGAGCGATGGGTCGAGGACGACGACTATGTCCGGCTCGTAGATCTGGGTCTTTATCCTTATCGGCTTCTCGTCTATCCTTGTGAAGGCGGTGACCGGGGCACCACGCCTCTCGACACCGAAGAACGGGAACGCCTGGACGTACTTTCCTTCCTTGAACGCTGACGAAGCTAGAATGTTCGCGGCGGTAACGGCACCCTGTCCACCCCTACCGTGAAAACGTATCTCGATCATACTTCCTGCCTCCTTGAGGTTTTTCAATGTGGCTTCAACCGTTACATTTATTTGCCTTTCGGTATTGGCTTAAGCTTCCCTCGGCAGGTGCCTTTGGGTAATCGTGAACACAAGAGGGCGCCGATGGTTTGTTAAAAGCAGGAATTCACGAAGAAACTTCGAAAAAATTTAAATAGACTACCCACCCCCATATAGACTATATAGCCGGGGGGAGTGGCATGGAGGCGGTTGGAATAGCGATGGTGGCAGTGGCCTTCTACATCGCGTGGAACATAGGCTCGAACGACTCGGCCAACGCCATGGGTACGGCAGTCGGGGCCGGGATCCTGAGCCTCAGACAGGCTACCCTCACGATAGCCATCTTCACCCTCATGGGGGCCTACCTGAGGGGATACAAGGTGATGAAGACTGTGGGGAAGGGGATAGTCCCCCCGGGGTACCTGACGGTGGAGCTGGCAGCTATAGCGCTCCTCTCGGCAGGTGTATGGGTTACCATAGCCACTGTCAAGGGACTGCCGGTCTCGACAACGCAGGCCATAGTCGGAGGCGTCCTCGGCGTCGGGCTCAGCATAAGCGCCCCCGTCAACTGGAGCACGATGGCGAAGATAGCCGGGGCCTGGGTCTTCTCCCCCGTGCTCTCAGGGATCCTCGCGGCGATCCTCTACAAGTTCTACGGGTGGGTTATATCCCACATCAAGACGATCTCAACGATTGAGAAGCTCTACAAGGCCCTGGCCATCCTCGGGGGATCTTACATGGCCTTCAACTTCGGGACGAACGAAGTCGCCAACGCCTCGGGCCCCATAGTGGGGGCGGGCTTCCTCGAGCCCAAGGTCGCAGGAATCCTCGTGGCCCTGAGCCTGGCCATGGGGGCCCTGACCTTCAGCTACGCCGTCATGCACACTGTCGGAAAGAAGATAACCTCCCTCGGGCCGGTCTCGGCCTTCGCGGCTCAGTTTGGATCGGCGATCTCCGTGAGCCTCGCCAACCTCATCGGCCTCCCTGTGAGTTCGAGCCAGGCCATCGTGGGCGGAGTTGTAGGGGTTGGCCTCGCAACGGGGCAGAGCGTGGACAGGAGGATCATAAAGGACATCCTCTTCGGATGGGTTGCCACCCCGACGGTGGCGGTCGTAATTTCACTCGTAATCTTCAGGCTCTTCCACGCCGTTGGCCTCGCCTGATGGGTGCTCTATCCTCACCCCAAGCTTGGTTAGCTCCTTTATCATCCCCACCTGGACGAGGGCGTCAACCAGGGTCTCCTCTCCGTAGGAGACGTCCAGAACCTCCCCTATGGACTCGAGGAGACCCAGAACTTTTCCAACGTCAGCCTCCGGAGGCACGACCACCCTGAACCTCCTGTATTTTGGGAGGCTTGGGATCAGTTCCTCCAGGGCGCGGTAGAGCTCGTCGAGTATGCCGAGTTTCGCCGAGATGCCGACGACCGCCTTGACGTTGGGAGCCGCTTCACCTGTCAGCTCGATTATTCTCCTCCTCTTCTCCCCAACGTCCTCCCCAGAGGTGAGGTCGATCTTGTTGAGAACAACCACCGTGGGCTTGTCCAGGGCCTTAAGCTCCCTCAGAACCCTCAGCGAGGCCAGAAACTTCCTCCTGATCTCACCCCAGGGCTCGCTGACGTCGAGGACGAGCAGGACGACGTCGGCCTTGACTATCTCCTCAAGGGTCGAGTGGAAGGCCTCTACGATGAAGGGCGGCAGGTTGTCTATGAAGCCAACCGTGTCGGTAACAAGAACCCTCTTCCTGCCGAGTTTGAACCTCCTGGTGGTTGTGTCCAGGGTGGTGAACATCTGCCGCCTCGCCTCAACCTCCTCTCCCGCCAGGGCGTTTAGGAGCGTTGACTTCCCCGCGTTGGTGTAGCCCGCTAGGGCAACGAGGATAAAGCCCAGCTCCTCCCTCCTCTTCCTCTTGACCTCCCTGTCGGCCTTGACCTTCTCAAGCTCCTTCCTTATCTTTCCCATCCTGTAACGGATGTGTTTGAGGTACTGCTGCGTTTGATACTCACCCATACCCTTGAATCCCGCCCTGTCTCCGAGCTTTATCCTCCTTATCGCCTCCTTCACCAAGGGCACCTCATACTGGAGCGAGGCGAGCTCGACCTGGAGCTTGGCCTCCTTTGAGTGCGCCCTCTTCTCGAATATCTCAAGGACGAGCTGCCAGCGGTCGATGACGTCAACCCTAAGTTCCTTCCAGAGGTTGTAGGCCTGGCTTGGCGTTAACTTGTTGGCGAAGACAACTTTGTCCGGCTTCAGTTCTCTAACGAGCTCCTTTAGCTCCTCGAGCTTTCCCCTTCCGATGTTGTACCGCGGGTGTTCATTCCTGTTCTGCTCGACCACAGCCAGCACTTCGTAGCCCGCGCTCTCCAGAAGCTCCTCGAACTCCTCCCTGCTGAGCCTCTCGCGCCTTGAGTTCCTTATGACCCCGATGACACGCATGTTACTTCCACCGCCCCAGAGTTTAAAAAGCCTGCAGTTCAGGGAAATACTACAAAAAGTTTATAATCCGTGCACGGGTGAAGAGTATTGGTGGTGGGATGAAAAAGGCTACGTCAATGCTCATAGTCCTCGTGATCCTCACCTGCCTCGCCGGCGGCTTTTATGTAGCGTACGCGAACTCCGCCGTTCATCCCACGATTGCCCCCTTTGATGTAATACGGGACCATGAGGTCAATCCTGCCTTTGGGTGGGAGGAGAAATATCTGGGAGATTCAAGAATACCGGTGAGGTACGATGCCTTCCTAGAGTACGCTCCCGGGAAGAGGGTGCCCAACTTCATAGTCTTCTCGTTTCCAAGCGTTGGCGGCCGAGAGGCCATAAAGGACATCAGGGTTTACCTGTGGTACTCCCTTTTCAACGCCTCGAACCAGACCCCGCCCCAGGGTATGCTCGCCCTCAACAACACCGTTCCCCACGGCAAAGCGACGGGCGAGGAAGTCTTCGAGGTCTCCTTCACCTACCGATCCAAAAAGGGACTTCGGAAATACGAATACGCGTTAAATCCCGCCGGTGGCGTCGTTGAATTCTCGACCAAGGGTGCGGGCAGCCTTTGGTCCGTTGGGATATAAACTCCCTCCAGGAGGGCTTGATCAAGGGCTCCGGAACCCCAGACTACCTCCCGGATAACGTCACGGGTAAATTCCGCTACCTCGGCGTGATAACTGTCAGGCCCCTAAACAGCACGATTCCCCAGACGATCATAGCGGTTCTTTCAACCAACGGGACCCTAGTCGAAGGACTTCAGAAGAACGAGGGGACGGGGGTTCTAATAGCCGCCCTGGTGGTTTTCGACTATCAGGAAAGGGAGCTGGGCTGGAAGAGCTGGAACGGCATACCGTACATTGGGATAAAGCGTACTGAGACAATCAAAGTTGTCTCGTTCCTCCTCGGCGACAACGCCGAGACCATCGGGGACGACGGCTTTATGTACCCCCTCCCGGTCGTGGATTTCAGCTATCATCTCAACGTCTCCAGGGGATAACCTTTTTAACGGCTTTTCGATAGTGGGGCCCGTATGATAGCTCTCGGGATTGAGGGAACGGCCCACACGCTCGGCATCGGCGTAGTTACTGAAGAGAAGGTTCTGGCCAACGTATTCGACACCCTAACCACCGAGAGGGGCGGGATCCACCCAAAGGAGGCCGCCGAGCATCACGCGAGACTTTTGAAGCCTCTGCTTAAAAAAGCCCTAAAAACTGCAGGGATAACGCTCGAAGACGTCGATGTAATAGCCTTCTCACAGGGGCCCGGCCTCGGTCCGGCCCTCCGTGTAGTAGCGACGGCCGCGAGGGCCCTTGCGATAAGGCACAACAAGCCGATAGTAGGGGTGAACCACTGCATCGCCCACGTGGAAATCACTAAAATGTTCGGAGTTAGGGATCCTGTCGGTCTGTACGTGAGCGGCGGAAATACGCAGGTTCTGGCTTTGGAAGGCGGCCGCTACCGCGTGTTCGGGGAAACTCTGGACATAGGCATAGGCAACGCCATAGACACCTTTGCGCGCGAGCTGGGGATAGGCTTCCCGGGCGGGCCGAAGATTGAGAGGCTCGCTCAAAAGGGCGAGCGCTACATTGAACTCCCCTACGCCGTCAAGGGGATGGATTTGAGCTTCTCCGGGGTCCTTACTGAGGCTGTCAGGAAGTACAGAACCGGGAAGTACCGCGTCGAGGACCTGGCCTACTCCTTCCAGGAGACCGCCTTTTCCGCTTTGGTCGAAGTTACTGAGAGGGCAATAGCGCACACGGGCAAGGACGAGGTTGTGCTAGTTGGGGGCGTTGCAGCGAACAACAGGCTCCGCGAGATGCTCAGGACAATGGCCGAGGACAGGGGAGTAGACTTTTTCGTCCCGCCCTACGACCTCTGCAGGGACAACGGTGCCATGATAGCCTACACAGGACTGAGGATGTACCGCGGTGGGGTAAGGTTTAAAATAGAGGATACCGTTGTGAAGCAGAAGTTCAGGACCGACGAGGTCGAAGTTGTATGGAGCTGACCGTTTCATACGTCCGTTTGATCTATGACATCGTCCTCCTTCTAGCAATGGGTTACATCTGGCTGTTTTTTGCCAAGAGGTGGAACAGGTACACGTCGGAGCTGAGGCCTTTCGTCAGAAACGCCACGATATTCCTGGGCCTTGGAGTCATAGGAAGGTTACTGGATCTGATAACCGATTTTATGAACGTCCCCCAGCAGGACAACCTGTTTGTTGGACTCTACGGGATCTCAATCCTCGGGGTCATCTACACAATGGTCGACTACATGCTCCTTCTGGAGAGGAAGTACCTCCCAACCCGCGTTCCGGTTACTTCAAAACCTACCTCCCAAGACAGCCGTCTGAAGGGTGCCTATTTGGCCTTCGGCTCCAAGTCGAAGATGGTGGACATATTCAACCTCATAAGATCCCTGAAGCTCCCGACCCTCGCCTTCACAAGGAACCCCCAGCTATACAGCGGGATGGACTTCGTAGCCCCGGTTTGGGTTACCCAAGCCACAGACAGGGGCGTGCCCCCGACGAAGCTCCACGTGATCCAAGATCAGGCCATAAGCTTCGTCCGCGAGAACCCCGAGTCCGTGGTGCTCATAGACTGCCTCGAGTACCTCCTTCTCTACAACGACTTCACCTCCGTCTTCAAGTTCCTCGTGAACCTCAAGGACCACCTTCTCCCGGCCGGCGCCGCACTAATAGTCATCGTGGACGAGAACGCCCTCGACGAGAGGCAGAAGGCCCTCCTTTTGAGGGAGTTCGAGCCCCTGTGAGGGATCCGGATGGGGAAAAAGCCATACAGAAAAGTGGTAGTTGGGGGAACCTTCGACAGGCTCCACCTCGGCCACAAAGCCCTTCTGAGAAAGGCCTTTGAAGTAGGGAAGTACGTCTACGTCGGCCTAACCTCGGACGAGATGATAAAGGACAAGCCCTACGCCGAAAGGATTCTGCCCTACGAGATCCGCCTCAGGGATCTCCTAAAGTTCTTCGAGGTCAACGGCTACTCCAACTACCGCGTTATAAAGATCCATACCGCTATAGGCTTTGCCGACAGGATGAAGGGCCTTGAGGCCATAGTCGTGAGCGAGGAGACCTACAAGGGAGCATTAATCGTCAACAGGGCGCGGGAGGAGAGGGGATTGAAACCCCTGGACATAGTCACCATAAAGCTGGTGAAGAGCAGGATCGGGCCGAAGATCAGTTCATCCCTCATACGGGCCGGCCTCATAGACCCCTTCGGGAACCCGCTGAAAAAAGAAATCAAAGGCCGGTCGGCTCGTCTATGAAGAAAACCTCCAAGTCAAACCGCTCCTTCAGCAGTCTCATAAGGGCCCTCACTCCAAGCGTCTCGGTCTTGTAGTGACCCGCAACGAGGACGCTCTGCGGAAGGTCTACGGCGGTTAGGTAGTCGGTGTGTCCAAATTCGCCGGTTATCAGGAGGTCTATCCCCTTCCGATAAGCCTCCTCCAGGGAGAACGCTCCGGCCCCGCTGACCGCTCCAACCGTTTTGATTTCCCTCTTCCCGAACTCGTAGGTTTTTACCGTTGCGTCGAGCTTCTCCGCCAACGTCTGCGCGACCTTCTCTATCGGCTCGGGCTTTTCGAACTCACCCCAGAAGCCTACGCTCAAGCCCCTGTACTCGCCGAAGGGGCCCTTCGGCTCCAAGTCGAGCAGTCTCAGCAGTTCTACGTTGTTTCCGACCTCGGGGTGGGCATCGAGCGGAAGGTGAGCGACGTAGAGGTTCAAACCGCTCTCCATAAGGGCCTTAAGCCTTTTGTAGTGTATTCCGGTTACGTAGTTCAGCCCGCCCCAGATCATGCCGTGGTGGACGATGAGCATGTCCGCCTTTTCTTTGACGGCCCTCCCGATGGTTTTTAGGGTGGTGTCAACGGCGAAGGCAACGCGCCCAACTTCTTCCTTCCCTTCGACCTGCAGGCCGTTGCTCGACTTGTCGGGGTAGGCCGAAATCTGGAGGTACTCATCGAGGAATGAAACGAGTTCGTCGCGGTTCATCTTCTCACCTCTATTCACTTGGTGAATTATTCACTAACTGAATATGTCCGGCAAACCCTTTTAAAACCGCCTGGCAAGTTGGGTCGAGAGGGAGGTATATGGACGGCGAGAACTTCAGGAGGGCAGTTGAGGATATAGCGAGAGCTGTCTTAGCCGGCGAGATAAAGAGCAGAGAAGAGCTCAACCGCTACAAGATAGCCGTCTCCAGGAAGTATCATCTCTCAAAGATTCCGGGCAACTCCGACATCTTAAAGGCCATCCCCGAGGGGGAGCGCGAGCGCTTTAGGGATCTGCTCAAGAGGAAGCCCACCAGAACCATAAGCGGCGTGGCAGTTGTGGCAATGATGACAAAGCCCTTTCCCTGCCCGCACGGGCGCTGCATTTACTGCCCCGGCGGGCCAAGCGTCGGCTCCCCTCAGAGCTACACGGGCAAAGAGCCCTCTGCTCTTCGTGCAGTCCAGAGTGCCTATCATCCTTACATCATCATGATGCGCAGGTTAAAGCAGCTAACCGACATAGGCCACGACGTGGACAAGGTCGAGGTGATAATCCAAGGAGGGACTTTTCCAGCCGTTGACCTCGATTACCAGGAGTGGTACGTAAAATGCGCCTTCAAGGCGATGAACGACTTTCCGTATTTCAAAGACATCGAAAACCTCGAGGAGAAGCTCGTACGGCTGATAGTCAAGAGAGATAAGTCCATCTTTGAGGAAGACCCAAAGTTCAGGGAGGCCTGGCTTAAAACCCACAGGAAGCCCTACTACTACCTTGAGGACGAGCAGAGGAGGAACGAGAGAGCAAGGGTGAGAATGGTTGGCCTGACGATAGAGACGCGCCCGGACTGGGCCTTCGAGAGGCAGATAGACAGGATGCTCCGCTTTGGAACAACGAGGGTGGAGCTGGGCGTTCAAACGGTCTTCAACTTCATCCACGAGAGGACAAAGAGGGGTCACGGCGTCGAGGAGATAGTCAAGGCGACCCAGCTTTTGAGGGATGCAGGCCTCAAGATCAACTACCACATAATGCCAGGTCTTCCGGGGAGCAACTTCGAGAGGGATCTGTACACGTTTAAGGCCATCTTCGAGGATTCCCGCTTCAGGCCCGACATGCTCAAGATATACCCGACGCTTGTGACGGCCGATGCGCCGCTCTACGCCTGGTACAAGGCCGGCAAATACCGCCCGTACACGACGGAAGAGGCCGTTGAGCTGCTCGTTGAGGCCTACAGGCACTTCCCTAAGTGGGTCCGCGTCATGAGGATTCAGCGCGACATCCCGGCCAAGCTCATCGTTGCCGGCGTCAAGCACTCCAACCTGGGCCAGCTCGTCTTTAACGAGCTGATTAAGCGCGGTATAAGGCCGAGGGAAATACGCTTTAGGGAAGTCGGCCACCAGATGGAGAAGTTCGGAATCGAGCCTGAAGTGGAGCACATCAAGCTCCTCCGCGAGGACTACGATGCCGCCGGAGGAAACGAAATCTTTCTGAGCTTTGAGGACGTGAAAAACGACATCCTCATAGGCTTTCTTAGGTTAAGAATTCCGAGCGAAAAAGCTCACAGGAAGGAGATAAACTGCTGTCCGTCGGCGATAGTGAGGGAGCTCCATGTCTACGGCCCGCTCGTGCCGATAGGGGGCAAACCGAAGTACGAGTGGCAGCACCGCGGCTACGGAAGGGAGCTTTTGAGCGAGGCAGAGAGGATAGCGAGGGAGGAGTTCGACGTGAAGAAGATGCTCGTAATAAGCGGCGTTGGAGTCAGGGAGTACTACAGAAAGTTCGGCTACAGGAAGAACGGCCCCTACGTGGCTAAGAGGCTCGATAAAGGCTACGCTGAGTACAAAAAGAGCAGGGAGTTCGACGGCCACCTGAACACCTGATCCTTCACTTTTGCCAACGGAAGGCCTCAAGTGGAAATGCCCTCCATGAGCCCCGAGACCTCGGAAAGCTCCGACCTTATGAAGGCGAACACCCTATCGCTGACGGCGTTTTTGTCCACCGCGATCAGGAGGACCCCCCTGTTCAGTGAAGCTAAGTCCTTAAGGCTGGTTATGAACTTCAGGATAGCGTCGTCCCCGTTCTCAAGGATCAGGTACTCGAGGCAGTCGATGAGGATGACCTTGTCCATGTCGGTGGCCTCGAGGAAGCCCCTGAGGTGCTCCAGAAGGTAGGGAAGGCGGGTCGGATTTACGGCCCCCTCGCCATCAACCTTCGAGATCCAGAGCACGGGCACCCTCTTGAGGCCGAGCTTTCCGCGGAACATCTCCGGCGGCTCGCGGCTCACGGCGATCGCGGGAAGGTGAAAGCGCTTGGTGAGAACCTGGAAAGCCCTGTAGACTTCCTCAACATCGCCCCAGTAGCCGCCGTAACGGAGGTTCTCGGCGGGTTCGACGGCGATGGGGACTATCATGTACCGGCCGCGGCCGAAGGGCACGTATGTGAGGAAAGAGGAGAGGAACAGGAACAGGGCCCCTCCAACGAGGAGGATCGAGCGGATGGTGTAGAAGGTCTGGTTCGAATCTAAGATCGTCGTCCTGAGGAGAACGCCTATAACCTGGGCAATCGAGACCAGGGTGAACGCCAGGATGAGCATATCAAAGACGCGGGAGAAATACTTGAACCCCATGTTGCTCTTCGCGGTCTTGGCCATGAACACCAGCATCACGACTATCGAAGCGGAGAGAACGAGAACTATGAGGTCCCTGATGAAGTAGCCCCACGAGATTACTTCAACCATAGTAGACAGTTCGCGACGGGAATATTTAAACCATGCGTCCGGAAGCGTTTTAACGTGATGGATCAATTATCCAAGGGTGAGCACATGACGTGGAGGGAGAAGCTCGGTCTGGTCCACATCTACACGGGCAACGGAAAGGGAAAGACGACGGCGGCTTTGGGCTTAGCCGTCAGGATGCTGGGTTCGGACGGAAAAGTCATGGTTATACAGTTCATGAAGGCCCCTAGGGCCTATGGGGAGCAGAGGAAGATCGAAGAATGCGGGGCGGCAATAGAGTCGTTCGGCCTTCCAAAGTTTGTCCACGGAAAGCCCGAACCTGACGACATAGAGGCGACTAAAAAAGCCCTTCAGCGCGCGAAAGAAGTGGTCTCGAGCGGCGAGTGGGATCTCGTGATCCTAGACGAGGTGTGCGTCGCCCTGGGCTTCAAGATGCTAGACGTAGAGGAGGTGGAGGAGCTCATCAGGAACAAGGCCCCGAAAACGGAGCTGGTCCTCACGGGCCGCTACTGTCCGGAGGAACTCTTTGGGCTAGCTGACTACGTAACCGAGATGAGGGAGATAAAGCACCCCTACCAGAGGGGCGTCCTGGCGAGGAGGGGCGTCGAGTACTAGAGTCGGAGGCGAGGGAGGTTTCGACGATTGACCGAAAAGCTTATTTAGTGAGGCGAGTTTAGAATACACGGGGAGATTTTAGTAACAATTCTTAAGAAAAGTGGGGGGTGAGAGGATGAGCGAGCTGATCCAGCAGATCGTGCAGGTTCTCAAGGAGCAGGTCGTCCAGGACACGGTCGTTCCGAGGAACATAAGGCGCGCCGCCGAGCAGGCCATCGAGGTTCTCCTCGACGAGAGCAAGGAGCCCGCTGTTAGGGCCGCCGACGCCATAGCGATCCTTGAGGAGATAAGCGAGGACCCGAACATGCCGATGCACACGAGGACTATCATCTGGGAGGTCCTCGGTGCCCTCGAGCAGGTTAAGTGAGCCTTTGGTTTTTCCGCTCATTTCCTGCTCAGGTACCACAGCTTCGCGCTCTCCTCAACCAGTTCGGCCTTGTAGAATGCCTCCCTAAGGCTCTTTCCAACGGTTACGATACCGTGTTTTGCCATCAAAACTGCGTCCGATTCCCCAATGGCCTCCGCCACGACCCTGGCCAGCTCTTCAGTCCCGGCCGGCCTGAAGGGCGCGACGGGTATTTTTCCGAGGTAGAGTTCCGCCTCGGGCGTTATTATCGGCAGCTCCCCCTCGTCTTCGAGCAGGGTAGCCGCGACCGTCGCGTACGGCGGGTGGAGGTGGGCTATGGCTTTTACGTCCGGCCTCTTTCTGTAAACCGCCAAATGGAGGCGGTACTCCGAGGAGGGCCTTATGGCTGAGAGCTGCCGTCCGTCCATGTCTATGAGAGCGACCTGTTCGGCCGTCATGTCGTCCATGACCGCTCCGGTGGCTTTGATGAAGACCAGTTTTCCCTGCCTGATGCTCAGGTTCCCGCCGAAGGCGGCAGTCAACCCGCGCTCGTGGGCTTTCTTTGAGTATAAAACGAGCTGACGCTTAACCGTCCGAGCCATAAGATTCACCCCTAAAGTTTCTTCAACATTTCAACGAGCTCATCCTTCGGGATCCCGTTCCAGATGGAAACCTTGCCCAGAATATCGTTGAGGGTGCCCTTGGCGATTTCCCCGTGATAAGGAACCGTTATCTTGTGGGTTCCCACGGGGGTTTGTTTCTCAAGCCTTACGTGGCTACCCCTCTGTCTCACCACCCTGTAGCCGAGTTTTTCCAGGAGTTTTATCAGCTTTTCTCCGCTAACTACTGGCAGTTTGCTCAACGCGGGGCACCTCGAACTGTGAAAGTGTCATGACGATTATCTCCTCTCCCCTCTCGATTTCCTCCTCAAAATGCAGCTCAACGGCCTCACGGAGATTTTCCATGAGCTCATCCAGTGTTTTTCCCTGGGTGAATATATCCTCCCCAATCCCCCGAGCACACCAGTACTCGCCGTCAAAATAAACGTCGAACTTAACTATCATGCTCCCACCAACATACTCTCCGGGCTGCCGGTACTTATACCTTACCTCTAACCCTGACTCCATAGCCGCAGTCCCGACAGTATGCCCTCTCTCCCTTCCAGGCCAGCTCGCCGCCGCAGACGGGGCATGTACCGAGCTTTCCGCTCCCCTTCCAGCGCTCGTAGGTCTCGCGGTCGATGACGAGGAACGGGCCTTCGTCGTCTTCCTCAAAGTGGCCGAGAACTGGGTTGCTCTTAAGTTCCAGTGTCTCGGCGTCGATTATAACTGGCTCCAAACCTATGTTGCCCTCGTATTCGAGGTCGTTAGCTGGCAGTATCTCGACTATGAAAGCGTTGAGCTGCCTGTCTCTGTACGCGATGACCTCGAGTGCATCGCTCAGCTCGCCGCTCGCGGAGATGACGTCGATCACGAGGGCCTCCCCCCTGGGGAGGACGATGGCCATAACCTCCCCGCTCCTGAGCAAAGCCACCCCGCGGTCGAGGCAGCTCTCCTCAAGTCCCATCCCCTTTAGAATCCTCCTCACGTCGTCCCCGCCCGGCAAACTACCGCTCTCCATTATCCTCTCGCCGAGCTCCTTCGCAAGGGGCATAGCGAGGTTGACCGGCTCGTACACCTTCATGCTCCCACCGTCCCGGGGTCGGGAGAAAAATTTATAAACCTACCCCGGCCACTAAGGAACGGGTTGCCCAGTAGGGTCCCGCGGTAGCCTAGCCTGGGAGCGGCGGCGGACTGTAGATCCGCAGGTCCCCGGTTCAAATCCGGGCCGCGGGACCACCAGAAATCAAATTCTCGGGGCCTTTTCAATGAAGCGCGCTGTAAAGGTACTAGAGGTTCTCACCTGGGTTCTAGTTCTCCTTTTGATAGGGGTTACCCTCGACGTTTCCTTCAACGACGCGAGGCTTTCAAGGGAATACCTCCCCCACGTAGTCGTCGAGAAGATCGAGGCACTCCAGGAAAAGACCCGGGCCCTAACGGGGATAAACGACCCCGTGAAGGAGGCCTTTGAGAGGTACCTGAACGAGCCCCGGGAAACGGCGGTTCTGGAGAACCTTTCATCCAAACTCAAAGGGAGGGATTTAGTCGAGTCCACGTGGAACATCCTTCTCTGGGAAGACGAGCACGTAAGCTACGACTACGGGAGAACCGAGCCCCAGTTCCGGCCACCCTCAGAGGTTATCCGATCCGGAAAGGGCATCTGCGGGGACTACAGCCTCCTCACAGCCGGTCTCCTTCTGGCCATGAACTACTCCCCCGTTTACGTCCTGGCGATAGAGTTCAACGACTCCGACGTCGGACACCTGACGGCGGCCATTAAGGTGGAGGACGAGTACCTCGTGGCCGACCAGCATCCACCCCTCATGGATCTCGCCGCCTACTACAGACACTGGGCCGTTTACGGGGCAAACGTTACCGGGAAGAGACTCCACATAGACCACGCCGATCTCTACGGGGTGTACTCGGAGAACGGCAGGGTGGAGGTCAGGTACCTGGGAACCCTAAGCCCGGCCGATTTCCTCAGCGAGGACTACAACATGAGCTACGAGGACGTTAGAAAGCTGGAGTGGAGCATCGTATCCCTGATCCGGGAGAAATATCCCAGCCTGAAACCTAATCCAGTTCTGGAAGGCTCTGAGAAAGCCGATTCCCCACCGAGGGGCTACCGATCGGTTTCCATATTCGAGGGCGTTTTTCCTGCCTACGCGGACTACTACCTCCCTCAGACCCACGGGGAGTTCTCACGGTTGATAGTCGACACCATCCTGACGAAGGACGACCTCAGGGGGGCACTGGAGCGATCGGACTCGTTCTGGGTGAAGGTCGAAACGGACGGCCCCTCGCTGAGGGTGATCGTCTACGCGGGCAGGAGAATGTGAATGGAGGATCTCCAATTTCCGATCGTTTGTACAACGATCCAAGGTTTTATTGTAAACTCTCCAATATAACCGCTTTTTGATGATAATTTCCCAGAGTTGTGAAAAGGCAACTGGATATTTCCTAATGAAATCCCCGAAAACCCTAGAAAGACATTTAAACTTTAAGTTCTAAGTTCTACCACGGTGGGTGTCATGGAGGTAGAGTTATTAAAAGAACTTGTCTCAATACCATCGCATTTTGGAAACGAGAAAAAAATCTCGGAGTTCATCGGGTCTTTTCTAGAGGAATACGGGCTCGCCGTGAAGTACCAAGAGGTTGAAGGTTTTGGAAGCAACGTCATCTCCCGCATCAAAGGAAAGAAGCTCACCGTTGTTCTGAACGGACACATGGACACCGTCGGAGCTGGGGACGGGTGGACGCGCAACCCGTGGGGCGAGGTAGAAGGGGACAGGTTCTACGGCCTCGGAAGCGCCGACATGAAGGGTGGGCTTGCAGCCCTGATGAGCGCGTTTGTTGAGGTGTCCCTGCTCCCAAAGAGGAAGAGGCCAACGGTGGTTTTCACCGCGGTCGTCGACGAAGAAGGCTATTCCCGTGGGGCGTGGCGGCTGATAGAGAGCAGGGAGGTAAAGGACGCCGACCTAGTCCTAGTGGGGGAGCCAACGAACGAAAGTCTGATGCTCGGCGCGAGGGGGAGGTTCGTCATAAAGCTGCGCCTGCGCGGGAAAAAGGCCCACGCTGCACGTCCCGAAAAGGGAATAAACGCGATAGAGGAGCTCTCAAAGCTCCTATCCCGCCTCCCCAGCATAAAGACGAAGAAGCACAGAAGACTTGGATCGGGCTCATACTGCACCCTCTACGTGCACGGGGAGGCCGATGGCCTAAGCGTCCCTGAAGTGGCGGAGGCCGTTGTGGACAGGCACGTTGTTATAGGTGAGGATTGGGAGAGGGTAGCCAGAGAGCTGAGGAAGGCCGCCGAAAGGGCTGGAGTAAGGGGGGAGCTTGAGGTAGAGAGGTTCCCACGCCCGACCCCGGACATGCTCCCCTACGCCATCAGGGAAAACAACCGCTTCGTTTCACTCCTGGAGAAAACGTACTCCCTTCTCTGGGGGAAGACTCCAGAGAAAACCTACGGGAAAAGCGTCGGGGACTTCAACTACTTCGGAACATATCTGGGCGTGCCAACGATCGTCTTCGGGCCGATCGGGGGCAACTGGCACGGCTCCGACGAGTGGGTCAGCATAACGTCCGTCCAAAGGGTGAGGAAAACTTACGTGGAGTTCCTTAAGGCCCTGGGAAACTCCGGTAGGACGAATCACATAACGCAGCACTCGTAGATCATCTCTACTTCTCTAAGCGTTTTCGCCCACTCTATCACCTTCCTCGGGGGGTTGGTCAGCCTATCAACGCCAGCCAAAACCGCCCCCCTGTCGAAGTCGAGCCTCCATCTTCCGAGGGGGCGCATACAGCCTATGCTCAGCTCGCCCTCGAAGCGCTCGCGAGCGTACCTAACCACGTCGAGGCTCTCTTCCACCGAAGGCTTTGGGACGCCCTCCATCTCGGTTCCTTTCGTCGGAATGAGCACGTCCAAGACGATGACGTCTATTGGATACTCAACCAGCATGTCTATCGCCTTGTACTCCCAGTGGATCCTCCCGAAGTCCAGGCCGATGGTTATGTGTGGTGCAACCTTGATTCCGTTCTCTGTGAGGAGATCTAGGATTCTGATATAGTCCCTGACTGTTTTGTCTATCTTGTAGACCCGCTTTATCACACCATCGTCGCCCACGAAGTCGAGGGAAACGACATCAACCCAGCGGAGCCATTCCAGGTCGGCCTCGTCGATAAAGCCAACGTGGGCGTTGAGCTTTAGGTTCGTTCTTCGCTTTATCTCCTTTATCTCGTCCGCGTAGAAGTCGAGGGGAACCTTCAAACGACCATCCATCCCACCGCTCAGCAGACAGCCGAGGTAGCCCTTCCTGTCGAGGTCGAGGCAGTAGTTCAAGAGTTCTCTCCGCTCGGGCTTCCTCATGCCCTCTAAGTAGTGCCTACCGCAGTGGGCGCAGTTTAAAGCGCAGGCGTTACCCGTAACTGAGATAGAGGGAAACTTTATTCCTGGGATGTAAATTTTGAGCTTTCTTTTCATTGTATCACCTCAAAACAGGCTAAGGGTCGTCTAGGAGCTCAATAAATTCCCTAACATCCAGCCCGGCTTCTCTGATTATCGCCCTCAAAAGGCCAGTCTTTAGCCTTCTGTGGATCGGAACCACGATCAGCCTTCCGTCTCGTCCTTCGAGTACCACATGCGAACCCTTCTGCCTAACAGGCCGGTAGCCCACCTTTTTCAGGGCTTTTATTGCATCAGTCCCAGAAACATCGCGGGGGAGCTTGCTCATACCGATACCTCTACCACGGCGCTCTCACGGTGTTTTTTCAGGAGTTCCCTTTGGGCCCTCTTGAGTTCCCTTTCCTCCACGGTTTCGAGGTACAGCTCTATAGCTTCTCTGATGTTTTTCAGGGCCTCCTCCTTTGTCTCGCCTTGGCTGAAGCAACCGGGAAGAGCGGGGACGTAGGCCACGTATCCGCCTTCGGGCTGCGGCTCAAGGATGACCTTAAGCTTCATACCACCACCGTGAGGATTTAGAAGGCGAGGCTTAAAAATCTAAAGGAAGCCAAAACGGAAAAAATATGAAAGGAAATCACTTCCTCCCTTCCCCGTGGTTCTTGAACAGCGGCCACCAGGCCTTCTCTCCGAAGAGGCTCATGAAGGCAGGGCCTATGAAGTAGACCGCCATCGTAGCCGTCAGCAGGATTCCAGCCGCTAATGCAAAGCCGATCTCCCTGGTTCCCCACGTACTGCTGAGCATCAAAGCTCCGTAGGTGCTCGCCAGAACCACCGAAAGGCCTATGACGAGCTTGTCCATGGTTCCCGCTGCAACTATGAGTGCTTCGTCGGGCTTTCTGCGCTCGAACTCGTCCCTGGCTTTGACGAGGTAGAAGCTGTTGTAGTCTATGCCGACTCCCATCAGCACGACGAAGACCATGAGCGGCAGGAACCACATGACATCCTGACCGAAGACCCTCTCGAAGAGCCACGTCGAGACCCAGATGCTCGTCATAACGCCGAGGAATATGGTGATCATTGTGGAGGCAACCGCCGGTAGTCCCTTGAGCGTCGGGATGAGCGAGAGGAACATCAGCACCAGAGCGACTGGGATTATCCTGTGCCAGAAGATGTCGTTTATCCTGTCCGTTAGATCCATCGAGAGCGCCGCCCCACCGCCAACTAGGCCATCTCTAATCCTCGGGTTCTTCTCCGCCAGCTCCCTGACGTAGGCCCTAAGCTCCTTCACGAACTCCCTGGCCTCTTTGTCCGTCGGCCTGTAAACGGTCTCGACCTGGAGAAGCACCTTGTCCCCCTTCGACGAGATAAACCTGTCGCCGCCGAGGGCCTTTACGGCCGAAAGAGTTAAATTCTGGACTGGTTCTCCGTAGGGCCTCGTTGGCGAGTAGACGGCCTTAACGCCCTCCATTGAAGCGATGTGGGTAGTAACCTCGTCCACGAGCTTGAGATCAGCGTTGGTAACGTTGCCGTTGAACTCGATTATCACGTAGTTGGGCGACATGAGTGAAGCTCCCAACTTTTCCTCGCTGAGAGTCATGAACTTGAGCGTATCGCTGTTCTCGGGCAGGAAGAGGCTCATGTCGTGGGTTCCCTTGAAGGTGAGGAAGGTGTAGGTTGCTGGAGCCGCTATTAGGAGCGCTATTACCAGGACGAGCTTTGCGTGCCTGATGACCCATTGGGCAATCTTGCTCCTCTCGTGGACGTCCATGGCACTTACGTGCCTTATGTGCCTCGGCCACCAGAACCAGCTCTTGTCGCCTATCAGCGCTGTTATGGCCGGTATGAAGGTCAGACTTGCCAAAAGAACCGTGATTACCGCCAGGGGCGCTATTATGCCCATCTGCTGGAATATCGGAAACTCCCAAGCTAGGATGAAGCTCGCGAAGGCTATGATGTCTGTGAAAGCACTGGCCAAAACGGCATCTTTAGCCCTCCTCAGCGCTTCTGCCACGGCTTTCTCGTGCTCGTAGCCTTCAGCAAGATACTCCTTGAAGCGGTGGACGTAGTAGGTGGAGTAATCTATACCAAGACCCAATGCGGTCGTTATCGTCAGCATCTGGGCCCAGCTCCCCATGTTCAGGATCCCGCCCCTGGCGAGCAGGTAAGCTATTCCCAGGGCTGTGAGGGCAGAGGTCGCAACGCCAGTGAACGGCAGGAAAGTCGCGAGGAGGGCCATTCCCATGAGGACGAAGAGAACCACGAGGGCCATTATCATGCTCGCCCTGGTTGTAGTGCTGTTGTCCCTCTTGCCGTACTCGGTCATCTCGTGCATCTGTATTACCGTTCCTCCGAGGGCACCGTCGACGTCAGGGAAGTACTTCCCGAACTCCTCAAAGACTATCTTTTTGACGAGAGTAGCGTTTTCCGCCCGGTATTTGTAGAGGTCGTCGCTAGGGCCGGGCCTTCCGCGCGGGACGAATGTTATGAGCATCGTCATGTTGTCGTCGCTCTTGAGCATCCTCAGGTAGGTTCCAGCCTTCTCCTTCACCGTCGGGAAGAGCTCTTCCGCCAGGGGCCTGACGTCATCCCCTGTCATCGCATCCGGCTCGTCCTTGAAGCGGAAGGCGATGTCCACTAGCTTCGACGCGTTGAAGGTTATCTCTATGCCGTAGGGGTTGTTGCTCGCGTAGGAAGTGACGAAGGACTTGACGGCGTTTTTGACTAGGCCAGCTATTTCCTCACCGCCCATCGGGTAGTTCCTGACGACCCCCTCCGTGATGTTGAGGAAAACCCCTTTGAACTCCTCGGGAACGCTCACGTTGGCGTTTTCCATCCGCTCCCTCGCCCCTTCGAGGAACAACTCCTCGGCGAGCTCCCTCGGCTCGGCCCCCTCGTAGAGTTTCTTTACGATCTCCGAGACGTTGAACTCTGCATTTCCTCCCATCTTTGAGGCCAGAGTCGAGACCACTTTTACAGTCGCATCCTCAAGCCTTTCGCCGCCGATTATTCCCTCCGGGTCTTCGGTAGCAGTTTTGGTTATCAACTCGGCGAGTTCGTCGGCGTTTGGAACGCCTTTGCTCCTCAACTCTCCAGCTAGGCCGGCCTTAAGCATCTGGAGGGCGATCCCATCGAGAACTCTTTCATCTCCGTTGCTCTCGTATATTTCCTTCAGCAACCTTTCATCAACGTTTATGCCCATGCGGGCTGTTATGGTTTTGAGGACCGAGATAGTCGCTTCCTCAAGAACACCCGGGTCTTTCGAGAGAACTCCAGTGGCGTTTTCGTCGTAACTCAAAACAGTGTCAACTATTGGCCGGGCGAACTGAGAAGCTCCACTTGGGAGGTTTTCCTCAATGCCCGCGAGGAGGATGTCCCTCTCAAGATCCTTCGTCGGGCCCTTCACCAGAAGCTCCAAAAGGACTCCCTTCGCGTTCGGGAGCTTAGAGATCGGATTGTTTGATTCACTACCCATGAGCAAGAGGGCGACCTCAACGGTGGCGTTCTCAACGGCTTTAGCGATCGGGTTCGGACCGAGCGAGATTGCAGCCTCGACTATTTCGGAGAAGGTCTCCGCATTCAGCGTTCCAAAGCCCTCAACCTCGACCGTCTGGTTGCTCCGAGCTATCACCTCCGGGAGGCTCTGCAGAGCGGAGGTGGCTATGCCGGAAACCGCCCCCTCGAGCTGATCTGCCGGCATGTTCTGGAGGGCGTACTCGCTTCCGGCTTTTTCGTCGAAGGCCTCGACACCGAAGTAGAAGGCTTTTCCATAGGCCTCAACGAGCGGAATCTGCTCCTCTTGAGAGCCCGCCTTTACGATGCCTTCAGTTACGTTGGCAAGGAATGGATCTGTGACGGCACCGCTCCCAGCGCTGGTGTAGACCGGGTAAACCGAGTTGAAGACCGCGTAAACGAACTCCGGTGTCGTTCTAGTCCGGTTGACTATCGCCTGCGCCTCGGCCTGAGTGAGATTTCCCCTGTCATAGGCTCCGCTTGCCAGAATGGCCCTGTGGACGGCTATAACTCCCATGTAGGTCTTCCCGTAGGTCAAGTTGAGGGCGTAGAGACCGGAATTCAGGTCAGCCAAGGTGGAGTTGAGGGATCTGAGCATCCCGGCTGTCGAAGTGAGGTTGCCGTGAAGGGAGACGTAAGCCACGTCCGTCTGGTTCAGCGCGTTCCTGAGGAGAACCGTCTGGTTGTAGAGGGAGGTGACGTTTCTCTTCAACGCCAGATAACCCTTCGCGGCACCGACGAGGCCGTTTTTAACCATCTCAGTGGTGTTGGAGAGCCCGTAGGTCAAGTTGAGAACCCGGCCAAAGCCCTCCTCGCTCTGAAGGGCGGTTGAGTAAAGAACCCCCGTGAGGTTCGCTGTCATTCTGGTGAGGTTCAGGGTTAAATCGTAGGTCATGTTCCAGAGCTCGTTGAGGGCGTCGTAGTAAGAGGTTACGTTGTCGGCGTATTTGCCTTCAACGCGTTCCTTGAAGGCGTAATAAGCCCGCCTGGTTCTCTCGTCGTTGACGCTCACGTTCGTGATGAGGAGGTAGGTGGTGTTCTCGTTCTGGGCTTTGGAGAACTCCTCGGACATTATGTCCTGAACCTTCACGGACTCGATCTGGTTGGAGAACATCTGCTCCTCGCCGTAGTTGGTAACCTCGCTCAGCTTAGCGGCGAGAGGCGACATTACGACTATGAGCACGACCCACGTGAGGAGCACGAGCTTGGCGTGCTTGGCTATCCATTCGTTCCAGGCCATCGCAACCACCCCAAGACTTTTAAACAGTTGCCGCATATATGTCAACTGTAAATCTATCTTTATCAAATATGTTTAATTCAGACATATATGGGTCGGGTGAAGTTTATAAGCCTTTCGCCGGTGGTGGGAGCATGTCCTCGGATGAGAGCATCGTAAGAAACCTCTTCACGGTCCCCCTGAAGAACCTGATACTCCTCATAATAGGCCTAAAGGGTGAAACCCACGGATACGAGATCCTGAAGGAGATAGAGACGATATCCTTCGGGAACTGGCGGCCCAGCCACGGAAACCTCTACACGATGCTCAACAAGCTGGCGGAGGAGGGCCTCATAGAACCCAGGGAGGAGTACCGCGGAAAGAGGAGGATCGTGAAGTACCGCCTCACCGAGAAGGGCTGGCTCTACCTCAGGGAGGCCAACGAACTGGCCCTCAAGTCACTCTACCTGGCCGTTCAGTACCACGAGCGGCTGAGGGAGAAGCTCAAGGAGAGGGGGTACGGGAAGGAGATAGCGGCCACGGCCATAGACAGCTACATAGAGCTCCTGGACAGCATCATAAAAGTCTTAGAGGACAAGAAACGTGAACTGAAGAACCTAAAAGAGAAGGGAAGATCATAGGAACGGGTTCCTGAACTTCCTGCCCGGATAGACGGCTATCCCCTCAAGCTCCTCTTCGATTCTTATCAGCTGGTTGTACTTGGCGTTCCTGTCGCTCCTCGCTGGTGCACCGGTCTTTATCTGGCCGGCGTTGAGGGCGACCGCTATGTCTGCTATGGTTGAGTCCTCGGTCTCCCCCGAGCGGTGGGAAACGACGACGCCGTAGCCAGCCCTAAAGGCCGTGTAAGCTGCATCGATGGCCTCGCTGAGGGTTCCTATCTGGTTGACCTTCAGGAGGAGCGCGTTGGCCGCTCCCATTTCGATGCCCTTTCTAATGCGCTTCGGGTTGGTAACGAAGAGGTCGTCGCCGACGATCTGTATCTTGTTTCCGAGCTCCCTCGTTATCATGGCGAAGCCCTCCCAGTCCTCCTCGTGGAACGGGTCCTCGATGGAAACTATCGGGTAGGCCGAGACAAGCTCCCTGTACAGCTCGAGGAGCTCGCCCCTGTCGTACTCCTTTCCTGCAACGACGTACCTGTCCTTGTCCGGGTGGAAGAACTCGCTCGAGGCAGCGTCGAGGGCGAAGGCTATCTCGTCGCCCGGCTTGTAGCCGGCCTCCTCGATGGCCTTTATCAGAACCTCGAGCGGCTCGGTCGTTTCCTTCATCGGCGGGGCGAAGCCGCCCTCGTCGCCGACGTTGACGGCGTTTTTACCGTACTTATCAGCTATGACGCCCTTGAGGACGTGGTAGGTCTCGCTAACCCACCTTATGGCCTCCCTGAATGAGTCGGCCCCAACCGGCATTATCATAAACTCCTGGAAGTCGAGCTCGTTGCCCGCGTGAACACCACCGTTGATGACGTTGCTCATCGGGACGGGCATGACGTAGGCGTTGGTTCCGCCGATGTACTGGTAGAGGGGTAATCCTAAAGCGTTGGCAGCTGCCTTGGCAACGGCCAGAGAAACGCCAAGGATAGCGTTGGCACCGAGGTTGCTCTTGTTCTCCGTCCCATCGAGCTCGAGCATGAGCATGTCGATGTCCCTCTGCCAGGTGACGTCCATGCCTATTATTTCGGGCGCAATTATCTTGTTGACGTTCTCGACGGCCCTCCTGACGCCCTTCCCGTGGTAGCGCTTTCCTCCATCGCGGAGCTCGAGGGCCTCGTGGGTCCCGGTGCTTGCTCCGCTTGGCACCGCTGCACGGCCCATGCTGATCGGAGTGTAGACCTCGACCTCAACGGTCGGGTTTCCCCTGCTGTCGAGTATCTCCCTCGCTATAACGTTCGTTATCTCGAACGGGTTCTCCATACCAATCACCTCGGGTGATAACTCCTCCCACCAACTTATAACGCTTTTGAAGGCAACGCTTCAAACGACTTTGAAGCCATGGTGCCCCTTAAATACGATGACGCCGAAATAGACAACGGTGGGTCCCATGAGAAGGCTCACGGGGCTTGTGATCATCCTGCTGATGCTCTCCCTTCCCCTGGCCGCGGCCTGTTTCAACCCGGGCGACAGGTACGCGGTCGAGGTAGCGCTGAACAAGCCGGGGGTGGGGTACAACCCCGATGCAAGCGTTCCGAGCATTCTAACTGTGGGAGACAGAACCTTCCTCATGAAGGTGTGGAACGACGACAAAGGGCCACACGTGAGGGTGGAGATCCCAATGAAAAGGGAGATGGGGGCTTACTGGAGCTACTCCGGGGCTCTCGTGATCACGGGGGAGAACCTGAGCCAGCTGACGAAGATGGGCTGGGTCGGAACGTCGATAGTCAAAAACGGTTCGAGCGTCAGCGTATTCAAAAAGGACAACGTGACCCTGAAGATCATCTTTCCGAAAAAGGAGTGCAGTTCAGATTCGGACTGCGCCACGGGGGGCTGTTCGGGAGAGATCTGCGCCCCCAAATGGGAGGCCGGGAAGATCGTCTCGCCGTGCGTCTACGCCAGGTGGTACGAGTGCTTCAGGTTAACCAGCTGTGGCTGCGTCAACGGGCTCTGCTCCTGGAAGCCTAACCCTGCCTTCGAGAAGTGCCTCAAGGAGCATGGGGTCGACCCTAGCAAGGTTATACGGGCCGGAAGGGCGAGGGTTGAGGCAAACGGACCGGATCCAGAAGAGCTTGAGGGGGCGTTGAAGGAGTTCTTCAGCGTTGTAGGAATAAACTGCACAGATCTCACCCTCCTCTCAGGCTCAAGGGAGGGGCCAGCGTACAGCCCGGAAGAAGTGAGCGCGTCAGAGGTCCTAAAAGCCGCGCTTGGGGAGCTCCTAAAGGCGGGAGCTATAGATGGACTTAGCGATAAAGATATTGAGGACATATCGAGCGTCGCGAACTGGGGCGATGCGGGCTGGAACTCCCACATAGGCTGGTACGAGACCAAGAACGGAACCTACGCATGGGTACCCTACGACGAGAGCAAGGATCCACAGCTCGTGAGGTGCAGAGGAGGTCCGGGGGCAGGAAACGCCTCGGCCGGCTGGGTTGGGCCGCCGGTTCAGAGTAACGGCTCTTCATCGGGCTCTGTTAGTCCCGAAACGGGTGAGCTCAACCCCGGGGGCGAGGCCAACGTGACTCCGGTCAACCAGGCGGCGGAACCCTACGAACCGAAGACGAACGCCGGGGGGGTGAAGACCATCTGCGGCCCGGCATCCCTGATCGGACTGAGCCTCATTTGGCTCTTGTTGAGGAAAAAGAGGTGATCAGCCGCCGCTGACCGGCGGGAAAAGCGCTACCACGTCTCCCTCTTTCAATGTTTCGTCGAACCTCACGTAGCGACCGTTCCTTGAAACGTTGACGTCAGCGAGATCATCGTCCTCGGCGAAGACCTCGTTTTTAAGAACTGGATGGCGCTCCTTCAAAACCTCTATCAGATCCATAACGGTTGCCCCCTCGGGGAGCTCTACCTCCTCCTCGCCCTTTCCAACCAGGGAGCGGTACCTAGCGAAGTACCTAACCGTGACCTTCATGACCCCCACCAAGAGGAGGTTGTTGAAGGCATTAAAAAACGTTTTCAAAGAAGTTTAAAAAGAGGTTAGATGCCCTTAAAGGGCGTGAGTAGTGAGACTAAACCGTCAGATAACTTCACCGAAGGCGAACTTCCTCTTGACGGAGTTGATAACGATCTCAACCTCGTCCCCGACCTGGGTGTTCGGGACGAATATGACGAACCCCTTTATCTTGGCGATGCCGTCACCGCCCTTTCCGAGGCTCTCGATCCTGACCCTGTATCTCTCCCCAACCTTCACGGGGGCTTCGTTCCCATATCCACCAAATCTATCTCCATACATACCTAACACCAACTTTCCAATCTTTAGGGCCCTCTCGAAAGACTCCGAGAAGAGTCCCAAGTCAGGTTCGCGGGAGAGTATATAAAGGTTTGCATTGGAACCCACTAGCAAAATTTAAAAAGATCCAACTTCAACTCAGGTTGGTGATTTTATGAAGCTAAGGGTTTTTGCTCTAATACTCCTCATCGTACTATCAGCCGGCTGCATACACGGCAGCAACGGGGGAAGCAAAGATCTGAAGCCCCTGAGATTTGAGGTGGTGGCCGGAGATTCAGCCAGCTTCAACAGCTCAGTGCTGGAAGCTTATCGCCTGTTTTTGGAAGTTCACAGGTACTACCTCGCCAACGGATGGAACCACAGCGTCGACCTAACCAAAGAAATCCCCATTGTTCTGGTGAAGATGAAAAACGGCTCAAGAATAACGGCTTTCAACCTATCAGACAACGTTTTCGTCCTGGTTCCAACCGACGAGAACAGGATCTACACCTGCCACTGCGCCGACGGAAGCGTGGTGGGCTTCAGGGTGAAGGTCACCAAAAAGAACCCCGTGGTGATCCGTGATTATTACATCAACTACGACGTCAAAAAGCTCGATGAGGGGGAGTACAACTTCTCAATCATAGGGTTTACCGTCACCAAGGTGACCTTCGACGGGCGGAACTACACAATACGAATCTACCCACGTCCGGTCAACATCCAGACCCCGAACGTGATCATCAGCTCCACCAACGGCATCGACTTCTTGGTGAAGCTCACGGGAGAGTCCCAGTCGAACGTTGAGACGGAGTTCGGCTTCATCCCGCTGGTGATCTCAGACGGTACGAGAAACGCCACCCTAACCACTCTGCCCCTCGACCTTGGGTTTTTGGAAAAAGGAGGATAACCCTTTCAAAACTTTGGACCCAGAGGGAGTCTCCTCTTGTGTTCACTTTTTCTCACTAGGCTCTCAACGTACTCGACCCTCTCGACTGGAACCCCGAGCTCCTCCGCTATTTCCTCCTTCGGCATTCCAAGGTCGACGAGGCGCCAGAGGATCTCGTCCAGTAGGCGGTAGCTTATCCCGAGCTCGTCCTCGTCAGTCTGCCCCTCCCAGAGGCCAGCTGTCGGCTTCTTCTCGATTATCCTCCTCGGAACCCCGAGAAGCTTTGCAACCTCCCAGACCTCGGTCTTGTAGAGGTTTATGAGAGGCGCGTAGTCGCTCGCACCGTCACCCCACTTGGTGAAATAGCCGGTGAGAAACTCGCTCCTGTTGCTGGTTCCAAGGACGAGACGGTTGAGCTGATTGGCGTGGGCGTAGAGCAGGACCATCCTAGTCCTGGCCATGACGTTGCCGAGGGAGCGCTTGTCGGGCTGAAAGCCGAGCTGGGAAACGAAGGCGTTAACGATGGGTTTTATGCTAACTGTCTTGTACTCTATCCCAAGGCTCTCGCAGACGAGTTTAGCGTCTTCTACGTCCCCGTTCTCGTAGTAGGGCATTATCAGACCCATAACCCTGTCCTTTCCAAGGGCCTTCGCGGCGAGGTACGCGACGGTTGCGCTGTCGATCCCGCCGCTTATCCCGATCACAACCCCCTCCGAGCCAGCCTCAGCGACTTTTTCCCCGATGAAGCTCACCAGCTCCCCGATGACCTTTTCATAGTCAAGCTCCCTCATCCTCACCACCGTTCCCCATTGGGGGTGAAGCTTAAGCGTTTTTTGGTGGTGCCAGGAGTTCTCTAAAGTCCCCAAGATCAAACGCCAACTCGAGCTTCCCCTTCCCTTCTATCCCCTTCGCGACTATCCCAAAGCGCTTTTCGTAGTCTTTGAGCCCCACAAGTTCAGCCTTTTTCTCGAGGCGGTTCAGGATCCTCCTTGCATCGCCCAAGCTTAAGTCTCTCCACTTCACCTCAACGAAAAGGGCCCTCTTTTCCCTCTCGTTCAGCGCGACGATGTCAATCTCCTCACCCTTATGCCACCACCTTCCTAGCTTCGTGAAGCGGAAGGGCAGGAGCTCTCTCTGGTTGGCCTCTATAAGGAACTCCCTCGCGATTCCCTCGAAGGGCTTTCCGAGGAATGCGTTGAAGTTCCTCTCGAAGTCATCCACTGCCGCCTCGAGGAAGTTCCCCTCGATTTCCTCGTAGTAGGGGTTCACGAAGCGCGACCAGAAGAGGAAGTAGTTGTCCGCTATCTCGTAGATCCCCCTCTTCCCGAAGAGGGGCGTGACCTTCCTGACTATCCCAAGCTCACCGAGAACCCTCAGGTAAGGGACCACTTGGTTCTCCTTCATGTAGCAGAAGTTCGCTATCTGGGTGACCTTAGTGTTCCCCCGCGCTATCGCCTCAAGGATCGTGAGGTATGTGGAGAGCTCCCTCAGCTCCTCGCTAAGCAAAGCCCTGGCTTCCCTGAAGAGGAACGAGGACGGATTGAAGAAGTTGGCTTTTATCTCCCCCTCGACGTTATCCCCGCTGAAGAACTCGAGGTATTTGGGGGTCCCGTTCGTTACAGAGTATATCTTCACCAGATCGTCCATCCTGCTCGAACCGAACCACTCGATCAGGTGTTTGAACCTCAAGGGCTGAACCTTGATGTTCGCGTCGCTCCTCCCGTAGATGGGGCTCGAATAGTTGAAAAATTCTCTCTCGAGGAGGGAAACGTACGAACCGGACACGACCACGAGTGCGTTCAAATCCTTGTTCTCCTCGATTGCCCTGGAGAGCTCACTCAGAATTCCGGCTTCTTTTTTGATCAGGTATGAGAACTCGTCCAGAACTACGAGCACCCTTCCTTCGGTCATTTTTTTCAGAAGGGCGAAGAGGGACGGGAAGTCCTGGATCTCGACGTTAAAGCCTACAAATTCCGAAACTTTCCTCGAGAGGAGTTTGAAGTTGTATCCCCGAGGCTTGTCCTCGAATATGACGAATATTCGCTTCTTTCCTCTTGAGAACTCCTCCAGGAGTCTAGTTTTTCCAACCCTTCTCCGTCCGTACACAAGAACCAGGGTTAGGCCTTCCCTCCCCCAGAGTTTCTCGAGGACACCGAGCTCCTCCTGCCTATTGACAAATTCTCTAAGCATGATTATATAAACGAGATTATAGTTTTTAACCCTTTCGATCTAAAGCCTCCAAAAACTTTAAATCCTCCTCCTCCCCTTCTTACCCCATGCGCGGTGGTCGCTTTTGGCCCTGGTGAAATACTCTCCATGACCGCCCTATTCTGGAGTTTTGTTTCCACTGGAAACGGAGGTGTTTGAATGGACGACTTCAAGGTTACCCCCTGGGACGTTGAGGGTGTGGTGGACTACGCGAAACTGATAGAGCAGTTCGGAACCAGCCCGCTAACGGACGAGCTGATAGAGAAGACGGCGGAACTGACAAAGAGCGAACTCCCGATATTCTTCAGGAGGAGATTTTTCTTCTCCCACAGGGACTACGACAAGGTTTTGGCCGACTATGAGAGCGGAAAGGGTTTCTTCCTCTACACCGGCAGGGGCCCAAGCGGGCCGATGCACATAGGGCACATAATACCTTTCTACGCGACCAAATGGCTCCAGGAGAACTTTGACGTCAACCTCTACATCCAGATAACCGACGACGAGAAGTTCCTCTTCAAGGACAAGCTCACCTTTGATGAGACCAAGCGCTGGGCCTACGACAACATCCTCGACATCATAGCGGTCGGCTTCGATCCCGATAAAACCTTCATCTTCCAGAACAGCGAGTTCACGAAGATTTACGAGATGGCCATCCCGATAGCCAAGAAGATAAACTACTCGATGGCCAAAGCGGTTTTCGGCTTCACCGACCAGAGCAAGATCGGAATGATATTCTACCCGGCGATACAGGCGGCGCCGACGTTCTTCGAGAAGAAGCGCTGTCTCATCCCTGCGGCCATAGACCAGGACCCCTACTGGAGGCTCCAGAGGGACTTCGCCGAGAGCCTCGGCTACTACAAGACGGCCGCTATACATTCTAAGTTCGTGCCCGGCTTAACCAGCCTCGGCGGCAAGATGAGTGCGAGCAAGCCTGAAACTGCCGTCTACCTCACCGACGACCCGGAGGAAGCCGGCAAGAAGATATGGAAGTTCGCCCTGACTGGAGGAAGGGCCACCGCCAAGGAGCAGCGCGAGAAGGGAGGAGAGCCTGAGAAGTGCGTCGTGTTCAAGTGGTTCGAGATATTCTTCGAGCCGGACGACGAGAAGCTCATGGAGCGCTACCGCGCGTGCAAGAGCGGAGAGCTGCTCTGCGGCCAGTGCAAGCGCGAGCTGATTGAAAGGGTTCAGAAGTTCCTCAAGGAGCACCAGGAGAGGAGAAAGAAGGCCGAGAAGCAGGTCGAGAAGTTCAAGTACACCGGCGAACTCGCGAGGGAGCAGTGGGATAAGGCCATTCCGGAGGCGTTGAAGGGCTAGGCAGATTTTTTAATCTTACCCCTCAAAACCTTTTTATACTCCTGGGGGTCTAGCTTTTCTCGAGGGATACGAATGAGGAGGGCCCTTCTGGCGTTCCTTCTTATCCTCGCGGTTCTCCTGAGCGGTTGCCTGGGAGGCTCAAACACCCCAACAAGCACCACTCCCACGACGGGTTCAAGCTCCCGGCCCATGACATCTTCCCCCTCATCGAGCTCAACCACGACACCACCAGGGGAGGAAAAGGCCCCGCTGAAGTTCCTGTACCCGGAATCCCCAAAGGTCGTGAACTGGAGCTACGATAGAGGCTACGACTTCTTCGCCAGCGAATACTCCAAGGTCCCGTACTCCCAGTACGGCAACATAACTGTGAACTACTCCTACGGCGTCTTCTACGGAAGGTACGAGTTCGTGCTCACCAACTTCACGTCGGGGACACTGTACCTGGCCGCCCTCACCACGCCCAACAACCCCCTCGCCCTGAACATAACCATCGAGGGCGTCCCCCTAAACCTCTCGAGGGTTGACCGCTACCACGTAGCGATCCCCGATGAGGAAGGGGTCGGCATCGACTTCTACGCAGTCAACGTTTCCACGAACCTCACGACGCTGAGAGGTGTCGCCGAGTACGAGCTCCGCTACATGGAGAACGAGAGGTACATACTCTCCCTGACAAGCAGGGACATCGGGTTCGGAACCGACTTTTCCTGGTGGGAGTTCGCCTCCAGGAACGCGAGTATAAGGGTGATCCCGGAGTTCCCCAAGGACACGGTCTTCGTGCTCTTCTACGGGGGCATAATCCGCTCAGGCATGGAGGTCACCTACACGTCCCCGCTCAAACCTCACGGCGGGCTCACCCTCTACCTCCAAAATATGGAATGGAAGGGCTTTGAGTGGGGCGGAATAAACTTCACGGTCTACTTCACCCCCGATATCTACAGCGACGACGGCTTTGAGCTGATCAAGAAGGAGCTCATCTTTGCGATGGACCTCTACAGGAACATGACCGGTGTTATCCCCACAAAGAAGTTCGACGCGATGTTCTACCCCGGTTTCAGCCAGGTCATAGCCAAACGCCTCGGCACTAAGGGATTCGCGATGAACTTCGGGCACGCCATAATAATCAACTGTCCGGCCGACATGGAGGACTCCGCAACCAACTACGCCTCCTTTATATTCCACGAGGTTGCCCATGAGTGGGCCGGTCCTTACATTTCCCTAGACCTCAACGTTCACAGGCTGGTTGAGCCGCTGGCAACCTTCATGCAGATGGAGGCCTACGGCAAGTGGAACCCGGACGACTACCTCCGCTGGCTGAACGACAAGGAGTACACGACCCTCAGGTACGGAAATATGAGGACCTTCTACGACTCCCTGGGCCCCATAAACAAGTACACCGTCTACGTTCTCTACTACAGGGGAGCCTTCACCCTGCGCTCCCTGAGGTTCGTCCTCGGCGAGGATAACTTCTCGAGGGTGTTCAGGGGGATCTTCGAGAGGTTCCACACCACCCAGTGCAAGAACATCACGATGTTCGAGGACACCATCGAGGAGCTGAGCGGGAAAAACCTCGACTGGTTCTTCAGCGAGTGGTTCAACTCAACCCTCTATCCGGACTACAACGTGACCGGTCTAAGCCTAACTGGGGGAGCAGGTGGCTACAACCTCACCTTCACCGTAACCGACGCCAGCAACTTCACGATGCCAGTCCCGGTGAGGATCTACCTCGAGGACGGGGACTTCAGGGACTACAGGGTTTGGGTGAACGGTACCGCCAGGGTGAGCATTGAACTGCCCGAAAAGCCAGTGAAAATCGTCATCGACCCCGAGGAGGTCATGGCCAACGTAAACAGGGAGTTCGAGACCAACGGGATAAAAGTAAAGGTCAACTAGAGCCAACCCCCTTTTCCTCACCTCTCCTCTTTTCCTCGAACTCGACCTTAAAGGGAGAGGTCTCAACCACGTCCCTCCCTAGTGGGATATCCAAAACTGCCTTCAGCTCAAAGCTTCCGTGCCCCATGATCACGGGCCCGTTCCACAGCTTTCCAAGTATCGAGCGGGGCGTGACTGAGCCGTAGTGCGTGAATACCACAGTTTTCTCCCCGGGTAGCGTTGAGAAGCTGAAGTCGAAGCCCTTCCCCTCCGCAACCCTCCGCCAGAGGCCGCCGGAGCCGACCTCAATCCTAACCTTCCGGGCCTTCGAGAGTTCGGCCCAAACGCTGCCGCGGAGGAACTTTCCATCACCTCTAAAGCTCACTTGAGCCATGTCGTTGCCCTTGCTCAGAGTAATCTGGCCGTCCCCTCTAACAGTCCCCCTGTCGGTTAAAACGATTATGAGGGAACCGTCGTACCTGCCGCCCCTGATCCTCAGCGCGGGCGCCTCGATGATCCCAGTGCCATCCGGACGGAGCTCAACGCGGAAGGGGCCCTCTGGAAGCCTTGCTTCTAAGCCGCGCCCCCTCTCCTCAGTCCTAAAGCTCCTCCTGGTGCGATACCTCCTGCTGCTCGTGGTCCCAGAGCCCGTGGTGGTGTGCTCGTACGTCCAGTAGCCCTCAAGGAAAACCCTTCCCACCTCGTAGTCAACTTCCTCAGGAAAACCCACTGAGGTCTCCGAGAGGGAAGCCTCCTTGAACAGGGCGGATGCTTTTCTACCACCACCCAAAACAACGGCCCCCTTGGCAAAGAGCACAACCAAAATCAGCACCGGAACCAGGATAAAAGTCAGGGAAAACCAGGTAGGGATCAGAGAGGAGGCCGAGCCCAGTATTGAAAGGGCCATGAAGAGGAAGAAGACCGTGAAGACCGTTCCGACAACCATAACTCCGAGAGGATTCTCCTTGACGAGCACCTTTTTCATGATGACCACCGTACTTGAATGGACAGGTGATTTATTACCTTTTCCCATCGTAGGGAAAAGCTTAACTCAGCCCGCCTCAAAACAACTTGGGTGATAGGATGGTCCGCCTTCCGTTTAGGGACGGCTTCTACGAACTAAGACCGAGTAAGATAGTGGCACTAGCTAAAAACTACGTCGAGCACGCGAGGGAGATGGGTAGCGACGTTCCGGAGAAGCCCGTCTTCTTCCTAAAGCCACCGAGCGCGCTGATAGGCCCGGGCGAGCCGATAATCCTCCCGAGGATTAGCAGGCGCGTTGATCACGAGGTCGAGCTGGCGGTGATAATCAGGAGGCGCGCAAAGCGCGTTCCGGCCGAGAAGGCGATGGAATACGTTCTCGGCTATACCATACTCCTCGACATCACCGCGAGGGATCTGCAGGCGAAGGCGAGGGAGAGGGGCTTTCCGTGGAGCATGGCCAAGGGCTTCGACACCTTCGCGCCGGTCGGACCGAGGATCGCTGACAGACGCGAGTTAAACATCGAAGACCTCGAAATCGGCCTCAAGGTGAACGGTCAGCTAAGACAGCTCGGAAGGACGAGTGAGATGGTCTTCAAGGTTCCCGAGCTCATAGAGTACATAAGCTCCGTTATGACGCTCGAACCGGGTGACATAATAGCCACTGGAACCCCCGCGGGGGTTGGCCCGCTGAGGCACGGAGATAGAGTCGAGGCGTGGATTGAGGGCATTGGAAGGGTCGAGTTCGACGTTTTAGCGGAGGGTTCGATACTCTGCTGAGAAACTTTTTTAAGTTCTTCTCCCCTGACTTTATAGGGTGGTATGGTGGAGGGACGCTCTGCGGTGTTTGCCCTTCTCCTGATTGCGGCGGTTCTCTCGGCCGGATGCATCGAAGGAGGAAACTTCGTCTACTCCAAGGGAAAGAGTCTCTCTCCCGGAGACTCGCTTAGCTATGCCTTCAGAGGGCCTGCGAACCTGACGGTCAAGGTAAGCTCGAACGTCCCAGTTGGGGTTATAATAGTCGGAGACAGCGGCGTCCTGAAGGATTTTGGAGAGACGAGGAAGGTAGACACCGTCGTTCAGCTCCCCAAGGGGAAGTGGAAGGTGATAATCAAAAATCCGGGGAATGGGAGGGCGGTTCTTGACATCGAGATCAAGGGTCGCTGATATTGTCTTTTTCCCTATGGCCAGAGGATCTCAACAGGGCCCGAGCGCCTTCGTGGACGGCAGTTCATAAGTTCGTGGTTTGTGGCAAAAGTCTTAAATAGTTATAGGTCGAGTATAATACCATGCCAATAACTTTCGTTGACAGGGAAAGTGAGCTCTCCTTCATGGAGGAGCTCTGGGAAAGGGACAACTCCTTCCTTCCAATATACGGGCGGAGAAGAGTAGGGAAGACCCGCCTGGTGAAGGAGTTCATCAAGGATAAGCCAGCCGTCTACCACCTTGCCAGAAACAGCACCTACCTCGACAACCTGAGGGACTTCGCGGGGGCGGTTCTTGAGAGGTACCCCAGCCCTTACCTCACCCCGGAGTCGTTCTCAAGCTTTGCGGACGTTTTCAGGTACCTGAGCGAGAAAGGGAAAATCGTGGTGGTGATAGACGAGTTTCCCTACCTCATTCAATCGGACAAGAGGGTTCTCAGCGAGTTTCAGTACATTGTGGATGAGGTTGTGAGGGCTTCCAAGCTTCACCTTATCCTCGTTGGTTCAAGTGTTGGCATGATGGAGGAGCACGTCCTGAGCCAGAAGAGTCCGCTCTACGGCAGGAGGGACGGCCAGATAAGGCTCGAACCCCTTGATTTCTTCAACTCATGGCGGCTCCTTAGAGTTGACCTAGAGGAAGCGGTGAGGATATACGGCGTAACCGGGGGGATTCCAGCCTACTTAATTCTCTTCAGCCGCTTTGGTGATGTGAAAAGGCTCGCGTTCAGCAAGCAGGGCTTCCTCTACGCTGAGGGGGATTTCCTCCTTTCGAGCGAGCTGAGGGAGCCAAAGGTTTACAAGCTAGTTCTTAAAGCCATTGCAGAGGGAAGGACACGCTTCAACGAGATAAGCACCTTCACTGGGATACCCCGCTCGAACCTCTTCAAGTACGTCGAAGTCCTTGAGAGGCTCGGCTTTTTAAAGAGGGAAAAGCCGATAACGGCCCCTCCTAAGACCAAGAACACCCGCTATAGGATATCCGACAAATACATCCGCTTTTACTTCCGCTTCGTGGAGAGGTACAGGGATGAAGTGGAGCTTGAGAGCCTCGACTTCTGGGAGGAGTTCCTCGAGGAGTACAACGCCTATCTCGGCGGGATATTCGAAGACGTCGCGAGGCAGTTCTTGGTGGGGCTGAATAGGGTTGGAAAGTTACCGTTCCGATTAACGAAAATCGGGCGCTGGTGGCACAAGAACGAGGAGATTGACTTAGTGGCTTTGAACGAGCGGGAGAGGAGGGCTTTGCTCGTCGAAGTCAAGTGGAAAGACCTGAGCGTGAGGGAAGTGAGGGGAGTTCTCAAAGACTTAGAGAGGAAGGGTGAGTTAATTGGACTGGACGGCTGGGAGAAAAGCTATGGAATAGTGGCGAAAAAAGTCGAGGGTAAGGGGCGACTCAGGGAAAACGGCTTTTTCACGTGGGATTTAAGCGACTTTGTCGAGCTACACCCGTAGTCCCTCATTCTATCACGTAGGTGTGCACCATCAGCCCGCCGTGCCCGATGAGCCTGTGGTGGGTGATTTTGAACCCGTTCTCGGTTATGGCCCTCTCTATCGCCCTCTTCTCCGTCGTTATGAAGACGCCGCGCTTCTCGAGGACTTTCGCGAGTTCGGAAAAGAACTCCGTGTAGAGCTTCGGTATCATGCTTTTCCTCCCGATTTTGAGGCCGTAGGGCAAATTGCTCACGGCGAAGTCAACGCTCTCAACGTACTCACTGAGCTTTGTGGCATCGCCGAGGATGAACTCTATTTTCTCATAAACGCCGGCGCTCAGGGCGTTCATCTCCGCCCCGCGGAGGTGCTTCCGGTACTTTTCGAGGCAGATTATCCTTCCATCGTAGCCCCTCAGGGCCAGCTCGATCGGAATCGTCCCGCTTCCACAGAACGGGTCTATGAACGAACCTCCATCCGGATTGGCCAGCTCTATAAGGGCGTTCGCTATGCTGGCCTTTAAGTGAGCGGGGTGGTCGTAGACGCGCCAGGGCCTCTTGTGGAGTGAGGAATCGCCGGTCGTGTCTATCCCGAGGAAGAAGACCTCCCCCACCAGCTCTGCACGGAAGATCACCGCCGGGTGGTCGAGGTTGACCTTCGGAGTTCCGAAGCGGGAGAGACGGTCGAAGATTGCCTTCCCAACGGTCTTTGAGATGTCCAGGCTCGTTATCTTATGTTCTCCCTTCCGGAAGGGTCTGACCGCAAAGGACTCGCTCACCTTCACAAAGCGCTCCACTGGAAGCTCTGAGACGAAGTCCCCTATCCTCTTGAGGGCCACCTCCGGTTCCTCTTCCCCGATGCCCTCAAAGCGCGCACTCGCTATCTCCATGATCACGCGGTGGAGGAGCCTGGAGCGTTCGTTCAGGTACGTGACAACGCTCAGCTTCCTCTTCCTTCCCTTCTCGTCGGTGTAGAAGGCCTCGCCGACCTCTGCTAAAACCCTTCCTTCAACACCCAGCGGCCTCTCCTCCACCCGAAACGGAACTCCAATTTTGTCCAGCAGTGAACGAACCTCTTCACCCGCCAAGTCCTCAATTCCCCTCGACGTCGTCAGCAAAAGCCTCATACCCATCACTCCATTATCACCACTACACCCTTCCACTTCTTTCCGAAGCACTCGCTCGCGAGGACGTGCTTCCCAGTCAGCTCCTCCAGGAGCTTTATCCCACCGTCGCACTTCTTGAATCCCGTTGCTATGCCAACCGTGAAGCCCTCTATCTCCCTGACTCCGACGCGCTTCTGGTTGTCAAGTTTCTCCCTCAGCTCGTCCCCGTACTTCCAGAGGATTCTCCTCGGGTCGAGGAGCAGGTCGTTCTCAATCCCGTCCAGGACGTCCTCGAAGTCCCAGGCGAACTCGCTCTTCTTCCCTTCCTCCTTCCCGAAGAGGGTGAAGCGGCCGGTCTGCCACTCGCGGAGGAACCAGCGGGCCGTTTCTTCCAAATCCACCTCGCCACCCGACTTTATCAATCCCCTCTTTTCGCCTATCTTCCGCAGTATCTCCTCCTCACTCTCGAACTCTTCAATGCCGAACTTCTCGGTTATCGCTTCCTTTCTCGTCTCCAGGATTCTCCCAATGAGCTTCAGGGCCGGTTTGACCGGTTCCTCTATCTTGTCGGCCGGAAAGCCTCCTTTGATGACAAGCTCGTCAAAATCATCTATAGGCACAACTCCCGGGCTGTCGAGGAGCCATATCCTCTTGCTCAGCCTTATGAGCTGTTTTCCCTTCGTGTAACCTGGTATTGGAGCGGTTCCCACCGCCCTCTTGCCTTTCAGAGTGTTTATTATCGTGCTCTTTCCCACGTTGGGGTAGCCAATTAAAGCTACTTTCACCCTCTCCTGCTCCTCGAGGAGGGGCCTCGCGAGCTTTTTGATCTCCCTCCGCAGGATTCCGGTCCCCTTCCTCTCCCTCGCGCTTATGAAGACGACCGGAATCTCGCTCTTCCGCTTGTACTCCTCGGCCCACTCCTTCGGCACCAAGTCGGCTTTATTCATGACTATGAGGAGCGGCTTGCCGTCTTCCATGATAATGTTCTCAAGCTTCCTGTTCCTCGTTCCGATGGGGTCCCTCGCGTCGACGACCTCGACTACAACGTCGGCCTCATCTATTACCTCCCTCACCACTCTCCAGGCTTTCCTCGCCTTCATCTCGCACCACCGTTATCTCGAAGATGACCGTCCCGCCGTCCGTGTACGGCGGCCCCGGGTCGAGGCACTGGACGTAGGCTTTCTCTCCCCTGCCAAGCCCTAGTTCGCTCGGCTTAATACCCTTTCGCAGCGCAACTATGTACGGCAGCAGCGATGCGAATGCATGGGTGCACACCGCGTCGGTCTCCTCGAGGTTTGTCGCAGGCCCTTCGATGACTATCCTGTCCCCAAGGCGAAAAACTGGGCACTTTCCTCGGATTTCCACCACGCGGATCTCCAACCGCTCCATAATCTCACCGAAATCTAAATAAAGATTGGAGTTCAAAAGGCTAATTGACTTAAAGAAAGGGTATTACGATAACCCCTACGGTGGTGTTAACGGTGGCTGAGGATATAGAGGCCAAAATCCGAAGGCTGAGAGAACTGGGCAAGGCAAGCGCCGAGCCCGAAACCCCTCCGACTCCCACTCCAACACCGGGACCCTCACCCAAAGCCAGACCGCCTCGCCGTGTGAGGCGTCTCAGCAATATTAGAGAGCGCGAGAGGCGTAAGAGGATCATCATAGGCGCTTCGATCATTATCATTATCATCCTGATAGCTTCCTTCGCCGCGTACTCCTGGTACTCAAATAAAAAAGCGGAAGAGCTCACAAGGGCAAAGCAGAACAAGCTCAACGAGCTGAACGCCTATTTTAAGGGGCCGATCCTAAACACCAGCTACGGTGCGGCAAAGTACCAGGAGTTGAAGGCCCAGATACAGGCCGCATCTTCAGTGGATCAGGTGAACTCGATAGACATAAAGTCGGCCTATCAGGAGGTATACCAGAAGTACCAGCAGGAGCTAGCTGAGAAGAAGAAACAGGAGGAACTCAAACTTCTGAACCAGGCGAAGGAGAAGAAGAAGGAGGAGATAAAGCTCGCCTTCCAGTCCCTTCTGAGCCAGCCCCTTCCCAAGGACATAAGAGACCACGCGCTTCAGGTTCAACAGTCGCTTCTGGAGGAAGTCAATGCCTCAACGCTACCTGCACAGGTTAATGCTATTGACCCAACACCGTACCTCCTCCAGCTCTGGAGGGAGTACTACAACTACAAGATCGACTCCATAAGCGGGGACTACGTCGTCCTCGAGTTCAACGGAAAGAAGAAGATATACACCAAGGATCAGGCGAAGGCCATCATCGGAAGCGTTATGAACTACACAGAACTCATCAGGTACAACGTCGAGGAAGTCAGGTTCGTGAAAATAGCCCTTCTCCTCACCAGGGACAGGGTCGTTGGAGGGTTCCTGAAGCCGGGAGCCAAGGTCATGATATTCGCTCAGAACGCCACCGCAAGGCAGTACAGGGAGATAGCAGACCTCGGATACGTTGACACGGTTCTCCTACCGGCTGACGCGGGGATAATAAACCTGAACGAGCAGCAGGGAAGCAGCAGTTCGAGCAGTTCGAGCTCTAGCAGTTCAAGCAGCTCAAGTTCCCAGAGCTCAGCCAACGCGGGCGACACAACGGTCTCCACAGGTGGAAGCTCGAGCAGTTCAAGCAGCTCAAGCCAGAGCTACTCCGATTCCACCGCGGCATCGTACTACTACTCCGTCAACCTCGGGGAGATCATGAAGGCCATATCCTCGGGCAAAATACAGGGATCGGAGGAGGCCCTGAAGCAGCTCGAGAACTACGGGGACAACCTTCTAGCCCTTGAGAAATCGCTCCAGCTTCAGAACGTTCCCAACGGCGTTCCATTCCTCGTGATCGTTGAGGTTCCCTCGGTCTACGTCCCGGACGTCCTCACACACCTGAACACGGTCTACATCGGCGAACTCGTTGAAGAGAGAACCTAGGGGTGAGGAGAATGAATCCATCCCGCTTCTTCCCCCTTGTTTTGCTTTCATTGTTGTTCTTGTCCCTCCCGGCCCTGGCCGAGACCTACACCCTGCCGGGAGGGGACTACAATAACATAGGCCTAAAGGGGGAGCTAGTTCTCGACTTTAACGTAACCCTCATCAACCTGGCCCCGTACCCCAAGTTCGTCGTGGTCAACCCGTTCTACGACTTTCAGGTGTACCGCCTGAACAACGACGAGGCCATGATCGGGTACAAAAACGAGACTACGGGGCAGATGGTGCACATACTGCCCCCCGACCTCTCAAAGAACACCCTCAACTACCGCGTCGGCTTCTGGATATACCCCTACGAGACCGTCAAGGTTGCCTTCAGGATAACCCAGAAGCACCACTACACTCTCCATCTCAAAGACTACTCGGACTCCTGCAACGGCAACGTGGGGATGGAGTCACTGGACTACGAGAACGGAACCCTGAGGAGCGGTGTTATAGGCAAAGTCGACGATCTCAGCACCCCCGTATGTGGCGTCGTCTACCCCCAGCTCCTCAACTACCCCCTCGTCGTCAGGTTCAACGAGATAATGCCCTCAATGGACGGGTACGTTAAAATGCTGAAATACGAGGGCGTCGTTAAGATGGAGCTCACGGACGTCCCGGACATGCCCGACGAGAACAGCACGCCGCGTTATGACTTCCCGCTTTTCTTCGCGGTCTCTGAACCCGTAATAATACCCAACGCAACTGCCTTTGGATACGAGCCAACGTACTCCATGAACTTCAGCGAGTACATGGACTTCATACTCGGGTACCGCGGGCTTAAGGTTCCGGAAACTCAGAACAGCAGGCCACAGAAAAAAGAGAACGGCCTCTTCAGGCTTACCAACAGGCTTCTCTCGGGCACGACGATACCTGAAACTCCAAAACTCCCAACCGTAGAAAAGGCCCCCCTGGACTTCCACGTCTGGGTGGTTTACATGGGGGAGGGGGTTAATACACTGGAAATAACATATCGTGTGAGATGGGATAATTACTCCGGGTGAGATTTGTGGTGGAGAAGAAGAAAAAAGGCCTCTCCGGATCCTGGATAGACGAGATACTTGGGGGAAAGAGCGATCCCCTAGCGAGTGTTTTGGGAAAGGAGACTGAGGAGAAGGAAAAAAAGGAGGGGCCCCTTCCTTTCATCGGAGGAGGAAAATCCCCGCTGGACGAGATACTCGGGAAGGGCGAGGAGACAAAGGAGGAGAAAACCAAAGAGCCGGCCCCATTAATACCAACGGGAAGCTCAAACCCACTGGAGAGCATTCTAGCGTCCCCACCCAAGGAAGAGAAGGAAAAGCAAAAACCAAGGCCAAAGACCGAGGGCAGTCCGCTAAAGGCAGTCCTAGGGGCCAAGAAGACTGAAGCTCCCAAGCAAAGGGAGGCAAGGGGAACGGGCTCGACCGGTGTTGATCTCCTCGGCCAGATTCTGGGGGCAGGAACGAAGCCTCAAGCTGCTCCCCCTAGGCCGCAAAAGCCAGCCCCACCGCTACCACTCCCGAAGCCCAAACCCTCCCTGGGACTTCAGAGCATCATCAGCGAGACCAAGCCGGAGGAGCTAACCTACGGGGGGAGGGCCAAGGTTCTGGACGCCTACGGAAACGTCAGGATACTGAAGGTCAAGGGGGAGCCCGTACCGATATACGAGCTGAGACTGCCAAAGCTCTCAAAGGACGAGGAGAACCTAGTACGTCAGGTTAGGGAGAGGGCCATAACGGAGATTCAGATAGACCCAACGCTCATCCCGAACTACGAGGAGAGGCGCAAGATATTCATGAGGGAAGTCAAGAGGATGCTAAAGGAGAGCGCCCCGAACTTCTCCGAGGGGAGGATAGAGCTCCTGGCAAACCTGATAGTCCAGAACATGCTCGGCTACGGCCTATTAGATCCCCTTGTGAGGGACGACAACCTCGAGGAGATAATGGTCATCGGAACCGGGAAGCCCGTCTACGTGTGGCACAGAAGGTTCTACATGTGCAAGACCAACATAGTCTTCAAGGAGGAGAGGGAGATCCTCAACATAATCGAGAGGATCGCCAGGGAGGTCGGGAGGAGAATAGACCAGCAGAGCCCGCTCCTCGACGCCCGCCTCCCGGACGGAAGCCGTGTCAACGCGACCATACCCCCGATAAGCCTCGACGGCCCGACTATAACCATCCGTAAGTTCAAACGCGACCCCCTCACCATAATCGATCTCATCAAGTACGGGACGATGAACACCGACGTCGCCGCGTTCCTGTGGATACTGGTGGATGGCCTCGGCGTGAAGCCAGCGAACATACTGGTAGCCGGGGGTACGGGCTCCGGTAAGACCACGACCCTGAACGCCCTGGCGATGTTCATACCCCCGAGCGAGCGCGTGATAAGCATCGAGGATACCGCGGAGCTCCAGCTACCAGTCGAGCACTGGGTAAGGCTGGAGACGAGGCCTCCAAACCTCGAGGGCAAGGGAGAGGTCACCATGGACGACCTCGTCAAGAACACCCTCCGTATGCGTCCCGACAGGATCATCGTCGGTGAGGTTCGTGGGCCGGAAGCGAGGACGATGTTCACAGCCATGAACACGGGGCATAATGGCGCCCTCTACGACTTCTCGGTCATCCAGCTCTCGGACGGACGCTTTGAGCTCATCGGTGATCTGATAGAGAAGCTCTTCGGGAAGTACTCCGACAGGGTGAAGACCTACAAAGACCTGGAGTACGTTGAACTGGACGAGGAGGATCGCTTTGAGGTCGTGAGCGTTGGACCGGACCTCAAGGCAGGAAAGCACATCGTTTCCAGGGTCTGGCGGAGGAAGGTGAGGGCGGGCGAGAAGCTCCTGAGAATAAGGACGAGAACCGGAAACGAAGTCATACTCACAAAGACACACCCGTTCTTCGTGTTCTCGGACGGCGACGTCGTGAGGAAGGAGGCCGAAAAGCTCAAGCCCGGGGACAGAGTTGCGGTGATGCTCAACCCGCCGAAACCGCCTCAGAGAAAGGCGATAATAAATCCAGAGGTCTACGCCGGGATAAGCGACTACTACCTCGTCCCCAACGGAAAGGGCATGGTAAAGGTTCCGAACGATGGCTTACCACCTGAAAAGGCCCAGTTCCTCCTCTCGGTCAACTCGAATCCAGTTAAGATCGTCAGAGAGGTGGATGAAAGGTTAGCCTACGCGGTCGGCGTAATACTAGGTGACGGCTACCTCTCCTCTGACGGTTACTACCTCTCGGCGACCTTCGACGACCCAGCCTACATGGGGGCTTTCGTCGATTCCCTCTCTGCTCTCCTGCCGGAGAGTGCTCCCTCAATCAAGGACAACGGAACGAGCAAGGTGGTAACATACGGCTCCAGGATCTTCGTGGACTTCCTCTCGAGGGCCTTTGGAATCCCCCTGGGGAAGAAGGGCAGCTGGGACGTCCCCCACCTGGTTCTCTCGAACGATGACCTGATGCGCTATTTCCTCGCGGGACTCTTCGACGCCGACGGCTACGTCGATCCAAGCGGACCCTCCATAGTTTTAACTACGAAGAGCGAGAACGCGGCGAGAAAGGTATGGTACGCCCTCCAGAGGCTCGGCATAATAAGCACCGTTACGAGGGTCAGGAACAGGGGCTTCAAGGAAGGTTACATCTTCCGCGTCACCATAAGCGGCGTCGAGGATCTCAGGAAGTTCCGCTCTCTCATTCCGCTCCGCCATTCGAGGAAGAGGGCGAAGCTCGACGAAATCCTCGCGGAGAAGAGATCCTACCGCGGCAGGAGAACCTACCGCGTGCCGATTTCAAGCGAGATGATAAGGCCTCTCCGCCTCAGGCTCGGCCTCAGAGTCGCGGAACTCTCTAAGCTGGCCTCCCACTACGCAGGAGAGAAGGTTTCGGAGAGTCTCATAAGGCACGTTGAGAAGGGCAGGATGGGCGAGATAAGGCGCCCCGCACTGAAGGGAATCGCCCTGGCGTTCCAGCGGATAGCCAGCGATATTGGAGATGAAGACGCGTGGGTGATGGCAAAGCGCCTCCAGCTCATAGCGGAGGGCGACGTTTATTGGGACGAAGTCGTGAGCGTTGAGGAGGTCTCACCCGAAGAGCTTGGAATAGATTACCTTTACGACTTAACCGTCGAGGACGACCACAACTACGTGGCCAACGGCATACTCGTCTCCAACTGCATGGGCACGATCCACTCCAACAGCGCCCGCGAGACCATCGTCAGGCTCGAAAGCCCGCCGATGAACGTCCCGAGGATAATGATACCGGCCCTCGATATCATCCTAATGCAGGTTAGGTTCAACAGCAGGAAGAAGGGAACGGTGAGGAGGGTAACCGAGATAGCCGAGATATCGGGCATAGAGGGGGAGAGCATACAGCTCAACAAGCTCTACAAGTACGACCCTGCCAAGGACGAACTGGTGCCCACCGAAGTTCCAAGCAGGATCATGAACGAACTCTCCCGCCACACTGGAATGAGCATAAGCGAGCTCGAGATAGAGAGGGAGAAGAGGAAGATAATCCTCGAGTGGATGATAGAGAAGGGCATAAGGAGCATTGAAGACGTTGGCCACTACATCAAGATGTTCTACATCGACGAAGATGCTTTGCTGGAGAAGATAGAGAAGGAGAGCTCCCCCCAGGTTCAGGAGCAGATCAGGAACATAACGTGAGGGGATGACCATGGGGCTCATGGAATCCTTCCTCAATTTTCTCGAAAGGCTCGGCGCCACGACCCTGGAGGTCACGGAGAGGCCCATCAGGAAGATCCCCCAGGGGAAGACCATCCAGGAGAGGCTTAAATCCCTCAAAGAGCTTCAAAAAGAGATAGAAGAGACCACCGAGAGCGAAAGGGAAAAAGAGATTGATGAAATCGTCGAATGGAGGAGGAAAGAGATACAGGCATCCTTTGGGGAAAGGCTAGCTGAGGCGGTTCTATCGAGGTTCAAGGGCCCAGTGCAATCCCTCACGTACTCTATAAAGGGGCTCGACTACGACCTCTACAGGGCCAACATAAGGATGACCAAGGAGAAGTACGTGGCGCTCATGCTCGTAACGGCCGCCTTCGCAGGAATATTCGGGTTCCTTTTTGCCCTGCTCATGATGATGGACCTCTTCACCAGCACTATGATAGGGCTCCTCGGGTTCATCGGGGGCTTCCTCTACATGAGGAACTACCCCAAGATAGTCTGGAAGAGGCGCGTGGCCGAGGTGGAGAAGGCCCTCCCGTACGTCCTGCGCCACATAGCTTCCCTCCTCAGTGCTGGAGTCGGTATCGCGGAAGCCCTCGTCTCCGTGTCAAAAGCGGATTACGGGGTTGCCTCGGAGGAGTTCGAGCTCATAGTGAGGGACATGAGAACGGGTTCCTCTTTTGAGGAGGCCCTTGAGAAGTTTGAGGAGAGGATGGCCTCGGAGAGCGTCAGCAGGGTGGTGAAGCAGATACTGAGGGCGATAAAGTTCGGTGGAAACCTGGCGGAGATCCTCTACAAGATGGCGGAGGATTTCGCCTTCGAGTACAGGATGAAGCTGGTGGAGTACGTCCAGAAGGTCAACGGTATAGCCTTCGTCTACATGTTCATGACCATAGTCATGCCGACCATGTTCATCGTGGCCATCCTAGCGGGTTCATCCTTCAGCGCCGCAGGTGGAGGCGGGGGACTGGCGATGCCTCCTGGAGCATTGGCCGTGATACTCCTGTTCGCGTTCCCGATGCTGTCCCTGATAATAGTCACGATGATCAAGCGCGGTGAGCCGAGGTGAGGGGGGAACTGTAATGGCGCAGAAACAGAGGTCTCAGAGGTTGGGCCTCCTGCTGACGAGGGCCCTCGAGAGAGTTATCCCAGAGAAGTGGCTCAAAAGGTACGAGATATTCATATACTCCGCCGGAATAGAGTTCCTGGCGATAGAGTACCTGCTGGTGTCGATCCTGATGGCCGTGATCCTCGGAACGGCCACTATGATACTGGCCCCGGTCAAATACGGGATCGCGGTTCTCGTTGCGGTCTTCCTTGGAATGGCGTTCGCCTACCCATACTGGAGGATCGCCAAGAAAGTAGAGGAGATGGAGAAGAACCTCCCGGATGCTTTCTTCTACATGGCAAGCTCGCTGAGGGCGGGCATATCTTTCTCGGAAGCCCTTGAAGACCTGACCACCGCAAAGTTCGGGGCCCTCACCAGCGAGTTCAAGAGGGTCGTTAACGAGATAAGGAGGGGCCGCTCGACCGTAGAAGCCCTCAGGGCAATGGCCATCAGGAACAAGAAGTCCCCGGTCATATACCGCTCCCTCATGATAATCATAGAGGCCCTCGAGAGGGGCGCGCCGATGAGCGACGTTCTGGTGTACGTCGCCAACGACGTTAGGGAGATACTCAGGATAAGGCAGGAGAGAAAGGCCTCAACAGGAATGCAGGCTATGTTCTTCATCATCACGAGCGGCTTCGTCGGTCCTGCCATAATAGGGATCGTCGGGAAGATCATGGGGCAGATGATAACGGGACCAGCCGCCGCGGACATACCTACGGTACTCAACATCCTGTTCGGCTTCGTCATCATTCAGGCCATAGTCTCTGGTCTGGGAATAGGGGTCATCAGGGAGGGCAAGTTCTCGGCTGGGATAAAGTACGGCATACTCCTGGCGATAATGGGGGCGGCGGTCTTCCAGGGTATGAAGGTCGTCAGCATAGGGTTCTAAAGAAAAGGGATCAGGCCCCTTCGGCCCTCTTTTTAATCTCCACGACCTCTATCTCGAAGACGGCCGTCTTTCCGGCGAGGGGATGGTTGAAGTCGAGGGTAACGGTGTCCCCTTCGACGGACACTATCTTAGCTATCCCCGAATCGGTCATGACGTACATCCCCTCCACCGGCTCAAGGCCCGCGGAAGTGAACTGCTCGAGCGGAACTGGAATTATGAGCTCATCCTTGGGAAGGCCATATCCTTTCTCCGGTGGAACTGTGACGGTCTTTTTCTCGCCGACCTCCATCCCGATGAGGGCCTCCTCGATTCCGGGTATTATCTCGCCCTCGCCGATAGTGACCCCGATGGGGGCGTACTCGCGCTCCTCAACGAAAATGTCGTTCTCCCTGGCGACGTCCTCGTAGGAGGTGTCAAAGACCTCACCGTTCTCGTATCTGCCGGTGTAGTTGAACAGAACAAAATCTCCAACTTCAACTTTCATTTCCTTCAGCTCCAAAATTGCTTTCATGCCACCTAGACGGGCGCCCTTATAACGCTTTTGGTGTCTTTCGGCGAAACGGCAAAAAGAAAAAACCTCACTCCTCAGGGAGGAGGTAGTAGACGTAGTGCGGCCGGTTCGTTATCTCGTCGATGAACACAACCGTTCCCGTCTTCGGGGGTTTGAGGTAGTGCACTTCCCCCTTTCTTGTCGTCACCGCCGCGAAAGCATCCCCCGTCCTGACCCTGTTGCCGACGTTCGCTATCAGCGTCTTCGTGAACCCCTCAACTGGGAGGAGAAGAAGCCGATCCCCTTTCCGCAGGTATATCCTAGTTCTGCGATCCGGGAGGACCAGGACGGCGTCCGCAAGCATTTTCCCTTCCATCCTGTCAACGTAGAGGTAAAAGCGGTCGTAGACCTCCTTTCTCAGGAAGGTGGCCTTATAAGGGCTCACGAACTCCGGGAGCCTCTCCCCCTTCCCAAGCCACACCTCAACGTTGTCCTGGATGACAACGCAATCTTCCACGGCGGTTGAATCTTTCAGACAGTCCTCGGGCCGGGATTCAACGTAAAGCCTGGGGATTCTCTCCATGACCATCACCAGCCCGAGATCCCCTTTTGAGGTTTTAACGTTGCCGGTTTTCATTTACTCCACAGTAAAATTTTTTAAGGCGCAGGGCATACGGCAATCGATAAAAATGTCCATTAGAGCAAGGACACTGACAATCATGGCGATCATTTTGACCCTGATGACGCTTACCTTCAACTACACGATAAGATCAAGCGAGTCGAAACCCCACAGGTCCGGGCCGGTGGTGTGGTCCATCCTCCTCTCCCTCGCGGTCATAATGTCGATCATCGTCATAATCCTGCTCTTCCTGAGCTGGGAGGACATCAAGCTCAAGAGAAAGGACCTCTACAGGGAAAGCGTTCTTTCCCACATCGTGCGGGGTGTTTTGATAGCCTTCCTAGCTCTGTTGGCCATCCACTTCATAAGGGGCGGCTCCACTACCCGCCCCCTCATGAACCTAACCAACAACACCACAAACGGCACAGGTAAGGTAGGCATACCCCAGTCGTTCAACGCCTCCACCGGTCCCAACATAACCGGAGGGGGAGGGATAAACAACACCGCCTGGATAGGCTACGTGGCGGCTATTGCCCTCATCGTCACGCTCGCGGTGTTTGCAGTTAGGTACTACAGGGACGTCATGAAAAGGAGGGAGAGAAGGAAGATAAAGGAGAAGGCGGAGGCCTTCGACAGGAAGCTCGAAGATGCCGGCCTCGACATGTTCTCGGATCCTCGCGAGGCGGTAGTCGGGATATACAAAAACGCCGTCCTCTGGCTCGAATACCTGGGACTTCCCTACAGGGAAAGCTGGACCCACTGGGAGCACGTTGAACACGTAAAGTACAGGAGGGAGGCGTTCCTGACGCTAACGAGGCTCTTCGAGAAGGCCAAGTACGCCCCGGAAAAGGTCACCTGGGAGGACGCGGAGGAGGCCCTGAAAGCCTACAACGAGATGAGAGGTGATCTCGGTGAGGGTTAGCAGGGCCTTCATAGCGCTGACGACCATCCCAGCAATAGCGGGCATAGCCCTGGGGGCATACGCGCTGCGCTGGCTCTCGGTGCTCCTGCTGTCCTTCATAACAATCGCCTACCTCTTCGGTCACGAGCTGAAGATTCACTACGCGGTCAGGCTGGGCAGGGACGAGGTCAAGAGGAAGAGCGAGTTCGAGAGAACCCTCAACATGGTGAAAAAGGCCCAGAAGGGGGCAGTCTCGAGGAGCCTGATCGAGGAGAACATAATCGAGATCTACATGACCCTCTCGGACAACCCCGCCGAGGTCTATCAGAGGCTCCACGCGGAGCCCAACGAGGCTCTCTTGGAGTTGAGGAAGGGGGGAGACTTTCTCGACAACCTTGAAAGAGCTCTGGAGATCGTGGAAGGTGAGATAAATGAAGGTGGAGGAAGTCAGCTTAAAGGGAAACCGGGTTCTTGAAGAGGTTAAAAAGGCCATAGTCGGCAAGGACGAGGTACTCAGGCTTATACTGACCACCATACTGGCGGATGGACACATACTGCTCGAGGACCTGCCGGGCCTCGCGAAGACCCTCATGGCCAAGAGCTTCGCCAGAGCTTTAGGAGTCCAGTTCACACGCGTCCAGTTCACACCCGATCTGCTCCCCAGCGATATCCTAGGCGTTTCCGTATTCAACCAGAAAACCCTGGAGTTCGAGTTCAGGAAGGGGCCTGTCTTCACAAACGTCCTCCTCGCGGACGAGATAAACCGCGCCCCGCCGAAGACCCAGTCGGCTCTGCTCGAGGCCATGCAGGAGAGGCAGGTGACGGTTGAGGGCAACACCTACGTCCTGCCGAAGCCCTTCATCGTCATAGCCACCCAGAACCCGATAGAGCAGGAGGGGACCTACCCCCTCCCCGAGGCCCAGCTCGACCGCTTCCTTGTTCGCCTCAGGGTGGGTTACCCGCTGAAGGATGAGGAGGTGGAGATACTCCGCAGGAGAATGGCGAGGAAGAAGGAGGAGGTCGACATAAGGCCCGTAACCACCCCCGAGGAGGTCGTCGAGATGCAGAGGGCCATCGAAGACGTCTACGTCAGCGACGCCATCCTGGAGTACATAACCGATATTGTAACTGCAACGAGGGAGGACAAGAAGGACATCGAGATTGGAGCGTCTCCCAGGGGCAGCCTGGCCCTCCTGAAGCTCTCCAGGGCCTACGCGGCCTTGGACGGGAGGGACTACGTAATTCCCGACGACGTTAAGAAAGTTGCCGTCCCGGCCCTGAGCCACAGGCTCATCCTCAAGCGCGAGCTCTGGTACACCAGGGTCTCCCAGGAGTCCATCATGAAGAAGCTCCTCGACAGAGTCCCGGTTCCAAAATTTGAGTGAGGGACCACCGTGACCGCGGAAGAGATGAGGCCCGAGCTCACAGAGAGGGCAGCAGAAACTCTCCTGGCCATGTGGATGATAGCGGTCTTCTCCTTCGTCTTCCTTAGATGGGAGCTGGTCTACCTCACCCTCCCGTTCCTCTGGGTCTTCTTCGTGGCGCTATTCTTCTTCAGGCCCGTGATAAGCATAGAGGTAGCGAGAAAGATCCCCCACAACAGGATCCTCGAGGGAGAAACCGTTGAGATAGTCCTGAAGATAAAGTCCAACGTCAGGATACCGAGCCTCAAGGTCATCGAGGATCTCCCGGAGGGCCTGGAGCTTCTGAGAGGAAGCAAAGAGTACGTGCTCTCCCTGGGGAGAGGGGAGGAGAAGGAGATAAGGTACCTGGTGCGCGTGAAGAGGGGGATCCACGAGTTCAACGGCGTATGGGTCAGCTACCGCGATCCCTTCGGCTTCTTCAAGTTCGACCGATTCATGGAGCACTACACCGAGCTGATAGGGATGCCAATCATAGAGGACGTCCCCACCCCCTACTCGACGAAGGGAACCAAGATAACCACCGGACCCCTGCCTTCCCCGAGGGTGGGGGAAGGGGTGGAATTCCACGCCATCAGGGAGTACCAGCCCGGCGACCCGCTCAAGATAATCAACTGGAAGGCCACCGCAAGAACCGGGAAGATAATGTCCAACGAGTACGAGAGCGAGAGGAAGGTGGACGTCATATTCATAGTCGATGCCTCATACAAAGGCGAGGACGTTTTCGACTACCTCATCAGGGGGGCGGCATCCCTCATGCTCAACGCCCTCAACAACGGAACCAGCTTCGGCCTCCTCCTGGCGGAAGCAGTCCCGCTGTGGGTCAGGATCGACTACGGCAAGAGGCACTTCTTCAAGTGCATAGACTTCCTCAGCACGGCGAGGCCGGACAGGAACAACATGATAGCCTACCAGGTGGAGCACCTCATACGCTCCCGCTTCCCGCCGAGGGCACAGCTTGTGTACTTCTCAACGCTCTCGACCGAGGAGAGCCAGGAGGCCCTGAGAACGATGGCCGCCTACGGCTACCGCGTCGTCGTGGTGTCGCCCAATCCATACAGCACCTTCGAGCCCAAGAGCAGGGAGGAGGAGCTCGCCCTCAAGCTCCTCGACCTCAAGAGGAAGGCCCACCTGAGGAAGCTGGCTGCCCACGGGATAATAATCGACTGGGACGTCAGGAAGCCCCTCAAAGCGGCGATAGGCGAGGTGATCAGGATATGAGGAGGCCGAAGAGGCGCTTCTATTCCACCATCCCCCTGATCCCAGCGGTCTACATGCTCTACGCGGTCAGCAGCTGGAGCCTTCTCCTCCTCCCACTAGCGTTCATAGGGATCCACTGGCACTTCTTCGGGATGCTGTACCTCATTGGGGTCGGGGCGCTCCTAATCTACAAAAACGTCGGGGGTGTTTACGGACTCAGCGTCGTCATTCTGGCCCTCCTGGCGGTGGAACTTGGGCAGATGGACAGGGAAAGGGCACCGCTGGAGCACTACGCCGTCATGGTCCTCTCGGCGTCTCTGAGTATACCCACGTACATGATGATGAGGGCCATAGCCCCGGTTCTTCCAAGGCTCGAGATAACTGCGGTCGCAGTTGGCATAGTGCTGGCCCTGTACGCCTTCACGAAGCTCGCCGGGGAGGGTTAAACGCTCCAGCTCCCCTCTTTTTTCAGCACTTCCCTGGCCCTCTCGAGGCCGAGCCTTACGCACTCCTCCACCGGTTTTCCCTGCGAGTAGCCGGCGAGGAAGCCGCCGGCGAAGGCATCACCGGCCCCGGTTGGGTCAACTATCTCTTCCTCGCCTACCGGAAACGCCGGAAACTCCCTGAACTCACCATCGTAGAGCAGAACGCCCCTCTCGCCGCGCGTTATCACAACCAGCTTCGCCCCCCATTCGTGGAGAACCTCAGCCGCCTCCCTGACGGTTCCGGCCTCCGTTATGGTCAACGCTTCCCTCTCGTTTGGGAAGAGCACGTCAACGCGGGAAACTATCTCCCTCATCAGGTCTTTCCTGGTTCTGTAGTCCTCCATATAAGTCGGGTTGAAGTCGAGGCTTATCCTCTTCCCCTCGAGCCTTTTAAGGGCCTTCAGCTGCTCCTCCGGCGGGATAGGGGCTATGTGGAACACGCTTGAGTCCAGGTACTCCTCGGGAATCGGGGTCTCGCCCATCCTCTGGGCGACGCCCATGTCAACCGGGGCATCAACACTCCCGTCCTCGTGGTAGATCATGTAGATGTGTATCGTCTTCCCGGGGAGGATTTGAACGCCCCTAATATCGAGGATCGAGGCCAGCTTTTCGAGCCACTTCCTCGGAAAGTCCTCGCCGACCTTGGTGACCAGCCCTACTCTAGCGCCGGCCAACGCCGCCGAAGTGGCTACCGCGGCCGCTGCCCCTCCAGGCAGGAGCACCTCCGGCTTTCCGGGTATGCGTATGTGGTCTATTGAGACGTGACCGAGCACCACCAAGTCGAACCCCATTACCATCACCGTCCCCTTTTCACGTGGTAGGCCGCCGCCTTTAAGCCGTTTCCGGTGGTAGTAATTTGGTTCCTACTCTCACCGTTCAGATCTTCATCGAAAAGGTTAAAAGCAATCCGCTGAAAATTTTTCAGAAGTCAACGGAGGGGTAGGTATGGAGAGCGTCTTCCAGAACGAGACTATAAAGGAGATCCTGTCAAGGTACAGGAGGATATGGGCTATCGGCCACGCCCAGAGCGTCCTCGGCTGGGACATGGAGGTCAACATGCCGAGAGAGGGAATCCTTGAGCGCTCCGTTGCCCAGGGCGAGTTAAGCGTTCTCAGTCAGGAGTTCCTGCTCAAGCCTGACTTTGTCGAGCTCGTGGAGAAGGCCAAGGGATTAGAGCTCAACGAGTACGAGAGGGGCGTAGTTAGGGTCCTCGACCGCTCTATAAGGATAAGCCGCTCGTTCCCACCGGAGTTCCTCAGGGAGGTCAGCGAGGTAACGAGCCAGGCCACGAAGGCGTGGGAGGAAGCGAAGAGGAGCAATGATTACTCCAAGTTCGAGCCCTGGCTCGACAAGATCATCGATTTAGCGAAGCGCGCCGCCGACTACCTCGGCTATGAGGAGGAGCCCTACGACGCTTTGCTCGACATGTTCGAGGAGGGGACCACCACCAGGGACGTAACGAGGATGTTCGACAAGCTCGAGAAGGAACTCAAGCCCCTCGTCGAGAAGATAATGGAGGAGGGCAAGGTTCCGAGGGAGCACCCGCTTGAGAAGGAGAAGTATGAACAGGCCCAGATGGAGCGCGTTAACCTCTGGATCCTTGAGAAGTTCGGCTTTCCGCTCGGAGTCCGCTCCCGCCTGGACGTCTCGGCCCATCCCTTCACCACCGAGTTCGGGATAAGGGACGTCAGGATAACGACCCGCTATGAAGGCTACGACTTCAGGAGGACGATTCTAAGCACTGTCCACGAGTTTGGACATGCCCTCTACGAGCTCCAGCAGGACGAGAGGTTCATGTTCAGCCCGATAGCCGGTGGAGTAAGCCTTGGAATCCACGAGAGCCAGAGCAGGTTCTGGGAGAACATCATAGGAAGGAGCAGAGAGTTCGCCGGGCTAATCTATCCTGTCCTCAAGGAGAACCTCCCGTTCATGGCCAACTACACCCCGGAGGACGTCTACCTCTACTTCAACATGGTCCGCCCGGACTTCATAAGGACCGAGGCCGATGTCGTCACCTACAACTTCCACATACTGCTCCGTTTCAAGCTCGAGAGGATGATGCTCAACGAGGGCGTCAAGGCCAAGGACTTGCCGGAGCTCTGGAACGAGGAGATGGAGAGGCTCTTGGGCATAAGGCCGAAGACTTACTCGGAGGGCATCCTTCAGGACATCCACTGGGCGCACGGAACGATAGGCTACTTCCCGACATACAGCATAGGAACGCTCCTCGCGGCCCAGTACTACTACCACATCAAGCGCGACATCCCGGACTTCGAGGAGAAGATAGCCAAGGCAGAGTTCGAACCTATAAAGGCCTGGCTGAAGGAGAAGATACACCGCTGGGGAAGCATCTACCCGCCGAAGGAGCTCCTCAAGAAGGCCATCGGCGAGGAGCTGAACCCGGACTACTTCGTAAGGTGGGTGAAGGAGAGGTATCTGTGATTTCTCTCTTTAACTTTTCAGAAGGGCTTCCAAATCCTCCCTCGTTAGCTGAGGATAGTTTTCCAGGATATCTTCGAGGCTCCACCCGTTGGCCAAGAGCTCCAGTATGAAGTGAACTGGTATCCTCGTGCCTTTAATGACTGGTTTTCCTCCCATCTTTTTTGGGTCGATCTCGATTCTCTCCATGCCCATCACATACCACTCAGTTAATGCCTCTTAAAGAGATTTTCAAGATAAGAGACAACGCTTAAATTATGAGGCGTGCACGCAATGCACTGATGAGAGATGGCCAAGACTATAACGATTTCGAACGACGTTTACAAAGAGCTCCAGCGTATTAAAGAGAAAAAACTTTCAGCGAGCTTCTCAAGGAGCTTTTGAGAGAAAGGGAAGGCAATACCTACGCCTTAAGACGCCTCGCCGGAATTTTGAACGAGGAAGAATACGAGGAAGCCAAAGTGAGGATCAGAGGGATTAAGGAGACATTTAACGGATGGGCCTAACAAATTCCAGAGATTAAGAATCCAAAAAGTGAAATCCTAATGGAGTCGCCTCAATCCTCAACCTCGAACTTCAAGACCTCATCCCTCCTCAGAACCCCTATTCCGGCCCTCTTCCCAATAACCTCAACAACCACCACCCAGTCCGGGCTGGAGAGGTTCACTTTCAAACCGTACTCCCCCACTATCCTGGAACCCACTGCCCTCTCTATCTCCTTTTCACCGAGCTTCCTGTTCCCCCTCACCTTCGCCCTTACGGCGAAGGTCCCGGTTTTTCCTTCCATCAGCTCGACGGCCTTCTCCTCGATCTCCTCAAGCCTAGCAGGAAGGATACAGTCAAGCGGCGTCACCCTCTGGAGTGCCTGAGTTTCGAAGGAGAGAAGCTTTTCCACTGTCTCATCCCTGCCCAGCGGCGTCTCGGCCACTAAAACCCCCCTCCAGTCCGTTCCCCTGACCCGAACTTTGCCAAGGGCCCATTCCAGTTCGAGTATCGCATCCCCCTCCCTCCCGGGGGGACAGGTTACGATAAGAACCACCATCTCGGCTCACCAGTGGACAAACTTTTATATCCCAACCGACAAATTAACCCGGGTGGTTTAAATGGAGAGCGAGGAACTTAAAGTTTATCCCGTTCAAACGTACGAGATCTACGGCCTCTCAAGGAACCCCTTCGAACAGCTCGCGAGTGAAGGGATAGAGGACGTCGAAGCGATTCACGTTTATCAAGAGGTCGACATGAGGCTCTCCATGATAATCTCCGAGGTGATAGGGAACAAGAGCTCGATAGCCATGAGCGTCGTCGGGCCGCTGGGGATGGGGAAGACCCAGAGGCTGAAGAGCATCGCCAAGGCAATAGAGCGTGAGGGCGGGAAGGCGATATACGTCAAGGTCGACACAAACGACATCCTCAAGCTCACGCGCGACATCTTCTACGCCCTAAAGCCGCCGAGGAGCAGGACGAACATATTCCTCGAAAACCTCAGCAGGAAGCTGGGCTTCATAGACAGGCTGGAGAAAATGCTCAGCGACACTAAGGAGTACAAGAGCAGGGACATAGCGGAGCTCCTCGTTGAGCAGCTCAGGAAGTACCCCTACTCGGCCCTTCTTCTGGATGAGCTCGAGAACATGCAGGGAGCTAGAGAGCAGGAGAAGATACAGTTCTTCGAGATGCTCAGGCACGTTATAAGCACGATGCCCCCAGGGTGCATAGTTGCGTTCGCATGCATCCCCGAGGCCTACGAGGAATACACCAAGATTTTCCCGGCCTTCTTCATGCGCCTCCACTACGAGTTCAAGCTGAGGCCGATGAGCGTCGAGGAGACCTTCGAGCTCGTGAAGAAGAGGCTCAACCGCGTCAGGGTGAGGGACACCGACGATCCGATATACCCCTTCACGGACGAAGCGATAAGACTTATCCACGACCTCGCCAAAGGCAATCCGAGGCAGATCCTAAGGTTGCTCCACTACGTGCTCAGCGAAGCCGCAAAGAGAGCCTTCGACCCCATAGACGAGCTGGTCGTGACGACCATTCTGGAGGAGCCCAAGAGCCTCGAGGAGTACATCAGGAGGGTTCCGAAGGACTACCGCGAGCTGGTTGAGGCCATAGTGGAGAAGTTCAACGGCGGACCGGTTAGCTACATAAGCGTCGCGAAGGAGCTGAAGAAGCCTGCCAACCAGGTGTACGAGGCCCTGAACAGGCTCGTGACCATAGGCTTCCTCGTTGGGGATCCAGGAGGGAACTACAAGGTCCCGCACTACGTCAGGAAGTTCCTCGAGGAGAAGGGGGAGTGATGCCTTGCCGAACTACGACACCCACGTGCTCTCAGGGATAGTTACATATCCGCTCGCCGTGGCCCTCGCAGGGATACTCAAGGAGTACGCAGGTATCCCCTTTGAGTTCACTTCGATTGCCCTCATCCTCGGTTACGCACTCTACGTGCTCGGGGCGGACCTGCCGGACATGGACCACCCGAACGCGCTGCTCCACAGAGGAACGAAACCCATAGTGGCGGTTGCAACCGGGAGCGCCGTTTACCTCCAGGCCCTCCACTGGTTCAGCTTCACGGAGGAATGGCTCAACCAGACGGCCGCTTGGGTTGTAGGAGTTGTGGGCGCGGTGATCGGCTGGTTCGGCTTCACGTGGATCATGCCCAGGCACAGGGGGGTTGTCCACTCCCTCCTCTTCGCCGCCCTGTACGGCTTCCTAGCCTACCTGCTGGGGGCCTTTGGGCTGGGGATGAAGGTGGGGGAGAGCCTCTACCTCGGCCTCGTGTCGTTCCTGGGCTACACCCTGCACCTGACCCTCGACGGTTCACTCAAACTCGTCTGACTTTTTTCTTTGGGCTACCCAACTCCGGGCAATAATGCTTTTAAATAGTCCACGTTAGGAAAGCCCGGAGGTGGGAGAAATGTTCAGCCTCGGTGGCTTTTCACGCGGTGGGGAGTACGAGAACAAGACCTGGGACGTTCTCATCATAGGAGCAGGCCCGGCCGGCTTCACGGCGGCGATATACGCGGCACGCTTCGGTCTCGAAACGCTGATCATAAGCAAAGACTTGGGCGGAAACATGGCGTTAACTGATCTCATAGAGAACTACCCAGGATTCCTGCAGATCAGCGGTTCAGAGCTCACCAACAGGATGCACGAGCAGGTCAAGAACCTCGGCGTCGACGTCGTCTTCGACGAGGTCGAGAGGATCGATCCGGCGGAGTGCGCCTACTACGAGGGCCCGTGCAAGTTCGCGGTCAAGACCAAGAACGGCAAGGAGTACAAGGCGAAGACGATAATCATAGCAGTTGGAGCGGCACCCAGAAAGCTCAAGGTTCCGGGAGAGGAAGAGCTGACCGGAAAGGGCGTCTCCTACTGCGCCACCTGCGACGGCCCGCTCTTCAAGGGCAAGAAGGTCATAGTGGTTGGGGGAGGAAACACGGCTTTGCAGGAGGCGTTATACCTGAAAAGCATAGGCGTTGACGTAACGCTAGTCCACAGAAGGGACAAGTTCAGGGCCGACAAGATACTGCAGGACCGCTTCAAAGAGAGCGGTATTCCAACGATACTCAACACCGTCGTGACCGAGATAATAGGGAAGGACAAGGTCGAGGCTGTAAAGCTGAAGAACCGCATTACTGGAGAGGAGACCGAGATGAAGGTGGATGGAGTCTTCATCTTCATCGGATACGAGCCAAAAACTGATTTCGTCAAGCACCTCGGCATAACCGACGAGTACGGCTATATCCCGGTCGACATGCACATGCGCACAAAGGTTCCGGGAATCTTCGCGGCAGGAGACATAACCAACGTCTTCAAGCAGATAGCTGTGGCAGTAGGCCAGGGAGCGATAGCGGCCAACTCTGCCAAGGAGCTCATCGAGGAATGGAACTCAAAGACCGTGGAGTGAGTTCCGTTTCCCCTTCTTTCCTCTCGGCGTTTCTTGCATTCCCCTTCACCCAGTTGAGGATTTTCGGGGTTTTCCCGAAAATTTTTCGGTCAAAAATGTTCATTGATGAACACAGGCTTATATAGGGGAAATCCAAGGAGGGAGCGGTGATGCAAATGGTGGTGAGGCCAAGCGTTAAGGAACTCCCCGGGCCGAAGGCCAAGGAGATAATCGAGAGGAACTTCAAGTACCTCGCGACCACAACCCAGGACCCCGAGAACCTCCCGATAGTCATCGAGCGCGGAGAGGGGATAAGGGTCTACGACGTTGACGGAAACGTCTTCTACGACTTCGCGAGCGGTGTCGGTGTCATAAACGTCGGACACTCCCACCCGCGCGTGGTTGAGGCGATAAAGAAGCAGGCCGAGAAGTTCACCCACTACTCCCTGACGGACTTCTTCTACGAGAACGCCGTCATCTTGGCCGAAAAGCTCATAGAGCTCGCCCCGGGAGACATCGAGAGGAAAGTGGTTTACGGCAACAGCGGTGCCGAAGCGAACGAAGCGGCTATGAAGCTCGTCAAGTACGGAACAGGTAGGAAGCAGTTCTTAGCGTTCTACCACGCCTTCCACGGAAGGACCCAGGCCGTTCTGAGCCTCACAGCTAGCAAGTGGGTCCAGCAGGACAGGTTCTTCCCGACGATGCCGGGAGTTACCCACATACCTTACCCGAACCCCTACAGGAACACCTGGGGAATCGACGGTTATGAAGAACCCGACGAGCTGACCAACCGCGTTCTGGACTTCATCGAAGAGTACGTCTTCAGGCACGTCCCGCCGCACGAGATTGGCGCGATATTCTTCGAGCCGATACAGGGTGAGGGTGGCTACGTTGTCCCGCCGAAGGGCTTCTTCAAGGCCCTCAAGAAGTTCGCCGACGAGTACGGAATTCTTTTGGCGGACGACGAGGTTCAGATGGGTATCGGAAGAACCGGCAAGTTCTGGGCCATCGAGCACTTTGGCGTTGAGCCTGACCTCATTCAGTTCGGTAAGGCCATAGGCGGCGGTCTCCCGCTCGCCGGTGTCGTCCACAGGGCGGACATAAGCTTCGACAAGCCCGGAAGGCACGCAACGACCTTCGGCGGCAATCCAGTTGCCATAGCCGCTGGAATCGAGGTCGTAGAGATAGTCAAGGAGCTCCTCCCGCACGTCCAGGAGGTTGGAGACTACCTCCACAAGTACCTCGAGGAGCTCAAGGAGCGCTATGAAGTCATCGGCGACGCCCGCGGATTGGGACTTGCCCAGGCCGTTGAAATCGTCAAGAGCAAGGAGAGCAAAGAGAAATACCCAGAGCTGAGGGACAGAATCGTTAAGGAGTCAGCCAAACGCGGATTGGTGCTCCTCGGCTGTGGAGACAACAGCATACGCTTCATACCACCACTCATCGTGACGAAGGAAGAGATAGACGTCGCGATGGAGATATTCGAGGAGGCCCTCAAGGCTTCCCTCGGGTGATTTCCCTTCTTCTCCATTTTGAGAAAAAGATTTAAGCCCCAAGGGAGACCCCTTCTGGGATCGGAATGGAGATCGGTGTGGGAACCCTCAAGGTCGTCTCGCTGCTGGCCGTTATAGCCTACGTGACCTTCGTCTTCAGGAACAGGAGGAAGTTCAACCTGAGCATGGATCTGATAATCCCGATAACGACCCTCTCCCTTGTTGTAACCCTAACCCTCCACGTTCTGGGCAGAAAAAGCCTCCCGGACGGGTCGTTCCTCACGCTAGGCTATGCTGGGTTTTTCTTCTTCTCCCTAGCCTTTGGCGAGCTGGCTGGGATAGCGGCGGCCATGGGGCTCGTTGCGGGCGAGCACATCATAACCCCCAACCCCAGGGACACCATAGTAATGCTCCTCCTGACGACCCTCGCAGGGGGGGCGATGGGAAGGATAGGGAGGAAGGGGGATGAGTTCTCAACCCTCCTCCTGGGATCTATAGTTGGGGGAACGACGGTAGTCGGGGGCGCATGGGCCTACCTCTGCGCCCTCAAGGGGTTCCCCTTCGAGAGGGCTGCGGAGGCTCTTGCACCGACCGTGGTTTCCATCACGACCGCGGTCCTACTAAGCACGGCCCTAGTGGCGGGGGCAAGAAAGCTAGAAAGGTGGCCAAGCCCAATAGAGAAAAGGGACTGATCAGAGCTTTTCTATCTCCTCCCAAACGTTCTCCTCGACGAGGAGGGGCTCTATGGAAATCCGCTTCGAGGCCTTCCTCATCTGGCCAAGGTACCGGGAGTCGGCTATGACGGCGTCGAACTCGAGCTCCTTGACCACGTAAACGGAGAGCCCAAAGAGGTCGACCACTTCCCCAGCGTGCTCCATGAAGCCGGGCCCCGCCAGCAAAACGTCCGGCGAGAGGCCGTCCTCCTTGAGCTCCTGGGCGGCCCTCTCTATTATCTCGAGGATCTCCTCCTTAACCGGCATCCCGTGCCCCCTCCACTATCCGGACGCCGCTCGATGTCCCAATCCTGGTTGCACCGGCTTCTATCATCGCCAGGGCCTGCTCGTAGGTTCTTATTCCTCCAGCGGCTTTGACGCCCATCTCTTCCCCTACAACCTTCCTCATCAGCCTGACATCCTCGACGGTCGCTCCACCCGTGCCAAAACCTGTTGAGGTCTTCACGAAGTCCGCTCCGGCCTCTTTAGCCAGCTCGCAGGCCTTGACCTTCTCCTCCTCAGTCAGATAGCAGGTCTCGATGATGACCTTGACCTTCGCTCCCCTCTCGTGGGCCACCTTAACGACCTCGGCTATGTCGTTCCTGACGTAGTCGTAGTCCTTATCCTTCAGAGCACCGATGTTGATGACCATGTCGAGCTCGTCGGCACCGTCTTCCAGGGCTTTCTTGGCTTCGAAGACCTTGACCTCCGTCGGCGTTGCCCCGAGCGGAAAGCCTATGACGCTGGCCACTTTTACGTCGGCCTTCTTCTCTTTCAGGTACTCCTTGGCGAGCCTGACGCGGTAGGGGTTGACGCAGACAGCGTAGAAGCCGTACTCTATCGCCTCATCACAGAGTTTCTTTATGTCCTCGGAGGTGGCGTAGGGCTTCAGGTTCGTGTGATCAATATACTTGGCGATGTCCATCCCCTTCACCCCCGTGTAGGTTTGAGTCTAGGGGTATATAGCAATTTTGCTACAACATGGTACCCCTAAGGACTTCGGTGAACTCCTTGGAGACCTCGTCGTCGCCGAGATCAGGCGTGACCTCGCCCTTTATAACCCGCTCCAGAAACCGAACGGCGTTCTCCCAGCACTCATCAAGCCGCTCCCCCTTTGGGATGGGGTTCCTCACAACGTACCACCTGCCCCTCCCGTGGTGGTAGACGGCTATTCTGGGGATGTACTCGAAGTCCATGAAGGTGTTGTCGAGGGTGAGCTCTATCCTGAAGTCACCGATCTCAAGGTAGCCTTCCTCCAAAAGCTGTTCCCTAGCCTCGTCCCACTCAATCCTCTCCACGACCCACACCCCGGAGCCAGTTGCCAAAAGGGTGATAAACTCCCGGAAGAAAAAGGTTTGGGTGGTACGATGCTGGGCGAGAGAGACCTCGAGAGGTACGACAGGCAGATCATGGTGTGGGGCGCTGAGGGACAGGAAAAGCTGAAAGCCGCGACCGTCGCCGTGGTTGGCGTGGGTGGCCTCGGCTCCCCCGTGGCCTACTACCTAACAGCCGCCGGGGTGGGGAGGATAATCCTTGTGGACTCTGAAAAGCCCGAGCTCAGCAACCTAAACAGGCAGATACTCCACTGGGAGGAGGACGTCGGGAGGAACCCCAAACCCGAGTCTGCCGCTTGGAAGCTCAGAAGGTTCAACTCGGACGTCGAGATAATCACGTACACCGGGAGGCTAGAGGAGGGGAACATCGGGGAGGTTCTCGGAGAAGCGGATGTGATAGTCGACTGCCTCGACAACTTTGAAACGAGGTTTTTGCTGGACGACTTCGCCCAGAAAACCGGAAAGCCCCTCGTTCACGGGGCCGTTGAGAAGACGTACGGCCAGGTGACAACGGTGATTCCGGGAAAGACCAAGGGGCTGAGGGAGATATTCAAAAACGTCTCGGGGAGAAAGGAGGGAAAGTTCCCAATAATAGGGGCCACCGCAGGACTCGTTGGTTCCATCCAGGCAATGGAAGTCATTAAACTCATCACGGGTTTTGGAGAGCCCCTCCTCAACAAACTGCTGATCGTGGATCTGGCATACAACACGTTTGAAGTCGTGGAGCTCTAGCTGGACGGGGGTGAGAGGTCTAAGTCCCTATTCACCTCGAGGATCCGGAACCTTTCCTTCACGACCCCCCTCTGACTCATCACCCACGACCCATCCTGAGACGCGTGTGAGAGCTCGAACCCGACCTCGAGCTCGCCGGAGACGACCCTGCCACCGACTATTTTCACTGATATCCTAGGCTCAAAGACCGAGACCCTGGAGCCTTCGGGGGCCCCAACGGTGCTCCCTATGATCCCCAGTAGATCATCCCTGACGCCCGAGCACCTCACCTCAAAGTTTCCCCCAGAACCCGAGACGTTGCACAGCCCCATGTCGAGGGCGTGGAGGACCAGGGAAACTGGGTTGAACTTAAGAAGGTTCGACAGGGCGTCGAACCCCTCATCGCTTCTCCCGACGTGTTTCCAGGTGCCCAGGGAGTTCACCCACGCCTCATCCTCTATCAGGACGATCCTGACGGTAGCCTTCCCACCGGCGGGATAAGTGAAGACGCTCATGTTCACCTCCATCTCACCGTCCGCAACGTCGAAGAAGGCCGAGGCATTTGAGAACACGGAGACGCTCTCATTTCTGAGGAAAGAACCGGCCTGAACCGAGGCAACCGAATCAACGCTCGTGTTGATCTCGGCCAGATAACTGGAGATCGAGCCGAGTATCTCCTCGACCTCACTGGGGGGGGAAGGGGAAGAAGTCGTGGGAACGGTGGTACTGGACGTGGTCGCTTTTATCGGGCTCGTCGTGGTGTGGGAGGGAGAGCTTGAGGTAAGCGGGGCACTGGAGGTGGTGCTGGAAGTAGGCTCAAAACTGGATGTAGTTGTTCGAGGGGATTCGTCGTGACCTCCAGTTATACAGCCAGAGGCGACGATTGAAAGGATGATCATCATAATGACAAGGAAAGCCACCCTGCGCATGGGACCACCGAGTCCTCTTGGCTACCCCTCTAAAAAACCTTCCGGAAACCTAATTAAACGCGGGGGCTAAAAAGGCGTGGTGATCGTGATGGAGCCGAAGAAGGTTATGGTCACAGAGGAGGGCTTTGACCTCAACAGGGCGGTAAGGATAGTCTCCATACCTGAAGCCGGAGGGTACGTAATCTTCCTGGGGAAGGTGCGCAGCGAGAACAAGGGCAGGAGGGTGGAGAAACTCGTATACGAGGCCTACAGAGAGATGGCCGAAGAAGAGATGGGGAGGATAAGGGGCGAGGCCCTGGAGAAGTTCCCCATACTCGACATGCTCATCTGGCACAGGGTGGGGGAGCTGGGCGTCGGGGAGGATACCATACTGGTCATAGCCAGCGGAAAGCACAGGGAGGAGGCGTTTGAAGCCTGCCGCTGGGCGGTCGATGAGGTCAAGCACAGGGTTCCGGTCTGGAAGAAGGAGGTCACGGAGGAGGGTACCTTCTGGATAGAGGGGGACAGGATGGTTCCCGAGGATTACCATAAAGCATAGTTTTCCATGTTTTTGTAACTATCTTTGATGGTATACAAAATCCGAATAGAAAAAGTATATATACTATGGCCGCCAGCTCTTTCTGGTGGGTCCAATGGCGGAGGCTGTTGGAGTCAAAGTTGAGAGCCTGAGCCCTGCTCAAACCACAGTGAAGAGGGAGCCCCTAGTCGTGGGAAAGCCGCCGTGGTCCGAGATCCCCCACACCGGAGGGGTAGAAAGGCTTATACTCCAGCTTGGATCCGGAAAGGGAAAGTTTGACGAGATAAGCGGGATACCCAGGTCGATTGGGTGCATAGGAAACAACAGGTTCCTTCTCAGAAGGAAAAAGCTGACTCCGGAGGAAGTGACGAGGATCCTGGGCGAGTTCAAGTCCATGGGCGGGAACGAGGTCTGGATAACGAACTACGATGGGGTGGAAGATCTCCAGCACGCCGTCCGGGTGGCCGTTGATCTCGGCATCCAGAGCGTCAACGCCACCGTTCTCTTCGAAGATCTAGACGGGATAGAACCGATCGAGGGGGTCAACTACATAGCGGAAGTTGAGTACGACGTTGATAAGATAATCTCAGCGTCCATGAAGCTGTGGGTGGGGGGTCTGCTCGTCACGGTGCCCCCAGACAGACTCCAAGAGGCAACCGTGCTTCTCCAGAAGGTCAAGGGGGACAGCGACCTCGAGGTTTACCTGGACGTCCTCTACCCAAGATCCGTCCGGGAGCTCACTTTCAACCTCATAGAGGTTCGCAAAAACAGGAACGAGACCAGCAACAGATACCACGACTGCCTGGCCGGCACGGTGACCGTTACCGGTGACGGCTACGTAACCCCCTGTCCCCTGCTCAGGAACTTCGTCGTGGGAGACGTAAGGGAGAAGAGCCTTAGGTGGATTGTAGGGAGGAGCAAGAAGATAAGAGGGTTCTGGACGCTGACAAAGAACGAGGTGGAGGGCTGTTCAACGTGCCCGTTCCGCTACCTCTGCCACGACTGCAGGGCGATTGAGTACCAAGTAACCGCCGACATCAGGGGGATAGAATACTGCCCCCTCATCGTCTCATCGGAGGCTCAGAACTCGAGAATCGAATGATAGCCGCTTCCGTCCTCTTTTACCATCCTCGAGAACCTCTGCATTGGGTACATATCAAGGAGATCCGCCAGAATGTCAAAATACTCAACCCCAACTTTGTCAACGTAACTGCTGAACTCAAAGAGCCTCTCAGCAAGATCCTCCCTCGACGAGAAGTAGAGCTCCAAAAGATAGCCCTCCCCCACGAGAACACCAACGGTTATCTCGTACTCCTTAAACTTGTTCAGAACCTCCTCATGGAGCTCCTTCGTTATTCCGATTACCCCCCTGTCGTAGCCCTCGTACTCAATGACGGCTATGTATTCAATCAGGATGTCCCTCTTTATGAGCCTGTCGATCATGTACTTTACCGTTGGCCTGCTCTTCCCCAGCCGCCTTGCTATCTCGGAGAGGGGCGTGCGGGCGTCCCACTTGAGTATGTCCATCAGGACGGCGTACGAATAGGGAAGGTCCCATTCTCCGAAGTTGTCGTCACCGGAGGGGGGATATGCGCGAACCTCGTAGTATTCGTAGTCGTCCGAGTACTTCTCCATGACCTGGTCCAAGAAACCAACCTGCTCCTTTGGAACGTGAAGAACCGTAGCGAGACCGTTTTTAAAGCCAAAAAGGGCATCGGCGTGAATAAAAAATGGGTTTCTCAGGACTCTCTTCGCGGTGTCCCTGAGCTCCTCCTTGGGAACGGAGAGAAAAGCCACGTAGCTCTTAAGCCCAATCTTCTTTATGTCGTACATAGCGTTGACCGTTATGTACTTCCCGTAATACTTGTCGTAGATCCTCTTCAGGCGGTAGTAGTCGATACCCTCGGCCTGGGATATCCTCCTCAGGCTCTCAGTGGGGTACCTGTTCAAAATGTCAGCCAGGAGCTCGATTTCATCCCAGTTGACCTCGGCCATGGCCTTCCACGAAAAGGTTAAAATCGAGAACGTTAAATTTTTATCGGTGGTGAAGATGGTCAAGATAGAAGTGGTTGACATCGAGAAGCCAGAGGGCGTCGAGGTAATAATCGGCCAGGGTAACTTCTCAATATTCACCGTCGACGACCTTGCCAGGGCCCTTCTGACGGCCGTGCCAGGGATAAAGTTTGGGGTGGCAATGAACGAGGCAAAGCCCCAGCTCACCAGGTTCACAGGAAACGATCCAGAGCTGGAGGAGCTCGCGGCAAAGAACGCGGTTAAGATAGGCGCCGGCCACGTCTTCGTTATACTCATGAGGAACGCCTTCCCGATTAACGTCCTCAACACCGTCAAAAACCACCCTGCCGTGGCGATGGTCTACGGAGCCAGCGAGAACCCGTTCCAGGTCATAGTGGCAGAGACCGACCTGGGGAGGAGCGTCCTCGGTGTCGTTGACGGGAAGGCCGCGAACAAGATAGAGACCGAAGAGCAGAAGGCTGAGAGACGCGAACTCGTGGAGAGGATTGGCTACAAAATCGATTGAGGGCAACTTTTTTAGTCCCCTCCCCCCTCATTCTCCCGGTGTTACCCATGAGGATAGCCTTCGTAACGTCGAACCCCGGGAAGGTTGAGGAGGCCAAGAAGTTCTTCAGGCCCCTGGGTGTGGACGTCTACCAGCTGCGCTTTGAGTACCCCGAGATCCAAGCCGACACCCTAGAAGAGGTGGCCGAATACGGGGTCAAATGGCTTGCGGAGAGAATCGACGGACCCTTCTTCCTCGACGACTCGGGCCTCTTCATAGAAGCCCTAAGTGGGTTCCCGGGCGTTTACTCGGCGTACGTTTACAAGACGTTGGGTTATCAAGGGATTCTCAAGCTCCTTGAGGGAGAAACAAACAGGAAGGCCTACTTCAAGAGCATCGTGGCCTACTGGGACGGCGAGTTGCACACCTTTGAAGGCCGCGTCGATGGGGAGATCACTAGGGAGCCCCGTGGCGAAGGGGGATTCGGGTTTGACCCGATATTCAGACCGATGGGATTCAACAGAACCTTTGCCGAAATGACAACGGAGGAGAAGAACAAAATATCGCACCGGGGGCTGGCGTTAAAGGCCTTCGCCACATGGCTAAAAGAAAACCTTAAATAAGGGAAGACAACCAAAATACAGGAATTAAAATTGAACAGGTGACAGGGACGGGATCCGCGATGCCAGGCCAGCTGGATGAAATCGATATGAGGCTTCTTGAAGAGCTGAGGAGGAACGCGAGGGAGAACATAGCCACCCTAAGCAAAAAGCTCAGAATTCCAAGGACGACCGTCCACTACAGGATAAAGAAGCTCGTCGATGAGGGCGTCATAGAGAAGTTCACCATAAAGCCGGACTACAAAAAGCTCAACCTGGGGACCACAGCCTTCATCCTGGCTAGATACGATCCCGAGTCGGGAATAAACCAGAGGGAGGTCGCTAAAAAAGTGGCTACCCTCGATGGGGTGTACGAGGTCCACATAATAACCGGGGAGTGGGATCTCCTCATAAAGGTAAGGGCGAGCAACTCGGAGGAGATAGGAAAGATCGTCATAGACAAGCTCAGGGAGATCAAGGGGATCGGCCAGACCGTGACGATGGTCTCTTTCGTCTCAGTAAAAGAGGAGATCTGAGGACAGGGGCGATGATTGGCGTTCTCCTTTCTGATTTTGTGATGACGCGAGGTTTGCTGAGCCCTCTTCGAAAGATTTATAAAAGCTCCCCCGGAACGGTGAGCAGTGGGTAAAAACCACCTTTCTTGGAGGTGTTCGCAGTGGAGATGAAGTTCGAGATACCCGTATGCACCTCATGCGGAAAGGAGATAACCCCAAGGGAGCACGCCACCCACTTCGTCTGCCCCAACTGCGGTGAGGCGATAATCTGGCGCTGCGAATCCTGCAGGGTGTTAAGCGTCCCCTACAAGTGCCCGAAGTGCGGCTGGGAGGGGCCGTGAGCTAGGAGGTGAAGGAGATGGCAGACTACAACCTCGTTGGTGTTATAAAGGTCATGCCGACCGACCCAGAAGTGAACCTCGACGAGCTCGAGGAGAAGCTCAAGGCAGTTATCCCCGAGAAGTTCGGCTTGGCGAAGGTCGAGCGCGAGCCCATCGCTTTTGGCCTCGTTGCCCTCAAGTTCTACGTCCTCGGTAGGGACGAGGAGGGCTACTCCTACGACGAGGTCGCCGAGCTCTTTAGGCAGGTCGAGAACGTCGAGAGCGCCGAAGTTGAGACCGTTTCGAGGATTTGAGGGCTTTCGTCCTTTCATAACTTTTCTAAACTATCCGAAAAGGTTTTAGGGTTTGGTGGGTTTACATTATCTGAAGTCATATGGAGGTTATCCTGACTGAGCACGCATGAGACTAAAAGAACGGAGAATAACCCTAGACGAGGTTGCTCGTGTTGTGATGTCCCCCACTAGAAAGTTCTATGACCTTAAAACCACTCACTTGGTAGCGATTGAACCGAGGGATAATGAGGGACAATGGCTCATAGTAGCAGATGACAGAGAGAGATCATAACTGTTATTTCCAAAAGTAAGAGCTTGAATAAAATCATCATGAACCGGCTTTCATCCCGGAGGTGGGTTGAGATATGAAGGTTAGATACGATCCAAAGGCGGACATACTCTATATTCTCATCAGGGAAGGTCCAGTTGCCGATACCGACGAAGTTGATGAGGACGTGTGGTTTGAGTATGACAGAGAGGGAAACGTCATTGGGATCGAGATCTGGGGTGCAGGGGAGAGAGTAATACAGAAGAGCCTTCTGGAAATAGAAAAGTACGTAAAGACTGCTAACGAAGGTGCAAAGGTCTAAAGCCCCAAACTCAAGCTCAGCTTCGGCCTCTTCCACTCGTCAAGTATCGCTCTAAGCTCCTCGTTCTCTACCTTCGAATAAAGCTCGTCGAAGTGCTTCTTCGCCCCATCGTCCCCGGCCTTCCAGCGGGCGAGCTCGCCTATCGCCCTGAAGAAGTAAGCCGTGTCGTCCTCGAAGAGCTCTGCGAAGGACTCCATGTTCCTTGCAACCACGTCGTAGGAACCCTCGTTGAACAGCCCTTCGATGAAGTCAACGAGCGTGTCGAATACGAGGCCAAAAACATCGTCGCTCACGTTTATGGCCTTGAGGAGGGCGTCGCGAAGGGCCTTGAAGGCCTTGTCGTACTCCTCCCTGCCCGCCCATATCTCGGCCTCGATGAGCTTCGCGTTTATCTCTATCTCGTCGTCCCTCGGGTTTCTGAGCACCTCGCGGATGAGCGCCTCAGCCGCATCGTATTCGCCCAGCTCGTACCTGAAGTGTGCCAGATCGAGGAGGCTTATCATGTGGTTCTTCTCGTCGCCTATGCGCTCGAAAATCTCCCTCGCGCGCTCCATCAGCTCTATTGCCTTCTCGGTTTCTCCGAGCTCGTCGTAGTTAACCGCTAGGTTCGCCAGCGTAAGCCCTATCTCCTTGTCGTTCTTAAGGACCTCCTCCTCGTGCTCTAGGAGCTTTTGGTAGACCTCGATGGCCTTCTCGGGCATCCCAAAGTGCTCGTAGGCATCAGCAAGGTAGTAGAGGGCTGTCGCATACTCCTCGGGGTCGTCCTTCTTGAGTTCGACGAGGCGCCTGTAGAGGTCTATGCCCCCCTCGATGTCGTCGAGGTGCGCATAAACGTGCGCTATTTCGTGCGCCAGATCGTAGGGATCCTCGCACTCCACCGCTACGTCTTTGAGGCGCTCCAGTTCCCTTTTGAGGGTTTCCTCGTCCTCTATTGAGTCCACATAATCGTCAAAGAGCTCAAGCAACTTCTCGCAGTCTTTCTCTCCCAAGGCTTTCTCCCACTCGGTCTTCACATCGGTCATCTTCAACCACCCGCCTTCGGTTGGCCGAACGGGTTAAAAATGTATTCTTCTTCATCCCTGGCCTAACCGAAAACTTTATAAATAGTCCAAAGGAACGATAATGCGGAAGCACTAATTGTAACTAAAACTTATCCTCCCCTGAAAAAAGAAACGGAAGGGGGTGAGGGGAGATGGCCCAGCTCGCTGGACAGCCGGTTGTTATTCTGCCCGAGGGAACCCAGAGGTACGTTGGAAGGGACGCCCAGAGGCTCAACATTCTCGCCGCTAGAATTATCGCCGAGACCGTTAGGACCACCCTCGGTCCCAAGGGAATGGACAAGATGCTCGTCGACAGCCTCGGTGACATAGTCATCACCAACGACGGTGCAACCATACTCGACGAGATGGACATCCAGCACCCTGCTGCTAAAATGATGGTCGAGGTTGCCAAGACCCAGGACAAGGAGGCCGGTGACGGTACCACCACCGCCGTCGTTATCGCTGGCGAGCTCCTCAGGAAGGCTGAAGAGCTTCTCGACCAGAACATCCACCCGAGCATAGTCATCAAGGGTTATGCTTTAGCTGCCGAGAAGGCCCAGGAGATACTCGACGAGATAGCCAAGGACGTCGACGTTGAGGACGTCGAGACCCTCAAGAAGGCCGCCGTCACGGCCATCACCGGTAAGGCCGCCGAGGAGGAGCGCGAATACCTCGCCAACATAGCCGTCGAGGCCGTCAAGCAGGTCGCCGAGAAGGTCGACGGCGTCTACAAGGTTGACCTCGACAACATCAAGTTCGAGAAGAAAGAAGGTGGAAGCGTCAAGGACACCAGGCTCATCCGCGGTGTCGTCATCGACAAGGAGGTCGTCCACCCGGGAATGCCGAAGAGGGTTGAGGGTGCTAAGATTGCCCTCATCAACGAGGCCCTCGAGGTCAAGGAGACCGAAACAGATGCCGAGATCAGGATCACCAGCCCGGAGCAGCTCCAGGCCTTCCTCGAGCAGGAGGAGAAGATGCTCCGCGAGATGGTCGAGAAGATCAAGGAGGTTGGCGCCAACGTCGTCTTCGTCCAGAAGGGTATCGACGATTTGGCCCAGCACTACCTGGCCAAGTACGGCATAATGGCCGTCAGGCGCGTTAAGAAGAGCGACATGGAGAAGCTCGCCAAGGCCACCGGTGCCAAGATCGTCACCAACGTCCGCGACCTTACTCCAGAGGACCTCGGTGAGGCCGAGCTCGTCGAGCAGAGGAAGGTTGCTGGGGAGAACATGATCTTCGTAGAGGGCTGCAAGAACCCGAAGGCTGTAACAATACTCATCCGCGGCGGCACTGAGCACGTCGTCGATGAGGTCGAGAGGGCCCTCGAAGATGCAGTCAAGGTCGTCAAGGACATCGTCGAGGACGGCAAGATACTCGCTGCTGGCGGTGCCCCCGAGATCGAGCTTAGCATCAGGCTCGACGAGTTCGCCAAGGAGGTCGGCGGCAAGGAGCAGCTCGCCATCGAGGCCTTCGCCGAGGCCCTGAAGGTCATCCCGAGGACCCTTGCCGAGAACGCCGGCCTCGACCCGATCGAGACCCTCGTTAAGGTCATCGCCGCCCACAAGGAGAAGGGCCCGACCGTCGGTGTCGACGTCTTCGAGGGCGAGCCGGCCGACATGATGGAGCGCGGCGTCATAGCGCCGGTCAGGGTCACCAAGCAGGCCATCAAGAGCGCCAGCGAGGCGGCTATAATGATCCTCAGGATCGACGACGTTATAGCTGCCAGCAAGCTCGAGAAGGACAAGGAGGGCGGCAAGGGCGGAAGCGAGGACTTCAGCAGCGACCTCGACTGAAGTTCTAACTCTTCAACTTTTCTATCTCTTCTTCCAGTCTCTTCAGCTTCCCCTTGAACCTTCTAAGCTGAGCGTTGGCTATTTTCACAATTCTCCCGACGTACTCTTCATAGACCCACAGTTCACCGTTCTCGCCGAGCGGCACGTCCATCCTCTCGGTGGAGCGTATCTCCACGAGGAGCTTTTTGTGGCTGACGCTCTTGATGTTGCTGTATTTAAAGCCGAGACCTATCGCGAGGTTGAGCAACTTCACCGCATCATCCATAGTCCTAGCCGCCACGTGAAGGATCGGACTCCTCACCAAAAACCAGAGCTGGCCGGTTTTGTGCTTTCCGATGGCCCCAAGGACTTCCTCGACGGAAACCTCGCGGTGCCACTTGCCGAGCCAGACCGAATTGAGTTTATCGCCGAAGTAGGGCATCTCCATGACGGAAATCCTGCCCGAGCATGAGCTCGTGGTGAAGTAGTTATCGAGGGCGTTGATCTTCTCGAGGAGTGGAATTATGTCACGATCTACCTTGTCCTCGGCCAAAGCTTTTCTGAGGCCTTCCATTGCTTTCTCCTTCTGCTCCCCAAAGTTCTCCGTGTAGAGGAACATGGTGGTGGGTTAGTGTTGAGTATTTAAACTTTAACGCTCGAGAAGAATCAGCTTGAGCTCTGAGACCTCCGCGATGGCCAGGAAGTCTGAATCGTACGTTATCAGTTCCTCCCCGCGGTTTATGCATATTGCAGCGATTAGGAGGTCTGCGAATCCCCTTGGCTCTCCTTTCTTGAGGAGCTCCTCTTGAAGTCTGTGGGCGAGAATATAATCGTCCAGAATCGGGAACAGGACGCTTCTATTGAACTTTGAGTACCTTGCAATCCGCGGGAACTCGACAAAGGTGACTCCTGTGATGTCCTCTGTGATTTCCTCCTTCCGTCTCACCCTCTCGATAACGGCGTTAGTATCTAAGACAGCCACTTCAACCGCCTTCTGTCCTTTTCTCTGATGTTCTCGATTTCTGGGGGTATCTCGACCTCCTCCTCGGTTTCGGATATACCCAGGAGTTTCCTAAGCTCGCCTATGCTTATTTTCTCGGGCGAGCTCTCGATCAGTGCCCGTATGAACGCGTCTTTAAACTTCTTCTCGTCCACCCAGTCAGGAACCGAAATCGTCAATATTTTGCTCATCTCAACACCCACTGTAGAGTTCTGATTCCAGTTGGTTTTAACTTTTTCCTGAATTCCCCAGAAAGATCAAAACACCCACTTCCCACATCAGTCCAGCCAATCTTTTAAAGAGCTTTTCGATTGGTGGGCAGGTGGTGACATGGGGGTAAGAATGAGCTGGGAAGAATTTGCAAGAAAAATGGGTGTCGAGCCTCAAATCTTGGAAAACAAGGAGGCGAGACTGCTGAAGCAGTTCGTAATGGATCTTAAGTTTCCAACCCACTGTCAGGGCTGCCAGGGACTTGACTTGAGCAATCCCAATCCCGTTCATCACCCGAGCTACGAATTAACGCCCGCGTGCAACCACGACTGCATATTCTGCTACTCCAACGTCGCGGTGAAGCTCGGAAAGGCGCCAAAGCCGGGCTACTACGGCTGGGATAACCCGTACGCGATAACCGTTTCCCAGTACGGTGAGCCTTTGCTAAGCCCACGCATCGTCGAGGTCAACAGAATGCTCCGCGAGCGCTTTCCCAACGCGAGGCTAGATTTACAGACCAACGGCTCGCTTTTGACCGAGGAGCTGTGGGAGAAGCTCGACTTCGATCTGGTGATGATAAGCCTCGACGCCGCTTCGCGAGAGAAGCACCTCAAGATCACGAACGCCGACACCTTCGAGGCCGTTGTAAACGCCCTGAAAATAGTCGGAAGCGACAAGAGTGTCCGCTCCGTTGTGAGAACGATCTTCATGCCCGGCATAAACGACGAGGACATACCGAAGATAGCCGAGCTGGCCGCTTCCCTGGGGATAGACGAGATGATGCTCCAGCCCCTTACAATTCACGAACTGAACGTTGAGAGACTTAAGAAGGCCGGCCTCGACTTCGAAAGGGCGGAGAGCGTGAGGGAGTTCCTGAAGGCTGCTATGGAGGCCAAAAAGTACATAGACGTCCGCATAAGCGGCTGCCAGCTAACTATCTACAGGACTATGGATCCGCTGACGCTCTTCAGCGCTAAGAGAATCGCGAGGGACGTTGTGCCCCTAGTGAAGAGGGAGAGAAACGTTCCCTGATGTTACAGACTTTTTATTTTTCAACCTACTTCTGTTCCCACAAAAGTTTATAAGTTCAACTATCAACCAGAGATGGGGTCAATTATGAGGATCGTTAGGGACGTTCTGCTAAACCTGATCCTCATAACCCTCGCCCTTATCCTCACGGCCTCGATAATAGCCCTGGCCGAGGAGAACGTAAACAGGGCGACCGCAGAGGGCAAGGGGCTCAACCTGGGAAAAGCCGCCGGCGGGAGCAGGGTTGAGGAGATAAAACAAAGCGTCAAGTTCTACTTCAGGCACACGTGGGATGAGCTCACAGGCAGTAAGAGGGGAGAGGCACTGAGGGCCATCGGGCTTACCTTCGCGGTACTCACCATGACCATGCTAATCATATTCCTCCTGGGCCTCTACTGGGGCCTGAGGGCGGGATACAGGGGCGGATGGTCCGACAGGGTTCTCTCGGCGTTAGCACCGATATTCTCTGGCATACCAGCGTGGTTCTGGGCTCTTCTGTTCCTCTGGACGCTCTGGTGGAAGTGGGACATAGGGGCCGTGAGCTACGCAAACAGGCTCCTCGAAGCGAAGAGGAACGGCGAGCCCGAGATACTGGCCCATCTCAGCGCCCTCCTCATCCCCGTCTTGGCCCTGACCCTCTCCAACGTCGTGGTGTACGCCTTCAGCGTCAGGAACCTCGTCAAGAGGGAAGCCGGCCAGGAGTACTTCTTCATCGATACCCTGAAGGGCCTCCCAGAGGGGAGGATAATGAGAAAGCTCCTCAGGACCGTCCTGCCCTCGTTCCTAACCTTCACGAGCTACAACTTCCTCAACCTCATGATCAACGGCATGGCCGTCGAGAAGCTCTTCGAGGTTCCGGGGATCGGGAAGACCCTAGCGGACTCGGCAACTGTCATATACGTGCCCAACGAGTTCGGCGAACTGAAGATACCTGAGTTCATCTTCGACGGGGCGAGCGTGTTCTTCGTAACGTTCGTCATGGCGGTCTTCTACTTCCTCAACTCGACGATACTCGAGGCCCTCTACCTCCACCGGGACCCGAGGAGGGAGATCAATGAGTAGGGGCCAAAGGATCCCGAGGAAGGTTTTGATCGCCCTCACGATTATATCTATCTACGTCGCAACCTCGATCATCGGCCCCATGCTCCTCAACGGGGATGACGTCAGGAACTGGAACAACCCAGGCTACTGGGACAGAAACCCCAAGGCAAAGCCCCCGGAGTGGTATGGAAGGCTCAAAGGCCTCCCTCCATCGGAGTGGCTTAAAGGTGTTTACAGGGACGGGGAATACGTCTTCGTCTACGACTTCCACTACAGAACGGCGCCCGACGACGTGGTCCTCTTCCTGAAGACCGAGAAGTCCATCGAGGTCACCCTTACGACCCCAGACAACGAGACCATCAGGCTCTTCAGGGGCTCCCCAAGTCTGATGAACTACACCCTCCACCTGAAGAGGAACTACCCCCTCTTCGAAAAGCTGGCCAGGGAAAGGTGCGGTATGGAGACTATGGGCCAGTCATTCATAGGCAAGAACGTCTTCAACACGATATTCTCAAGGCCCAAGGAGGACTGCCTCAGCAACCCCGACCCCCTTCCTGGGAAGTACACGGTCGTCGTAAGGGCGGCTGATTCACCGATAATCCGCGCCATCCACGGTGGAAAAGTTCCGAAGCTGGAACCCAATGAGAGCATCAGGGTTTTCGTCGCCGGACAGAGTCACGGCCTCCTCGGGACCGACACGCTGGGACGTGACGTCTGGATCGGGTTCATAGGGGGGATGCGGGAAACCCTTGTGATAGCGTTCGCCGGGGCTTTGATATCGGTCGGGCTGGGCCTCTTCCTCGGAACCCTCGGGGCCATAGACGGAAAAGCCGGAACCGCCTCGAACCTCGCCTCCCGCTTTCTGACGGTGCTCCCGACCCTTCCCCTGGCGATGGTAACCATAATAGCGCTGGGCAGCATCAGGCTCGAGAACGCGGTCTACGTCATAAGGGTTCAACCTCTGGCGGTCTCGCTCGTTCTGGGAGTCCTGCTGACGGGCAGCGTCTCAAGGAACGTTCGGGCAATAGTCAAGGAGGAGCTGAGGAAGGAGTACGCCGAGTCCTCGAAGGCCCTAGGGGGGAGCCTGAGGTGGATTCTCAAAAAGCACGTTTCAAAGGTTCTGGTACCCTACACGCTCGAACAGCTGGCCCTGGCGGTTCCGGGCGTCATCGCGTTTTTAACGCTGCTCGGTTTCTTCAACATCTCGCCCGGGTTCAACTGGAGCACGCTGATGAGCCAGACCATAGTGTACAACGCCAAGTACCAGTTCCTCTGGTGGCAGGTTCTCCCGATAGGGGTCTCCATGGGGCTCCTGGCGCTCTCCTTCGTGGCAGTGGCCAACTGGATCGAGGAAGAGTTTATTAAGATCTAAGCGCAGGGGAAAATCATGATCGGCACCACCATCGCGGCGGGCTTCCTCCTCTTGGTCTTCATAGGCCTCAACCTCATGCTCCTCATGGCCAGAACGATGGCCGGGCTCGGGAGCGCGGCCTGGAAAAAGATCTTCAGAATTGAGGTGCCCGAAAACGAGAAAAAATCCTACGAGACACTCCAGACGGTTGCGTGGCTGGCAGCGGGGGCATGGGGCTTCTGGGAGCTCAGAGGAACCAGCCTGCTGGCGGCGTTCCTCGCGTTCTTCGCCTTCAGGAGCGGTTTAAACGTCTCGAAAACCCTGATCTATGCACTACACGACCAGAAAGTGGTTAGGGAGCAGTACAGCGAGGGAAAACTGCTCTCGGTAATAGGAACGGCATCCGCGGTATCGCTCCTGCTGGAGGGTCTCTTCGTGGTAGTCCTGGCGATAGCGTACAAAGCACTGTCAGCGATAACGCAATCGGGCATCAGCGCCGGAAACCTCGTCCTGTACCTCTGGCTCTCGGGCCTCGCTTTCGGCGCGGCTTCGGCGTTGCTGGTGGCCAGGAACAACCGGGGGATCCTCATGAAGAACGCCCTCCCGATCGTGGTTTTCTTCTCGGCCAGAACCGGAAAGAAGAAGGCGGAGGAGGGCGTTGAAAAGTCCAAGGAGATCGCGAGAAAACCCCTCAAAAAGCTGAAGGGTTAAACCGTTTGATTTTTTAAGGTTCCCTCCAACCATCCCCCATGCTCAAGTGCTCACTCTGTGTTCACGACGAGAGAACTGCGAAGATCGACGTAATAAACGGAAAGCCTATCTGTCGAGAGTGTCAAGTCTACCTAAAGCACCCCATAGACAGGGACGCGGTAAGGAGGGAGCTGGAAGAGCTCATGAAGAAAGTCGATAAAGCCATAGTTGCCTACTCCGGAGGGAAGGACAGCGTGGTTGCACTTTACCTCGCAAAAGAGGTCTACGGCGTCAAGGAACTCGAGGCGGTTATGATAGACCACGGCCTCATGGCGGAAGAGGCCATAGCGAACGCCCGTAGGATAGCGGAGCATCTCGGGGTTCCGTTCAAGCTCCTCAGATACGACTACTCCGACATCTTCCGCGAGGCCCTCATGAAGGCCGAATCGCCGTGCAGGAGATGCTCCAAGAGGACGATGGAGAAGCTGAGGAAGTACGCGCTGAGAAACGGCTACCGATACATAATCACCGGCCACGAGTTACCATTCGGCCACCGTCCTTACAGGCTGATGTCCGGTGGTGTGACCCAGGTAAGGCTCCTCTCAATGATGACCGAGGAGGAGCGCTTTGAAATACTCAAAAAGCTCCCCTTCGAGTTCCCGGAGCTGCCGGGTTATACAACCAACTGCCTCGTTCTCGGCCCGGCCCTCGAACTCTACTGGGAAAAGCACGGCCACAGCTTCGAGCACAGGAGAATAGCCGCGCTCGTGAGGTACGGGCTGATGCGCCGGGAAAGGGCCGAGAGGGAGCTTGAGAGGCCCAAGGTGCCCGAGTGGCAGAGAAAGCTCGTCTTCGAAAAGCTAGGGCTGAACAGCGGGAGTTAACCGAATACCCTTTGGAATTTGTTCATGATTGATTTTTATCTTTATCTTCAACGTCCAACATAGCTGAACTCGCAGGTTTTAAATGAAGTGCGTAACCGTTATAAATGATTAACATCAGAGTAAAACCGGGGTGTCAGATGTCCAAAAGATGGCACGTATACATAGGAATATTCATCAAGAACCTCCTGATTCTAGTCCTGATCCTTATCGTGTTCGGCTATATCGTGGCCATGGGGGAGGCGAAGGCCATGGTCTACAACAACGACAAACTCTACAGGCAGAACCTCATGAGGCTCAAGTACGAAAACGCCACCGGGAACATCGAGGAGAAGGCCGAAAAGCTGACGGAAAAACAGCTCGGTGTCGACGACAAATGGAAGCTAGTAAAGGGGTACTTCAACTGGACCTACTGGTTCCTCACCCACCCGAACGAGAGAGACCAGTACGGAAACCCGCTCTACTCCTACCTCGTCAAGAGCCTGATCCTCCTGCTTCTGACGGCGGCGATGATAGTACCCCTCGGGCTCTACCTAGGGCTAAGGGCCGGTTACAAGGGCGGCAAAGTCGACAAGGTCATAACAGCGCTCGCCCCGCTCTTCTCGGGAATCCCCTCGTGGTTCTTAGCTATCCTCTTCCTGTATCTTTTCTACTGGAAGCTGTCGGTGTTCCCAGTGGACTTCGAGAGGTACTTGAGGGATGCTTTCATAAACGGTAGCCCCACGGCGTTGGCATACTTGGCCGGTATGATCCTCCCCGTGATAACGCTCGTAACTTCCCTCGTCTGGGACTACGCCTTCAACGTACGCAACTTCATAAAGTTCGAGAGCGAGAGCCCCCCCGTCCTGTACGACAAGGCCAGGGGCCTCCCCGATGGGAGGATAATGAGGAAACTCCTCAGAACCAGCTTTCCCTCGTTCCTGACCTTCACAACCTACAACTTCCTCGACATCCTGGCTAGCGTTTTGGTCGTTGAGCTTATCTTCGACATTCACGGCGTTGGATGGCTGATGGGAATGTCCCTGAGGATCGTTAAGGAGGAAGTGGAGGGCGTGAAGATATTCTACTGGCCCAAGGAGCTGTTCTTCGCGACCTTCGTGATGATGCTCCTGTACTTCATAACAACGGTCGTTCTGGAGAGCCTCTACGTCAGGCTCGACCCGAGGACAAGGAGGGAGATGAACCTATGAAGCGAAGGCCGTCCCCCAAGCTCACGATCTCCCTAGCCATCATAGGGCTCTACCTCCTGGGCGCCCTACTAGCTCCTCACTTCGTCAACAAGGATGACATCGACAACTGGTACAACGGGAACTACTGGCTCAAGAACCCCAAACTCGCACCACCGGAATGGGTCAACCTCTTTGGCTCCAAAGAGCCCCCAAACACTGTTCTCAAGCCCACAAAGGAGGAGGGAAGACTGCACGTCTTTGAGTACGACTTCCACTACCCCCGGGCCCCTCAGGACATAAGGATAGTGTTCAACAGAACCAGGTTTGAGAGGATAAGGATAACCCTGACGACGCCTGAGGGCAAGAGCTACGTTCTCTACAACTCCCTCATAGTGGAGGAAATATCCCTCAGGACAAACGTTAAGAAGCTCATCGAGATCGGAAGGGAGAAGGGAATGGACGTCACCGAAACCGACGTTCTTTTTGGGGACGCTCTAAAGCCACTGTTCTTTAAAAACGAGAGCGGGAGGATAGTACCAGACCAGGGGAAGTACAGGATCACGATCGTATCGTCGGCCAAACCCCGGGTCTTTGTGGTTGGAAGGGTCTATGGCCTGATGGGGACGGACGTCAAAAGGCGGGACCTGTGGGCCGGGTTCCTGTGGGGACTCCGGGAGACCATGATACTAGTACTCCTCACGAGCCTGCTGGCAACTTTTATCGGAACCCTGCTCGGGATAAGCGGCGGCCTTAGCGGGGCAGCCGGGGTATTTTCCGACGCAGTCTCGAAGATCTCGGCCATAACTCCCCTGCTCCCGGTGATGATCGCCCTCGTCCCTGTGGAGGGAGAGGTGGGGCCCAACGGGGTGCTCCAGATGTCCATGGGTTCGTTCATCCTGATACTGGGCTTCCTGCTCTCAGGCAAGATATCGAGGAACGTAAAGGTGATGGTGGAGACGGAGATCAAGAAGGAGTACATAGAGTCCGCCGTGAGCCTCGGTGGGGACAGGTGGTGGATACTGAGGAACCACATACTTAAAGTCGTCATCCCGTACGGGGTATACCAGCTAACGCTGTTGGTTCCGAGGGTGGTGGCCCTGATCTCACTGCTGGGCTTCTTCAGGGCCACCCCGGGTTTCAACTGGGGAACGCTGATGGCGTCTGTGGTGATAGAGAACCCACACGTGACCATCTACTGGTGGGAGGTGCTGCCAATAACCCTCGCCCTCGGGATATTCGCCCTCGCCTTCGTGCTGATCAACAGGGACATGGAGGACAGGATGTCCCTAGAAAAGATCTAAGGAAAATCGCCGGGACTATCAGGAGAGGGCCCCTTTCAGCTTTTCCAGGGCTAAGTCCATGACGTCCTCCGGTCTCACCTTAAATCCGCCGCCCCTGGCCAAAACCTCGCTACCACCCCCGCCACCGCCGGTTTCCTTCAGAACCTCCTGGAGGAGCTCGTTCATTGCCAATCCTTCAACATCCTTGTTTTTCGCAAGGATAACGTAGTTTTCCCCGACGAGAACGGCAACGGTGTTGGGGTTCTTGTCAACGAGGTGAACCACGAAGGCCTGGGCGTCCTTTAGGGGAGCGCTCTCCAGGTGCGCAACGACCCTGACACCGCCGATTTCTTGAGCGTCCTTGAGCAAAGCTCTCGCCTTCCACTCCCAGAGGCTTCTCCTGAGGAAATCCTTCTCGGTTTCGAGCTCTTCTAGTTCATTCTTCAGCTCCCTAACCCTTTCAACGAGCGGGCGGTTCTTGTTGGGCATCTCGTCAAGACTTGCCCAGTAGTCTTTCAGCATGTCGTTGAGGTACCTAAAGGCCCTGTTGCCGCAGACGAACTCTATCCTCCAGAGGTTCCTGCTCTTTTTATAAACGTTGACGACCTTTATGAGGCCGATCTCGGAGGTGTTCTTAACGTGGGTTCCCCCGCAGGGCGTAACGTCGACCTCTCCTATCCTAACTATCCTTACCTTGTCCTTCACCTTGCTGACGTGTTTTCTCAGTATGGCCACGACGTCGTCGGGTAGGTATTTGTACTCCTCAACAGTGACTGGAAGACCCTTAGAAACGATCTCGTTGGCCTCAATCTCGGCCCTCTCAATCATCTCCCAGTCGATCTCGCCGTCGACCTCTATCTTGTTGTAACCCTCGAATATCTGAAAGCCCGTCGTTTCTAGGCCGTAGAGCTTTTTGAGAACCGCTGAGAGAACGTGCTGGCCCGTGTGGTTCCTCATGTTCTCGTATCTCCGCTCCCAATCGAGGGCCATTCTAACGCTGTCACCTGGCTTCGGAAGCCTTCCCTCAAGCATTCCCTCGTGCCACACATCCTCGGTTTCCTTAACGTGCTCAACCGTTACTTTGAAGCCGTTGCCCTCTATGATTCCTCTATCCGACGGCTGGCCGCCGCCTTCCGGATAGAATATCGTCCTGTCGAGCCTAAGTGCCACTCTACCGTTCCCGAGGTCTTTAACCTCGAGCACACGGGCATCGGCTTCTTTAAGGTAAGGATCGACGTAAAAGAGCTTCTCAACCATCCTCAACCACCACCGCTCTCTTTGGCGTACTCACTAGCTAGCATACGCAGAAGGGAAGCCAGCTCCTTGTTATACCTGTCCTGCATCTCCGAGAACTTCCTGAGGGCGATAGCTATTCCGTCAAGCCTCCTGATGTCGTTCACTATCTCCTCCTGCTCCTTCGAGATCTCGCTCAGCACGTTGCTCAGCTCGACTATGACCTCTATATCCCTCCCGAGGATGTCGGTTCCCTCCTTAATCCGATCCATGACGTCGAGGGCCCCCCTGAGGGTCTCAAGCTGGCCCATGACCTTGGTGTTGAACTCCTTTATCTCGTTGGCCAGGTTCATGGTCTGGATTGCCATCTTCCTTATCTCCTCTGCAACCACAGCAAAACCTCTTCCAGCATCTCCAGCCCTAGCAGCCTCGATAGAAGCGTTTAAGGCCACCAGGTTCGTCTGCTTCGCAACGCTCGCTATCGAGTCACTTATCCTCGATACGTACTCGAGGTTCTCGACGAGGGTGTTGAATTCCTTGGCAAAGACCTCGAACCTCTGGAAGAATGGCAGGAACTCCCGCTGGAAAGTTTCAAGCTCCTTCATGACCTGGGAGAGTTTCTCGATGTTGCTCAAAATGACGGCGTTGTTCTCAAGGAACTTGCCGCTTATCTGATCTGCCAGCTCGTCGATTATCTTGCTAGACTCCCTGCTCGAGGTTTTTATCCTAACGGACTGTGCGAGGGCACTGGAGGCTTTTTCGAGGCTTCTGATGTCCATAGTATCACCTCAGCGGTAGAAGTCTATACCGCATTTGAGGTTCTCCAGGAAGTCAAAGAACCTGCTCACGTACCTCTCGGGGATTATAGCCCCGTGCTGGGGGAGAACGGCCTTAATCTCCAGCCCGCGAATCCTGCTCAGCCACGCCCTTATGGCCTTGTTGCTGCTCATGAGCCTCTCGTGAACGGGCTTCATGGCCTGTATGTGGCGCTCCATGTTCTCCACTACGATGTAGGGCTCATCGAGGAGGGCTATGCCGATATCTCCTGAGAACAGGAACTTGCTCCTGCGATCGTATATCGTGAAGTGGCCCGGGCTGTGGAGGAAGTGCGCCGGGATGAACTCCAGAGTCGTTGCGCCGAAGCTCATGGTCTCGCCTTCGTCCGGGAGCTCGTGGGTAACAGCTCTAGCGTCCTCGAAGCCGAAGTGCGGAAGGAACCTGGTCCACAGCCAGTGGGTTATTATCTTCGCGTTACTGACCTCCCTCCAGAGGGGCAGGCTTCCGGCAACATCGGGATCCTGGTGGCAGATGTAGACGTACTCGATGTTCCTGGGGTCAACGTACTTGGACGCGTTGGCGAGAACCTTCGAGAAGATCTTATACCCCCCAGGGTCTATGAGGATCCCCTTGCCCCTGCTGACTATGAGGTAGGTGTTGACGTCCACGTCCTCGCTGCCCTCCTGGGTCCCGAGGTACACAACCAGGTGCTCCTCATCCCTGTAGAGGACGTGATCCTTTCTGGGATCGAGGCCGGGTTCTATGAAGTACTCGCCCATGCACACCACCGATAATTCTAGGAGAAAAGCATATTTAAGCGATTTGCCTACATAAACACCTACATAAACGGGAGGAGAAATATGGGGGGCCAAAAGGCCGTATCAGGAACCCTGGCTCCTCGCTTCGATCAAAGCTTTAACCCTCTTGAGCCTGAAGAAGTTCTCGCGCTCCATCTCGTCCAAGCGTTGCTTGATGAACTTTACGGTCGCCTCCATGCGCGGTATTATGATGTACTCCAGCGCGTTGACGCGCCTTTTGGTGGTTTCGATCTCCTTGGCGAGCCTCTTGAGGGTCTCCTCGACCTCCGCAAGGCGAACTGCCAAGTCGAGAACTTCCTCGAACTTCTCGGCGGCAGTGTCGACCAAGGGGCTCGTGGAAACGAAGGCGTAGCCCCTCTCTCCGGCGCTCCTCTTGAAGCTCTCGGCCTCTATGAGCGGAACCGGAACACCCATGACGTTCCTCTGCCTTATCTCGACCTCCCTGTTTGGGCTGACCGCTAGGGCCGCCTCCCTAATCTGCAGGGTCCCCACGTCGAGCTGTGCCTTTGTGAGGGCCTCAAAGGCGGCCTCCATCTTCCTGTTGAGTTCCTCCCTGAGCTGGAGGGCCTCGTCGTAGATAGTGAAGAACTCCATTACTAAAGCGTCCTGCTTGTCCTTGAGGAGCTTGTGGCCCTTCTTGGCGAGGGTGATGCGCCTCTTGAGGTTGAGGAGCTCCATTCGCGTCGGCTTCACGTTGAGCAACTCTGCCATCTCGACCACCTAAAAATTTGAAGGGCGTTAAGCCCTCTTCCTGTACTTCGGGTGGTACTTGAGGATGTACTCCTTCCTGACACGCTTCAGCTCGCTCTCAGGAAGCTCTGCCAGGAGTTCCCAGCCGAGGTCGAGGGTCTCGAAGATGCTCCTGTCCTCGTCGTAGCGCTGGGCGACGAATTCACGCTCAAACCTGTCCGCAAACTTGAGGTACTTCCTGTCGGTCTCGCTGAGGGCCTCTTCACCGACGACGGCGACGAGGTCCCTGAGCGACCTTCCTTCTGCGTAGGCCGCGTAGAGCTGCTGGCTGAGCTGTGGGTGATCTTCCCTGGTCATTCCCTTACCAATGCCGTCCTTCATCAGACGGCTGAGGCTCGGGAGAACGTCGATGGGCGGGTAGATACCCTTCCTGTGGAGTTCTCTGCTGAGGACTATCTGGCCCTCGGTGATGTAACCGGTGAGGTCCGGAATCGGGTGGGTGATGTCGTCGTCGGGCATCGTCAGGATAGGCACCTGCGTGATCGAACCCTTCCTGCCCCTGACACGGCCGGCACGCTCGTAGATTGTGGCAAGGTCGGTGTACATGTAACCCGGATAACCGCGCCTTCCGGGAACCTCTTCCCTCGCCGCTGAAATCTCACGGAGGGCCTCGGCGTAGTTGGTCATGTCGGTGAGGATGACAAGCACCTGCATGTCGTAGTCGAAGGCGAGGTACTCGGCGACGGTGAGGGCCATACGCGGGGTGATGATGCGCTCGATGGCCGGGTCGTCGGCGAGGTTGAGGAAGAGCACTGCTCTCTCTATGGCACCGGTCTCCTCGAAGCTCTTCTTGAAGAAGTTGGCCTCCTCGTAGGTGATACCCATCGCCGCGAAGACGACGGCGAACTGCTCCTCCTCACCGAGGACCTTCGCCTGCCTGGCTATCTGGGCCGCGAGCATGTTGTGCGGCAGTCCAGAACCGCTGAAGATGGGCAGCTTCTGGCCGCGGATGAGGGTGTTCATTCCGTCTATCGCGCTCACACCGGTCTGGATGAAGTCCCTCGGGTAGGCACGGGCGACAGGGTTAAGCGGCGCGCCGTGAACGTCGCGCCTGTCCTCCGGGATGATCTCTGGTCCTCCATCAATGGGCTTACCGATGCCGTTGAATATCCTTCCGAGCATGTCCATTGAAACGGGAACCTTGAGGGTCTCGCCGGTGAAGCGGACGCGCGTGGTCTTGACGTCCAAATCGCGGGTACCCTCGAAGACCTGGACGATGGCCATGTCCTCCCTTGCCTCGAGGACCTGTCCCTTCCTCTTCTCCCCGCTCTCGGTCTCAATCTCGACGACCTCACCGTAGGCGACGCCCTTGACGCCCTGGACGATCATGAGCGGCCCGTAAATCTTGCTAACGGTTGAGTACTCCATTCCCGGCATCAGCATCACGCCCCGTACTTCTTAAACAGCTCCTCAAACTGCTGGTTGGTTTCCTCGATGAGAGCCTTGACCTTCTCAACCTCGGGCTCGTACTTCATACGGCCTATCTTCTCCCTGACCGGGAGCTTGGCTATCTCGTCGACCGGGACACCGCGGTCAACCGCTTCCATCGTCTTCTCGTAGAAGTTGAGGATGACGCGCATCATGGTGACCTGCTTCTTCGGCGGGCAGTAGGTGTCGACCTCGTCGAAAGCGTCCTGCTGGAGGTAGTCCTCACGTATCATCCTGGTGACGATGAGTATGGCCTTCTCCCTGTCAGGTAGTGCATCGGGACCTACGATACGGACAATCTCCTGGAGCTCGGCCTCCTTCTGTAGGAGGGCCATCGCTGTATCGCGCATCTTCCTCCACTCTGGGTCAACGTTCCTGTGCCACCAGTCCTGTATCGAGTCGACGTAGAGAGAGTAGCTCCTCAGCCAGTTGATTGCCGGGAAGTGCCTTCTTCTAGCCAGGTCAGCATCGAGCGCCCAGAAGACCTTGACGACACGGAGGGTGTTCTGGACGACAGGCTCGCTGAAGTCACCGCCGGGCGGTGAAACGGCACCTATGACCGAGACACTGCCGATTCTCTCGTCGCTTCCGAGGGTCACAACGCGACCGGCCCTCTCGTAGAACTCCGCTATCTTCGAGGCGAGGTATGCTGGATAACCCTCCTCACCGGGCATCTCCTCAAGCCTTCCCGAAATCTCACGGAGCGCCTCGGCCCACCTGCTCGTTGAATCGGCCATCAGAGCCACGTCGTAGCCCATGTCCCTGAAGTACTCGGCGATGGTGATTCCGGTGTAGATTGAAGCCTCACGGGCAGCGACCGGCATGTTCGAGGTGTTGGCTATGAGGACCGTCCTCTCCATGAGGGGCTTTCCGGTCTTCGGGTCCTTGAGCTTCGGGAACTCCTCGAGAACGTCGGTCATCTCGTTACCGCGCTCACCGCAGCCGATGTAAACTACCACCTGGGCGTCACTCCACTTGGCCAGCTGGTGCTGGGTGACGGTCTTACCGGAACCGAACGGGCCTGGAATGGCAGCAGTCCCACCCTTGGCCTGGCTGAAAAAGGTGTCTATCGTTCTCTGTCCGGTGATGAGCGGAACCTCGGGCGGGAGCTTGTTCTTGTAGGGCCTCTTGACACGGACGGGCCACTTGTGGTACATCTTGAGCTCCTCTATGCTGCCATCGGGCTTCTTGACCTTGGCTATGACCTCCTCGATGGTGTAGTCGCCCTCCTCGGCGATCTCGACTATCTCTCCCTCAACCCACGGGGGAACGAGGATTCTGTGCTCGATGATGCTGGTCTCTGGAACCACACCGAGGATGTCGCCGCCGACGACCTTGTCGCCGACCTTGACCTTCGGAGTGAAGTGCCACTTCTTGTCCCTCGGCAGGGCCGGAGCGGTGAGACCCCTCGCTATGAAGTCGCCGCTCATCTGCCTAAGAACCTCAAGCGGCCTCTGGATACCGTCGTACATTGCAGTGAGCAGTCCCGGACCGAGCTCGACGCTGAGCGAGGCACCGGTTCCCTCGACCGGCTCGCCGGGTCTTATACCGGCGGTCTCCTCGTAGACCTGGATGACTGCCCTGTCACCTTCAAGGCGGATGATTTCTCCTATGAGACCCATCTCTCCAACGCGGACGACCTCGTACATCTTCGACCCTTTCATGCCGTCGGCAACGACCAGCGGACCGGTAACGCGAATTATCCTTCCCATTTCCCTTCACCTCTTCAGCTCAACACCAATCGCCCTCCTAACTATCTCCCTCAGCTGGGCCTCTCCAAACCTCGAACCGGACTTGTCCGGCACCTGAAGGATGATCGGAAACTTGACCTCGGGGATCTCCATCCTCTGGGCAAGCCCCTCAGTTATCAGGATTATCCCGACGTCTCCACGCCCTATAAGCTCTCTGAGCTTGTTGTTAGCCCTCTCCAGTTCAAGGGGGTCCGATCCAAAGGAGTAAACCTCGTGAACACCGGCCAGCTTGAAGCCCAGGGCCGTGTCAGGATCCCCCATCACAGCTATCTTCATGCCGCCTCCTCCCCGATAATCGCTTTGATTCTCTCGGGCTCGACTCCATCCGCTATCAGCTTCGCAACCGCCTTGAGCTTCCTGACCTCCCGCTCCTTCTTCATTATGTAGGCCAGCGGCGTCGCCACGCTGAGCGGGTAGAACCTCGTGAGCTCTCCCATCCTCCGGAGCAGGTGCTCCCAGAGGGCGTTCTCAACGACGCTGAGGTCGTTTTCGGCCCTCTCCCTGACGTCCCTGAGGACCTTCCCGTACTTGGTGGAGTCGAGCTCGGCCAGGGCCATTCCCAAGTCGTCAACGTTCAGAGCCGGGTCGAGCTTAACGCTTCCACCAGGTATCAGGTGGGGCTTGATGGCCTCCCCAGGAAGCCCAGCCCTCTTGGCCCTCAGCACTGTCATGACGTTCTTGATGTCGATCTTGGTTCTCACGAACTCCTCAAGTATGGTCCTCTCCTCGTCCTTCTTTGAGAGGGCGTAGGAGAGGAGCTTCGAGTAGTAGACCCTGTAAAGGGCGGTCTCAAAGTCGCTGACCCCCATCTCCCCGAGGAGAAGCTTCTGGTAGAGTTCCTCGTACGGCGTGCCCTCGAGGATGACGAGTATCTCCTCCATGGTCTTCGCCTCTGCCATGGCCTTGACCTTGGGAACCATGGTGCCTATCTCAACGATGTAGTCAACCGCCGGCTCCCCCTTGATCTTGGCCTTCACCACGTTGGCTATGTTCCTGACGTCCCACTCCTCAAGCAGTAGCCTGAAGAACCCGCTCACCCTGTCCGGGAGGATCTCCTCCATGAGGAGGTACGTCGAGGCCAGGGCCCTCTCGAAGGCCTTCTCGATCTCCAGGGGATCCTCTGAAACTGCCCCCAGGTGGGCCTTGTAGTCGGTGTCCTCGAGGTTGACTATGAAGTTCTGGAGCGTTCTGCTCTCGGCCAGCTCGTTGAACCTCTGGTCAGTCAGGAGTTTGGCCTCCATGGCGTTTATCCTCGCGTTAGGGTAGGAGTAGGGGGTGTACTTCCACAGTATCTTGTAGGTCTTCCAGCCAAGCCAGGTGAAGATCACCCCGAGGGTCGTGTCGAGTATTGCAGTTACGGTGCCCTCTGCCCCCATGTCCCTCACCCGAAGAGAGCCTTGGCTATCTCGGCCCTGAGCTCGTTACCCATCCTCTCGATTCTGGCATCGAAGGTGTTGTCAACCCTGACCTTCCCTTCCCTATCCTCGACTATGAGGCCGCCGATGACCTCAATGGGCTCGCCAAGTGAGACCTCTACCCCAACCGCCCTTGAGAACTCCTCCATCCTGGACTCCAGGAGGCTGAGGGTCCTCTCGTTGGACCTCACGACAACCGCGCTGACCCCGAGTTCCCCAACGGCTTCTTTGGCCAGCCTCACTAGAACCTCGAAGTACTCGTCATCCGGAAGGCTTGCGAGCCTCTCCCTCATGGCGCTGAGGACCTCGGCTATGAGCCCCTCCTGGACGGCTAGCTTCTTCTTCCTGACCTCAAGGCGGGCGTTGGCGATTATCCTCTGCTTCTCTATCTCGGCCTGGGTCTTGGCCTTCCTGAGTATCCACTCGGCCTGTGATCTGGCCCTCTTCTCGGCCTCGGCCTTTATCCTCTCGGCCTCTTCCCTGGCTTCGCTGAGTATGTACTGAACCTTCTGCTCCGCCTCCCTGTGGATCTCCTGGATTATGAGTTCTGCACCCTCCATCTCCACTCCTCCGTTGGTTAATGGAAAGGGAAAGGGTTCAGAGGCCAACGCCGGTGGCTATCATGATGAGGGCACCGACGAGACCGAAGATGGCCATGGTCTCGGCCATAGCGGCGAATATGATTCCCTGGGTGAAAGTCTTCGGGTTCTTGGCGACGGCACCGATGCTGGCGCCGGAGATGATACCCTGCGGTATGGCCGAGAGGCCGGTGAGGCCGACGGTAAGGCCGGCTCCCATGAGGATGGCGCTCTTAACTATGTTGTCCATGGTGGCCTGGGCGAACTTGAAGCTGCCGCCTATGATGCCGGAGCTCATCAGGATCAGGAACAGGGTGATGAGCCCGTAGATGCTCTGGGTCATTGGCAGGCCCTCAAGGATGAGGGCGTTCTTGAAGTTCTTCTCGTCCTCTGCCACAGCCCCTGCCGCAGCTGCACCTGCTATACCAACGCCGAACGCCGAAGCCGCACCAGCTATTCCCGCCGCGAGGGCGGCTCCAAGGGATACGTAAACTATCGGATCCATACCTCAAACACCTCCTCATTCGGTTCCAGTTTCGACCTTAAGCTTTGAAACTTCCCTCCTCGCCCTGAAGGGCTCGAAGGGCTTGCCATCACCTGAGTAGAACGTTCCAAAAAACTCAACGTACTGAAGACGGAGAGAGTGAACGAAGGCTCCGAGGGCGTTGATGGCGGTGGAGAATATCTGACCGCCGAAGAACAACACCACTCCGAGGATCGGGCCCAGGTAGAGGAACTTGACGCCCCATATCATCTGAACCAGGACGTTGATGACCATCGCTATTCCGCTGGTAGCTAGGGCCAGCGCCATCAGCCTAGCGTAGCTGAGCCACGTTCCCACGAAGCCGAAGAAGTCCGAGATAAGCAGCAGGGCCGCTAGGCCGCCGTTGCTGACCACTTCCCCGACCGCGAAGAGCAGGAGCCCTGCCCCGAACAGCACCTTGGCACCGCTCATGAAGGCTGGAACGTCCTTTCCTGTGGCGAAGAGCACTATGGCCAGGATTATGAGCATCCACGAGAGCTGGTCGAGTAGCGCGCCCCTCTTGTCGCCGTTCTTCCACTTGACTATGAAGCCCAAGGTATAACCTACGAAGAGGTGGGCCAGACCTATCGCGAGCGCCAGTATGAGCACGAACATCGGGTCCTTGAGCGGGTCTGTTATGCGCCACATCTGGAAGTTTGGATTCCCAGTCAAGGTGGCGCCCACTATGTCCAGCGCGTTCCCGAAGAAGCTGCCGAAGAGAGCGCCCATGGCCATGGTGAAGAACGAGCTCCAGAGGAGCGTGTAGGAGAACTTGTAGGTTCCGTCGTTGAACTTCCTGTGTCCCTTGACCAGCAAAGCCGCGACGATTCCGACGATGAGACCGTAGAGGAAGTCGGTGAGCATGAAGCCGAAGAAGAACGAGTAGGTGAACGCTATTATCGGCGTCGGGTCGATCTCGTTGTACTTCGGGACGCCGTACATCTCGGTGAGCATCTCAAAGGGTCTGGCCCAGCCGGGGTTCTTGAGCTTTATCGGGATCTCGTCGAGTTCCTCCTCGCTCGGCTTCTTGAATGAGACGTAAACCTTGCCCTCGGTGATCCTCTTTATCCCCTCCTCCACCTTGCCCGCGTCCTCCTCCGGAACCCAGCCGGTCAGGGCGAATGTCATGTTGGTTCTGGCGAGCATGCCCAGGGCGTTGGCCTTGTTGCGCTCGTTCTCCATGAGCTCGAGGTAGAACCTGACGTCGTCGTAGTACTTCTCGGCTATCCGTTCGGCCTCTCTGTGGGCCTCCTCAAGCTCCTCCCTCTTCCTGGCCAACTGCCTGCTGTACTCGGAGAGGAGCTCCCTGGGAGTTCCCTCCCCTTCCGGAACCTCGATCCTCTCGAAGGAGTGCTTGGCAAGAACCGGGTTGACCTTGTCGTAGTCCTTGGAGAGGAAGGCGACCGCCATAACAACGCTGTCCTTGAGGCTCTTGGGGACTATCACGATCCTGCCCTCGACGGACTTCTTGAGCTCTTCCTCGAGGGCCGGGAATTTTGCCCTGTCAACCGTCCCAACGAGGACGGTGACGGTTCCGGAGTGCCTGAGGTAAGAGGAGTCAACGTTGAACGCCGACAGGAGCTCAAGGGTCTCTATGCTCGACTTTATCCTCTCGATCTCGGTGTTTATGGAGTTTATCTTTGCCTCGGTGGCCCTGATGACAGGCTCAACGTTATCCAGGAACCTTTCAGTGTCCTTTATGAGATCCTCAATGCTCCTGTAGGGGTACTCCCTCTTCTCGGGTTCGGGCGGGAAGATGAACTCCTTCAGGCCACCGCCCTTTCTCGGAAGGTGCGCCCTGAGGAACTCGGCCATTCGTGAGATCGTTATCGCGTAGGAGGCGGCCTTCCTGTAGAACTCGTTGGGGGCGTCCCTCTGGGCTATTCCCACATCCACCTCCCGGATTTCAATGACACCGGCCTCGTGGAGGTAGGTAAGCAACCTGTCCCTGTACCTCTCAAGGGTTATGAGCTCGACCTTGAGCATCGGAGCCGGCCTGAACATGCTCAACTCCCTCTCACAAGTTCTATGGCAGCGGAGACGGCCTTCTCGAAGTTCTGAGTGGCCCTAACCTTCATGTCCTCGATCTCCCTATCTCCCTCGGCGAGGATCCTCTTGGCCTCCTCCTCACCCTCCTTACGGGCGCTCTCAACGAGGGCGTCCCCTTCCTTACGGGCAGACTCAAGGATCTCTTCCTCAATGGCCCTGGCTTCAACCTTGGCGTCTTCAACTATCTTCTTAGCCTCTCCCTTCGCGGCCTCAATACGCGCCTCTGCCTCCTTCTCCGCATCAACAATGCGCTTGATGACGTCCTCCATGATCGGCCCCCCATGATATTGAAAACAGGCTCAGTTTCCGTTTTGGCTAGCCTAACCCACTTTAAATAATTTGTGGTCTGGCAGGAAAAACCAGATAAGGGGCGAGGACAACTAGGATGGGGGGAGGAAAGATGGAAGTCATTGGTATCGGAAACCTCAACTACGACATCATAATGCTGGTTGACAGGTTCCCCGAGTTCCACGAGAAGATAGCGGCCAAAAAAGCGTTCTTCGGACTTGGAGGAGCTGCAGGGAACACGATAACCTGGCTCGCTCACATGGGGGTAAAGACGGGCTTCATAGGGGCCGTCGGAAACGACGAGATAGGCGAGTCCCACCTGAGGTACTTCAGGAGCATAGGGGTCGATACCGGGGGCATAAAGGTAGTGGACGCCCCGTCTGGTGTCGCAATAGCCATAATCCATGGGGAGGACAAGAGGATCGTCAAGTACCTGGGGGCAAACGAGAAGAGGGAGATCGACTTCGAATACCTGGGAAGGGCCAAGCACGTCCACCTGTCCTCGAACCCAGAGAGGATAATAGTAGAGGCCGTCAACTTCGCCAGCGAGAACGGTATAACAGTCTCCCTCGACATCGGGGAGGCCAGAATACCCGCCGGCGTGGAGGAGAAGATAGACTACCTCCTGATGAACGAGGACGAGTACAGACGGAAGTTCGGCTCCCTTGACCCAAGCCTCTGCGGGGCCAAGAACCTCATCATAACCCTGAACGGTGGTGGGGCCCTAATCAGGGGCGCGGACGGAGAGGTCGAGGAGATAAGGGGACTGAGCGCCAAAGTGGTAGATTCTACCGGTGCCGGGGACGCTTTTGACGCCGGCGTGGTGTACGGCAGGCTGAGGGGCTGGTCTTTGAGGGACTCGGCGAAGCTCGGAATGCTGCTGGCATACCTAACGGTTCAAAAAGTGGGAGCCAGAAGCGCCGTGGTCCCGCTGGAGGACATCGCGGAGACCGCCAAGAGGCTGAACCTCGACCTCCCGTTCAGTCGGAACCCTTAAAAATTCAAAGCCTAAAAGGTTTAGAGAGACTTAAGATCATTAAGCGCGGAGGTGGATCCCGTGGAAATAATCATCGACAACTTCAAGCCCAAGGTAACGAGGCCTTTCAAGCGGAAAAACGAGTACTGGATCAAGCTCATCCTTTCTGAGGGGGAGGAGTACATCATGAAGTTCAAAACCCCTTTGGAGGCTGAAGACGCTATATACGGCATGCTCGATGATCTACAGGTCTACGGGGGGAAGGTGAAGCTCAAGCTCCGCGAGGGAAACGTTATAGAGAAGATAGACGTCCTCGAGCTGTACAAGCCCTCGGCAAAGGAACTGGTCCAGGAGTACTTCGGGGGCTGATTTTTAAAATCTTAAATTCAAAGCAAACTGCCCACCGCCTTTTCTGCCTCCCCCAAGATTTTCTCCTCGTCGAGGGTGAGCACTTCCCTGTCGAGCATGAGGATTTTCCCATCCACTATCGTCGTCTCGACGTCGTTTCCGTTCGCTGAGTAGACGAGGTGGCTGATGACGTTGTTTATCGGCCTGAGGTGAGGTTTGTTGAAGTCGATTATCGCCAAGTCAGCGAGGTAGCCCTCCTTTATCATGCCCGCCTTGATTCCGAGGGCCTTTGCGCCGTTGAGCGTGGCCATCCTGAAGACGGTTTTGGCATCGGCAACAGTGGGGTTTAAGTTGTGCACCTTGTGGAGGAGGGCGGCTAACTTCATCTCCTCCAGCATGTCGAGGTTGTTGTTGCTGGCGGCTCCATCGGTGCCGAGGCCGACGTTGACGCCGGCGTTGAGGAGCTTCTCTATGGGCATGACACCGCTTGCCAACTTCATGTTGCTGCCGGGGTTGTGGGCGACGGTAACGCCGTGCCTCGCCAGAATCTGAACGTCCCTGCTGTCAAGCCAGACACCGTGCGCTATTATAACGTCCTTTCCCCAGAAGTCTATCTCATCGAGGAGCTCAACGGGGCTCTTGCCGTAGCGCTCGAATATCCTCCCGACCTCGCTCATCGTTTCACTCACGTGGATGGTTATGAGCTTCCCGTGCTCGCTCGCGAGCTCTCTCACGCGCTCAAGCAAAGCCAGGGAACAGGTGTATGGTGCATGAGGTCCGAATACGAACCGAACCCTCTCGGATTTCAGCTTCTCTATCTCCCTCATCTCGCGGAGCGCTTCCCTTATCTCCTTCTCCGTCCTCTCGGGATCGCCGAGGTCTATCATGCCGTAGGAGAGGTACCCCCTCAGGCCGCTCTCAAGGACGGCTTCACCAACGGCGTCCATGTGAAAGTACATGTCGAGGAAGGTAGTAGTGCCGGTCTTTATCATCTCAAGGGCACCGAGGTAGGCCCCGACCTTTATGGTCTCCCCCGTCAGCTTCGCCTCCCTGGGCCAGATGTGCTTCTCAAGCCACTCCATGAGAGGGAGATCGTCGGCCAAACCCCTGAGGAGCCCCATCGGCGAGTGGGTGTGAAGGTTGACGAATCCAGGGGAAACCACCCTCCCCGTGGCGTCTATAACCGTGTCGGCGCCCTCTTTTATGTTCTTGGCCACCTTCACTATCCGGTTTCCCTCTACCAGAACGTCAGCCTTGACGACCTCGAAGTCCTCGCCGTAGATAACGTGACCGTTCCTGATGAGAATGCTCACGGGCATCACCTCTTAAAGGGGAGTGTTTCCGGTGGAAGTTAAAAAGGTGTCGAGACCTGGCCACACGGTTTTGGACAGTTAGTAAGAGTTATAAACAACTTTAGTCAATGTTTATTCTGCACGAACTAAAGGGGGTGAACTAACCATGAATAAAAGAGTGGTTTTTGTTTTCAGCATAATTGTGGCCCTCGGTTTAGTTTTACCTGCGATAAACGCGGCTTCAACAACCAGCAACCACCCGCTAAAAGAAGGCGACTGGTTCAAGTACAAGGTACACTTCAAGGCAAGCGGGGGCGGGGAGAAGATAGAGGGAACAGTCCACATAAAATACGAGGTGATAAAGGTCGATGATAACGGATTCACGGTCAAAATCACAGACATCTCCGGAGACGTTGACAAATACAAGGAGGTCTTCGGGGACGACATAGAAAAAGTCGGGGATACCAGAACTATACCCTGGGACAAAGACCCCAGCGACGGAGACATATACGCCGACCCGTCCAAACTCCCCAAAGACGGAAAAGTGGACATAACGGGAGGCCTCATAGAGGGATACGCCAAATACGACACAAAAACGGGGATACAAAAAGAGGGATCCGGGGAGGCCAACCTCTTCGGTTTTTCCATCTCGATAACAGTGAAGCTGGAAGACTCGAACGTGGTTAAAGGCAGCGGTGGGGGCATCTGCGGCCCAGCGGCAATAGTTGGACTGGGCATGATCCCAGTGCTGATGAAGAAAAGGCGATTTTAAACCCCCTATCATTTTTTGTCCATCATCCCAACCTCTCGGGTTTCTTCTTAAAGAAGAGGGTAAAGCGAAATCAGAGTGGAACCCAGAGTCTCCAGGAATAGGGGTTGAACTCGTTGTAGTGATCCCAGATGGATGCATAGCCTGCCTCAACAAGCCACTCGTTGACGTTTAAAGCGTAGCCGTAATACCAGAACGGGAGGTATACGACCGCCACGACCCTTCCGTAGTGGTCGGTCTCGTAAACGTCGTCAACGTCGAGGTAGACGTAGCGGCCGTAGGTGTCGAAGAGCCACTCCAAAGCCGCCTTGGATTCCTTTCCTTCGTCGGTGTATATCTCCGGGGCGTTTATGTCGGCGAAGCGGACTTTGAAGGTCTCTCCCGCGCGGTAGCCGTAGTAGGAGTGGAACCAGACGGTGTCGCCGTCGACGACCTTGGTGACGTAGCCATAGGCCTGAAACTCGTAGGCGCTCGCAAAACCAGAGAGCAGGAAAACCACAGAAATCACTATGGAAGCAAAGATTACACCCCTGCGCATTTAAGACCACCAGAAGCCAGATGGAGAGAACGCTTAAAAATTTTTGCCATAGCTGTCCAAAAGTGAAAATAAACGCGTTAAAATGAACATAAAAACGGCAAGAAGTATCAGACGAACATGCTCTTCAGCACGTCGGCACAGCCGCACTTCCTCTCCTCCGGAATCCTCGGGATGGCCTTCTTGAGCAGCTCCTGGACCTTGTAGTTGTTCTCTGCCATGACCTTGAGAACCTCCTGAGCATCCACCGGCTTGTCGGCCCAGACGTCGTAGTCTGTAACGGTGGCGATGTTCGCGTAGCACATTCCGAGCTCGCGCGCGAGGTTTATCTCCGGGACGAGGGTCATTCCGATGATGTGGGCGTACTGCCTGAACATGAAGCTCTCGGCCCTCGTCGAGAAGCGCGGGCCTTCAATGCAGACGTAGGTGCCCTTCTCGTGAACTGGGAAACCGAGCTCCTTTGCCGTCTCATAGAATATCTTCCTCATCTCGGGGCAGAAGGGGTCGGCCATCGAGACGTGGGCCACTCTGGGACCGTTGTAGAAGGTGTACTCTCTCTTCTTCGTGAAGTCGATGAACTGATCTGTTATGACGATGTCGCCCGGCTTGTACTCCTCGCGGAGCGAGCCGACGGCGGTAACTCCTATGACGCGCTCAACGCCGAGCTCGTGGAGCGCCCAGATGTTCGCCCTGTAGGGAACCTCGTGCGGCGGGAACTCGTGGTTCTTCCCGTGCCTCGGGATGAAGGCAACCTCCACGCCCTCGATTTCGCCTATTTCCACTGGAGCGGACGGCCTGCCGTAGGGGGTGTGCACCTTCACCGTCTCCTTGGGCTCGAAGACGCCGTAAACCCCAGAACCGCCGATGATACCGATCTTCACCATAGACATCACCCTGTAAAAATACCGCCCGAGTTATTTAAGGGTTGCCTTTCCAGTGGAAAGGGAACTCCGAAAATTTAATAACCTTTTGGAATTAAATTCTTCGGGGGTGCTGGAGGATGGGAAGCGAAAAACCCGTCAATATAGTTCTGCCGGAGATCGAGCGGCCGATCCTGATAGAGGGCTATCCCGGCGTTGGACTGGTCGGCCACATAGCGGCGAACTTCCTCGCCAAGGAGCTCGGGATGGAGATGATAGGCTACGTCGAGAGCCAGTTCATCCCCCCGATGGCACTCATCCTCGAGGGAAAGCCGAACCCTCCCCTGCGCTTCTACGGGAAGGACAACATAATCGTCGCCGTCGCCGACATATACGTCACCCCAACGCTCGTCAACGAGATAGTCAGGGAGCTCGTTTCTTACCTGAGGGAGAGAAAGGCGGAGAAGGTCATCTCCATGGGCGGCATAGGGATAGGCTTCTTCAAGGAGAGGATGGACGTCTGGGGCGTCGGGGCAAGGGATGAGCTCAACAGGGAGCTCGAGGAGAAGGGGGTCAAGCTCCTTCAGTACGGCTCGATAATGGGGATGAGCGGCAGGCTTCTTCTGGAAGCGAGCAGGAACAACCTGGACGCCTACGTCCTCCTCGGGGAGACCTTCGGGGACAGGCCGGATCCAAAAGCGGCCGCCAACGTTATTGAGGCCCTCAAGAAGCTCGTTCCGCTGGAGGTGTCAACCGAACCGCTACTCCAGGAGGCGAGGGCCATAGAGGAGCAGCTCAGGAGGATGCACGAGCAGATGGAGCAGGCGAGGAAGAAAGCCGAAAAACAGTACGAGAGCATCTACCTGTGAGGTGGGAGCATGGAGGCGGTGGTCTTAGCGGGTATCTCTCGGCGCGTACTGGACGAGCTGATGAGGAACCCCTATAGAACCATTGAGCTCAGGGGCGCGAGGAACGTCCTGGCCGTCGAGGAAGCGCTGGAGAAGGCCATGAGACTCTTCTTGACCTACGACCCCTTCAGCGACGTTGACGTTGGTACTGAGGGCCTTCTGGCGGAGCTCCTCGGCATGGAAGAGCTTGAGACTAGAATACCTTGGGAGGAGAGCGACGAGAGGGAGGTCACGGTCTGCAGGGCCAGGATCAGACTGGTTGGCCTCGGAAGGGTCGTTGAAATCAAAAGGCGGCGCAACATGATAACCGTGGAGATCCGCGAACTGATGCCTCAGGAGATGGGGATGGGCTAAAGGAGCGTCGTCTGTCGGCCCTTGGATTTTCCAGAACGCTTTGGGGGTTCAAGCTTACGGAACTCCAGGCCCTCCTTTTCGAGGAGCTTTTTCGCCCCGGAGGTTAGGGATGGCGCCACAAGGATCCCCCTAACGCTTTCCCCGTGCTCCTCCCTGAGGGCCTCAACGTAGCGCTTGAGCTGGCTGACGGCGTGGAGTTCCGCCCTGCGCCTCTTCAGCTCGAGCACAACCAGATTGCCGTCCGAGTCCCTCCCGAGGATGTCAACGATGCCGTGCTTTATGGGCTTCTCGCGGAAGAGGGGCTTGAAGCCCGGCTCTATGAGCCCGGGGTTTTCAAAGATTAGCTCCGCCATCTCGGCCTCGCTTCCCGTCAAAGCCAACTCCTCATAGTCCTCGGCGCGGAAGAGGGAAACCAAGTAGACCTCCTCAAGTTCCACCTCCAGAACCTCCCTAGGCTTCCTACGGACGGACACTAAAACGGGTCTCTCGCGAAGTTCAAGCCTCACCCTGCTGCCAGGGGGCTGCCAGTTCACGGGCTCCCTCTTCCTGCTCTGATGTATGAGAAAGGACCCGTCGGGCTTGATGATTATAACCCTGTCCCCGGGCCCGAGCTCGCTCTTGGCCCTGCCGTCGTAGTGAACAGTACAGCGGGCGAAGATCGTCAGCAAAGCCTCGCTAAGGAGGGCTGAATCAACGATTTTAACTAGCTCCTCCGTGGAGGGGTTCACTGAAACAACGACCTTGTCAAGGGACATGGAGAAAAGTCCGGGGGGAGGTTAAAAAGTTTAATCCTCCGCCCCCTTCTCGGTTATCCTGAAGACGGCTTCACCCTCAGGCAGGTGGGGGCTGTCTATCAGCCTAGCAACCCTCTTCCCGGCCTTACCCTTTCTCAGGTAGATCCTGAGGGTCGCGGAGTGCGCTAAGATGTGGCCGCCGACGGGCCTCGTCGGGTCACCGAAGAAGGCATCTGGCTTCGCCTGAACCTGGTTGGTCACGAAGACCGCTATGTCGTAGAGGTCAGCGAGGCGGTGGAGGTCGGCGAGGTGCTTGGCCAGCTTCTGCTGTCTCTCCGCCAAAGTCCCCCTGCCGACGTACTCGCTCCTGAAGTGGGCCATGAGGGAGTCAACGACGAGCAGCTTTACCGGCCTGTCCGTCTCGGCCCTCTCCTTGATTATCTCCTCGGCCTTCTCAACGAGGAGCATCTGGTGATTGCTGTTGAAAGCGCGAGCGACGTAGATGTTCTTCAGAACCTCGTCCGGATCGAGGCCGCGGTTTTCAGCTATCTGCCTTATCCTCTCGGGCCTGAAGGTGTTCTCCGTGTCGATCCAGATGACCGAACCTCCGAGGCCTCCCTCCTCGGGGGGCTTCTGTACCATAACAGCTAGAGTGTGGGCGAGCTGAGTCTTGCCACTGCCAAACTCTCCAAATACCTCCGTTATGCCTGAGTCTCGATTCCACCGCCGAGGAGCTTGTCGAGGCTCTTGCTCCCTGTGGAGATCTTGCCTATGGTGGTTCTCTTCTGCATGTACTCGTCGGCCCTCATAAACGTCCCGATGTTGGCGGCTTCCCTAGCAGCTTGGATTATCTTGAGTGCAGCACCCTCGCTTATTCCCGCGATCTCCTTGAGCTCCAGGGGAGAAGCAACTGCTATGGCCTCGATTGTGTCGTAGCCCGCCTCACGGAGCTTCTCGGCAGTGGCTGGACCAACTCCGGGCAGATCCTCAAGGTTTTTAACTTCCTTTTTACCGGATGAGCGTGTCTTAGGCTCTGGCTCGCCCTCAACAACCTCGAGCTCCTCGAACTCCTCGAGCTCTTTAATTTCATCCTTCTTTTTCCGGGCCATCATCATCACCGTCTGGAGTACCCTCTGTGGGGGTAAAAGCGGGAGGGTTAATATACTTTTCTCAGAGATTGGGTTGGGAAGTCCTAGGGCTTTGGACAGGCTTAAGGGCAAAATGAAGGGAGGGATAAACCAGACGACGTTAGAAACACCGGAACCATCCCGGATTATGGCCCTGAAGTCCCCACCCGCCGGATGACTATGAGCTTGGCCCCACGGGGGATTTCCTCGTCCAGGGACGGGTTCAGAACGGGGGAATCCATGTAGTAGCCCATCAGAAAATAGCCCTCCTCACGCAAGCTGCGGAAGGCCTCGATGTACTTCTTCCCCCAGAGGTCTGGCCTTGAGAGGACCGAGATATCGTACCTCCCGAAGGAAGTTGTGATGTCGTCTATGACGTCCACGACCTCGGGCTCAAAGATGGAACTGGCCAGCAGCCTTCCCGCAAAGCTCCTGCTCAGTATGACGCGATCGGCCCCTGCCTGCTTTAGAAGCTCCACGCTCTCCCCCCTGAGGGCCTCCACCAGGACCTTGGCCCCGGAGAGCCTCTTGACCATCAGGGTCGTGAAAACGGCCTTGGAATCGTCCTCCAGTGCGAGGATAACGTGCGATGCCCTCTCAACGCCCGCCCGCTTTAGGGTGTCCTCACTGGTGGGATCACCCACGAGGACCTCTATTTCCTCTGGAAGCTCGACTTTCTTTCTCTCATCTTCGTCCGGGAACACGACAACTATCGGCTTCATCTCCGCCTCCCCGCGTTCAATGGCTGAAAGCAGCTCGTTGACGCAGCTGGGTATCGTGTTGCCCTGACCTATTATCAGATAGTGTCCGGAGTAATTAACCCTGTGCATCCCCATCATCCTCCTGAGTGAAGATGAGATAAAGGACTCGGCAAGAATCGATACAAGTGCAGTGAACGTTGAGATCCCGGCCACCGCGGCAACCATCGCAACTGCCCTTCCCACGGGAGTGGTGGGGGTAACGTCCCCGTACCCAATGGTGGCCATTGTTATGACCGCCCAGTAGAGGGCCGTGTAGAAGTCCACGCCCTCGGAGTACACGAAGAGAATGGCAAACAAAAGCGCCAAAAGAACGACCGCCCCGGCTATCTTTATCAGCCTGTTCCTGCTGACTTTGACCTTCACCTGAAGGAGCCGCCTGACTACCGTCACCGGGAGCATGGTGGTAGTTCTCAGGAGGACTTAAAAACATCACTGGGCGAATTGAAGGCCCCCCTCCACTGGAAACAGAACCCCGTTTCGATGGCCATCTTAAAAACCCCCCAGAGTTCCATTTCCACTGGAACTGGGATACGGAAATGGACGCCTTTCAACGGATGAAACAGGTAAAGTCCGAGTTATAAAGCCGTTTTTATTACGTAAATATCGATTTGTTCAGCCACTTAAATTTAAATTCCATCGTTAGTTCAATTCTTCAGTTTATTTACACTTCTTAAATGATCATTGTTCATGGAAAAAAATAAAAAAAGAAAAAAGCAGAGAAAATGGGAGTGTTTACACCAGAGCTAACGAGATAAGCGGGTGTATTCGTATCCCGGTTCCACAGGAAATACAACCCCCTGGGGGACAAGTTTTGTTTAACCTCTCAAAAGACTTAAACATCATCGTTTGCATATAATACGCATTTCTGGTCATCAGTGTCTTCGTTTTTATGTCCACACATGTCCATTCTTCTTTCAGTGGAAATCCCCCTTGCCATCTGAAGGCTAGTTTGTATTTGTAAAAATCAGTGTACACGACTGTACATTAAATCTCCCGCGTTTCCTGTGGAACCTTGTCTATCCACTGGAAACATAACCCTCCTTTGGACAACTTCCTGATCAACAAACGATATAAACCCCTCACTGCAATCATGGTTTGCTTTCCACTGTGACCGGTGCTTCGGGTGGAAATCCCTGATCATCTGGTGTCAAACTCGTGACTATATGAAACACATAGTATAAACAATGATGGTCTAGATGCATGAACTTAGTCGTGTTGGGTTGAAACACCGTCGTCGTGCACAATGGGGAGTTTCATTTCCAGTGGAACTCAAATCGGTGGTGGCTATGAACGACTACCTCGGCTCGATATTCGAGAAGTACCTTCACGCGAAGAAGATATTCAAAAACAAGGAGGTCCTTAGACACAGTTATACTCCGAAAGAGCTCCCCCACAGACGCGAGCAGATAGAGGAGCTCGCCCATATTCTGGTTCCGGTTCTCCGGGGTGAGACGCCTTCTAACGTTTTCGTCTATGGAAAGACCGGAACCGGTAAGACCGTTACCATCAAGTTCGTCACCGAAGAGCTGAAGAGGATATCCGAGAAGTACCAAGTTCCTGTGGAGGTCATATACATAAACTGTGAGATAGTCGACACCCAGTACCGGGTTCTGGCCAATATAGTCAACTATTTCAAGGCTGAGAGCGGCGTTGAGGTGCCCCTTGTCGGCTGGCCTACGGATGAGGTCTACGCCCGCCTCAGGGAGGTCATAGACGCCAAGGAGCGCTTCGTTATAATAGTCTTGGACGAGATCGACAAGCTCGTGAAGAAGAGTGGGGACGACATACTGTACTCCCTTACTAGGATAAACACCGAGCTATCGAGGGCCAAGGTGAGCATAATAGGCATCTCCAACGACCTCAAGTTCAAGGAGTACCTGGATGCCCGCGTGCTCTCAAGCCTGAGCGAGGAGGAGGTCGTGTTCCCCCCTTACGATGCGAACCAGCTCCGCGACATACTCATGCAGCGTGCCGAGGATGCGTTCAACGAGGGGGTTCTCGACGATGCCGTGGTCCCGCTGTGTGCCGCTTTGGCCGCGAGGGAGCACGGGGACGCCAGGAGGGCCTTGGATTTGCTCCGCGTGGCAGGAGAGATAGCCGAGCGCGAGGGGGCCAGCAAGGTAACCGAAAGGCACGTGTGGCTGGCGCAGGAGAAGATAGAGCAGGACACCATGGAGGAGGTTATAAAAACACTTCCCCTCCACTCGAAGGTCCTCCTCCACTCCATCGTCCTCTTGGACGAGAACGGTGAGCTTCCAGCCAACACGGGTGACGTCTACTCCGTTTACAAATCCCTCTGCGACTACATCGACCTCGACCCCCTGACCCAGCGCAGGGTCAGCGACCTGATAAACGAGCTCGACATGCTCGGCATAATCAACGCCAAGGTGGTGAGCAAGGGCCGCTACGGGAGAACCAAGGAGATACGTCTCAACGTAACGCCCCACAAGGTCAAGAAGATCTTCAGCCAGGACGACCAGCTCAGGCCCCTCCTCACCGTCAACCTCTCCCGCCAGAGGAGGCTGATCTGATGCTGGTTGAGGACTTGCTCAAGAGCGGCTATCTAATAACCCCTCCCGCCTACTACCTTCTCGAGCCCCACTACAAGAAGGACTTCACCCTCGCCGAGCTGATAAAGTTCACCAAGTCGGCCGGTTCGTTCATAGTGACGTCTAGGGTGGCCGAGGAGTTCCTCCGTTCCAAGGGTTTGGTTTCCACTGGAACTGAAGAAAGCGCTTCCATTGAGGTTGCCGCCGATGAAGTTGCCGAAGGGGAACCCCCGACTCCCTCGAGACAAGTCGATCTCGATACCGTCCAAGAAAGTTCAATTTCCACTGGAAATCCCCCTCAAGAAGTGGGATTCGAGCCCTCTAATCCTCAAAATCTGGGAGAAAATGGGCCATTTTCTGAGGGGGAGAGTTTAATTTCCACTGGAACTTCTCCGCCGTCTACCCCTCAAGACGTCGTCATGGACGAAGAAATTGGGGATGTGGACGGGACTGAGGACGCGAGTTTTCCACTGGAAACCGAGGGCTTCGTCCCGGCTGAAGTCGAAGACGAATCGAACGGAAACGGGTACTCCGATGAGAACGGGAACGGTGTTAAACCCAAGCTGGTTTACGGTGATTACGGCGTCCCCATAGCTTACGTTGAGGAGGAGACCCCCGAGGGGAAGAAGAGCTACTCGACCTACGAGGACGTCGTTATCTCCCCGCGCGAGGGGTTCCGCTATTTGGCCGAGGAGATCCCCGAAGACGCGGAGGTCGTTTTTGACGTCAAGAACTTCAAGTTCTCACCTCCAAAGGCAAAGAACGCCGCTGGTAAAGAGGGAGAGTTTCTGGTGGAGGCCTATCGCTCCCACTTCCGCTCCCGTCTCAAGAGGATGAGGAGGATCTTCAGGGAGAACCCCGAGATCGGGGGGATAATCGATATCGGGAAGCTCAGTTACGTCCAGCCCAACAGCGATGTAACCGTCGTTGGCCTCGTAAACGAGAAGCGAGAAACTGCCAAGGGCTTTATCCTGGAGCTTGAGGACGCGACGGGCAGGGTCAAGGTCTTCATAAACCGGGAGCGGGAGGACGCTAAGCTAGTGATGGAGATAATGCACGACGCGGTTGTGGCGGTAACCGGAAGGTACTCGGGCAGGGGCATGATCTTTGCCGACAGGCTCTACCTCCCCGACGTCCCGAAGTTCAAACGAACTAAACCCCCACTGAAGGAGAAGGTCTACGCCATACTCCTGAGCGATATACACGTTGGGAGCAACAAGTTCTGCGAGGAGGCCTTCGTTCGTTTTCTGGACTGGCTGAACGGGGACGTTGAGAACGAGGCCCACGCGGAGCTCGTGAGCAGGGTCAAGTACCTAATCATAGCGGGGGACGTGGTCGATGGGATCGGAATCTACCCCGGTCAGTACGACGAGCTCGCCATCCCCGACATCTTCGATCAGTACGAGGCGCTCTACAACCTCCTCAGAAACGTTCCAAAGCATATCCACACCTTCATCGGGCCCGGGAACCACGACGCGGCCAGGACCGCCCTGCCCCAGCCCGGCTTCTACGAGGAGTACGCGAGACCGCTCTTCAAGCTGAAGAACACCACCATAATAAGCAACCCCGCTGTCATAAGGCTCCACGGTAGGGACTTTCTCATAGCTCATGGAAGGAGTATTGAGGACGTCGTCACCGAGATTCCCAATCGGAGCCACCACAGGCCCGCGGAGGCAATGGTCAACCTCCTCAAACTCCGGCACCTTGCCCCAACCTTCGGCGAAAAGGTTCCCATAGCGCCGGATCCTGAGGATCTACTTGTCATAGAATCCGTTCCTGACTTGTTCCAGGCAGGCCATGTTCACGTTCTCCAGCACAAGATCTACAACGGGGTCTTTCTGATAAACACGGGCACCTGGCAGGCCCAGACCGAGTTCCAGAAGATGGTCAACATCATGCCCACCCCTGCTCGCGTCCCTATAATAGACGTTGAGACCGCCCGCCTGAGGGCCGTTGTCAACTTCGACCAGTTCTGCGAGGGTGTGTAAAATGTCCGGGGAGCTCTACTCAACCGAGATGAAGTCCTACTTCGAATCGCTCCAGCGCGAGATAGACAGGGCCTACGAGATAGCGAGAAAAGCGAGGGCCCAGGGAAAGGACCCCAGCCTTGAGGTCGAGGTTCCCCAGGCTACAGACATGGCCGGCCGTGTGGAGAGCCTCGTCGGGCCCAAAGGCGTTGCCGAACGCATAAGGGTTCTCGTCAAGGAGTACGGAAAGGAGCTGGCTTCGCTCAAGATCGTGGACGAGATAATCGAGGGCAAGTTCGGCGATCTGGGGAGCAAGGAGAAGTACGCGGAACAGGCCGTTAGGACAGCCCTCGCGATCCTCACGGAGGGAATCGTTTCCGCTCCTCTCGAGGGTATCGCTGACGTTAAAATCAAGCGCAACACCTGGGCCGACAACAGCGAGTATCTCGCTTTATACTACGCCGGGCCTATACGGAGCTCCGGCGGAACCGCTCAGGCCTTGAGCGTCCTCGTTGGTGACTACGTGAGGAAGAAGCTCGGCCTCGACCGCTTCAAGCCTAGCGAGGAGCACATAGAGCGCATGGTTGAGGAAGTCGACCTATACCACCGCGCGGTCACGAGGCTGCAGTACCATCCCGAGGCCGACGAGGTTAGGCTCGCCATGAAGAACATCCCCATCGAGATAACCGGTGAGGAGACTGACAAGGTGGAAGTGAGTCACAGGAACGTCCCCGGCGTCGAGACCAACCACCTGCGCGGCGGAGCTATTCTCGTTTTGGCCGAGGGCGTCCTCCAGAAGGCCAAGAAGCTCGTCAAGTACATAGACAAAATGGGAATTGAAGGGTGGGACTGGATAAAGGAGTTCGTCGAGGCAAAGGAGAAGGGCAAGTCGGCTGAGGAAAAGCCCTCTGGGGATTCCAAGGCCGAGGAAGCGGGCAAAGAGGAAGTGAAGGAAAAGGTCGAGAAGGGCTTCTACTACGAGCTTTACGAGCGCTTTAAGGCCAACATCGCGCCTAACAAAAAGTACACCAAGGAGATAATCGGCGGCAGGCCCCTCTTCGCTGAGCCATCGACCAACGGCGGTTTCAGGTTGAGGTACGGTCGCTCCCGTGTCAGCGGTTTCGCCACCTGGAGCGTTAACCCGGCCACAATGCTCATACTCGACGAGTTCATAGCGATCGGAACGCAGATGAAGACCGAGAGGCCCGGAAAGGGCTGTATAGTCACGCCGGCCACAACCGTCGAGGGGCCGATAGTGAAGCTCAAGAACGGCTCCGTAGTTAAGGTGGACGACTACGAGACCGCTCTAAAGGTGAGGAACGAGATTGACGAGATCCTCTACGTCGGCGACGCCCTGGTGAACTTCGGAGACTTCGTCGAGAACAACCAGACGCTTTTGCCGGCGAACTACGTCGAGGAATGGTGGGTTCAGGAGCTGGTTAAAGCGATAGCGGACACCTACGAGGTCGAGCTTGAGCCCTTCGCCGAGAACCCACGAGAGGCCGTTGAGGAAGCGGCCGAGTACATCGAGGTCGATCCAGACTTCCTCTGGAAGCTCCTCCGCGACCCACTGCGCGTTAGGCCGGACGTTGAAACTGCCATACACCTCTCCAAGGTCCTCGACGTTCCGTTCCACCCGTACTACACCCTCTATTGGAACACTCTGGAGCCTGGGGAAGTTGAGGAACTCCAGAAAGCTTTGGTGAACGCCCAGATCGAGTGGGACGAGTTCAGGAAGAACAAGTTCGCCAGGAAAGTCGTCCTCGACAACGACACCAAGATCAAGCGCTACCTTGAGCTCTTAGGCCTCCCGCACAGGCTAGAGCGGACGGAAGACAGGAGGAAGGTCATCGTAATCGACTACCCCTGGAGCGCGGCCCTCCTCACCCCCCTTGGCAACCTCGAGTGGGAGTTCAGGGCGAAGCCGTTCCATACCGTCATCGACATAATCAACGAGAACAACCGGATAAACCTCCGCGACAGGGGAATAAGCTGGATTGGGGCGAGGATGGGAAGGCCGGAGAAGGCCAAGGAGAGGAAGATGAAGCCGCCCGTTCAGGTGCTTTTCCCCATCGGTTTGGCCGGAGGCTCGAGCAGGGATATCAAGAAGGCCGCCGAGGAGGGAAAGGTCGCGAGCGTTGAAATAGCCTTCTTCAAGTGCCCGAGCTGTGGCCACGTGGGGCCGGAGCACCTCTGCCCTCGCTGCGGAACGCGGAAGGAACTCCTCTGGCACTGCCCCAGGTGCAACGTTGACTACACCAAGAGCGAGGCTGAGAACTTCGACTTCCGCTGTCCAAAATGCGGCGTTGAGTTGAGTCCCTACGCGAGGAGGACGATAAAGCCCTCGGAACTCCTTAGACAGGCGATGGAAAACGTCAAGGTCTACGGCATCGACAGGCTGAAGGGCGTCCAGGGAATGACCTCCGGCTACAAGATGGCCGAACCGCTCGAGAAGGGCCTCCTCAGGGCGAAGAACGACGTCTACGTCTTCAAGGACGGCACCATCCGCTTCGACGCCACAGATGCCCCGATAACCCACTTCAAGCCAAGGGAGATAGGGACGAGCGTTGAAAAGCTCCGCGAACTCGGCTACACCCATGACTTCGAGGGCAAGCCGCTTGAGAAGGACGACCAGATACTGGAGCTCAAAGTCCAGGACGTTATACTGCCCTACGAGGCTGGAAAATACCTCCTCAAGGTAGCCCGCTTCATAGACGACCTCCTTGAGAAGTTCTACGGCCTTCCGAGGTTCTACAACGCCGAGAAGATGGAGGACTTGGTTGGACACCTCGTGATAGGCCTCGCCCCGCACACTTCAGCGGGAATCATCGGGAGGATAATCGGCTTCTCCGACGTTCTGGTCGGCTATGCCCATCCGTATTATCATGCCGCGAAAAGACGCAACTGCGACGGAGATGAGGACAGTGTAATGTTACTTATGGATGCACTTTTGAACTTTTCACGTTACTATCTGCCCGAGAAGCGCGGCGGCAAGATGGACGCGCCGTTGGTCGTCACAACGCGCCTCGACCCGAGGGAGGTCGACAGTGAGGTCCACAACATGGATGTCGTCCGCTACTATCCCCTCGAGTTTTACAGTGCCACATACGAGATGAAGTCGCCGAAGGAGGTAAAGTTCATCGAGCGCGTCGAGGACAGGCTCGGAAAGCCTGAGATGTACGAGGGGCTGAAGTTCACCCACGATACGGATGACATCGGCCTCGGTCCGAAGATGAGCCTGTACAAGCAGCTCGGCGACATGGTCGAGAAGGTGGAGCGCCAGCTCGCTTTAGCCGAGCGCATTCGCGCGGTTGACGAGCACCACGTGGCCGAGACAATAATCAACTCCCACCTCGTCCCCGATCTGAGGGGTAACCTCAGGAGCTTCACGAGGCAGGAGTTCCGCTGCGTGAAGTGCAACACGAAGTACAGGAGGCCACCTTTGACCGGGAAGTGTCCCAAATGCGGCGGCAAGATCGTTCTGACCGTCAGCAAGGGTGCAATAGAGAAGTATCTCCCAACGGCGAAGATGCTCGTTACGAAGTACAACGTTCTGGACTACACGAGGCAGAGGATATGCCTGACCGAGAAGGACATAAAAACGCTCTTCGAGAACGTCTTCCCTGAGAGGCAGAGGACCCTCATGGGTTTCTCTGCGGACGTTTGTGAGAAGATGATCAAGGAGAGAACTGGAAAGTCCAACGGAAAGAACGGCTACCTCGACGAGCTCAGGGAGAACGGGAAGCCTAAGCGAAAGTCCGGGGAAGGGAAAAAGAATGAATCTGCTTCTTCCAAGCGCTCTAAGGGGGATACAAAGTCGTCCCCTGGACTGAAGAAGATAGTTGGAAAGGAGAAGCCCTCTCCAAAGAGGAAGAAACGGGGCATAAGCCTCGACGAGTTCTTTGGCTCTTAGCTTTTCCGTTAATCATATATATGATAACGCCGCTTTATCTCCGGTGGAAATGCAGGGGTTCAAATTGCTCCCCAGCGTGGCCTACCTCCGCGTTCAGAGGCAGGCGTTCATCGGCTACTCCATGCCCCTGGCCGGCTGGATAGGCGAGTACATGGTAAACTATCAGAGGCTGCCGAGGCCGCGTTTTGTCCACAGGGCCATGGGAAAGCTGGGCTTTTCCCTGGCTGGGGAGGAGAGGGATGAGAGATATATAACCCAGTTCTTCACCAAGGGGTCGGTTTCAGTAATCGCGAGCTGGGACGTCGAGAGGGAGGCCCTTTTCCTCCAGCTCATTCCGCTCCGCTCTAGGCTCTCTAGGGGCTTGACGATACGGGCTGAGAACATAGAGTTCTACGACCAGTACGTCGTTTCCATTGAGCCTACCAATAGGCTTCCCCCTGGGGTTAGGGGCATCGGGGTAAACGCGCTTATCTTAGAGGAGTTCTACCCCATCGAGACCCCCTACTGGGGCATGCTCCACGAGGACTGGGAGAGCGAGCTGAACCTTGTGGTTATGAGGGACGAAATCTACGACAGGCTGAAGCGCGAGGAGTATCGCTGCCCCGTCTGCTTCTCGCCGCTGAGCGAGGAGGACGGTGTTCTGAAGTGTCTAAAATGCGGCTTCGTCTACGCTCCGGAGAACGACTTTGAGAGGGTCATGGAGACGTTCACCGTGGGGGAGTTCGCGTTTTAGAACCTTTGAGATTTCAAAGCTTCACCCGAATTAGCGGTTTTGATACCGTGAATTGCGGTCCTAAACTTTATAAGCTCCCCCTCCGCTCTCTCTATCGGGCAGCCCCGTGGTGTAGCGGCCAAGCATGCGGGACTTTGGATCCCGCGACCCGGGTTCGAATCCCGGCGGGGCTACCATACCCGTTCTCCCATTAGCAGGTCACGTGAAATATCGCCAGAACCCTCTTTCTTCCCCTGAATTCTTCAAAATACTCAAGCGCCTCTGGGGTGGGCTTCTCTATGATCTCCTTTCCCCTTACCAGCTCCCTGCTCTCGGGAAGGAGGGAAAGCATTCCGTACATTCCGGTTCCCACGAGCAGGACGTCAAAGTCCTCCTTCAGGTACTCCCTCAGCTCCTCCGGATCGAGCTTGTGGCTCGTGCCGTGCTTCCCCTTGCTGATCCACTTTTTCCTCTTTTCAACCCTCCCGCTCGGATAAACGACAACGTCGTGATCGTAGGCCTTTCCGTCTATGACTATCCTCCCGAACTCCCCCTTCATAGTATCACCTCAGGCTCAGCGCATCCCTCAGGATCCTCTCGTGGTCAAAAGCTAGGGGAAGGCTGAAAACTTCATCCACGGGCACCACGTGAACTTCCTTTGCGTCGTCCCCCGCTCTTGCTTCCCCCAGCCCCAGGGCCAGGAAGGCCACGGTTACCGTGTGCCCTCTGGGATCTCTGTTTGGATCGGAGTAAACCCCCACTAGTCTAAGAAGCCTCACATCCAGGCCCGTTTCCTCCTTGGCCTCTCTGACCGCGGCCTCTTCAACGCTTTCCCCGTACTCAACGAAGCCCCCTGGAAGGGCGTAGCTGTCTTTGAACGGGTCGCGTCCCCGCTTTATGAGGACGACGCTGTTTTTGTACAGTATGACGAGATCGACCGTCAGGCCGATGCACCTGTGGAGTTCCGCTTTCAGCTCGGGGTGCTTCTCCCCTATGAACTCCTTCAGCTCCGCTCTAACATGGGAGATGTCGTACCCCTTTGGGGTCTTTAGGAGGAGAACGTAGCGGTCCATCACCTTCACCCGCTAATTCTTCATGGCTCAAAGTTTATATCGCTAAGCCTCTCAACTTCCACCTTCATCGCCATCTCGTCAACCTTCTCACTGCTGAAGTCAAAGCCTCCCTCCCCGAGGAAGAGGGCCGTGAACGCGTTTGCCCTCTTGAGGGCCTGGATAAACGGGCACTTAGAGTAGAAGTAAGAGAACGCCGCCAGGAACACGTCCCCTGCTCCCGTTGACTCGACGACCGTCACCTTAACCGGGCGGTACCTGTACCTCCTTCCCCTCAGATAGGCCGTCCCTGGCTCGGGCCCGTTTGAGACAAGGAAAACCTCAACATCCCTAGGGGACAGGCCCTTGAGGTAACCGAGCTCCCCTATGTCGGAATGGACGACCCTGGCCCCCTTCATGAACGACGCCTCTACCTCCACGAGTCTCACCTTCCCGATCTCTGGGGCCCTCAGGAACCCCTGAACGTCCAGAGATACCGGGAACCCCTTTCCTATGAGGCCGGCGACTTCGCTGGGATCCACCTCCCCCGCCACTGGGTTAATCAGGATCATATCAAAGCCCCTGGCGGTAGGTTCAACACCCTCTATCCTGGATGCCCTTGAGAGAAGACGGAGCTCCCTCCTGTTCCCGTCGGTATACCTGAGCTCGTAGGACGTACTCGAGTCTGACTGGATTATCTTGAGTGAAATTCCCCTCTTTTCAAGATTGTTGAGCCATTCCTCCGGAAATTCCGGCCCTATGCTAGTCAGAATTTCAACGTTGCAAAACCTGGAGAGGGCGAGGGCCGAGTAGTAGGCACCTCCCCCAATTCTGGTCTCGGTTCTACCTCCCGCAACTATCCTGTCGATGACTAAGTGGCCGACGACGAGGCACTTCACACCGATCACCCTAGGAAACCAGGCTTCCTAACTTTTACGACCTCCCTGTTGACCAAAGTTGGTGGGATCTCGCCCATCTTGAAGGCTATGAGGTTTCTAGCAACCAACTCCGCCATGCCCTCCCTTGCACCAAAGGTGGCGCTGCCTATGTGCGGCGCTAAAACCACGTTCTCCAGCTTGAACAGCTCCTCATGGTAGTACGGCTCTTCTTCAAAGACGTCCAGGCCTGCCCCGGCTATCCATCCCTCTTTCAAAGCTTTCACCAGTGCCTCGGTATCCACCACCTTTCCGCGCGCTATGTTTACCAGGATCGCGGTAGGTTTCATAAGCTTGAACCTCTCCTCGTTTATCATGTGATAGGTCTCCTTCGTGAGCGGAACCGCCAAAACCACGAAGTCGCTCTCCCTCAGCAACTCATCCAGCGGTCTGAACTCCGCGCCAAGCTCTTTCTCGGCCTCTGGCTTTCTGCCCCTCGCGTTGTAGAGTATCCTCATGCCAAAACCCTTAGCGCGCCTCGCTACCGCCTGCCCTATCCTCCCGAAGCCGACGATTCCTATCGTCTTGCCGTAGACGTCGTGGCCGAGGAGCATGAGCGGATGCCAGGCGACCCCCTTCCTCTTCCACTCTCCGGAGCGGACGAAATTATCTGCCTCAACGAGCCTTCTTGCGGTAGCGAGCAAAAGCGTCCAGGCGAAGTCGGCGGTGGCGTTCGTGAGCACATCGGGCGTGTTTGTGACGTATACGCCGCGCTTCGTGGCCTCCTCAACGTCAACGTTGTCGTAACCAACGGCGTAGTTCGCCACGATCCTCAGCCTCGGGGCGGCGTCTAAGACTTCCCCGTCTATTCTCTCGCTGAGCATCGTGACGAGTGCGTCAACGTCCCCAACCTTTTCGAGGAGAACCTCCCTTGGTATCTCCCCCTCTTCCTCCCAGACCTCAACATCGAAGTGCTCCTCGAGGAGTTTTATGCCGTTCTCGGGGATCCTGCGGGTTATGAGTACCTTCGGTTTCATTGCCCTCACCAAAGGTATCTGGGAGCCTGTTTTTAGAAGCTTTTCTTCGGTCGTACTTCTTCCGGTTGCATCCTAGAGTCACGTTCGTTAAATTTTTAAGAAGTCATCAGAGTACTCTTAGAGGTGATAGATAATGATTTTTGGAAGGAGAAACAAGTCAAAATTCATAGACGGAATCGGTCGCGGTACTCACCTTGACAGCGTCTGCGTGAGCCAGGATTCGGGCATCAAGCTGATCGAAGACGCGATGGCTAGAAGATATCCAAGTAGGCGGGCTGTTTTTGAAAAGAAAAAGTTTCTCGGGTCTGAGAGGCTGGATTTTGAGGTCGTGGACGTTCCACTGGCGGAGGGGCTCAGTTTTAGGGTTGTAAAGCAGGGTCACATTCCAGTAACGGCCTTCCCCGTTCTTGAAGGCGTGGGGGTGGAGTTTGGCATCGATGAGGTTCTGGAGTGGAAGAAGTGGCCTGAGGCCGACATAGCGGGGAGCGTGATCAACGAGTACTCCCCAGCGCTCGTCTTCTACGCAACGGACTACGTTGAGAAGAAGGGAACCTACCTGGGCTCCGAGCGGGTACGCGTTAAACTCTCCTTCTTCGTCTACCCCGGAACAAGCGGCGAGATGCGGAGGGAGAAAACTAGGCTCCCCGACGGGAAGGAGGTCGTCATCGACCTCAACGAGGCCGAGATACTCCTTCCTGCTTCCGCGAGCTTGAGGGCCTTTATCGATGACTACATCATGACAGCCCACGTGCTCGAAGTGAATGAGGTCTCAACCCCCTGCGGGGATGGCTACATCATGCTGCTCAGCAACGAGCCAATCGGCAGGATAAAGGCCTTCGCACTCAAAGAACGTCTGTCAGGGGAGGTCGAGAAGGGCGCCAGCCTAAAGCTCGTCGGCTGGCTTCAGGGTGGGCTTTGATTTAAAAATTTAAAGCGGGGTTCAATCGAAGTCCCATATAGTCCTTCCCTCGTAGAAAAGCATGACGTAGCCGCAGTTCTTGCAGATGACTATCTTCACCTTATGCGCCGTAAAGCCCCACTTGCTGTCCAGTTTGCCCTCTTCGACTTGAAACTCCGTCCCACCGCACAGGGGACACACCAGCTGACGCTTCTCCATGGTTACCACCGGATTCGGTTTGGATTTAAACTCTAAAAAGTTTTTGTTCGGGAGGCAACTTTCTTAAGAATGCGCTCCAAGTGAAAGCTATGAGTGTGAATGGCTGGATATGTGGGGTCAGCGACGACGGCCTCGGCGTGCTGGAGTTAGAGGATAGGAAAGTCTACGTACCGTTTGCCTACCCCGGAGATTGTGTGAGTGTCAAAAGGGTGAAGCGCCGCTTTGGAAGGAGAATCGCTGCCGATTTCAATCTCCTGGAAGAGTCCCGTCTGAGAAGGACTCCCCGTTGTCCCCACTTCGGAACCTGCGGCGGCTGCCTCTGGCAGGGACTGAAATACAAAGAGCAACTGGGGCTGAAGGCGGGGATTTTCGAGAAAGTCACCGGAATAGGGGCGGAGATAAAGGGCTCACCAAAGGTCTGGGGCTTTAGAAACGCCAGCAACTTCATAGTCACGACCTCCGGAACCGGGTTGAAATCTTACGGAAGTCCCTCAAGCGTGGTGAACTTGAGGGAATGCCCGGTTTTCTCTAAGAAAACTCCCGAATACCTACGCGCGCTCAGGGATTTTCTGGGAGAAACCGGTTTGAGGCCTTGGAACCTGAAGGACAAAACCGGCGACGTCCACTACCTCCAAGTGAGGGAGGGGAAGTTCACCGGCGAGGTCATGGTGAACGTTATCGCCCACACAGAACCTTCGGAGGAAGTTCTGGACGCTTTCAGAGACTACTTCTCCTTCGCGGATTCCCTCTACTGGAGCCTGAAGCGTGATGAGCGGGACGACCCGCGCGGCGAGGCCGAGCTTATAGCCGGAAACCCCTACATACGCGAGAGAATTGGGGACGTTACCTACCTGATACACCCCAACAGCTTCTTCCAGACGAACAGCTACGCCCTGCCGCTCCTCCTGAAGGCGGTGGAGAGATTCACGGACGGAGAGAGGGTTCTTGACCTCTACTCGGGAATCGGCACCTTTGGGGTATGGCTGGCTAAGAGGGGGTTTAAAGTAGAGGGTGTAGAGCTGAACCCCTTCGCAGTGGGGATGGCAAGGAAAAACGCCGAAATCAACGGTGTTGACGCCGTCTTTGGGGTTGGAAGGGCCGAGGAGACACCGATGGGGGACTACGACACCGTAATCGTCGACCCACCGCGGAAGGGACTGAAGGAGGCGGCCGATTTGCTCGTGGAAAGTGGGGTCGAGAAGGTCGTTTACGTCTCCTGCAATCCGAAAGCGTTCAAACTCGACTATGAAAGGCATCTGAAAGGGGTCTATCGCGTTGAGAACGCCGTTCTCATCGACATGTTCCCCCATACCCCCCACGTCGAGGCCGTGGTGGAGCTCGTTCGAGGGTCGGGAGATCCAAAACTTTAAATATTATTCCGTTGAACCTGAATAAATGTAAAGTCCAAGTGGGATTTTCTTCTTTTCCCGGGCTTTACGTTTGGGGTGAGCATTATGGGAAAGTACCATTCGGTTTTAGCCCTTCTCGTTATAGGGTTAGTTTTTATGAGCGGCTGTGTAAGCGGGCCAGGTGGGGGAACCTCAACTGAAACCCGTAGTAGTCGGACGGGATCAACGACATCGGAAACGACCCCCGAGGGAACCGAGGTTTCAACCACGACCACAGCCACGACGTCCCAGCATACGACGACAACCTCCACGACGACCACGACCGAAACGCACACCCAGGTTCCAAACGAAAGCGTTCAATACGACGAGGACGGAAACGTCCTCTGTGGGGGAGATCCCGACCCTGACTCAGGCTGCGAGGCCAACGAGACTAACGATGGTAGCGGTCCCGGCTTCTCGCTTCCCGACGATGTGGTGCTCAACATAACTCTCCAGCCCGTTCTCAAGCCAATGCCGATTCGCACTCCAAACCTAACTTACACCGGGCCTTTAAGCTCGATGGCAAGCGTTCCAGGGGAAAACGAAACCATAGAATGGATTTCAGTCCTGACGTCCTCGACCGACCCCGGGAAGAACCTCGTCATAACGCTCCACTTCAGGAACGAGAGCCTTTTAGGCGAGTACATCCACCCTGAGACTTTCATGAACCCCCAAACCGGCGAGAAGATAACGTACGAACCCACGGTCATCAGGATTGAAGAAGGCGGCGAGTTCGGAAAGCGGTGGGAGGTCCACCTCTACGGCGGGATAAAGGGCCGCTTCACGCTCTACAGGGTGACGGGGAGTGGGTTGGAGGAACTCCAGAGTGGAGAGGTAAGTTTCCATGGCTCGTCGGCGAGCTTCACAATCGAAAACTTCTCGGAAATCTTCCCCGAAAAGGTTCTCCTCAGGGTTCACGCCGTTCCGATGAGCGGGACCATGCCCGAGTTCAACTATCCCTCGGAAAAGTCCTTCGTGCTAATTGCCCCGAAGGGGGTGATAGAGTACCAGGAGAGCGCGTTCTTCGGCATCGAGGGCGAACCGGTGAGTCTCAGGGCGACGGCGAACGGCCACGACCTGAGCTTCGACTTCTACCTTGAGAAGCCGGACGACTGGCTCCCCTTCACGGCCTACATAGACAGCACGGACGACGGGAGGATAAACTGGGTCCTGAAGGTGTCTGAAGATGGCTTCAGGCTCCTTGACTCCAACGGGAACCTCTTCCGCGAGGGGCCTGTGAAAACGGAAGATACCCAGCTCGGCAGAAAGGTCAGCCTGAGGATTGAGAACATCTTTGGTTTAATCCCCTGGAGGAGCTTCCGCTTCTGGCTCGCGAACTGGATAGACCGCTTCCCGGCCAAGAGCAACCTCTGGTTAGATGCAGAGAACGGAATGTCCATCGAGAAGGACGTCGATAGCTACCTGGTCGTCGTTGTCGAGGACGTCTTCATAAAGGGCAACAAGGACCGGGCCGAGGGCGAGATACAGCTCTCCTCGTGGGCCTACGGCGTCAGCTGGCCGCAGGGCAAGCTCTACCCGATAAACTACAGCATGATTTACACCTTCGGTTATCCAGTTGCCCACTGGGTTGAGGCGAAGGACAACAGCAGGCTCCTCTACCACGACGAGAGGGCGACGGGAAGCCTTGGAAGTGCGTTCGTCAACGGCTACCCGATAATCGCGATGCCGATGGAGGAAGCCGAGAAGTACCGCATCATCGTCCTCGAAACAGCAGGCTGGGACAGGGACGAGCCCGGTGACTACGTCACCAAGAGCGTGGGTTTCTTAACGGACGTCGCCGTCGGAATGGCCACCGGGGAGATAGGAACGATAGCCGAGTACGCTTACAAAGGGGCCACCTGGATGAACTGGCTGGCAACGGGCCAGAGCGCCGACGACTTCTGGGGAAGCGTCTTCGAGTGGCTTGCTGGAGCGGAGCCGGACAAGGTCGGCAACGCCGTCTACATCCTCAGGCCCAACGAGGCCGACTTTACAAGGGGCTACCGCGTGGTTTCGGAATCCAGGGACGGCAACATGCGCGTTACATACGTCATCTACGAGGTCGAGGTGCCGAGGATACTCTACAGGAACCACCTGAAGGCGGAACTCCTCGGGGTGAGCTTCACCAAGGACACCGAGCCTGGAGACGACGAGTATTACTACTACGCAAGGGCCTGCTCAGGCTTCGTGGGCAACGGGGAAACGAGGGGACTGAAAGGGATTGAAGTTGACGTGGCGGTTCCCGATGGCTACGCCTACTCCTACCCGGTGCGCTCCGAGGAAGGATTAACCTTCCACCGGGGTTCCTGCGCCGATTCAAAGCTCCCGCACAGGCACGTCCTCGGGAACAAGGTAAGATTGGACTCGGACCTCGTGATGCTCGAACTGGACGATGCCAGAGTTCCCTTCCTCTACATGGAGTACGCCGGCTGGGAGAGCGATTCCGGAAAGTGGGGCAACGACGACGATCCGATGGGCAACGTGGGGATAACCATACTCTTGGATGATGACTACCTCGACTGGGAGAAGACCTCCGCCGTTCCGACCAAGTACTGGTCGCTGAGCTATTCCGTCTGCGGTGTTTCCGGCGGCTGTTCCGAGGTCTGGTTTGGATTGGATGTGAGGGAGGACTGATTTTTCTTTTTCTTTAAAAATGAGGAGAATCAGACGGCCTTCCAGAAGGGATCCTTCTGGGCCTTTACTTTTGCCGTCATCTTCAGTGCCTTTATGTCCGTCTCGTCAAGCTCGTTCTTGAGCTGCTTGGCGAGCAGGATGACGTCGTTCTTGCTTACGTCCACGTAAAGCGTCTCCCCTGGATGGATGTGCCTGCCGACGATAGCTCCCTCGATTGCTATCGCGACGGCGTCGCCCTTCTTGGCCTCCTGGACGAAGTCGTTCTTGTTCTTTATGGACTTTATAACCCCCGCTTTCTCCCCGTTCTGCTTGATGAGGACAACGCCGGGCCTTATCCTGCCCTCGACGACCTCAACGCCGACTATTGCCGGCTTGCTCCTCCTGAAGACGTAGCGCTCGTCCGGGTAGAGGCGGATAACTCCCGGGAAGGTCACGTTCTTTAGGAGTTCGCGCTTCTTCCTCTCTTCCTGCTCCTTGACCCACGCCTCGTAGTCCTCTATGAGCCTGTAGATGATGTTGCCGACGAAGATGGGGACGCCCTTGGCCTTCGCTACTTCCTCGGCGTCCTCGTTCACCTTCACGTTGAAGCCGAGAACCACACCGTACTTCTCATCCTCGTCCCTGACGCTCAGGGCCTCCATCACGTCGGTCTTGCTGATGTTCCCGACGTCAGCCTTCCTTATCGGGATGTTCTTCTCGCCAAGCTCCTTGCTCAGGGCCTCAAGCGAGCCGAGGGTGTCTGCCTTTACTATGACGCCGACCTTTCCTGTGCTTATTACGACGCTCTGTATCTGGCTCAGGATTTCTTCTTTGGCTTTCTCGATCTCCTCCTCGGAGCGGGCGGCTATGACGGGTGAACCCGCTAGGGCCTCTTCAAGACCGGGCGCGGCTATCTTTATGCCCGCTGCAGCCGTGACCTCGTCAACCTGGTCGAAGCGGAAGCGCGGATCCCTAATCTCGTCGAGGGGTTTTGGCTTGAGCAGGGCGCGGATTTTGGTGACTATGGCTTTGTCCTTTCCGCCGACTACTATGGTATCGTCCTTCCTCAGGGTCCCGTCGTAGACGATGACGTCTATGGTGGTTCCCAATCCGAGCTCCTCGCGGACTTCGAGGATCGTGCCCCTCGCCGGTCCTTCGACCTCTATCTTCAGTTGCTCCTCTAGATACTTCTGGCTGAGACCAGCTATCAGAACCAGAAGCTCGGGGACGCCAATGCCGTACTTGGCGGAGATCGGGACTATCGCCAATTCGCGCGTGAAGTTCTGGACGCGGTCGAAGCGGTTCGCCTGGAAGCCCATCTCGTAGAACTTCCCTATCAGCTCCCAGAGTTTAGTTTCGAGCTCTTGCTGCGCCCTCTGGTCCTGCTTCTTGATGTTGACCAGGAAAGGCTCGTCCTCCTCGACCTTCCAGCCCTTTATCCTGTCTATCTTGTTCGCCGCAACTATGAAGGGCGTTCTGTTCTTCCTTAAGATCTCGATGCTCTCTATCGTCTGGGGCTGGAAGCCCTCGTTGATGTCCACTATGAGGACCGCGAGGTCCGCTAAACTTCCACCACGGGCACGCAGGCTGGTGAAGGCTTCGTGACCGGGCGTGTCGATGAAGAGCAGTCCGGGGAGTTTTATCTCGCCCTTCCAGAGCTTGATGAGAGGTCCAGCGAGCTGTTTAACCGTATCGATGGGAACTTCTGTCGCGCCTATGTGCTGGGTTATTCCGCCGGCTTCTTTACGCGCTACATTAGTATTTCTAATACGATCAAGCAAAGTGGTTTTTCCGTGATCCACGTGTCCGAGAACCGCGATGATGGGCTGTCTAATCCTCTTCGTCATTTCTCTCACCTCTGACACTAACTCAGGTGGGAGCTTTTAAAGGGTTCGGCGCGTAGGAGATCAGGAAGAAAAACCAATGGAGAAAGCCGGAGAAAAGTTCTAGCGCTCCAGGCAGTTCATACTGTCGAGGTACTCCCTCTTCGCCCTCGCGTGGGTGTGGTAGAACCAGTCCGCCGCCTTGCAGTACTCGAAGAGCTCCTCGGGCTTGAAGTAGAGGTTTATCTCCCTCTCAGCGCTTTCAGGGCTGTCGCTGGCGTGAATGACGTTGTATATTGAATCGCCTATATCGAGGCCATAGTCGCCGCGTATGCTTCCAGGTTCAGCGTCCTTTGGGTCGGTGGCGCCTGCCATCTTTCTGACGACGCTTATCGCGTAGCGCCCTTCAACCACCATGACGACGCTCGGGGCCTTGGTGATGTAGTCTATAAGTCCCTCGAAGAAGGGCTTGCCCTTGTGCTCCTCGTAGTGCTTCTCGGCAAGTTCCCTGTCGATCCATATCATCTTCATCCCGACGATTTTGAGGCCCCTCTTCTCAAAACGGCTTATGATTTCGCCCATGAGTCCCCTTACAACGGCGTCGGGCTTCAGAATAACGAGGGTTCGCTCTATCTGCTTGTCGGCCATAGGCAACACCAGTTGTAGAATGGAAAACCGGTTAATAGGTTTTTTGGAGAACGATCAACGGGTCTCAATAGAAAACGCCAAAATCGGAGGAAAAGAAGGAAATCACTTCCTCTTGGCCCTCTGGAGCCTGGCCTCCTGGAAGGCCTTGGTCCACTTGAGCTTTCTGGGATTGCGTCCCATGAAATAGAGCTTCTCGCACTTGCTGGAGCAGAAGAACAGGACTCTGCCGTCGTTCCTGACGAACATCTTGCCCGTTCCAGGTTCGAACTCCCTTCCGCAGTAGGAGCAGACGTTCCAGCGGGCCATCTTCAACGCCTCCTCCTGATTTCTCTCGCCTCACGCTCGGTCTCCCTGAGTATGACTATGTCGCCGACGCGGACCGGGCCCTTGACGTTCCTCCTGATGACGCGGCCCTTGTCGCGGCCCTCAAGAACGCGAACCTTGACCTGAGTAACGCCACCGGTGACGCCGGTCCTTGCGACTATCTCGATAACCTCAGCCGGGTATCCTTCGTCGCTCATTTCTCACACCTCTAAAAGTTTCCCTCGCAGAGATGAACTTAAACCTTTCCACGAGTGAAGGGGAAAAGGAGCTCACTTCATGAGCTCCTTAACCTTCATAGCGATGTCCTCAACGAGCTCGCGGGCCTTGCCGGGCTCAATGATGGCAACGCTGGCAGCGGGAACCTCGAGCCCGGCGGCGGCACCGAGCTCCTTCTTGCTCGGGACGTATATGTACGGTATCTCCTTCTCCTCGCACAGCGGCGGGAGGTGGGCAACTATCTCCTCCGGGTCAACGTCCTCGGCTATGATAACGAGCTTGGCCTGGCCCCTCTCAACGGCCTTGGTCGTCTCGTTGGTGCCCTTCCTTATCCTTCCGGTGTCGCGAGCGAGCTCGACAGCCTCAAGGGCCTTCTCAGCGAGCTCCTGCGGAACCTCAAACTTGACGTAGCTCGGCTTCGCCATCTTTCATCCCTCCGGAATCCTCATCGTTCATCGAGTTGTCAAGGTAGAAAAGCGGATTCCTTTTTTAAACCTTTCCTTCAGTGATCCTTCATGATCTCCCTCAGGACGCTCGTGGCGTAAACACCTTTGGGAAGGAAGAAGCGGAAGCACATGCCAGTTTTGGGAACGTAGCCGTAAGTCAGCCCGAGCGGCCTTATCAAGAGTTCCCTCCGCCCGCCGGGCTCGGCCATCGGCTTCGGGAGCTTCTTGAAGATCTCAAGTGAAAGTCCCTCCTCTTCGAGGATCTCCTCCTCGAGCCTCCCAGGTATGCCCTTCGCACGCCTCATGGCGAAGCCGAAGAGGGGTCCAGAAACCATGGCCTGGCTTCTCCTTATTTTCTCGTTCACGAAGTCAACGTTGGTCTCAGTAACGCGGTAGGTTCTGTCGCGGTATGGGATTCTCCCCTTCACCTGAACCACGATGTCTCCAACGAGAGCCTCGTTGAGGGGCAGCCCCTCCTCAATGCGCCTCGAAATGTAGAGGTTGAAGAGGTAGCTCTGGTAGGCGTGGATGAAGATGCGCATTATCGGGAGCGGCAGGCTTAAGAAGGCCCTCCTCCAGCTTCCGGTTTCCTTGTAGCGGTGGAGCATGGTCCTCTCGTATCTCAGGAAGTTGGGGAACTCCTCCAGCGCCCTGTCCACGTCGCCGGTCTCCCAGAAGCGCTTTCTCGCCTCGTCCCCCTCCATACTTCCGTCGGCGTAGCCGAGAAAGAGCCTCGCCGCCTCGTCAAATTTTCCCTGAAGGAGGAGCTTACCGATAAGGTGGTTCACAACGCGTCTCTCGCCAAAACGCTGGTAGCCGAAGTAGTTCGGGAAGCCCCCTTTCTCACGGAGCTCGCCAACTATTTCCTTCGTCCTCTCAAAGGCCTTCTCAGAGGTATCCCTTACGATTATTCTGAAGCGGTTCCCGAGGAGGTAACCGAGCTTGATGAAGCGACCGTAGGAGACGAACCTCAGTTCGATGTCCCTTATTTGAACGCCCTCAACCTTCTCCTTCGCTTGGGCAGGCACGCTTATGTACTGGTAGGTCACCGCGTGCCTGTCCTTCGTTCCGGCGAAGCCTACATCGCGGTGCCTTATCCCTGCCCTTTTGGCTATCTCCTTTATAGCTGTCATCGTGTCCCAGTTCTTCTTTTTGAGGAGAAAAACCGCGTGCTTTCTTCCCTCGAAGATGGAAGGCAGGGGGTCTTCTATGACTAAAAAGTCCTCAGGCCGAGCCTTTATCCTCCCGCCTATCCCGGGAGTCTCGCTCAAGTGATGGAACTGGGAGAAGAACTCGCGGTAGTCCATGCCTCACACCAGCTTCAGATGTCCGGTTACCTTATCCACCAGCTCCTCCGGGGCGGGACCAACGGCCAGAACCGTAATCGTTCCGGGGGGAATCTCTGTTAAGCCCGCGTCCCTTATGAGGGCCGTCGGGATGCCTAGTTTTTCCGCCTCTGCCTTGAGCTTGAAGAGCTCCTCTAGGTTCTCGGCCTTCACCACGACCTTCTTCTGCCCCTCATGGAACCAGGCCCTGAACCACTCCGGCCTCTCCTTCTGGGCCTTGAGTGCAGCCGTAACGGCCCCGTGGGCAACCTGGACCGCGAACTTACCCTTGCTGAGCTTTAAGTCCTTCCGCGAGACTATGACCTGCTTGTACTTGAAGACCGTCATGAGTGACACCGAGGATGGCTTGAGGGATCCCCTTTAAAAATTTTGGAAAAAGGTCAAACCTTTCTCTCCTGCTGTTTTCCTCCCTCACCGGGCAAGCTCTCGCGGACGAGCTCGAGGCGGAGCTCCCTGAGGAGGACTTCCAGCTCGTCCCTCTTCCACTTCTTTGGCAGTCCTCCGGGCCTGCTCTTGCGCTTCCTGAGGAGGAACCTCCTGAAGGTCTGGACCTCGCGGTAGTAGCCGTAGGCCAGGTAGGCGAGTACGATGGTCAAGACTGCCAGAACCACTGCCGTTATCTTCCAGTAGTTGGTCTCCTTCGGAAGGTAGGGGGAGATCACGCCGTATAGTGCCTTGGCCAGGCCTCTCTGGTTCGTGGAGTTCTTCAGGCTCTCGTTCACAAAGCCCGGAAGCTCACTCTCGCTCGGGTAGACGTGGACGATCTTCTCCTTGACTACGACCTTGGGGGGAACGGTGTCGACCACCAGGACGGTTCCTAGGTCGAGCTCGTGCTCCCCACCGAGCGGGTCTTTGTAGGTTATCGATGCCCTTATCGGGAAGCGGCCGGTTTCTAGCGGCCTGACCTGGAGGCTCTTCTCGACGTTTTCCCCTGCCCTAACGGTGCCGAGGTCTATGAGGGCTGGACCCGCTATTCCCTCGGGGTAGTCCAGGTGCAGGACGGCGTCAGTGATGTACTCGAAATCCGGACTGCTCCCAACTGCCGAGAGGTTGAAGAAAACGTTCACAGAGCTTCCGTTCTCAGCGTGGACGTAGGAGCTTCCCCCTGAGGTTGCGTTGGAGCCGAGTACCGTAACCCTGAGTCCGGGAACGCCGTACACCCTAACGACCACCGGCGTCGAGTTTACCTGGACCCTGTCCCCTGACTCGCTGTAGTAGGTTGCGGTTATTCCGGAGATCTTGAACTCCCCTGGAACCGTTGACCTGAGGACGTAGACCATGGCCGGCACCTCTGAGTAGGGGCCGAGGTCCCCGACGGACCACCCGGTCTCGTTGCCGACTAACTCGAAGCCGCTGGGGATCGGCGCGGCCACGATGAGGTTGTGAGCTGTGCCCGGCCCTTCGTTGGCGACTTTTATGTAGACGGCCACCTCCCTGCCGACTAAAAGCTTCTCCGGTACCGCGTTCACCGAGACGCTTACGTTGGCAGGCCTCGGCGGTACTGAGACTGTCGAGCCCGTTGGGGCGTATATGCCGATGTCAACCCTGCGGTGCTCCAGATCGGCTCCGTAAAGGGAGATCATGACCGGTATTCCCGGAACTTGAACCGGGCCGGAACCGGGCTCTAGGGCGATTTTTCTCGATACAACGGTTCCGTTGACGGCGCTGAACCTGATGTAAAAGCCGATCCTCGTTATTACTCCCGCTCCACCGGACACCTCGGACACCTGCAGGGTTACAGTACCCTTCTCGGTTTCCACCGTTGCGGTCTCGTTGAAGAGAATGTACCCCCTGTAAGCTTCAAAGTATAGCGTTGGTCCCTCTGGGGCGGGCTGTGAGCCGTTTCCGGCCGGGATCTTCTTCAGGGTCAGGTTCTCAGCGTCCAGTGCCGGGAGGTAGATGTTAAGGACCGCGGCCTCAGGGGTGGCGTCAACAAGCTGGACGCCGAGGTAGTTGACGTAGGGGAGTCCCGGGGAGAGACCGTAGTCGAAGCTCCTCATCTGCCCCTTGACTAGGTTGAACCGGAGGAAGTCCTTGAGGGGCGGGAGCTTGACCCCTATCGAGGCCCCGTTGGTCCAGGACGAGACGAGCTTTATCATCGCGTTCCTGTTCAGTACTATAGTCTCCCCGGGGGTCATCTGAACCCCACTGCGGACTTTTCTAAGGGGTGAGGCTATCGATATCGTTATCCTCCCGTTTTCCCTGTCTATCGCGTTCACGGCCACCTCGAAGATCTCGGCGTCTTTGGAGGGGAAGTAGCCGGTTTCGCCTTCCTTCAGGAATAGGAGCTGTGCACCTCCACTGTATGAGACGCGGACTGTCACGAGGCTCCAGTTCGTGCTCACGTCGTAGAACTGGATCGTGTAGTTGGCTATCTGGACGCTGTCGCCGAGACCGAGTGTTATCGGCGATATCTCTGCCTTCACAGTGCTCTCAGCTCCAGCCACCGGGACGTAGAACGGGATCAGGAGCAGGACGAACAGAACCGGGAGAACTTTAATTCTACCTTTTAGCATCACGACTCGCCTCCGTCCGTGCTGAGATAAAAACGACGAAAAAGTATAAAGGCGTTGTGGATTAGGGGGTCAGCCTCTTCCTGTCCCTCGGGAAGAGGATGACCTCGCGGATGTTTGCCAAGTTGAGCATCTGCTTTATCAGCCTCTCCGCACCGAGGCCGAAGCCGCCGTGCGGCGGCATGCCGTAGCGGAAGGTTCTGAGGTAGAACTCGAAGTTCTCTGGATTGAGTCCCTTCTCCCTTATCTGCTCTTCAAGCACATCAACGCGGTGCTCCCTCTGGCCGCCGGAGGTTATCTCCACTCCCCGGTATTCCAGATCAAAGGCCCTGCAGATTTCTGGCCTGTCATCGTACTTCATTATGTAGAACGGCTTGGCCTCGCTCGGGTACTGGTAGAGGAAGTAGAGCGGAGCGTTCTCGTTCTCGAGCATGTACTTTCCGAGGAGCTTTTCTCCCTCAGTGTCTATGTCCTCTCCCCACTCTATCTTTTTGCCGAGGTCAGACAGGATTTCAAGTGCCCTGTCATAGCTCACGCGCGGGAAGGGCAGTTTAGGTTCTTCAAGCTCGAAGTTGAGTATCTCAAGCTCCTTCGCGTTGTGCTCGCGGACGTAGTTGATGGTGTGAGCCACGAGCTGTTCGAGTAGCTCCATTACCTCCTCCTCGCTCTCGATGAAGGCCATCTCGGCGTCAATGCTCCAGGCCTCGTTTAAATGCCTGGTCGTGTTGTGCTCCTCGGCCCTGAAAATCGGCGCTATTTCGTAGACCCTGTCCAGGCCAGAGGCCATCATAATCTGCTTGTAGAGCTGCGGGCTCTGGGCAAGGAAGGCGTCCTTCTCGAAGTACTTCATCGGGAAGAGCTCTGTTCCGCCCTCGGTCGCCGTCGCGATTATCTTCGGCGTGTGGATCTCTATGAAGCCCTCGCCGTGGAAGAAGTCCCTAACCGCTTTGAAAACGCTCGAGCGTATCTTGAAAATCGCCATTACCTCGGGCCTTCTGACGTCCATGAAGCGGTTGTCCAGGCGGGTGTCGAGTTCCGCCTTGACCTTACCAGTGGGATCGAGCGGGAGCGGGCTTTCAGCCCTGTTGAGGACCTCAAGCTTCTCCGGCAGGATTTCAAAGCCTAGCTTCGCCTTGGGCGTGAAGTTGACGATGCCTTCCACCGCTACAACGTCCTCGCTGTTGAGCTTCGGGATGAGCTTGAAGATCTCCTGGCTTACCTTCTTCTTCGGAGCGGTTATCTGGACTATCCCCTCCCTGTCCCTCAGCCAGAGGAACTTGATTCCTCCCAGATCCTTGATCTCCCACACCCAGCCGGCAACCCTAACGCGCTGGCCGTTGAGTTCCTCGGTGATCTCGCTCGAGTAGTGCGTCCTGTACATGGTTCATCCCCTGAAGGAGTAGGGGCGAGCTTTTAAAGGTATTCTATTGGCTCTTGAGAAATAGTTTCACGGGCGTTCTTCGGTGAGTACGGAAGAATGCGCCAGTAGAAAAGTGAAAAAAGCCTCAAATGAATGAGATCTTTACTTCCTTTCCGGCTATCTGGGAGAGGATGCTCTCGAGGAGCTCTGGCTTCTCCGGGAGCTTCTTCGATTCTCTTCTCGGGATGAGGATCTTGTAGTACTGGCCGCCGCCCGGCTTGTAGACTACGTTGACCCCGAAGACCCCCGCCGGGTAGAAGAGGTCCGTTGCCAGCTTCTTGAGCTCCTCCGGGCTCTTGGCCTCGATGCCCTCTATAACCCTGACCCTCTTCCCGAGCTCCTTTACGAGGGTCTTTATGTTCTTTCCGCCCTTCCCTATGACGATGGGGACGTCCCCTTTCCCGACGACTATGACGATCAGGTCCCCTGCCTCCACTGCCTTCTTGAACTCCACGTCAACGTCACCGAGAAGCCTGTAGAGAAGCCTCGAAACTTTAACGTCGAGCTCTGATATTATACCTTCCTGGAGCTTCTTCTCGTCAGCGGGGCAGAGAATACCGTCAGTTTTTAGACACACCTCACAGATCGGCGCCTTCATCCTCTCACCTCCTCAGAATGACCATGAACGGGTTAAACTAAATTCCGGGAGGTCTTTAAAAACCTTATTATGCCCGGAAACCGGGAAGAAAAAGGCGGGAACAGTTAAAGTTCCCCCTCGATCTCCTTCCTTATCCTCTCGATGAACTCCTCTGTAAAGCGGTGCCTCTCCTCCGCGACCCTCCTGGCGGCCTCCGTGTACATGAGGTCCCTGAGCTTCAGTATCTTCTCCTCAAAGTGCCTCAGGGAGGCCTCTACGTCCCTCCCGTGCTCGCCCGAGTACATGAAGACCCTAGCGATCCCTATCGCCCCTATGGCGTCGAGCTTGTCGGCGTCGCTCAGGATCTTAGCTTCCAGAGTTCTCGGCTCAGGGCCGCGGGAGAAGCGGTGCGCCTCTATGGCGTGTGCGACCTCCTCAACCTTTTCCTCCGGATAGCCGAGGCCCCTTAGAAACCTCCTGGCTATCTTAGCCCCCTCCAACGCGTGATCCTCGATTTTGCCCGAGTCCTCCAGGGGCCTTGCAACGTCGTGGAGGAGGGCCGCCAAGGCAAGCACTTCAAGATCTGCGCCCTCTTCCCTCCCGAGGTGTAGGCAGAGGTTAAAAACGCGCTCTACGTGGCTGAAGCCGTGGGTTCCCTCCCTCTCGAAGAAGCTTTTGGCGAACTCGCGCGTCCTCTCTATCAATGCCCTGCTCTTCTCGTCGGGTATGAACTCCTCCAGCTTCATTACCTCACCCCAGGGCCTCACCCACAATCCCCTTTAAAAGCTCAACCATCCTGGTGTGGAGGCTTAGGGAGATGCCGTCGACGCTGGCGCTTGCCCTTTTAGTAACACCGTCTATCAGCCCGGCGCTGGCCATAGCCCCGATTACTTTTCCCTCGTCCCAGTCCCGGAGCAGGTTCTCCCCTGCCTCTATCGATGCCTCCGCCACGAGCCCGTAGGCACCCCAGTTCGAGACGGCCGAGAGCACGAGCTCGTCCGTCTCCACGGTGCTGGCTATCCTCTCTCCCAGTGGTACGTTCCCAGCGACCAGATCCATCACCTTCCCCATTCCCACCTCGTTTCCCCCGTCCCCGATGCCGATTGTGGGTATCCCCGTTTCCCTGGCCTCAATAAAAACCCGGTCAAAGAGCTCCCTCTCTATCACAGCCCCGCTCATCGACCTCGCTTTTCCGTCCCTTCCCCTTCCGGGGGTTTCGATGCCAACGAGGAGGGAATAGTCGCATGGGTCTGGATTCCGGGCGAAATTTACCCCGAAGGGCCTCAGCGCTGTCTCCACCTCGGGATAGGTCAGTATCTCAGCCTTCCCGCCCAGCCTTTCGATCGCTTGAGCTACCGCCAGGGCCCCCGGCGGACCGTCGGTTTCGGCGATCATCTTCGGGGGTATTGGGAACCCCGTCACTATGAGAACTCTTTCCGCGTTCTCCAGCATGAGGGAGGCCGAATCCTTGAGGAAGTCGAAGTTCCTCCTCCGGTACTCCAGGTAGAGCCTCAGAACCCCCCTCCCGCCGACGTCAGTGTTTATGAGGTGCGCTATCATCGACCGTTTTCCTCCGCTTCGTAGACAACGATTTTAACTTTCTTTCCCTTCACGGCCTCCTTAAGCCTCCACCAGAGCTCGGTGGGCTCTTCACTCCTGTGCGTCAGCTCCTGGCCGTTCTCCAGCCTGACCCTCTTCTCCTCGTACTTCACGAAAACCCCTTCCTCCTCAAATATCGGCTTTCCGCTCATTCCACCACCTCCACTATTTTCCTCAGCTCGTGAAGGGTCCTTACCCTGAAGTCCGCGAGGTGGTAATCCGTTCCCCCATCCCTCGCTATCCAGACGCTCCTCATCCCCACGTTCTTTCCTCCGTACACGTCCTGCCAGAGGGAGTCCCCGACCATGAGCGCCTCGGGGGGTTCGGCCCCAAGGGCCTCCAGGGCGTAGAGGAATATCTTGGGGTCCGGTTTTATGGTCCCAACGTCGTCCCTCGTGACGACCACGTCGAAATACTTTGAGAGCCCCGTGAGTTCCAGCTTGAGCCTCTGATACTCCGGCCCGCTCGTGACGACGCCCAGTTTTATCCCCTCCTCCCTCAGCCACTCAAGAACGGGGACTGTGTCGGGGTAGACCTGGAGTTTGTGGGGGTACCTCCGGAGTATCTCCTCGTACCTCATGTCCAGCCCGAAGAGCCTGAAAAAGAAGTTCCAGTCGTGCCAGTCGTAGGTTTCCCTCCTAGCGAATATCTCATCGAGGAAGCGTTTTCTGGCCTCCTCCTTGCTGATCCCAAGCCTCTTCGAAAGCTTTTCGTAGACCTGGGGAAGGAAGAGCTGGATAAGCGGCATCTCGGTCAGGAGGGTGTGGTCTATATCAAACAGCACCGCCTTTATCCTTCCCGTCATCTTCACCGTCCTCCCACGTCTTTACCAGTAACGCCAGTATCTCCATCCTGCTTTGGATCCCGTTCTCTGTCGCCATCCCCCATATTATGTCCTTCTTCCTCAGGAGGTCGTGGAACCTTTTGAGGACCGAGTGTGCCTCTTTAAGAGCGACGTCATCCCTGGCCAGTGTAACGACGATGCCACGATCCCAGAGGCCCCAGTGCCAGTCGAAGTCCACCCTCCTGAGGAGGCGCAGTATACCCACGTTCCCTCCTTTGACGACCGTGAAGAAGTCGGCGTAGTCTACGTTTATGAGCATCTGGCTCTCGAGGTTTTTGTGGAGGTGCGTAATGGCTCTTGCTATGACCCCCGAGGCCTTTTCGTAGGCCTCGGCTAGGGGTGTCCTCTCGTCGAGGAACTCCCAGAGGGAGTCGTAGAACACAGTATCGAATCCATCCGCCCACTCGGGCTTCTCTTCCTTCACCAGCTCCCTCTTCGGCGTGAAGACGTAGGCGAGCTTGGTAGAGCCCTCCGGACTGCTCTCGGTCATCAGCTGGAGTATCTCAACGTTAACGGGCTTGTCCTCAGTTACTATCCACAGGATGGTGTTCTCGGGGAGGGAAGAGAAGAACGAGGTTATCCTCTCCCTGTAAACCCTCGTCCTCAGGAGGTAGTGCCCGGGGTTTACCCTAACCTTGACCACGTCGGACGTTATTCCATCGACCACGTTGGCCCCAACGCCGCCTATTCCAGCAAAAACGTGGGTGAACCCTATCACTTCTTTCCCCTAACGATTAGAACGGAGGGGGAATTAATAAAGTTGACCTTTGGGATGAAGTGGAGAAAGGGAAAAAGGGATTCACTCGAGCGTCGCGTGCTTCCTCTTCATGTCCTTCTCGGTCTTCTGGAAGGTGGCCATGAGGAGTGCTATCACGCCGTCCAGGAATATCATCGTCGAGTCCTCGAAGAGAGTTCCCATCGGGGCGATCCACTTGTACTTCGTGAGCATCTGACGCGCTATGTAGTCGGTCGGGACGTCGCTCTTCGTCCTGCCGGGTATCTCGACAACTACATCCGCCAGCTTGCCCAGCGTAGAGACCGCGTAGGATGTTATCGCTACGACCTTCCCGCCCTGCGCCCTCGCTATCTGCGCGGCGTCGACTATGCTCTTGGTCTCTCCAGAGCCGCTTATCGCTATGAGAAGGTCCCCTGGTTCGAAGGCCGGCGTTATCGTCTCGCCGACGACGTAGACGTTGAAGTCGAGGTGCATCAGGCGCATCGCGAAGGCCTTGCCAACTAAACCGCTCCTCCCGGCGCCGTAGATGAATATCTTGTTGGCCCCTATCATGGCGTCGACGAAGCCGCGAACCTGCTCCAGCTTGAGGCTTTCGGCAACGCCGTTTATGTGGTCAGTTATGTCGGTCATGGCCTTCTTTATGGTCATCATGTACTCGCCCCAGAAGAGGTCTATTATCTTCCTGGTGATCTCCTCTGGGTTTTTGGCCTTCGTTATGGCCCCGCCGACTATTATTATCGTTGCACCGAGCTCTATGACCTTTGGAATTGTCTCGAGGTTCAGGCCGCCCGCAACCGCGACCGGGACCTTGACGGCCTTTACGACCTTCTCAAGGTCCTCGAGCGGGCTCTTACCCTGAACCTGTTCGTCTATGCCCGTGTGGACGAGTATGTAGTGAACGCCCATCCTCTCGAGTTCCTTGGCGCGCTTCACCTTGTCCTTGACGCCTATGAGGTCTACCATGACCCTTATCCCGTAGCGCCTGGCCACTTCAACCGCGTCCATTATTGTCTTGTCGTCGGCAACTCCGAGGATAGAAACAACGTCCGCACCGTGTCTCGCCGCCATCTCGACTTCGAGGGCACCGGTGTCCATGGTCTTTAGATCGGCGACGATCTTCCTGTCCGGGAAGCGCCTCTTCATGAGCTCGACCGCGCGCATTCCCTCCTTCTTGATGAGCGGTGTGCCAACTTCGAGCCAGTGGGCACCGCCGCGGGCGGCTTTCTCGGCAATAGAAAGAGCCTGATCTATGTCAGTCAGATCGAGTGCAACCTGAAGTATCATCCCCTCGCCTCCGAGGATTTTTCAGGAGATGGTAGTCACGTTCTCTTTTAAACGTTTGGGGATCGAGACGTGTTTAAACAAAAAAGCGGCAAAAACTAAGCCTCGTGGCATCATAAGTACACTCGTTCGAAGTCCGCTCTAAGAGATATTCATCTGAGCCCAATAAAATTTTGGAAACGGACGGAATTCATGAAAAATGATCGATTTACCCGTTGGTAAACGTAAAGTATATAAACGGGCGTGCTCACATCTTTTGATGTTAATGAACTGTTTAGTTGTTTGAACGACATGTTTGGAGGTAAGGGACATGAAGTGGAAAGCGGTTGGTTTGATAGTCGTGCTGGTGTTTGCCGTCGTAGCCGCCGGCTGCATTGGCGGAGGCGGAGAAACAAAAACTTCCTCAAGCAGCCCCGGTGGGGGGAGCTCCAGCTCTAGTGGGGGCTACACTGGAACCATAACCATATACACCGGCGGAACGAGCGGTGTTTACTTCCCGCTCGGCTCGAAGTACGCCGAGATACTCAATAAGAACGGCGTTAAGGCCAAGGCCGTGACGAGTGGAGCCAGCGTCACAAACGCCAAGGCGATAGGAGAAGGTAAGGCCCAGGCTGCCATACTGCAGAACGACGTTGCGTATTACGCTTACAAGGGTCTCTACATGTTCGAAGGGAAGGCAGTGACAAAAATCCGCGGCGTTGCGGCCCTTTATCCTGAGACCGTCCAGTTCGTCGTTAGGGCGGACAGCGACATTAAGAGCCTCGAGGATCTTAAGGGCAAGAGGGTCGCCATAGGTGCAGCCGGAAGCGGTACAGCGGTTGCCGCGGAGCAGATACTTAAAGCTGCCGGTGTCTGGGACAGCATCGAGAAGGTCAACCAGAAGTTCAGTGAGGCCGCCCAGAGCCTGAAGCTCGGGCAGATAGACGCCGCGGTTATCGTCTCTGGAGCCCCCACCCCTGCCGTCAACCAGATAGCTGTTCAGACTCCCGTTAGGGTTCTCCCGATCCCCGACGACATCCTGAACAAGCTGAAGTCCCAGGGGTACATCTTCTACGTCCGTCAGGTTCTCCCGAAGGACACCTACAACGGAATGAACGAGGACACCCCAACGCTGGCCGTTAAGGCAATGCTCGCGGTAAGCGCAGACCTACCGGACGACGTCGTCTACAAGATGACCAAGATACTCTTCGACAACCTCGACGAGCTCCACAAGGTCCACGCCAAGACCAAGTACATAAGCCTCGACACTGCCCTCGACGGTATGAGCATCCCGCTCCACCCAGGGGCCATCAAGTACTACGAGGAGAAGGGCATTAGCGTTCCGGCCGAGCTCAAGCCGTGAAGCGGGTGAGGTCGTTGAGGGGACCTCTTCCCCTTCTTTTCCTGTTCCTGCTGCTGGTGCCCTTATTGGTTCCGTCTTATGCCCTCGTAATAAGCGATGGGCACTCATCACGCGTATACCGCCTGGGGGATGTTAGGGTGGAGATAGACTACGTCCACAGCGTCGAGAGGAGCGAAGTCAGAGAGGTTCTGGAGGCCAACTCAAGCGGTCTCTACGCTAGGGAGATGTGGTGGAAGGACTTCGGTGCGGGACTGCCCGAGGACATCCAGTACATGCAAGACGGCTTTTACGTGAAGAGGATAGACATCCCCCTGGGAAAGAGTCTGGACTTCTGGTTCATCCCCCTCAACCATGCTAAAATAAAGGTCAACGGCAAGTTGGCGTTTTCCATTAAAGAGGAGACCCTCGTTAAGTTCAGGGTCAAACGTTGCATGCTGTTTGAAACACTCATAGGGAGGTGCTGAGATGCCCGATGTTGATAAGGAACCGAAGGAGTTGAAGGAGCTCGAAGGGGAGAAGGCCGAGGTTGTTATTGAAAGGACCAGAACCCTCACGCCGAAGCTGGAGCTCGTGATAAAAACCGCCGCCGTTCTCATCGGTATCTACGAGATCCTCTTCATATTCAACTTCAACTACACGCTCTACGACATGTTCAGCAGGATGGGCATCCACATCGGGATCCTGAGGACGACCTTCCAGCCGAAGCAGGGGGAGGCCTTCGTACTGGCCATGATCCTCCTTATAACGTACCTCCTCTACCCCCTCAGGAAAACCGAGAAGGAACTGAAGAGAGTACCCGTTTACGACTACATCCTTGCCATACTGGGGGCCATCTCCGCTCTCTACCTCTTCGCGGTCTACCAGAGGTACGCGGAGTTTGCCGACGTCTACACGCAGGACGTGGTTTTCGGGGTTCTGGCGATAATCCTCGTCCTTGAAGCCACCAGGAGGGTCTTGGGCTGGGTTCTTCCAACCGTGGTTCTAGTCTTTTTGATCTACGGCATACGCGATCTCGGGTTCGACTGGATCCGCTTCACTCAGCAGCTCTACTTCGATGAGGGTATCTTCGGGATCCCGTTCTTCGTCATGACGACTTACGTCTTCGCCTTCGTCTTCTTCGGTGCTTTCCTCCTTAAGATAGGCATAAGCGACTACATAACCGAGTTCATGATAACGCTCTTTGGAAAGAGGCCCGGCGGACCTGCGAAGGCGGCCGTTGTCTCCAGTGGCCTGATGGGAACAGTCAGCGGTTCGAGCGTCGCCAACGTCCTCACCACGGGAACGTTTACGATACCCCTCATGAAGAAGGCGGGCTATCCTCCGGAGATAGCCGGTGCCGTCGAGCCAGTGGCTTCCACTGGAGGTCAGCTCATGCCCCCGATAATGGGTGCGGCCGCGTTCATCATGGCCGAGTTCCTCGGGGTTCCCTACAACAAGCTCATAATAGCCGCGGTCATTCCGGCGCTGGTGTACTACTCCGGGGTCTACCTCTTCATAGACCTCGAAACGAAGAGGCTCGGCCTCAAGGGCATGCCGTCGGAGCACTTCGCCCCCCTCAGGTACTTCCTCAGGAAGCTCTACATCCTCCTTCCGATACTCGTCATCACCGTCGCGCTCGTCTGGGGGATCCCGCCTCACATCTCCGCAATATCCTCCCTAGGAGTGGCTATCTGGGTGGCGTGGGTGGCCAAGGACGAGATAAAGGGACACGAGGGGCTCTACGTTGGCATAGTCCTCCTTACGACTCTCCTCATGTTCACGGGGAGGTCAATGGCAACTCTAGCGGGAGGGGTTATGCTCCTCCTTGCCCTGGCCCTTGTGGTTCTAGCCTTCGTTAGCGACCTCGTCGGCTTCAACGAGAAGCTCTACATCAGCCTGCTCTTCATACTCTTCACGGCCATGACGAAGTTCCTTGGAATGTCGAAGGAGCAGATACTCCTCATGAGCGGCGTTATGGGAATAGTGTTCTCCCTCATAGTCGGCTACGTCTCAAAGAGCGAGGACGGAAGGAAGATGTACGAGGCGACCTACCAGTCCATGATCGACGCGGGTAAGACGAGCACGAGCGTCATGCTTGCCGCCGCCAGTGCTGGCCTCATACAGGGCGTCCTAACGATGACGGGCCTCGTCACGAGCCTCGGCTACCGCCTCGTTGACCTCACCGCTGGTAACCTCTGGCTGCTCCTCCTCCTGACGATGGTCTTCAGCCTCATCCTCGGAATGGGCGTCCCGACGACGGCCAACTACATCATAACGTCCCTCGTTGCAGCGCCGGCCATATACAACGCTGTCCTCGGGCTCCAGCCCTACAGCTCATCGGTTCCGGGCTTCAGCACGCCGATAGCACTCCTAGCGGCTCACTTCTTCGTGTTCTACTTCGGGATACTGGCCGATGTCACGCCACCCGTGGCGCTGGCGAGCTATGCGGGCTCGGCTTTGGCGGGAGGAGACTTCTGGAAGACTGCCTTGAACGCAGTGAAGTACGCACTGGCGGGCTACATCGGCCCGTACATCTACTTCACCCATCCAGAGATGTTCCTCATAACGGTCCAGGATTGGACGGTAAAGACCGCACTAACTGTCATCTACGACTTCGGGGCAACGCTGCTCGTTATGTACATCCTGGCAATAAGCCTGACCGGCTGGTTTAGCGTCCACATAAGAAAGGAGCTCAGGGTTCTGCTGGCTTTGGTCGGCCTGCTCTCGGCCACGCTCCACCCGATCCCGGTGGGCATTGGTTTGGCGGCGGTACTCGGCATAAAGTTCTTTGGGAAGAGGGACTGAGCCCTTTTCTTTTTATCCTCGTTCTAGAAGGCTGAGAAAAAGGGAACGCAAAAGGGCCCTCAGTAGAGCATGACCTCAAAGCCCAGCTCGCTGAGCAGATCCGCGAGCTCTTCACTGTCGACGTATACCAGCAGGTGGTGGTTCCCGAGCGTCCCGTCGATGAAGTCCATCGCGTCCTCGATTCTGAGCTTTACCTGCGTCCTGCAGCGCATGTTGCTGTGCTCCTGGCCCACAACTTCAACGCCGGCGACGACGGCCTTTCTCCCGCGTATCTTGAGCAGACTTGCTTTCCCCTTCGGCAGCTGGACGTCAACGCCGACACCGGTTCCGCTCTCGAAGTGGCTCCTGAGGACGTACCTCCCGATGAGAGGCGCGGTGCAGTGGGCTAGCAGGACGTGGCTCTCATCGTAGTCAGCTATGTTGCCCATGAAGGCCGGCTTGTCAAAGAAGAGCCTCGCTATCATCATTCCCAGGAGCGAGTTGAGCTCCCCCTCGCACGCCGCCGGGACCCCCAGGGCGTTGAACATGGCTAAGGCCAGACAGGGGGTCGAGCCTATCTTCCCTATGAGGTCGAAGCAGCCTATGGTGAAGCCGCTCAGCCTGTAATCCTCAAGGATCCTCTTTATCGCCACGTATATCCTGCCCGCCTTGATCAGCGCCTTTTTGTCCGGTTCCTTGATCTCGGCCGCTTTGGAGACTATGCCTTCAACGGCCTCCCAGCCCTCCTCGTCCGCAACAGCGTCGTAGTACTCGTAGAACTTCTTGAGGCTTATTTTCGTGTAGGGGAGCTCAAAGCGCTCGTTTATTAGCCAAGGCGAAACCCTGCCTATCAGGCCTATGCGCATTCTCAGGAACTTGTCCAGGGTTTCTTTCATGTCCTCGTACCCGAGCAAGGCAGCTTTAAGCTCGTTGAAGTCCTTGACAAGGGTCGAGGGAATAAGCCTCTCGCGAAAGTACTCCCTAAGCTCTATTCCGGCCGCGAGGGAGTTGTTGAAGGGGTCGCCGTACACGATGGTTGGCTTCCTGTAGACCACGAACTCCTTCAGCCCGTTCTCCGTGCCGCCGGTTAGGGGATACAGGATTATCGCGTCCGCTTCGTTGAAGTCAGCTTCCTCCTTAACGGCTTTGAAATCAGCTTTTTTCGAGACGAAAAGGCCGCCCATGACCTCGAACTCCCCGGCCAGTCTCGTGAGAAAATCCGAGGCCTTCTTCTCGAACTGGGCCGGCTCCGCTAGCTCACTTACGCCAAAGACCACGCCGACTTTCATTAGATCACCTCAAGTTGCTAGGCAAGTGGGGATAATAACCTTGCGGTCGGGGAAAAATATAAATAGTAGTCACCGCCAGACATAGGAGTTGAATACCATGATTAGAACAGAGGTGAGTAAGATGGTCTGGGGAGGGAAACGCTTTGTCTCAGTCTTTCTGGTTTTTGTAGTCGTGCTTGGAACCGTTGTGGTAAGCGGGTGCACCGGCGGGGGCTCGGGCGAGAAGAACTGGCTTAAGCTCGTCCCTGAGGATGCGGTATTGGCAGGGGTTTTTGACGCCTCTACCCTCGACGACCTGAAGGACTTGATGAAGGAGATCCCCTACGAGGACGGGTCCGTGTACGACGCGTACATAGATGCCAAATCTGAGATAGAGAAGGAGCTTGGAATGGATCCCGACGATGTTTCGAGGGTTATCTTCGTCATTACGAAGTTCCCGAAGTCAGACTATGAGGAGCCCCTCTTTGCCATCTACGCCGAGGGCAGCATAGACACCAGCAGGGTGGAGGAGAAGATCAAGAACGCTACGGCCGATACCAACGTGAAGGTCAAGGAGTACGGGGGTGCGAAGATCTACTACAGCGCTGACTCAGGCGAGAACTTTGGCGTTGCCCTCGGTGACGGTTACATAGTCCTGGGATCCAGCGTTGGGCTCATCGAGGACATAGTGGACCTCAAGAACGGGAAGGGGAAGTGGGCCGAGAGATACGAGGACGTTGTGGACAAGGTTGGCTCCGGGAACCTGATCCTGGTGTACGACATCAAGTACTTCCTCGGATCCATCAGCAGGCGCGAGTTCGGGGATCTTAACCAGGCCGAGGCCAGGATGCTGAGCTTCGCCGGCAAGATGGAGTACGGGGCCTTTAAGTTCAAGGTTGCCGGGGAAGAGTATTCGGTGAAGACCGTTTTGAGGGCTGAGGACGAGGCAACCGCTAAGAGCGTCGTCAAGAACGCCAACGCCCTAATAACCCTAGCCAACACAACCCTCGGCCTTGGAATGGCCGGGGCTCCTGAAGACTTCGTGAAGAGCCTCCAGGATCTGCTCGGAAAGATCCGGATCGAGGCCGACGGGAAGTACGTGGTTCAGGAGTTCACCGTGAACAAGAAGGATATAGAGGACATAATGGATTCCCTCAAGTCCTACGAGGGTTATATGCACACCCCGAGGGACGAGAGCACCTCTGCAAAGAGAACCGTAGAGGAGATAAGCAACATACTGGAAAATGAATTGAGCGAAGGAATGAGCGGGTGATAGCTTTTTATCCTTTCTCCCCCTCTTTGGTCGGGTGGTTCGAGTGAGTAGACTGCTCCCGCTCCTGCTCAAGGAGTTCAAGCTCACCTCGAAGAGGAAGGCACTTCTCTTCATGATATTCGGTCTCCCCCTGTTCTTCGGTCTCGTCTTCACCACGTATCAGGAGGCCATCCCAAGCGACACCCCGTGGCCATCATCATAGACCAGAAGAATCTGAGTCAGGCCCAGATAAACTCGATAATGGCCATAGCCAGGACGTTCTCAAATCCCCATCTCGAACCGTCCGTTGAAGAGGCAACGGCGAAGCTCCAGAGGGAGGAGTACTACGTCGTCATCGAGATAAAGAGGTACCGGAGCTTCACGGACGCGAGCTACGTGGTCTACTACGACGATTCGATGACGCCCGTTGCCGCCATCTCCGAGAACCTGCTGGAGATCCTCAGGATAAGGCTGGGTGCGACCCAGATAGAGGAGCGTCCGATAAACAGACACGCCTCACTGCCGGAGTTCTTCTTCCCTGGTGTCCTCGTGATGCTCTCCGTTCTCGTTGGGCTTGAGCTCGTTCCCAGTACAACCCTGGAGGAGAGGGGCGTGCTGCCGAGGCTGAAGCTCTACTCCTCCCTCCCCCTCAACTTCGTCGCAAAGGTGATCGCGGGGGAGGCCGTTATCCTCCTCCAGGCCCTCATCACGAAGCTTGTCTACGACCACTCCGGCAGTGAAGTGGGCTTCGGCTGGGGTGTTCTGCTCGTTCTCCTGCTCACCACCCTCTACCTCTCCCTGATGGGCCTGTGCTTCGTTTTCGCCTTCAGGTTCGAGGGCCACTCCAAGACCCTCCTCCAGGTAAGCGCTGGCTTTCTCGTCCTCATGTCCGGTCTGCTCTACCCGGTCGGCTTCTTTCCGAAGGTGTTCCAGGAGTTCGCTCGGCTTCTGCCGACCTATTACTCTGGGGTCCTCCTGAGGGCGTTCATGTTCCGGGACGTCAGCGTTGGCCTCTTCGCGGACTACCTTGGCTATCTCATCCTGACGGTTTTTGCCTTTGCTCTCCTTGACGTTCTCCTCTACAGGAGGGTTCGGGAATGGAGTACTCTGTGACGATCAAAAACCTCAGGAAGTCCTACGGGAGCGTACAGGTTCTCAGGGGCATCGACCTCAGCGTTAGGAGGGGCGAGTTCGTCTGCATAGTCGGAAGGAACGGGGCCGGGAAGACTACCCTCCTCAATGCGGTGGCGGGCCTCATTGAATACGAGGGGGAGATAAAGGTAAACGCAGAGAGGATGGGTATACTGGGTCAGAAACCCGCCCTCTACCCCAAACTTACCGTCAGGGAGAACCTGGAGGTTTTCAGGAGAATACTGGGCGTCAAAAAGCCCGATCCCGAACTCGTCGAGAGGCTTGGTCTTGGGAGGTACATGGACACCCCGGTGGAAGAACTCTCCCACGGTAACGTGAAAAAGGCCGAGATCCTCTGCGCCCTCCTTGGGGATCCCGATCTGCTCCTGCTGGACGAGCCTTTGACCTCCCTCGACTACGAATCGAGGATCCAGTTTCTAGGTCTTCTCGGGGAGCTCAAAGAGCGAGGCCGGACCGTTATAGCGGTCACTCACTTCCCAGAGCTAATGTGTCCCCTCTGTGACAGAACCTTCCGCATAACTGATGGGCTGTTGAAGAAAGAAAAGTGCCGGGGGCTCACTTGAGCCTCTCCAGGATTATTGCGGGGCAGACCTTGGTAACGCCTTCGATCTTCCCGATCTTGTTGGAGATTATGTCCGAGAGATCCTCGCCGTCCTTCGCCCATATCTCGGTCATTATCATGTGGTCGCCGCTGGTCAGGTACACGTTCCTCACGAACTCGAACTCCTTGAGCTTCTGGGCGACCTCGAATATTTTCTCCGGGAGCGTGTCTACGCCTGTGAGACTGACTAGGTTGTAGCCGAGCTTTGACGGGTCTATTACTATCGTGTACTGCTTTATCACTCCGGCCTCCTCGAGGGCCCTCACGCGCTTTCTCACGGCCGTCTCGCTTATGCCTAGGACCTTGGCGATCTCGGTGAAGGGCGTTCTGGCGTCCTTAGTTAGCATCTCAATTATGACCCTATCCCTCTCGTCGAGCAATTCATTCACCTCCTGCTGATCTCGAACTACGGCATTATGATTTATTAACTTAGTGGTTCTTCAACGGGATCCTTGACGTTTTAATTCAACCACGACCTCCACGTGGGGTGTGTGGGGGAACATGTCGAGGCCGGTTATCGACTCCACTCTGTAAGCTTCCTTGAGGTTCCTCAGGTTCTCCGCTAGGGTTTTGGGGTTGCACGACACGTAGATTAGCTTCTCGGGACCGTCCTTGACGAGCCTCTTCACGAGCTTTGGATGGAGGCCAGCCCTGGGGGGGTCCACTATCACGGTGTCGTATTCCATGAGGGACTCCACGTCCCTATCCGCACCGACCTTGAACTCCGCATCGACCCCGTTCAGTTCGACGTTCTTTCTGGCCATCTCGACCGCGAAGGGGTTGACCTCGATTCCCTCCACGACGAACCCCCTTTTCGCCAGGTAGACCCCGAAGGTTCCAACCCCTGAGTAGAGGTCGAGAACCCTTTCCCCCTCCGCCACATTCTCAACGACTTTGAGGAGGTTGACTGCCTGGTAGCTGTTCGTCTGGAAGAAGCTGTTGGGGTGGATCAGATAGGTAACGTCCCCGAGGCGCTCCCTTATGAACTCGGACTTCCAGAACGCCTCGATGTCCCCGTACGAGACGTCGCTTGAGGTTCTGTTGACGCTCCAGTATACTGAGTCCGCGTAGTCGAAGTAGTCGGGGAACCCCTCCGGGAGCTCCCCGGGGGAGGTAACGAGGTTCACCATAAGCTCGCCCGTGAACTTGCCCTCCCTTATCACGATGTACCTCAGGAAGCCCCGGTTCTCCCCTATCTCGTAGAGGCTTGGCCTGTGGTCTTCGATGAAGTCTCGGAGGGATGATAGAACCTTCCTCGAAGAGGGCCCGAAGACGGGGCATTCCCCTATGTCAACCGCGTCCCACCACGTCCCGTACCTTCTAAACCCTATGCCTTTTGTCGAAATGACAACATCAATCCTATTTCTGTGCCCAAATATCTTTGGAGACGGAATAACTTTGACTTCTTCGCCCAAGATTTTTTTGAGTTTTGACTCCTTGAACTCCAGCTGTCTCTCATAGGGCAAGTGCTGGAGGAGACACCCACCGCAGCGTCCAAAGTGGGGACACTTGGGATTGCTTCTCATCGGACTGGGTTCTAGAACCTCAAAAGTATCCGCTATGATCTTCTTTTTCTTCCTTCTGGTTTTCTCAACCCTAACCCTGTCCCCCGGGGCGGTGAAGGGGACCAATATTTTCTTCCCCCCCTCCCGGAGTACCCCAAGCCCATCCTCGTTGAGTCCCTCTATCCTTCCTTCCACCGGCATCGGGGTGCCTTGATGGAAAAAGTTTATAAACTATTGCCATCGTCGCGGTGACGATTTTTGGCCAATAAAGTTTATTTATGTTGAGGACGCACTATTAATGGTGCCTTCCCGATGTTCGGCAGGAGCAAGGATTTAGTTTACCGGGTTTTGGCGACCAAAAAGCGGGCGGTTGCACTCCAGCACCTGAGTTCTGAGCTTGAAACCCCTATGCCTGCCCTTCTCTCGACCGTCAAGGCCCTCGAGTCGGATGGCCTGGTCGAGGTGTTCTACGGAACCGAGAAGGCCCATATAATGGTGAAGGCCAAGACCCTCGAGGACTACGTTTAGTTTAATTTTGTTTTGAAACGTTTTTTCAGCCCTTCTAATCAGGGGAAACCCTTTGGGGGAATCCGGACGACCGGTGTCGTTATCACGGGACGCGGCGGGGCTGGAAAGACCACCATGACGTCAAACCTAGCCGTGTATTTCGGCAGGGTTCTGAAGGAGGACGTCCTGGCCGTGGACGGTGATCTCTACCTGCCAAAGCTAGGCTTCCATTTTGGGATATACACCCCGAAGGTTTGCATACACAGGGTTCTTAAGGATCCCAGGGTTAACCCCTTCGAGGCCGTTTACAGGGATCCCAGGACTGGGGTGTACGTTGCCCCGGGGAGCCCTAACCTCTACGACGTCCTCGACCTCGATCACCGGCAACTAGCTAGGGTGGTGAGGGAGTTTGGGGAGAGGTACGGGTTTATAATCATCGACTCCCCCGTCGGCATACCCTTTGACACGCTCTCGACCTTTAACCTCGTTGACTACCAGCTCATAATAGTCGAGCTTGAGAGGTCTCCGATATATTCGGTAGAGAGGATGATAGAAAACGAGGTCGTTAAGCTGAAGGCCATCGGAGACGAGTTCGGGCTGAAGGTTGGCGTGATCCTGAACAAGGTCAGGGAAGCCAGGCCCGAGATAGGGGGAGTTCTGGAGCTTATCGAGGGTTCCATTGGCGTCCCTGTCCTCGGGGTAGTGTCTCTCGACGAGAGAGTCCCAATGGCCCTAAACAGGGGCCTCCCCGTGCTGGAGGCCTTTCCGAAATCCAGGGCAACCATTGACATTAAGAGAACCGGTGAGAACCTGATCGAGTGGATGTTCGGAAAGAGAGTTGAGCGGAAGGAGAACTTCCTTCTGGCCTTCCTGCGCGTCGTTAGGAGATCCCTCAATCCCTATCTCCACTGGGAGTAGGCTTTCTGGCCAGTAGCTCTGATACCCTTATGACTGGCAGGAACCTGTAGCCCTTCCCTGTTATGTTCTCCTCCGCCCCCTCCTCGCGGTCGACGACAACTGATATAGCGGCTATCTTGGCTCCCAAGGACTCAAGAACAGAAGCGGCCTTAAGGACGCTTCCCCCCGTTGTCGTAACGTCCTCCACGAGGAGTACCCTCTCTCCCTTCCTCACCTCCCCCTCGATCTGGCTGTTGGTTCCGTATCCCTTGGGCTTTTTCCTGACTATGACCAGGGGCTTCCCGGTTTCTAGAGAGAGGGCCGTCGCTATCGGCACCGCACCGAGTTCCGGTCCCGCTATTCTGTCGAACTCTATCCCCTCTACCCTAACCTTTTCAGCCATCAGGCGGGCTATGAGCCTCAGCGCCTCTGGATCAGTGATCACTTTTTTGACGTTGATGTAGTAATCGCTCTCTTTTCCAGAGGCAAGGACAAAGCGGCCGAAGAGAACGGCCCCCGCCTCGAACATCTTCTCGATCAGCCTCTCCTTCCCCTTCATTTTTGACACACCCGTTTAAACTTTCAAAAGCCTAACTGGATGAATCGACAGAAAAGAGTTTAAAAAAGTAGCGGCCTCACTCGGAGGCCTTCTTCTCTTCCATGGACTTCTTAAAGGTCTCACCGGCGTCGGCGAAGCTCTTGAAGAGCTTGAGCATCTCCATCGGGAGGGGTAGCACTATGACGTTGCTCTTGTCGCTGGCCACGTCGCTGATGGTCTGGAGCGTTCTGAGCTGGAGTGCCATCGGGTGCTCGCTTATGATCTCTGCCGCTTCCCTGAGCTTCTCTGCCGCCTGCCTCTCTGCCTCAGCAAGGGTTATCCTTGCCCTCCTCTCACGCTCGGCCTCTGCCTGCTTTGCCATGGCCCTCTGCATCCCAGCTGGCAGTTCAACGTCCTTTATCTCAACGGTACTGACCTTTATTCCCCACGGGTCGGTTGCTTCATCTATAATCTTCTGGAGCTCCATGTTGAGCTTCTCCCTCTCGCTTAGGAGCTCATCAAGGTGGGCCTGGCCTATGACGCTCCTCAACGTCGTCTGGGCTATCTGGCTGGTGGCCATTATGTAGTTGGCCACCTGGGTTACGGCCTTTACCGGGTCGACGACGCGGAAGTACACGACGGCGTTCACCTTAACCGGAACGTTGTCCTTTGTTATGGTCTCCTGAACCGGTACATCCAAAACCCTAGTACGGAGGTCGACTATGTAGGCCTTCTCGAATATCGGGATGATGAAGAACAGTCCCGGGCCCCTTGCACCGACGACCCTACCGAGCCTGAATATCACTGCCCTCTCGTACTCCTTCACTATCTTTATGGCGCTTGCCAGCACCATCAAAACAAAAAGCAAAACGATTCCCAAAACAATAGTCCCAACACTGGTCATGCTTCACACCTCCTTTCCTTCATCGGGGTTCTCCCTCTCCTTTGTCACAATGAGGGTTAGGCCTCTAACCTCAACGACTTTAACCCGCTCCCCGACCTTTATCGGCCTCCCGTCCTTGCTCTCGGCCCTCCAGAGCTCGCCCCTGATCTTCACCATTCCCTCTGGGTTCAGATCCTGGACGACCCTTCCTATTTCTCCGATCATCTCCTCCTTCCCTGTCTGGGCCTTCTTCCTCCTGTCCCTCACGACCGCGGCGACGCCGAAGGCGAAGAATGCCGCGAGGAGGAGGGCTATCACTACTATGACGATCCTCAGGGTGGAGAACGTGGAAGTCTGGATGAGGTACTCGTTTCCACCTCCAAAGAGGAGTATGCCGCCTATGATCATCGTCACTACCCCCGCGACCGTGAACAGGCCAAAGGTCGGCGTCAGTGCCTCGGCTATGAAGAATATTATGGCCAGAAACACCAGCAGAAGGCCCGCTGCGTTGTAGCCGAAGTAGCCGAGGCCGATGAGTCCGAGGACGAGGAGTATCGCCCCGACGGTCTCCGGAACGTGCCACCCTGGGGTCAGGAAGCCGAAGATGAGCCCGAGGATGCCGATGTTTATGAGGACGTAGGCCACCGTCGGATCCGAGATGTACTTAACGACCTCGTCCTTAAAGGAGGGCTCCATCGTCACTATTCTGACGTTCGTGAAGTTCAGCGTTACGTAGCCCTTCCCCTTAACGGGGATCTTCGTCCTCATTCCGTTCGCCTTTTTGAGCAGGTCGGGAACGTCCTCGGCCACTACCTCTATGGTGTGGGCCTTTAAGGCCTCCTCCGGGGTCAGGCTGAGGTCCTCCGTGATGAACTTCTCGGCGGCCGTCATGTTCCTGCCGCTCGCCTCTGCAAGGCTCTTGATGTAGGCTATGTAGAAGTTCCTTATCTTCTCGGGGGCCTTCACTATGCTCCCGTTGGCGGAGTAGCCCATGATGGGCTCGCAGGCCCCTATGCTGGTTGAGGGGGCCATCGCTATGAGGTGGGAGCCGAGGGCTATGTAGGTTCCGGCCGAGGCCGCTATCGCCCCTGGTGGATAGACGTAGATGATGACCGGAACCCGCGACTCCTTTATCCTCTGGATTATCTCCTGCATCGCCTCACCGCTGCCGCCAGGGGTGTCGATCTCTATTATCAGGGCCTCGGCGTTTCCCTTCTCCGCGGCCCGGATGTACCTTGAGAACTGATCAACCGAATAGCTCGTTATGACGCCCTCGAACTTCGCAACGTACACCTTCCTCTCGTTTCCTCCGGCCGATGCCGAGGGGACGAGCATCAGAAGGAAGGCGACTACCAAAAGGATGTAAACGACCCCGTGTTTTCTCATCCCCACCGCCCGGGCATATGTACTCACAGGAGTTTAAAAGGTTTGCACTACGTTGGTTTGCATCCTCCGGGAAACTGTTTTATATCATCCCGCCCAAAATGGGATGGTGCCTGCGGTGAGGGACCTGGGGGCGCTTTCAAAAGCCTACCGGGTGGCCAGAGGGGAACGCAAGCTGGAACTAGCCCGGGAGCTCGTTAGGCGCGTCTCCCGGTACTCCCGCATGGAGCCCTTCTGGGAGGGGATCAAGGGACTGGGCGTAAAGCCTAGCCTCGTCAAAGACGCACTCACTCTCCTGGAAGAGGCCGGCGAGATCAGGATAAGGCGCTCCGTTGATGGGAGGCGCCTCTACGTTCTTACCCTGCGGGAAATCCGGAAGAATCCCGTAAAACTCGATGCGTGGCTTTTCAGCCCTCGATCCCGCGGAGGAGTGCAAACTCCCTCTCATCCCAGGAGGAGGGGTCGGTGATTAAATACAGCTTTCCCCCGGCCAGGATAACGTGATCCCTCAGTGTGTGGAGGAACTTCAGAAAGCTCTCAAACCCGTTGTATATGGCCAGGTACTCCGGGCACTCTATGACAACGGCCTTTCTCGGGTTTTCCCTGAGCTCCTCAAGGATTCGGTGGAGGAGTTTGGGGAGCTCCCGGGGACCTATGAAACCCGGCACGGTGCTCACGAGAAGGGGATCCCACCCGGAGGGAACGCTCTTCCCGGGCCTGGTAACGAGAAGGGCCTCTCGCTCAGGTACGGCCTCCCGGGAGCCCACTATCTGGAAGTGGACGGGCCCAGGGGGAAGGGGGTGGGGTGAGCTTGAGGTGTTGAACTGGGCCTGTGCGATCATCGATAGCACTGCCCTGACGGGGCTCATGCTTTCACCGCTGGGGAATTGGGCTTCGTGATATAAGTGCCTTTTTTGTAAGTGGCTATGTAGGTGCAGATGCAGGCCCTCGGTTTCCTGGACTGATCATCACCGCTCAGCCGGTTGATCCATCGTCATCGGGCGGAGGAAGTTACGAATCCAATACCCTCCCCCTATCTATCCAGACTCCCCAGGTTTTAACGGTTCCGTTTCTGAATACCACAATCCCTGAAATGCCCGGTAGGCTACCCCTCTTATATCCCCTCTCAAAGATCTCCCTCGCGTGGGGGTTCACGTAGATCCCGGTGGCGTTTATTAGGATGCCCTCAACATCGCCCCAGCTCAGCTTTTTTGAGAACCTCCTTATGAGCCGAACGTAATCGCTCCCGTTGAAGACCGGCAGGTTTTGGGAAGGCACAAGGCCCCAGACCTCTGCATCAGGGTAGATGACACCAACCCTGTCGTGGGTTTCGTTGTATGGTTCTACGACGAGCCAGGTTTCCCTACAGAGTGGCCTGTAACTGTACGAGCCGGTGATGACGAACACTCCACCTGCAGGTCTGATGTCCATGAGCTTAGTTTCCCCACCGACCTTGAGTCCCCTGAGAAGCTTAAAGCTCCTCCCGGAGAGGAGGGAAGTTATGTTCCTGCATCTCGCGATCCCTTTGTACTCGTCCTCCATAATCCGATAATCCGTCTCGTTCAGGAAGTAGAGGCGGTTGACATAGCCTTTTTCTTCAACCATTCCGAGGTTTTTTAGGGCCGAGAGGGGCATCGAGATGGATGAATAGTCGAGGCTGGTTGGATACTTCCCGGAGGACACCCCGTCTTTGGTAATGTACACGAGGGTTAGGGTTCCGTTGGGGTGGTAGAGGTAGACCTTCCACTCTATTACCGTCTCGGACGGATGCCATATCCGCAGATGGGCCGCCAGAAGCCTGTATCCCTCTTCGTCGTAGGGTTTAAGGTAGTTTTCGTAGACGTAGGTGGAGTTCACGAGAGGGATCTCTGAGGATGGTGTCCCGAAGTGGCCGAGGTATCCCACAGCCGCAATGATCAGGCCGAGCACCATGAGGGCCTTTAGGACGCTCTCCCCCTTCAACTCCCATCACTTCCCAGGGATTCTTCAAACGTGCCGTACCTGTAGTTGGGGAGGAGGAATATCCCCTCCACGGAAGCGTTTCCGTTGTCATCGGATACCCATACCTGGATGTAGGTGATATCGGGCCAGACGACCTTTGGGATGGCTTCTCTCAGAAGCTGGACGCTCTTCCCAGTGAAGGTCATGGTTTCGTTCATGTATCTCTTTGCCTTGATAGTTGTGGAGAGGCTGATGCCGGGGTAGAACACTGTGATGTTTAGCTTGTCCCCCTGAAGTTTCTTGACCACCCACACCATTTGACCGGATTCGAGGCTGTATCCCGGGATAGTGAGAAGCCCTTCGTACCCGATGAACCCTCTGCAGACGTAGTCATGGGCGAAGAGGCTTGGAGGATCACAGATCGTCTTGGTTTTGATCCAGATCTTATCCCTGGAGCCTGTCCCTTCGATGGAGTAGTAGACTTCCCCGGGCTTTATCACATCCGAGAAGGCAGGGAGGTAGGAGCCGTTTACCTTGTCTCCATAGACCCACCCCAGGGTTTTAAAGAGGAGGGCCGTTTGGTGGGGGCGGTAGTTGCGGAGAAGAGAAACTTCCATTGCGAGGGGGGAGTAGTTAACCAGGGCCTCCGCCCTTTCGACCTTTCTGTCGAGTCTTCCAAGGATGAACGCCGAGAGGGGTTTCCACTCCACGGTGTAGACATTCAGGATTCCATCCCCGTCGATGTAAGTGGCAAACTGCCAGGTGTTTCCGTGGTGATAGGCTGCAACGAGCGTCTCGTTTTCTGGAACCCCGGCTCTTTCATAGGCAACAACGGCGGATCTGAGTTCGTATTTGAGATACGCCGCCCTCATCCCGAGGATGAGGAGGACTATTAAAAGCAGAGTTTTTAAAACCTTGCGAAGTCCCGTCATTAACTCTTACCCGAGGATTGTGAATACTCACAAATTAAAAATATTTCGCAAAAAGTTGGAACTCAAAAGAGCTCCTCGAGCTTGACGTCGATCTTGTCCGGGTTGAAGGGCAGGACGTGCCTCGTGGTCTTTGGGGAGTAAACCTCGCCGCGCTTGACGAGCTCCATGACTTCTTCCTTGGTCGGGGCCTTCCTGATGAAGACGTAGTCGATCTCGCCCTTGCCCATGTCCTCTCTAGCATCTTCCTTGAGGCCGTAGTAGATGAGCTCTATCTTCCCCTCGACGCTCATCTCGTCGAGGACCTTGCTGACCTTCTTCTGCTCCTCCAGAGAACCGGGGATGGCGAAGCTCTTCTCACCGACGAGGGCGAAGGCTATCTCTCCCCTCTCAGCCTTCTCCTCAGCCTCGGGGTCTTCAACGACCTCGAGTCCTTCCGCCTTAAGTCTCTCGAGAACCTCGTTAAGGTCTCCCTTGAAGGCCGGGTACCAGGTGTAGACCTTGACGTCGTCGCTGAAGTAGTCAAGGATGACCGAGGGAGCGCGCTTGGCGCCGAGCTTTTGGAGGCCGGCCCAGCGGTGGTGGCCGTCAACTATCAGGTACATATCCTCACCGGGAACCTTGGCGAGGAGCATCGGCTTCCAGAAGATGCCGCTCCCTGTGACGCTCTCGATGAACGCCTCAAGCTCCTTCTGGACGAGCTGCTCGTGGGGCTTCATCTTGTCGAGCTCGATAAAAACGTAGTCCACTTTAACAGTCGGGATGTCGTACTTCGGAACCTTTTCAACTCCCATCCTCAACCCTCCGTAAGCGTTAAACCTTCAGACCTCCCTCGAAACGAGGGGTAAAAAGGCTTTCCCTTTCATATGGACAGCCTTTCCCGGGCATTTTGCGGAAAAACAGGAAAAAGCATGAGGATTTTAAGGGACAACCGTTAAAACACCAAAGGCTCAACTAACTCCGATGAGGAACGTCGCCGATCTGCCCCTTCACGGCGGCCACGTTCCAGCGTGGCTCGCCCAGAGGATGAGGAAGCTGACTAGGTTAGTGCTCATCTTAGCGGTCGAAGAATACGGGACGAAGGGGCTCCTTGAGAGGCTCTCAGACCCGGTGTGGTTTCAGGCCTTCAACAACGTTATCGGGATGGACTGGGACAGCAGTGGCTCGACGACGGTAACAGCAGGCATGATAAAGGACGCCCTCTGGAGGGAGGAACTCGGAGTAAAAGCGGCCGGCGGGAAGGGGAAGAAGAGCCGGGCTACTCCAGAGGAGCTGAAAACCATCGCAAAGCTCTACGACCTCGACCCCGAGCCGTACGTCAGGACTTCAAGGCTGGTCGCGAAGGTCGATACCGTTGCCCTTCAGACCGGCTACCAGCTCTACCACCACGTCTTCTTCCTCGATGAGATGGGGAACTGGGCGGTGATACAGCAGGGAATGAACGAGAAAGCTAAGCTCGCGAGACGCTTCCACTGGTTTGACGCGGAAACCTTCACCCTCGACCCACACAAAGCCATTGCCGGCCTAAAGACGGAGTTCGCGCTGAACACTGTATCGAAGGACGCGAGGGAATATCAGAAGACGCTCCTTGACATCGTCCAGGAGAACCCCACGAAGATAGAGCGTGAGCTTGAGAGCCTGAAGGCAATTGCCAAGGGTTACAGGCCCCTCGTTTACTACAAGCCCCGCGAGCCCTGGGAGAAAGACCTGCTGAAGCGCTACGAGAGTCTCGGGAGGTTCGAGCTGAACAGAAAAGCCCTAGAATTTGCGAGGGAGCTTAGCGTTTCGAACTACGAGGAGTTTTTGCTCCTCAAGGGCCTCGGGCCGAGCACTTTGAGGGCATTATCGCTCGTCCTTGAGTTAATCTATGACGTCCACCCGAGCTGGAAGGATCCAGTAACCCACCCGCCCGACCCCTTCAAGTTCAGCTACGCCGTTGGCGGGAAGGATAAAGTGCCGTTCCCGATAGACAAGCCCGCCTACGACGAGCTGCTTTCCTTCCTCGAGGAGCTTGTCTCAAGGCACCCCGAGGAGAAGGCCCTCGTGAGGAACGTGACGAAGATAACGAAGAACTGGAAGTTCCCGGAGAGGGAGAAGAGGCTGACCTAGCGCGAATTGTTGCACCATGATTAGTCTAATCGTGTTGCAACTACCCAAGCCTTTCCCCGAGGTTGTCAGTTCTCTCACGTCCACTTAACGTTGTTCTCCTGGCCTTAGAGAGAGCATTGAGGCGAGTGTCCTCACAAGGCTGTCGTGTAGAGCCCCGTAGCTTCCACCTTTGAGGGCTTCCTTGAAAAGAGGCCGCTGGCGAGGAGGCTACTTTCACATCTCAACTTTTTGAAGTCCCTTCAAAATCCCTCAAGTCCCAGGCGAGCCATCCCCCATTGCGAAGCTCCTCTTTATCCCCCAGGCCCTTTGCGACGATCCCGTACCATCTTTCCCAGCTTTCCAGCTCTACAAAATCCGCCTTCCTCTCCAAGTCCTTCAAAACTCCCTTTGCTTCCCTCCCGCTCAGCTCCTTCCACTTCACCTCAATGAAAAGGGCCTTTTTCTCCCGCTCGTTGAGAGCGAGAAGGTCGATCTCCTCGTTTTTCTTCCACCAGCCGCCAATTTTCGTGAACCTAAACGGGAGTTTCCCGGCACGGTTCAATTCCTTGAGAAAATCACCCGCCACCTTTTCAAAGACGAAGCCAAGATAGCGGTTGTACTCTTCATCAAAGTTCTCGATGTAGCCGAAGTCGAGGAGCTGGGAGCGGTTGGGATAGACGAAGCGGAACCAGAAGTTGAAGTAGAGGTCGCTCAGGTAGTAGCGGGCGTTTCTCCTCCTCTCGGGTTCTCCAACCGGGTGCCTCTCCTCAACTATGTGGAGCGTCTGGAGATTGCTCAGGTACTGGGAAACCGTCGAGCTTGGAAGGCCCGTAAAGTTCACTATATCTCCGAACTTCGTCTTTCCGAAGGCTATCGCCTTCAGTATCGCGAAGTATCGAGCTGGCTCCCTAAGCTCGCTCCGTAGGAGGAATTCGGCCTCGTCGAATAGCGGTTTGTTGGGCTGGAATACTTCTTCAAGCTTTTCTCCTGCCCTCAGTCTAAACTGAACTTCCTTAATGTACGCGGGTATGCCGTCGGTTATTCCGTAGATTCTCACGAGCTCTCCCCAGCTTTTCTCGGGGAAGAACTCCCTCAGATGAAGAAAGCTCAGTGGTTCAAGTTTTATAGAGAGCGTCCTTCTGCCATAGAGGGGACTTTTGTAGCCCAGAACGTGGCTCTCCATCACGCTTATCGCTGAACCAGTGAGTACGAGTTTGAGTTTCCTTGAAGAATCCCATATCTTCTGGAACTTTGAGAGGAGGCCTCTGTTTGCTTTCAGAAGGTTTGGGAACTCGTCTATTATGACCACAACTCCCGAGCCATCGAGAATTTCAAAGACCTCCTCCCACGAGAGTTCCGCCTTTGCTATGAGGGGGTTCTTAAGGGCATTGCCGACAAGAGATTGAAACGTCCGGAGGTTTTCCTTCTCTAGGGTCTCCTCTGCAAAAAAGTATATGTGGGGAATACCTTTCACCGACTTCTTAACGAGGGCGGTCTTACCAACCCTTCTTCTCCCATAAACGATTATGAGCTCTTTTCTGTTGCTCTCATAAGCTTCCCTTAATGCCTGCAGTTCCCTCTCTCTGTTCACGAATTGTTCACACATGATTATGATAATCCACTTCGAACTATTTAAACCTTTCTTCCCCCACTGCAAGCCCTGGGAGATCCGAGCGGTTTCCTCAACCTTTTTACTTATCTGGGTGCTGGCTTCCACTTCTCAAACACACCATGCTCCCCTGCGGCACTCCCAGTTCTCTCGCTATCGGCCGGCACTTCGCTTTGAGGAGGTAGAAGACGCGATCGTCCTTTATCTCGCTCAGCGTCTCGAAGTTGCCCTGCCCCTTGGCGATTATGACATCGGCCTTCTCAAAGACCTCCCTGAACTCAGAGGAGACCCGATCGATGGGGACGCCGACTATCCGTGTCCCCGTCGAGATTATCTCGGTGAACTCCTCAAAGCCAGCCCTCTCAAGGTCTTCAACCGTTGCGTCGTTGATTATCGGGCCGTCTTTAGCCGCAACGTAGATTTCAAGGTGCGGGAAGGCCTCCTTCAGCTTCCTTATGAAGAGCCTGTCAAAGTAGATCTCGCCGCAGTTGTCCGTGAGGTAGAGGAGGGCCTTAGCTTTTTCCAGCCTCTCGAACAGCTCATCGGAGTGGTCAACGTAGAGCTCCTCGCCGAGCATCGCCTTCACGTCCTCCTCGATCCTCTCCGGGGAGTAGCCGACGGCAAAGTCTATCACGTTGCCGATTATTGCGAGCTTGAGAGCGGTCTTCAGGTCTATCTCCTCTTTCTCGATGTCTGAGACAACCTTCTCAGCCAATCTGTTTGAGAGCTCCTTGTAGTCTTTAAACGGGTCGTCGTTGCCTATAACTTTATAAACGCCTAGAAAGACCTCGCTGCCGAAAACAGCGGGGATTGAATTCTCGTTTATCCTCGCCATGAGCTTTGCCGCCTCGATGACGCCCCTCTTTCTGAGCTCCAAGTCGTCCGTGCCCATCTCGACGATTTTCTGACACTGGTTGGCGGCGCAGGCAAAGCACTCGTAGTGGATCTCCACGTCCACCACCGGAGGATGAAACACTCCCAAGCTTTTTAATCTCACCGGTAGAGGGGAGATGGGTCGTTCTGGGACTTGAGGGGGAACTTTGCTCCTTAAAAATATCAGACTGAGTCCGCATGTCCTCTCAAGTTTGCAAGCTCAAAGTAGGTTTGAGCCTGAAAAAGCAAGCTCAAATAGGTTTCAACTTCTTTTCAGCGCTTATTGGGTGCCTTTGGAAGTGAAACGCTCACCAAGCAAGCTTTGTTGGGCAAAGCTTGACCAAAATCTCGTAGCTCTCTTCAAAATGAGAAACTTTGAGGGGGTTTAACATCTAAGACAGACTCTTCAATGGAGGAACTTCCTTTAAGGCCAGACGGCAGGAGTTTACTTTTCTCCGACGCCCATCGGGCGTATTTCCAGTGTAAACACCCTTTAAAATGAGCTTTAATGAGTTCCCTCTCCAAACGGGTAAGTTCAGGCAGAAACCCCTTGCAGGATGCGCTTGGGAAAGAAGCTACCTCTTTTGATCAAACTTTTCGCCAGAAAAGTTTGCTGAATGGTGGGGGCGCGGGGATTTGAACCCCGGTCCGCGGGTTTCTCCGGGTCAGAGCTCCAAAGGCTCATCCCCAATCAGCAAACCCGCAAGTCCTCATACCTCTGGAGCCCGCGATGATAGACCAGGCTACACCACGCCCCCATCCGTCTCAACCTTAACGGCCCCGGGTTTATAAACTTTGCTCCCGGAAGTTTTATTAACCCAAACTTACAAAAATATTCCGAGGTGGTGGCTGTGGAGGAGCCCATAGTGGTTGGAAAGGACAAGTTCAGGATAAGCGAGGACGAAACGGCCAGAAGGGAACTGCGCGTTCTCAAGGTTCACGACGACGTTATACAGGTTCAGGAGGAGGTTCACGGCATCATAGCCCTCGTCGGGGCAAGCTCGAGCGTCAACATCAAGAAGGACGAACTCAAGAACCTGATCAAGGTCGCCAAGGAGAAGTTCGGCTGGACCGACATCTGTGAATGATCTCCCCTTTCTTCCAGATCTTGTTAGAACGCCCGAATTTTGACGCCTTTTTGTGTATCATCGACGGTGATATTAACGTTTTATAAGCATGAAAGTGGTTAAAGCTACCGGTGGTTGCCATGGCCGTTGGGGATAAGATAACGATTAGCGTTATTAAGGCGGACATCGGCGGCTGGCCTGGGCACTCGAGGGTGCACCCCCAGCTCGTCGAGACCGCTGAAGAGGTTCTTTCAAAGGCCGTCGAAGAGGGGACCATTATCGACTTCTACGTCGCGACCTGCGGCGACGACCTCCAGCTCATAATGACCCACAAGAAGGGCGTTGACAGCCCCGAGATACACGGACTCGCCTGGAAGGCCTTTGAGGAGGCCACCAAGGTTGCCAAGGAGCTCGGCCTCTACGGGGCCGGCCAGGACCTTCTCAAGGATGCCTTCAGCGGGAACATCCGCGGAATGGGGCCGGGCGTTGCAGAGATGGAGATAACCCTGAGGAAGAGCGAGCCTATAGTTACGTTCCACATGGACAAGACCGAGCCTGGAGCGTTCAACCTGCCTATATTCAGGATGTTCGCGGATCCATTCAACACCGCTGGTTTGGTCATTGACCCCAAGATGCACATGGGCTTCCGCTTTGAGGTCTGGGACATCCTCAAGCATAAGCGCGTGGTTCTCAACACCCCCGAGGAAGTCTACGACCTTCTCGCCCTCATCGGCGCGAAGAGCAGGTACGTCATCAAGCGCGTTTACCCGAAGGAGGGTCACCCGATAAGCAAGGACGAGCCAGTTGCAGTAGTCAGCACCGAGAAGCTCTACGAGGTCGCTGGAGAGTACGTCGGTAAGGACGATCCCGTGGCGATAGTCAGGGCCCAGAGCGGTCTTCCGGCTTTGGGTGAAGTCCTCGAGCCCTTCGCCTTCCCGCACCTCGTCAGCGGTTGGATGCGTGGCTCTCACAACGGCCCGGTGATGCCGGTGGCGATGCACCAGGCCAACCCGACCCGCTTCGACGGTCCGCCAAGGGTTGTCGCTCTCGGCTGGCAGATAAGCCCAGAAGGGAAGCTCGTCGGACCGGTTGACCTCTTCGACGACCCCGCTTTCGACTACGCGAGACAGAAGGCCGTTGAGATAGCCGAGTACATGCGCAGGCACGGCCCGTTCGAGCCTCACAGGCTCCCGATGGAGGACATGGAGTACACTACTTTGCCGGGTGTTCTCAAGAGGCTCGAGGATAGGTTTGAGGACGTCGAGTGATTTCTCTTTCCTTTTCTGCCTTTTGAGGAGGCAAAGGATTTATACTCCTTTACCGTAGCTTTTGAGAGGGCCGCAATCGGAAGCCTTAAATATTCTTCGCCAAAGATTTAACACCCGGAGTGATACAAGGGGGTGCAGGCATGAGGTTCACGGTCTTACACCTCAAGCTTGACGATGGGAAGGTCGAGAGGGAGGAAGTTGAGAGGGAAGGGGTCTACGGGGTAATAGACTACGGTCTCGATCTCCACGAAAAGCTCGGAACCCATGGCATTGATCCTTACGATCCCAGGAACGTCGTAGTAATGGGTATGGGGCCCTTCTCGGGCTCAATCCTCCCGGGAGCGCACAGGCTCATGTTCTTCTTCAGGTCACCCCTCTACGGAACGCTCTTTCCATCAGCCATGGGGGGAGCGGCCTACGCGTTCAAGAACGTTGGCGTGGACTTCGTAACCTTCGAAGGGAAGGCAGAGAAGCCGGTGGTTGTTATCCTCTACAACGACGGCGAGAACGTGAAGGTTGAGCTCCACGAGATAGAGCTGGAAAAAGTCATCGAGATCTGGAGGGACTACAAAGGCGAGGAGGGCGTTTATGCGCTCACCCAGTATCTAATAGACACGTTCGGTGAGCGCTTCGACTTCGAGTACCGCATAGCGGTCGTTGGCCCCGCTGCTCTAAACAGCAACTACGGGGCGATATTCTCCCAGACTCTCAGGAAGGGCAAGCGCGTTGAGGGGAGTGAGGACTGGGCCGCCAGGGGTGGCTCTGGCTCCGTTCTTCTGCGCGCCCACAACGTCGTTGGAATTATCTTCGGCGGAAAGCCGAGGAAGAAGGCCTTCCCCGGCGAGGACATCTCGTCCTTCAGGACGGCAAAGGAGATAGTTGAGGGTGTCCACAAGAAGCCCTACAACGACGTAATAGCGGAGAAGACCGTCAAGTACAAGTACAACCCCAAGCTGAAAACCGGAGGAACCTTCGGAGGGAACTATCCAGCTGAGGGCGACTTCGTGCCGATACTCAACTGGCAGATGCCCTACATTGAGAAGGAGGAGCGCATAAAGATACACGAGGCCATAATGAAGCACTACTGGGAGCCCTTCAACAAGGAAGCAATCGAAACCAAGAACTGGACCAACTGCGGCGAGCCGTGCCCCGTCGTCTGCAAGAAGTACGCCAACGGCCACCACATCGAATACGAGCCGAGGGAAGCCAACGGCCCGCTCAGCGGCGTTATAACCCTCCGCGCGAGTGACATAAGCGTTCCAGCGGTGGACGCGATGGGCTTCGACGCGATAGAGTTCGGTGGAACGGCAGCGTGGGTTCTGGAACTGGTTCACCGCGGGCTTCTCAAGCCCGAGGAGGTTGGCCTCAGCGATAAGCCGGATTTCACGAAGGAGGCATTGATAGAGCGCCCTGTCGAGGCGAGCGAGAAGAACGCGAAACTCGTTGCGGAGTTGGCCCACAGAGTAGCGTTCGCCGAGAACGAGATAGCGAAGATAATCGGCCTCGGCAAGAGGAAAGCCAGTGTAATACTCGACGAGAGGTTCAAGGACAGGCTCAGCTATGGAGAAAGCTTCAAGGACTACGCCGTCTTCACCCCGCTCGGCGAGGATGGCGAGATGACACCTACTATGTACTGGGCCATAGGAAACTACATCCCGCTCCCGATACAGGGAAGATACTGGACGTTCTACCAGTTCGGCGTCTTCCTCGAGCCGGAGGAGCTGGCGCAGAAGATCATAGCCTCTGCTCTTTGGGAGTTCTGGTACGACAACGTCGGCTGGTGCCGCTTCCACCGCGGATGGATGAAGCCTGTCTTGAAGGCGCTCTTCATGGACGCCTACGGCGAAAATGTAGACATGGAGGAGCACGCGAGGAAGCAGCTCAAGCGCTTAATCGAGTTCGCGAGGAAGGCAGGCTACACACCAGCATTCTGGGACAGCATGCGCGTCATAGATCTCGTCGCCAGGGGAAGCGAGGAGTTCGGAAACGAGCGCTGGGCCGGGAAGTTCAAGCTGGACAAGGTCGGCACGGCAAAGGAATACCTTGAGAGGGTTCTCGACGCCTACAGCGAGGAGCTTGGGGTGGAGTGGAGGCTCTGAACAATTCTGCCCCTCGATACCCTTTTATATCTCCCTTCTCCTTCAGTTCTGGTGATAGAATGAGGGCAGTGGTGATAGGCTCCGGAATAGGCGGGCTTTTGACTTCTTCCTTTCTCGCCAAGAATGGCTACGAGGTCACAGTCCTCGAAAAGGCCCCCTACATCGGCGGCCGCTTCACGAACTTAGATTACAAAGGCTTCGGTCTTTCCACAGGGGCGTTTCACATGCTCCCCCACGGTGAGGACGGGCCGCTCGCTTATCTTCTCAAGCTCCTCGGTGCGAACGTCACGATAGTGAACTCAAATCCTAAGGGTAGGATATTCTACGGGGGAAAAACCTTCCACTACCGCGACGGATGGAAGTACTTCGGCTGGCGGGAGAAAGCAAAAGCCATGAAGCTCCTCGCGGACATCAAGAGGAACAAGCTTCCAGCTGAAGAAGAGGCCGAGATGAGCGGGCGCGAGTGGATACGGGAGAGGATCGGCGACAATGAGTTCGTCGACCTCTTCATTAAAAGCTTCCTCGGCTGGGCCGACAGCGTTTTGGACGTTCCAGCCGGAGAGCTTGCGAGGGAGATAAAAGCGGCTCTGAAGTGGGGCGGACCGGGTCTCGTTAAGGGCGGCTGTAAGGCGATAACCGGCGAGCTGACGAGGATAACGGAAGAAGGCGGTGGAAAAGTCCTCACGAGGGAGAAGGTCGTCGAGATAGACCCGGACGGGAAGAGGGTCATCACCGCCGATGGCGAGGAGTTCGCCTACGACGTGCTGATCTCCAACGTCGGGATAAAGGAGACTGTCGAGCTCATCGGTAGAGACAACTTCGACCGTGAATACCTCAAGCGCGTCGATGCCCTCAGGCCGAGCGAGGGGATAAAGTACAACGTTGCCTTAAAAGGCGAACCGAGGATAGGCAACACCGTCGTCTTCACCCTCGACACCGAGAGGATAAACGGCTACAACGAACCCTCCAGCATTTCTCCTGAGCTGGCTCCAGAGGGCCACACCTTGATAATGCTCCACCACGCCCTCCAGAGCAGGAACGTCAAGGCCGAGCAGAGGAAGGGAATCGAGGACATCTATCGCATATTCCCGAACCTCGATGAGGAGGGAGAAATCCTTCTCATCCAGACCTACCTCGATGGAAACCCGGTCAACAGGGTCGCCAGCGGGCAGACTGTGGAAGACTTCCCACTTCAGGACGTCTACATCGTCGGCGATGCCTACAAACTCCCCGGCGGAATAGAGGTTGAAGGCATAGCATTGGGCGTAATGAGGACCCTCGAGAGGCTGGGGTTGGGTAGCTTCTCCGAGTGGTACCTTTGAAGCCTTCCTCCATCCCTTTACCTTTGCAAACTTATCCTCCACCCCACCGAACCTTTTTCCAGTGAACAGTCATGGCACCTAACGAACGTTTTTATGCCCTTAATCTAAAACGTTCACCCGGAGGTGAGGTGCATGGAGAAGAGAGTGGTCATAGCACTGGGGGGCAACGCCATTCTCCAGAGGGGTCAAAAGGGTACTTACGAGGAGCAGATGGAGAACGTCATGAAGACGGCTAGGCAGATAGTTGATATAATCGAGAGGGGCTACGAGGTGGTTATAACCCACGGGAACGGGCCGCAGGTTGGGGCCTTGCTTCTCCACATGGACGCTGGCCAAGCCGTTCACGGCATCCCGGCCCAGCCGATGGACGTTGCTGGGGCCATGACCCAGGGTCAGATAGGCTACATGATACAGCAGGCGCTGGTTAACGAGCTGAGGAAGCGCGGAATAGAGAGGCCCGTGGCAACGATAGTAACGCAGACTATAGTGGACAAAAACGATCCCGCCTTCCAGAACCCGAGCAAGCCCGTTGGTCCGTTCTACGACGAGGAAACCGCCAAAAAGCTCGCGAAGGAGAAGGGCTGGGTCGTCATAGAGGACTCTGGAAGGGGCTGGAGGAGAGTGGTTCCCAGTCCCGACCCGAAGGGCCACGTCGAAGCGCCGATCATAGTTGACCTCGTTGAGAAGGGTTTCATCGTCATAGCCAGCGGCGGCGGTGGCGTTCCGGTTGTGGAAGAGAACGGTCAGTTAAGGGGCGTTGAGGCCGTCATAGATAAGGATCTCGCCGGAGAGAGGCTGGCGAAGGAGGTAAAGGCGGACATCTTCATGATCCTGACCGACGTAAACGGTGCCGCAATAAACTTCGGAAAACCCGACGAGAGGTGGCTCGAAAGGGTCACGGTGGACGAGCTGAGGCGCTATTACGAGGAGGGCCACTTCAAGAAGGGCAGCATGGGGCCGAAGGTTTTAGCAGCTATGCGCTTCGTCGAGTGGGGTGGCGAGAGGGCTGTGATAGCAGCTCTGGACAGGGCCGTTGAGGCACTTGAGGGGAAAACAGGTACTCAGGTTGTGAAGGCCTAACTTCCCAGCTATATTTTCTATGTATCCCTATATTCGCTATATTCGCAGCTATATTCTACTGCGGCAAGATATTTATATCGGTTCCTTTATCTCCCCCCGGTGAGAGGGATGGACCCTTGGCTGCTCATAACGATAGTCCTTGGTTTTGCCATGGCGTGGGCGATAGGGGCGAACGACGCGGCGAACTCCATGAGCACCGCGGTTGGGGCTAAGGCGATAACGCCGAAGCAGGCCGTGATCATAGCCGGAGTCCTCGAGTTCACGGGTGCCTACTTCTTCGGAAAGAGCGTTACCGAGACGATAAGGAAGGGCATCCTCGACCCCTCGAAGATAACGGATCCCCAGGTTTTGATATACGGGTCAGCGGCCGCCTTACTCGCCGCGACCCTGTGGCTCCTCATAGCGACCAAGTTCGGCTTGCCCGTCTCGACCACCCACTCGATTATAGGGGGTATAACCGGCTACGGAATAGTCTACGCGGGGTTTTCGATAGTTAACTGGGGCAAGATGACCCAGGTCGTTCTCAGCTGGATCCTTTCGCCCATAATCGGCGCCGTGATGGCTTACCTCATCTTTAAGGCCTTCACGAAGAGCATCTTCGAGAGGAAAGACCCGGTAAGAAGCGCCCGCATCTGGTCGCCCTTCTGGATAGGATTGGCTTTCGTGGTTATTGGAACGATGTTCTACATCAAGGTTCTCCACGGCAAGAGCCTGAAGACGGGCGTTTTCATGTACGGCGTTCCCCTCGGTGTTGCGGTCTTCTTCATCACCTACCTTCTCCTGAGGCTCCGCTTCCCGAGCAGCGACCCCTTCATAGGCGTGGAGGCCATCTTCAGGAGGGCGCAGGTTGTCACGTCTGGCTACGTGGCTTTAGCCCACGGTGCCAACGACGTGGCAAACGCGATAGGACCGGTGGCGGCTGTTTACGCAGTCGCTAGCATGGGGATTGCTGGCATGAAGGTTCCGGTGCCGAGGTGGATACTCGCCCTCGGTGGTCTTGGAATAGCGGTTGGAGTGGCCACCTACGGTTACAGGGTCATGGAAACGGTGGGGAAGAAGATAACTGAGCTAACCAACACCAGGGGCTTCACCATAGACTTCTCGGCTGCTACCGTAGTCTTGGTGGCCAGCTGGCTTGGGCTCCCGATATCGACAACCCACGTTGTCGTTGGGGCTGTGATAGGAGTGGGTTTAGCTAGGGGAGTAAAGGCAATAAACAAGGACATCGTGAGGGACATAATAATCTCCTGGTTCGTCACCGTCCCGGTCGCCGCTCTAATAAGCGCGGCCATATTCGAGATCCTGATGTTCGTGGGGTGATACCATGCAGGTCTGGACTAAGCTCTTCGCCAAGAGCCCCTTCAAGCCCCTCATAAAGCACTCCGAAGTGGTTCTCAACACGGTGGAGACCCTCGAGAAGGCCCTCCGCGCCTGGGAGGGCGGAAACTACGAGGAGATGAAGAGGCTCTCCGTTGAGGTCGATCGCCTGGAAGACGTGGCCGACAGGATAAAGGAGGAGATAAGGGACTCCCTCAGCTCGAAGCTCATGATGGCTGTGGCTAGAGAGGACGTCCTCATCTACCTCCACATGCAGGACAAAGTGGCCGATGCTGCCGAAGACACCGCCAAGTGGCTCCTCATAAAGAGGCCCGGAACCGTTCCGGACGAGATCAGGGAACTCATAATCCAGATGGGTGTGGAGAGCATAAAGGCTGCAAAGCTCGTCCACAGGGCGATAGTCCAGATGGACAGGGTTATAGAAAGCGGTTTCGCCGAGAGGGAGATAGAGGAGGAGTACAGGATAATCCACGAGATAGAGGGCGTTGAGAAGAAAATAGACGGCCTTGATACGGAGCTGATGCAGAAGGTCTTCGAGATGGCCGACGAGCTGAGCTGGGGCGACGGCTTCTACATTCTGAACATCGCCAGAACGCTGAGCAACATCTCGGACAAGGCGAAAGATGCAGCGGAGAGGATAAGGCTCATGATGAACAAGTGAACCCCTTTCCCTTTTAGCGGAGGGTTCGGGAAGAATAGCAAGGGAAAGAAAGGTTCAGATGGCTATCATCGTCGAGGTCATCTGGATCTCGGGCATGCGCCTTATCTTCTCCGTTATGAACTGGTCAAGGTCCTTGAGGGTCTCGGTCTCGACCTTAACAACGAGGTCGTACTCGCCGTAGACGACGTAGGCCTCCTTAACCTCCGGCATGGCCAGAAGTTTCTCCATGACTTCCCTCTCCTTTCCGGCGGCCGTAACCATCAAAATAAAAGCCGTCACCATTGGCTATCACCAAAAGTATTTTATCCGAGGGGGTATTTAAGTCTATCGAGGGGCATGTTCGAGCACCTGATAAGCAAAGCCAGGCTGGAAGGGTTCTACTCCCACTTAGGGTCCCTTGGGCTCGTCGAAATCCGGCCCTGCGCCAAGGGAACGACCAGTCTGATCTTCAGGGCTAGATTAGGTGAAAAAAACGTCATAGTTAAGCTCCAGAGGCCGGACTCACCGAGACAGAACTTTGCCAGGGAGGCGGGGATAATAAGGGCAATCGAGCCCTTCGGTGTAACTCCCCCTCTGGTCGCCTACGGGGAGTTCGACGGGCTGGAGTACATCGTCAGGGAGTTCGCCGAGGGGGAGGCCATCCTCAAGGCGGACCTTGAAAAGCGCCACCTCTTCGAGATAGCCGAGAAGACGGCCCTTCTAGACAGGCTTGGCCTCGACCACGGCCAGATACAGGGGGGAAAGCACGTAATAATCGGCGAGCGCGTCTGGCTTATAGACTTCGAGAAGGCCAACTGGAGAAAGCCGAAGAACCTAACCTCCGCGATGGCCATGGTCTTCCTGAGCGACAACGCGGTATCAAGGAGGGTCAGGCGGAAGTTCAGCGTTGGGGAGGACTTCCTGGAAGAGCTCAGGGAGGCCCTGAAAACCTACAAAAGGAGTGGAAAGCTTTCTGTTGTATTGGAAGTCCTATCAGCCCTGTGATCTCTTTGCCCTGTCCGCTGCCAAGGCCAGGAGGGGAACGAAGACCGCCATGGCTATGAGCCCCAACCTCGGATCCCAGAGGTAGTTGAAGACCAGTATGACTGCCATCGCTATGCCTATCATGAGGAAGAGGTCGCGGTCGTAGAGCCTCGACTTCGCGAGTATGTTCTGCTCCCTGGCTATGTACGCCAAGTAGAGCGGTATTCCGAGGGCCGCAACTGCGACTCCGGCGTAGGTTCTGAAGGCCAGCGAGATGAGTACGCCGATCGTCAGGATGATTCCAACGGCTGTCTCCTCCCTCATGTTCCCACCTGACCCTTCGGTATCCGTTCCGTCTTTTAAACTTCCCGGTGGACAGGGGAGTGCTTCGAGGTTAAGCTTATATACCCCGAGGCCCATTATAGGTCGGTGATAGCGTTATGAGCAACATCGAATGGGATGAGAAGACCTTCTCCAAGTTCGCCTACCTGGGCGACCCGAGGATAAGGGGCGGCTTCGTCGCCTACACCCTCACCAAGGCCAACCTCGACGAAGATAAGTACGAGAACACGGTGGTCGTTGAAGACCTTGAAACCGGGGCCAGGCGCTTCGTCGAGAACGCCTCTATGCCCAGGATTTCCCCGGACGGCAAAAAGCTCGCCTTCACCCGCTTTAACGAGGAGAAGAAATCAACGGAGATATGGGTCGCCGACCTTCAGACGCTCAGCGCCAAGAAGGTTCTCACCGCTAAAAACGTCCGCTCGATCCAGTGGAACGACGACTCTAGGAGACTGCTAGTCATCGGCTTCAAGAGGCGCGACGACGAGGACTTTGTCTTCGATAGCGAGGTTCCGGCCTGGTTCGACGGCATGGGCTTCTTCGACGGCGAGAAAACCACCTTCTGGGTTCTTGACACGGAGGGCGAAGAGGTAATAGAGAGCTTTGAAAAACCGCGCTTTTCCAACGGGATATGGCACGGGGATTCCATAGTGGTGAACGTCCCCCACCGCGAGGGTTCAAAGCCGGCCCTCTTCAAGTTCTGGGACATCTACCTCTGGAGGGACGGTGAAGAGGAGAGGCTCTTCGAGCGGGTCTCTTTTACCGCGGTTGACTCCGACGGAAAAAGCCTTCTCCTCCACGGGAAGAGGGAGAAGAGGTTCATGAGCGAGCACGAGTGGCTCTACCTCTGGGACGGGGAGCTTAAACCGGTCTACGAGGGGCCGTTAGACGTTTACTCGGCCAAGCTCGACAACGGGAAGGTCTACTTCCTCGTGCCCGACGCGGGCAGGGTAAACCTCTACGTCTGGGACGGAAGGACCGAGCCGGCCGTCGTCGGCGATCACTGGGTCTACGGCTTCGACGTCCACAACGGAAGGGCAGTCCTCCTCATAGCCACCGCCACGAGAATAGCGGAGCTCTACCTCTACGACGGCGAGCTTAGGCAGCTCACCGATTACAACGGGCCTATATTCGAGAAGCTCAAGACCTTCGAGCCGAGGCACTTCAGGTTCAGGAGCATTGACCTTGAGATAGACGGCTGGTACCTCAAACCGGAGCTGAAGGAAGGCGAGAAGGCCCCGGTGATAGTCTTCGTCCACGGCGGGCCGAAGGGCATGTACGGCCACCGCTTCGTCTACGAGATGCAGCTCATGGCGAGCAAGGGCTACTACGTGGTTTTCGTGAACCCTCGCGGCAGCAACGGCTATACCGAGGACTTCGCCCTCCGCGTCCTCGAGAGGACGGGCCTTGAGGACTTCCAGGACATAATGAACGGCATCGAGGAGTTCTTTAAGCTTGAGCCGCAGGCAGACCGCGAGAGGGTTGGAATAACGGGCATAAGCTACGGCGGCTTCATGACCAACTGGGCCTTAACGCAGAGCGACCTCTTCAAGGCCGGAATAAGCGAGAACGGCATAAGCTACTGGCTGACGAGCCACGCCTTCTCGGACATCGGCCTCTGGTACGACGTGGAGGTGATAGGCCCGAACCCATTGGAGAACGAGAACTACCGCAAGCTCAGCCCGCTCTTCTACGCGAAGAACGTTAAAGCCCCAATCCTGCTCATTCACTCGCTGGAGGACTACCGCTGCCCTCTCGACCAGAGCCTGATGTTCTACCACGTGCTCAGGGACATGGGCAAAGAAGCTTACATCGCAATATTCAAACGCGGTCCCCACGGCCACAGCGTCCGCGGCAAGCCGAAGCACCGCTCAAAGCGCTACAAGCTCTTCGTCGAGTTCTTCGAGAGGAAGCTGAAGAAGTACGAGGAGGGCTTCGACGTCGAGAAGATACTGAAATCCTGAGCGACGGGGAAAGGCCTATATACTTTCATTTTTTAACCCCGATGGTGATCCGATGAGGGGAAAGACCCTTATGGCCCTTCTCATTCTGGGCCTCCTTGTGGCGTCCCTCGGTTGCATAGGCGGCGGGGGCGGTACAACGAGTTCCAGCACGACGACAACACCCACCCAAACCTCCTCCACCACTGAAACAAGTGGGACAACAACCTCTCCCCCGTCCACGACGACTTCGGCTTCTGCTACCACGACCACCAGCCACCCGGTTACAACCACAACGACCACAACGGCACCTCCCCAGACGTCGAGTACGAGTCCAGTGACCCAGACCACCACAACAACGGAATCCACCACGACCTCGACCACGACAACCCCCTCGGAAACGCCAACGACAACCACTACCACGACCTCGGTGACGACAACCACTGCCAGCACAACGACCACGCCCTCTGAGCCGACTGTGAAGGTCTCAGAACTCCCCGGCGCCAGTGGCCAGGTCTACCTCGAGGCGAGGTGGGTGAGGCTGTACTACGACCCCTCAAACCGCGTCTACCTGATGGAGGTCAGGGACGACTCGGGAACCGCAAACCTGACCGCCGATAGGTCGATCCTCCCGAACCCCGCCGAGGTGGGCACCGGCAGTTTGATTAGGTTCCTCGTTGACGCCGGAGAGCTCAGGGTTCTCAACCTGTCCGTCGTCGAGGTCGAGGCTTCCCCGGTTCTCCATGCCTCTGAGGTGACATTTGACCGCATGGGGACCACCGCGATAGTTGAGGGAAACGTTGCCAGCTTCCAGACCCTGGGGTCGAACCTCAAGTTCCTCCTGGTTGACTCAACGGGCAACGTTACCATCTTCGTTCCCGGCTCCGTCGCTCAGGATCTCCCGGAGGAGGTCAGGGAAGGCCTGGAAGACGGCGTTCGGGTCAGGATAGCAGGGTACATAACCGAGTACAAGGGCACGATCGAGATAATACCCTACAGGCCGGAGGGCGTCGAGTTGGTGTCCTGACTCCCCTCTCCGGTGTTTTTATTTTGGCCTCTCGTAAAGTTCCCCCTTAACCAAACCTGCCCACTTCTGCCGCTATTTGACACGAAAGTGTTAAAAAAGCAGCCCTTCAACTCCCTTGCTACGTCAAATAAACCGGAGGTTGGCCTATGGAAGAGAAGAAAGGCGAGAAGAAACTGTACTATCACGGACTTACTGAGCAGAAGAAGCTCGACGTGTCGAGGCTCAAATACATCTCGGTGCTCGTAGCCGTGATAGGCGTTGCGCTCCTTCTAGTGGCCGCTCAAGGAGCCAGGGCACCCCTGACGAAGGTGAGCGACGTCTACGGCAACTACCTCATGAACTACGCGGTCGTGAGGATCAACGGGACGGTCGTTACAGTCCCCTACGTCTCCGAGAGCGGTGGGAGGCTCGGGTTGACCTTCACCGTCAACGACGGAACCGGGAACATAGACGTTAGGGTCTACTCCCCTCTCGCGGAGGAGATGATAAAGAAAGGCCTCGTCCCCTTCCCGGGCGACAACGTAACCGCTGAAGTCCAGCTCCGCGTGAGGGAAACTTACACCTACGCGATACTCAACTACCTCGACGGGCTTAAGTTCAACTCCAGGCTCTACTCCAAGAACCCGGAGACTGTAAAATACCTCGACAAGAACATGGACGGCAGGTACGTGGCGGTTGAGGGAATAGTGACGGAGTTCTCGGACGTGAGCTCCGGCTACTTACTCACCCTCGACACCGGGGAGTCGCTCGTGACGGTTCTCATCCCCAAGGTTCTCCTCGTCTTCAACAACGTCTCGGTCAAGGTCGGCGATACCGTCTACGCCCCAGGGATAGTCTACCTCTACAAGGGCACCTCGCCGGAGATCGTCGTGAGGGACCTGAACCAACTCTCGATAACCCCGATAGAGGAAGCCCCGGAGGTACCCCTCGAGGAGGCCAAGGACTATCCGGGAATGGTCATGTCCGTTAGGGGCAAATTGGCGGGAATAAGCTACGAGAACGGCCGCTACGTTCTCACGATTACCGACGGCTCGAACTACCTCGAGGCCCTCCTCCCGAGGGACGTTCTGGCGAAGCTCAACCCGTTCAACGCCTCGGACGGAAGCCTGCTCAAGGTCGCCGGAAAGATGGGCAACGACGGAAGGCTCGTCGGGGCCTACCTGGAGGTTCTTGAGCCGGTTAAGACTGAGTTCAGGCCGATAGGCGTTCTAACTACAGACATGCGCGGCTCGATAGTCGCAGTGAAGGGCAACATAGTCGAGGTGGACAGGGTCGGCTCGAACCTCAAGCTCGTCATAGACGACACCACCGGAAAGCTCGACGTATTCATACCCTCGGCGACGCTGATGGAGCTCTCGAACGAGACGATGGCAAAGCTCAAGCCGGGCCTCGGCGTCGAGGTGGCCGGCTACCTCGAGGAGTACCGCGGAAGCCTCGAAATCGTCGTCTATACCGGCGATGGCCTCAGAGCCCTTGGCGAACCGGTTCCGCCGAGCGAGATAGTCCTCCCGAAGGTCACCGCGGACGAGCTCAAGGACTATACAGGCCAGCTGGTCGACTTCAGCGGCTCGCTCGAGGGGCTGACCTACGAGAACCACACCTACTACCTGCTCGTGGACGGAGTCAAGGCCTCGCTTCCGAGGGACGTCCTAATGAACCTCAACCCGCTTGAAGCTGGCACCGGAAGCCAGGTGACGGTAAGGGGCGTCGTGGAGAGCGCGAACCTCGTCAAGGGCTGGAACCTCACCGTTGAAGTCCCGGTTTCCCCGACCCCGCTCAAGCCCGAGGAAGTAACCCCGGACATGGAAGGAAAGCTGATCCTCGTCGTCGGAAAGGTCACCGACGTCGCGAACCTCAGCGGCAACCTCAAGATAAGCCTCGGCTCGTTCCCGGTCTTCGTGCCGCGCTCAACGGCCAACGAGATGACATACGTCCCGGAGAAGGGCGACCTCGTTGAGTTAGCGGGCTACGTCGAGATATACCGCGGGGAGCCGGAGCTGGTTCTCTTCAACCCCGTTGCAATAAAGGAGATGGAAGTCAGCGGGCCGGTCGAGGGAACCGTCAGCGACCTCAATACAGCAGTTGAGCCGCTCCTCCTGACTGTCACATGGGACGCCCTGAGCTACCAGAAGCCCGACTACCTCATCACCGTCCACGACCACACCGGAAGCACCACCCTAACCATCGACCGCTCTCTCCTCCCGAACCCGCTCGAAGCCGGGACCGGAAGCGAGCTTAAGATAGTTGTCGACCCGCTGAGCGGCTCGATAACCTCCCTAAACGTCTCGAAGGCAGTCCCGGCGAAGCTCGTCAATACCGGCTCGGTAAGCCTCGGAATGAAAGGAAAGACGGTAGCGGTCAACGGAACCGCGGTTGACGTTGGGATCATCGGCAAGAACCTGAAGCTCACGGTGGACGACGGAAGCGGTGAGGTGGCTGTCTTCATCCCCGGAGGGTCTAACATAAGCGTGAGCAAGGATCAGACCGTCTACCTGGCCGGCTACGTCGACGAGTACAGGGGCGAGCCGGAGATAGTCGTCTACACCCTCGATGCCGTCAGGGTTTACGAGAGACCAGCTGGAGGAGCGGAGGAGGTAACGGTCTCCGAGCTGCCGAACGCATCAGGCAAGGTCAACCTCACCGTCACCTGGGACGCCCTGAGCTACGAGAACGGCGCCTACTACATGGCAGTCCACGACTCCACCGGAAGCACGAAGCTCAAGGTGGCCAGGGAGCTCCTCCCCGACCCGAGGGAAGCGGGAACGGGAAGCGAGCTTAGAGTTACCTACGACGCCGACGCCGGTGAGGTGGTCTCCATCACCGTCCTGAGCGCAGTTCCCTCTCAGGAGCTGAGGACCGGCGACGTCAGCCTCGACATCCTTGGAACGACCGTTATTGTTGAGGGAACCATAACGGACGTCTACACAGGCAAGAGCTTCGTCAAGCTCACCATCGACGACGGAAGCGGGGAGCTGGTGGTATTCATCCCGAAGAGCGTCGCAGGTGATACAACCTTCGAGAAGGGCCAGAGCGTCAGGATAGCCGGCTACGTGGCCGAGTACAAGGGAACCGTCGAGGTCATCCCCTACAGGGGCGACTGCATCGAGGTGAGGTGATGGCCATGCTCCCCTTTTCCACAATTTTGCTCTGGTCTCTCGCGGGGGTGCTCTTCGGCTCCCTCATCTCGTGGATTCCGGGCTTCCACATATTCAACATCATGGCCCTACTCGTTGCCGTCTTCGGCGTAGGCGAGCTCATGCCGGTTCAGGCATTCCCCTTCTTCGCCATTGGGGCCATAGTGGCCTACGCCTACGTCAGCGCGATCTCCAGCGTCTACTTCAGCGTTGCCGATGAGAGCGCCGTCTTCCTCCTCTTCCCGACGCAGCGCTATCTACTCCTCGGTAGGGGCCATGAGGCAGTGCTCCTCTACCTCATCGGGGCCGTTGCAGGAACGCTGATACTCGTGCTGAGCGCGCTCTTCATCTTCCCGCGCGTCCTGCCGCCAATCTACCAGGCGACCAGTCCCTACATCACCTACTTCCTCGTGGCGATAGTGCTCTTCATGTTCATGAGCGAGTGGCCCAAGGAGGGTGACAGAGGGAGGACTCCTGCTGAGAGGCTCTGGTTAGCTTGGAGGCAGATACTCGGCGGAATACTGGTGTTCTTCCTCTCAGGAATCCTCGGCTTCGTCGTCATGAACACGAACCTCCTGCCAACCACCAGCGCCTACACGAGGCTCACGCCAATGTTCATAGGCTTCTTCGGAATGTCGTGGGTGATACTCAACATCCTCTCCAACCCGCCTATGCTCGAGCAGGTTCCCGACGACAAGGTCGAGAGCAGCGTCTACAACATGGCGAAGGCCAGCTTCGGTGGGGCCCTCGGAGGAACGATAGCCGCTGTTTACCCGATCATCACCGGCGGAATGGGCGCGCTGGTTGCGGGCCACATGACGAGCCAGCGCGGCGACGACGCCTTCATCATAAGCCAGGGCGTCAACAGGGTCATCTACTACGTCGGGGCCTTCACCCTGCTCTTCCTGCCCAACCTGAGGCTCACGAGGGGTGCCGCTGCCTGGCTCGTCAGCTCGGTCTACACGCCCAAGAGCTACGCAGAGTACCTGGCCGCGATAGGCGTCATCCTGCTCAGCGCGGGGATAAGCTTCATCTTCACCTACTACCTGTCCAGGTTCATAGCGAGGAGCTTCAACGTCGTTCACATCAAGAAGCTCTCTTACCTCGTCGCTGCAACGCTGGTCGTCATCTCCTACGTCCTGACCGGCCCGATGGGTATAGCCGTGCTCCTCGTCTCGACGGCGATAGGCATGATGGCGGCAGCGTTCAACACCAGGAGGAGCTACTGCCTCGGCGGACTGATCCTCCCGGTTCTCATAAGCATGACTGGTCATACTGGCTACTTCATGCACCTGCTCGGGCTGGGGTGATGTGAATGAGGGGCTTTACCCACTACATATCGGGCCTTGCCGCTGTCACGTTCTTCCCCTCCTTGGTAGCGGATCTGAGGATGGGTATCCTGATCCCGGTCATAGCGGCTGCGGCAGCCTACTTCCCGGACTTCGTTGACTTCAAGTTCGGCAAGTTCTTCGCGAGGAGGGACTACGAGATAGATCCGGCACCTTGGGACGAGAAGAAGCACTACGCTCCCAAACTCGTCAAGATCAGCGAGCTTAGCGAGGAGAACCGCTACCAGTTCTTCGCCCTCAAGGGAAAGGTCGAGGAGATACTGGCCAAGGGCTCGGGGACGATATCCTACGAGGTCGTTGAGAAGGATGGAACAGTGAAAACTGTCAGCGAGGAGTACAACAGCGTCGTCTTCACATTGAACGACGGAACCGGGAAAATAACTGTGGAGGCCTTTGGAGACGACTACAAGTTCTTCGAGGAGGAGTTTGGTGAAATCGAGGAGGGGAAGGATATCCTGGTCTTCGGCTACATCGACGTTGGGGACGACGGTTCGCTCAGGCTAGTCGTCAGCGACGCGCCGCACCCGCAGGGCATAGCCGACACGATAGCCAAAGCCATCGAGGAGGCCTATCGCGAGGGCGAGAGGATAGTCAAGATACACAACATCCGCCTGCCCGGGGACGTCTACAGGCGCTTCATGATACACCTCGACCCGCCGAAGAGGGAAGTCCGCGTCGAGATGGGGCCGATAGTCACTCCAGGCGGCGTTGCCATAGGCGGCGAAGTGCCCGAGTACAGGAAGTACGGGGTAGCCAAGGTTGACGTTCCCTTCATCAAGACCTATCCAAAGCCCACGAGGATCGATTCGTTCTCAGGCCCCGAGATAGCCTTCAGAAGGGCCAAGTTCAAGGGGAAGACCGTCGTCAAAGACCGCTTCCTGCCCTGGCACCACGGCTTCAGCCACTCGCTCACGATGGGAATCATAATCGGCCTCGTCGTCTTCGCCTTCTTCAAGCTGGTAGGCTACAGCCACGCGACTGAGCTTGCTTTAGCGTCGATGATAGGCCAGTGGCTCCACGTCTTCGAGGACCAGCTCGGCTTCATGGGCAGCAACCTCCTCCCGCCGCTCACCAAGGACGTTATTCCAGGCTTCAAGCTCGGAGAGAGCGGCAGTGGGCTTACCAACTTCTCCACCGCCTGGCTCATGATAGCCTTCATGATATGGAACTTCAACCGCTTCACCGACCCAAGGCCGATTCCGATAGGTGACGCGAAGTTGCTCTTCTACCTGATATGGCCGTCAATAATAGGCTTTGGAATAGCGATAGCCAGGAGCTTCAAGCTGAGAAGGGAGATAGCCCAGCTCATGGACTACTACACGAACTTAGAGGCCTTTGAGGAGCTGGAGGAGGTCGGGGGGATCTAACCCCAAACTTTTTATACATTTTTGGACATAGCCTATGTTAGGGTGTGTCCAAAGATGTTGTTTGATGTCCGTCCTAAGACCTCAATCAAAGACCTCTTCGGTAGAAGGGCCGAGTACCTTTACTTCAAGGACTCTATTGAGAAGGGAAGGAACTTCATAATAATAACCGGGCCAAGAAGAATTGGAAAGACCAGCTTTCTCTACGCGACTCTAAACGAGCTTCACAAAGAGATGGGGGTGGATCACTTAGTTATAGATGCCAGGGCGGCAACTGCGATTAACTCGAAGTATCCCCAGAGAATCATTGCCACACAGCTCTTCAATGCACTAAATGGGAACCTACCCCAAAGGGCCATAACCAAAATCAGCTCACTCCAAATTGGCCCCATTGGGGTATCCTTCTCTAATGAGCAGCCCAATATCGTGGATCTGCTTTCGGCACTTAATCGGTCGGGAAAGCGGGTTATCATAGCCTTTGACGAAGCTCAGTACCTCAGGTTCTCAAACGAAGACCTCACAAGGCTGTTCGCATGGGTACTGGATACCCTTGAGAACGTGACTCTGGTCATAACCGGTTCTCAGGTTGGTGTGCTCGAGAGTTTTCTGCGGTTGGACGATGGTACCTCCCCCCTATTCGGGCGGTACGAGACAAGGATACAGCTTCCAAGGTTCAACCCTTCTGAGAGCGTGGAGTTTTTGACAAGAGGATTTAAGGAGGTGGGAATTCACGTGGATGAAACCGAGTTGCTGAGCACTGTCCGGACGTTGGATGGGATTCCCGGGTGGCTGGTTCACTATGGAACCGCAAGAGTAGACGGAATGACCCATGAGGAAGCCGTGGAACACGTCCTTAGCAAGGCAATGACCTATGTAATGTCTGAGTTCCAGGAGTTGGAGGGGAGGTCCCCGCGTTACAGGATTCTAATGAAGATAATAGCGGAGTTGAGTGAAGGTAGGGGATACGCAAAATTCGAGGCAATAAAGGGGAGGATGAAGAATATCGACGACAAGTCCCTTTGGAGGTACCTTTCGAAGCTCATAGATTATGGCTTTCTTGAAAATATGGGATACGGAGAGTACAGGATACCTGATCCAGTCGTTTACCGTGTTTTTAGGAGACTATGATCTTTTGTCCATTCCTCCCGGTTTTCTCGCGACCACTCCGAGAGCCTCTTCAACGCGCTTAACTCCTATAAAGCCCACCCTCCTCAGGCGCTCCATGACTCCCTTCTGGAGGTCTTTTCTGCGGTACTTTTTCCCCGGGTTGCCGACGTAGTGGAAAAGCCTTCCCCCGGGCTTTAAAACCCTGAAAAGCTCGCGGTAGAACTCCTCGCTGTAAAGCTGGCCCGCCAAAGAGAAGCGTGGGGGATCGTGGATGATAACATCGAAGCTCTCCGGCTTGAACCTTTTGATGACCTCAAACGAATCGCCCTGAATAACCTGTATCCTCCCGCCGGTGAACAGCTCCCTGCTCCATGGGTTTATGCGCGCGAGTTCGAGGACGTTGGGGTCCTTCTCGACGGTTATCACGTAGGCCCCCCTCTTGGAGGCCTCTATCGCAGTGTAGCCGAGCCCCATACACGTATCAAGGACGGTCTCCCCTTCCCTTGGCTTCACCGCGTTCACCTTGTTCCTCGTGTCCTGGAGGGGGTTTACCTCCTTCGTGCGGTGCATACGGATGCCGTTTATCTCGATCGTCGGCGGGATCGTTGGGACGAGCTTGTAGTAGCCCTCACCTGCTATAGCCGCCTTGTAGACGCCGCCACTTTTGACGAAGTATATGGAGGAGTCGTCCTTCGCGATCCTCTCGATTACACCCTTCTCGACCCTCGTTCCGTCGGGGAAGACGAACTCATCGCCTTCCCTGGTGATCTCAAACGTCCTGTTCGTCTTTCGAAGGTCGAGGTTGACCTTAACGGGAGCTGTGGACATCAGGAGTCTCCTGGCTTCTCTCGCCGTTAAGAAGTAGATCTCGCCTTCCAATTCATTCACCGGGGAACGTTTGCTGGGGACGTTAAAAACTTGTTGGAGAGAACAAAAAGTTAATATCCCCCGAGGAGTATAACGGGTATTGATATCACGGAGGCAAGGTGAGTGCGTTATGAAAACCCCCGTTGAGAGGATATCCACCGGCGTGAAGGGGTTTGATGACCTCATCGAGGGTGGCCTGATCCCCGGAAAGGTTTACCTCCTCACCGGTCCCCCCGGGAGCGGGAAAACCACGATGGGTATGCACTTTCTGCTCGAGGGCGCCAGAAAAGGTGAAAAGGTGGCCTACGTCTCGCTGATTCAGGATCCTAACGAGGCGGTAAAGGACATGATGAGGTTCGATCCATCGGTTCAGGTGTACGTGGGTTCGAAGAAGATGCTCCTCTTTGACCTGGGTCCGGTCCTCTGGAGGGAGTCCGCCCACGTGCCCACCTGGAAGAGCGTCCTCTTCAGGATAAGGGAGATAGCGGAGGACGAGAACATATCCCGCCTCGTCATAGATCCCCTAACGGCGATAGAGTTCTCCGTTGAAAACCCCGCCGAAAAGAAGGCCGAACTGGCCCGCTTCATACGCGGACTCGAGGATCTGGGCGTTACGGCATACCTGATAGCCGAGATGACGGACATGAACCGGTACACCGAGGAGCACTACCTGGCCAGCGGCGTCATAATGCTCCACTACTTCCTGCTCGAGAGGAAGATGGTGAGGGCGCTCCAGGTTCTGAAGATGAGGAGGACCAAGCATGAAACCGGGCTCTTCCTGATGAGGTTCACTGGAAAGGGACTGGTGGTGGAGCACAGGAGCCCCTTTGAGGAGACCGATTAGCCCACGACTGAGCTAAAGACCCTCTTCATGTTTTCAAAGGTTATCGCCTGCACTTCCCTCTCGCTGAAGTTCTCGGAGAGCAGCGTTAGGAGATCCGGTATCTTGGACTCGTTCTCAAAGCCCTCAACGGACTTCCCGCTCCAGCCCGGCAGGTAGTAGACGAAGTCGAACCCGAGGCCGACGTGTTCGTAGCCCGCCAGGTCGACCATGTACGCTATGTGCTCGACGTACTTTTCGAGGGTTGGCCTCTCGGGATGGACGAAGCTCGGAATCGCAACGGCCCCGACCACGCCATCCCTTTCGGCTATGGCCTTTATCTGTTCGTCCGTGAGGTTTCTGGGATTGTCGCACAGGGCCTTCGCGTTTGAGTGGGACGCGATCACCGGGAACGACGTTACGTCGAGGGCGTCCCAGAAGCCGGCCTCGTTTATGTGGCTGAGGTCGATGAGTATACCTAGCTCCTCCGCCTTTCCGACAACCTCGATCCCGAAGTTGGTCAACCCGCCGCCCGTTCTCTCGAAGACCCCGTCCCCTATCTGGTTCCTGAGGCTCCATGTGAGGGTGAGAACCCTGAGGCCGAGGTTGTGGAAGACCTCTAGGACCTCGAGGCTCTCCAGGGGTTCTCCCCCTTCCATGCCCATCCAGAGGGCTGTTCTCCCCTCCCCGATTGCCTTCTCCATATCCCCGACCCTGGTCACGATTTCAAGGTTCTCGCTCTCATCAACGTCCCTGCGGAACCTTACGAAAGCCTCCAACGCGTACTTCAGGGCAAAGCCCCTCTTATCCACCGGCGTCCACACCGAGGCGACCCTCGCCTTAACGTGCTCTCCGAAGAACTCGCTGAACCTCGACTCCAGAACCCTAGTCTTGCCCCTCTTCCTCTCCTCCCAGACGAGGGTGGGGAGGTCGGAGTGGGCGTCAAAAACCGGGTAGTTCTCCATAAAGCTCCCCCCTAAAACTCGGATCTAGTTCTCTCCTCTATCCTGGCTATCTCCGCCGAGAGCCTTGTTTTCAGCATTGAGTCCGAAACCAAAGCCGCGACATTCCTGGCCTCGTGGAACTCCTTTCTCTCGGCGAGTTTCAGTGCTATAGCCGCGAGCGCCTCATCCCTCTTCTCCGGATCCTTTATGTCGATGGCGAACTTGAGGGCCCTCTCGAGTTCGTCCATGTCCGTGAGTATCGCCGCGGCCCTCTGCACGTTTCTGTCCGAGAGGCCTATGCGGTCCAGCAGGTTGAAGGCCTCGTCCAAGACGTCCAAGTACTCCAGCGCCCCCATCCTCTTCATCCAGTTGGCTATCTCCAGAATAGCTATGAACCTCTCCTGCGGATCCTTTATGCCCTTCTCGACGGTCTTGACGGCGAACTTGTAGCGGCCCTCCAGGAGCGCCTCCCTGATCTCGGGTGTGCCGTGGTAGTAGGTGGTCCTGGCCAGCTCGACCTTTTTCTCAAGATCCGCGGCCTTTTGGCTTATCCTCAGCTTGTCGTATATGTCGTAGGCTATCTCGTAGAACCTGAGTGCGTCCGAGGATTTGAGGCCGTCACCGGCCGCCTCTATGAGGCCCGCTATCTCGGTTATGATGTCCAGCTTCTTCCTGTAGTCCATACCTGCCGATATCGCCATGTCGAAGGCCTCGTTAAACGCGTCCATGGCCTCGTCCAGAAACCCAGCCATCGACAGGTGGTAGGCCAGGATGGCCGTTGAGACTGCCCTCTCACCATCGTCCTTTATCTTGCCTATCTCCTCTGCCGCGGAATCGAAGAACTCCGATGCTACCGCCGGGTTGCCTATAACGCTGTAGGCGTGGGCCAGCCTTGAGTTCAGGTACGCCCTGTCCCTCGGGTCCTTGACCTTGCGGGCTATCTTTCTCGCCCTCTCCAGCAGCTCGGAGGTGATGTCGGGCCTGGAATCCTTGGCCCCCACCGCGATATCGATGAAAGCGTCCGCCTGCTCAACGGGGTCTTCCAGGCTTAGGGCGGCCTGAATGGCATCCTCGAAGAGTCCCTTTGATACGAGAAGCGATATGTTATCGTACGAGGCCATACTCATCACTGTTATCTTGATTGGGGACAACAGTTTATAAGGGTTCTCGGCTGAGTTTAAGCGGTGTCGGTAATGCTCACGCTGGCCCTATACAACACCTACGATCCCAGGAAGCTCCACGAGGCCCACCTGAGGGCTATAGCCAGGGCGGCTCCTATAACTTACGCCTTCGGCTTTCACCTGGCTCTCGTTGGGTTCCCGGTTGAGGGGAAGCCGGCTGAAGTTGCGAGGGAAATAGCGGAACACACGACTATTGGGGAAGGTGGAAGGTATCTGGTTGAGATGGCCGAGGGGAACCGCTTCCATATCCTGGATTTTCCAGAGAGGGGCTTTCCGCCCCAGTTCGGCACGGTCGTTGCGACCACGAGAAAACCTGACGAGAGGAAGGAGATGTCCCCTCTCGAACTGGCCGAGAGGGCCCTGAGGGGGGAGAGCTTCCTCCTGCTGGTGGGGCTTGGGAGGCATGGCCTTCCGAAGGAAACGTTTAAGATATCCAGGTACCACCTGGACATAACTGGGAGGAGGGTGAGCCTTGAAACCTGCACCGCCATAGGTGCCATTCCTGCCAGGCTGAGCACCCTGATGGAGGGCCTGAAATGGGGGACGAAAGCTGGAAGAAGGACGTGGCGTGGCTGATAACTGCCATCATCATAGTCGCTGGCCTGAACTACGGGCTCAAGTTCGTGATGGGCACCCCTTCCCCGCTGGTGATAGTGATAAGCGGCTCTATGGAGCCCGTTATGTACAGGGGGGACGTGGTGCTCCTCAGGGGGGTTGATCCCAAGGACGTTCACGTTGGGGACGTTATAGTGTACGACGCCCCCATGTACGCCTATCCGATAATCCACAGGGTTCGTGAGATAAAGACCGTCGAGATAAACGGAAAATTGGAGAGGTGCTTCGTCACGTGGGGCGACAACAATCCAGCTCCGGACTGGGGGGAGTACCGCCTGTACCCAACCCCCTATGGCGGCCTGCCGTGCGTCCCGGGGTACGCGGTTGAGGCGAAGGCCGTTGCCGTGTTCCCCAAGGTTGGCCTGGTCCCCCTCTGGATAAGGGAGCACCTTTAGCGGGATGATGTGAGGGTAGGTGGCTGAGGGGTGATGAGCTAATCGGCCCCTGACCGTCCCTTCCCCTTTTCTTGGTTCCTTCGGGCACTTGAATCAGGCGCTGGCCCTCTCCCCGGGTGCCTGGGCGTAGTACTCAACTGGGGGCCTTAGGACTCCCTTCTCGACGAGAACGGCTATGTCTCTGGAGACCCGTCTTAGGGTTGGCGGTAGCACCGCCTCGTCCCCGTAGGCGGCCTTCAGAACCTCTTCCAGCGGGGCGCTGTAGAGCCTCTTCTTAAAAAGGTACACCGTGTGACCCTCAACGAGGAGCAGGCCGTCAGGGTACGCCACCCTGACCGCCATGCGCCCCACCTCCGATTATTGAAACAAAATGTAACTTAAAAATTTAACTGCCCAGGAATGGGAATCGGGGAGGAAACAAAAGTAGAGGGGGCTCAGAGGTTCTTGACTTCCTCGTCGATGCTCTCCTCGAGCTCCTTCTCCCACTCCTCGATGTCGAAGTCCACAAGCTCTTCCTCGAGCTCCTCTTTCAGGTTGGTTACACGCCTCTTAAGGGCGGACTTGGTTTCCTCGTCGTAGACGACGTAGTACGGGTTCTTCTTGGCCGAGAGGTAGAGCATCAGGAGCGCTAGGTTGAGGAACACTAGGAGGATGACGATGGCGTACAGAGCCGCCCCCGCCATTGCTATCACCTCTTTCCTCCGAAGATGGCCTTGAAGACCCTCTTAATCGGGCTCTCGGGCTGCGGCGGCTCCCACTTGATTCCAGCCAGCTTGGCGGCGAGCTGTTTGATCGCTATCGCGGCTGGACTCGTTGGGTTCTTTATGACGAGCGGGACACCGTAGGCGCTGGCCCTCTTGACCTCCGGATCCTCGGGGATAACGGCCAAAACCGGAACCTCGAGGATGGCCTCTATCTCCTCCTGAGTGAGCTCGGTCTTCTCGTTGGTGACCCTGTTGAGTATTGCACCGAGCGGGAGCGTTCCGAGCTTTTCCGCTATGAGCTTGGTCTTGAGGGAGTCGGTTATAGCCGATATCTCCGGGTTCGTGACTATTATCAGCTCCTTACCGATGAGCAGCGCCGTAACGGAAGTCATCTCGAGACCGGCGGGGGCATCGATGAGAATGAAATCCGCCATCTGGCTTATCTCCCTTATGACCTCCCTCAGCCTTTCGGGCTTGGCCTTCTTTATTTTCTCCAAGCTTAGCCCACCGGGAATGACCTTGACCCCAGCCGGACCCTCGTAGATGGCATCCTTAAGATCAGCTTCCCTCGCTAGAACGTCGTGGAGCGTTATGGGTATGTCCTCCATTCCGAGGACGAGGCTCAGGTTTGCCATCGTTATGTCGGCGTCGATGAGGATCACTTCCTTCCCAAACTGGGCCAATGCGACACCTAGGTTAGCAACCGTCGTGGTTTTTCCAGTACCTCCCTTTCCAGAGGCAAAAACGATGGAGCGCCCCTCCAAGAGTTACACCTCCGTCCTTTGATTTAATTTCAGGGCATCAACGTGTTTGTCCACAGCCCCTTTAGAACGTTAAAGCTTTTATCTTTTGTGGTTTTTCATGTTCACAGTTGTTCTTTGAAAATCTGCCCTGCGCGGTCCACTCGAAACCCTTAAATTCCGGCAAGGTTTTAAGGAAAACGTAAAGAGAAAGGCAAGGCAGGTGGGAGAAGTGAGACCGGAGCACAAGTTCGCACTCTCGGTTTACCTATGGGGGGCCATATGCGGCGTCGTTAGCGGGGCCCTCTCGGTTCAGAGCAGGGCGGCGTGGGTAATCGGGGCTTTAATGTTCCTCGTGACGGACGTCTTCGTTAAAATCGTGATCAAGGACAGCCTTCCAGAGGATCTTCGGGGTCTTGAGGGGGGCCAGTTCAGGGGCGCGGTGCTGAGGAAGGCCTTCTGGGGCTGGTTCCTGTTCTGGCTGTACTTCACAATGCTGGTCTACACGGTCGGGATAGACTTCAAGCCGGTTCCCTACAGCAACCAGAGCCTGCTCTACCAGATGATGAACGGCACATGAGGTGGGAGAATGAACGTTGAGGAACTCAAGAGGGCCGTCGCCGTTGAGGCGCTCTCGTTCGTGGAGGACGACATGGTTGTGGGACTCGGCACGGGCTCCACGACTTCGTACTTCATCAAACTCCTCGGGAAGAAGGTGGTGGAGGAGGAGCTCGAAGTATACGGCATTCCAACCTCTCACCAGTCGAGGCTTCTCGCAGTTGAGTCAGGGATCCCCGTGGTGTCCCTGGACGAGGTCGATGCCATAGATATTGCAGTTGACGGGGCCGACGAGGTTGATCCTCACCTCAACCTCATCAAAGGCCGCGGGGCCGCGCTCACCATGGAGAAGATCGTTGAATACAGGGCCGGAACCTTCGTAGTCCTCGTGGACGAGAGCAAGCTCGTTGAGAGGCTGGGGCAGAAGATGCCCGTTCCCATAGAGGTCATACCCGCGGCCTGGAGGGCAATAGCTGAGGAGCTGGAGGTCTTCAACGCAACGGCCGAGCTCAGGATGGCGGCTAAAAAGGACGGGCCGGTCGTAACTGACAACGGCAACTTCATACTCGACGCCCGCTTTGAGAGAATAGACGACCCGCTGGACATGGAGATAGAGCTCAACACTATACCTGGAGTTGTGGAGAACGGCATATTCGCCGACATAGCTGATATAGTCCTCGTGGGAACGCCTGAGGGTGTCAGACGGCTCGAACGTTAAGTTTATAAACGCCGCTTCATTCCCCCCTTTGATCTCGTGCGGGGGTAGCCGAGCCTGGCCAAAGGCGCGGGATTCAGGGTCCCGTCCCGCAGGGGTTCCGGGGTTCAAATCCCCGCCCCCGCACCATAACGAAAGACAAGGGGGTTTCATCCCGCGGAAAGAAACTTTGCCTTTGCAAAGTTCCATCAAAGTTCGTACCTTTTTTCTTTTGAAAGCATCGCCCTTTAGGGTGGATGGGGTCAGTCCTCAATTGCTGGTTCTGAGCGTTTGCTTTCTATGGTGTCTTTCGGACGCCTTGAGGAAAGCAAACTCAATGTTACGTTCGCTGTTTCATTAGTTGCGCTCGTGGCCTATTAGGCAATTGCCGATAGGTTTATAACTCCGGGGCGAGATTTTTCAACTATGCTGGAGAAAGAGAAAGAGGCCCTGGCAAGGAGGATAGCGGGGGAGATAACCCTATCCTCAGACCCCGGGAAGACCATGAGGAAGTGGAGGGAGATCTTCGGCATCAGCCAGACCGAGCTGGCCGAGCACCTCGGCGTTTCATCCTCAGTCATAAGCGACTACGAGAGAGGAAGAAGGAAGAGCCCCGGGGCGGCCACGATAAGGAAGTTCGTAGAGGCCCTTCTGGAGATCGATGAGGCTCGCGGCGGCAACGTGATAAAGGCCTTCAGCAGGACCATAGGCGTCGAACTCCCGACGTCTGCGATACTCGATATCAGGGAGTTCGCCATTCCGGTCACCGTCTCCGAACTGGTCGAGGCTGTCAAAGGTGAAGTCGTGGCAAAGGGCGAAGCCCTCGGCAGGAAGATCTACGGCTACACAGTCGTCGACAGCATCCAGGCCATACTCGAAATGAGCAGCGAGGAGTTCCTCAGGCTCTACGGCTGGACGACCGAGAGGGCGCTGGTATTCACCAAGGTCAGCACCGGCAGGAGCCCGATGATAGCCGTCCGGGTTCAGGGGCTCAAGCCCGCTGTTGTGGTGCTCCACGGCGTCAAGAAGCTCGACGAGCTGGCGGTAAAGCTGGCGGAGAAGGAGAACATACCCCTTGTCATATCGCACGCGGACAACGAAACCGAGCTCATAAACGGCCTCAGACGGCTCGTGGAAAAAACTGAGAGAGCGTCTTAGTCCAGCCTTTTCTTCCTCCAGACCCCCCCTTCCGCCAGTCTGGTGAGCCTGTCCCTCATATAGATCAGAACGTCGCTCAGCGTTTTCCCGTTGTCGTATTCTTCGAGTATCTTCAGCAGCTCCTCCCGGCTGTAGTCCTTCATCTCCCTCGCGAGCTCCGTCATCCTCGGGTAAGCCCTGACGATGTTGTCGACTATCGTTACGTCGGCCATCCTCGCCGAGCGGGAGAGCGGGTTGAGGTCGATCGTTATCACGAACTTGCCCATAGCTACTAAAGCCTCCGTCCTGTCCCCGTCCTCAAGCGGGACGACAACGACGTCGGCCTTCCATATTCCCTCCTCGTCCACCTTGCCGCGCTCGTGCTCTAAACCAGGAATTCTCTTCGTCGGGTTTATCCCGAGGAGCTCTATCTCAGGGTCGTACTTCCTCAGCTCCTCGGCGATGGCCCTAACGCGCTCCTCGGTGCGGTAGAAGAGGTTTATCTCGAGCTTGGCGTTGATGGCCTTAGCCAGCTCTATCGTCTCCTTCGGAACCAGGGCGGCAACGTTCCCGTTCACCGAGATGACGGGATGCTTTGCCAGGAGGAGCTTTGCAACCGCCGCCCTCATCGCCCTCTCCGCCGGCTCTATCGTCTTCTCCCCGATTATGTAGTCGAAGGCCTCGCCGCGGCCGTGGGCTATGAGGCCGGCCTTTGCGGTCATGCCCTTTTCCATGCCCTCGATGATCTTCTCCCTGTAGTAGAGGCTCCAGTATCGGGGGTGACTCTTCGGTATCTTCACCACGTTGACCACCCAAAACCCCTCATCCCCGATACTAAAAAGCATTGCCTCCAAATAAACTCTGCTTTCCGGGCTTTTCTCGGCTGGAAAAGGGTTCTAAACCTTTGGTTCAAAAAAAGCGTATAAACCTTCGGTTCTTAACTTTCAGTGAACATGTTCGTACCCAGAGAGGGGGTGTTCGGGGTGGGATACAGGATTACCGCGAAGGCCGATTTGAGCCCGATTGATTATTTCGTCGAGGTCGAGGCGCCCCACGTGGCACGGGCCTGGAAGCCCGGCCAGTTCGTGGTTTTTATCCTCCACGAGAGGGGCGAGAGGGTCCCCATGTCCGTCTACAGAGCAGAGGATGGAAAGGTCGGGATGTTCATCAGGAAGCTCGGAAAGACCAGTCTGCAGCTCTACTACGAGTTCAACGTCGGAGACGAGCTTTACAGCATGGTGGGGCCTCTTGGAAAGCCCATAGAGGTAAAACACTACGGGAACGTCGTCTTCGCTTCCGACGCCGTCTGCGGGCAGGCCGAGAACTACGCGACGCTGAAGGCCATGAAAGAAGCAGGAAACTACACGATCTCGATACAGAGCTTTGAGAACAAAGACAACGTCTATCCCGAGGAGTTTCTTGCGAAGTCCGTTGCCGATGAGCACTACATAACAACCGACGACGGGAGCGTTGGAATAAAGGGGAACTACCTCGACGTCGTTAAGGAGCTCATCGAGAAGGACAAGGTCGATGTAATCTTCGCGGGCGGAAAACTCGGGACGCTCGCAAAGCTCACCGAGCTCACCAGACCGTACGGAATCCCAACGATAACGACCGTGAGGCAGATAATGGTCGATGGAACGGGAATGTGCGGCTCCTGCAGGATACTCTACGGTGGCGAGGTTAGGTTCGCGTGCAGGGACGGGCCGATGTTCGACGCCCACAAAGTCGACTGGGAGGACGTTCTGAGGAGGGCGAACCGCTTCCTCGAACAGGAGAGGCTCGCAAAGGAGCGCTATTTGGCGGAGCTGAAGGCTAACGGGGTGATCTGAATGCCCAAGCTTATCAAGGAGAGGGTCCCCACTCCTGAGAGGCCCGTTGAGGAGCGCGTTAAGAGCTTCGTCGAGGTCAACCTTGGCTACACCTTCGAGCTCGCCAAGCAAGAAGCGGAACGCTGTCTGCAGTGCCCGGTCGAGTACGCCCCTTGCATCAAGGGCTGCCCGGTTCACATCAACATCCCGGCATTCATAGCCAAGATAAAGGAGGGGGACATCAAGGAAGCCCTGAGGATAATCTGGAACGACAACACCCTGCCGGCCATCACCGGCCGCGTCTGCCCGCAGGAGGACCAGTGTGAGGGCGCATGTGTTGTCGGAAAGGTCGGGCAGGCGGTCAACATCGGCAAGCTCGAGAGGTTTGTGGCCGACTACGCGAGAGAACACGGCATAGACGAGGAGCTCTGCAACGAGATGATGGCCGAGGTGAAGCCACGCGGTGGAAAGGTCGCCGTTATTGGTGCCGGCCCGGCCGGACTGACCTGTGCAGGGGAGCTGGCCAAGATGGGCTACAAAGTCACGATCTTCGAGGCCCTCCACAAGCCGGGCGGGGTTTTGATATACGGCATCCCGGAGTTCAGGCTTCCCAAGGAGATACTGAAGTGTGAGCTCGACAGGCTTGAGAAGTTCGGGGTGGAGCTGAAGCTGGACCACGTCGTAGGCAGGACCGTCACACTTGAGGAACTCCTCAACGACTACGACGCCGTATTCATCGGAACTGGGGCCGGAACGCCGAAGCTCCTCAACATCCCGGGGATCCTGCTCGGCAGGATTTACAGTGCCAACGAGTTCCTCACGAGGATAAACCTGATGAAGGCCTACGAGTTCCCGGAATACGACACCCCGATAGCCGTTGGCAAGAAGGTCGTCGTCATTGGCGCCGGAAACACCGCGATGGACGCGGCCCGCTCCGCGCTTAGATTGGGTGCGGAAGTGACGATAGCCTACCGCCGCGGAAGGGAGGACATGACGGCCCGCATCGAGGAGATCCAGCATGCGGAAGAGGAGGGAGTAAAGTTCGAGTTCTTCCTCCAGCCGGTCGAGTTCATAGGCGACGAGGACGGGAAGGTGAGGGCGGTTAAGTTCGAGAGGATGAAGCCGCTCGAGGAGCGCGACAAGAGCGGGAAGAGGAAGATAGTCGGCACCGGCGAGTACGTTACCCTCGAGGCCGACACTGTGATCATAGCGATAGGCCTCGAACCCAACAGGATAATAAGCGAGGCTACCGGTTTGAAAACGAACCCCAACGGTACCCTGGTCGTCGACGAGAACCTCATGACGAGCGTTCCCGGCGTTTTTGCCGGTGGAGACGCGATAAGGGGGGAGGCGACCGTCATCCTCGCTATGGGCGATGGAAAGAGGGCAGCAAAGGCCATCCACGAGTACATCCAGGGGAAGACCTCAAACGCCTGATCACCATTCTCTTTTTCTTGATCCCACGAGGAACCCGTGCTTGAGTATGTCCATGAACTCCGCGTTTACAAACATCTTCGTGAACTCCATCGTCTCGTCTTCGTCAAGCCATTCAACGTCCTCGGGAACACCCTCCGTCCACAGGTAGACGAGTTCGTCCCCGTCCCTGGCTATCAGGAGTGTGAAGACCTTCACCCCCTGCTCCCGGGCAAGCCTGACCTCCCTCGCCACGAGGGACGTGAACTTTCCGAGAACCGCAACAGCAACGAAGGCTTCGGCCTCCTTTATCCTTCCGCTGGTGTCCCTCAGCCCGTAGTTCGAGGGAACCAGCACGTTCGTTGAGCCGAGCTTTTCCTCTATTATCTCCAGGATCGTTTTCTCGGTTGCGGTCTTGTAGAGGAAGGTGGGCTCGCTGAGGTACACGAAGGGCCCGCGCTTTTCTCGACTCCTTCTCAGGAAACCGAACATTGGACCACCTCAGGTGGGGATAATCTCCTCATCCGCTCAGGAGGGATGACACTCATCACAGGTGGTTCTGGTCGGAACCCCTCCATACGGCCTTCTTTCACCCAAAGGAAGATTTTGAGAGGCCACCGATAGCCCATTAGACGGTATCCTCCAAACCCTATCCCGACTGGAGGCTTAATAAGCTTAGCCCTGCCCTGAACTCTATCGCAAAAAATTTAACTTGAACCAGCGGTGGTAAACAGGGGTGAAATCACGTGGACTTGATTAAGCGGTACAAGCTGTTCTTCGCCCTGCTCAACACAGGCTTTGTTGGAAACATCCTCATCATCTACTACCTCTCAAAAGGCCTCACATACGCTCAAATAGGCACGGCAATAGCCATATCAACCATCGGAACCTTCCTCTTCGAAGTTCCAACAGGAGTAGTAGCCGACAAAATCAGCCGAAAAACCAGCGTCCTAATCAGCCTCACCCTCTACCCAATCGGAACCCTAATCCTCATATTCCTCAAAAACTTCCCAATGCTCATCGCCTACTCCATAATAACACCCCTCGCAGTCGCATTCATGAGCGGAAGCCTCCAAGCATGGCTCTTTGACAACCTCAAACACCTCGGCAGGGAGAAAGAATACAGGGCCGTAATGAGGGACGTAAAAACAATAACCCTGCCTTTAACCGCCCTAACCGTAGCCGTTGGAGGAATCCTCGCCCAACTCTACGGCTTCACCCTCCCCTTAGCCCTAACCCTCATCCTCGAAATAGGGACGCTCATAGTAGCCCTCACCATTCCGGAGTATGAGTTCCAGAAGCCCGAACGCTCCTACCTAAGCCACACCCTCCAGAGCTTCAAAGAAATCCGCCGGCCCGAACTCCTCTGGCTAATAATCCTCTCCATAACCGTCGTCATGGCCACGAACCAGTTTAGGCAATTCTTCGAGCCGTATCTGGGCGACATACTCGCCAAAAGCCTCAAAACCACCCTCATGGGCACCCTCGGAATCCTCGGCATCATTGAAGCCATCGTAAAAGTCATTCCAAAACTCATCGGAATACGCTTAAGGGACTCATGGAGCGTCAAAGCCTACTCCTTCGCCCCCGTCATCGTCCCAGTCCTAACTGCCCTCTCCGTCATCTATCAAAACCCCCTCTGGATAATCGCCCTTGGAATCATCGTTACGATTGTTCACACGGCCTTTGGCTTCAACCTCGGTGTAGAACTCCAGCACAGAATTCCCAGCGAGAAGAGGGCTACGATGATGTCAATCTACTCGATGGTCTCAGCGTTGGCCATGAGTGGGTTCTACTTCATCTACGGTTTCGTCGTGGACTGGGTAGGGCTTGCTAGGGCAAGGCTCATTTTTGCAGTAATACTCCTCGGTGCAGGAGTGCTCTTAAAGGCTGGGGAAGTTTTAGGTCCGCTCAGGGACGTTCTAAAGCTCAGGCACATGGAGGTTCTACCGAGCTCTTCATGGAGGGAAAAATCGTGACACCAAAGATTTCTCTCCCTTCACGAAGTTTCTCTGATGAGACCCTAACAGCACTCAATTCCAGATCCTCCGTATTTCCTTTCCCTCCACGTACCTGAGGGACGGGAGCTCGTAGAGGTGCTTTATGGTCCCCTCCCCGTAGATGCTGTAGAAGTCGTGCATCCTCCCAAAGCTCTCAAAGCGCCTTATCTTGAAAACACACTCATCCTTCGAAATCCCAAATACGAGGGGGCAGTACCCATTTAAAGCAACGTTTTTCCCGTCGGGTAGCATCCTGTTCCTAATACTCTCGCATTTTATCTGAACCCTGCTAACATCAAAGGCCGGCACCCCTATGGGAGGAAACCAGTCGTAGAGCTCCCATTTTCCATCTTCAGGGTAGTATACGGTCAGGAAAGCATGGCCAACGGTGGATGTGAGGAAGTACCTGGCCTTAACCCCGTACTGGCGATTTATTTTAGAGATCAAGGCGTAGGCAACTACGTGCCAGTCGTCACAGTCCCCGCAGTGGGTGACAACGTAGCGTGGATCCTTGGTCGGGCCTCCAGCGCAGTAATTCGCCCTCTCAGCCATAACTTCGTACGCCGTGCCCCTAAGGTAGAGCAGGTACTGATCCTGTGACACGTTGAGCCCCCTTACCCTTCCCTCGGCCTCTTCTATTACCGAGTCTATGAACCTCTGGACGGTGGTTGAGTTCAGTATACTGGGCAGTTTTTCCCGAGGGAAGCTGGTGTAGGTCCAGTAGGGATAACGGTACGAGTCCTTTGGCTTGTTGAGCTCCATGTCGTAAGCCTGCAGGGGTATGTGATCGACGAATTTCTGATTGAAACTGCCCAACGTTCCAAGGTATATCCCCGTGGCCTCGTAGAAGCCGTTGATGAGCTTTGTCGTCAGGTCGTCCCACGGCTCCCCGACGACGGGGAGTTCCCTAAGCCTGCCCGTGTTATGTCCTACCACACCCGTGATCAGAAACAGTATTACAATCGGGACGATTGCCGTCCTGTAGACCCCCATCGAAAGTAAGATACCACCCCAGGGGTTTTAAGCATTGTCCCGGATATCCCTAGGGTGATAGAATGCGCGTCATCCCCCTCGCAAGCGAGAGCCTTGGCGTGAGGAGTTTGGCGACCTTCGTTGAGACCTCTGGCTTAAAAATCCTCATCGACCCTGGCGTCGCCCTCGGCCCGAAGCGCTACGGCCTTCCACCAGCGAAGGTGGAGCTCGATACGCTCCAGCGGATGAGGAGAAAGCTCCAGGGATATGCTAAAAGGGCCGACGTTGTGACCATCTCCCACTACCACTACGACCACCATACCCCTTTCTTCGAGGGGCTCTACGAGAGCTCGAGCGAGGAATACGCGAGGGAGATCTACAAAGGTAAGCTCCTCTTCATCAAGCATCCAAAGGAAAACATAAACTTCAGCCAGAAGAAGCGCTCCTGGGCCTTCCTCAAGAACGCCGAGCCGATAGCGGAAAAGATAGAGTTCGCCGACGGGAGAACCTTCGACCTCGGAGGAGTCACGCTTGAGTTCTCGCCGGCGGTTCCGCACGGGAACGAGGGCTCGAAGCTCGGTTTTGTTGTTATGGTTCTCATCGACGACGGCTCTCGCTTAATCCACGCCAGCGACATACAGCTCCTGAACAGGAAAGCGATAGGGTGGATAGTCGAGAAGAACCCCGACATGCTAATAACCGGCGGGCCGCCGACCTACCTCGGAAAGCGCGCCGAGGGGAGCTGGGAGACCGGGATAAAGAATCTGAACGAGATAATCCGCGAGACGAACGCGGAAGTAATCCTCGACCACCACATAGTCAGGGACAAACGCTATCCGGAGTTCTTCGACGGGCTGGAGAAGAGGCCCAGAACCTTCGCCGGCTACCTGAGGGTCGAGGATAAGCCCCTAGAGGCCTACAGGAGGGAGCTCCACAGGATCGAAATGGGAGAACCTGCGGAGGTGCCTTTCCGCTATTCCCCGCGAAACCCTTAAACTCTGAGCGCCAACTATTACCGGTGATGAAAATGCGCGACTTCTACATCGCCCATGAGGACGATATAAGGGCGGGAAAAACGACAGATGTCTACTTCATCAGGACAAAGAAGATTCTGGAAGAAAAGGGCATCCACAGGAAAGTCTTCGCTGACGTGACGACGACCTCTTTGCCCCACGGCTGGAAGTGGGGAGTTTTGGCCGGAATTGAGGAAGTTGCAAAGCTCCTCGAAGGCCTTCCGGTGAACGTCTACGCGATGCCCGAAGGCACAATCTTCCATCCCTACGAGCCGGTTCTCCAGATAGAGGGGTTTTATGAGGAGTTCGGGATCTACGAGACGGCTCTGCTCGGAATGCTCAGCCAGGCGAGCGGCATAGCGACGGCAGCTTTGAGAACCAAGATAGCGGCCAAGTTCAAGCCGGTCTACTCCTTCGGAATAAGGCACATGCACCCTGCCATAGCCCCAATGATAGACCGCTCAGCCTTCATAGGCGGCTGCGACGGCGTCTCTGGAGTCCTGGGAGCGGAGATGATGGGAGAGAAGCCCGTTGGAACCATGCCCCACGCCCTCATTATAACGGTGGGCGACCAGGTGAAGGCCTGGAAGTACTACGATGAGGTAATGCCCCCGGAGGTTCCGAGAACCGCTTTGGTGGACACCTTCTGCGACGAGAAGTTCGAGGCGCTGATGGCTGCAGAGGCCCTCGGCGAGAGGCTCAACGCCGTCCGCTTAGACACCCCGAGTTCCAGGAGGGGCAACTTCAGGCGCATAGTGGAAGAGGTTCGCTGGGAGCTCGACCTTCGCGGCTACGAGCACGTCAAGATATTCCTCAGTGGAGGGCTCAACGAGGAGAGCCTCAGGGAGCTTGCGGACGTTGCCGATGCCTTCGGTGTCGGCGGCTCAATAGCAAGTGCCAAACCCGTGGATTTCTCCCTTGATATAGTTGAGGTTGAGGGAAAACCGGTCACCAAGCGCGGCAAGCTCAGCGGGAGGAAACAGATATACCGCTGCGAGAACGGCCACTACCACCGTGTTCCGGCCGACAAGAAGCTCGAACGCTGCCCGGTCTGCGGGGCAAAGGTCGAGCCGCTCCTGAAGCCGCTCATAGAGAACGGCGAGATAGTCGCGGAGCTTCCTAAAGCGAGGGAGATAAGGGAGTACGTGCTGGAGCAGGCGAAGAAGTTCAACCTGGCGCTCGATTGATTTCTTTTAAATTCCCCTTTCTCCCCAAAGCGTCAAAAAGCGGGGCCAACATGATCCATTGAGACAGTAGGGAACTTCAGAAACGGGTTATCAATGAGAAGGAAAAAGAAGAGGCTTCAGGCCTCTTCAAGGGTTATAGCGCCGACCGGGCAGGCCTCAGCGGCCTCCTGGGCGCACTCGAGGTCGGTGGTGTCGACTATCGGGTGGGCCTTTCCGTCGTCGCCCATCTCGAAGACGTCCGGGCAGAGGCTTGCACAGATGGCGTCACCAATGCAGGTGTCCTGGTCAACCGTAACCTTCCACGCCATGGAACATCACCGCTTTTAGGTGAACTTGGACGAATATAAAGTTTTCGTCGGGAGAAAAACGGTAGAACTGGAAAAACCTGTAGAAAAGAGCGAGAGAAGGAACCTCAGTGAACAGATATCGTCGGGGTTGGTCAGTAGAGGCCAAGTCTCTTCTTGTACTCCGGGCTTATCATGTCCGGGCTCCACGGAGGGTCGAAGGTGAGCTCGATTTCCGCGTCCTTGACGCCCGGAATCTCGAGTATCTTGTCCTCTACAGCCCTGAGAATCCACATCGTCATTGGACAGCCCGGAGTAGTCATTGTCATCTTGACGTAGACCGTGTTGTCCGGCCTTATCTCCAGCTCGTAGATGAGGCCGAGGTTGACCACGTCTATGCCTATCTCCGGGTCGATGACCTCCTTGAGCCTCTCCAGGATAAGCTCCTTCTTGAGCTCGACGTTCTCTCCGCCTTCCTTGACTTCCCTCTCGCGGTTTATCGTTATCAAACCGACGCCCTCGAGCTTCCCAATCTCGGAGTGGAGCTTGATGAGGACGTTATCGATGTCGGGGGTATCTTTCGTGAGGGTTACGGTGACGTTACCCTTCTCGTCCACCTCGATGGATTTGACGAACTTCTCGTCAACGATGCCCTTAACGACCTTTTCAACGTCTTCCTTCGTGACCATTATTCACCACCTGGCCGGAGTTAGGGAAGACAAATTTAAACCTTTTGGGTCAGAAGTGGGTAGTTACGGTGAGAGGATGTCAAGTATCAGTTTTTCCGCTATCTCGGGCGTTATTGCCCTGGCCCTGAGCTCCCTCAAGACCCGCTGTATTGCAAAGCGCCTCACCGACGGGGCCCTCCTGAAGGCTTCCCTCAGGAGCGGGCAGCCGAACCTGAGATCGTACTTCCCCCCGATGAGCTCGATTATCTCGGCCTTGTCGAGGGCGAGGAAGGCGGGAAGGTTGAGGATCACTAGGTCTCCGGAGCGGTAGATTGAAATTAGGCCGGAGCTCAGAAGGTCACCAGAGGCGAGGATTTTTATTCCCCTCTCCCTCGCGTAGTCCTCAACGGCCTTCATGACCATGGAGTGGCACTTCCCGCATATCGGCGCACCCTTCTCCATCTGGGCGGTTATCACGTCGAGGTAGTTAGGGATCTCCACGAAAACGGCCCCTTCGCGCCTGGCCTTCTCGATCACGCGCTCGTTCATCTGGGGGAACTTTGCGGTAACGGGAACCACGTCAAAGCCAGCCCAGCGGAGGATTTTGAGGGCGGCTGTGCTGTCGGAGCCGGCCGAGAAGGCGAGGGCTATTTTCACGCCTAGCGGGGAGCGGTCGAATTCCTCTCCCGTCAGGCGGTACTCGATGAGATCCTTAAGGCGAGAATAGGCCCCCTCCCCGATTTCTCCCCTAACCCTCTCGAGGGCCTCGAGGTTGTACTGCAACCGATACCGCTTGACGAAGTCCTCTCCTATCTGCCTTATCATCGAGGGCCAATCGCGGGCCGGCTTATTAAACTTGCCGCTGGGAAAACCTTAAAAGAAGCCCACCCTAACCCCGTCCACGAAGCAAATCCTTCTGGAGGTGCTTGCGATGATGGAGATAGTTGAGAAGGTTAAGGAGAAGACGAGCATTCCCCTCTACGAGAGAACCATCGAGAACGTTCTGAGCGCGATACAGGCGAGCGGTGACGTGTGGAGGATCGTGGATCTCAGCGAGGAGCCGCTCCCGCTGGTCGTGGCCGTTATAACTGCCCTCCACGAGATGGGGTACGTTGCTTTCGATGGCCCGAACGTCGTCCTGACCGAGAGCGGGAAGAAGCTCGTTGAGAAGTATGGGATCGGTGCGAGGAAGGACTACACCTGCTCCCACTGCGAGGGCAAGACCGTTGAGCTTTCGGCTTTCAGCGACCTCCTCGAGCAGTTCAAGGAGATAGTCAAGGATCGCCCGCAGCCGAAGCACGACTTCGACCAGGCCTACGTTACGCCCGAGACGACCGTCGCAAGGATCGCTTTGATGCACACCCGGGGCGACCTCGAGAACAAGGAGGTCTTCGTCCTCGGCGACGACGACCTCACGAGCATAGCGCTGATGCTCTCCGGCCTTCCCAAGAGGATAGCCGTCCTCGACATCGATGAGCGCCTTGTCAAGTTCATCGAGAAGACCGCGAACGAGCTCGGCTACGAGAACATCGAGATGTTCACCTTCGACCTCCGCGAACCCCTGCCCGATTACGCGCTCCACAAGTTCGACACCTTCATCACGGATCCACCTGAGACCGTTGAAGCGATAAGGGCCTTCGTTGGAAGGGGAATCGCGACCCTCAAGGGTCCCGGCTGCGCTGGCTACTTCGGCATAACGAGGCGCGAGAGTTCCCTCGACAAGTGGCGCGAGATTCAGCGCTTGCTCCTCAATGAGTTCAACGTGGTGATCACCGACATAATCAGGAACTTCAACGAGTACGTCAACTGGGGCTACGAGGAGGAGACGCGCGCCTGGAAGCTCCTCCCGGTGAAGGTCAAGCCGTCCTACAACTGGTACAAGAGCTACATGTTCAGGATCCAGACACTCGAAGGCTCGAAGGGCTTCGAGGAGAGAATAACGGTCGGCGACGAACTCTACAACGACGAGGAAGCGTCGACCACATGAAAAAAGAAAGGGTTTCACCCCTTCCTTTTCCGGTTTTCTATCTTGACAACCGCGTAGAACGCCCCCAGAATCCCAACGGTCAGGAGGACGAGGGCCAGGTACTGTTTCTCGTTTCCCCTCCACGGCTTTTCTGCGTTGAAGCCGTTTATTGAAACGGCACCAATTGCCAGTGGGTTCTTTTCGTTGTATATGTAGACCGTTCCGTCCAAGCCGTCTGTTTTAATAGTTCCGGTAGTGTTTCCGGCATACTTTCCGTCCCTCACTAGGAGGATCGTTGAGTTCTCCACCCTGAACGTACCGTTTTCCATTTCTGGAACTGGCAACTTAACGTAGAGTGCCCCTTTGAGGAACTCCCTTCCCTTGGTGTAGAGGTCGCTGTCTCCGAGCCCGGCCTTTTCGAGTGCCCAGAGAACAGTAGCCGTTGACTTTATGCCCTCTGGGGAGCCGACTGTGTAGCCCCATCCGCCGTTGGGCCCTTGTCTCTCTCTCAGGATTGAGAGGGCCCTGTTGAGGGCATCGCTTCTGTTGAACTCCTTGAAGACAACCAGTGCGTAGGCGTAGTAGTAGGTCGGGGAGTCGTTGCTGAGGGTTGACTCGAGGTAGTTGAGCGGTCCGCTGTAGTCGGTGCTCACGTTTAGCTCGTAGAGAACCCAGATGACGTATTCCGTGTTGTAGAAGTCCCCCCAGGAGCTTCCGTTTCTGTGTGTCAAGAGGTAATTGACCTCGTCCCCGTAAGGTTCCCCGAGCAGGGCCTTGATCTTGGCTATTTCGGCCACCTGCCAGGGCTTCAAGGAGGAGTAGGATGACTCGTTGGGGAGGTCAGCCTTCATCCCGCAGGATAGGAAGTACCTCGCGTAGACGACCTTCTCCCACTCAAATTTTATCTGGGGCTTTATCCTAGCCAGGTATGGGCACGCTACCTCTCGAAGATCCTCGAAACCGCTGATCCTTGAGGCGTCCATGAGCTCCACCGGGTTGTAGCGCAGGGTTCCCCAGAAGCCAAAGTGCTCCATGCCCAGGAGAGCCTGATGGTACTTTTCGTCCCCAGTCGCGTAGAGGAGGAGCGCCGCTTCAAGGGCGTTTTTTGGTGTTTCATTTTTCGGGATGCTTGGCCTTTCCCCGAGATACGCTAGGGCGAAGTACTTGAACGGACTGTCCTGGAGCTTTTTAAGCTCCCCCTTCTCGTGGAGCGCCATGTAGCCAAAGATTCTTTCCTCATCGTTCCTCGGCGGGTGGGTGGAGAGCCAGGCTTTACCCCTTTCAACGGCCTTTTTCACCTGGTCCTTAAACTTGGGGAGTTTAGGGTCGATGTATTTGCTGTTCAGGAACTCCTGGAGAGCCACGATCGCTATTGCAGTCCCGGTATAATCCTCCCAGGAGCCGTCGGGGTTCTGCTTGAATATCAGCCAGTAGGCCGCCCCGTTGATCGTGTCGAAGTACCTTCCCCGCGCTATGCTCTCTCCCCTTATGAGCGCCATGAGGGCCAAACCGGTGAACTTGGCCTCGTGTTCGGCCCCGTAGGTCCTCCCCCAGGAATCGAAGGGAGTCTTGAGCTGGAGAAGCCACTCACAGCCCTCCAGGACGTGAGAATAATCCCCCACCCGGTAGAGGGCAAGAACAGAAAAAGCCGTCTCGGGCACGGTGGGGATGTAAACGTAGGGCTTTTCCTCAAAGCCTACAGCACCAACCGGAACCGACGAGGATACGAGGAGGATTATTGCCAGCACCAGAAGCCTTGATTTCATTCAAATCACCTCGGCGGAGAAAAGAAAAGAAGGTTAAAAAAGCTTCAGCCGTAGTAGACCTTGGCGTCGAGCTGGTAGTCCGCCCAGCCGTATGTGCTGTAGGCGTAGACGAGGAAGTACCAGGTTCCGGGGGCGGGGTTGGTGTACTCGACGTGCTCGTAGCTGTTTGAGCTCTCGGAGCGGTCGACGAGGTTCTGGTTCGGGTCGTAGAGGTAGAGGTCAAGGTCGTGGTAGCTCGTGTCAAAAGTTAGGTCTCCTGTTATCTTGGTGGCGCCGCTGTTGACGGTCATGGTGAATGTGTCAGAGGTGTCGTAGTAGTCGTGGACGTAGCCGGTGAAGGTCTTCTCGTCAACGATCGGCTGGCTTCCTCCGCTACCGCCGTTATCCCCTCCGTTGTCCCCGCCACTACTCGGCTGACCGAGGCTTCCATCACTGACGACGTCGACCTGGTAGTTGGCACTGCCGCTGTAGCTGACGACCTTTATAGTCCAGATTCCGGCCGTGGGGTTGTAGTAGCCGACCTTTTCGAAGCCGTAGTAGGCTGTGTAGGAATAGTCAACCTGGTTGCCGTTCGGGTCGTAGAGGTAGAGGTCAAGGTCGCTCTTGCTGTTGTCCCAGTAGAGCGTAGCCGTAACGAAGGAGGCGCCGCTTATCGTGAACTGGTGGCTCTCCTGGCCCTTGTCGGAGACGTAGCCTGTGAAGGTAAGCTTGGCGTAGCTGTCATAGTGGGCAGCCTTGTAGGCGTTTACCCTACCGGCACCGTAGGCGATGTCGGCTATCTCATCGGGCTTGACTATGTCAGCGGTCTCAATTAGGGCTTTCTTAACCTGGTCAGGGGTCCAGCTCGGGTGAGCCTGGAGGATTAGTGCCGAAATTCCAGCGACGTGCGGCGTTGCCATGCTTGTTCCCGGGGCGGCAACGTAGTAGTCGCCGATGGTGACGTCGGTGAGCTGGGTTCCGCTGGCCCTAGCCGCGATAATCCAGTTGCCTGGGGCAACAACTTCCGGCTTGAGCCTGCCGTCGGCCGTCGGTCCCCTGCTGGAGAAGTCTGTTATAACATCGTTCTTGTCAACGGCACCGACGGTGATAACCTTGCTGGCGGCGGCCGGAGAACCGACGGTGTACTTGTCGGGCCCGCTGTTTCCTGCTGCAACGCAGACGACTATGCCAGCGTCCCAGGCGTTGTTAACGGCCTGGCTGAGGGAGTCCGTTCCATCGGAGCTCTGGCTCGAGCCGAGGGAGAGGTTGATGATCCTGATGTTGTACTTGTCCTTGTTCTGAACCGCCCAGTCAACGCCGGCTATGATGTCCGAGATGCTGCCGCTTCCCTCTCCGCTGAGAACCTTTATGCCGACAAGCTTGGCTCCAGGGGCCATACCCTTGTACTTGCCGTTGCTGGCGGCACCGGTTCCGGCAGCTATGCTGGCGACGTGGGTTCCATGGCCGTTGTCGTCGTAGGGAGTGGTTTTACCGTTGACGAAGTCCTTCCACCCGATGACCTTGCCCTGGAGGTCTGGATGAGAGGCGTCGATTCCGGTGTCTATTATACCGATGGTGATTCCCGAACCGTCGTATCCGAGGTTCCACATGTTGGTGGCCATGACTTGAGCGGCCGACTCGTCGAGGCCCTCGGTGTCAACGGCCACCTTAACCTTGTAGTCCTCCTGGACAAACTGAATACCAGAAATCAATGAATCTCCAAACCCGGATATCCTCAGGAGTTCCTCGGCAGGCATCCTCACTGCCAGTGCCGGGATCACCCTGTAGTTGTACTTCACCTTGATTCCCATGGATTTGAGTTGCCTCAGGGCCCTGTTCTTTGAACCCTGGTCGTGGAACATTAAGATAACACTGACCTCCTGGTCCGAGTTTATGCTCTGTATCTTCTTGAAGAGGCTAGGGCTTAGGAGGCCGTAGTCCTTGGGGCCAACTGCACTGTAAGCCCTGCCGGGATTCGGCGCAGCCGCGGCCGTTCCCACCATCAGCCCAACCAACAGGAGGGCAAGTACTACCACTGTCTTCTTCATTCCACTTCACCTACGTTCAATTATGTTCATCCGGGATAGTACTCCCGTCATCTCAAGCCAAAAGTGAGCACTGTCACAGTTATAAAATTTTCGTGCTATCTTGGAATTAACACCACCAACTGCAACATACTCAACATATCGGTTTCACAGGGATATCCTGCCGTGCATCTTTAGGAATAGAACGCGCTTTTTAGATGCTTCATCCGTACTTTAATGAAAATTTTTCGCGTGATGCATCACATCAAAAATCTGGTTCGGTGACTTTAAATATCGGCCGGAGAATTAGTTCGAATTTAGAACCAAACGTTGGGATGATTCCGGTTCGGACGCATTAAAATGGGCCATCGTGACTCAGATCTCCATAGTAATGCAGTCCTGCGGGACCCTCTCGACTATCCTCACGTTCTTCCCGGCCCTGTAAATCCTCAGCCCTTTCCTCCTAAGGCAGTCGGCGTTTATCACGAGAAGAACCACGTCCCTCCCGTGCCTCCTGCCCGTTTCTAGGGCCTCGTCTTTGCTCGTACTCAGGTGGACGAACTGCCTTTTCATAGGTTTCAGGCCTTCCCGGAGAATAGAGGGCAGGTTCCTCCTCGGCGTCCCGTGGTACAGAAAGCGACTCTCCGTGTCCTCCTCGTGGTTCAAGCTCACCGGAAAGCTGTGGCCGTAGCGGGCGCGGATTTTATCGCCCCTGATCTCGTAGCGGCCCTTTGGGTCGTTCGCAACGATCTCGCGCACGAAGTCCTCTCCAACGCCTGGATAGACTGTTCTGAGAGCATTCACGAGCTCACCGAGGGGAACGAAGCCCTCCATGTCCGGTTTTAGCCCGAACTCCTCCGGCGAGTGCCTCAGGATGTAGGCCATCAGCTTGCTGACCCTTGTCCTCGTTGGTCGCCCCATGGTGGAAAATTGGGGAGAAAGGCTAAAAAGCTCACGGGAGCTCCACCAGCGCCCACACGGGCCTGTGGTCGGAAACTTCCACATCACAGAGGCAGCCGTAGTCCTTCACTTCCGCAGGCCAGCCCTTTCTGAGCAGGATGTAGTCTATGTTCTCCTCGTCTCTAACCCCGTTGCGCTCCCAGAGGAACGTGTAGGGTGGCCTCTCCTCGAAGGCATCGCGGTAGTCGCGCGTGAGTATCTCTATGGCCTTCTCCTCAGGCTCTGCGTTGGTGTCGCCTGCTATGATCTGGGCCGTTGGGGAAGCCTCGGCGAACTTTATCAGCTCCTCCGCCTGCATCGCGCGCTCTTCCTCGCTCAGCCCCATGTGGACGTTGACGAGGGTAATTCCGAGCTCCTCTATCGAGACCTTCTGGGCCGGCCTCGCCTGGCCGACGCTCTCGAGGTTCAGCTCGCCTTCAGTCCTCATGTGCCAGTGGGAGAAGACCGCTATGCCGTAGGTGCCCTCAGCGGCAGGCTTGTACTCGTAGGCATAGCCGAGGTGAGCTGAGATCAGGAGCGGCACGTCCTGGTAGCCGTTCCCTATCATCCCCCCGACGACCTCCTGAGCCGCCCAGATGTCGGGTTTCTGCTCTTTGAGGAGGTTGACAAGCTCGTAGCCGTTGAAGGTTCCGTCGTAGGGCCCGAAGCCTTGGTGGACGTTGTACGTCCAGATCAGGACTTCCTTCTTCGCCGGCTCATAGGTCGGGCCCGCGTTGAAGAGCGCCAGCACTATAACGGCCGCCACCGCGAGACCCACCAGGGAACCGGCAATCTCCTTGGGACTTGGAAGCTTGGTCTTGGGGTTCTTCCCGTAGGCGCTCAGGGCGTATATCACCGCCGCCGCGAGGATCAGCGCCTCGAGCCTGTCCTCCATGAAGGCCAGACCGATGTCCCTGCCCACGTAGGCGCCTATGCCGAGCGTGGCGGTCAAGAAGAGGTAGACCGCCCCGATGACGCCGCCCCTGCTGCCCTTTGCGCCCTCAACGAGGGCTATGGCAGAGGCGAGGGCCAAGGGGAGACCGACCAGTCCGGCCGGCTTCACGAAGAGCGAGGCCAAACCGAGGATCAGGAGGACTGCAGCCAGTTCCGGTTTCTTCGAGAGGTACGGGCCAAGCAGAATCGCAAGAGCCACCACGAAGGAGAAGCCGATGAACTGGGGGAGGTAGTAGACGTTAAAGCCAGAGTAGCGCATGATGGCGTTCGGGTATATGAGGCCCAGCTCAAGCAACGCCGCGAAGGCGTAGAGGCCGAAGCCGGGCTTCTTCAGCGTCCCGGGTTCCCTCCGGAGGGCGTAGGCCCCGAGGAGGAGCAGCAGTGCGAGGATAACCCTAGTGTACGGGAAGTCAATGGGTTCGCCGCCAACGGCCAGGACGCGGAGGCCCAGGTCTGCAACGAGGCCCATCGCGAGGTACTTGACGTCGAGCTCCTTAACGAGTGCAAGAGCTACGGGAAGGGCGAAGGCAGCGATGAGGTGTGTGTATTCGGTTGCATCCGTGATGAGCACAGCCACCGCGTAGGCGGCCATTACCAGTGCACCGGCCTTCCTGCTCATCCGCCCGACGAGAAAGGCCGCTATGATGAAGAGCAGTATCCCGATTCCAGACGGGAAGTTCATTCCGTAGAAGAACGTCTTTTCGAGGCTTGAGTAGGCACCGGCAACGAAGACCCTCAGCGATGAGGCCAGAAGGACACCGGTTCCAAGTCCGAGCAGGATCCTATCCCTCTCTTCGACCTTCATGTCATCACCTGAAACTCAAGTTGTCGGGAGAACACTTAAACTTTGTTGGTGTTTCAACAGCATAAGGAGAGAAAAGAAACTCAGCGGAACCTCCTGAGGGCCATCTCGGCCGCAACGCTTATCGGGTCAATCGTCGGGCTTATCGGTGGAGCGTAGGCGGTCTCGAGGTAGACGACGTCCTCCACCGTTGCTCCCTTCTGCGCCAGAGCGGAGAGCGTCATTATCCTGCCCCAGACCCGCTCGCCGCCGACTATCTGTGCCCCGATGAGCTTCCTGTCGGACTTCCTGAAGATTAGCTTTACTGTTATTGGCTTTCCGCCCGGATAATACTCGGGCTTGGTCGAGCCCTTGAACTTGCCGACGGCTATTTCGATGCCCTCCTTCTTCGCCCTCTCCTCAGTGATTCCGAAGGTGCCTATCTCGAGGCCGAAGAGTTCAGTTATTGCCGTGTTGAAGACGGGCCTAAACGATACGTCCTTGCCCGCTATGTGCTCGGCCGCGACTTTGGCCATCCTGACCGCACTCGTCCCGAGCTGGCTGAGCGTTCTCTGCCCGGTGACTGCATCAACCACCTCTGCGCAGTCGCCTATCGCGTAAATATCTGGATCGCTCGTCTGGAGGTGCTCGTTTACAACTATTCCCCTGTTGACCTCGAGGCCGGCCTTCTTGGCGAGGTCAACATTGGCCCTGACGCCGGTGGCGACGAGAACCAAATCGGCGGGAACTTCCTCGTCGCCTATCTTGACGGCCTTAACGGGGCTTCCAACTATTTCGCTGACTCCCTCATTGAAGCGGAAGGAAACGCTGTGCTTTTCCATCTCTGCCTGGACGAGCTTTGCAGTATCCTTGTCCAGCATCGTCGGCATTAGGCGATCCATCAGCTCGACGACGAGAACCTCAATGCTGAGCTTCGCGAATGCCTCGGCCCCTTCGAGGCCTATTAAGCCGGCGCCGATGACGACGGCCTTCTCCGGCTTCCTCTCGGCGATGTAAGCCTTTATTTTCCTCACGTCGTCGAGGCTCTTGAGGGTGAAGACGCCTTCGTTCTCAACGCCCTTTATCGGCGGAACGAAGGCCTTGGAGCCGACCGCTAGGACGAGCTTGTCGTAGGGGACTTCTCCCTTATCGGTGACCACTACCTTCCTCTCGCGGTCGATTGATTGGACCTCGGTGCCGAGCATGAGGTTTATCCTCTGCTTCTCGTAGAACTCGTTCGGGAAGACGATGACATCTTCAGGCTTCTCGATCGTGCCGCTTATCACGTGGGGCAGGGCGCATGGGGAGTACTGCATCGTGGGTTCCTTCCCTATGACGGTTATTTCGGCCTTCCTATCGAGCTTGCGCATGAAGAGTGCGAAGTTGCTTCCCGCTGTTCCAGAACCGACGACCACGATTTTCATGGACACCACCGGAGGGAGAAGGGGGAGGAGGTATAAAAGGATTGAGATCGCCTCTGTAGAATGCGTAATGCATAAAAATTTCAACCTAACAATCAAATGTGATATGCGATGGAACAAAGAGATTTGATTGATATTTCGGATGAGTTATTAAAGGAAGCTAGAGCTGACCTTGAATTGGCTAAGATGGTTTTATATAGCCTCGAAAGTACCTCATCTTCAATGTCGGATAAAATAAAGAAGAGAATAATTTACTCTCTTCAACAGGCCTCTGAAAAGGCACTAAAGGCTTACTTTATGTCCACTTTTGTTGGGGCCATGGTGAGTTTTTCCAGTCTTATTGATGAGCGGAATGACCGGAAAAGAGGCTATGGTAGATGTATTTCGTTAATAAAGAGAGCCAAGAATTATACCAAACCGCGAGCATTCGGGCATAATTTTTCAGGATTTTTTAATTATATGAATGAAGTTTTTCGGGAATTTAATAATGGAAAAATGGGGGAATATCTTGCCCTGCTATTTGAGAGAGTTGCCGAGAATATTGAACATCTAATGAGTCGAAATTCTAATGCAACAATTGAAGAAAAAGAGTTCATAACAGAATCACTTAAATTAATTGCGTCGATATTTAGAGAGAGTAGTGTGGACGAGAACTCAACCACTAATAGAGAAAGACCACCTACAATCATCCAATCTAGCTCAGATAAATCCTTAAAGAGCCCCAAATATCCATGTATAAGAATGACCTCCGAAAAATACCTAGCCTTATCAACGAAACTCGAAAATGGGTTAGAAGACTTAAAAGGAGAGATAGCTCTATCTACAAAAGAATTAGAGGAAATAACCGGGATTACATTCCCAGAGAGTCTTTCTAACCTGAATCTTGATCAAATGCTTCAAATTGTAATGGATCTAATAAAGCCTATATTTGTAATCCCGTTGCACCTATGTTTGACCAAGTATGAGAGTTCAAGTAGATACCCTTCAGGTTTGAATATCCCAGAAGAAGATTTAGATCCGAGTTCTATAACTTTGGCTATTGACGTATTAGGAGACTTACTAGAGACCATGTCACGACAGAGGAAAGAATAAAAAACTCTTAAGGCTCCACAACAGTTCCGTGGTGCTTGCCCCTCACCACATCGAAGAGGTGGTAGGCATCCTCCTTGCCGACGATGTAGGTCCTTATCCTGCCCCGCTGGATGAACTTCGCAGCCAGGGCATCGACGACGCCGCTTCCGCCCGCTTTGCTCTCTGCCTCCATCGCTATCTCCACGAGCTGCTCCGGAGTTATCCTCTCGAGCTTCCTCGCGTCCGGGTTCTTCCTAGGGTCGCTGTCGTAGACGCCGTCCACGTTCGTGACAACCACGAGAAGGTCGGCCTGGAGGTACTCCGCGAGGAGCGCTGCAACGGCGTCAGTCGTGTGACCCGGATGCGTTCCGCCCATTATCGGTATCTTCTTGAGCTGGATGACCTCCCAGGCCTTACGGAAGTCCTGGATTATGAACGGGTATGCCTTCTCGCCGAGGGCAGCGATGAGGAGCATCGCGTTGGCGCGCGTGATGTGTATGCCGATGTAGTCCTTGAAGGTCTCGTTGGGCGTGAACTCCTTCGCGGCCCTGATGTACTTCCTCGACACCCTTCCGCCGCCGACGACGACGGCCACCTCGTGATCCTCGCTTATCTTGACGAGCTCGTACGCTATCGCCTTGATAAAATCGATGTCTGGATCGTCCGGAACGAGAACTGAACCGCCTATATCAAAGACTATTCTCATGATGACCCTCACGGTGCTAATCGAAGCCCCTTTATAACCTTTTTCTTGCCGCAGGGGTGGCAAAAATTGGGGGTAAAAGGAAGGCCTCACCCTATCTGGAATGCGCTCGTGCGGAGCTCGCAGCGCTCGAAGCGATAGGGGTCGTACCACTCCCAGTCGAGCGAAACCTTTGAGCGGCCTTTGGCCATAAGCTCCGCCATCGCCTGGGCAACGGCCGGCGCCATCATGAAGCCGTGACCGCTGAAGCCCGCCGCGATGTAGAAGTTGTCGAGGAGCTTCCCGATGGCGGGATTGCTGTCCGGGGTCTTCGCGTAGAAGCCGGCCCACTGGCGGACGATGTGAGCATAACGGAGCGGAGGCGCTATCATCGTTGCGTAGCGGAGGACGCCCCTGAGGAAGTCGTAAGTCGGCTCGTAGTCGTCGAGGCTCCTGGCTCTGTGCTCTATCCCGGCACCGCAGATTATTCCGCCGTCCTCGCCGTCCTGGATTATGTAGGCGTCATTCCAGCCCGGCGGGCAGACCAGCGGCTCCGCCTGGCCGGGTTCGAGCGGTTCCGTCTTGACGAGCTGGTGCTTGTAGGCGGTTATAGGCACGAGGTCGCGCTTCAAACCGGCCATCTCGTTGATGAGCGGCGCCCAGGCGTTGGCCGCGTTGAGGACGGCGTCGACCTTAACGCTCTCGACCTTCCCGTTGCTACGATACTTCACTGCGGTTATCACATCCCCCTCACGTTCGAAGCCGACAACTTCAGTGTGCTCCCTCGCGTCGACGCCGAGTTCCCTTGCCCGGAAGAGGTAGGCGAAGAGAGTCTTGAAGGGGTTCGCCTTGCCGTCCTTGGGGTTCCACGCTCCAGCTAAGAAGGGCTCGGTGTTGAGGATCGGGACTATCTCCTTCGCTTCATCCATATCGATCAGCCTCGTCGGGACGCCGAACTTGTTCTGGAGCTTTATGTTGTTCCTGAACCCCTCGACTTCCTCCTCGCTCGTCGCAAGGAACAGATAGCCGGTCTGTTTGAAGTTTATGTCGAAGCCGAGCTCCTCCTCAAGCTTTTCCCAGCGCTCGACCGAGTGCTTCATGAGCCTTATGTTGGCCTCGTCCGTGAACTGGGCGCGGATTCCGGTGGCGCAGCGGAAGGTGGAGCCGGAGCCGAAGTAGCTCTTCTCGAAGAGGATGACCTCCTCTCCCAGCTTTGCCAGCTCGTAGGCGGTGGCAACGCCGATTATTCCGCCGCCGATGATAGCTATTTTACTCATCGGCACCACCCACTATGACCTCTACGCGGACGGGCCTTATCGGAACCCTGGCCCGTGGAAGAGGTATCTCGTCTGGTGTCTTGCCCGTCCTCCTCGCGAGGATCGCCATCACGAGCGGTATGCACGTCCTCCCCTGGCAGGGGCCCATTCCTATGCGGAGGAGCCTCTTGATCTCCTCGATGTCCGTGACGCCAGAATCGATGAGCGCCTCGATCTCCTCGACGGTGACGTCGTTGCAGCGGCAGATGATTACCTTTCCGGACATTTCAATCACCTCTCCACCCTCACGGCCCTCACGTCCCACGCGAGCTCAATCGGCACCTCGACGATGATTATCGGCGTGTCCCCCTTCGTCTTCTCCCTCGGAACGACGGTGAGCACCTTGCCTTTTCCTACGGACTCCCCCACGCGGTTGAGGAGAACAACTTCCTCGCCCCTCTCGGGGAGCGGAAGGAGCTCGTGGGGCATCGTTATTCTCGCCTTATCCCCGACGTAGTGAACCATGAAGAAGGCCAGCCCGGGGCATATCTGGACGCAGAGGGAACAGCCGATGCACTTCTCGTAGTCGACTACCGGCAGGTCGTTCGGCGTGGGCATGCTTATCGCGTTGGTCGGGCATATCTCCCTGCAGGGGGCGCAGGGTATCTCCTGGGGGCACTCCGGGACGGCGACGGGCCTCGCCCTCAATCTCTCCTCGCTCGGCTTCGGGATTATTCTGAAAAGCTCATCGGGAGTTATGTAGCCCTCCCTGAGGTAAGCCGGAACTTCAGACATTTCCACCGACCTCCGCAAGTAGCTTCCTTATCCCCTCGGCGACGTGCCTTCCGAAGGGCCCGGAGCGGAACTCTTCAAGGTCGCGCTGGGCCCTCTCTATCTCCTCCACCCAGCTCTCCTCGGCTATTCCGAGCCGCAGGGCGGCGGCTATCCCCGCCACCTTCCCCTCGAGCATGGCGGTGGTGGCCTCCTCTATCCCCGCCGTGTCCCCGGCAACGAATATTCCCCTGACTGTGGTCTCCATCCAACTGTCGCGGACTGCGACGTGGCCGCCAAGCTCGCGGACGAACCTTATCTGGCAACCGGCCTGGTGTAGGAGCTCGATGCTCGGCCTCAGCCCAACGGCGAGGGCTATGACATCGACGTCGAAGACCTTCTCCGTCCCAGGAATAGGCCTCCAGTTCTCGTCGAGCTGGGCAACGATGGCCCTCTCTACCTTCTCCTTCCCTTCCGCGCGCAGAATCGTGTGCCTAGTGAGGATCGGCACCCCGAGGCGCCTCACCTTGGCAGCATGCACGAAGTAGCCACCCACCTTGGGCATCGCCTCCACTATCGCCTTGACCTCGACGCCCGCCTGTATGAGCTGATACGCCAGGATAAGCCCGACGTTTCCGGCACCGACTATCAAAACCCTGTCACCGGGCTTGACGCCGTAGGTGTTCATCAGCGTTTGAATCGCCCCGGCGCCGTAGATTCCCGGCAGATCGTTGTTCTCGAAGGGAATCATCTTCTCCATCGCACCGGTGGCCACTATGAGTGCCCTTCCGCGGAACTCTATCAGCTCGCGGTTCTTCCTCACACCGAGGACGAGCTTTTCATCCCCCTCCTGGAAGATACCAACGGCAGAGGTTTCAAGGAATATCTCGATGTTCTCCCTCTTTCTGGTCTCATCCTCCAGGATTTTCGCTATCTCAACGCCCCTGACCCCGGCGAACTGCTCGCGCTTTCCGAAGAACTTGTGGGTCTGCTTCACGAGCTGGCCGCCGAGTATGGGGTTCTCGTCGAGGAGAACGACGCTCGCCCTGGCATCGGCCGCGTGAATAGCTGCCATCAAACCAGCGGGCCCGCCGCCGATGACCACTATATCGGCCTTCACTACCTTCGCGTCCCTGAACTCCGGGAGCTTGGCCTCCTTCGGCAGCTTTGCCTTTCCCCTCTGGGGCTCTATTCTCATTCCGTCCTCCACGAGGGTTATGCATGTTCTGACGTTCGGTATGCCGTTTACTATCATGAGGCACGAGGAGCACTTCCCGATGGCGCAGAAGAGGCCCCTCGGACGTTTCTGGTTGTTCGAGTAGTTCAGAACCCGTATTCCAGCGGCGTGAAGTGCCGCGGCGATCGGCTCACCCTCGTGGGCGGTGATTGGTTTCCCCTTGAAGTATATCGTAACCTCCCTGCCGCGTTTAAATTTTAGAATAGGATGTTCATTAAGACGCATTGGACGTCACCTGTGAACGAGTTAGCGGCAGAACTTATGAAAATTTTTCAATCTAAAGGTGGACAACCTTTGGTTCCCGACCTACCAAAGCTTTATATATCTGGCCCGGAAACTAAAACCTGGCGGCGGGCTAGGCCGGGGGGTTCGGCGTCCCCTGTAACCGGAAACCGTCGATATGCCGGGGTCGAAGCCCGGGGGGCGGTTCCCGAAGCCGCCCGCGGAAGCCGGGGCACAACGGTGATCCCTCGTCCCGGGGGGCCGGCGGTGGAGGAGGCGGAGCTGGAGGGCTCCGCTAACCTCCTTTGCCCGCCGAACCCCGCCAGGCCCGGAAGGGAGCAGCGGTAGGCGGGACGTGCGGCGCTCCCGGGGTAGCGGGGGTGAGCGAGCCCCGGTGGAAGCGGGCGGTGGAGGGTTCCCACCCCCGGGCGCGCCCGCCGCCACTAAAGAGACCTTTTCAAGATCCTGGGCAAAAACTTAATAGTCTGGCGCTCTTTTGATATTGAGGTGTCAAAATGGCCAGCCTTGAGGTCGAGCTTTTCGGGATAAGGTTCGAGAACCCGCTCATCCTCGCGTCCGGGATAAACGACAAGGTGCCGGAGCAGTGGATAAGGGCCCACGAGGAAGGGGCGGGGGGCGTCGTGACGAAATCGATAGGAATCAAGCCGAGGAAAGGCTACGACAACCCGACCATAGTCGAGCTCCCATACGGCCTGATAAACGCGATGGGACTGCCAAACCCCGGCTGGAAGGGCTTTCTGGAGATGGTGGGGGGCTACACCTTCGACTTCCCGCTCATCGTCTCCATCTTCGGTGGCACAGCCGAGGAGTTCGCCTTTCTGGCGGAGAGGTTGAGCGACGTTGCGGATGCCTTTGAGCTGAACCTCAGCTGCCCCCACGCCAAAGGTTACGGCATGGAGATCGGCCAGAAGCTGGAGAACGTGTATGAAGTTGTCAAGGCCGTCAAAGAGGCCACTGATAAGCCGGTTATAGCAAAGCTCACACCCAACACCGACGACATAACGAAGCTCGGCTTGGCTGCTGAAAGGGCTGGAGCAGATGCCGTCTCGGCCATAAACACGCTGAAGGCGATAGCGATAGACGTCTACGCGAGGAGGCCGATACTGAGCAACAAGGTTGGAGGCTACTCCGGGCCAGGGGTTAAGCCGGTGGCTCTGAGGACCGTTTACGACCTTGCGAGAACTCTTGACATCCCAGTCATTGGAATTGGCGGCATAACCACCTGGAAAGACGCGGTCGAGTTCCTTCTCGCGGGAGCTTCCGCCCTCCAGATAGGCACGGCCGTCTTCCTCCGCGGATGGAAGGTCTTCAGGGAGATAAGCGAGGGGATTGAGAGGTACCTTGAAAGAGAAGGCTTTTCGAGCGTGAAGGACATCGTTGGCCTCGCCCTCGAGTGAGCGAAAGGGTTATCTAGTAGGAAGTCCTACTATACTGCGGTGAACTACTATGCCGCTCACGAAGGTCACGCGCAACTACCAGATAACCATTCCCGCCGAGATTCGAAAGGCACTCGGCATAAAGGAGGGCGAATATCTGGCCGTCGAGCTGAGGGGAGACGAGATAGTCATTAAAAAAGCCGAAATGGAGTGGCCGAGCCTCGACCTTGGAAGGGACTTCACACCAGAAGAAATCGAGGAGAACTCCAGAAAAGCCCTCGCGGAGGCATCCAGATGGGAAGAGTAGCGGTCGTTGATACAAACGTCCTCCTTTACTCTATCAACCGCAGCTCTAAGAGGTATGCGGAAGCAAGGGAATTGATAGACTCCCTTGATAAGGTAGTGCTACCGACAATCGTCCTTTATGAGCTCGTCTGGAACCTGGCAGCGGCAGGGGTTGCACCCAAGGAAGCAGAGAAAATCGTGTCAAAGATTCTTCTAAACGAGAAGGTTAGCCTCATCGATGACAGAAGGTACCTACTTCCGGCCTTTGACCTCTTCGGAAGCCTCGGCTTAAAACACCACAACGACTCCGTGATCCTCGCGATAGCCAAAGACGTCGGTGCCCTCGCGACCTACGACAAAAAGCTTAGAAACCGGGCTGAGAAACTTAACGTTAAACTGCTCCCGGAGGTGGTTGAATGAAGCGCGCGGTCGTTCTCTTCAGCGGTGGGCTGGACTCGACGGCCTGCCTCTACTGGGCGAAGAAGAACTACGACGAGGTGATAATGCTCACCGTCAACTACGGTAGCAACGAGGAGAAGGTTACGAACAGAGTTGCCGAGTTCTTCTCGAAAGAGCTAAACGTCCCGCTGAAGATAGTTCGCCTCGACTTCCTCGAAGAGTTCTCCAAACTGCGGGGGACGACCCTCGTGGGGGGCGAAACTCCAAAGGTTACTGGGAAAGAGCTCGATGACATGAGCGTCGCGCAGGAAACCGCAAAGAGCGTCTGGGTTCCGGCAAGAAACGTTGTTTTGATAGCCGTTGCCGCTTCTCTTCTCGATGCCCTCGGCGGCGGGGACATAATAGTGGGCTTCAACGCCGAGGAAGGGGTCACCTTCCCGGACAATACCCCCGAATTCGTGGAGAGGATGAACGAGATGCTCCGCTACGGCACGATGGCTGAGGTCAAGGTAGTTGCACCGCTCATAGACCTCGACAAGAGGGGCATAGCGAGGCTTTTGAAGGAGCTGGACGCGAAGTACGAGTACTCCAACTCCTGCTACATGCCGAAGGGCTTCACCGAGGACGGGAAGCCGATACACTGCGGCGAATGCGAGAGCTGCGTGAGGAGGCACCGCGGACTTATCGAAGGAATCGGGGAAGACAGGACTGTCTACGCTGTCGAGCCGAAGATTTGAAAACCCTACCGTGACAGGAACAGAGTACCGCAAGATTTATAAATCCGATCCAGCCTTTTATCTTTGGGCGTGGGGCGGTAGCTCAGCCTGGGAGAGCGCCGGACTGAAGATCCGGGTGTCGGGGGTTCAAATCCCCCTCGCCCCACCACTTTCTCGCAATGCGGTGGTAGTCTAGCCTGGTCTAGGACACCGGCCTTCCAAGCCGGTGACCCGGGTTCAAATCCCGGCCACCGCACCACAACAACCCTTTCTGACGAAAGCGCCGGCTGAGAGTTAAGGAGTATTTTGGAATGCTAAAAATGGGGGATTCCTTTTATCTAGCCCGGCAATTTAGGGTGAATTCCTTCATTACTGCCCTTCCCGGGAGAGTTCCTCCTTTTTGACACCCTTCGGGCGTCGGTTAGAGCTGAACTCCTTCCAAAACAAAAAACTAAATGCTGGGATTCAAGATTCAATCCAGTGTTTTTCGGTGGAATCCTCCCTCAAACTGGTGATTTAGCAGGAATCACGAACTTCGATGAAACTTTTGCCTAGCAAAAGTTTCTGTGGTGGGCCCGCGGGGATTCGAACCCCGGACCTCCACCTTGTAAGGGTGGCGTCATAACCGTCTAGACCACGGGCCCGCCCGGTGGAGGAAGAGAGGGGAAGGATATAAAGCTTTCGCTAAACATCCCTGAGGATCTCCTCGGGGGCACCGGCGAACTCCACCAGATACTCAGCCTCCACTATGTGGAGCCTGCCGGGAACAATGAGAACGTGCGGCTGTCTGCCGAAGTCCTCCTTGATGAGATCCCTAACGTAGCCCGCCCTGAGCGTTGGGTTTAGGGAACCGGCCCTCGCGAGGACAACGACCAGCGTGTCCGGCGTAAAAACCCCCCCTCCCTTCATCTCCTCCACCTGAAGGAGGATCTCCATAGCTTCGTTGGCAGTCATGTAGCGGTTCTGATCGGCTTTTATGTCGAGGAACAGGAGTGTGTGAAGGCCCCTCTCCCCGTTTTCCCGTATCACATCGTAGTGACTCGTGGGGAACCAGTTCTTCTCGGGATAGGCAACGGTGGCGCTCTTCCCGAACTTGTAGATGTGTAGACCCGTTACAGCTACGGCGGAGTATATGCTCGGAGCGTGGATGACGTAGCTCTCAACCCCGGCTTTCTTCGCCCTTATCCTGAGGTCGGAGTGAGTCGTTGCCACCATCGGGTCTCCGGCGGTTAGGAAGGCCACCTCCCTCTCCTTCGCCGCCGGAAGGACTATCCTCTCGAAGTTCAGCTCGACGTCCTCCCTGCTGAGCCTCCTTATCGGCTTTCCAATGAGCTCCTCTATCCCCTCTATCGTCGTCCCGGCGAGGATGGACGTGTAGAACTCGGCAAAGACCTCGTCGCATCTCCTCGCTATCTCAAGTCCCTTAAGGGTGATGTCCTTCTCATCGTAAAGGCCGAGGCCTATGAAGTAGAGCGCCATCTCGATCACCACGCCGGCTTGGAGAGAGGCCTTAAAAAAGCTCCCCAGAAAACCGAAAAAGCAAGAAAATCAGACTATCAGCGAAACCAGATCCCTTATGGCTTTCTCTGGGTCTTTGGCCTTCGTAACGCCGCTCGCGAGGAGAACTCCGACACTTCCAAGCTCCAGGGCCTTCTTGACGTCCTCTCCAGTTGATATTCCCGCTCCTGTGAGAACCTTCACTTCGGGGTTGATCCTCTTGACTAGTTCCACCGTGTTGGTTATCACCCCTGGCTTGGCCTTGCTGACGGGAATTCCCGTCCCTATCAGCTCGGGAGGCTCAACTGCAACGTAATCGGGGCCCAAAGCAGCAACGGCAGCGCTGACAGCTGGGTTGTTTGAGCAGACCATCGTCATGAGCCCAACTTCCTCGGCCCTTCTAATGCTCGCCTCTAGATCCGCTAGAATCATCCTGTTCTCCGAGTGGTTGAGGAGCGTTCCAACCGCGCCGGCCTCTTTTACTGCCTCCGGGAGAACGTGGCCCGTGTGGCTTCCCGGCTTAATCGGGTCAATGTGCTGTGCAAAGACCGGGATCTCGACGCTCTCAGCTATCATCCTGAGGTCTGCCAGTTGCGGGGCTACGACTATTGTTATTCCAGTCTCCCTCCAGACTTTTTCAGCGGCCTTAGATATTTCCAGGGCCCTCTTTCCGGTTGCCTCGATGTACGTCTTAAAGTTAATCGCTATAACCGGCTCCTTGAGCTTCTCCATGAGTATCACCGGAAGTGTTATGCCCTTCCTCCTTAAACCTCTTTTGGTTCGTCATGTCCGGGCCGGGATCAACGCTTAAGGCCTGCTTTTTCGGATGAGGCCGTGTAATCACCTACACAAAAGAGTTAAGTATCGGGCGGCCCTTAGAAATAGGGGGGATGAACATGAACAAGGCTCTGCTCATAATGGCGATCATAACACTGGCGCTGTTCGGCTACGCGGTGAAGACGGCCCACCTGCCGCCGGCCAGCGTTGACTACCGCGAGGTCTTCTACATAGACAACCAGAGCGTTGTCTTCGTTGAGAAGGACGGCTGGGGCCTCTTTGAGATGGACGTGAAGCCAAAGGTCAGCGGCTTCGAGCTTAAGATAACCTTCCCCAAGGGGACGGAGTACCTGATCGAGTACAACGGGGAGCAGAAACGGGGAAGCGACGAGTTCAAAACCACCGTGAGCAAGAGCGGGACGATGTACATTCACTTCAGGGTTCCCAGCGATCTCGTTAAGTCCCTCTACTACGAGAAGGGCACCGCTCAGGTTAAGATACACCTCGAAAAGGCTCCCTTCTGGAGGGACGACTACACGCTGACCCTAGCCCCGAGAAAGTCCAAGTGATCTCCTTTCGTCTCCTCCCAATTTCTCCCGGAGTTTCTCTACGGTTTCCCTCTCCTTTACGACCCTCAGGTCAAGCCCTATCTCCCTGGCGTAGTTGAGAACCCAGCCCGGGTTGGAGTTGAAGTTCGAGACGACCCAGAGCTCTGGAAAACCTGCCCGGTGGGCCTTGACGACGTCGTAGAGCAGCCTCTGAGGGAACCACTTGAAGGACGCCTCCAGCTCAATCGCGAGGAGCTTTTTCTCCCCGTCGAGGACGGCTATATCTATCCGCGTGCCATCAGTGGTTCGGTATTCGGAGACGGCTTTTAGGCCGAGCTCTCCCGCCAGGGAGATTATTTCCCGTGTTAGTGTTTTGACTTTGATGGAAAACACCCCAGAAAAGAGAATAGGAATCAGCCGAGGCTCTTCTTAACCTCGGCTATCGCTTCCTCGGCCTTGAGCGGGTTCTTTATCCTGCCCTGCGCTAATTCTTTCCTTCCGCCGCCGCCACCGCCGGCGACGCCCGTTACGACCTTCGCCAGCTCACCGGCCTTGAGGTCGAGGCCGTCTCCAACGGCAACGACGAAGTGGCCCTCCCTGGTGATGAGGACTACCACGCGCTTATCCTTCCTGAGCTTGTTGGCAGCCTCGCGGAGGTCGTCTATCGTCCCCTCGACGACTTTACCTATGAACTCGACGTCGCCGACCCTCTCGACCTCGCTCTCGAGCTCGTAGACGAGGAGCTTTGCGAGTTCTTTCCTCAGCTTCTCGACCTCCTTCCTGGCCTGCTTCCACTCGTTGAAGAACCTCTCCGCCGTCTCGGGCACCTTCTCCGGAGGAACACGGAAGACCTCGCTCGTTCTCTTGAGTATCCTCTCGGTCTCCTGCATCCAGTTTATAGCTGCCTCTCCTGCGGCGAAAACAATGCGCTCAACGCCGTCCTGTATGCGCTCCGTCCTCAGTATCTTTATCGGGCCGATTAGGCCGGTGTTAGGCAGGTGCGTTCCACCGCAGGCCTGGACGTCCCAGTCCTCTATCTTCAGCACGCGGATGACCCTTCCCGGAACGACTCCACCCTGGTAGAGCCTGAAGCCGTACTTCATCTCTGCCTCGGTCCTCGGCAGCCACTCCCAGGTGACCTTCCTGTTCTCCATGACTATCCTGTTGGCGAGGCGCTCTATCTCGCGGAGCTCCTCCTCGCTGACGCGCTTGTAGTGGCTTATATCAAGCCTGGCCCAGTCGGTGTGGAGCTGGCTTCCCGCCTGCCAGACGTGCTTTCCGAGAACCCTGACGAGTGCGCCCATGAGAACGTGCGTTCCGGTGTGGTGGCGCATGTGCTGGATTCTCCTGTCCCAGTCGAGCCTTCCGTGAACCTTGGCCCCCTCCTTGAAGAGCTCGGGCCTCTCGACCCTGTGGAGGATGACCTTTCCGACCTTCTGGACGTTGGTTACCTCGACTTCCTCACCGTCAACGCTCAAAACGCCGGTATCGTACGGCTGACCGCCACCCTCGGGGTAGAAGGCCGTCTGGTTGAGGACGACCCAGTCGTCTATAACCTTGAGAACCTCCGCATCGAACTCCTTCATGAAGGGGTCTTCGTAATAGAGCGTCCTGGTGTCCGGAAGGTCCTTAACGAGCTCGAAGTCGACGACGTACTCTCCAGCCGTCTTCTTCTCGGTCTTCTCGGCCTCCTTGGCGACGAGAGTGTAGAAGTTGTCCGGTATCTCGACCTTTACTCCCTCTTTCTGCGCCACTTCCGCCACTATCTCCGGCGTCAGTCCGTGGCTCTCGTAGAAGAGGATGAGCTTTTCGAGCGGTATCTCGTTGATGCCCTTCTTCTTGAGCTTCGCTATTTCGCGCTTCACGAGGTCGCTTCCCCTCTTCAGCGTCTCCTGGTAGCGCTTCTCCTCGACGTTGATTATGTCGAGGATCACATCCTCCATCTCCCTGAACTCGGGGTAGGTCGGCGAGAGCTCCTTTATGTGCATGGCGACGATCTCAGCGAGCGGAACCTCGAGGCCGAGCTCGCGGAGGTGCCTTATGCTCTTCCTTATGAGCAGCCTCGCCAGGTAGCCGGCCTTGACGTTGGAGGGTATGACTCCATCGGCGAGCATGAAGGTCAAAGCTTTAGTGTGGTCTGCTATCGCGTAGATGAGCTCGTAGGGCCTCACCGCTTTCTCGAGCTCTTCGACGGTTATGCCCACCTTGCCCGCGACCTGCTCCCTCAGATAGCGAAGGTCGCCCATGTCCTCGATGTCGAACATTCCAGCTAATCTGGAGTTCTCCATGAGTATTCTCTCGTCTATCTTCTCTACCCCGGCCATCTTCTTCAGCGGCTCGACGACGTAGCCGAGAACCGCGTCGTAGGCCGTTGGCGTCCCGTGGCTCATCCAGACGAGCCTCTCCAAGCCGTAGCCGGTGTCAACGACCTTCGTCTCCATCGGGACGTAGAAGTCGCCCTTTATCTCAACCACCTGGCTCGGGTCGGCGTTCTCGGGGGCCTTCTTGTACTGCATGAAAACGAGCGTTGCCACTTCCAGACCGCGGTAGAGCACCTCGAAGGCCGGCCCCGCGTTCCCTCCGCCGGCCCACGGGTTCTCCTTGAAGGTTATGTCCTCGGCCTTCATCTTCAGCTCCTTGGTGAAGAACTCGAAGGCAAGCTCGACAGTCTCGTCCATCCAGTAGATCGGCCTGCCCGGGTAGTTGAAGGCGTGGTGGGCCATCATCTCGAATATCGTGAAGTGCCTGCCGGTTATTCCGACGTTGTCGATGTCCGTAAAGCGAATCGAGGGCTGGCTTATCGTGAGCGGGTTCGCGGGCGGGTCTGCCTCGCCGCTTATAACCCAGGGCTGGAAGTCCATGATTGAAGCGCCGACGAGTAAAACATCGTCTCTCCACCTCGGCAGAACCGGGAAGCGCTTAACCCTTCCGTGGCCGTGCTTCTCGAAGAAGCTTAGGAACTTCTCGCGCATCTCGTCGAGGGTGTACTTCTTCGGTATGCCGGGCTTTCCGATGAAGGAGTACTCGTCACACGGCGGGTCGCCGCAGGTCTCCCTATCTGGGTCGAGCGTCCAGAAGAACTTGCCGCACTTCGGGCACTGCTTCCTAATCCAGCCTTCCTCCTTAAACATCCTGGTGGTCATGTCCATGCTCATAATCCTCACCTCACTTTAGCTAACCCAAGAAGAGTTCAGCACTAATTAAGGTTTCTGGTTGTCTTTAAGATCGGGGCGTAGATCAATGTCGACGTCCTCGAACTCCTCCTCGTCGATCAACACTAGGGGAACCTTCAGCTTTTTGAGGAGCTCGACGATGAGCCTCTCCCTGCGCTCCAGCGTTTCCACCTTATGCCTCAGGCTGGTGTTCTCTATGCTCAGGCTCGTTACCTCCTCGGTCTTCTTTCTTAGCTGCATCCTGAGCTCGATTATCTCCTCCTCCAGCTCCCTCACGGAGAGCTCAAGCCTCTCGATCTCCTCGATGTACTCCCGACAGAGGCGCTCCTTTATCATCCCGGTCAGCCCCGCGAAACCTCCTCACCGCTCAGGGGGCTCCAGACTCATCATCCCTACGGCACAAAGGGTTTTAACGGTTGCCTCTTATAAAAGCTGGTGGTCGAGATGCGCGGGCTTCTGAGGAGGGCTTTCCATAGGTGGCGCTCCCGGTGTCCCTTCGTGAGGCGAATTGAGGGGTGGAGGATGAGGAGAAGGGTAAAGGAGTTCAGGTTGGAGCGGAGGGATTAGGGAGCCAGGAGCTTCAGAACCTCCTCCACAACCCTCTCCTTCTCCACCGCCCTCTGTTCTCCGGTTTCCATATCCCTTACCGTTACCCTGCCCTCGGCCAGATCCCTCTTTCCGATGAGGACGACGTACGGCACGCCGAGCCTTCCGGCGTAGTCGAGGGCCTTGCCTATCTTCCTGCCCGTGAGCTCAACGTCGGCCTTAACGCCGGCCCTCCTCAGTGCTGCAACGACCCCGACGGCGGCTTTTTTGACCTCCGTGTCCTTTCCGATGGGGATGACGTAAACGTCCGGCCTGAGCTTCGGCTCCGGGATGAGGCCCTTCCACTCGAGTATGGGGATGAGGCGCTCTATCCCTATGGCAAAGCCCGTGGCAGGGGTTGGCTTCCCGCCGAAGACCTCTATGAGGTTGTCGTACCTCCCTCCACCCCCAATCGAGCCGATTCCGAGGTCGTTCGGCGCTATCGCCTCGAAGACAACGCTTGTGTAGTAGTCGAAGCCCCTCGCGATTCCGAGGTCGATCCTTATCCAGTCGGAGACACCGTAGGAACCTAACAGGTCAACCAGCTCGTAGAGTTTGGCTATCTCCGCCTTGGCCTCATCGCTCGTGAACAGCCCCTCCGCCTTCGGGAGAACCTCGTCGGGTTTGCCTTTGATCTCGATGAGCGCGAGAACCTTCTCAACGCCCTCTTCACCAAGCCCGAACTCCCTGAGCGCCCCAATAAAGTCCTCCCTGCTCATCTTGTCCTTCTTGTCTATGAGCCTCATGAGCCCGATGTCATCCTCAACGCCGAGCATCCTCGCGAACTCGTCGAGCAGAATCCTGTCGCCGATGTTGACGGTGAAGTCCTCAAGACCGGTCGCGAGGTAGCTCTCGACGAAGAGCGCTATTACCTCGGCGTCGGCCTCGACCCTGTCGCTCCCGAGGAGCTCAACGCCCGCCTGCCAGAACTCCCTATAGCGGCCGCTCTGGGGCTCCTCGTAGCGGAACATATTCGCGATATAGTACCACTTTATCGGCTTCGGGGCGTTCTGGAAGGAGTTGACGTACAGGCGAGCGACGCTCGAGGTCATGTCCGGCCTGAGCGAGAGGTTCCTCCCCCCTTTGTCCTCGAAGGCGTAGAGCTGCTCAACCACTTCTTCGCCGCTCCTCAGCTGGAAGAGCGCCGTGTACTCAAAGGTCGGCGTGAGGACCTCGTGAAAGTTATAGCGCTCGAAGACCTCCCTTATTCTCTCGAAAACCCATCTCCTCTTCGCCATCTCCTCTGGCAGGAGGTCTCGCGTTCCCTTGACCTTCTCGAGCCTTTTCATCCTCAACCCTCCTCTCCGGGAGAAAAGCGGAAGGGGTTAAAAGGTTAGCCCAGGGCTACGCGCTCGACGTCATGAGCAGGTAGATACCAACGACGCCCTCGACCATCATCTGCGCCCCGATGGCCATTATGAAGAGGCCTATTATCCTTATCGTCACGCTCAGGAAGGTCTTGTTTACGGACTTCATCATGTAGAGGGCCACGAACATGGAGAGCGCAACGAGGGCTATCGCTATGGCAGTGGCTGAGAGTGAAACCGTGTAGCCGTACTCGGCGGTTAGGGTTATGACCGCTGTTATCGCCGCTGGGCCGGCTATAAGGGGCATCGCAACGGGAACCGCCGCCAAAGCCAGTATGTCCCTTTCCCTCTTGAGGGTGAACATTCCGCCGCTCTCGAGTGCCTCCAGACCTATCTTGAAGAGCACGAAGCCGCCGGCAACTTTCAGGGCGCTTATGTCGATGTGGAATATCTCCTGCAGGATTATCTGGCCGGCAACAGCGAAGCTGGCCAGCAGGATGAAGCCTATCAGGTTGGCCCTCACTATGAGCGCCTTTATGTCCGCTATCTCGAAGTCCTCGCGCAGGAAGGTGACCAGGAGTATCTTGTCGCTTGGGTCTATCATTATCAGCATCAGCAGTGCCGAACTCAGTATTGTCGCCAGATCGCTCATGCTGGGAGCTTGAGAAACCGATTTAAAAATCTATGCCAACTTTGGCAGGCGATGACGAAACCGGCACTGGCTGACGTGTGATGAGTACCCGGTTGGCCGAGCCTTTTAAATTGGTCGGATGAATGAACCAAAATCGTTAAATATATGGTCAGTTAACTGACCAAATTGGTGGATATTGTGGTTCAACTTGATGACTATCTTATAAAACTCGCCGCGGAACTTCCCTCGAGGCTGGGCTACTCTCAAAGGCTGAGGAGGAGGTTTCTCTTTGAGAGACTGGCTAAGGAGATCGATGAGTATCTTGAGGAAGGAACGACAGGAACGCTCCTCTTGCCAGGCCTAAGGGGAACGGGGAAGACAACGCTCCTTGGACAGCTTTATTTCTACGCCCTCCAAAAAACCCCGGGAGTGCTTTATCTGCCCGTGGACGAGCTGCACCTCCTCGGGTTCACGATCTATGAAGCCGTTGAGAGGTACGTGGATATATTCAGACCTGAGAAACTCATTCTTCTCCTCGATGAGGTTCACTACGATCCCAGATGGGACCTCACCCTCAAGGTTCTCCATGACAGGAGGCGGTATTTAACGATTGCAACGGGTTCCTCGGCTATAAAACTGAGGGAAAGCCCCGACCTTGCCAGGAGGGCCGTTAGCTTGGATGTTGAACCCCTGACGTTTCTTGAGTACCTCCATCTGACCGGAGAAGAGGTTCAACCGGTGGGACTGGATGCCCTCTTTGAAGCCGATGAAAAGGCCCTCCGGAGGGCTTTGGAAACGGCCGCAAAATACGGGAACACGGCAGAAACGTATCTCCGCAGTGGCTCCCTGCCGGTGACCCTAGGAATGGCGGAGCGTGAAGCCCACGAACTTCTCTTAAGTCTCACGGAGAGGATTATCTACCTCGACCTCCGGAACTTCAGGGACTTTGACGCTTCAACCATTGATGCCGCCATGAGGCTCCTCGTTCTTCTATCCGCACCCAAAGGGGAGCACTTCAGCTACGAAAGGCTGTCGAAATCCCTGGGGATAGGAAAGGCCACCGTGGTCAAGCTTGTAAGGGCTCTAATCAAAAGTGGCCTTCTGATCGAAATTCCACCGGCTGGGAGCACCTCTTCAAAGGTTAGGAAAAGTCCCAAGCTCAAGTTTTCGGCCCCCGCGATAAGGGCCGCTATCCTGAGCCGCTTCGGAATAGTGGAGCTGGGTGCACTGCTCGAAGACGCCACCGCGTTTTACCTTTCCAAAGCGGGCATCTTGGAGTATGAACCCAGGAAGGGGGGAGCGGACTTCGTTCTGCTTAGGGGAGGCAAGAGATACGTCATCGAAGTGGGCCTGAGCAAGAAAAGCCGCTCGCAGGTTGAGAGGAGCATGGAGCGGCTGAAAGCCGATATGGGAATCGTGGTGGGTCAGGAGTTCGATGTTGAAGGAGACATAATCTCGATTCCCTGGAGGGCATTTATGGCCCTGATTTAGGCCCTTGGGTTCACTTAGAGTACATCCACTTCAGGATCGGCGGCGTTATTACGGTGGTCGTGAACACCATGAGTATCGCCACCGTGAGCGCGTCGCCACCGACGACGCCGCTGGCCATAGCGACGGAGAGCATGGCCAGCTCGACACCCATCCTCGGTATCATGCCCACGCCAATCCTCAGGGAGCTCTCCCAGGAAAAGCCTGCTATCTTTGCACCCATCCCACAACCCACCACCTTGCTCGCAACCGCCATAAGGGTATACACAACGGCGAAAAGACCCGCGTGGAGGATGTAGCCTAGCTCAACCCTCATGCCCACTTCCACGAAGAAGAGGGGGATGAAGAGGGAGTAGCCGAGGGTGCTGACGTGTTCCACTATCTCCCTCTTTCTGGAGCCTTGGCCGAGGGCGAGGCCCGTCAGGTAAGCACCGAGGATCGAGGCGAGGTTCAGATGCTCGGCCAGAACCGCGAAGAGCATCATGAACACTATCGCGAAGGAGGTGCTCGTTTCCGGGAGGTCTATCTTGGAGATCATTCCAAAGACCCTGTCCGCGAACTTGGGGCCGAAGTAGAGGAAGACGAACAGAAAAGCCGAGACCTCGGCCACTATCTCAGCTATAACTGAGTAGTGGACGCTGCCCTCGCTTACTAAGGATATGGCTACCGTGAGCACCAGTATGCCCAGCACGTCATCCACCACCGCCGCCGCCAGGATAGTCGTCCCCTCGCGCGTGTTGAGCCTTCTGAGCTCCATGAGAACCTTTACCGTTATGCTGACGCTCGTGGGCGTCATGATGGCCCCGTAGAGGATCGCCTCGTGGGGCTCCACAAACGGGTAAGCCGCCAGAAAGCCGAAGACGAAGGCCACAACAACGCCTACACCCGCCACTATAACGCTGGGCTTTCCAACGCGCTTGAACTCCTCGAGCTCGCTCTCGAGGCCGGCCAGAAAGAGAAGCATCAAAACTCCGAGGTTGGAGAACTCCTGGATTACGGGCTCGGTGTCGAAGAAGACCCCCATTAGAAACCCGCCTATGAGCTGCCCCAGGACGACGGGCTGGCCGAGGCGCTCAAAGGCGTAGCCCATTATCTTGGCAACCGCAAGCATGAGGGCGATGAGCAGGATTATCTCCATCCTATCGCCCCTACTCCTTTGAGAACGCCCACTTCAGCAGGAAGGGCGTCACGATCGTCGTTATGAGAACCATCGTAACCGGGATCGAGAAGGTTCCGTTGTCGAAGACGCCCTCGTTCAAAGCCACGTTGGCCATTATCAAGGCCACCTCCATCCTGGGTATCATCCCTATGCCGATCTGGAGGGCCTCTTTCGGCTTGAAGCGAGAAGCAAAAGCCCCCAGGCCGCAGCCGAATATCTTGCTGATGATTGCAAGAACCGAGTAGACGAGAGCGAAAATCCCTGCGTGGGCTAAAACGCGAACGTCGCTCTCTATTCCGATGCTGACCAGGAAGACTGGGATGAAGAGCGAATAGCCTATGGTCATCGTCTTGTTGGTTATCTCTCTGGCCTCCTCGGTTCCCGCCACTAAGATCCCGGCCAAGTAGGCGCCGGTTATGCCGGCTATCTGGAACTGCTCCGCCAGATAAGCGAAGACCAGCATTATCGCTATCGACATTGCCGTAACTGTCTCGGGGAGGGTTATCCTCTCAGAAGCTTTTAGGGCCTCCTTAACGGCAGGGTGTCCAACGAAGAGGCCCAGGGCGAAGTACAAAGCAACCTCCCCCAGTATTATCATCAGGTCATCCAGGTACACGCTACCGCGGGTGTTTATCCCGACCAGTATGGTGAGCACTATTATGCCCAGGACGTCGTCGACGACTGCCGCAGCCAGAATCGTCGTCCCGACCCTCGTGCGGAGCTTCTTCATCTCCATGAGTATGCTGGTGGTAAGACCAACGCTCGTTGCCGTTAAAACACCTCCCAGGAAGAGCGCCTGGACGCTCGAGTATCCCCAGGCCATCGCGCCTAGATAGCCCAGGACGAAGGGAACCAGGACGCCGAGCGAGGCCACTATGAAAGCCGGAACCCCAACGTTCCTGAACTCCTCGACGTCGGTCTCCAATCCGGCCAAAAAGAGGAGCATGACGACGCCCAAATCAGCCAAAAGCTTCACTCCTTCGTCATAACCCACCAGTCCGAGGATTGAGGGGCCTATGAGTATGCCTCCGATGAGCTGGCCGAGGGCCGCTGGAAAGCCGATGCGAACGGTTAAGTACCCGAACAGCTTGGCAATCACTAGTATGAGCGCGAGCTCGAGGAAGACGTCCATGATTACCATCCCCTGGGTTGATTTAATCGTCAGGAAGATACTATGCGGATCAGGCGAATTATGTCCTTGACCTCTAGGACTCCATGAACCCTCCTCTTGTCATCTATAGCTGGAAGATGATGCTTCCCAGTCTCGAGCATTAGCTTTATAGCCCTTCCTAGGTCGGAATCCACGCTTACGGTTACGGGGTTTCTGATCATTAAATCCTCAACCTTCGATGCCCTGTTGAGGGAGTACTTCTTCAGTAGGTTGATGCCCACAACGGAGTACCTCCTCGGGGGCTCGAAGTAGTGGAGAAGGTCCTTCATCGTTATGAACCCCAAAAGCTTGCCCTCTTCATCAACGACAACGGCCGAGCTCTCCTCGCCCCTGAGGCGCTGGATAAGGTACGACAGCGGGTCAGAGGGGTGGAGAACTAGGAACTCCCTGTCCATCACCAGCTTTACCGGCACCTTGGAGATGTAGCGGATGTTATGGCTCAGCTCCTCCTTCCTCTTGAGCTGGATGAGCCTCCTCTTGCTGTGGATTATGTGGATCTTCTTGTTCTTTGCTTCGCTGGCCTTTCCCGAAAGCTCACCCATGCTCCTCACTGTTAGGCACTACTGTGCAAACCTGTTTAAGGTTTTCGGGAATTCGTTGACAAATTCACGTCAAGTTTTGATGTCGAACTCGGCCAATTGTTCATCAACATGCCAAAAGCTTTTTAAGGGGCTGGCCATAAAAGTTGGCAAGGGAAATATGGTTTCTGGGAACGGAAGCGGAAAGGTCTACGACGTCGTTATTATTGGAGCAGGCCCCGCAGGGCTTTTTGCGGCCTACGAGCTCGCCGAAAGGAGCGATTTTAGGGTTCTCGTTATAGACGAGGGTGGAGACGTCGATCAAAGAACCTGTCCGATGTACGAGCTCGGCTACTGCATTGGTTGCCAGCCCTGCCACATAATGAGCGGTGTCGGCGGTGCCGGCGGCTTAAGCGACGGCACGATAAACCTCCGTCCGGATATCGGGGGGAACCTGACCGAGCTGACGAACGACGAGAACTACTCCTGGCAGCTCGTCTGGGAGGTTGACCAGATTTTTCTGAGGCACAAAGCGCCGAGGAACCTCTTCAAGGGAAAGCAGGAGCAGGTGAAGTACTGGGAGCAGAGGGCCGCTCAGGCCGGCGTGAAGTTCATCCCGATAATCCAGAGGCACATAGGCTCCGACAGGACGCCCGAGGTAATAGGCGACATCAAGAAACATCTCGAAAGCAAAGGCGTGAAGTTCCTCCTTTGGACCAAGGCGCTCGAATTCGGCCGGGGATGGGTTAAAGTCAAGCGCGGAAAGGACGTCTTCGAGATCAAAGCTCGCTACATCATCGTTGCACCGGGCAGGGGAGGGGCCGACTGGTTCCACGACGTGGCCCAAAAAATAGGACTGAAGGCGAGGCACGGGCCTATTGACGTCGGCGTCCGCGTCGAGGTTCCGGCGATAGTGATGGAGCCGATAACGAGCATAAACCACGACCCCAAGTTCCACATCTACACCGACACCTACGACGACTTTGTGAGAACCTTCTGCACAAACCCGAACGGCTTCGTCGTCGAGGAGCGGTATGACGGCTACGTTGGCGTTAACGGTCACTCGATGCACGAGAAGAAGAGCAACAACACGAACTTCGCCTTCCTGAGCAGGATAGAGCTGACCGAACCGGTGGAAGACACGACGGCCTACGGCAAGAGCATAGCCCAGCTGGCAACGACCATAGGCGGCGGAAGGCCACTGATCCAGCGTTTGGGCGACCTCAGGAGGGGGAGGAGGAGCACGTGGACGAGGATAAGGAGGAGCGACGTCGAGCCGACCCTTAAGCACGTCACGCCGGGGGACATAGCGATGGCCCTTCCTCATCGTGTCGTGACCAACATCATCGAAGGTTTGGAGAAGCTCGATCGCGTTCTCCCGGGAGTCGCGAGCGACCACACCCTGCTCTACGCCCCGGAGATAAAGTACTACGCGATGAGGGCGGAGGTCGATGAGAACCTTGAAACGAGCATCGAGGGGATCTTCGCGGCAGGAGACGGCGCCGGTTTGAGCAGGGACATAGTCAACGCCGCCGCGACCGGCCTTCTCGCGGCAAGGGGGATACTGAAGAAGGAAGGTCTCTACACGGAGAGGGACTTCAGGAAGCCCGGAAACTGGAAGAGCAGGGTTGAAGGACTACAGTGATGCCCCGGTTTTTTCCTTTGACTCCGCAAACTATATAGGCAGGAGCGCAGATAAAAACTCCAGGGGGTGTTCATGGTCGATATCCTTGGGGAGCTCCTCAGTGCTAAAAGTGCCACTGTCCTCATAGAGTACCCACCTAGCGGTCATCCCGAGCGCGTGTTCGCCGACATCATCAAGGGATACGCCGCGATGGGGGTAAAACCCCTCGTGGTGGACATCTGGGACACGCTTCACGTGTTCGTCCAGAACCTCCGCTTCAGCGGCATCGAGGTTGACCTCGAGGGCGTTCCGGTGATCAAGGAGAAGGGGGCTGTGAACGTTGGAAACGTCCTGGGCAGGGTGGACGTGCTGGACGACTTTGAGTATCACCTCGCGGTGTACTCCAGGGTGGCTAAGTCGATCCCCGAGGAGAGCAGGTCTTACACGATCGTCCTCGGCTTGGAGAAGTTCCCATTCACTTTCCTCGACGACCCGCCCAAGCTGGAGAGGTACTTCGAGACCATTACGAGGAGGTACCTACCCGTTTTCAACAAGGTGAGCCTTCTCTTCCTCAACACGGGGGTCGCGTCGAGGTACCTGATCAAAGAACTCGAGCAGGAGTCGGACTACGTTCTCCTCGTCAAGAGGGGAGGTATCGAGCTCATGAAGTCTCCGGGTGATGTCCCATGAGGTTCTCGGAGTACCTGCGGCTTATAAAGCCCGGGGAGATAGTTCTGCTGGAGCACACCTCGCTCTCGCCGTACCATTTCATGCTCCACGCCATCGGGGAAACCTACGGCTGGGAGTCCGTTCTGGTGGTCGACGTGATAGACTCCATAATTCCGGTCGTTAGATGGGCTATGCTCTCTGGCAGGGAGATACCGGCCGACGTCAAGCGCATAAAGGTCGGCGGGGTCTCGGACTTTGGGAACGTGATACTTGAAATTGATCCCCATAAGGATCCGGGGATCTTCATGACCCGCTTCTCACGCTACCTCAGGGAGTTGTACTCAAGCTCCTCTGGAGGTAGGCCCCTCGTCACGGTAATAATGAACCCTGAGCGCGTCATACCGATGCAGAACAACGACCCGCGCTTTATACTGTCCCTGACGGGCTTGGCTGTTACCTTCCTCGGAAACCCGATCAGGAGGGCGTTCTACTTTGTGAACTCCGACATGGCGTACCCAAGGTACGTATTCCTCCTCGAGGAGCTCTCGACCCGGGTGATAAGGATAGACGACTCCGGGAAGATCAGCGTCGTCAAGTCCCCTGTGGTCGAGGAAGAGGACTCCATCCTTTTGCCCTGAGGTGGGAGCGTGGGGTTCCTGGGCAGGCTCCTTTTAGCCGTCCTTCTGATCCTCATCCTCTGGGTTTCGTACATCGCCTACACCCTCTCCTCGTCCCCGCCGAAGATCCGCGCCAGCTGGGGCCCGGTTGATGAGAACAGGACGACGATCTTCATAAACGCCTCCCTGAGGGGGCCTCCCCTGGTTCCGGCCAGCGTTGAGAACGCGAGGGTCTCTTTCATGGGCCTGCCGGTTGGGAGGGTCGAGAGCTTTCACTACTCCCCGTTCTCCAGCTCGATGTCAGTGGTGCTAGCTCTGGACAACAGGGAGCTGGTGAAAGCCTTTGCCAGGTACCTGGAGAATGGAGAAGAGGGAGAACTTAGGGTTTTGGTGGTGCCCAAGTTCCTCGGCCTCCTGTCCGCGGAGTTCAACGTCTCCGTTGGAGTTCGGGAGAGGGTTCTGGAGAAGATCCGCCTCTCAGCCGAAAGCCAGTCGCTGGGTGGTCTTCCCCTGGTTAAGACCCCTGCCCTACTGGACACGAACGTCTCTTATTTGGGCACCGAGGGAGACAGCATGGTTTTCAGGACCCGGCTGGTCCTCTACAACCCGAACCCCTTCCCCCTGCCCGTCCTGAAGACCTCCTACAGGGTCAGGGTCAACGGCTTCGAGCTGGCTCTAGGCTCCAGCGAGGAGACCGTGATCATACCGCCGAAGGCCCGCTCTTCCGTGACTTTGGTGACCTACCTGAACTCCTCGATGCTCCCAGCCGTGTGGGCCTCCCACGTGAGGAACGGGGAGAAAAGCACCGTCGATGCGGATCTCTACCTGAGGCTCAAGATCGAGGCCCTCGGGGTGAGTGCGGTCAGGGACGTTAAGCTAACGACGGTGAGGAAGACCGTTGAGACGGACTTGATGTCGGAGATAAACGGGAAGTTGCGGGGAATCAACAACCCTTAAAAACCGGTTCCCCTTTTTCTCCCCTGGTGAGATACATGGGGAAGCCAAATGTTCGCGAGATCCACGACTTTCTCAACGAGATGTGGGAGAGCATATTCACGCTCAACGGGGAACTCAAGGCCGATCCGCCGGAGGGCTTCAAGGTGGAGGATGTGGAGGAGGTCTTCGGGGCCTACGTCTTCCTGGACGGCGAGTGGAGGCTCATGAAGTACCCCCACCCTGCCTTCGAGATAAAACCCCAGATAGAGGTTGGGGCCACACCGGAGAGCTACTACTTCGTCGTCGCCGTTCCAAAAGAAAGGATAAGCGAGAACTTCGTCGGCCTCTTCCTCGAGGTCTTTCCCAGGAGCTTTATCTACGGCAGCGAGGACTTCCTGAGCGACGTCTACAACTGGAGGCGCGATGGGAGAATCTCCCCGACGGAGGTTCTCAAGAAGATAGCCGAGAGCGACGAGAAAGTTTTCCAATTCGAGGCCAACTTCGGGGGCGTAAAGGCCCTCAAGCAGGGGATCAAGAGGCTCATAGACCTCGGAAAGCGCTTTGAAATCTTCGACCTCTGAGGGGTTGCTATGGGCTACGAGGAGGCCTTCCCATCAGAGCTGAGGAAGTACTACAGGAAGCTCTTCGGGGATGAGGCCGAGGAGATAATGGCCTCCCTCAGGACGCCGGTGGAGAAGTACTACATCCGCGTGAACACGCTCAAGACCAGCCGCTCGAAGCTGATGAGCATCCTCAGGAAGGAGGGCCTGAAGCCGAAGAGGAGCCCCTACCTCAAGGAGGGGATATACTTCGAGAGGGAAGGCCCGAACTTTCCCGACGACTACGAGCCCGGCCTCCCCGTGGTGAGGGCCAACAAGTTTGCAAGTGAAAGCGTCTACCAGGGGGCGATGCTCTACGCTCCCGGGGTTCTCCAGGCGGATAAGAAGATAAAGCCGGGAGACGAGGTGGAGATTAGAGATCCGAGGGGCCTGCTAGTCGGGATTGGGGTAGCAAGAATGAGCGCCAAGGAGATGGTTGTATCTACGAGGGGCCTGGCCGTAGAAGTGACGCTGCCGAAGTTCAGGCTGCCGAGTTTGAGCGAGCTTGAGAGCTTTAAGGAGGGCCTCTTCTACGCTCAAAGTTTGCCCTCGATGGTAACCGCGAGGGTTCTCGAGCCGAGCGAGGAGGAGCTGATAATCGACATGGCTGCCGCTCCCGGTGGGAAAACCTCTCATATTGCCCAGCTGATGGGGAACAGGGGCGAGATAATTGCGATGGACAAGTCGAGGAACAGGCTGAGGAAGATGGAGGAAGAACTGAAAAGGCTCGGCGTGAAGAACGTTAAGCTCATCAGGATGGACTCGAGGAAGCTGCCTGAACTCGGAATCGAGGCGGATAAGATACTCCTGGATGCACCCTGCACCGCCCTCGGCATAAGGCCGAAGCTCTGGGAGAGCAGGACGCCGAAGGACATAGAGGCGACCGCGCGCTACCAGAGGGCCTTCATCTGGGCGGCGATAAAGTCCCTCAGGAAGGGCGGCGTTTTGGTCTACTCCACCTGCACGCTAAGCTATGAGGAGAACGAGGCCAACGTTAAGTACATGCTCGAGAAAGGCTTAAAGCTCGAGGAGCAGGGCGTCTTCATAGGCTCCCACGGCATCGGGATGGAGAACGTGCAGAGGTTCTACCCGAACAGGCACCTCACGCAGGGCTTCTTCATAGCCAAGCTGAGGAAGGTGGGCGGATGAACCCGAGGAAGGTCCTTCCTTTCCTCGCCGCGATCCTGATAATAGCCCTCCTCGTGTGGTGGGCGGGTGCCGAGGGAGTCCTCGAAGTGCTCAGTAAGAGCAACCTCCTAGTGCTCTCTCTGGCTTTTCTGGCGTATTTCATGGGGTTTTTAACGTGGGCGCTCCGCTGGCACGTCCTGATGAGGAGCCTGGGCCTTGAGGTCAGGTTCAGGGACACGCTGGCGGCGCTCTTCATAGGTGTGCTCTTCAACAACATAACCCCGGGCGCGAGGGGGGGCGGCGAGGCCGCGAGGGTGTACTACCTGGTGAAGCGATCCAGCTCGACCTACGGTCAGGTGTTCGCCACAGTCACAGCGGACAGGGTCCTCGACCTCCTGCCTGTGATGACCATGCTCCTCGTCTCGGCCGCCTACGTCTACAGGAAGGGCGTGACGAGCCTCTTCCTCGTCGTGCTGATCCTCACGCTGGTTCTGGCAGGGTTAACCGGGCTGGCCACCCTGATAGTCACCAGCGAGCGCAGGATGCGGAGAACCCTCTACTGGTTTTTCAACCTCCTCCTCAAGCTTGTTCCGTCGAGGGTCAAGAAGTACGAGGAGAAGTTCAACAGGGCCGTCGACGTCAACATCCCCCACTTCACCGGGGCCCTCAAGGGCGTCATGAGGGACAGGAGGGCCTTTGCAGTCTCGACTTTCTACTCCTTCGTTACGTGGTTCTTCGTAATCCTCAGGAACTACCTGGTGTTCCTGAGCCTAGGCTACAGCATCCACTTCATGGACGTCATGGCCGTCCAGATGATAGCCACGGCCGTCGGCCTGCTGAGCGTCATCCCCGGCGGGGCAGGTCTGATAGAGGCCACGACCTCCGGCGCCTACGTAGTTCTCGGCGTGACGAGGGAGATGGCCGTTACGTCGAGCCTCTTGGACAGGATAATCTCGTTCTGGCTCCCACTGACCATAGGGGCTTTCCTCATGACGTACCTCGGGCTGAAGCCCAAGGTGCCTAAAACCTCCTCTTGAGCCTGATGGTGTACTTCGGGTACACGTCGTTTGAGAAGCGGACGAACTTGGCCTTTCTCGGGGACTTCCTTATCCTTATCTCCGTGTCGGGGCTGACCCTCGTGTAGAACTGGCCGTCCACGGTCAGGATCATCTCCCTCTCGGGTGGGAGGGCGATGACCTCGACCTCGCTCGAAGACGGTACCACCATGGGCCTGGAGCTCAGCGCGATGGGGTTGAGAGGGGCCAGAACGAAAAGCTCAAGCCTCGGGTCTACGAAGGGCCCGCCGGCGGAGAGGGCGTAGCCCGTTGACCCCGTCGGGGTGGCTATTATGAGACCGTCGGAGCGTATCTCGTCCGCCAGCCCCCCGTCGACGTAGTACTTCAGGTGGATTATCTTTCCTGGGATCCCGGTCAGGATGGCGTCCTCGTTGAGGGCATCTGGGACTGAGTTCTCGCCGTCGAGGTAGGTTCTAAGCTTCATCCTCTCGTCTATCCAGTAGTCCCCCTCGAGAAGGCGGCTCAGTGCGAAGAAGGTCTCGTGGGGCTCCACCTCGGTCAGAAAACCCAGCGTGCCCATGTTGACGCCGAGTATCGGGAAGTCCCTCCTAGTCTTGTGCTCGATCCTCAGTATCGTCCCGTCGCCGCCTATGGCGATTATGAAGTCCACGTCGAAGTCTTGCAGCTGAACTACGTCCCCTTCGTCGAACTCGCGGAGGTGGGAGAAGGTATCGCTGTCGACGACCACGTCGTAGCCGCTGACCTTCAGAAAATCGTACACCCTGTAGGCCAGCTTGAGCGCGGCTTCTTTGTCCCTCCTGGCGACGATCCCGAACTTCATAGCCCCACCTAAGCTTTAGAATGGCCCTCATTCCCTTTAAGGCTTTCGACCGCAAAGTTTTTGTTGGGGGACGGGGAGAGCAGATGGGGCGGAAAATGCGGGGTAAGGTGCTTCCCCTTGTTGTCCTGATCGTTTCACTCCTTCTCGGGTCAGCTTCCGTCAGCGCGGAAAATCCTCCCCAGGACGTTTTCAACGCCGTGATGATGATCCAGGTTATGGAGGACGGGACGGCCAGGGTGGACGTCTCCGTCGAGCTCATCAATCCCGTCTACCGTGAGCAGCTTAGGGAGGGGGATTTTGAGAGGTTCGTGGCCGAGCTGGTCTACAGGAACCTCCTGAACGACATGGTCCGCCGCTACGACAACCTCACCGTCTACCTCCCGGAGGGGGGGCCTGTTGAGAGGACGGGCAACTGGAGCGCTAGAGTGAGCTTCTACGTGAGGCCCTTCGTGATCCGGGGCAAGCACGGCCTTGAATGTCCCTACTCGGGCCCGCTGGACTTTCTCGCGGGCGGAAAGGTCTACTCCTTCCTCCTCAGGAGGGTGATCCTGATCCTGCCGAAGAACGCTTCGCTGGTCTACGCCTTCCCTGATCCCGACGACAGCTCCTCCAACGTCCTCATATGGGACAACGCTACTTTCCTACCCATGTTCGCCTTCACCCTGGGTCACGAAAGGAACTCAAACGGGACCGCTGGGGAGTGCAGGCCCCTCGGTATAGCCCTCCTTTACTCGCCCGGAGAGGGCAGGGTTTTCTTCAACGCCACCTTCAACTGCAGCTCCGGCCTTCCTGAACTTCCAGGGGCTGAGAACGTTACCTACTCTCGCTCCGGAAGCTCGGTCGAGGTCAGGGGCTACTTCGTCCCGGACGTGGACTACAGCGAGAACCTCCTCTGGCGGGAGTGGAAGGCTAGACTGGAGCTCCCGGCAGGGTTTCAGGTGATATCCGGCGGTGAAGTTTCTGGAGACGGGAGAACCGTTGAGTTCACAGTCAGGAAGACCTCGCCCGCGGGCATGGCCCTGGTGTCAACTGCTATGGTCTCTCTCCTCGGTGTAGTGCTGGTCTGGAGGTGGAGGAAATGAAGGATCTGTCCCAGTTTTTCTATCCGGAGAGCGTCGCGGTCTTTGGCTCCTTCAAGGATGGCGCTATAGCGAGGGAGATCCTCAGGAACATCGTCGAGGGCGGTTTTGAGGGAAAGATAATCCCCGTGAACCCCAAGGGCGGAACCGTTGAAGTCGCCGGGAAGGTCTTTGAGATCAGGCAAAAGCTTGACGAACCCGTTGACGTCGCGATAATAGCGGTTCCCGCCAGAATAGTCCCCGCTTTAATCGACGAAATAGGGCCGTTCATCAAGGGCGCGGTCGTTATTAGCGCTGGTTTTTCAGAGGTCGGGAACGATGGGCTTGAGCGCGAGCTTGTTGAAAAGGCGAAAAAACACGGCGTCCGCCTGATAGGTCCCAACTGTGCAGGTATCTTCGGGGTTCACGGGAAGTTCTTCGGCTCATTCGAGGTCCGGGTTAGACCTGGTGGGCTCGCTTTGATCAGCCAGAGCGGGGCTTTCGGCGGTGCTGCCTTGACGATGGGCAACGACGAGGGGATAGGATTTTCGGCCTTCGTTTCCTATGGAAACGCCGCTGACCTGAACGAGAGCGACTTTTTAGAATACTTCGCCGACGACGAGAACACGAAGACCATAGCCCTCTACATCGAGGGCGTCAGGGATGGCAGGCGCTTCCTTAAGGCGCTCCGCTACGCGAGCGAGAAAAAGCCCGTCATAGTGCTCAAGGCAGGGAAGAGCGCGAGCGGAGCTAAAGCCGCAGCAAGCCACACCGGTTCGCTCGCTGGTTCATACGAGATTTATCGGGCTGCCTTCAAGCAGGCAGGGGCGATAGAGGTCGAGGAGATGGAGGAGCTCTTCGACGCGGCTAAGGCCTTCGAGATGTACTCCAAAGCCGGAAAGCGCGTAGCGGTGATAACCAACTCCGGCGGGCCCGGAGTTTTGGCTACCGACAAGCTTGAGAAGCTTGGCCTCGAGATAGCTAAGCTGGGCGAGGAAACCGTTGAGGAACTTCGCTCCTTCCTTCCAGAGCAGTGCTCCGTTAAGAACCCCATCGACCTCATAGCCGACGCCGACTACGAGCGCTATAAGAGAACCATCGAGACTGTCTGCAGGGACGAGAACGTTGACTCTCTCCTCGTCATCTGCGTGCCGCCGATCTTCATCCCGAGCGGGGAGATAGCTAGGGCGGTGCTCGATGCCGACTGCGACAAGCCGGTTATAGTCAACTTCATGGCGGGGGAGCTCGTGAGGGATGGGGTTGAGGTCCTTGAAAAGGGTGGGGTGAAGAACTTCCCCACGCCCGAGAGGGCCGCCAGGGCCCTTCACTGGCTCTCAAAGCGGTGATCGTTTCTCTTTTCAAATATGTCCTTCACGTCGTCCAGAACGCCGGTTTTGGCGAAGACTATCAGTGAGCCCTCCTCGGGAAGCTTGGTGTCGCCGGACGGGATTATCAGGTTCCCCCTCCTGTCGTAGACGGCAACTATAAGCGCGTCCTTCGGGAGGTTGAGTTCCCTGACCGTCCTCCCGGCCACCCAGCTGTCCGGCGTTATCTCGAAGCGGACTATCTCGGCCCCCTCCTTGGGGAAGAGCACCCTGTCGAAGCCGGGAGTTGATAGGTTCCTCGATATGTACTCGGCCGCTATCTCCTCGGGGGAGATTATGAAGTTGAAGTACCTCTTTAGATCCGTCACCCTCTCGAAGATCCTCTTGTTCTTGGGGTTGCTTATCCTCAGGGCTGTGTACACGTTCGGGTTGAGGTTCTTCGCCAGAATGCACGCGAGTATGTTGGCGTCGTCCTTCCCGGTTAGGGCCGCGAAGGCGTGGGCCTGCTTTATGTTGGCCTCCTCGAGGGTTTTTGGATCTGTGGCGTCCCCTTCTATGACGAGGCCGTTTATCTCGAGCGACAGTTCCCTGGCCCTCTCTCCGTTCTGCTCTATAACGGTAACGTCGTGGCCCTCCTCCTCGAGCATCTTGGCCACCAGATAGCCGACCCTACCGGCACCCATTATTATCACGAACATCCTACCACCACCGGGAAAATTGAGGAAAAAGAAAGCTCACTCGAGCGAGAGCAGGTATTTGGCGATCTCGGCGTAAGCCGGCCTCGTTACAAGCACGCCGATGAGGACGCCCAGTATGGTCGTGAAGGCGAATCCCTTGAGCGTTCCGACGAAGTACATGAGGAGGAAGCTCATCGCGACTATGGTGGTCGTTGCCGACGCCAGGATGACGAAGAAGGCCCTGGCCATCCTCTTGATGAGCCCCATCCTCTTTGCCACCTTGCCCGTTGGGGACCCGCCGAGGAGCTCGTCGGTGATGACTATCTGCTGATCTACACCTGTACCTATGGCCGCTATGATGCCCGCTATACTCGGGAGGTCGAGGTTCCAGCGGATGAGGGCCGCTATGCCGAGGATTATCGTGACCTCGAAGAGGCTAGTGCTGGCCACGGGTATGGCTATCTTCCAGCGCCTGTAGTGGAAGTAGACTATGAGCAGGACCGCTATCAGGGCCCCTATCCCGGCTATTCCGGCCTGCTTCTTGAAGCCCTCTCCCAGGGTGGGCGAGATGTACTCCTCGCTTATGACGTGGAGCTTGACGGCCAGGGAACCGCTCCTCAGGACGCTGTATATCCTCCTGGCCTCCTGGAGGGCCTCTTCCTTGGTAGCGGCGCTTCCGCTGAGCTGCAGCCTGTCGACGGTGCCCTCGGCCGGGTCGAACTGGAGGGTGTACGGGCCGTAGAGGTTGAGGATCCTCATGACGAAGCCCTTCATGCCCTCGTCCGGCTGGGGCGTGAAGTAGGAGACGCGAATCTTTAAGCCGTTCTTCAGGACTACGTCCTTGACCCCGTCGTAGAGGTTTTTGGGGACGTCCGCTAGGATTATGGTCTTCTTTCCTAGCTTCGTCGCGTTGGAGACTATCTCGCTGGCACTCTGGTTTGTGTAGACGATTACAGTGTCGTTGAAGGCCTTCTCAATCCTCTCCGGGAGGGGGAGCGGGCCTTGGCCTGCCTCGCCCATGAAGTCGCTCGATTTCATCTCAGAGTACACCCTTTCAGAGACCACGAGGAGGGCGTTTGTCGGAGGATCGAGAAATATGTCAACCGGCCAGCCTACTTTGCCGCTTGCCACCTTCTTGAAGTTCTCCTGGGCCTTTCCTGAGAGGGTGAAGCCAACGTACCAGCAGGTCGGGCACTCCCTGAGGTTGAGGCCATAGTCGCTTGAGTGGACCGTAACATCGGCCCCGGTCGCGAAGACCACTCCGTTGAACTCCATGTAGAGGACACCCTGGCTCTCTATGAGCCTCTTTATCTGCTTGGCCTCGTCGAGGGTGACGTTGGCGACCTTGACTACTATGAGGCTCTCCCCGGTTTCGGGATCGCGCTGGGATTCGATGGTTATGTCTTTGACTCCGAAGGTGTTGAGCCTGTTCTGGAGGGAGGTTATGATGCCGTTAACGGTGTCGCCGCTCACAGGCTTTTCAGGCTTGGCTATGAGGGCCACACCACCGCCTATGTCTATACCGTAGGTGAGGCCGTTGGCGGCTATAGCCGCTATCGAACCGATCAGGAAGAGCGTGAGCAGGAGCACCCTCCAGTTGAGAAGGAGGGCCTTGATACCTCTTCTCTTCCGGGCCATCAGCTACCCCTCCTGAGCTTGATCGAGAACTTGAACGGGCTTGCTATGTACCACCTCAGCACGCCGGCGTTGAAGACCCACGTGTTCATGAAGTCCGCCAGCAGGCCGAAGATGAGGACTATGGTTATGTTGTCGATGACCTGGGAGGTCGAGACGAGCCAGAGTATGAAGAGGGCACCGAGCGTTGTCGTGCTCATCGTAAAGCCCGTTGAGACCGCCGAGAGGTAGGCGTCCTCAACCGTGTCCTCCTTTCTCCTGAGCAGTCTCGTGGTGAGGAGTATGTTGCTGTCGACTGTGTAACCTATGAGCATCAGCAGCGCCGCTATCGTGGCGGTCGTCAGCTCTATCCCGAGGATCCCCATGGTTGCCAGGGCTATGACCATGTCCGAGAACGCGGAGAAGATTATGGTTCCGGAGGGTATGGGGTCCCTGAAGAACAGGAAGACCACGATGGCCATCCCTATGAAGGCGTAGATAACCGCCTTCACCCCCTGCTTCTGGGCGATTTTACCGAAGGTCGGATCCACAACCCTCGGTGTTATGTCGGCGTCCTTGTATTTGAGCTCGATTGCGTTGGAGATTGAGTCCGGATTAGTACCCGCCGGGGCGTAGAGCCTTATGCCCGAGAGCCCCGTTACCGGGTCGCTGAACTTTTCGGCCCTGACGGGTATCCCCGTCGTCTCCTTGATGTAGCTGGCCAGCTCGTTCGGAGACGCAGAGACGTGGTACACGGTTACGACCACTCCTCCCTTGAGGTCTATACCCTTCTCGGGCGGGTGAACCGCGAGCAGGAGTGCCGCGAGGATGAAGACCACCAGCGGGTAGAGTATCATCCTCTTAGGTTCCATCCTGACGAGAAAGGAAAGTCTTTTTCTTTTCTCTTCCAGCACTTTATCCCCTGGCCTCGATGGGCCCTTTCCCTTGTTCTTAGATGCCATAACCACACCCCACTGTCATTTTATACGGATCGGTGAACATCCACTGAACCACTATCGATAATGAAGCTGGTGGGTTTTAAAATTAGTGGTGGGCCCCGTTGAGAGTTTCCAGAAATCCAGTTTGGGGAGGAGAGAAAAGGCAAAACCAAAATCGGGGCCGTGATGATGGCAATATCCACTCGTATTCAGAAACTTCCGCGAAATTCCAAAAACGGCTGAAAGATAACAGCTTAATAGTTTACAGGTCCAGCCTAATCCGGTTAAAACCTAAAAAGCCCGCTCAGAGCTCTTTGATTTGGGATTAACTTTAAAAAGGGAAGAGCCTAGCCATCGTCGGGTGAGAGCCATGGGCGAGATAGAGACGATAGGGTTCCACTACGTTGTTGAGGCGGCAGGTTGCGATCCCCAGATCCTCGGTAACGCTGACAAGATAAGGGAGATCTTCCTCGAGGCCGCTAAGGTAGGCAACATGGAGGTTAAAGCCAGCTACTTCTTCAAGTTCTCGCCGACCGGCGTCAGCGGCATGGTCATCGTAGCGGAGAGCCACATCTCAGTTCACACCTGGCCGGAGAGGGGCTACGCAGCCCTCGACGTCTACACCTGTGGCACCAAGGCCGACCCGGAGAAGGCCGTCGACTACATCCTCGAGCAGTTCAAGGCCAAGTACGCCCACGTCAGCGAGATAAAGCGCGGAATCGAGGAGGACGACGACACCTACACCCACATGATAATGACCTGGGAAGAGGCCCTTAGAAAGAACGGAAACGGGCAGTGAATTCAAAGCAGCTTTTCTATCTCCTTTACCCTCTCCAGCGTGTCGTTGAGGATCTTCCTGACGTTCTCGACCTTGGTCTTCAGCTCGCGGTTTTCGCTCTCGAGCTCCTTGATCCTCTCCTCGAGCTTCCTGCACTCCTCCTCGGGGACGAGCTTCCCGCCGCCTGCTAAAATCTCGATGTTCCTGACGAGCTCGTCGAGCTTGCCCTGCTTGATCTGCTCATAGGTCTCCCTGACTAGCTGTCCGGCCTTCGTCTCGCCCTTGAGGTGCTTCCTGATTGTTGCCTCGGTTCTGCCGAGCTCCTCGGCTATCTCGCCGGTGGTCATGCCGGCCTTCTCCCTGGCTATGGCACCGGCGGCAACTGCTAAGCTGTCGACCCAGGTGAGCCTCTCTGCCGGGTCCTTTATCAGCTCTATGACCTCGGGCCTGAAGAGCGTCGCGAAGAGCAGTATGCTCTCGAGCCTGTGTATCTCCTCCCTCCCGATCGGGTTCAGCGGAACCTCCATCCTCTCACCCCCTTCCAGTTTTTCACTCGGTTTCGACGATTCCACCTCTCTTCAGAACCTTGTCGTGGTGGACGACTATTCCCTTGTCGGTTATCTCGAAGGGGTGCCTCCTCATGCTGTGGCTCGTCCCGCGCATCTTCCAGACTATGAGTGAGCGCTTAAGCTCGCCGTCAATCTCGTCGAGGTCGAGGCGGATTATTCCGTCGACGCCGTGCTCGACTCCGGGACCGCCGAAGCCCCTCTCACCGACGCTTATCTGACTGACGAAGATGCTCGTGACGCCGAGGCCGGCTAAAACCCTCTTGAGCTGCATGACGATGCTCCTCGCCATAGCTGGTTTGTTGATGTAGAGGGTCGTAACCGAGTCAACTACCAATCTCTTCGCCCCGATGTCCTTCACCGCCGTCCTGAGCACGTCTATGAACTCCCTGATGTCTGTGAGGTCGTGGACTATGTACTTCTCGTACTCCTTGCTCTTTCCGATTCCAGCTGTGAAGGCATCGACCATGGCAAAGAGGCCCTCCTCCTCGTACTTCCTGACGTCCCAGCCGAACCCGGCCATGTTCTGCCTGACCTGAACGGGGTGCTCCTCGAGGGCGACGTATATTCCCGGCTCGCCCATCTGGAGGCCGCTCCAGAGGAACTGCTGGGAGAATATGCTCTTCCCGGTTCCAGGGCCACCGCTGAGTAGCACAACGTTCCTCTCCGGAATCCCCCCGTTGAGTATCTTGTCCATCCCCGGGATTCCGGTTTTAATCCTGCGCATGAGCGTCACCCCCCTTTAGTAACCTTTGGTTACCATTAGGTTCTAACGCGGAGGTTCTTAAAAAGGTTACGTTTGGTGAGAAAAGTTTCTAGCCGAGTTTATTCGCCCATGGACAAAATGCACTCTAATGTACTTCGGTGCGTTACCCACAACATTTATAAGAAGGTGCGAATGTAAGGAGGTGAGAACTTGCTGGTCGTGGATAGAAAACTTGCCGGCATACTAGGTGGCCTCGGGAACGTTGGAATAATACTTTCCATAGCGGGCCTCGGTGCCGTTATGGAACCAAGCGAAGCGGGAATAGGATTCACATTGGCCATGGTTTTTCTCGGGATTGGAAGCGTTTTGGCACTGATGATAGGCCTGACGTCGCTTGCCCACTACTACAACGTTCCGATCAAGGATAAAACAACGAAGTTCGCCTGGGCGACTTTAATAGCATATATTCTCACACTGTTGACCTTATGGATAAACTCCGAATCAATGATAGGATTCCTTTTGTTCATGGCGTTTGTAGTTTTGCTAATATTGACCAAAAAAGATGTCTACATTTACACTGGTCAGGCCTCTTCAATCTTCGGAATTGTGGCAAGGGTCTATGCAAGGGTTTCAAGGAAGGCCATTGACCCCCACAGTGGAGGAAGTGGAAACGTCGTTGTTGTGATGACCCCCCAGGCTTACGTCGGTTCTGGAATCGCTATGCAAATCTTCGCAATTCTCCTCGCCCTCGTTCTCTGGTTCACCCTTGAACCAATAGCCTGGATACTCTGGGGACTCGCCGGGAAGTGAGGGGTACCAAGGCAAAAGCTTCCTTTTCCTTCTTTCGATTGCCTTTGAAGTAGTGGCAGGCGGCAACTGGTTAAATTTAACTTCACAACCTACCTTAACTGGTTAAGGTAGGTTGTTACTACTTCTTCCTCCTCAGAAACTCACCGATGTCGGTGACGTTCAGGATGAACTTTTTCTTACTGTCCGGGTTTATCCTTCCTATGCCGAGGATTACCCCGTTCTCGTCGTAGATTACCAGCTTCTTCGTGCCCTGCCAGTTGTACTTCCTCACGCCGCTCTTCGGGACGTCTTTGCCGGTGGTGAAGAGAAAGCCGGCCCTGGGGGTTAAGACCGCGTAGTTCTTCTCAACATCAACGAAGTAGAAGAACTCGACGTTGGGGTAGAACTTCTCCACAAGGTTCTTATCCACATTTATCGTGCCGACGAAGGTGCCGTAGGCGTAGGGCTTCATCCCTAGGCTTTCTATCCCCATCCAGACCCTCTCGTTCACCGCGTAGACGTCCCTAAAGCGGCCCTCAACGACGGCAAAAAAATGGTGCCTGAGCTCGCCGTACTTCTCGGCCTCGCGGAGGATTAAATCGTACTCCCAAGCCGAGGAGCGGCGGTATCGGAGAACCTCAGCCATCCCCCTCTCCCTCGAGCCGCTCTATTAGCTCTGCAAAGCCGTCCATATCCGTCTTCTCAAACTCCCTCTCGAACTCGAGGCCGAGTTTGGCTATCTCCTCTGGGCTTATCGTTGTCTCGGGCTCCTCGGCGTTTATCCCGGGGCAGCTTTCATCGTAGTAGAGCCAGAGCTTTTCGCCTTTGTGGTGGAACGGCTTCTCCCCCTCGACGCCGAGCGGCTTCCTCGAGACCATGAAGGGGTAGATCCTGCAGATTATCGGGTTGGCGTCGTGGATAGTGCATTTCCCAGTCTCCGGGTCGTGGAAGACGCAGCCGAGGTCCCACTCCCTCACAGCCATGACAAAGCGGATTTTCCCGTCCTCGACGGAGAACGTAACAAAGTCCTGGGGGTCGTAACCCTTTCTGGCGATTCTCTCTATATCCTTTAAGGTTAGATAGACGTGCCTCCCCCTGCAGCAGTCGAGGCAGTGGAGGCACCTGAACTCCACGGGTTCCGTGAATGGTCTCGGCCTGAAGCGCATGGTTTAAAGTGGGGGGAGGGTTTAAAAAGTGTGTCACTTGGAACCGAGGGAAACCAGGAAAGAGCCCTCGTCCTCCTTTCCCATGTACCTGACCTTGAACGAGACTCTTTCGTACTCCCCCGGTTTTTCGTTTTTGTGGAAGACTATCATTGTGCCGCTGCCCAGGTACCAGTAGAGCTCGCCGCTCTCGCGGGCCGCCCTCACGTCGAAGGAGTAGTAGTTTACGGAGACCGACTTTGAGCAGTTAGCCTTTAGAACCCATCCTCTCCCCATGCCGCCCCAGACCCACATGTCCATGCACCATCCGGGCGTCTCGAGGGTTATCGTGACGTTTCCAGCCTTCTCCTCGCTTGAGCGGATTATCAGGTTGTTGTAGTAGGGGCTTAGGATAACCGCGTAGGTGTAATTGACGTTTCCGATGGTCTCGTTCACCGCGAGGAGGGGCTGCCCTTTGGGGGAGCTGACCTCGAATATGTTTGTCCCGTGATGGAGGATCGGGTATATCATGGCCGCCAGAATGCTTAGAAAGACGACCGAAAAGGCGAGTACTATCAAAAGGGACGTTTTCTGCTCATAGGACAGGCCCTTTAACGCCATTTGACCACCTGGGTTAAGTAAGGGGCGTAGATTTAAAAGGTTTACTGGACATTAAACCTTTAGCTCTTAAAGGAGTTCGACACGGGGCTTAAACGGGCGCTGGAATAGTGAACATGTCATCATCGTTGGCGGGCTTTACTTCAGAGTGGCTTTTGGGGTACTGGCACTCTCCTTGAAAGGAGTGGGGGCAGGGGAACGATAATGCAACGGTTAAGAATCTTCTCATGGGTCACTCAATCAGGGGCGACATAAACGCACTCCATTACTCCCGCAGGAGCGTTTACGGTGGAGTCTTTCAAAAAGATCCAAATTCGGGGCAAAGCCCGTGTGAGTATCTTAGATGGATTTCTCAATTCCTTCCAATCTCGTTTCGAGAATCGCCTGTCGCAAGGGACGCTCCGGAATCTGATAAACCCCCCGTTTCGGTTTTATCAGAAAGCCCCCATCAACGAGGTTCTTGAGGACCTCCTTTGCCCTTCTTTCGGAGATTCCCAAGACTGAGGTTATCTCGGTGATAATCTCTTCGGTTGTTACACCATACGAGGGTCCTTTGGCAACCCTTTTCAAGGCGATTATATACGCGGGAGACCTGTATATTCGGATAAAATTGCCCAGATCTTTCTTCCAGAGCCTGACAGCATAATGAAGAGCCGTCCTCAGTGCTTCCCCATGAGAATTTCCCTTAGTTCTCAATTTGCCATAATACGCCAAAAACCCCGGGACGTTTGAGAGCTCACGGGCTGCCTCATAAAGCTCCTCTTCATGGGCATCGGGAAGGCCCTTTCTCAGGTATTCAACGCTTTCCTCAACTGTCCATCTGGTGATGTGAATTTTCTCAACGTATCTCGCGAAGAACGGCTTGTCCCCTGAAGGGTTTATGATTCTCTCCAACAATCCCGGCATCGAGCCCGACAAGATTACTGTAACGTTCTCTAAGCCGTCTGAAATCGTTTGGAGCATGCCGAGCATGTTCAAAGGTGTAAACCTTGGAAGGACCTGGGCCTCGTCAAACACCACCACCGTCTTCTTTCCCGACCTGTTCAGGTGCCTAAGGAGGTTCAGGAACGCATTCTGAAACTCGGCAATTCCCCTTGGTTTAACGTCCATCTTCACAATCCCGAGGCTCAGCGTGGCGGAGTATTCAAGCTCTTCGGGTATGTTCGCCGAAATCGGGACGAGTTCGGTGTAACTTATTGCCTCACGCCCCATCCCAAAGGCCAGGTCGTAATAAAGGTAATTGTATCTCGAGCGGTGCTTGTTGAGAAAGACGTTGATGACACTGGTTTTGCCCACTCTCCTCGAGCCCAGAATCGCCACGAAGTCACCCTCATCAACGGCATTCTTAAGTTTCCTAACCGCTCTCCTGTGGGCTTCCCCATGAAGGTTTTTCTCATCTCTTATCGGGCGGGTACTGAACAAAGTGAACACCCCATCACTAGTGATGCCCCATCACTTTTAAGGCTTTCCACTCAAAGCCAAAGCCGTCGAGGTTAACAGGTATTTCAAGAACAAGCAGGATCAAGATTACAAGATCCATGAAAATTTCACCTTCTTCTCCTGCGTTTTCTCCTAGCCTGTGTGAGAATATACCGTGAAACCATCCTCCTATATTTCATCCAAATTCTGCTTGTATACAGCTTGGCCAAAATTTTCTGGCGTTAAAATTTGTCATGACGGGGTTTGTACGTGCCTCATGCTGGGAATTAGTTGAGAGAGCTTTCTTGGATTCACGGCCGATATTTGGGGGTTCATCCCTTCCGCGCCCTTCGGGCGCTATTGAAAGTGAACCCCGTCAAAAACGGGTTTGAGAGCGAAAGCCACTGAGAGCAAGACTGCAAAAAGCACGTACGAACCTTGATGAAACTTTGCGCAGGCAAAGTTTTTTTCCGTGGGGCAAAGCCCCGCACCGAGAGTTGAGAGTACAGGAAACTTTTCTGACGAAAAGTTTCATCAAAGTTTGTGGTTCCTCTTAAGTTGCCAGATTGAGGGGGATTCCATAGAAAACGCCGGAGTGAATTTGAATTTCACCCTTTGCTAATTCTCGTTTTAAGTAGAGTTCAATTTTAACCGAGGCCCGAAGGGCCTCAAACAACGAGAACTCCTTCAAGGGATACAGTAACATAGGGAATTCCAAACCCAAAACAGCCTGTAAAAGAGAATCCTCTCGCGATTTGGCGCTGTCAAAAAGAACCACAAACCTTGATCAAACTTCGCGCAGGCGAAGTTTGTTAGAATTATGGGGCCGGGGCCGGGATTTGAACCCGGGCTAGGGGATCCACAGTCCCCTGTGCTGACCAGGCTACACCACCCCGGCCATGTCCAGCTAAACCTTTTGGGTTAGCTTTATAAAGTTTTCGACACAACGGGCTGAAAGAGAGAGGATATGCCTTTTACTTACCCCAACCCGCCCCTGAAGGCGCTTTCGGGACAACTGAAAGTGATCGGGAGGTTTCGAGATGAAAGCCAAGCGCGAGGCCCTTACAAGTCTCTTCACGGCGATGAGAGAGGGGAAGGTGGACGAGGACATAATAGAGCTGCTCCTCCTCATCAACTCCATTAAAGGCATTTACACGACCTCCTCCTGCTCCGGCAGGATTGGAATCATCGAGGAGCCGGCCCTGGGGGCCAAGCCGCTCTCCCGGTGGCTGATAAAGGTCCACAGGCCCATCGAATTCGAGGAGGCCAAGAACGCGCTTAAGGACGCGAGGGAGGGCCTCATCTTCCTCAAGAGCCAGCCTCCGATTTTCCACGTCGTGGCGGAGGACATGGAAAAGGCCAAGAAGCTCCACGAGCTTGGTCTCGCGAGTGGCTTCAAGTACACGACCTTCAAGGTCATCTCCAATCGCTACCTCATCGAGATAAACGCCACGGAGTACCTCACCGCCCCCCTCGGGAAGGACGGAAAAGTCCTAGTGAGCGACGATTACCTCAGCTTTGCCATAGAACTCGGCAACTCCATGCTGAGGCGCTCGAAGGGCAGGCTTGCCCGGCTCGAGGAGAGCTTCAGGAAGCTGAAAGAAGAGCTTGGCGAGGATGAGCTGTTCTACGAGCTTGTGGAGAAGTTTGAAATAGGGAAGGGCTGGAGGCTCCCCTAACGCATCTCGTTCCACCCCGGGTTCCCGTACTTTTCTTCTACCAGCTTCTCCGCCAGCTCAAGCTCGTAGTCCGTAAGTTCGCCCTCCTCCATCGGGAACGCGTTGAAGAAGCCCTTTTTGAGAAGCTCGTAGGTCTCCCAGCGGTTGAGCTTTATTCCCTCGCGCTCCAGCGTTGTAACGCGCTCCCATATCGAGGAAACACCCTTGTCCTGGAGCTTGAGCCTGGAAACGCGAAGGACTTTTCCGAGAACCTCAACTCTCGTCGCGTACATGAAGGTGCCGTGCTGTAAAATCACGCCCTTCCTCCTCGTCTGGGCTGAGCCGCTGATCTTCTTTCCGTTCACTGTGATGTCGTTCAAGCCGGAAAATCCCGCATCAAGACCCAGCTCCTTCAGCGCATCGACCAGGGGGCCCGCTAAATAGCGGTAGCTGCTCTCGACGTTCTTGAGCATCGGGTGTAGGTTCTCACCCGCTATAACCGAATAAGTTATCTCGCCGAACTCGTCGTGGAAAACTGAACCTCCACCGGTTATCCTCCTGACAACGGGGATGCCGAGCTTCCTCGCCTCGTCGAGGTTTACGTCGTGGACGACGCTCTGGAAGCGGCCTATGGTTACCGAGCTTGGACTGAAGGCGTATAAGCGAACGGTGTCAGGAACCTTGCCCTCGATCCTCGCGCGCATTATGGCCTCGTCTATCGCCATCTGAACCTCCGGTCGAGCGACTATGAGCGGGATGAAGCGCATCATTCGAACCACCAGGGTTAAAAAGTTCTGCGAGTTTTTAAGCCCAGCGATGATGACGCCCAAGCCCTCCTGAGGGGTGATGAGAGCGGTCACCACTGAGCCCTCAGACTTCCCTCAACATCTCGCTCGAATACACGACGTACCTCGTTCCGTTGAGCTCGGACTCGTAGACCCTCGGGAGCCTCTTGAGCTCCCTATTCGAATAGACCGCGATGTAGTCCGCTATCGGGGGAGTTCGGAGCTCTATCACTACCTCCCTCTTCACGGGTACGCCCCTGCTTTCCAGACTCAGCACCCCGGGTCCCTCGGTCGCCCTGTAATCGCTCCCCAGTACCAGGCGGGCTTTCACAAAACCTACCGCCCTCTCGACATTCCTCCTTCCCGTGAGGCCGGCAAGAACGAGGCCCATCAGGCCAGTTAGAACGGGGAGGATCCATCTGGGCATCAGCGCTGGGGAGAGGATTAGTGCGGCAGAAGCCACTAGGATCACGGTTAGGAAGCCCCCGAACCAGAGCGCCCATTCCAGGGTTGGTCTTACCTTTCTGGTCAGCCTCTCCAGCTGGCCCCCGACCACCGGCAGGAGCACGAAATAAACGCCCACTGGAAGGGGTTCTTGGATCCCGGTGGCCTCGGTCGCTATGTACACGAGGAAAATGCCCCATGATGCCGTCTCGATCCCTGGTAGGAGAGCGATGGGGAGGACGATTAGGAACCACTGAAGGGGCAGGGCGAAGGAAAGAACGACTAGGCCTGGGGTGAGGAGTAGCAGGCGGAGGGCAAGGGAGATCAGGCTCTCATCTGGGCCACCAGCCTGGAGAGAGCCTTTCCTGTGGGTTCTCTCTCCGGATCCCAAGCCAGGACACCTCCTCCGAGCCTTTGACGGAGGGCGAGCCTTCTGAGGCTCAGGAGCCCTCTCAGCCCTTCGTCCACCCCGGAGTACTGGAAGACGTCGAGGATGAGGGGGCTTCTTCCCCCCAGGTATTTCCTGAGCGCCTTCTTCCCTTCCTTTATCTCCCCGAGGTTTCTTTCTGAGACGCTAGTGAAGTAGAGCACGAACGGCGTGTACTGAACGAGTATTCTCCTGCTCCTCCTAACGGCGGTTTCAAAGTCCTCCCTTCTCTCGAAGGTTCTCTCAAAGGAGAGGAGCCTTATGTGGGCCTTGGTCTCGGTCGTGGGAGTTGTGAACCTGCCCGTGCCGACCAGGTAGATGCCGACGCTGAAGTTCTTCCACGTCAGGTACTCGACGAGAGAAGCCGCCAGGGCTATCGAGCTCTCGAGGGCGAAGTCCTCCATGCCGGTGTCTATGTAGATGAAAACGCTCCTCTTACCCTCGCGTTCGAACTCGTTGACGAGGGGCTTTCCCCTCCTGGCGGTCGCCTTCCAGTTGATGAACTTCAGGGGGTCGCCGGGCAGGTACTCCCTGACCTCCGAGAAGTCCGTGGAGCGGGAGCCTATGAGGGAGTAGGTCGTCGGGGGGACCGGGAACTTTGACCTCTCCATCGGTAGCCTTACCCTCCTGCGCTTGACGACACTAGGGAGGCCTTTGATGACCGTCTCGCCCCCCAGAAACGCCAGTGACGCTTTCTCCAGCCCTAAGAGGTGCTCGCTGTAGACCTCCGCTGGCGGGATCCTGTGGAGGCCCCTCTTGAGAACCCTGGTCGTGTACTCGATCTCCGCCCTGAGCTCGCCCCTCCCCTTGAAGAGAACCGCCGAAGTGCTCCCCCCAGTGGGCCTCAGCTCCGGCGGGAGGTTCTCCCTTAGGACGACGAAGCCGACGCCTTTTCTAACCCGGATCCTCAGTCTGACCTTGACCTCGCCTCCAACCCTGACGTCCCTCCTCTCAACCGCCCTCTCGACCGAAACCCCATCCGGCTTCGGGATCAGGATCCCTAGGGCAAGGTAGAGCAGGGGGACGGCGGAGAGGCGCAGGAAGATGGGGTTTTTAGAGACCCCCAGGGTTACGAGGACGAAAGCAGAGAGCACGAGGGCCGTTGCGGGCCTCACTCCCCTCCCCCCAGCAGGTCTATGATCTCCTCCACCAGTCTGGCTCTCCTTCTAACCTCTGCCCTCTCCAGGCCTTTTAGGGGGCTCTTCCTCGGGCAGTAGGAGGTTATTATCCTCAGGGCCTCCTCCGTCCTCTCCCTTCCAGCGCTCTCGGGCCCGTAGGCAACGAGGTACTCTATGAGCGGAACCGGATCACCTGCCTCCACGAACCTGCTGACGGCCTTCTCGACCTCCTCAAGTTCCCCGGTGTCCTTGAGAAGGGGGCCGGCTTTCCCCCCTTCGAGTACTATAGCTGGTGGGCCCAGGGACTGGGCTACCTTTACGGAGTAGGTCGCCGCCAGGACGATCAGGACTACGCCAAGGAGGGGGGATCTGTAGTCGGCGTACAAGACCAGGAGGGCCATCAGCGCCACGAGCCAGGCCTCGTCCCAGGGCAGAAGGAATGCTAGGACCCTGCCCGCGAAGAGGGAGATGCCGAGGTCGAGGAAAAGGCGCGTGCCTGCTAAGGAGGAGGCGGCAAAGGCAGCCAGCAGGATCCCAGCCGAGCTCGCGATGATCCCAGGCTTTCCGCGGCAATCGCTGAAAACGAGGCCAAGGCCGAGCCCGGCGACGAGGAGAGAGGCCATCGGGGAGTACCTGTAAACCAGAGCCGCCGAGAGGATGACGGGCACTGAGTACCTAAGCCTCCCCTCCACCGCACTCCACCCCCAGCTCCTCCAGAAGGCTTAGGAATGTCCTGAAGTCCTCCCCTGAGAACTCCTTTCTGCCGTATTTGGCCGCTTCAAACATCCGTGTGATCTTTTTGAGGGTCTCCCTTCTTCCAGTCACCCGTTCAAGGCCCCTCAATATCTCCTCGGGCGTTGCGTCTTTGACCCTCACACCCATTCTGAGTGCGAAGGGGAGGAGGCAGAGCTCGTAGGCCTTTATTACGGCCTCCCTCGGTGGAAGGACGTGGATCTTCACCTTGTCCCCCGATTCGGTCGAGAGTTCGTGTTCACCCGGGGATGGTCTCAGGGTGAAGGAATCGGAGGTTCCAATAGGCTCCCCGTCCAGGTAGAGCGCGGTCGGCTCAGTAAACCTGATCTTTACCTCCTCCCCAGTCAGAAAGACCCTTCTCCCTATGGGTATCCCACGCCTCCCCTGGGGCGGAGTCTTCTTCCCCCTCCGGAGGGCCTCCAGGGCGAAGAGGGACGACGCGACGATGGCCAGCGCAAGGGCCAGAACCCAGGTTGTGCTCTCCCCCCGCGGGGCTATTCTAACGGAGCTCTCCCCTATGTAATCCCCGGCCCCATCGTACGACACGATCCTAACGGTGTTGCCCTCTCGCAGGAACACGTTGAAGCCCGCCCCGATTGGGACTACGACCTCAACCCCCTCCGGGAGTTTCCCGAGGTCAAGGGTTCCCTTTGCCAGAACCAGCCTTTTCTCCCCGAGCTCAATTCCGTCTACGGCCAGGCTGATCTTTACCCTCCTCTCCCCTCCTGCAGGGAACTCGACGGGAAGCTGGGCGTTGAAGTACCTTCCCTGAACCTTTACCCTCGTTCCTCCTCCGTCCGAGAGCCTTACCTCTATCTCGTCCCCCTCCTGGAGCCCCTCCACTCTTCCGCTCACCACCAGGATATCACCTCCCCTCGGTCTCACGTCCCACTCGGCCGAGACGACCCTCACCGTGGCGGATCCTGAGAGGGGCCCGCTCTCGACCCTGACGCTGTACCTCCCGGGTTTTTCGAGCGTCAGCACCTCCTCAAAGGTTCCGTTCTTCACGCGGGAGCTCCCTGCGTAGTTTCCGTTGATGTAAAACCGAACCTCGGTCAGGTTCTCGCTTCCGGGCCCCTGGATGCTTCCCTTGACTTTCACCGGGCCTGGAGTTGCAACCCTTGGAACATCAAGGGTCATCTTTGGGCCGGCCTTTACGGTGACCCAGCCTTCCAGTTTCCCGTAGAGGTACGGGGAGGAGTACTCGACCTCCAAGAGGTACCGGCCGGGGGGAAGCCCGGCCCTGCATTTTATGGAGAAGTTCTCGGGGACGCTCTCCCTGCAGACCTCGGTTCCGTTTAGGTAGACCTCCAGCTCTCCCGCTTCCTCCACGCTCCCCCTCAGCGTGAACGGAAGGCCCGAGGTTATGCTGCCGGGAAGCGAGAGGCTCACCCGTCCGCGTTCCCTCACTATGACCGGCACCTCAAGAACCGCGCTCGCGGAGCCGTTTTCAGCCTTAAGCCTCACCCAGTACCTGCCGGGGAGGGGCGGGCCGATCACGGTGAGGACGTTCCCCAGGAGCCTGACCGGCAGGTCTGAAGAGATAACGGAGAGGGTGGAGTTCGGAATGAGGTTCAGCACCGGCACCTCGGCCCTCTCCCCGGGATGGATGACCAGTTCCTGCGGGTTGACCGCGAGGCCCTTGCCCCCACCTCCGGCCACAGCGTAGTCGAACCTCTCCCCTATCCACCGCGGGACGTAGGATACCGCGCTTTCACCACCGCCAACGGTCGGGTCAAAGGTCACCCATCCGATTCCCCGGAAGTACACCTCAGCCCATGCGTGGAGCCTGTTCTGCCTCACCTCCTGCTCCCCGGGCTTTGCATCTATCAGGTACCCCACCACAAGCCGCGAGGGGAGGCCGTTGAGTCTGGCCAGGATCACAAAGGCCGTACTGAAGTCGGTGCAGATGCCCTTCTTCGAGACGAAGAGGAAGTAGTAGAGCGGGTCCGAGTCCTCGGGCACCCACTGGGGGTCGAGGGTGTAGAAGTAGTTGGAGCGCAGGTAGGCCTCTATGAGCCTCGCCCTCTCGTAGTCTGAAGACGCCCCGCGGGTTACGTTCTCCGCGAGCTCTTTTATTCGCTCCGGGAGCTCTGGGAGCTGGAGGTAGGCGGAGAATTCCTTTCCCTTTGGAGCCCTGGCCTTTTTTAGCTCTTCCTCCGGAATATTGCAGTGGATCGCTTTGAACGAGAACCCCTCAACTTTCCTGTCCGTCCGGTAGAGGGAGTTGAGGGGGTCGTAGACGGCCGGGACTGAGAGAGCCTTGGAGCGGAGCCACACCGGGAGGTAGCCGCTCGTTGGCTCTGGAAACGTCACCGTTATGTTGTCCACCGTCGTGGGGTATACCTTGCTGCAGTCGTCGAACTGTATCGGCCCCCCTACTTCCCGCGTCCATGTGCCGTTCTCATGGTAGGTGTCGTAGACTCCGATTCGCAGGTACCTCGTGTGGGATGCCCCCGTAACGGTGAAGACGACCTTCGGGTGGAGCGGTGGGGTGAAGTAGTCCTTCCGGAGGTAAGGGGGCGGCTCCAGCCTAGCCCCCGTTTCCTGGGGGAGGGGCTCCCTCACCCTGGGCCCGCTTTGAGGGGCCGAGAGCGCCACAAGCACGGACAGGAGGATCAGGAGAACGGCCACAGTGGGCCTGCCCTTGTCCATGGGGTTCCCATCTCCTCAACAGAATTCGTTGACGAACCCATAAACGTTTCCCAGAAGAGAAGGCTTTCATGACCGCCCCTTTCTGTCCCGCCTCATCTCCTCCACAAAGCTGACGAACTGCTCCCTCTCGGTGGACGCGTTGTAGTGCTCTATTTCGGCGGAGATAAACCTCCGGCTTTCCTCTATCTCCCGCATCAGGTCTTCCGCTAGATCCCTCAGCGGTCCGCGGAGCTTTCTTGACGTGTGCCCGAGGAACTCGATGACTAGGTTCTCAACTTCAAGGATGCCCTTCATGACGGATATGTAGTCAGATCCCCTCGCGGTGAGCTCAACGCCTTCAAAATTCACGCGCTTTCCTGGGAACAGTTCCTGCAGTGTCCTCCTAAACCTGCAGACCTGGGCGTCCTTCTCCTCCAGAAATCGCTTGAGCTTGATTTTCCTGTAGTCATTCGGGAGCTTTTGGACGGCTCCGCTATACGCGGCTATAGCGGCCTCCATGACCTCCAGCGCGAGCCACACGAGGTTCTCCGGCCTCTCCTCGGCTATGACGTCCAGCCTCTCCCTGAGGCTCCTGAGAAGTGGATCTTCCTCAAAGGGGCCTCTGGTAGGGGCCATTGAACCACCTTAATGAATTGCGTTGAATCCCGTAAAAACCTTTTCAAAATGTGGTGGACCGGGCGGGATTTGAACCCGCGGCCTCCGCCTTGCGAGGGCGGCGCTCATACCAGGCTGAGCTACCGGCCCGCACCCGGTATTAGTGAACCCTGCGGAGGTTTAAAAAGTTTTGGTATCGATCGACACCTGCTGAAAAATTGAGAGGAATGTGAGGTTTCCTCACGGCTCCACCTTGACGGGCTCGACTGAGATGGTTCCGTTGGCGGCCATACCGAGCCTCACGTAGTGATAGAAGCCCCCCTCGTCGGGTTTTGCGTAGAGCGGTGCCCCACCGCCGCCCGTTATGAGCATCTGGACACCGTCCTCCTCGCCGTACCAGTAGATGTGGATGTGGCTGAAGATCCCGAAGGCGTTGTAGGCCTTCATCAGGGCCAAAAGCCTTCTTCCGTCCTCTGGGTTCATCGCGTGGTCTCCGTGGGGCCTCGGATCCACCGGCGGGGCGTGTAGAACCAGGATGGGCCTCTCTTCCCTCTCCTTTGCCAGCTTCATCTGATTCTCCAGCCACTTGAAGGTCTCGTCGCTGAGGCCGTAGTTGTCCTCAACGTCGTTGATGATTATGTAGCGGTAGTTTCCGAAGGAGAAGGCGTAGTTGTCCGGGCCGAAGAGCATGTGGAAGACGTTTATCCCTTCCCCGCGGTACTCGTGGTTGCCTGGAGCAACGAAGATAGGCTTGTCCCACTTCCACTCCTTCATCAGGGCCGCCCACTCGTCCACCCTTCCCGTGTAGACCAGGTCGCCGCCGTCGAGTATGAAAACCCCGTTGTCCTCGTTGATCTCATCGCGTATCTTTAGGAACACCTCGGGCGGCTTCGTTCCCCCGTCGGGCCTGTGGTCGCCGAAGGCGAGGATCCTGTAGTTTTTGACCTCCTTCGGGACTAGGTCTACCTCCTTGGAGGAGCTCACCACTTTCACTTTGGTTCCGCCCATGTCGACGGACTTGGTCTTTCCAGCTATCTCGACGTAGCTGGGGTTGATGTTTTCGATGACGTAGGTGAGCTCTTTATTCTTCGGATTCTTCACCCTTATGCTCACGTTGAACCCGAGGGCGTGGATGTAGACGGTTGAGCCGTTTACGAGCCTTATGAAGCCTCCCTTAACGGTGACGTTCTCCCCTTCAACGATGCGCCAGTAGTAGATGAAGGGCTCCATAACCTTGAACGAGGTGAGGTACCAGCTCTCGCCCTCGTCCTGGATTCCGTCCCAGTCGTTGTCGCCTATGACCTTCAGCAGAACCCCCTCGAACTCACCGCTCCTCACGATGTCGTCCGCGTTGACTTTCGCTCCCTCTTTCAGCCTCATCGCGTACTCAAGGGCCGCTCCGGCACCTGCCTTGCTCGTTCCAGTGAAGACTAGGTGGGCTTTTCCTTTGTCGTTGAAGGCAGCCATAACGCCCTTGTCCGGCCCGACAAACTTTATTCCGAGCTTGTAGACGACGTAGCCGAAGTAGTCGCTGACCGTTATGAGTATGGGCTTCCCCCTCAGGATCTTTCTCGCGTCCTTCGGAGAGAGCACGGCTATGCCGCCGTCGTACTGGCTCGCTGGAAGGATTTTGGCGTTCGGGAAGTAGTGCTTGGCGAGGTCTTCGTAGCCCTCGCTGGCGTAGACCTCTGAGGTATTGAGGAGCTTTGCCCAGTTTTCCAGAACCTGCCCTTTCTCGTAGGATCCGAAGTCTATTCCAACGGGCGTCTTGGAGCTGGACGTTGTCCCCGTCCCTGTGCCTCCCCCTATGCACCCCGATGCCACAATAAGAAGTGCCAACAGCAGCGCAACGCCGGCTTTTCTCATTCGGGTCACCTTGGCCCGAGTATCCCTTAGGATTAAAGTACTTTTTGGCCTTCCTTCGTGAACACGTTCGAGTTTATTTTTCCACCAGAACGGTGGGTTTTTAACTGCTGAACGGCAACATATGGCGGTGGTGGTATGAACCCGATCGACTTTCACAGGGACAACTTTCCGGGCAACGGTAAAATCGAGGTCATCCCGAAGGTTCCGCTCACGTGGGAAACCCTCCCCCTGGCTTACACGCCCGGAGTTGCCGAGGTCTCCAGGGAGATAGCCAAAAACCCGGACAAAGCCTTTGAATACACCAACAGGGGCAACACTGTTGCGGTAATCAGCGACGGAACCCGTGTGCTGGGTCTGGGCAACATCGGTCCCCTTGGGGCTCTCCCGGTGATGGAGGGTAAGGCACTGCTCTTCAAGGCCTTCGGTGGCGTTGATGCATTCCCCCTAGTTCTAGCTGAGAAAGACCCGGGCAGGTTCATTGATGTGGTAAAGGCGGTCTCGCCCTCCTTCGGCGGGGTAAACCTTGAGGACATTGCCTCGCCCAAGTGTTTCTACGTCCTTGAGCGTCTCAGGGAAGAGCTTGACATCCCCGTTTTCCACGACGACCAGCAGGGAACTGCGAGCGTCGTTCTGGCGGGCCTGTTAAACGCGCTAAAGGTTGTTGGCAAAAAGCTAAAGGAGGTGAGCATCGCGCTCTTCGGCGCTGGCGCGGCCGGCTTCGCCACGCTCAGACTTCTCGTTAAGGCTGGGGTAAACCCGGAAAACGTCCGCGTCGTCGAGCTCGTGAACGGAGTGCCTAGGGTCCTAACCCCTGACCTGCCCCTCGAAGAGATGTTCCCCTACCGTGGAGAGCTCCTCTCGAAGACGAACGGCGGAGGAATCGAGGGAGGTCCCGAGGAGGCCCTCCGTGGGGCGGACGTTCTCATATCCTTCACGAGACCCGGGCCGGGAGTTATAAAGCCAGAGTGGATACGGAAAATGGCAGATGACGCGGTGGTGTTCCCCCTTGCCAATCCGGTCCCCGAGATACCCCCAGAGGAGGCCAAAAAGGCTGGAGCCAGAATAGTCGCGACCGGGAGGAGCGATTACCCCAACCAGATAAACAACCTGCTCGGCTTTCCGGCCATCTTCCGCGGAGCCCTCGACGTTAGGGCTAAAACGATAACGGACGGCATGATAATAGCGGCTTCAAGAGCCATTGCCTCGGTAATAGAGCCGAGCGAGGATGAAATAATCCCCTCGCCGTTCCATCCTGACGTTCACCCTGCTGTGGCAAAGGCGGTCGCCGAGGAGGCCATAAGGGAGGGCGTTGCGAGGATGAGAGTGAACCCCGAGGCGGTCGCCGAGAAGCTCATGATGTGGCGGGAATTTTACGAGGGAAACATCGCTCCGCTCAACGAGAGAAGGAAGAACTACCTGTAGAGCGAGTTTCCATGGGCGTCTATGGCAACGATAACCGGGAGGTTTTCGACCTCTAAAACCCACAGCGCCTCTGGAACGCCGAGGTCGAGCCAGTGGACGGCTTTAACCCTCTTTATGCTTTCAGCCGCCAGGGAACCGGCCCCTCCGGTGAAGGCGAGGTAGACGGCCCTACCCTTAAAGGGTTCCGGGTTCATTCCGCCCTTCCCGATTATCCCCCTCACGCCGAGGCTTAGAATACCATCGAGGTAGCGGTTCATCCTCGCGCTCGTCGTCGGCCCTGCTGAAACCACCTCCCAGCCGTCGGTCTTTTTCCTAACAACGGGCCCGCAGTGGTATATCATCGCTCCCTCCGGGTCGAAGGGCAGTCCCTCCCTCGGAAGGCTCAGGATTCTCCTGTGGGCAGAGTCCCTAGCCGTAACTATCTCCCCCGAAAGGTGAACGACGTCTCCAGCCTTAAGCTTGAGGACGTCTCTCTTACCCGGGGGCGTTCTCAGCTTCACTGCCAAATCTTCACCCTCCCGTTGGGTTTTAGCCTTAAAAAGGCCCTCCTGTTGGCCCAGCACTGGACTATTAAACCAACGGGAAAGCTCGCCGGATGCCTGTGGGCGACCTCGATTTTAACGTCTAACGCGGTGGTTTTTCCGCCCATCCCCATCGGCCCGATTCCGAGGGCGTTTATTTCCTCCAAGAGCTCATCCTCGATTTCCGCAATCATTTCATCGGAGTTCCTCTCGCCGACCCTTCTGAGGAGGGCCTTCTTGGCCAGCATTAGCGAGTAATCAGCGCCACCACCAACGCCTATTCCAACCACCACGGGAGGACAGGGCTTTCCACCGCAGGCCTTAATCCGCTCGACGACGAAGCGCTTAAGGCCTTCCCAGCCTTCGCCTGGAGTAAGCATCGCCAGGGCCGAGCAGTTCTCGCTTCCACCGCCCTTTGGCAGAACCGCCACCTCTACCTCGTCACCATCGACGAGCTCCCAGTGGATTATCGGAACGCCCTTTCCAGTGTTATCGCCGGAGTTTCTGCCGCTCAAAACGTCCACCGCGTTCGGCCTGAGAGGGACCTCCCTGGTGGCCCTCCTGACGGCCTTGATTATGGCCCTCTCAATTTCTCCCAAAAACGGGCTGTAGATTCCGGCTTTGACGAAGAATGTCATCGTTCCGGTGTCCTGGCAGACAGGTATTGACCTTTCTCTCCCGATTTCGATGGCCTTAAGGATGTTTTCAAGGTTGAAGCGCGCTATTTCTTTCTCTTCTCTTTCGTAGGCCCTTCTAAGGGCCTCAACGGTATCCTTTGGAATCGTCGTCACGGCGAGCCTTACCGCCTCGACGAGAGCTTCAACGGGCAATGACATTCACCTGTTAAAAGTTGGCTCCAGAGTTAAAAAGATTGACGTGGGGGTTTAAAAGTAGAGTGAGAAGTTTTCCACCATACTGCAAAACTTTCGCTCAAATCTTTACCGCTATACTGGTAAAGTTTCGCAGAAAAGCTTGCCACCATACTGGCAAACTTTTGCGCGGAACTTTGCTGGGGAAAGAAAAGCGAAGGAAAAGGCTCAGCCCTTCAAAATCTCGACTATCTGTTCCGCCACCTGAACGCCGGCGCGCATCTGTGCCTCTTCCGTTGAGGCGCCTATGTGGGGGGTGAGAACAACGTTGTCGAACTTCGTGAGCGGGTGGTCCTTCGGAAGGGGCTCCTCCTCGTAGACATCCAATCCAGCACCGTAAATCCAGCCCTCCTTCAGGGCTTTGACGAGGGCCTCGGTGTCAACGACAGCTCCTCTGGCCGCGTTGATGAGTATGGCCGTCGGCTTCATCAGCCTGAGCCTCTCCTCGTTTATGAGGTGGTAGGTAGCGTCTATGAGCGGCACGTGGAGCGTAACGACGTCGCTCTCCTTCAGGAGGTCTTCGAGGGAAGCAAACGTCCCGCCGACTTCTTTGGCCCTCTCCTCGTTTGGATACGGATCGTAGAGGAGGACTTTCATCCCGAAGGCGTTGGCTATCTTGGCGACCTGGTAGCCTATCCTTCCGAAGCCGACGATCCCGATGGTCTTGCCCTCGAGCTCGATCCCCATGGCCTGCTTCTTGGCCCAGACGCCTTCCCTCATCTTCCTGTCCGCGAATGCTATCTTCCTTGCAACTGCGAAGAGCAGGCCGAAGACGAGCTCGGCGACGCTCCTGCTTGAAGCTCCCGGGCTGTTGACGACCTTAATCCCCCTCTCCTTTGCCGCCTCGAGGTCTATGTTGTCGAGGCCAACTCCGGCCCTTCCGATGACCTTGAGCTTTGGAGCCGCCTCGATGACCTTCCGGGTCACCTTGGGCTTGCTCCTGACGATTATAGCGTCGACGTCCCTAGCTAACTCTATCAGCCTCTCTTCGTTGGGGTACTCCTCGTAGAGAACCTCAAAACCCGCTTCCTTCAAAACCCCTATGGCCTTTTCGTGCAGTGGCGCGGCAACAAGCACCTTCATCCTCATCCCCTCCTCTTGACTGACATGAGCAGCACCTGATCCGAGGCGTCCTCGGCGCGGTCGGCTATGTCGCCGATCTTGGTGAGGATCTGGTTCCATATCAGCTTTGCGTAGGTGGTTATCACCTCGCTCTCAAAAACCTTCCTCTTGAGCTCGTACTCGACCCTGTCGGCCTCCTCCTCGGCGTCTTCAACGGCCTTGGCCAGCTCCATCGCCTTGTCAACGTCCGTGTTCAGGGCCCTGACGGCTTCCATTAAAGTCTCGTATGTCTTGATGCCCGAGTCTATGAGTTTCAGGAACTCGTCCTTCAGCTCTTCCGGAACCTTTGGCTTCGCGAGTACTATCGTGTGGGCCGCGCTCTCGGCGGCATCAGCCACCTGGTCGACTAGCTCGCTCAGCCTGACGTAGTCGCCCCTGTTGGCTGGGAGAAAAGCCCCCTCGTAGAGCATCATCTCTATGCTCCTTCTAAGCCTATCTGCCTTAGTCTCGAGTTCGTTCACCTCGTTCTCGAACTTCTCAGCCTCGCTGACCCTTCCGTCAACGTACGCCTCCACCAGTGCCCGAAAGGCCGTTAGAGTTTCCCTTACAACGTTAAGGTGATCTTCCAGCGCTTTAAACACGTCGTTCTCCTTTCCACCGAATATCCCCATCTTCATCCCCTGTCATGTGTTTCACTTGCGGGTTTATCTACCTTACTCTCCTTGGCCCTAACAAGTGCCCATATGAGCTCGTTCCTTGGGGCCTCCAGGCCGACAGACTTGGCGTACTCGGCTATCTTCCCGTTTATGTAGTCGATCTCGGTTTTTCTTCCGCGCATTATGTCCTGGAGGGTGGAGTTGTAGTTCTCCCGCGTCCTCTCAATTGTGTCCCACAAGAGCTCCAGGGGGTGCACCTCGAACTCCACCCCGAGCTGCTGGGCTGTGAGGCAGCCCTCGCGCGCTATGTCGATGGATATGGCCTCGATGTAGGGGTTGTCCTTCAGGAAGCCGTTCTTGACCTCAAGAACTGTCCCCAGGCCGTTTATAACGGAGTTGACTATCGCCTTGGCCCACTTCCAGCCGAGGGCGTTCTCGGTTACGGTGGTTTCAAGCCCCGCTTCCCTGAAAACCTCCGCGACCTCTTCCACGAACTCATGTTTTCCCGTCGGGTACCTCCCGATGACGGTTATGCCCCTCCCTGTCCACCTAACCTTCCCCCACTCTGTGAGCATGGCACCGTTCGTCGTTATCCCGCCGATTACCTTGTCCGTGACCTTGAGTGCAAGATCTTCGTTCCCCAGGCCGTTCTGGAGGCTGAGGATCCAAGTGTCCTCGCCTATGCAGTGCCTGGCGCACTCGAGGGCAGTTTTTGTCGAGTACGACTTCACGGTAAGGAGGAGCAAATCGGGCGGTTCCTCGGGGGCGTAGAGCTCAGCCTTAGGATGGACGGTGAACTCCTCGACCCCCGTTATCTCCAGCCCCCTCTCCCTAACGGCCTTTACGTGCTCCTCCCTCCCTATGAGCGTCACGTCGTGGCCCGCCCTGGTGAGAAGGGCGCCGAAGAGTGAACCTATTGAGCCGGCACCTAGGACGTAGACCTTCACGCTATCACCTCAGCAGCTTCCTAAGGTGGTGGATGGAGTACACCATGAGAGTGACCGAAGCCCCGAGGAATAAGGTCGGGTCCATATCGCTCAAATAAGCCAGGGGGATTACCGTAAGAACAGCGGAACCCGCCAAAATCCCGGCGCTTGAAACACCCCTGTTGCCGGAGAGCATGGCCAGGACAGCCAGTATCCCAGCCGCCTTAAGTTCGTTGTTGGGGCCAACCAGGGACACGTACGCGACTGTTCCGGCGGCGACCGTGTTAGCTACCCTCTCCCACAGCTTCACGGGCTGTTTTTCAACCTTGATAGGCATCACGAGGATCGCTATGCCGATCCCGACCAGCGCTAGGTAGTTTCTGGTTAGGAACCATTCAATGAGGGAACCGCTGAAGAGGGCCGATGCCCCGTAGGGAAAGGTTTTCCTCCTGAGTGCCGCCAGCGTGAGCAAGCCGTAGGGAATGAGGTAGGACAACTTGTCCTGTGGTACCTCCGCGGTTAGGTAGGCCATAACCAGTACCCCCAGTGTGAAGGGCATCAGCTCGGGCCTCTTTCTCATCCTTCCACCAGAAACCATTTAACCCCGCTTCCTTTAATCCTTTCGTATGGATCTAGCGGTGGTTTTGGTGGAACCAGAAGGCCCTGCAAACATCGGGATGATCGCGAGGACGATGAAGAACTTCGGTTTCTCCCGGTTAGTCCTCGTAAACCCGAACATCACGGGGGAGAGCTACAGCTACGCCGTCCACGCCAGGGACGTTTTGGAGAACGCTCTCGTGCTGGAGAAATTCGAGGATGCACTCGGGCTCTTCGACCTGGCTGTTGGAACCACCGGAAAGCCGGGAAAAAGCTACATCCCCAACAGGGCACCGCTGATGCCCTGGGAGCTGAGGGAAACGCTCGAGGGCTATCAAGGAAGGGTCGGCCTCTTCTTCGGGCGGGAGAGCATCGGCCTGAAGAACGAAGAGCTCGCCAAGATGGACTTCACTGTGACAATACCGACGAGCGACTCCTATCCCGTCATGAACCTCGCTCAAGCGGTTGCGGTCATTCTGTACGAACTGGCCAAGAAACGCCCAGAACCAACGGTGGAATCTCCAAAGCCTGCCACTAGGGAGGAGAAGGAACAGCTCGTGAAGACTTGGGCGGGACTCCTCGAGGTTCTGGGCTACCCGAAGGACGCGGAGAGGAGGGAGGTTTTCACTAAAATCTTCAGGCGCTTCGTTGGCAGGGCCGTCCTCTACGGAAGGGAGGTTCACACGCTGATGGGTCCGCTGAGGAGGGCGAAGTTAAAGCTGGAGGAATGCGGAGATGCTGAGCGCTGAGGTCTTTGAGATAGCCGGTAGAAAAGTGTGGATAGCTGTTTTCTGGTGGGAGAAGATCCAGGGGATAACGTTCGCGCTCGATAGGGAGCAGTTCGGAAGGAACGTTGAAAGGCTCTCGGGATTTCTGGTGAAGAGGGGCGTTGACGTCGATCTAAGCCGAGAGAGCTCGGATTATCCAGCCCTCGTCAGGGACGTTATCATTGGAAGGGTGGACAACGCCGACGTTTTGGACGAGCTGTCCTTCGAGGGCGTTACACCCTTCGAGGGGCGTGTTTACGAATGGCTCACGAAAAACGTTAAAAGAGGTAACATTATAACCTACGGTAGCCTTGCGCGGGCCCTCGGCACCTCTCCAAGGGCCATCGGGGGAGCGATGAAGAGAAACCCCTACCCGATAGTGGTTCCCTGTCACAGGGTGGTAGCTAAAGGCGGGATCGGCTACTACACCCCGAGGCTGGACGAAAAGGTCTTCCTGCTGAAAATAGAGGGGGTGGAAGGATGGACAAGCTCAAAGCGTACCTCATAGGTTTTCTGATAGCGGTAATAGCCATAGCGGCAGGTATAGTCTGGTACGGCGGCTGGAAGCTTTTGCTTCAGGTTATCCTCGTCCTCGGGTTCCTCGGCGTCACGCTGATGCTGGGCTTCTTCACGGCCCTGACGCTCTACGCGGAGAGCTGGAAGTACGGGGTCATACTGGCGGTCTTCACGGCCATAAGCGGCTACGGCCTCTACCTGAGCATAGTCTGGCGCGCCCTTAACGTCGTGGCAGGGATAATAGTCTTCTTCATCGCGGTGGTTGCCTTCGGAATCTGGTACATCAGCGAGCCAGACTTGGGCCTCGTTGACCGCTTCAAGAGCGCCGAGAGCCTCGAGAGGGCCGGTAAGTACAAACAGGCCGCCAGAAAGTACGAAAAGAAGGGGGACTACCTGAAGGCCGCCGAGATGTACGAGAAGCTCGGCTGGATGGAGAGCGCGGCATGGGCCTACGAGAAGGCCGAGAAGTACGAGAAAGCCGCTGAAATCTACGAGCAACTGTACGAGAAGGAGAAGGACACCTACTACCTAAAGGAGGCCCACGAGTACTGGAAGAAGGCCGGGAACATGGAGAGAGCAGCGAAAGCCCTTGAGAAGTACGCCGAGGAGGAGCCCTGGTTCTGGGAGGACGTTGCCAAGCTCTATGAGGAACTCGGAAACGAGGAAAAAGCTAGGGAAGCATGGGAGAAGGCCCTTGAGTACTACAAAAAGGAGGCCGAGGAGGAAGGCGTCTTCTGGGAGGACGTTGGGAACATAGCGAGAAAGCTCGGCATGGAGGAGCTCGCAAGGGAGGCCTACCAGAAGTTCCTCGAGTACTGCCTGAAGGAGGCTGAGGAAGATCCGATGTGGTGGAAGCATGTGGCAGAGGCATACGAGTACCTCGGCGAGAAGGAGAAGGCGGAAGAGGCGAGGAAGAAGTACGAGGAGTACAGGCAGAGGATCATGAAGGCCAACGAAGAAACCTCAAAGTTCCCGGAGGACAAGGGTCAGGGCTGAAACTCCCTGTTTTCGTTTATCTTCCTCACCCTCAACCTCTGTGGGCTTTTCTCTTCGGTTATCCAAAGGTGGTAGACGGCTGACGTGAACCCCTCCTCCGGGGACTTGACTATGTAGACCTTCTCCCTTATGCTCTCCTCCAGCTGGACCGATGCGACGATGACGTAGTCGCTTATCCCGGAAACCCACCCTATGAACTTTTTGGAGACTACGTCCCTGTTTATCGGGAGTATCAGTATGGAGTTCGGCATGTCCTTCGAGCGTTCCGCCACGGTCTGGTTCAGGAGTTTCAGCGTTTCCACCTCCCCAAACATGAGCGCTGCACCGTCCAGGGTGTGTATGAGCCTTACTGTTCTTCTCTCGCTGGCCAGGGGCTTTATCCTGTTCAGGTAGATCATGTTGATCTTGGGGTTTATAGTTTCAGGTGAAACGTTGTCTATGTAGAACACGTTTTTCCCCTCGTACCTCGCGCTGTACTTTGACCCGAAGATGTCTATAACGACGAGGTTGTCTCTCTCGAGTTCCTCCTCGATTTCAAGTCCGACCTGCTTGGCAGCCCTGAAAAGGCTCGGCAAAGGGAGGTTGTAGCTTGACAGAACCCCAAAGCTTCCGTTTGAGATCTCCTTTTTCAGGATGGCGAAGCTCATCATCCACGCTGAGGAGTAGCCATCGTGGATTATGCTGACTATGGATCCCTCGGGGAACGGCTCTTTGAATATCTCATCCCCGGATTTCCCCATGCTCACCCCCCATGGCGTAATATATACCTTCCCCAATTAAACCATTCGGTTAGTTTAAACTCAAGTGGGTCCAAACGTAACCCTTCAAAGCTCACCCATCAGGATCTTTTCGGTTTCTTCTTCCACTATCCGGTCCATCTCCTCGGCGGTTAGGTTCTCGCCCTTGAAGATGCCCCAGTACTTATCTATCTTCTTCCTCACTGGAACGAGAACAATCTCTCCGTTTCTCTCTTCGATGTAGAATTCCCTGGAGCGGAGCTTCCTTCTGATACTGGCGGGAAGGTAGAGCCTGCCATTATCATCGAGTCTTACAACTTCCACTGTCATGGTAGATAAGGATTTTTGAAAATAAATAGTTTTTGGAAAACTCCCTCAGTACGCATCGTCTTGGTTCTTGAGCTCCTCGACCCTTCTTCAGCTCTTTTTCCTTTTTCTCGGCGTAGCTCTCCAGGTAAGTGAAAAGGGCCAGCTGAGCAACATCAGCAATCCCACCCCGAGAGCGCCCAGCGCTATCTGGCGATCGGTCGGAATGGCTTGGGGAAAGCGCATTATGATCACCGTTGGGGGCTCTAACGTTGGGAACAAGTCTTTGTTCTCCCAACCTTTTTAAATCTCCGCTCGAATTCTCCCAAGGTGGTAAGGATGATGGGAATGAACCCGAGGCAGATGAGGAAGCTCATGCGCCAGATGGGCATCAAGATGGAGGAGCTCGAGGGGGTCAAGGAGGTAGTAATCAGGATGGAGAACAAGGAGATAATCCTGAGGGATCCTGCGATCACCGTGATAACCGCCCAGAGCGAGAAGAGCTACCAGATAGTTCCAGGCAGTGAGGAGGTTAGGCCCATAATCACGGTTTCCGATGAGGACGTAAGGCTCGTTATGGAGCAGACTGGAGTGGACTACGAGACCGCGAAAAAGGCCCTCATGGATGCCGAAGGTGATCTTGCTGAAGCAATCCTAAAGCTGACGGAAGAATGAGAAAGTGTCAGGAGCTTTCTCCGGATTTCAGTTTTATGAGGTCGTCTATGAGGTCTATGAGCGACGCTATTATGTTGTCGTACTTCCCGCCCTCGTCCCCGTATATTCCCTTCAGCACCTCCTTCAGGTGGACGAGCGTTTCGTAGTCGAGGTCCATGAGGCTCCGGGCCTCTCTGGCTAGGAACCTCAGCGTTATGCCCCTCGATTCCTTCCTCTCGAGCAGGCCCCTCAGAATCTCCATGATGGCCCTGTTGAAGTCGGGGGTTGGCATTTGCCTTTGGAGTGCTTGTATAAGCTCCAGTGCCCCCTCTATGTCCTCTTTCCTGTTGGATTTCAGGAGGACATCGAGCAGCGAGGTGAAGAACTGGGCCGTTCCTGGATAGATAGAGTATATATCGGCCATCGTCTCGGCCGCCGTCTGCCTCGCCCACGGGTTGCGGCTTTTGAGGAACTCCCCGAGAACGGGAAGTATGCTGTACGCGTCCGAGGGTGTTATGCTGTTTGTGAGCCTCGAGACGACCCAGAGCGCGTCCATCCTCCTGGTCGGGTCCTCCGAGCTGAGCATGTCTATTATCATTGACATGACTATCGGGTCCACCTTGGCTAGCTCTGCAACCAAATCTGTTTTTCCGGCATCTAGAAGTCTTTCGACGTCGTCCGGTCCATACTCGCTTATCTCAAGTTTTTTACGGACTCCAGCTTCCGTGAGCTCCTCCTCTTCCATGCCGGATATCTTTTCGAGCTTCTCAAGTATGAGGCCGGCCTTCGATGCAACCCTAACGTTGTTCTTAACCTCCTTGACTTTCTTGAGGGCCTTCATCCTGTTCCTTTGGGTGAGCATGTCGGCCCTTGCCAGCATCCTGTCTATCGCCAGGAGCGCCCTCTCCTGGATGTAAGGATCCACGTGGTCAACGAGATCCGTCATCTTGTCGAATATCTCGTTGAACACCTTCTTGTCCTCCGTCCGGTAGGCCATCTCGGTCAGGGCCGTTATCGCTGCGCTCTGAACCTGCCTGTCCTCGGAGGAGCGGATGAGTGAGAATAGCCACCCTATGAGCTTTTTAGCTATCCTCAGAACTTTCGCTCCCGTCTTTCCAAGGCCCTCCGACGCGTATTCGCTGAGTATAGGCATACCGCGCTTTATTATCTCCATCAGAGCGTCGGTTACCTTCTCGTACTCCTCCTCGCTTATGCCCCCGACGTCAAGCAGGAGGTTGAGAACCTCGAGGGCCTTCAGGGCCACCCTCTCGCTCTTGTCGTTAGTCAGCTCTATCACGTCGTCGAGGATCATCGAGACCTTCCCAGGATCGAGGGAGTTGGACTTTATGAGCTCCTTGATGACCTGGAGGGCGTTGACCCTGACCATGGGGTTCTTGTCGTGGAGTAGTTCCCTCACAATCTGGAACGCTTTGTCATAAGTCGCCGCCAGGTTTGTGACCTCCTTGATATGCCATCCAAGAAGATCCTCCCGAATGCCGGCTTTGTTGACGATTATCTCCTCTCTGCCCATGGCTATCCCTTATTACAACATACGTCCTTCTCCGATTTAAGTTTTGGGTTGTTAGGTCATACTATGCCCCTCAGGGTCTCCCCCTTAAACACCGGCCCGTCCCTGCACACGAGGTACTTACCGAGGTTGCAGCTCCCGCAGACGCCGATGCCGCACTTCATGTACCTCTCCATGGACACCTGAACGTTCCTGTAGTTCGTGACCTCCAGAACCTTCCTGAGCATCGGCTCTGGGCCGCAGGCGTACACCTGATCCGCCTCGCCCGCGACCTTCCCAAGCCCCTCAGTGGGGTAGCCCTTCCTCCCGGCGGAGCCGTCGTCGGTGAAAACGATCACCTCGTCAACGTAGTCTTCGATGTCCATGAGTGCAAGTTCGTCCGCCGTTTTTGCTCCGTAGAGCAGTATCGTCTCTTTGAACTTCCCTCTCCCCGCCTTTGCCAGGGCGTAGATTGGGGGGATCCCTATGCCTCCGGCAACCAGAACAGCCCTCCCCCGAACTATTTCAAACCCCCGCCCGTAGGGCCCCCTGATCCACAGGGGATCTCCCTCTCCCAGTTCGAACAGCCTTGAGGTAAAGGGGCCCACCCTCTTGACGACTAACAGATCCCTATCCGCAAGGCTGAAGGGCTTCTCCCCGACCCCGGGCAGCCATGCCATGACGAACTGACCCGGTTCGAAGTCAAATTCTCTCTCCAGCCTGAACGCCTTTACGTCCCTGGCGACGTCGAAGGTTTCTCTGATGAAGACCCTCTCAAGTGCCGACATTTATCCTAACCCCCTCCGGCTTTCCAACGATCTCGTCCTCCTCCATGACGACCCTTCCCCTGATGATCGTTGCAACGACCTTTCCCCTGAGCTTTCTGCCCTCCCAGGGGCTCCATTTGGCCTTCGTGTAGAACTCCTCAGGTTTTACCTCCCACTCCCTCTTTGGATCCACCACTGTGAAGTCCGCATCCGCCCCAACCCTGAACCCCTTTCCCCTTATTCCGAATATCCTGATCGGGTTGTCGTGCATCTTCTTCACGATGTCTTTCATGGTTAAGAGCCCCCTGTTCACGGCGTCTAAGAGCAGAGCCACCTCTGTCTCCAGGCCGGGAATTCCAGCTGCTCCCGCTTCTTTTTCCCCCAGCGTGTGGGGCGCGTGGTCGCTGGCTATTATCGGAACCCTGTCCAGGTTCTCCCACAGGGCCTTTCTGTGCTTTTCGTCCCTTAGTGGGGGGTAGACTTTGAGTAGCCTGTTCCCCTCGTAGTCTTTTCTTGTCAGGAACAGGTGGTGAGGGGTGACCTCGAAGCTGACCCAAGAGAGGTTCAGATCGGTAATCTCCTCGACGGCCTCCTTTGTGGAGACGTGGCATATGTTGAGGGGCTTCTTGAGTTCTGACGCCATCTTTAAGGCCTTCCTCACGGCCCTAATTTCGGCTTCCACTGGCCTCTCGGGGTTCTCCCTTATTACCTCCGGATCCTCCGCGTGGACGCTGACGGGCCCGGGCGCGCATGAGTAGTCCCTTTCGAAGTCCTCCGAGTATACACCCCCGGTCGATGCACCCATGAAGATCTTGTAGAAGTCTGCCCTAACTTTTGGGGCCTCACTGCAGTTGCCGGCGATCAGAAAGCCGAGCGCGTAGTCAGCGTACGCCCTCCCGCTGAACAGTTCCATCCTCCTCTCGAAGGTTTTGGAGTCCATCACCGGGGGCTTCGTGTTGGGCATGTCGAATACCGTGGTTATGCCCCCGTGCACAGCCGCTTTGGTTCCGCTCTCCACGGTTTCCTTGGTTCTCTCGTTGAAGTCCCTTAGGTGGACGTGGACGTCTACGAGTCCCGGGAGGATCATTAGTCTCTTGTCCAGCTTTAGGATCTCTTCTCCTTTCAAAATGCTGGTGGATATGGCCCTGATTTTTCCGCTGTCGATTCCGACGCTTCCCTCAAACGTTTTCTCCCCTGTAAAAAATCTCCCGGCTATCACAAGCTCGTGCATATGAGCCCGCATTGCGCTTGGATCCCTTTGTTAAAAAAGCTTTTGGGTTCTCGACTAAGATCTTCCTTCTTTTCGTTGATTGACGCCATCTGAGTTTATCCCGTTGGGTGATAGCCTCCTGAGTATCGTAATACTTAAAAGGGATCAGATGTATAAACTAATGCTGCCATAGCCTATAGAAGGCAGACGTGCCAAAACTGAAAGGAGGCAGTGAAATATGAGCAGGAAAGTTTTCAGTTTGTTTATAATAGGTCTGATGGTGTTTAGTGTTTTCTTTGTCCAGCCAGCGGCTGCAGAGGATGACAATGCGTACATTAATGCGGCGCTTCAGGCCTTTGAGACCAAGTACTACAAGACCGCCGAGGATCTCGACGGGATCCTCGACATGACCCTTGACGACTCAGCGTACCTCACCGCGTACTTCACCGCTGAATTCAACAACAAGACCTTTACCGTTACCAACCCGGACCAGTTCTGGGACCTCGCCAAGATCAACATGGGTCTCGGTATCTTTGAGAGCCCGCGTGTCTTCCTCGTTGAGACCTGGACCTTCTTCCCGGCCAACAAGCAGCGCGTCCAGGACATCCTCGCCGACCCGAACGTCGGTCTGGCCACCCGCTGGAGCCCGATGACTGCCAAGACCCCTGACGGGAAGCTCAAGATTGCCCAGTTCGCCTCGACCGGTGCCATGTTCATGAGCCCCTTCAACCCGGTCGGTGGCCTTACCGACGTTTACAGCGTTAGGGTCTCTACCCTTATAACGGACATGGGTGGAGCCACAAACTTCGACGGTATCTACTCCCCGTACAGGTGCACCTGGGAGATTGACAAGACTCCTGGTACCGTACCTGACGACGCCGTCATCTACAACCAGACCAAGGGCTGGTACGTTGCCCACGCCGGTGAGGAGTACAAGGCCAAGGTCACCTACCACTGCGACATCGGCGAGTGGCACAACGGCGTCAAGGGCGACATCAACGACATAAAGAACTATATTGCCTTCTACTACACCTGGGCTTATGAGGACTATCCAGGCGACCCGTACTACGACTCAGGGCTCTCCTCAACCGCCGCCTACTTCAGGAACATCCTCGGCTTTGAGTGGAATGAGGACGGCTTCACCGTCTACGGTAAGTACGTCCACCCGCTCGCCGACGACCAGATAGCTGCTTACTACATGTTCTACCCGAGCGTCCCGTGGGAGCTCTACTGGGCCATGGGCGAGCTCGTTGCCAGGAGCAAGGACTACGGTATTGACAAGACCTACTCCTTCAGCAGTGCCGGTGAGGGAATACTCTGGCTCGACATGATAACCAAGGAGCACGCCGCCGACATAGTCAAGGTCATCCAGGACATCATGAACGGCAACGCCAAGGGCACCTTCCCGGGAATCGACTGGAACTCCGCCAAGGACAGGTTCCAGGCCGACATAAACTTCTTCAACCAGTACAACCACCTCTTCATAAGCAACGGCCCGTACATGCTCGTTGAGTACAACCCGAACGCCCTCTACCTCAAGCTCAAGAAGTTCACCGGCGAGAGGAACGTCCTCGGCAAGGACAGCGGCCTTCCGATCGACGGTGTTCCCGACGAGATCGAGTACGTCGGTGTCCAGGGTCAGGACACCGCTATACTCTCAGTGGCCAAGGGCGACTACGACATCCTCTCCTACGCCTTCCCGGCCGGAAAGTTCCAGGGCCTCGGTGAGGACGTCCTCAACAACCTCAAGCTCTTCAAGAGCGCAAGCTCCTACAACGAGCTCACCATAAACGACTGGCACGACCCGGACAAGGACGCCCCGATAGTTACCGTTGGCGACAAGGTCTACTTCAACCCGTTCGCCATCAGGGAGGTCAGGTACGCCATGAACTGGCTCATCAGCAGGGACTACATCGTCCAGAACATCTACCAGGGTAGCGGTGCCCCGATGCTCGGCTGCATCAGGCCCAGCCACCCGGCCAACAAGTACTTCGAGCCGGTCTACAATGCCCTTGGACTGACCACCAGCGGAGACGAGGACTACGCCCTCTACCTCATCGAGCAGGGTATGGAGAAGGCCAAGGAGCAGGTCGCCAAGTACGGTCACACCCTCGAGAAGAGGAGCGACGGCTACTGGTACTTCGACGGCAAACCGGTTACCGTCAAGTTCCTCATCCGTATCGAGGACGAGAGGAAGGAGATTGGTCTCTACATAGCCAGGCTCCTCGAGACTAAGGCGGGCTTCAAGGTTGAGAAGTACCTCTGGGACAGGAAGAAAGCTGGTAGCGTTGTCTTCGCCGAGGACCCGGCCAACTACAAGTGGAACCTCTACACCGGTGGATGGGGCACCAGCGGTCTCCCGAGCCAGTGGGTTGACGGCTACATGGCATTCTTCTACACCAACTGGTATGGATACACCCCGAACGGCCAGGGTCCGGAGCACGGCCACAAGAACACCGTGACCGTTAGGGAGTTCCTCAAGTTCGTTGGTGAGCTCGTCGGTCCGGCCACAACCGAGACCACTACCACCACTTCACCGGGCGAGACCACGACCACTTCCCCAGGCGAGACTACCACCACCTCACCTGGCGAGACTACCACTTCACCGGGCAAGACCACCACCAGCCAGCCCACGACCACTTCACCGGGCAAGACCACCACCAGCTCTCCGAGCAAGACCACTACCACCAGCGAGAAGGGCGGCGGAGGAATCTGCGGTCCGGCTGCCCTTGTCGGGCTGGCCATAGTGCCGCTCCTCCTCAGGAGGAGGAAGTGATTTCCTTCCTTTCTTTTCCGTTTCTACCTGCACTTCTGGAGTTCCTGATGAACGTTTCTGATCACGATGTTCACTTGTGTTCAGTAAGGTATTTAAAGCCAGTTTTACAAAGCTGAAAAAGATTGCCCAGAGACTCCAATAAATTGGAGGTGACCCAAATGGGATATGCCAAGTACCTCGTGTTCAGGATCCTCAACGCGATTTTGGTTCTGGTGATCGCGACCCTCATTATGTCCGCCCTCTTCGTTAAGGTCGCTAGGGAGGACAACAAGTCCAAACTGTTCGAGGAGTTGAGAGCGTGGGATCAAACGGAAGGTAAAAAGATCAAGCAGTCCCTCGGTGAGGAGGAGTACCAGAGGCAGAGGGCCATTCAGGAGATGAACCTGAAGAAGAAGTACAACCTGGATAAGTCCTTCTGGGGACAGGTTTTGGAGAAGACTAAACTGTCCCTGATGTGGAACTTCGGACAGAGCACGATGACCATAGGTGGAACTAACGACGTTCGCAAAATCATCTTCATGTACATTCCAAGGAGTATAGTGCTTTTCACGACCGCCACGATAATCACGATGATCATAGGTATCTTCCTTGGAGTCAGGGCCGCCAACATGCCGGGAACCCTCTTCGACAGGACTCTCTCGATATTTGCACTCCTCACGTACAGCCTCCCGACATGGTGGACCGGGATGATGTTCATCCTGATATTCGCCTACAAGCTCGGCTGGTTCCCGCTCCAGTCCCAGTTCCTGCCAACCGACACGATCCTCGACAAGATCCACAAGCTAGCGCTTCCGGTTATGACGTTCGTCTTCGTCGCCTTCGGTGGATGGGCATGGACCACCAGGAACATCATGATAGGAACCCTCCAAGAGGACTTCATCATGGCTGCCAGGGCCAAGGGTCTCCCTGAGAGGAAGGTCATATACGGCCACGCCCTCCGCGCAGCCGCTCCGCCCATAGTTACGATGGTCATATTCTCCCTCCTGGGATCCCTCGGTGGTGCCATCATCAGCGAGCAGGTCTTCAGTTACCCCGGAATGGGAATGCTCTACTGGATGGCCCTCAACCAGGGTGAGACCAACATCGTCATAGGCCTGACGTACTTCTCGGTGGTCCTGTACCTCAGCGGTGTAGTGCTTGCGGACATGATCTACGGATTCCTCGACCCGCGTGTCAAGGTCGGTGCCTCAGCCAACATGTGAGGTGGTAGGGAATGAGATGGGTTGACCTGAAAGAGAGCCTCTCCGAGTTCGCTCACGAGTTCAAACGTGAAAAAACTGGAATGCTGGGCCTGATATTGCTCATACTGCTGATAGTGGTCGCTGCCGCTGCGCCAATCATAACCGAGCCAGACTTCCCCGACAAGTGGAGGGACCCGCAGTACTGGGAGAACTACCCCCAGACAGTTCCTCCGACGTGGTACAACATGTTCACCAGCAAGGATCTCGTTCCCCAGCAGGTGTACACTATAAACTCGTCCAACGTTGACGTAAATAAGGAGGGGAGGACTACAACTATCACCATATCGTACGATCTTCCCGAGGGTTACTACTACGGCCCCAAGGGAATAATCCTGCAGGGATTTGAAGTCGTTGGGCCCAAGAATTACCCGATTAAGCCTAAGATCAGCATTACCCTTGAAAGGCCGGACGGTAAGGTTGTCCCACTCGTTCAGAGGAGGTCCTTAAACTCCGGAACGTCCATAGCCATCGGTAGGGACGGTGAGATAAAGAAGGCCACCTACATCTGGCTTTACAAAGAGGTCACCGGAAAGACCATCACCCCGGATCAGGTTCCGACTGAGGTCGTCCTGATCAGGGATATGGTCAAGCCACTCTTCGCGTCCGTTGATCCAAGTGCATATCCCAACGTCGAAGACAGCACGGCTCTCGTTGACGAGATAATATCCAACCCCAAGACCCTCCACGGAACGTACACCCTCAAGGTGACAATAACCGAGTCTCCACGGTTTAAGGTGAACATTGACAACCTCAGAATAACGTTCTTGGGTCGTGTTTACGGGAACATGGGTACCGACAGCCAGGGCAGGGATCTCTGGGCGGCCATCATCTGGGGTAGCAGGGTCTCCCTCGTCATAGGTATCACGGTCTCCATACTCAGTACCATCGTGGGTATCGTCTACGGCGTTACGAGCGCCTACCTCGGTGGCAACGCCGATGAGGTGCTCATGCGTATCAACGAGCTCTTCAGCTCGATACCCTCACTCCCGATACTCATCCTCATAGGCGCCACCATGGGGCACATACAGCTGAGCATGATAGTCCTATTGCTCGTCATCTTCGGATGGATGGGTGTGGCCAGGATCTCGCGCAGTATGGCCCTCCAGATCAAGGAGCAGACGTACGTAGAGGCTGCCAGAGCACTCGGTGCAGGAACTGGAAGGATCATATTCAAGCACATGCTCCCGCAACTCCTCCCGTACGCCTTCGCGGTCATAGCCCTCGGTGTTCCAGTGGCTGTTATCAGCGAGGCGTCCCTTAGCTTCCTCGGTCTCGGTGATCCTACGGCAGTTACGTGGGGACAGATACTCCACGACGCCCAGCTTCAGTCGGCTGCCATCAAAGGGTACTGGTGGTGGGTTCTCCCGCCCGGGCTTGGAATCGCGGTTGTCGGCCTGACTTTCGTCCTGATAGGTACGGCCCTCGATAGGATACTCAACCCGAGGCTCAGGAGGCTGTGAGGTGGTTTGAATGGCGAGAAACGTCCTTGAAGTTAGGAACCTCAAGATGTACTACTTTACCAGCAAGGGTGTCGTCAGGGCCGTCGACGACATAACCTTCGACCTGAAGAAGGGTGAAGTGCTGGGACTTGCCGGAGAGAGCGGTTGCGGCAAGTCCTCCCTCGGCTTTACCCTTTTGGGCATGCCGACCCCACCAGGAAAGATCGTCGATGGCAGCATCAAGATCGACGGCAGGGAGATAGTCGGCCTTCCAGAGGACGTGCTCAGGAAGGAGATACGCTGGCAGAAGATATCGATGATATTCCAGGGTGCCATGAACGCCCTGAACCCCGTTTACACCGTTGGTTACCAGATGATCGAGCCCCTACTGCTTCACAGGGGCATGAGCAAGGAGGAGGCCATAGACAGGGCCCAGAAGTACCTTGAGCTCGTTGGTCTCGACCCTGAGATAGTCTACCGCTACCCGCATGAGCTTTCCGGTGGTATGAAGCAGCGTGTCGTTATTGCAAGCGCCCTCCTCCTCGAGCCCGATGTTGTCATCGCCGACGAGCCGACTACTGCCCTGGACGTCGTCGTCCAGGCCCAGATCATCAACCTGCTCAAGAAGCTCAAGAAGGATCTCGGCCTCTCGATGATATTCATCACCCACGACCTCAGCATCCTCGCGGAGATAAGCGACCGCGTTGCCATTATGTACGCAGGTAAAATCGTCGAGATCGGGGACAGCGAGAAGATCTACTACGAGCCCGCCCACCCGTACACCCAGAAGCTTCTGGCTTCAATCCCGAGGCTCCACGAGGACGTTGAAAGGCTCGAGTTCATCCCCGGTCAGCCGCCTAACCTCATCCACCCGCCCAGCGGTTGCCGCTTCCACCCGAGGTGCCCGTACGCTATGGACGTCTGCAGGGAGCAGGTACCCGAACTGAAGGAGATTGATAAGGATCACTACGCCGCATGCTGGCTGCTGTGAGGTGTGAGAAATGGCCGAGCCGGTACTCAAAGTTGAGAACCTTAAGAAGTACTTCCCGATTAAGAGGACGTTCATGGACACCATCAAGGGCGCCCCCCAGAGGTACGTTAAGGCCGTAGATGGCATAAGCTTCGAGATAGAGAAGCAGCAGGTCTTCGCCCTCGTCGGTGAGAGTGGCTGTGGTAAGTCCACGACCGGAAAGCTCATCGTCAAGCTCCTCGAGCCAACGGACGGTAAGATCTACCTCGAGGGCAAGGACGTCACCGACATAAGGTCAAAGGAAGAGGTTCTGGCTTACAGAAGGAAGGTTCAGATAATCTTCCAGGATCCCTTCAGTTCAATGAACCCGCGCTTCAGGATATTCGACATCCTCGAGGAGCCGCTCCTCATCCACGGCATAGGTGAGACCAGGGCGGAGCGCGAGGAGCTCATCTACAAGGCCCTCGAGATGGTCAAGATAACCCCGCCAGAGGACTACGTCGGCAGGTTCCCGCACATGCTCTCCGGCGGCCAGAGGCAGCGTGTGGCCATCGCTAGGGCACTCATACTGAACCCGACCTTCATCGTCGCAGACGAGCCGGTCTCGATGCTCGACGTCTCGATCCGCGCTGAGGTCCTCGAGCTCATGAAGGAGCTCAAGGAGAAGATGGGCGTCACCTACCTCTACATCACTCACGACATGTCCACCGCGAGGTACTTCGCCGACTGGATGGCCGTCATGTACCTCGGAAGGATCGTCGAGATGGGTCCGGCGAAGCGCGTCATCGACAACCCGCTCCACCCGTACACCAGGGCGCTCTTGGCTGCGGTTCCTGAGCCCAAGCCAGAGCGCAGGAACGTGATCAAGGAGCTGCCTATCAAGGGTGAGGTCCCCAGTGCCGCCAACATACCGCCGGGATGCCGCTTCCACCCGAGGTGCATATACGCCCAGAAGGGCCTCTGCGACGTCGAACACCCCAAGCTGATAGAGTACGAGCACAACCACTTCGCCGAGTGCCACCTCGTCGGCAAGTTCTGACCCCTTCTCAAAATTTTATTTTGGTGGTGGAGATGGTTCTTGAACCGCTCAGGCTGGCTTTTAGGTATTCTCTGATAAAGGCGGGCTTCCTCCTCCTCGTCCTCGCTCTCGTGCTCTCCCTGGCGAGTATGTACGGCGTTGAGAAGAACTACCGCGAGAGCGGCAATTTGACGGCTGGAATCCACGTTCTGGGTGACGATCGTTTCGAGAACTCCTACTACACATACAACAGGACTCTGCTCCTCAGCTCACCAAACGCGAGCGTCGTCGTTAACAACGTTACCTACTCCGTTGATGGTTCCCTCCGCCTCAATCCCTCCTCCCGTCCCCGCGTTGAAGTGCTCTCCGGAAACGTGAGCTACGAGTACCGCTCCACGGCGACCGATTACCCCCTCGCCTACCTCTCCCTGCTGGCCTTCCTCTTCTTCATAGTGGGCCTTGTCCTGGCACTCCAGGGCTACATAAGAATGATCGGGGACATAAGGGCGTCCAGAAAGAGGTGAGCGCATGAAGAGGGGCTACGTTTTCGTCTTCCTCGCCGCGAGCATGTGGGGCACCCTCGGTATCTTCGCTAGGTACCTAGACGGGTTTGGACTTGATACTTTCACGATGGTCTTCTACCGCGTCCTCTTTGCCCTCCTCCTTCTCGCACCCTACCTGCGGCTTACGGGGATCGGTTTCTCCATAAAACCGAGCAGGCTTAAGTTCTACGCCATCTACGGCTTCTTCAGCATCTTCCTCTTCTACTCGCTGTACTTCTACACCGTGACCATATCTTCGGTCTCTTTTGCCGTTCTGCTCCTCTATACTGCCCCCGTTTACTCGATAGTTCTTGGCCGGCTTGTGTTCGGTGAAAGCCTCACTCCCGAGAAGCTCGTCGCTCTGGCGATGGTCATGGGTGGGGTCTACCTGGTCAACGGTTCCAGCGATGGTTTTTCAATGAAGGCCCTAGTATTCGGCCTCCTTACCGGTCTCACCTACGCCCTCTACGGGATCCTTGCCAAATTCGCCGTTAGGGAGGAGGAGCCTGAGAAAGCCCTCTTTTACACCCTCCTCTTTGGCCTTCTCTTCCTGCTTCCCTTCACGGACTTCAGAGTTCCCCCCGCGGCGTTGCCGTATCTCTTCGCCCTGGCGCTCTTCCCGACCTTTCTGGGCTATATCCTCTACAACCACGCCCTGAGGGGGGTTGAGGTCAGCAGGGCCAGCATAATAGCGACCGTTGAGCCGGTCGTTGCGATAACCCTCGCGTTCCTGCTCTTTGGTGAAAAGCTGACCTGGGAACAGCTGGCTGGGGCCGTGCTGATAATCGGGGGATCCGCCGTGGTTCACGCCAGGGAAGAAGAGAAATCCGGCGTGGAGAAAGCCAACTAGACGTGGAAGTATCTCTCCAGCTCCCATTCAGTCACTTTCTTCGTTCCCTCCGGGAGTTTGCGGGACTCAAGGAATTTCAAGTAGTCCTCCCACTCCTTCTCTTTGTACTTGATGAAGTTGTCGTACGCCCCGCCTAGGGCTCCCCTGATCACTCTGTCCTTCCTCAGCTCCTCAAGGGCCTCCCCGAGGCTTGAGGGGAGTGTGTCTATTCCGAGCTCCGTACGTTTCCTCTCGTCCATCTCGTAGACGTTCGTCTCGACGTAGGCATCGGGCTCTCTCTTCCTTCTTATTCCGTCGAGTCCCGCCATGAGTATTGCTGCAAAGGCTAGGTACGGGTTGGCGCTTGGGTCGGGACAGCGGTACTCTATCCTCGCCCCGTTGCCCCAGAAGGCTGGGACCCTTATGAGGGCGCTTCTGTTTCTGTATCCCCAGCTGATGTAGACGGGCGCCTCGTAGCCGGGGACGAGGCGCTTGTAGCTGTTAACCGTTGGGTTGGTCACCGCGGCAAGTGCTTTGGCGTGCCTCAGTATTCCGCCTATGAAGTGGAGCGCCGTTTCGCTCAGGCCGTCCTCGCCGATGAACGCGTTCTCACCTTCCTTCCACAGGCTTATGTGGAGGTGCATGCCGTTGCCCGGGAAGCCGTAGATGGGCTTGGGCATGAACGTGGCGTGCAGGCCGTTCATCTCCGAGACGGCCTTGACGACGTATTTGAAGCTTACTACGTTGTCCGCCGTCCTCATCGCCTCGTCGTACCGGAAGTCTATCTCGTGCTGGCTCTTCCCAACCTCGTGGTGGAGCACCTCCGGAACCAGTCCAAAGGACGGCATGTACAGCGCTATCTCCCTCCTGACGGCCCTTGCCCTGTCTAGCGTAACCAGGTCGAAGTAGCCCCCTCCGTCGGGTATTTCAAGTTTCCACGTTCCGTTCTTTTTGAAAAGGTAGAACTCCGGCTCTGGCCCTATGTAAGCCTTGAAGCCCTCCTCCTCGAGCTTTTTCAGGGCCTCTCTTAGAACTCCTCTAGGGTCGGCTTTGTAGGGCTTTCCGTCCTTGTATATGTGCCCGTACACCCTCCCTATCCCCTCCCAGGGCACCTCTGCGTAGGTTCCTGGATCCGCTTTGAAAACCAGGTCGCTGTCCTCGATGCCCTGAAAGCCAGGTATGGATGACCCATCGAAGGCTATGCCATCGTTTACGGCCTCCTCGTACCTCTCCATGGGGATCTCCATGCCCTTTGAGACCCCGTTGATGTCGACGAAAACCAGCTGGAGGAACCTCGGCATCCTCCCCTCCCCGGCCACTATCTGGCTGCCCGTTTTAACTTCGTTCATTTTTCCATCACCTTTCTGAATGAATGTACATTTTCAAACGGCATTTTTGAAAGATATCTCCTATTTAATGCTTTTGCTTGGATTTTTGTCAGAGTGTCAACGATGTTTCCCGGGCTTCATCGATTGACTTAAATATGCCAAAAATTCTTGAATAGTCCTCATAAATTGACAAAAATCAGTTAACCAACGTTTTTCTGCCGTACTGAGAGGTAGGAACATGCCGAGTGCGGAGGACATACTCAAGAGGGAGATCTTCAGGGTAAACCTCCACCTACCCAGGGAGAGGCTCAGTCTCGCCGATCTGATGAAGATGGAAGAGCCTAGCGTTGTTCTCCGGGACGGGAGCAGGCACCACTTCAGGAGGTCGGAGCTCCAGTACATTGCGTCCCTCTTGGACGAGGGGGAGGAGGGGGGACTAAAGCTGCCCATAGTGCTTGAGATAAGCACCGTTGACAGGGGTTACTTCAGGGTCCGTGGGAGGCTCGCCGTAAAGGTCATGGACAAGATTTTTGAGCAGTTCGATCCCCTGAACGAGAGGGAGGAAGGACGGTACCCCCGCTACCTCCTCCCCAAGGTCAGGCGGCTCCTGCCAACGACCACAACGTACGCATTTATATCGGAGTGATGGGGGATGGACGAGAAGACCAGAATCCTTCGGGACTACTACATGTTCACGATTCCCCACGTCTCGGTGTTCGTGGGGGCGGTCCTTGGGGTGCTCTTCGTACTTAGGATCAAAACCCTCTTGGCCCTGGGAATTTTCTCCGTGCTGTACGGAGTGATGCTGGTTATAATCCACGCCATCGTTTACCCCCAGTTTCGTTCTAATTGGATCTACCGTCTGGGCCTCCTTGGTTCATTTTTGCTGGCCGTTATTGGCTTGTTCTTGATTTACAGTGCTCTCTGACCCTTTTCCATCCGTAAGGGGCTTCTCGAAATATTTTTAAGTTTTGGGACCCTTAATACCATGATTCAGAACGATCCGGTGGTGTCGCGTATGAAGAAGGCTGTAATTTTGATCTCACTGCTCATCATCTCTCTTTTCCCTGTCTCAAGCGTCTCTTCTGCTCCCCAGACCCACGAGCTCAAGACCGAGGACGTGATCATAGTCCTTCCTGGGGAGAACGTTTCCGGCACAATAAGCGCACTGAACCCAACCAACGTTAGCTTCACCGCCGTGGTTTACACGGGGTACTCGGTTGAAGGCCTTCCCCCGGGTTCGATAAACTTCTCGCCTGGCTACGGCATCTTCAAGGACTGGAAGGCTGGGGAGGTTCAGAAAGTGCCCTTCAACGTTTCCGTCTCCCCTGATGTTGCCCCCGGCGTTTACCCCCTTCTCCTCAAGTTCAGGGGGATGGCCGAGGAGGGCTCCATCCACACCCTCATTCTCGAGGTTCCGCTCAGGGTCACCACGAACCCCGTCGTTCTTAAATCCGTTGACCTTCGCGTGCTTGAGAGGCCCGATTTCAAGGGGGTAAACCCCTTCAACGGTGAAACCCTCCTGATCCTGGTCCACCTAAAAAACGTTGGGGTTCATCCTGTGGGTGCTCGGGTGTCCCTGGAGGTCGGTGGAGTGGGGACAAACGGTACTCTCTACGAGAACTCCAGCAACGTCATCGTTCCACCTGAGGGAGCGGAGGTAGAGTTTAGGGTTCCGATTGGATGGGACTGGGATCCGAGTAAGTACAACCTCAGCCTGAGCGTGAGCACCCTTCAAGGCTCTGAGGGCTTCTGGAGGGTGATAGAGGTCTCGACAGGGATCGGTTATCTGAACGTCTCCCTGAGTCACGAGTCCGTTATGCTTGGGGACGACCTCAAAGGCTACGTGATGGTTCTCTCCGAGAGAAGGATAGCCCTCAACCTCTCTGTCTCCGCCGTAAAAGACGGGAGCGTCGTCTGGGGGTACAGCGCGCCCATCTCCCTAACGCCCGGCACGAAGGTTCTTGAGCTCGACCTTCCGACCAACGTCTCGGGAAGGATCACGCTTACGGTGGGGCTCTCCTATGGTGGGAGGATCATCGCTAATTCCTCCGTCCAGTACAGGGTCCTCGATTACCCGAGTTTCGGGGCTATATCGGTTCATCCCGACGGAGACGAACTGAGGGTAAACCTCTCACTCGTCAACCCAAACCCCGTCCCGCTTGGGGCTAGGCTCTACTACAACCTGAGCGCTGGGGGAACCCTCCTGTATTCGGACTCGGAGTCCCTACTGCTTGAGCCGGGGGAATCCAGGAAGGGCCTTGAGTTCAAAGTTCCAAGGAACGTCAGCGTGGATTACACCTTCGTCCTCCTGGAGGATGGTAGGAAGTTTGACGAGGGTTCCGGCTCGGTCTTCGTGCCCCCGGTCTCTCCTACACGTTCGACCACTCCTCCTTCGAACGTCAGCTCCACGAGCAATCGGGGTGGGGGTGGGAGGAACGACTCCTTGATCCTCGCGGTGGGTCTGGCCCTCCTCGTTATTGTGGTTCTGGCTGGCCTATTCCTCGGCTCTCGCGGTGAGGAGGGATACGTGAGCCCGTGGGAGAGGGCGAGGAAGCCCAGGACAAGGCCGAAGCCCAAACGCCGCTCTCCACTGGGTAGGTTCAAGAGGCCGAAGCTTCCGAAGTTCATAGAAAACCGCGAGCTTCCACGGAGGTTTAAGCATAAGAAGGCCTCAAAGCCCCGTAAGAAGCGCTGAGGATACAAACCTTTTTATCCCTCTTTTTTAACTTCTCATTGGCGAGGGGGTCGGGGGCTCTCGGGGCACTCCCGAGGAAGTTCCGCCCACCGCACCGGGGCCGCGGTGCCGCAAGGCACCTCCCGAGAGGGAGGGCAACGGCGCAGAAACGACACGGCCCCTGGGAGATGTGGATGACGCGCGCGAAGGGCCCGGCGACGGGCACCGAGCTAACCCGCAGACAATCCCGGGGGATGCGGTGAAACGGCCGTCCCGCGGGGTGCAAGGCCGAGGATGGGGCGATGAGTTCCCGGTGCGAGCCCCGTGGTAGGCCGCTCAGTCGAATGCCCCCTTGATACAGAAGGCGGGCTACGGCCCCCTCGCCTCATCTTCTCATCACGTCCAAAGCGGAAGCGAGGAGTATCAAAGAACCCCCGATTGCCGTGGTTACTCCGGGAACCTCGCCGAAGACGAGGAAGGCGTAGACGACAGCGCTCATCGGGTCGAGGTAGCTTAGTAGAGCCGCCTCGTTCACCTCCACAGTTTTGAGGCCGTCCATGTAGAGGAAGAGCGCGAGAACGGTGTGAACCACCACGAGAACCAGAACCGCCCACCAAACCGGCTCCCCGGTTCCCTGGACTGTCACGAGGGGAAGGAGAACAAGGGAAGCTATCGCCAGCTGGAGGAGCGTCAGAACCTTTCCGTCTACGTCCCTGAGGAACCGGCCGAAGTTAGGGATGAGCGCGTAGAAGAGGGCCGCTATGAGAGCCAGGAGTATCCCAACGAAGTCCTTGTCCCCGAGGCTGAGCTTCTGGCCGCTTATTATCAGCGCCAGCCCGAGGAAGGCCAGTCCTATCAGACCCCACCTCCACCCGGAAATCCTCTCTCCAAGGAAGCGCCACGAGATCAGCGTTGCCAGTATAGGCGCCGTGTAGTAGACGAGAACCGCGTTGGCTATGGTGGTGTAGTTGAAGGCGGTGAACAGGAACGCCCAGTTGAGGGCTAGAGCGATGCCGAGGCCGAGGAGCGGCTTCCATTTCTCCCTGAGCAGGCCGGGAAGCGCCTCGAGCTTTTCCCTCTCGAGAAGGCCGATCATGGCAACGAGGAGGAGCGCGCCGAGGGAGACCCTGGCGAATGCCACTCCCAGCCCGGAAAGTCCCGAGAACCGCGCGAAGATTCCGACGCTACCCCAGATGAGCATGGCGGTGGCTATCTTGACCCTTCCGTTCATATCTCATCCCCGTGTTCCTCGAGCCACCGCTCGTACTCCTCCCTGACTTCCTCCCGCCTGAAGTTGGGAACCGCGTCCTCGAAGGGGTTGAAGCGCTCCAGCTTTCCTTCGCTGTCGCCGATGTAGGTGGTTATCAAACCGACCTTTGAGTGCAGGCTCGACGGGACGCGGAGGATCCTTTTTACGTCTATGGTCACTTTTCCGTCGAAGTAGGCCTTTGAGAACGTGCTCGACAGGGCAAAGAGCTTTATCAGGGTCTTGTACCCTATCCCTTCGGGGAAGGCCGTGAGCATGGCTTTCCTGACGAAGCCCTCGTATATCTCCTCCCTTCTCTCCATCAGCTTTTCCGCCTGTCCCTTCCTCAGCCCCACGTTCAGGAGGTGGTTCGCGCTTATCCGCTTGATGAAGTACCCAAAGCGGAGACGGAAGACCCTGAAGTAGCCGGACGAGAGCATCACCTTCCTGTTCTGTACGTCCTCGAAGGTTACCTCCTCCGCCGCGCTGATATAAGCCAATATCTTCTCCCTCGCCTTTGAGTCGAGGTCGAGCGCCCAGTCGTCGAGAACCCTTATGTGATAACCCCTTCCCGAATAGACGACGTGGACGTCCTCGAAGCCGAAGTCCTCCTTTAAAACCACCAGGGTGTCCAGGGCGAGCTCTTTGGCGTCTTCAAGGCAGATCGGGCACACCTGCCCGCTCGGATGCTCGTTCTGACATCGTCTGAGGGGCAGATCCTTGGCGTCTATGTCGAAGACTAGTTCTGCCCCCAGCCACCCGCTCATCTCCCCGGGTCTCTCGTAGAGGGCCACGCTTGAGAACATCGCGTAGGGGGCGGTCGCTTTCACGTAGTCCTCCAGATCCCTGACGTCGCTGAACTCGTTCTTCCTGTCGCTGGGTCCCTCCCCGGTGTGGTCAAAGCCGAACTCCCTGTTCTCAAGGGTCTCCACTATGAACTCCGGCAGTTTCCTCGCGCCCCATTCCCCTGTGTAGTACTCCCTCCTCTCCTCCGGCGTCGCCTCCCTGAAGAGCATCAGTCCCCCTCCTCGCTCCGCTTTCCTTTGCGTTCGAGGTAGAGCCTCTTCAAATAGTAGGTTAGCGGGTTCTTTATCCCCCTGCAGAACCTGTCCGGCCTGCAAAGCTCGGGGGCGTTGGCCCTTATCTTGTCGCAGTTCGGCGGGAAGTACCACGTTGAGTTCCCACTGTCCTCCAGGGTTGGCTTGTCAGTGAACCCGAAGCCCAGGTGGTACCAGATGTTCTTTATTTCGTTCGGCTGATCCTCGAAGAGCGGCGGGCTGCAGCGGTTGCCGGCCTCGATTATGACGGGAAGGATCTCCCGCTCAACTACAGCCAGGTCGCTTACGCAGTCCTTCACCCTGACGTTTTTCTTTGGCGGGTTCGGGCATATCCTGGCGTAGCTCAGAAAGCTCGTGAGAAGGACGGTTATGGCGTAATTCCTCATCCCGCTGCCGACCCCGGAGAGGGCCGTTTTGACGCATGGTGGAAAGAGGTCAAAGCGGAGCGGCTGTGCTCCCACAGAGCCCAGGGCCTCTATCCTCTCCTTGAACTGCTCCCTGGCCACCTTGCTCAGTCTTTCGTGAAGTTTGGTGTAGAACTCCGGCAGTTCGTCCCTGATCTCGTAGAGGACGTTAACGGCCCTCTCAATGTTCCTCTCGAAGGCCTTCTTCCAGAGTCTCAGCACGTCGTCCCTCCTGAGGTACGCCCAGCTGTTTCGTATGTACACGTCCTTTAGGCTTCCCTCCCAGAGGGGTAGGAAGTGCCTGAGCCACATCTTGTAGGCGACCCTGAGCTTTTCCCTCTCTTCCTCGCCCAGCTCCCTGTGCCCCAGCTTCTCCAGGATGAGCCTGTCTCTCTTGGGGATCTCGTCCTCCCTTAGGGTTCTCACACGCAGGGAGAGTCCCTCAAGGTCTGAACTTTTCTGAATCCTCCTCAGGTATACCTCGGCGTTCCTGTCCCTGACGAGCTCCATCTCAAACCCGTAGGGTGAGAGCGCGAGGGCCCCGAGGAGGGCGTAGAACGTCATCAGATCCCTCCAGTCCTCCATAGAGAAGAGCTCCTCCGGGGGTTCCCCCTTCCAGCTCACCCTCCTGATGGGCTCGTCTAGATCAATGTATTCCGGGATCTTGAGAAGGAACTCCTCGATTCCACCGAACTCGCTTATTATCTCCCGGGCTCTCCTGCCGAAGGGATCGAGCATTATGGGTTACACCTGGGTTGTGTTGGGAGAACCGGATAAAACCCTTTCGGGGAAAAGCTTAAATATCCATTTCTACCCATCTTTGAGTAAGGGGTGAACAAAAATGATGCTAATCCTCGAGGAGTACTTCAAAAACTACCCCGCCAGGAGGAAGGTCGCCGAATTCCTCTTCGAGAACGGCCTCTCCGTGAAAACCGGGAAGATATACATCCGGGAGGTCGAGGTGCCGATAAGCGAGCTGGCTAGGGTCATAGGCGTCAACCGGAAGATAATCTACCACACCATCGAATACATCGAGAAAACCTACCCGCTCAAGCTCATCTTTGAGAGCCTCAACCCCTTGCCCAGTCTAATCGATGTGGCGCCGCTGATGGGGTGGGAGGTCCTTGAGATCGAGCTCGACAAGGACAAGTACCTCAAGGGCTTCCACAGGGTTCTCCAGCTCCTCCATGAGCACGGCGTTCCCGTTATGGAGGTCTTCAGCAGGAACCTGCGGGAGGAGCCCAGCAAGCTCTACATCGTCATCGACGGCACCTTACCTGTTGAGGCCTTCGTCAGGATAAAGGAGGCCGAGGGCTTTAGGAAGCTGATCATAAGGACGCCCGAAAAGGACAAGAAGAAGTACGTCTGTGAGTACTGCGAGGTGGAATACTGCCCCAAGAGGGTTCTGCTTGAGCGCATCTCCTCTACCCGACGACCCTGAATCCCTCAATTCCCTCCGGTTCTTCCCATTTTATCTCCACCTTCGTCACCCTGGCCATCGGCGGCCCCTGGTGGGCCCAGCCGATTAAAGCCTCAACCCTCTCCTCGTCCCCCTCGATTACGGCCTCGACCGTGCCGTCGGGGAGGTTCCTCACCCAGCCGTTAAGTCCCAGCTTTCTAGCTTCTCTCTGCATGCTCCACCTGAAGCCGACCCCCTGAACGCGCCCGTGTATCCGGAGGTGCGCCCTAACCCTCTCCATGACCCATCCCACCTATAGTTCCCCGCAACCGATTTAAGCTTATCCGTTGATTAACGGTCGGAGGTGAGTCGATGGAGGCGATATTCGTCTACACCACCTTTCCGGACTGGGAGAGCGCCCGGAAGGCTGTTAGGGAGATCCTTGAGCGGAAACTCGCGGTATGCGCCAACATGCGCGAACACGAGGCCATGTACTGGTGGGAGGGGGAGATAAGGGACGAGAAAGAAATCGGCGTCATCCTCAAGACCGAGGTGAGCAAGTGGAAGGAGCTGAGGGAGGCCATAAAGGAGCTCCACCCCTATGAGATCCCCGTTATAGCCAGAATTGACCTGGACAAGCTCAACCGCGAGTACTCCGAATGGATGGCGAGGGTGCTCTTCGGATGATACGGAAGGTCAAGCCTCAGATCCGCGTTCTCGGCTTCGACGACGGCACCTTCTCCTTTTCCTCCAAGCTTGGAAGGGAGAAAACCATCCTCATCGGCGTTGTCATGAAGGGTTCTCGGGGGGTAGTCGGCGTCCTCTCGCGCTGGATAACCATCGACGGAACCGATGCAACCGACGTGATGATAGATGCCGTTCTAAGCTCCCGCTTCAAGGATCTGCGCGTTATCCTCCTGAAAGGGATAACCTACGGGGGCTTCAACGTCGTGGACGTTGAGAGGCTTCACCGTGAGACGGGCCTTCCGGTGATCGTGGTCGTTAGAAAAAAGCCCGACATAGAGGCGATGGAGAACGCCCTTCGGAAGCACTTTCCGGATGCGGAAGATAGGATTAGACTCCTCAGGAAGGCCCCGCCGCTCGTCGAGCTTGTCTCTGGAAAACTCTACCTCCAGGCAGTAGGCGTTGACGAAAGAACTGCCGGGGAGATAGTCAGGGTAACCACCAAAACGGGTCTCATCCCCGAACCTCTTCGCCTTGCCCACATGATAGCCTCCGCCGTGATGACGGGGGAGAGCACGAGGGAGTAGGTTTATAAGCCCGCGGAAAAAGAAAGAAACGACCGATGATGGCAACAGGGTAGCTACCGAATCCTGATGTGGAAGCCGTTCCAGTCTGAGGTCTCATTCGCACGGTACGAGCAGTACCGGCATTTTTGCGTCCCTCATAACCCTCTCCGCGGTTGAGCCTAGGATGAGATCCTTGAGGAAGCTCCGCCCCTTCTTTCCGATCACGATTATGCTGGCCTTCTTTGCCAGTGCCATCCCTATTATGGCCTGACTAGCCGTCCCGACGGTTACCTCCTTCTCCATCGGTTTTGAGAAAGCCCTCGCGGTCTTCTCAAGGTTCGCCTTGGCGACCTCTATGTTGTGCTCCAGCTCCTCTATCTTCCCGTAGTCTACCGAGTGGACCAGTACACCGCTTTCCATTAGCTCCTCGAACTTCTTGGTCACTTGGACGATCTTCAGGGAGCACTTTGAGAAGTCGAGGGCCAGCAGGGGCCTTTTGAAGATGTTTGCGCAGGGCCCAAAGGTGGGCTCGAACGCATCGTCTTTCTCCTCGTACTTGAGGATCAGGACGGGCTTTTTCGACGTCCTAGTGAGGTTCGAGGCGGTGCTGCCCATGAACATCCTCCTCCAGATGTTCTCCCCAGCGCTCGGAATGATTATCAGGTCAATGTTCTCCCTGTTGGCGTACTCGGCGATCTCAACCGATGGTATCCCTATCGGGACGTCGGTGATTATTTTGGTTCCCCCGCTCGTCGCTTTTCTGAGCTCCTCGGCCAGCTCTGAGATCTTCTCCCTGTATATCTCCTGAACCGAGAATGCCTCGAACTCCAGAGTGGTTATGTCTATGACGTGGATGATGTGGAGCTCCTCGATCCCTAGGCGGAGGAAGTCGGGTATGCAGTTCCTCAGGGCGTGGAGCGAGACCTCCGAGAAATCGGTGGGATACAAAACTTTGCCAAACATCCTGTTCACCCCAGTATTTACTTGTGCTTCAATGCTTATTACTGTTGCCCACGCATTGGAAAGGATTATAACGCCCAGATCCAAGTTTGAACGGTGATCGCTGTGGTCAAGAGGGTTCACATCTTCGACTGGCATAAGGAGCACGCGAAGAAGGTTGAGGAGTTCGCGGGCTGGGAGATGCCAATCTGGTACTCCAGCATAAAGGAGGAGCACCTGGCAGTTAGAAACGGCGTGGCCATCTTCGACGTCTCCCACATGGGCGAGTTCATCTTCCGCGGTAAGGACGCCCTGGAGTTCCTCCAGTACGTCACTACCAACGACATAAGCAAGCCGCCCGCGATAAGCGGAACCTATACGCTGGTTCTCAACGAGAGGGGCGCTGTAAAGGACGAGACTTTAGTTTTCAACATGGGTAACGACACCTACATGATGGTCTGCGACAGCGACGCCTTCGAGAAGCTCGAGGCCTGGTTCAACGCGATAAAGCGCGGGATAGAGAAGTTCGGCGAGCTCGACCTTGAGATAGAGAACAAGACCTACGACATGGTCATGTTCTCGATACAGGGGCCGAAGGCGAGGGACCTCGCGAAAGACCTCTTCGGCATCGACATCAACGACCTGTGGTGGTTCCAGGCAAAGGAGGTCGAGCTCGACGGGATAAAGATGCTCCTCTCGAGGAGCGGCTACACCGGCGAGAACGGCTTTGAGGTCTACTTCGAGGACGCCAACCCCTACCACCCGGACGAGGGCAAGCGCGGAAAGCCGGAGAAGGCCCTCCACGTCTGGGAGAAGATACTCGAGGCCGGCGAGGAGTACGGCATAAAGCCGGCCGGACTCGGTGCGAGGGACACCCTTCGCCTTGAGGCAGGCTACACCCTCTACGGCAACGAGACCAAGGAGAAGCAGCTCCTCAGCACCGATATCGATGAAGTTACCCCGCTCCAGGCCAACCTCGACTTCGCCCTCTTCTGGGACAAGGATTTCATAGGCAAAGAGGCCCTCCTCAAGCAGAGGGAGCGCGGACTGCCCAGCAAGATGGTTCACTTCAAGATGGTCGACAAGGGCATTCCGAGGGAGGGCTACAAGGTCTACGCGAACGGCCAACTCATAGGAGAGGTCACCAGCGGAACCCTCTCGCCGCTTCTAGGAATTGGCATTGGAATAGCCTTCGTGAAGCCTGAATACGCGAAGCCAGGCGTCGAGCTGGAGATAGAGATAAGGGGCAAGGCAAAGAAGGCGGTAACCGTTGCTCCGCCCTTCTACGACCCCAAGAAGTATGGAGCCTTCAGGGAGGAGTGATTCCTCCCCTTATTTCCAAATTCTAACCCCTAACCTTTTCCGTACCCCCCAAAGGCTTATAGGTAATGGGGGCGTTACCTGGTAATGGGGGCATTACCTATGCTGTTCGATCCGAGGCCGAAGAGGAGGGTTGATGAGCTTTTTGACAGGAGGGAGGAGTTCAAAGCACTATCGTCAGCTAACGAGCCCCTGACGCTCTTCCTCGGAATCAGACGGGTTGGTAAAAGTTCGCTCCTCAGGGCCACGCTCAATGAAATCGAGAATGGAGTGTACATCGACTCGAGGAAGATGTACTTCGATTCTGGGGGCTGGATAACTGCCGATTCACTGAGGAGAGAGCTTGAGAGGGCACTCAACTCCCTGAGGGGAGATTTCAAGGGCGCACTCCTTGAGGTCATGAAAAGTGTTAGGGGCGTGAGGATCAGCAGACTTGAGCTTCGGTTCGAGAAGTCGGTCCAAATCTCCGATGTCCTCGAGGCCCTGAATGATCTCGGTGCGGTTATCGGGATAGACGAGGCCCAGTACCTCCGCTTCTACGGTTCCCGTGGGGGGAGGGAGTTCCTTGCCCTTCTCGCGTACGCCTACGACAACCTTGAGAACCTGAGGTTTATCCTTACGGGTTCGGAGGTTGACCTCCTCCATGACTTCCTCGGCCTCGACGAGTACGAGAGCCCTCTCTACGGGAGGAGCTATGGGGAAGTACGGTTAATGCCCTTTTCGAGAGGCCTTTCCATCGAGTTCCTCACTCAGGGGTTCGCCGAGGCTGGGGTTGAGGTTCCAAAAGAAGAGCTTGAGAGAGCAGTTGACATCCTCGATGGAATTCCCGGCTGGCTAGTGGACTTCGGGAGGGCCTACCTCCAGAGGAGGGAGCTGGAACCCGCCATTGAGAGTGTTCTGAAGAGGGCGGAGGGCTTTCTCCGCGGGGAGCTTAAGGAACTCGAAAGGAGAAGCCCCCGCTACGTCATGATACTTGAGGGCATCGCAAAGGGCTACAACCGCTGGGAGCTCCTCAGGGAGTATTTAGCCGTAAAGGGGCAGAACGTTCCAAAGGCGAGGCTCGCGGCGCTCTTGGACAGTCTGGAGAAGATGAGCTGGATAGTCAAGGAATCGAAGAATGGCAAGAGGAGGTACCGCATAGTCGACCCCGTTATCGAGAGGGTTCTAAAGGAGCGCGGATAAATTTTTATTCCCTTCGCTCTATTCCCAGCCATGTCCAAAAAGCACGCCGTCCTCTCCGTGCTCCTCTGGTCAACGGTGGCAAGTGCCTTCAAGCTCTCCCTGCGCTACATGAGCTCCCTTCAGCTGCTCTTCTACGCTTCCCTGACCTCGCTCGTCGTGTTTGGCATCCTCTACTCCCGCGAATTCTCGCCAAGGAAAGAAAACCTCCGTTCCGCCTACCTCGGCCTGATAAACCCCCTCTTATACTACACCGTCCTCTTCTCGGCCTACGACCGACTGCCAGCTCAGGAGGCGCAGGCTCTCAACTACACCTGGCCTCTGATGCTCGTTCTCCTCTCGATCCCGCTCCTCGGAAAGAGGCCGGGGACAAGGGCAGTGCTGGGGCTCTCCATTGGCTTCCTTGGAGCATTGATAGTGGCCACGAAAGGGAACATAACCGGCCTGAACTTTTCGGATCCAATCGGGATCGCCCTCGGCCTAGGAAGCGCGGTGATATGGGCCACCTACTGGCTGTTGAACCTGAGGGACGAGAGGCCACTTGTCGAGAAGATGTTCTGGAACTTCCTCTTCGGGTTCTCCTACATCCTAGTGGTTCTCGCGCTATCGGGCGGGCTTGCTGTTCCCCCCGTTGAGGGCCTCGCCGGAGCGGTCTACGTCGGCCTCTTTGAGATGGGCGTTACATTTCTCCTCTGGTATAAGGCGGTCGAGGGCGACATGGCGTTCGCCTCGAATTTGGCCTACCTCGTGCCCTTCCTGAGCCTCTTCTTCATCTCGGTTGTGGTTGGGGAGAGCATAGCGCCAGCGACCGTCCTCGGGCTGGCGATGATAGTCGGCGGTATAATAGTTGGGAAGGGAGGTTGAAGCTTTTTATTATCGGCGCCGAGGGCGTTTTTGGAGAATGAAACACTCACCAAAGGAGCAAGCGAGTAAAAACCCATTATAGGGGTCAAACCTTGTAAACAGGGCACTTCATTTTCCGCCAGCGCTTTCGCCAGAAAGGCTGTTGTGGTGGGCCCGCGGGGCTTCGAACCCCGGACCTCCCGCTTATCAGGCGGGCGCTCTGACCAGGCTGAGCCACGGGCCCGCGAGAAAGGTTCTGGTGCCCCGGCCGGGATTTGAACCCGGGTCGCGGGATCGAGAGTCCCGCATGATTGACCGGGCTACACCACCGGGGCGCGTCCGAAATTAGGGAGCCGGGAGGGTTTAAAAAGTTTTCGGATCTTTTGCCTCGGCCCATATCGCTCCGACCGCGGTCAGGTGGGCGAGCGTCCAGGCGATTCCCACTCCCGTTATCCCGTACGGCCCGAGGAGGAGGTAGCCCAAGGCTAGAAAAACCACTCCCCGGATTGAATTCAGTATCAGGATTATTTTGGGCTTTTTCTCCACAGTAAGCCTCGCCAGCTCTACGTAGGTTGCCCCAACCGGCCCTACTCCCAGTGCCATTGCCTTTAGCAGGCCTAAGGCGCTAGTGTAACCACTTCCGAAGAGCCCGAGTACTTGGGCCCCCAAAGCCCACACACCTGCAGTGGAAATCGCCCAGTAGGCCGTCAGGAGGAGAAAGATCCCCTCGAGCCCCTCACCCCTTCTCCACTCCCGTATCAGGATTGTCCCGAGGGCGGTTAGAGGAACTAAGAGGAGGTTCCCAACTGTGAATCCGATGTAGTAGTAGCCCGTCCACTCCCTCCCGAGCCTGAGGAGTATTATTGTGGGCATTAGGTACATCGGGACGAGGTTCACCACGTTACCTAGGTGGTTGCTCAGGGAAACGCCGATGCTCTCCCGCAGGAAGTCCTGATCGAAGCTGAGTTGGATGTACCTCCTTAGCCGACCTGCTCCGTACAGGAGCCCCAGTATTATCCCAGCGGCAAAAGAGAGGATGAGTCCCTGTGCCCCGAGTTCCCTTATGAAGGGCACTGGAACAACCCTGCTCCCGTACGCCACGCTCATTCCAACGTACGTCCCGGTTTTCCCCGCCGCTATGGCCAGGTATCCGAAAACGTTGTAGGCTGCCCCGAACGCTCCCGTGATGATTATTCCAGCCGCAGTCGACCATCCCCTAACGACCCCCCTGGGATTTAGGGCGGCGTAGGATGCGATAACGAGCACTGAGAGGAGGGTGGTGATTAACAGGGTCGTTCCGGCGCCCCTCTCTCCAAATCTGTCATAGAATCGGATGAGGCCAATGTTCAGGCCGAGGGTCGAGAGGGCAAACGTCAGATTCATGAACGAGATGATGGCTGAAGCCGCCCCGACGTCGGCTGGGGAGTAAAACCTGGAGGCCCCCCACCAGAACAGCAGGCCGGTGAGGGCGTTCATCATGGTGGCGAGGGTCAAATGCAGAGTGGGCCCGAGGAGCCGCCTCAGCTCCACCCGTCAGACCTCCTGAAGACTCCCCTGTCTAGTATGAGGTTCCCCCGCAGGTAGGTGTACCTTATGACCTCTCCCCTGACATCGTTGGGGATCTTGAACTCCTCCAGCCCCGAGACGTTGTACTCCCCGTAGAATACCCTCTTGCCCGAGTCGGTGTACCCGTATACCCTAAGCCTGTCCCCCGTTGCGTTGATGAAGCGCAGAACCAGCCCTCCCGACCTCTCGAGCACAACGTTGGGGTGGACGAGCCTGAATATCTTAACTTTGCCACCGTCGGAGTATACAAGCCTGTAATCCTTGGGATACTCCGTGGTGAACATGAGCTTTGCAAAGGGCGTTGAGAACGTTTTTCCGTCCATGAGAGCGGCATAGCCGTATTTGAGGTTAACGTACAGGTAGGCGTTGCCCGCTTTCTGCCCGCTCACGTTGGCCCTGAACAGGCCGTTGTTGTCCTCTATCCATACCTCCGCGGGGACGAACTGTGATCCCCCCGCCCTAACGAGTACGTCCCAGTCCCCACCTGAACCCTTCCTTATCGCCATCTGGTAGTTTCCGTTGGCGAAGATAAGCGCGTCCCCGTAGACCGTCTGCGGAAAGAGGGGGATGAGAACGTATCCCTCTCCACTATAACCTGCCGTCGATTTCACGGATCCCCACTTGAGCGTCGTGTCAAAGGAGACCGTAACGTAGTCGACCCCCAGCTCAAGAAGTTCTTCCTTTGAGGCGTTCCCGAGGTAGAACCTTGAGACGAGCCGGCTGGGAGTCCCCTGGGCAACCGCGGCCCTGTGCGCGAAGTACGTCACCCAGTGCCCGTGGTCCCACCACGTGAGGACGATATCGTTCTCGTTGGAGACGTTTCTCAGGTAGGTGAGGGCATCGACCCAGTTTTCGTCCACTATCGGTTTAATGTCTCCCGTGGCCTTCACCGTGTGGTAGCCCCCCCAGAGGAGCAGGAAGGAGACTATGAGCGCCCCTGCCTTTCTGGCGTTCATCTTTTCGGTCAGCTCTATGAGTTCCGCGGCCCCTATCCCAGCCGCTATGGCAATTCCGAGGGATCCTATAAAGAGGAAGCGCGTCCAGTAGAGTGCCAGCCCCATCAGCGGGAGTGCGACCCCGAGGGCGAAGGCGTCCCTAACGCTGAAATCCCTGAATGACAGCGGGTAGAAGAGCAGAAAGGCCAGAAACGCGTGGTAGGCCATCTTCATATCCCACCAGCCGGGCCTTGACATCTCCGCGGTGGCCGCTCCTCCAAACGAGCTCAGTCCCGAGGAGAGTATCTCGAGGGTCTCCCCGTACCTCCAGAGGAGCAGGACAAAGATGAAAACGCTTGCGAGAATGACGCCGGCGGTTCCGGCTTTACGTGCCTTCTCGGGGAGTTTTGACTTGATCCCCCAGACCACGCCGATGAGGAGCAGCGTCAGGGGGACCGGAACGAGAACGTGGAGGGCTAGATAAACGTCCTGGAGTATGCCGGGGTTGAGGCCCGTCAGGGACGCCAGCTGTTGCCCCTGCCAGTTTTCACTCCAGAACATCCCGAAGCCAAATACCCTCCCCAGGGCCGAAGCCAACAGGGCCCCCACCCACGTTGAGCCAGCGGTGAGGAGGGCATCCGTGAAGTAGTTCCCGCGGAAGAGGGAGTACGCGGCCAAAGCCGCGGCTGCGAGTAGGGGCAGGGCGAGGACGATGTAGTACGCACTCCAGAACGCGCTTGAGAGTCCTGCTGCTATTCCAGCGGCGAGATAAAAGAGGCTTTTCCTCCGGGTATTCCTTTCGTTCAGTCCGTAGGCCATGAGAACGAGAACCAGGGCGTACCAGAACAGGGCGTAGTTGTCGCCGCGGTAGTAGTTGGACATCGAACGGAAGACGTGGCCAAAGGAGAACGCCAGGATGATGGAGGACAGCGAGGCTACCTTCCTTGAGTAGAGTTCTTTCATTAGGTAGTACAGGAGGATGACGGTGAGAGCCCCGAACAGTGGGGGGGTGAGCTTGAATGCCCCCTCTACGGATAAACCCAGCGGGCTTCCGAGCCTGTAAATGACGTACGGAACTCCCCACATGCCCCTGGGGTGGAAGTGGTTTATGAGGAACCCCCACGGCCCCAGGGCGTAGGGGAAGTAGTTGACCCATCCGTGCTCTGAAACGTACTCTAGGTACGCGAGATGGAAGTAGGGGTCGTAGCCGACGGGGTATTTGAGCCGGTATGGGATGAGTCTCACGGCGAGTGCGGCCAAGAATATGGCGAGGGGGATAAGTTTTACCGCCCGATCAGGGAACAGCGGTAGAGAAACGCTTTTCCCCTTGCTCCCCGCCTTTGTTTCCCCTTTCTTTTTAGCGCCCATCCTTTCACACCCATTCGAGTTGAGTTCACCCCTATTAAATATTATGAAATGGGCAAACGCTTTATACCTTGGGGCCGTTAACATTTTGTTTAAACTGGGGGGTCTACCATGGAGAAGGGTACCAAGGTTTGGCTCGGGATTCTGACGGTTCTGGTGATCCTGCTCCTGCTCGTTGACGTGGGGGCAGTGATGTTCGCGATGAAGCTCAAGGGAACCGCGGCCTCCAGCGTGGACAAGGCCATAAGCTCGCTCCAGGACATGAAGGGAAAGACCTTCGAGGTAAAGGTTCCGGTTCACAGGAAGGTCAAGGTGCCCATCAACACCACGGTCGACGTTAAGGTCTCAAAGGTCTTCCACGTTCACATAAACAAGACCATCCAAGTCTCGGTTGACAAGACGTTTAGGGTGAACCTCAGCGATAGGGTGGAGGTGCCCATAAACCAGGAGGTAAGCTTTGAGGTTCCCATAGATAAGTGGGTCGACGTTCCGATAAACACTGTTACGAGGGTTCATATCGTCCAGGAGGTCAACACCACTGCCTACAACAAGGACATGAACCTCACACTGAACGTTACAGTCCCCATCGATAAGTGGGTGGACGTGCCCATAAACACCACGGTGAGGGTTCACATAACTACCACTGTTCCCGTCACGACTACGGTGAACACAACTGCCGAGGTGCCCATAGACACCACTGTTGAGGTGCCATTCCGCGATACCCTGGACGTCCCCATAGACACGACGGTGGAGGTGCCCTTTGACGACGTCATACAGGTTCCGATAAACGAGGAGCTAGAGGTCCCGATCGACATGGAGTTCACGATGAACCTGACTGCGAGCGACCTCGGACTTGACGAGATGATAGACCAGGCCATCGACATGCTCAAGCAGATAAAGTCGGGCCTCGGGTGAGCTTCCGTTAAACCTAAAAGCCCCTCCCCTATTTTTTTCAAGGTGAGTCGATGGACGTGTCAGTGATTCTGCCCACGATGAACGAGGAAGAGGCCATAAAGGAGGTTCTACCGAGGATAAAGAGGGTACTTGACGGTATGGGCCTGGAATACGAGGTAATCGTCGTTGACAAGAGCACCGACAGAACCGCTGAGATCGCGAGAGAATTCGGTGCGATCGTTGTGAGGCAGAGGGGAAAGGGCTACGGCGACGCCTACCTCGAGGGCTTTAGAAGGGCCAGGGGCAGGTTCGTTCTCATGATGGACCCCGACGGTAGCTACGATCCCGACGATATACCGGTCCTCCTCGAACCCCTCCTCAAAGGGGAGGCCGATCTTGTCATGGGGAACCGCCTGGGGGGTGAGATGGACGACGGTGCCATGCCCTGGCTCCACAGGAGGATAGGCAACCCCCTGCTAACCTGGGTTCTCAACCTCTTCTTCAAGGCTGGAATAAGCGATGCCCACTGCGGCATGAGGGCCATCAGGAGGGACGCCCTTGAAAGGCTCCCCCTGAAGTGCAGGGGGATGGAGTTCGCGAGCGAGATGGTCATAGAGGCAGCGAAGCACGGCCTCAGGATAAGGGAAGTCCCGATAAGGTACCACCGTAGGATAGGGAAGTCAAAGCTGAGCTCCTTCAGGGACGGGTGGAGGCACCTCCGCCTCATGCTCCTGTACTCCCCCACGTACCTCTTCCTCATTCCGGGTCTCTTTCTCCTCTTCCTCGGCCTTCTTCTGCTCGGCTACACCTACCTCTTTGAGCCGATAAGGATACACACGATGATACTCGGCTCGCTCCTCGTCATCTCGGGAACCCAGGTTCTGGGATTTGGTATCTCCGCCAAGGTTTACGCCGTCAAGGAGGGCTTTGAAAGGCCCGACAGGATAACGCGCTTCTTCATGAGGTACTCGATACTGGAGGAGGGTCTGCTCATAGGGGGCATCATGTCCCTAGTGGGTCTCATCCTTGGTGTCAGGCTCTTCCTTCAGTGGAGGGCGACCGGCTACGGGGCCCTCTTCCACATCGGGGACGCGGTTCTCATACTTACGCTCATAACCCTCGGCCTCCAGGCGGTCTTCTTCTCGTTCTTCATAAGCGTCTACATGCTCAAGGAGGGCTGACCTTGAGGATCCTCCTGGTTTCACCGTACTTCCCACCCGAGGGCGGCGGCCTTGAGAGCTACATCCTCTCGATGGCTGAGGATCTCTCAAAAGAGCACGAAATCCGGGTTATCTGTCTCAGCAGGGGGAGATCTTCCGTGGAGGAGATCCCCCTCAGTTCTGGTAAAGTCTTGGTGGAGAGGATCAAGGCGGGTTTAATTCTGTCAAACACTCCGATAAGTGCCCGCTTTGTAATGAGGCTTTTTTCGGTTGTCAAATCATGGAAGCCGGATCTGATGATAGCCCACACCCCTGTTCCCTTTGCCGCCGACGTTGCGTCCCTTGCTTCGATGGTCTTCGACATCCCCCTGATAGTCGTCTATCACACCCTGGGCCTGAGGAAGGGCTCTCCCCTCGATGCCCTCGCGCTGCTCTACTCAAAAACCCTTGAAAAGCTTCTCCTGTCAAGGGCCAAATCCCTCGTCTCCGTTTCCCCTTCCGTCAGAGACTACCTGAGACAGAGGGGATTATTTTCGATCGTAGTTCCCCCGAGGCCGAGGTCAGAGCTCTTCAGACTGGCATCCTCCTCGCTGCCGAAGAAGGAGAAAGCCATACTCTTCGTCGGCCAGCTCTCCAGCTATCACCGCTTTAAGAACTTCGAGCTTCTCCTCAGGGCTTTTGCCGAGGTTTCGCGGGAGCACCCGGACTGGATCCTCTGGGTCGCTGGAGGGGGTGATCTGCTGGAGCACTACCGTGCCTTCTCTAAGGGGCTGGGGATCTCTGATAAGGTGATGTTTTTCGGGCCCGTTGCCGAGCCTGAAAAGCTGGCCGATCTCTATCGGAGGGCCTCTATACTCGTTCTCCCGTCTTCCTTTGAGTCGTTCGGTCTTGTGGTTGTTGAGGGCATGCTTTTCGGGGCGGTTCCGGTTGTTTCACTCGAGGTGGCCGGCAACTTCAGGGGTTCGGGTTTGGAAGCCGAAAAATGCTTCATAACCCTACGGCAAAAATCTGAACTCCCTTCGCTGTTGAACGAACTTCTCTCGGATCCGAAAGCCTTAAAAAAGGTTAGTGGAAGGGCTATTGGGTGTGGAATCCCAAAAGGGCTACCCCCTCGGTCTGAGTGGGCTCGGCTTCTTCGAGACACCAATCTTCTGGAAAAATTCTGAATAGGATGGGTTTTTTCTCACGAAATTAGCTTTTGTGCCTTCAATTATTAAATAATGCTCGGTAATCGGGCGAAAGGTTTATATTTCTTCGCCTGCTTATATGGTATTGGCCTTCCATGAGGCCGGCCTCAAAGAGTGGCAAAAAAGGAAGGTAGGTGAAGTAGTATGAATAAGCGCAGGAAAGCGCAGACCTTTAGTTTGTTGTTGGTATTTTTAATGGTGGCTTCAGTGCTTCCAGGGACGTTCTTTAAGCCAGTGAGCGCAGCGCCTCAAATACAGATTGAGAGCACTGACTTTTACCTGGGAGCATTTGGCACAAACCAGGTTCCGAATCCCTTCGTGGGCTACCCAGCGAACCTCTCCGTGAACGTCAGCGGTGACTACAACTACAACTTCCAGGTCCTTGTTTACTACAACGAGTCAGGTACTCTCGTCCTCCAGACTCAGAGCGGTCTGATAAACCTCGGTGACGACCTCTGGGAGGTTGTCAACCTGACCCTTCCGGAGATCCCGGAGAGCGCTACTGAGGTCGTAATCTCAGCGCAGGTTATCTCAATCATCGGTGGCAATATCTCCGTTGCTTATGAGACCACGGCGAAGATCCCAGTTAAGAGGAGCCCGGTTGAAGACTACGACAACCTTGGCATCGTCAGTACTGTCCCGTACTGGGACGGATCCGCTTGGCAGAACAACGCCGCCTTCAAGAACATACCGTTCAACCTCACCCTGACCGTTGACTTCAACGACACTCTCGTTGCAGGTTACGGTTCCCTCCTCCCGAACGAGACCGAGCTCAAGGCCTACCTCTACGCCGGCTCCGATAAGATAGCGACCGGCGTTGTTGAGGGACCGAGCAGCTCATTCAACGACTACCGCATCAACTTCACTAACGTCGTGAGCCCCAGCATAAGCTACCTCACCCTCGTTCTCAACGACACCAAGCACGGCCTTACCTACACGATACCGCTCAACGAGACCGGAAAGACAGCTCAGGTTCACGACTGGTGGCTCAACGTAACCTCCGCAATAAGCGGAAGCTGGGGCAACTCCCTCGGCAACACTGCGGTTGTCAAGTTCGCCCCGTTCAACGTTACATTCACAATAACTTCAAACAGCAGCCTTGGAAAGCTTGGCCTCAACGCGACCGGTAACTTCGAGCTCCAGGGTGCCTCAGAGGCCACCCCGATGAGCGGCACCTTCAACCTCACCAACGGTGTTAACACCACCACCGTCTACAACGTCTCCGCCGACCCGCTCGTGGTCACCTTCAGCCTGCCTGGATATGGCGTCCAGACGACAGTCACCATAAACGTCTACGACTGGCAGGTCAACGTCGACGCGGAGATATACATCTACGACGACCAGAACGAGCCCTACAACCTGACCTCAAATGAGGCGGGATACGGATTCTACAAGGACATTCCAGCCACGATGCTCGTCAAGTTCAACTACACCAACTCGACCCTTCCAGAAGAGCTCGTCCTCATCAACAGCACTGCCACGGTAGAAGTCTACTACGGCGACGACCTCATATGGAGCGACGACAACGTTACCGTCACCAACGGTGAGGGTCAGGTCTTCGTCAACCTCACCAACGTGAGCTTCATTGCCCACGACGCCACCAAGAAGATAAGGGTCGTCGTCAAGGACAACAACTACGCCAAGTGGGGCGACAAGGACATTAAGGTCTACGACTGGGGAATTGACGCCTACTTCCAGAGCGTCTACACCTTTGGCCAGACAGCCACCGACCACTTCACCAAGAATATACCTGGCAACTTCACGTTCTGGGTTGACTTCGAGTACTACACCGTTACCACCCAGCCGGTTTACGACGACTGTGGATGTGTAATTGGATACGAGAACGTCACCGACTTCGCTGGATACCTCCCGTTCGTTCCGAAGACCCAGCTCAACGTGAGCGTCGTTGGGCCTGGCGTCAACGAGTGGTTCCTCCTCAACGTGACTGACGTGAGCGACTTGTACGCTATCTCAGAGCTCCTCACCTTCACCGATACCGGAAAGGCAACCGTCACCGTCACCGACACCCAGTACGGAAGGAGCGACAGCTTCACCATTGACATCGAGCCGATAACCACTTACCTCTCCGACTGGAACGTCTACCAGTTCGGTACCGGTACTGCCCACTGTGACAGCCCGACGACTAATGCCTTCGTCGACCACGTGCCGGCCAACCTGACCTACGATATAACCGTTGACTTCCCGATCGATGAGGCCTACGTCAACGTCACCTTCTATGGGCCCAACGGCGAGATCTACGGTCCGTTCGAGTACTACGTCAACACCACCAACGGTGGGCTCACGGTAGCTGGCGACACTTCATACGTCCACCTCAACGTCAGCCAGCTCATGCAGTTCAACGAGAGCGGGTACGTCACCCTCGAGTGGAGCATGCTCATCTTCGCCAACGGCAGTACCTACAGCACCACTCTGGCAGGTAGTGGCGACATCTACGTTGAAGACTGGCCGGACATCGATGCGTACGTGACCAATGGCAAGTTCTACGTTGGAGTCATGAGCAACCTCTACCTCAACGGACGTGACAGGTTCCAGTTCCCGGTTAACGCCAACGTCAGCGTCCACATAACCGGCCCGAACTACGACAAGTGGGTTAACAGGACATACACCTACGAGGACGTCTGTGTATACGGACCTTACTTCAACGACCTCTTCAGCGAGGTCCTTGAGGACCTCCAGTTCAACGAGACCGGCACCGTGACCGTCGACTGGAGCATAACCTACTGGGACGACAGCCTTGGCCTCAAGCCGTTCACCTACAGCGGCGTTGAGACGTTCCCTGTTGAGAAGTGGTACGTCCAGTTCGAGGCCGCGCCCGACAGCCTCACCGTCGGCCAGGACGCTCTCCTTGGCATAAACATCGGCGTCTACCCGGACGATTCAAGGCTCAGGTACAGGACCTACAACGTCAGCATCGAGCTCCCGAATGGCCAGACGTTCTGGAAGCTGGCCACTGGAGACTACAGGGAGGACATGGACGTCTACTTTGAGATACCCGGCGAGAACATCACCGTTCCGGGCGTTGCCAAGATAACCGTCAGCGACGTTGAAAGCAACGGCCTCGTCAAGGCCGTCCAGTACATACCGGTCTACCCGAACATCGAGTACAACAAGAAGTACATCGACGTGACCGTTACCCCGGACGAGATCTACAAGTACCAGACCGGCAACTTCACGATCGACCTCCAGTACATGGGCGTCAGCGGCAACGTCATCTACCCGATCGACGCTGACAGCATGGTCAACGTTACCGTCTACGTCGGTGGAGAGATAGCCTACACCCAGATCGTGCCGATGCACAACAACAATGGCCGCGCCACAATAACCGGCATAGCCCTCGACGCAACCGGTCCGATAACCGTTGAGGTCAAGGACCTCACCGACCCGACCATCGCGGGCGTCGCCACCGTCAACGTCGAGCCGTGGAAGGTCGACGTCACCTTCGAGCCGACCAAGGTCTACAAGTACATCCCTGTCAACCTGACCGTTGTTGCACAGCCGAACGTCACCGCCATAAGCCCGGACGACCTCGAGGTATACGTCAACGGCGAGCTCTACACCGGTGAGGCCTTCGAGGTCACCCTCACCGAGGACACCAACTACACCGTCACCGTCTACTACGTCAGCGACCTTGGCAACAAGTACCTCATGTACAACGAGACCTACACCGTTGACGTGCTCGACTGGGGCATCAACGTTGAGACCCACCCACTCTACGTCCACCCGCAGTTCGAGAACAGCCTCGTCTTCCCGTTCACCTACGTTGACGAGAACAACGAGACCGTTCCGTTCACCGGAACTGCCAACGTCACCCTCGTCCTGCCCGACGGCCAGACCTTCACCGGCACCTTCGAGGTCGTCAACGGCGAGGGAACCATCGACTTCGGTAGCGCCGTGATCAACGAGACCGGAACCGCTGTCCTGACCGTTATCCAGTTCATCGGCGCCTACAACGTCACCAAGACCGTCGAGATACCGGTGGACGAGCTCGTCAAGATCGTCAGCGTTGAGCCGTCGGTGGTCTACGCCGGCGTGCCGACCGAGCTCAGGGTCTACGTCCACTCCGGTGCCAACGACTACGAGAACATCGTCGTCACGATCGACGGAACCGAGCTCGAGTACCTTGGCGGTGGAGTCTACGCCGCGAACGTTACCCTCGAAGCTGGCAACTACACCATAACCGTCTACGACTCACTCTACAACGTCACCGACACCGAGACCATAACCGTCGAGGGCTGGCACCTCGTCATGAGCGCCGAGCCAAGCACCTTCCCGGCCGCAACACTCAGGACCATAACCATCACCGTTAAGGCCGTCCTTGACAGGAACAGCTCAATGATAGCCGAGATCGACGATGTCTTCACCGGTGAGGCCGTCTTCAACAACACCGACCTCTACCCGATCAGCACGGCTTTCACCGTCAACATGGTGAACGGTGTTGGCTCAACCGAGATCCAGCTCTACGCCCCGGACGTCGGAAAGTACTTCATCTCTGGTGAGGACAAGTACGGCAAGACCGCCGAGCTCGAGCTTCCGGTCACCTCCCCAGACATGAGCAAGCTCGCGTGGGTCTACACCAGCATCAAGAAGGAGGGCAGCCTCGAGTCACCGAACGAGACAACCGTCATATACGTCGCCTTCAACAACAGGGAAGGCCCGTACGTTCCGGCCTACGACTTCGTCAACCACAAGCAGGTCGTCGGAACCACCGAGGCAGTCTTCCCGCTCGCCCCGGTCGAGGAGTTCAAGCTCTACGTCATAGCAGTCCCGCTTGAGATCGCCAAGGACGTCCCGTACATCGAGGACATAACCACATTCGCCAAGACCTGGAACGTCACGAAGACCTACTACAACGTCACCCCGGAGGTCGAGCAGATCGACGAGATTACCTGGAGCATCACCGTCAACGTCGACGGAAACATAACCACCTACACCTACACCTACAAGCCGCCGATGGCTCCGGGTGTCATTCCGATCGAGCCGCAGGCTTCCTCAGTCTGGGGCAACGCCATCTACACCGGAGTCACCAAGGAGGTAGCTGAGGTCGTCCCGCTCGAGGGCTTCAGCGAGGTCATCCAGCTCACCCCGAGCCTTGAGATCGAGCGCGTTACCCCAATGGACATACAGCCGGCGCAGGAGGGCGCCTACTTCGACTTCAAGGCCAAGCTCTACGTCGAGAACGCGGAGGAGCAGTTCGACGAGCAGTTCCAGGAGAAGGTAGTCCCGCAGATCGAGGCCTGGACATTCCTCCCGGACGACGAGAAGGAGAGCCTCATCAACGAGCTCTACACCATGGCCGGCAACATCAGCGCCGCCAACGGTCCGCTCGCTGGCAGAGCCCTCGAGTTCCACGTTGACAGCAGCATAGCTTACGTCGAGCCGACCAACGCCACCACCGACGAGAACGGTATTGCAACCTTCAAGGTCTACTCGGCTGCCAAGACCGGAATGACTCCAGAGGAGCTCATGACCCTCATGGGTGAGGTCAACGTCTACGCCACCTACGACGGCATCACCAGCAACGTCGAGACCGTCAAGTTCGGCGGAATCGGCAGCGTCGCCGGTATCGTCATGGACGAGAACAACAACCCGGTCGTCGGCGTCAAGGTCGTGCTCTACACCTTCAACGGAACCGAGTGGGTTCCGGCTGTTGACTACGCTGGCAACGAGCTCAGCGTTATCACCGACGCCAACGGTCACTACGAGATCGACGGCATCCCGGCCCTTCCGCCGCTCAGCGTCTACAGAGTGGTCGCCATCGTGGGCGACACCGCGGCAGGCTTCGCCGAGGTTGCAGTCTCACCGTTCCAGACCTCACCGGCCAACATAGTCGTCGGCTACACCGAGACCCCGCATGGACTTGCCGCCTTCCTCCACGACGTCCAGACCGGCAACGCTAAGATCGTCATCGGCGAGAACGTCCTCAGCTCCGTCGACTACCACGCCATGGACTTCATCCTCGACATCATCGGTGTCACCCCGACCTACACCCCGAGCAACCTCAACATCGGAGCCGGAGACGTCATAATAGCTGTCGGTGGTCCTGAGGCCAACGCCGTAACCGCCGAGTACCAGGCCATTGCCCCGGTCAAGATGGAGAACGTCAACGGTACCATCTACATCAAGGTCGGCAACGAGACCGTCGCCAACTGGACCGCTCCGGCTGTCTGGTGGAACGTCACCAAGGGCTACTGGGTCATCCAGAAGGTCGTTGACAGCGACACCGGCGCGACCATCTACATGATCTACGGTACCGACGCCGACAGCACCTGGGCTGCCGCCTACTACTTCAGCGAGCACTTCAGCGAGCTCAACGGCGTCAACTACGTCGTCGGCTGCTGGAAGGACACCGACAACCTCATCTACAGCCCAGCGTTCCTCAAGTTCGCCAGCGAGGACACCAACGGATTCAGCCCAGGCGACAAGATCGGAGTAGTAATCGAGGGCTGAGGCCCTCTCTTCCAAACTTTTCTTTTCTATTAATTTTACCGATATTCTGCTGGTGGTGGGGTTGGTATCTTCCGATAAAATACGCCGAGCCCGTTACGCCGTTCTTTTTGTCGCCGTCTGGCTCTTCATCAGATTCGGCTTCGGAAGAATAACGACGACCTTTGATGAGGCGTACTACCTTTCGACAATAAAGATCGGAGGCGTCTACTCGGGCCTTGTGACGCCGTATCTGCTGAGACTTTCAAGCCTTTTCCTTGGAAATCCAGTTCATGCCCTTCTGGCGGTGTCCCTCATCTTATTCGTGGCATACCCCTTCCTTATTCTGGGATTCCACAGGAGAATGGGTTATTCAGGCTCAACCATAGCGTTCCTTCTCGCCCTCCTGCTGAGCAGTCACTACCTCTGGTCGTCCAACGAGGTTAGACCCCAGCAGATCGGCCTCTTGATCGGGATGTGGCTGCTTCTTGTTTATTCATCGGCCATCGAAGAGGAGAAGGGCTTCACTTCAAAGTGGAGGTACTTTCTCCTCACCTTTGGATGGGTTGGGTTGGCCTTCGCCCACGTTTTCTCCCTTGCAATAACTCTCTCACTGGTCTGGGTCATGATGGTGTGGGGGATCGTGAGGGGATCCGTTGGCCTTCGCGAGTCCATCTTTCTCCTGTTTCCATCGGTTGCTGGGTTCTCCCTCCCCCTTTTCCTTCCCCAGTACGATATGACGGTCTTTTCCGTGAAGTGGATGCTGAAGCACTCTAGCTTTCCCCTACTGAGGGAGATAGGATGGCACTTCACTGCTTTCTATTTGGCTGGTTTGATAGCTCTCATCCTATCGGTCCCTGTGGTGGCGTTGGTCGAGATAAAGGCCGGTTTCCTGAGGAGAACCTCCGACTTTGTTGCCCTCGAGCTTCGCAAAAGGACACGCCTCTACTTGCTCTTGGGAGTCTTTTTCATGCTGCTCGCCATGGTTGTCCAGATATCTTTGGGTCGGGCCACCTATGCCGACGTTTACAAGAACAGCTTCGACCTGCTGTTCCTGATGCAGTTAGGAAATATAACCTTCAACGTCCTCCTTCTCCTCGGCGTTGTGGGGGCCATCAAAGAACGCAGGATCACCGGGCCGGTTGTGCTCACCCTCTTCCTCGCGCTCCTCGGTGCTGTTGCCCTGGCGTTTTCGACGGTTATGCCAAAGGGATTTGGGAGCTTTGGCTTTACTAACTGGATGGTGAGGGTCTACCAGTACCTCGTTGTCTTTGGGGCTCCCCTGGTGGCTGAAGAGATTGAAACGCTCCTCCCATCGAGGGTCGTGGCTAGAAAGGCCCTCACCGTTTTTCTACTGGCCGGAATTGTTACTACGGTCCTCAACGTCTCCCGGACTCCCACCCTCTACAACTACCCTTACTACTGGACGGGCGAGGATCTCAGGCTCGTTCCTCAAGTTGGGCCCGGCTTCTTTTACCTGAGAGGTTCCTGTTCCGTACCTGACAACTCCCAGGCTCTGAACTTCTTGGGATGGGCGTACGGTGTCAACATCAAGCCAGCGCCTGAATCCTATGGCTCCCTCCAACCCGACCTATGCGTGGGAAGCCTCTGCCATTCCCCATATCCCTACGTTGAGGTCCCGATACTCTCCGTTAACTTTGATAACCTGACTGTGACCCCAGGTTCGGTGCCGAAGTCCTTTGCGGAATGGACGGCTGGTCTACTTAAGGATGGACTTGAAGGCCACGGTGGAGCTTTCCTTCTTCTGGGAAACTCCACCTTAAACCCGACCGTTGCCCACCTCGAGCAAGACTACCTGCTCCCCGTCAGCGTTAACTACTCGATAATCGAGGGACCCACCTTCAGGTACTACTACGCAATAAAGGAAGGCAGAAAGAAGGGTGATGTCAGCAGGTCATACTTCGTGATCCAGGCCGTTGAGATCAACGGCAGTAAGGCGCTGGTCATCAGTGCCCCCTCCTTGGACGGCGTTGCCGCTGGGGCGTGGTTCCTTTCAAACGTCATGCTCCCGAACCCTTCAGAGTGGGAGAACGTTTCTTGGGTGGTCGGTGAGTGGAAGGAAAAAGACGGCAGGGTCCTCCCGTTCCTCAGGGCCTTTGAAGGTGACACCAACGGGTTTAGCCTGGGCGATGAAATAAGGGTCGTCAACAAGGGAACGGTCGGAAAGCCCTGACCGCTCATCACAGGTCAGTCTTAAACTCTCGTCATCCCGAAAAAGTGAATGTGGGGGTCATTTGCTCCCTTTCTCCCTGAAGATCCAGCCGTGGGCCTTGTTGACGTGCCTCGCGTAGTCCTTGCTCTTTTTGAAGATCATCCCGCAGCGTGGGCAGCGATAGTAGAGCTCTCCGTCCCTGTCCACGAAAGTGAGAGCCTTGAGCCCTACCATCCTCCCACCTCCGTTCTCCTCATCTTCCATCGTTTTTTAAAATTTATGGGTTAGGCCCATACCCTGTTCCCCTTTATCTTTAGGTAGCCCAGGCTCTGGAGTTCCTTGAGGAAGCTTTCTATCGCGTCCTCGTCGAAGTACACGTAAACCTTCTCCTCCTTCCCCTCGACTGCTATTGGCTCCCCCTCGAGGAGAGCGTTTATCAGCTCGTCCTTTCTCCTGTACCTCTGGGCAAGGTCGAGGATCGTTTCGGCTAGTATGGACCTCGCTATTCCCGTGAACATTGCATCGACGTAGCTCTCCTCCGTTGCGTATTCCTCGGCGATTTCAAGTGCCTCCTCTATCAGCTCCCTGTCCACTTCGAGTACCTCCACGTAGTAGCTTTTCACGATCGATACCTCGCTGAGCATTTTGACGTTGAACCTCTCCTCGATGGCCTCCAGGTGTCCCTCCAGTTCATCCAGCGGGAACCTCATTTCGATCTCCAGATCTTCGAGGTTCGGTTTTTTTATGATCCTCAGCCTTCCGTTGATCTCCTCCACTGCCCCGGCTTCCCCGAGCGCCATGAGGAGGATGAGTCTCTCCCCGTCCAGTTCGCTCAGGAACTCCTCAGTGGAGACCTCTTGTCCAGGTTCCGTTGTTTTCATCAGTGAGTCATAGGCCTTTCTGAGGTTCTGGAGGCTCTCTTCAAGGGGCTCGATCCCTTCCGCGTTTTTGAATATCTCCCCGTACTTCCCTCGGATAACTAAGTAGTGGGCGATATCGTGGGTGACCTCCTCAACTTTCCTGTTCATGATCCCTGCCCTGCTGAGCTCCCTGGACAGGGCGTTCATATCGTCCTTTGAGAGCACCTCAAACCTCATTGGATCACCTGTTCTAAAGATTGGCAAACCGGTTAATAAAAAGAACGGTTCTCGAATTCTGATTCAGAGACACCGTAGCCCCGGTAGGGGCCCCTCTAGTTGTCGATACTCCGTTGAATCTTCTTGTTGGATAGCTACCCGATAGTTTCTCAACCTGCCTTATAACCTCCAACAAACGACGGCTCTCATTGGAAGATTTCCGAAAGGTATTTATTCACCGGTTATACACTTTCACTTGGTGGGCCCCGTGAATTTCATGCTCCTTGTCATCGGCCAAGTCCTGAGCATGGGTGCGAAGGTAATAGCTTTCGCCTACTTGTTAACCTCTTACCTCAAAAGCCGAAGAAAATCCGCGGCCCTTTTCTCCCTTGCTTTCCTCTTCATGGCCCTCCAAGTCCTTGGGGATCTGTTTTCTAGTGAGAGGGTGGCGGTGATGATGGAGGCAGTTGCGGCCTCCCTGGTGTTCTACGCGGTTACAATGCTCCTGAGGGAGGAGGGGTTCTCCCTGAGTCTAGGTAGGAGCATCTTCATCTCCTCCACCCCGATCATACTGGCCCTCTACATGTTCGCTTCCAAGGCCCTCAACATCTCGACCGACTGGATGGCGACGATTGGGGTTACCTACGGTGTATCGGGTCTTTTTATGGCGTTTTCTGGGGTAATGTTGCTGGGGATAGTGGATCTCTACGGCAACGACGTCAAGTACGTTGGGGTGCTGCTGATCCTCTACGGCCTCCACGAGATGGACTACCCGTTCCTCCGACCCGTTGACTGGTTCGCCCCCATAGGTTTTGGGATCAGTGCGGCCTTGACCGTGCTCCTAGCGTGGTTCGTCGTGAGGCTGTCGATGATCGCGTGGTTCGCTGGCGTATCAGGGGCAGCTGAGACTCCCAAAAAGATCGACCTCACCCCCGGCATCAACCTTATAACGGCCGAAGAGTATCAGCGCATGCTACCTGAACTTAGAGAGCTTCCCCTACTCGCTTTTCTCAGGAACAACTCCGAAATACCCCCGCACTGGATCGCATACTTCGTTACTCAGGTTGAGGGCGACCGGAACATCTCACCCACGAACCTGCCGAGGATACTGGAGCTTGTAAACCGCTATCTGAACTCCTTCGATGGAAAGGGTGTAGTGGTGCTTGACTGCCTCGAGTACCTCAACGTCTACAACGGTTTTGAGGCGCTGGCCAAGTTCCTGGGCACGTTGAGGGATCTGGCGGTTCTACACAACGGCACGGTCTTGATAGTTTCCGATGGTAAGGCGTGGGGAGACAGGGAGTGGAGGCTGCTCCGCAGGGTGCTCGGTGCTTAATCTTTGGACACCTCGTTCCATACGCCGCCCAGTATTAGGAACGCTCCGAGGTACCCCACTGGGGTAAGGACTTCCCTGAACACAGCGAGCGATGCAACGTGCCCGAATATCGGTTCCAAGGAGTATATGAGGGCCGCCTTGTACGCCTTAACGCTCTTCTGGTATCTCATCTGCAGAGTAAACGCCAGGACGGTGGCAAAGACGCCCGTGTAAACGGCCCCGAGGAGCGGTACGGTCCCCACTGAAGGACTAAGACCCTCGAAGATTCCAGCGTACACCGCCGACAGCACGAAGTTCCAGAATATCTGCCAGAAGGTTAGGCTAAGGTAGTCCTTCTCCCCAAACTTCTCGACGAGGACTATCTGAAACGCAAAGCTGAGGGCACAGAGTGCCGTCAGCAAGTCTCCGTAGTTTACGTGGAGGCTCGCCCCGGATATCAGGTAGAGCCCCGCGAGTGCCAAGGCCAGGGAGACGAAGCTCCTCCAGTGGAGGGTTTCGCCCAGTATGAAGTAAGCTATGAAGGGCGTGAAGACGACGTAGAGGGAGGTTATGAAGCCCGAGTTCGAGGGGGTCGTGTATTCAAGGCCGATTATCTGAAGGCCGTGACCGAAGAAGAGGGTAAGGCCGAGGATGGAGCCCTCCCGTAACGTCTCCCGTTTGAGAACCCTCCTCCCAAAGAGTATGAGCATCAGGAGGGATGCTATCCCAAAGCGGTACGTGAGGAAGAGCATTGGGGTGACGCCCTCGAGGGCCAGCTTCATGACCGGAAAGGTCGACCCCCATATTGCCGTAATCCCCAGCAGTATCGCCTCTTCCCGCCTCATGGTTCTTCCCGTCGCGCTTTTTTTTTAAACCGCAGTTTCCAAACCTTTGGTTTTGGAGATTCTTTTAAGTCCTTCCCCGGATCTACCTTTGAGGTGGTTTGAATGCCGAGATATAAGGATTTGCCCGTAAAGGTCTCCGGCACGAGGCTCTCCCCGACGAAGATGAAGGTCGTGGGGGACGGCTTTGAGATCATCGTTGACAAGCTCGGTGGAGAAAACCCGAGCCCGCTTCACTACCAGCTCGCCGCTTTGGCTGGCTGTCTCAATATCGTGGCCACCCTGGTCGCCAAGGACATGGGGATCGAGATCGGGGAGTTGAGCGTTGAGGTGGAGGGCATCTTCAACCCGTCCAAGTTCATGGGGCTTGAGGACGGAAGGGCCGGCTTTAAGGAGGTTAAGGCCGTAGTCAAGGTCAAAACCGACGCGGACGAGGAGACCCTCGGGAAATGGCTTGAAAAAATCGAGGAGCGCTGTCCGATCAGCGACAACCTGGCCAACCCCACCCCCGTGAAAGTCGAGTTCCAGAGGGAGTGATCACTCCCCGGGCCCCTCGACGCAGGACATGTTCATGGCCAAGAGTGCTTCAACGTAGCCGCTCTCGAGGTTCTCCTTTATTTTCCCAGCTAGGGATCTGAATTCCTCAAGGGTAAGCGGCCTTTTGTCCCTCAGCCACTTTATCCTTCCATCGTTCTTGTCTAGGATCACTATCTCCCCCTCCGTTATCAGGGGAACGTAGTTCATCCTTATCCCGTACAGCTCCTCGGCAAATGCTATCTTGGCCCTGAGCAGTTCCAGGTAGTTGGCCAGATCCTCCCCCAGAATTCGCCTTAACTCCCTCTCCATCTTTTCACCGTTCCCATTTCGATGCCCATGTTTATTAGATTATCGGCCAAATTTGGGTAGTGATGGACTGGAGAAAGGGCAATAAACTCCGCGTCCTAGTTTGTAGGGGTGAAGTCCATGCAGATGAAGCGCTCCTATCATTTTCACGCCTATCAGCCCGGGGACATAATCTACATCCACGACGGCTCCGGCTGGGACCCGATAAAATACTCCGAGAGGCTCAGCCCAGTTTCCCTCAGGATACGCGAGGTGGAAGTCAAGGGGAGGAACTGGACCCGCGCGGTCATAAAGGCCTACGAGTACACCAACGACGTCCTCGGGAGTCTACCCGAGAAGAGCGTCAGCGTTGACTTTGAGCCCTTTACCCTCTACATGATACTCACCTACAAGCCCCGCATCTACGGCGAGATAGTTGAGCTTCTGGGTGAACACGTGGAGGCCGTCCCCACAACGCCGTTCCATCCCATAATGCCCCACCTCGGGCGTTTCGACCAGGAGGTTCTCGCGAGGGTTTCTTTTGACTTTTACGAACCTTTCATCCATGGAAAGGATACAGTAGGCTACTGGCTCCCCGAGGGCGTGATAACCAGGGAAACCGCTGGCATAGTCGCAAACGCCACCCCTGCCGACGTAGTTTTCCTCCTGGACGAGAGGCAGTTCGTCGGCCTCAACCTTCCCCAGGCGAAGTTCTCCTGCAACACCTACAGGTGCGATGGAAAGCTCGCCTACGTCTTTGGAAGGGATCACCAGCTCAGCGATGCCTTTGCCTTCAACACCCTGGACGTTGACGGACTTGTGAAGGCCGTCGCCGAGGGCAGGGTCGACGTCTTCAAGGAGAAGGCCGGAGTTCCGTATCTGGTCCATCTCGCCAGCGACCTTGAGGCACTGCTAGCTAACCCGAGGCAGCTTGACAGGTTCCTCGGATGGATGAGGGGCCTCGACGAGAAGGGCGTCGAAGGCGTCAGTGCTGTGGAGTTCGTGAGGAGGAAGAAGAGTGGTGAGTACAAGTGTCTGGACGGAGAGTGCAGCGAGTACTTCAGGATAAACGTCAAGGACTACTCGAGCTGGAGCGACTACTACGACCTGAGCGCGGACGGAAGGACTGGGGACATGAGATGGCTGGGCATGAGGCGGGAGGACGGAAGGATAATAAACCGCCTATACAGGGGGAAGAAGGTTTCCCAGCTGTGGAAGTACGCCTTTACGAAGCTGTTCCGGGAGCTCAACAGGGCCGTCCGCTTTGGGGTCATCGACCTGATCCGCAGATACCAACCGGACGCCAGCAGGGTGTCCATTCAGGAGTTCCTGGTCCTCTACGCAAGGGCCTTCTTCAGGGAGCACTACGAGTACTTCGACATGGAGACGGGGGTGGATTACATCATGGAGCCCATAAGCGAAGTCGATCCAACTCTCGCGATGAAGCTCGGGAGGGTGTACTACATGATGCTCCTGGCCAACCACTCCTGCCCGCGCTTCTGGGAGAACATAGACACCCGGGTCACCTTCGGAAACGTGGCCGCGATAAGCAAAGCCCTCATTGAGCTCATGGAGGTCTATATGAAGGAGGATCTTGGTGAGAGGGCCAACTTCCTCCTCCTCGAGTACATGAAGCTCCTTGCGTTTCCGCAGCTCTACTACGACTACGACCTCTACAAGCTCCCGGGCCTCGAGGGGTGGGAGACGACCGAGGAGGCATGGTTCGAGTCCCTGAAGAGCGAGGTCCCCAACAACCCCTACAACGTCGTCACAAGAGCCGCCCTCTACACCGGTAGAGAGGCCCTCCCGGACGAAGTTAGGGAGGCGCTCGGAATGCTCTACGACTTTGAGGGGGCCGTTGCCGACGCGGGCCACATACCCGGCGAGCTTCACGGGGACTGGGAGAGAAAGGAGTGGTGCGAGCACAGGGCCTAGCCCTTCAACCCCTCCTTCTTCCTGCTCAGGAAGAGAGAGGCCTCCCTCCGCATTTCCCGGGGGACGTAGTCCAGCAGCAGATCGGCCCCTCTTATGTATTCTCTCACGTTCTTTCCAAGCGAGAGCTGGTTCTTCTGAAGCAGTTCGACCACGACATCGAGGACGTTCTCCCTTACCCTCTTCTCGGCGTAGAGCCTCTTGCCCCTGAGCCATACGCGCTCGTTCTTCCTGTAGAAGTCCCGGCCCCTCTCGGTGAAGAACTCCGGCCCGGGCTTTACGGTTACCCTCTCGCGTTCAACCCTGTCGATCTCGAGCATTATGAACGCCTTTTCCCCGGAGTACCCAACGTCCCAGCCGAGAACTCCAAAGCCCTCCCTATTCAGCGCTTTTTCAAAGCCCCTTGCACTTTTTTCAAGCTGGGGCAGGAGGAGGTCGTCTATCATACCGGGCCTGTCGAAGAGGATCGTTAGCAGGTGGGTCCCCTTCCTCCTCAGCTCCCCCCGGTAGTCTTCTGCCTCTTCTCTCTCTGGGAAGAAGAACTCAATTGAGGGCCCCTCGATGAACTCCGTGCCCTTGAAGTAGAAAACCCCGTACTTCTCCCAGCTCAGGTTTGCAGCAACGTTCCTTCTGGGATCGACGGGGTCTATGACTATGAGGGGCTTATCCCCCTCGATTTCCCTCCTCACGGTCTTCATGGTGATCTCCGGCTCCCTTTTGAGCCAGTTTCCGGGGTCGATTATCTTCTGCCTCAGCATGAAGTCGGCGTTACCCAGGACGTCGAGGAACGAGCCGTACTTGATGATCAGGATTTCGGCGAGATAACCCGAGAAGCCGCGCACGTAGATCTCGCTTCCGTAAGCGTTGATCCCCTTGAGGAAGCGCTTGAGGAGCCTAACTTCATCGTTTCTGCCTTTGAGGTTCTCGATGACCCACTGGGTGTGGAGTATCGAGCGGTCAACGGCCGTCCTCACGTCTCTCCAGTCACTCACGTCGTAGCAGGGCACGAGGTCAACCTTCACGCCCTTATAGGCTGCCCTAACGTAGGGGTGTTCAGCGTATGCGAGCTCGTAGGAGTCGAGCTTCTCGGCTATTGTCTTTCCGAGCTCCAGCCCCCTTTCCCGGAGCTCCTCAAGCGGGGTCTCAAGGGAGAAGGCAAGGAAGAGGTCGATGTCATGGTCTCCGGCCAAATAGGTGTCCTTCGCGAGGGAACCCACGAAGTATGGCTTAACGTCGAGGCCGAGCTCCCCTATAGTCTCTACTGCCAGCTTTTCAAGCTCCTTCATCAGGCTCTCGATGAAGGCCCTCTCCTCCTCGCTCGGTTTTATCCGTGAAAGGACATCTTCGATGATAGTATTAGCGTTCATGTTCTGCACCTATTGATAGTTAGCTATCAAAATATTTATATATCTTTTGTTATTAGAATGTCAATGATGCGAAATGGAAGACTTGATGGTGGTTCAAAACCCCTGGTGGGCCGATCCGGATGCAATATACGAGGACGAGCGGGTCAAAAAAGCCCTGGCAAAGGAACCGCGGATCGACTATCACTTTGAACCAGTAAACAAGATTTTAATCGGCCCTAGGCAGGTGGGAAAAACTACTTATATGAAGCTCTCTGTGGCAAAACTCATCGAGTCGGGAATAAATCCAAGGAACGTCCTCTACTTCTCCTGTGACCTTCTGAGGAACTATCGCGGGATAGTGTCCGTCGTTAAGTCTTTTCTCAGGGGCGTGAGGGGAAAAGCTTACGTTTTTCTCGATGAGGTCACCTTTGTTGAGAACTGGGAGAGGGCGATTAAGTTCCTCCTTGATTCCCCCCTCTCATCGAGAATGGTGCTTCAGGTTACAGGCTCGACCTCGGCTGGACTTAAGAGGGAGAGCTTTCCCGGGAGGAACGTAAAAGTTGAGGAATTCCTTCCGCTGGACTTCGGGGCGGTTTCTCTTATCTTTGAGCCGAAACTGAAGAACGTTCGGCTTCCTTATACTCTCCCGAAGACGGGTAGAGAGTTCTACGAGAACGCCCTTGAACTTTATCCTTACATGGAGGTACTGGCGGGCGCACTCGATTTTTATCTACTGGCTGGAGGGTATCCGAGAGCTATCTACGAACTGCTTGGGGGAGGGATAAAACCGGAAACCTACGAGATGGTCTACAACGCCACAGTTCTCGACGTGACCAAACTCGGAAGGAGCGAGAGGATAGCCCTCTCGATAATACTCGGCCTTCTGCGCCGCTACGGCGACCGGATGAGCCTCAACTCCCTCGCCAAAGAACTGGAGATAGGCTCCCATGTCACGGTGAGGGACTACCTTGAGCTCTTTGAAGAGCTTTTTATCGGACGGAACTACTTCCAGGTCAAGCTCCACGACTTCACTCCCCTATTCAGAAAGGAGCGCAAGTTCTACTTCACAGACCCCCTCCTGGTTCAAACTTTCAAAAGGCTCTTTGGGAAAGGTCCAGAGACCGACAGGGTAATCGAGGGTATCGTCGGCGAACACCTAAAGCGTCTCTATCCAACGTACTTTTTCAGCGGTTCCCGGGGGGTGGATTTTGTAACACCCCACTTTGGAGTGGAGGTGAAGTGGAGGAGAAGGGTTAGACCCCAGGACTTTCCCAGGGTTGGGATAAAGAACAAGGTGCTCCTCTCAAAGGACAAACTCGAATTCTTCGAGGAAAGCAACCTCGCGGTAATTCCAGCTCCCCTCTTTCTCTTCCAGCTTCACTCCGCTAGCTCGAACCTGGCGATAGTCTCGTAAATTGGCCCCTTAGGAGTAAGCGTGCTCTTCTTCAGCTCTATCGCGTTAACCTCGAACTCCCCGAAGTCCTCGTTGGCGAGGTCCTTCAGAGCCATCGCCAGCTCAAGCTTGTCGCGGACGAACTTGACGCGGCCAATGGTGATGTGCGCCACGAAGTCCTTGTCCTTCTTGAAGCCGAGGCGGCGCATCTCCTTCTCCACATCGGCCGCTATCGCCTTTATGCCCTCGTCGTTCTCTATGCCGGCCCAGATTACTCTCACGTAGTTCGGGTTCGGGAAGACTCCTATGCCCTTAACGCGGACACGGTGCTTTTTGTGCTTCTTCGCTATCTCTTCTAAGGCTTTCTTGACCTCCTCGGCCAGGGCTTCGTCTATCTCGCCGAGGAACTTTAGGGTGACGTGGAAGTTCTCCCTCTCGACGAACTTTATCTTTGCCGCTTTGTTCCCTATCCTTTCCTGCGCCCTCAGGAGGTTGTCGCGAACCTCGTCGCTGACCTCTATAGCTATGAACGCCCTCATAGCACCACCGAGAAAAGTTGGGAAAAGGGGTTAAAGGGATTACTCCCTCACGACGACCGGGAACTCCTCCCAGGGGAAGACTATCCACTTGTCGGTGCGGAAGACGTAGAAGTCGGGAACGACCTTCGTCCAGGGCTTCATGCTGAGGCAGGCAACCTTGACCTCGCTCGCCCCGGCCTTCTTGACCTCCTCTATGACGACCTCGAGGGTCTTCCCCGTGTCGCTGACGTCGTCCACTATGACAACCTTCTTGCCCTCCAGCGAGCCGTGGAGAGGAATCGTTATCATGGGCTTCTCCATCCTCTCGTCTATTCCCTTGTAGAACTTGACGTCGATGACCTTGACTTCGACGTCGCCGAGGATGTGGCTTAGCCTGACCGCAGGGATAAGCCCGCCCCTCGCAACCCCCACTATGACGTCTGGCGTGAAGTTCTTTCTCAGCTCGTCCGCCAAAGCAAAAATCGCCCTGTCAACCTGCCACCAGGTGAGATAAACCTTGTCCATGTCAACACCTCCGAATACCCAAAGTTAGCACCGGCCCACTTAAGGCTTTCCTCTGAGTGGCAAAAGTTAAAACGTGGCCCTTAAAAAGGATGCTTTGACAGGAAAATGTCAATCAAGTGAAAATGTCCAGAAAGGGGAGAAAAGAGCCGGGGGCTCAGCTTATGACGCACTTGCTCCATCCACAGCGCGGGCAGGTGGCGCAGCCGCTCTCCATCCTGAGCTCGACGAGCTCGCCGTCCTTCTCGTAGCAGACCGGGCAGTAGGCAACCCCGAGGAGTTCCTGTATCTTTTCCTCGGGGATTTCAGGCTTCTCTGCATGGTGCGGGTGCTCGTGGAGCGGCTTTGGAGCCGAAACGTGGGAGACTGAGAAGGTCAGGCCCTGCGGCTGGGACTCCTTCTTTCCGTTGGTACCGTTGAGTATCGCCTCAACGTTGATGAAGCGCGCCAGCCACGGCTCCGCCTCGACGATGGCCTTGAGCCTCTCGACGGCATACTTGCTCGGCTTCGCCTTGACGCGCTGCTTCTTCTCTCCCTCGACGCTGTAGACCTGAACGCTGAGAGAGCCGTCGCGGTAGACCGTTACGCCCTTGCAGCCGAGCTTGTAGGCGAGGAGATAGGCAGCTTTAACGTCCTCAACGGTGGCGTCGTTCGGCATGTTTATCGTCTTGCTCGCGCTGTCGGTGAGCCAGAGCTGGATATTGGCCTGGGCTAGGATGTGGTCGAGCCAGTGGATGTCCATCGAGGTGACGAAAATCCTTTGAAGCTCCTCCGGAACCTCTTCGAGACCCTGTATTGAGCCGTAGTTGTCGCTTATCTTCCTGAGGAGCTCGTCGCTGTAAAGCCCGCGCCTCTTCAGTTCGGCCTCGAAGACGGGGTCGACGTAGTAGAACTCTCCCACCGTCACGCTCTTCTTGTAGACGAGCGCGAATATCGGCTCGATTCCGCTAGAGGTGTCGGCTATCATTGAAACCGAGCCGGTCGGTGGGCAGGTCGTTACCATTCCGTTTCTAACTCCAAATTTCTTGATGTCCTCGGCCAGCTCGTCCCAGGGCAGGTTCCATATCTCCCTGTGGTAGAATCCCTCGACGGGAAGCTCGCCGTCCTTGTACTTGGTCTTCTCGTAGAGCGGGAACGGACCGCGCTTTTTGGCGGCCTCGATTGAGTACTTGTAGGCGTAGAAGGTGAGGTACTCGGTCGCCTTCCTCATGAAGGCGAAGCCTTCCTCGCTGTTGTATGGAATCCCGAGCTTGAAGAGCGCATCGGCGAGGCCCATCATTCCAACGCCTATCCTCCTGGTGAGCTTCGTGTTGCGATCTATCTCTGGCAGGGGGAACTTGTTGACATCTATTGCGTTGTCGAGGTACTTCGCCACCTTCTGGATAACATATGCATACTCGTCCCAGTCAAAGTAGGGCCTGCCCTCGTCGTCGTACTTTACGAACTTTGCAAGGTTAATCGAGGCCAGATTGCAGGATTCGTACTCGTAGAGCGGCTCTTCACCACAGTTATGGCTCATGAAGCCGTTGCTTATGTAGGAGTGGTGCTCAGGCACCGTGAAGTCGTAGACGATTTCCTCTCCAAGGACTTCGACACTCTCAACCGTAACGACCGGTTCGTCAATTTTCGTCTTCTTGAGGCTGAGCTTCTCCATCTTGTAGCCTTCGAATCCTATCCTCTCCGCGAAGAGCCTCCTGCTGTAGTTCGCTATGACGAGCTCGTGGTAGCCCTCGGCCCTATAAGTCCTCTCCTCGCCGTTCTTCGTGGTGTAGTGGAACTCGCTCTCGTAGGGCCTCTCGTAGATCCTGGAGAGGATCCCGAAGAGCAGGAGCAGGTCCTGAACTTCCCTTAGGAGTTTCCTATCCTTTGAGGTGAGTCGTATAGCCATATCGTTGTCCACGTAGCCGTCGGCGCTGAAGAGACCCCTCAGGAAAGCCGCTATCTCCTTTGCCCTGAGCCTGTAGACTACCTCGGGGACTCTCTTTTCGTTTCTCTTTACGAGGCTCTCAAGCCACCTGTAAGCCCCCCCGCGGACGCCGAGCTTTATCTGGTTTTCATAGCGGTGGGGTTCTGCCTTGATTTCGAAATGCTTCGCGAGTATCTCCCTAATCTTCCAGGCGGTTTCTTCCTCCTTCTCGGCGTTGAAGTAGAACCAGGCCCTCCTGTCGTTCACGTTGAGGTAGCCGTCCCCAATGAACCAGCCGAGGACGAATGCTAAGTCCTCCCCTATGCTCTCGCTTCCGAATTCGTCCTCCACTTCAAAGCGCGGGAGAAGTATCTTATCGCCTTCCTTGAGTGCACCAACCTCTTTCCAGCCCTCTGGAGTCATGAGCCTATGGTCGAGCGTCGCGGTGATCTCGTAGCCCTCCTTCGTCCTCACTCTTGCGACCTTTTTCCTTCCGACCTTCCATACGTAGGCATGAACGGCGACCGGATCGGCAACGGCGAGGCTCTTTCCGTGGACGGTCTCGTACCTGGTCTCCTCCTCTCCGGGCAGGAGAACCTCGACCGAGTAGGCGTACGGTTCTCCACCCTCTACTATTCCCTCTACCGCCACTGCCTCCTTCTTACCCCTCTCCTTTGAGAGGCTGAAGAGTTCCTCCGCCTTCAAATAACCTTCCGGCGTCAGGATCCTCGTATCGCCAACGACGCACGGATTGGTTGCCCTTATCTTCTCGCCCTTTGCGGGCTCCAGAACGTTTCTCCTGTTTATCACATCAAAGAACACTACACCCGGGTCGGCCTTGGCCCAGGCCATGAAGGCCAACTCCTCGAAGAGGCTCTTGGGGTCTATCTCCTTCGCCTTCTCCCCCGTCCTCGGGTTTATCAGCGGGTAGCGCTTGCCCTCCTTCAGGGCCTCCCAGAAGTCTTCCCAGAGGCCGACGCTTATGTTGAAGTTGCTGAGCACGTTGGTCCCGACGTTCTTCTCCTTCGCGTGGATGAACTTCTCTACGTCGGGATGCCAGACCTCGAGGATTCCCATGTTGGCTCCGCGCCTTACGCCGCCCTGCTTTATAACGTCGCTGACTGCATCTATGAGGTGCATGAACGAGACGGGTCCGCTCGCCGCGCCGGTGGTGGTTCCGACGAGGTCTCCTTCGGGGCGGAGCTTCGAGAAATTGATTCCAGTGCCTCCACCGGCCTTTTGTATCATGGCCACGTCGTGCGCCGCCTTCATGATGCTCTCCATGTCGTCCTCTATCGGCACGACGAAGCACGCCGAGAGCATTCCCAAAGGTCTTCCAGAGTTGATTAGCGCCGGCGTGTTGGGCATGAATATCTGGCTCGTCATGAGCCTGAAGTACTCCTCGATCTCGTCCTCGTATTTGTCAAAGGCCCCGTTCTCGAGCATCTTGATGACTTCGTCGATTGAAACCTTCATCTGGCCCTTTTCAGCGAGCTCGCGGTAGAGGTTGAGGAGCCTTTCAAAGTGGTACTTGTTGAGCTTGAACCTTCCAATCGAGAGCTTCCCGTCGTACTCGTCGAGCTTTGAGAGGTACTTCTCAACCGCCTTGGAATCCTGCTCGTGGTTCCCTTCCTTATCGAAAACCCTCTCGTCGTAGAGGATGTCCGGGATCACCGCGAGGATGGAAACGCGCTCGAAGAGCTCCCTCGGGCTCTCGATTATTTCCCCCTTCTCGTTCTTTATCAGGTAACGCGAGGCCAGAACGCGGAGGGCGTTGATGGAGAAGCGCTTGTCTATCTCGTCGAGCTTGTCCTTGTTGAGTATCTTCTTCTTTTCCTCCCTTATCTCGGCCTTCCTCTTGCGGTAGAGGATGTAGGCTTTGGCCACGTCGAAGAGGCCTGCACGCATGAGCTCGAGCTCGACGATGTCCTGAATGTTCTCGATGTTCGGCACCTGGCCATCGTAGAGCTCGTTCACCCTCCTGACGACGCGCCTCACGACCCTGCTGAGAAGCTTGTCGTCGTGAACTCCGACCTCCAGCATTGCCCTCTGTATGGCCCACCTTATACGCTCCTTATCGAACGGCACGATTCTACCGTCTCTTTTCATCACTTTTTCAACAGGCATATAAACACCCCTGTCATATTCGTACCGATGTTATTCGGCATTAGTAAAATGAACGGCAGGGTGAAGTTGACTACGATGGTAAATATACCTTACCCCCCGAGCCGTTGCCACCATGACAAGTTTACGACTCAAAACCTGGCGCCTGGGTGAACGGGTAGAAAAAGGGGATGTCGGATAATTTATCCAAATGTCAGAGCCCCTCGTAGACCAGCTTGAGCCTGTAGGCGTGCTTGAGCTCCTCTCCCGCCATCATTTTGAATATGTGGGCAAGGGGACCGTTTAGAATCGAGGCCAGCTTCATGTAAAGCTCGTACGCGTGCTTCTCCCTAATCAGCGCCTCCAGGATCAGCTCCTCAAGGCTCTTCGGCTCGGCCCTAGCATCGCCGAGCATCGGTTCGAGGGAGAGGGAGTCGAGGTAGTCTATGACCGCGGTCCCCTCTAATGTCTTGTCCGAGAGCATGTCCTCCAGCGTTTTCCTGTGTCTTAGCTCCTCCTCCGCTATCAGCTGGAAGACCTCGGCCAGCTCCGGCCTCTCGAAGGTCGCGAAGGTCTCCCCGAGCTTGTGGAGGTTGTAGAGCTCGTTCTCCTGCCAGATCAGCCTCTCCAGCAGCTCCCGAAGGTTCATCCTTCCTCCTCCAGCTTGACTTTGAGGTACTCGACGAGCTCCTTAACGCTCGGCAGTACGAGGTCGGGCTTTATCCCGCTTCTCTCAACGTCCTCCAGGCTGCTTACTCCCGTCAGGACCATTACCGCCTTCATTCCGAAGCGCTTCGCGAAGGCTATGTCCGTGTCCAGCCTGTCGCCTACCATCCAGATCTCATCGACCCCGTCGAGCTTCTCCCTGGCGACCTCGTAGGCCGGTTCGTGGGGCTTGCCTATTATCAGGGGCTCGACGTCCGTTGATGCCCTCAGGGCGGCGATTATCGCTCCCGCGCCGGGGTATAGGCCCTCCTCCGCTGGGTAAGTGGTGTCCGGGTTCGTGCCTATAAAGCGCGCCCCGTTCCTTATCGCCAGCGTCGCGTACTTGAGCTTCTCATAGGTTAAAGCCGGGTCGAGGCCGACGACGACGTATTTGACCTCCTTCCACCCGCCGTTTCTGGCCTCTTCAACGCCGACGACGCCCCAGCCGAGGCGTTCCATTTCCCTCAGCAGGCCCTCTCCGCCGATAACGAAGACCTTCCCGGGTTCGAAGTGCTTCTCCATGTAGATCCTCGTCGCGAGGCCAGAGGTGACGATTCGCTCCTCAGAAACGTCAATGCCCATCGAGTGGAGCTTCTCGCGGTACATTGAGGGATCCCTGGTGGAGTTGTTGGTGAGAAAGATGAAGTGGATTCCCCTCTCCTTCAGGAACTTTATCAGCTCCCTCGCGCCTTCCACCGGTTTGTCTCCGCGGTAGAGCACACCGTCCATGTCGAAGATGAGGCCTATCATACCGATCACCGCTTTGGATGACTGCCACCTGCCGGTTTTAAGACCCTACGGTTCAAAGTCCCTCCGGAATAACCCCCTGTCCAGCACCTTCTTGTTCTGGTAGTAGGCGTATCTTATCACTACTCCCTGAACCTCTGCGGGGATCGCAAACTCCTTTTTACCCCTAACGCTGTACCACTTCTTGAACACCCTGGTTCCGTTGTCAAGGAAACCTTCGATTAGGATTGAGGTTCCGGTTGCGTTCTCAAAGCGGAGTGTTATGTTTTCACCTTCCCTCACAACAGCCACGTTGGGGTGTTCGAGCCGGAATATCTTCACCATCCCCCCGTCGGAGTAGACCAGTTTGTAAGGAGGTTTTGGGTCGATCCACAGCCTCATCATGGTTGTGTTCAGCGTTTCCTCGTTCATGAGGACCGCGTAGCCGTAGTTTAGGTTTATGTAGACGTAGGCGTTTGAGATTGGATTCGGCACCTCTGGTTTTATGGTCTCGTTCCCGTATTCGATGTAGATCCCCCTTGGCGGGAATGCCTGCCCCTGGTAATAAATTGTCGTGTCCCAGTTTCCCCCTTTCTTCGTGACGACCCGGTAACTTAAACCTCCGTAGCTGCCCTGGAAGACCAGATCCTTTCCGGAGGAGACGAGGGGTAGGACGACCATTCCGTAGTTCCCCTTTACGTTTGCAGTTTCGACTACCGAGCCGAACTCCATGAGGTCGTAGTAAGAGACTACAACGTAATCGACGCCCAGCCTCTCCGCCCAGTTTGCGTCAAGCTTCCCCAAGTAGTATCTGGCTACCGCACCGTTTGGCCCACCCTGCGCCACCGGTGCGCGCCTAGAGAAGTACGTTACCCAGTGCCCGCGGTCCCACCACGCCATTATCACGTCGTTTTCGTTTGAGCTGTTGCCCAGCCACCTCAATGCCTTCTCCCAGTGGTCGTTGACCATGGGCCTCTGATCCCACGTGTTCTTGGCCCCAACGTACGCGTTTATTCCCGGCACGATGAGAAAGAGAAGGAGCACAACCGCGGCGTTCTTCTTGAGGCCCCACTTCGGAAGCACCCTGTAAAGCTCCACGAGCCCTACGCCCCCCATCAGCGCCACCGCCATTGAACCCAGGAACAAGAACCTAGTCCACGTTTTCAGCATGTACAGGCTTGGCAGTATTAAACCTAGGAACATGAAGTCGTGGGGTCTGGCCTTCCTGGGGAGGAATCTGATGAAGAAGGGGGGGCTCAGCAGCACGGCGAGGCCGTAGGATCTCCAGAGATCATGGAACCCGGAGGGAAGTGTCTCGACTATCAGGGGGTTGCTCCTGACGACTCCGAAGCCTGAGGAGAGGTCTTTGACTGCGGGGAACCTCAGGAACAGGATCAGGGCCGAAGCCGCCAGGAAGACCGAGATTGCGATGGCCCTCAGCTTCATGTCTTTTATTGCGTAAGAAAGCGCGATGAGGGCTATTATTCCGACGACCGCGAGCGGGAGCAGGTATTTGATGTGGACTATCAGGTAGGCGTCTTTCAGGCTTCCAAACCCCAGGGAAAGCTTTTTCGCGAGGTTTATGCCTACTCCACCTTTGTACCCGAACATCCCGTACCCAAAATCCTTACCGAGGTAGTTCGCCAGCAGGGCCCCGATTCCCGAAGAAAGGACGATCGCCAATCCATCGATAATGTACTTATCCTTGCCCAACAGGAACGCGCCCACTGACAGCAGCACCCCGTTGGCCAGCAGGAACACAAGGACCGGGTAGTACGCTTTCCAAAATATGCTGGCGAGCCCACCGGCAAGCACGGGTATTAGGTACAGTGCAAAACTGGCTTTGCCTATCCTCGACCTCAAACGGATTGCGTAGGCTATTCCAAGTATAGCTAAGCCGTACCAGAAGAGGGCGTAGTTGTCCCCCCTGTAGTAGTTCGCCATCGACCTGAAGGCGTGTCCGAAGCTTGTGGCCAGAAACAGCGAGGCCATTAGTGCCTCTTCCCTTCCGTAGAGCTTAAGCACGGTCACGTAAAAGAACGCTATCGTGGCGATCCCGAAGATTATGGGAGTTACTCGGAAGGAGTCGTATAACGAGACTCCGAAGATGCCGAGCACCCTATGGACGTAGACGGGCATTTTGTAGAATCCCAAAGGTTGTACCCCCCGGATATGCATCCCCCCCGGTCCCCATGCAATTGTGAAGAAATCGAACCATTTGCCGGCTTTCAGGGCCTCCTCTATGTACGCAAGGTGAAAGTACGGATCCACGCCCAGGAGGTACCTGAACCTGGCGGGAAGGAGTCGTATGAGGGTTGCCATTGTGAGTACTATCGGGAGCGCCACCTTGGGGTCAAAGAGGTCGATTTTTTTCTTCATCCATATAACCCCCGGTTTCGTTTATTCAGAACTATTTCGTTTTTTGTTTCCGGTTCTATTAAACTTTCCCGACTTCCCGAACCTCAACGTTCAGCTTGAGGCTTTGAATTGTTCCGTTAATGGCTTCGAGTATCAGGTTCTTCGCCTCTGTTTCGGCGTAGTTCCCGTCTGGAGGGGCCTGCGGGAGTTCGGGCGGTTCGTCCTTGAAGAGGAGGAACCAGACCTGCCACCTTCCCGGTTTGTCTATGCTGAAGGTGTAGTTCCTCTCGAACTGCGGCGTCCAGTTGCCCTCGATGTTGACCGGCACGTGGGACAGCGTTACGTTGAACCAGCCGGGCATGGGGTACATGTCGTAGACGATGGTGGTGTTCGTCCTGTTGTCCCAGGTCAGGTTGACGAGCCATATCTGAACGTAGTAGGTTACGTTCCTCCCCTCGTGGTTTACTATGCCGATTATGACGGTACCGTTCTCGCCGGCAAAGAGCTCCGTCGGGTAGTCGGCGGCCTTTCCGTTAGGCCCGAGGATGTAGAACTCGGTGAACCTCTCCCCCTGCTTGGGATGGGTCACCACGTAGCCGAGTGTCGCCACAGAGGCTATTATCGCCACTATGAGCACAACCGTGAGGGCTTTGTCAAGCTTACTCGCGTTCTCCCACTCGAGCTCCCTCTTTATGTCTTCGAGAGTTGTCCACGGGATCCACGGCTCTATCGCGTTTCTTCTCCTGTAGATGGAGATGAGAGCGAAGAGCACGTTGAACGCAGTCAGGCTGACGAGTATTGGCGTTAGCCTTATGCCCCAGGGGGTGTAGTTCAGGGCGAGGCCTATGAGGGGGACGATAGCTATGCTCAGACCGAAGCTCAAAGCCAGCCTCTCAAGGTTGTCGAGATCCTTTCGCTCGGGGAAGAGGGCGGCTATGAAGACGTATCCCGGGAAGAAGAGGACGAAGGCCAGGCCAAGGGCCTTCCTCAGTAGACTATCGGGGAAGAACGCTATGAGAAGGTCGAGGAGTAGCGAGAGGGCTATTATGACGACCAGATCCCAGTACCTCCACGGCCCCACCGGCCCCTTTTCTTTCCCCACACGACTCACCTCGCGAGCACATCGTAGACCTTCTTAAGCACGATGATGGTGAACACGACTAGCAGGAGCTCTATGAGCGGCCTCAGGTTCTCCTTCTGCTTTCTGCTCATGAACAGGCCCCCTACCTCCACCGTTATCAGGAGGCCTATCAGGATCAGGGTCAGAAAAACGTCCAAACTATCGACTGCGAGGGCAGATCCCGTCATCCACACCGTCAGAAAGAGGAGGATGTAGTCCTCTACATCCATCTCTCCACTCCCCCGAGCTTCCTGGCCCGTATCTCGATGCCGTAGTCCTTCCTCTCGAACGTCTCCGCCTGAATAAGCTCGCCCGTTGCCCTAGCCAGCGAGAGGAGTACCGACGAGCATATCGGGCAGGGAATCCTCTCGCAGTTCTCTGGAACGCACTTCAACTCCGGATCTATAACCACCCTGAACGACTCCTCTTCCTCCTCTATGTACACCCTCCTTGCCAGCCCCATTGCCCTGAGAACCGAGCCGGCCACACTCTCAACTGTCTGACTCCCAGTGCCTTCCAGAGGGGTCTCGAAGTGCTCCTCGTACTTCTCAACCAGCTCCCAACCGAATGGACCGAGGAAGAGCCCCATCTGCCTCTCGCTCGGGACGTCCGTTAGGAAGACCGTTTTCTCGTCCAGCCTCGCCAGATCGAGGTCGAAGTCCTCGTGGAGGGGCACGAAAACGCCCCCCTGGGGAAGGTTCCCGTAGGGGGGTATGTAGATGGCCTTCCCCTCAAGGTAGAGGTTGTCTGAAAACGCCGAGAGCACGCTCCGGTAGGAGTCCCAGATCCCCTTTAGCGCTTCTCTCTTCACGTACATCGAGGACTTGAATGTGAAGACCACTATTCCAAGGAAGATCGCGGCTATTCCGAGGTTCACCCACTGGTGTATGCCCCTAAGAAAGCCGTAGGACGAGAGGAAAACCCCTATTCCAACCAGTATTCCACCCGCTACGTTCTTACCCTCCATCTTTATCGGTCTAATTCCGGCCACTAACCTTATAAAAGGTTTCCCCTCTTAGTCTCCTGGAAATGAAGCGGATATGTGTTTTTGTTGTCCTGCTGATGATAGGTCTTTCCGTCCCCCCTTCCGCCGCTCAGCCCTATTCCGGGGAAGGTGCAGGCGACTACGGAACCTACCTCTATTTCAGTGGGTTGCTCTCACACGCCTCCTCCCTCTTAGACTCCCTGGCTGCCCAGGACTACAACGTAAGCCAAGCCGTGGAGTTCTGGAACGTCACGAACGTTACCTACCGGACGCTTCTCATCTACTCCTCAGACGAGAACCTGATCGCCCTATCCTCCGCCTTCAGGACTCTTGGATACGGGATAAACCTTCTGTACTCTGGGGATGAATCCTTCCGGAGGGCACTTAAACTCAACAACTACCTCCTCGGGAAGTCCGCGGTTCTTGAGATGGAGGAAGGTCTCTCCGTGGTGGAGGAATCCCTCTCCAGGATATCAAAGGCCTCCTTCGTTGGAAAGGACGGGGAGGAGATCAAGTTTGACCTCACCAACGTTTCCTCGGCTCTGAACGGCGTCTCCCAGGTGGTAACTAGGTACAAGAACATGCTCTTCTCCCTTGGCGCCCCGGGGGGCTTCGTAATCGACGTGTCAAAAAATCCCGTTTACGCCTTTGAGAACGTCACGGTCTTCGGCTGGGCCCAGAATATGAGCAGTGTGAGGGTCTTTCTTGACAACGATACCGTTCTCACAGTTCCCGTGGAGAACGATAGCTTTTCGTTTGTCATAGCTTTCAACTCCACGGGGGAGCACGTTATCTACGCCGCCGGCAGGAACTCCAGCGGAACTTTCTTCTCAAACAGGCTCACTGTCAGCGTTTTGAGGGTTCCAACGGAGATAGTTGCCTCTGAGAGGAGGGGTGAGAACGTCACAGTGTCCGGGTACCTCCTTGACTGGAGGGGCAGGGGTGTCCCCAACGCCGTCGTTTCCATCCTGGCCAGGGGACAGTACTCCGTGAGAACCAATGGGAGGGGCTTTTTCAGCCTGAGCTTCCCCCTGGAGTCCCCGGTGAACGCGATCCTCCTGTTCAACGGAAGCGAACTCTACGCCCCGTCTTACACCACTATGCCTCTCTCCCCCGGTAAGACCTCCCCCGTTATACTACTCTCCTACGGGCGCTCCACGGTTGGGGTGGGGGAGAGAATAAGGATAAAGGGCACCGTGAGCCCTGCTGTCCCAATACAGATAATCGTTTACGTCGATAACTCTACCTACGAGCGGTTGAACGTCGAGGGCGAATTCTCGATTGAGCTGAGCCTCGACAGGGGAACCCACAGGATATACGCCGTTTTTCCGGGAAACGACGTCCTGGCCCCGGCTACTTCAAACGTTTTGGTGATAACCGCCGTTCCAATAAACTACACTCTCCGTATTCTAGCGGTGGCCCTTGCCCTGGTTCTGGCGGGCCTCCTGTACCGGGCCCTAAAGAAGCGCAGAAGGGCTGCCGTAGATGAAGCTCCGGCAATTGAAACCAAACGGGGAGAGGAACGGGAGAGCGGCATCTCCCCGGACGTTGTGAGCATATACCGCTTCCTCTACCGCTTTTTCAGGAGGCTTCTCTTCCTGCCCCCCTCAACGACCCCGAGGGAGCTTCTTAAAAGGGTCAGGGGGGGTTATGTAAGCGACCTGGCGGAGCTGACGCGGCTTCACGAGAGAGTTCTCTACGCTGGTGAGAGGCTTGGATCCCTGGACGTCAAGGGTCTTCTGAGAAAGGCCTCCGCGATAGTCGTCTCCGCTCTTGTGGGGGATGACTCATGAGGCGCTACGTTTACGTCATACTGGCCATCATCGGCATCTTCCTCGCGGTGATGCCCGTCACAGTCCCGGCCTTCAAAAGCAACGCCCCCTACAGCGTCCTCAACACGGGGCCCTCCGGCACCTCCAGTTTCGGGTACCTCCTCTACAAGACGGGGAGCGTCGAGCCCATACTGACCCCGTACGATTCCTTCTCGCTGAAGAGCGTCAACGGGACCCTGGTCGTCATAGGCCCGACGCTCGATTTCTCTGATTCTGAGGTCGATCAGCTGAAGGCCTTCCTCAGGAAAGGCGGCACCCTCATCCTGGCCGATGACTCCAAAATCGGGAACCGGCTTTTGTCGGCGCTGAAGCTGCCCCAGAGATTTTCAAGGGACAAAGTCATCAGCGTGACGTACCTTGACGATTCCGAGCATCCCGTAACTAGGGAGATCACCGAGCCGGCCCTGATGTCGGGCGTGAGCTGGGTGGTGCTCCACGAACCCCACGCGATACTGCACGCCCGCAATCCGCTGCTCTACACGAGCAACGCCTCCGTGCTGGGCGGGAAGTACGGTGCGTTTCCGGTTGTGGACGAGGTTCCCTACGGTAAGGGCCGCGTTGTTCTCGTCTCAGATCCTGACATCTTCACAAACTCCTTCTTCAAGAAAAACGCCCCGTTTCTCCAGAACCTCATCATGCACCTCCCCGGCAGGAACTTCTACGTCGACGAGGCCCACCACGCCGACCTCAACGTATACTCCAGCGGCACCGTCGTGCTGAGGAGGGCCGTGAACAGGAAGCTGGCCTTTTACTACGCCCTCTTCATGGCCCTTATAATATTCATCGCGGAGTCGGGGCTGGTCTCAAAAACGCTCGTATGGCTCTTCTCGCTCCTGGGGAGGCTCTTCCCCGGGGAAGAGGAGGGGGTTGATGAGGCCCTTAAGGCGCTGGTTGAGGAGGGGTTTGACGAGGATAGGTTAAAAAAGATGATACGCGAGATTGAAACTGGTTCGAAACTGAAAAAGCTGGGTGGTGCTGATGGACGGTAGATCCTTCATGCGGGAGCTTAAGCGGGAGATATCCAAGGCGGTCGTTGGCAGGGAGGATATAATCGAGCTCCTCACGATAGCCCTCCTCTCAGAGGGCCACGTCATGCTGGAGGGCATACCCGGCGTGGCCAAAACGACCGTGGCCAAGGCATTCTCCAGTGCCATAAGCCTGAGCTTCTCGAGGATACAGCTGACACCGGATCTCCTTCCGGCCGATATAATCGGGGTTATGTACTACGACCAGAAGAACGGCGAGTGGAGGATCAAGAAGGGCCCGATCTTCGCCAACGTTGTCTTAGCTGACGAACTCAACAGGGCCCAGCCCAAGACCCAGTCGGCTTTGCTCGAGGCGATGCAGGAGAGGCAGGTCACGATAGAGGGCAACACGCTCCAGCTCCCCCGTCCCTTCCTAGTGATAGCCACGATGAACCCCCTCGAGCATGAAGGGGTTTACGCCCTCCCCGAGGCCCAGCTCGACAGGTTCATGCTGAAGGTTGAGATGGGCTATCCCAGCAAGGAGGAGGAGCTCAGCCTATTAAAGCGGAAGAGCCTCAGCGATTTCTCCGAGGTGAACCCCATAGTCAGCAGGGAGGAGCTCCTGGGACTGATGAGGGAAGCCATGACCGTTAGGGCAAGCGACGGGATAATAGAGTACATCTACGCCATAATCTCCGCCACGCGCAGGGACGAAAGGGTACTTCTTGGGGCCTCTCCCAGGGCGGGCGAGCACCTACTGTACGCGTCCAAGGCGGCCGCTTTCCTTGAGGGGAGGGACTACGTAATACCCGACGACGTCAAAAAGGTCGCGGTTCCGGTCCTGCTCCACAGGATCATCCTGAGGACGGAGTACGAGGTCGAGGGCCTCAAGCCCCGCGCCGTCATAGAGGACATCGTAAGAAACACCGAGGTTCCGGTGTGAGCGATGGACAGGGAGGAGGTCATACTGCTCACGGCCCTAATACTGATGCTCGAGGGCTATCTGGCGGAGAACGTTCTTCCTGCGGTGATGGCGCTGTTCCTCTCCCTTTACGCGGCCTCTCTGCGGAGGAGCGTGTCGCTTTCCCTTGAGGCTTCCATTGAGATTCCTGAGAGCATGGAGGAGGGGAAGTGGTACAGCGGAAAGCTCAGGGTCAGCAACGAAGGTTCCGCCGTTAGGGTAAGCTTGGTTCTCGAGAGCGACGCCTTTGAAGTCGATCTCCCGGATAAGGTACTTGTTCCGTCGGGCTCCTCGTGGGAGGGTTCCTTCGGGATCAGGCCGCTCAGGAAGGGTGAGTTCAAGCTCGATTCCCTGGGTCTAATTGCTGAGGACGAGAGGGGCCTCTACTGGGAGTTCTTCTCTCTCCCTCCCGTCCGCGTCTCGGTGTACCCTTCGGTTGATGCCATAAAGGAAGCCGCTAAAATAGACCGCAATCTACGCCTCGCTGAATTCTACCGGGCGGGTAAGCTATTCGGGGCGGAGAGCCTCGAGATAAGGGATCTCAGGGAGTACCAGTACGGTGATGACTTCAAGAGGATCGACTGGAAGGCAACCGCCAGGCTGGGCGAGCTCATAGTGCGCGAGTTCTTGAAGGAGGAGAACGCCGACGTCTACATCTTCCTGGACAACACGCGGGAGATGCGGAAGGGGATAAAGCGGGCCAAGATAGACTACGCATCGGTTCTAGTGGTTCAGGTGGCTTCTGCCCTGATAAAAAAGTACCGCGTTGGTCTAGTCGTCTACGATGAGCTGAGCGCCGACATACTGAACCCCGGCAGGGGTGGAGTTCAGCTTGAGGCCATAAGGCGCAGGCTCGGCCTCAGGGGGGAGGCAGGAGAGGCCAGTTTGAGGTTCTCCTTCGAGACCTCCCTGAGCGAGAAAGCTAAGGCATTCCTCGGTAAGGTGATCCCTCTGAGGAAGGGCAGGAGGGGCCTCAAGGGCCTCTTTGAGGCATTAACTTTACTCAAAAACCCCTCCTTCATAATCCTCGTGACCGACCTCAGCAACCCGGGGGAGGTCTATAGAGCCGTGTCTCTGGCCCTCAAAAGGCACCGCGTCCTCATACTGTCCCCAAACCCGGTGCTCTTCTACTCCAGGAAGCTCGACCGAGAGTCACTGAAGAGACTATATCGGGCTTACGAGGAGAGAGAAGCTTTGATAAAACGCTTCAACCTCTTGGCTCCGACCATAGATCTCGGCCCCAGCGACTACATCAGGGAGATAGCGAAGGTGGTGTGAATGATAGGTGTCGTGGCCTCAATAGCACTTGCTCTTTATCTAAGGAGCTACGTCCCCCTGCTGGGTGTGGGTGCGTGGCTTTTATCCCTCAGGGACAGGGACTTGGGGCTTTTGGGGTTCTCGGTTTATGTTCTTTACCTGGCCAACTCGGTTCCAATAGAGACCGTGTACTTTTACATCCCGGCCGTCGAGTCTTTAGCGGTAGCCCTGTCAGTGGTTCTTCTCCTCGAGGACGTTCTGAAGCGCAGTAAAAAGGTTGAGGGGATTGAGGCCGTTCTCTCCCTTATCGTCCTTGGAGGTGCTCTCTTCCCTGAGCTCCTCGTTGCCGGGGCCGTCGTGTACCTGCTCACGAAGCTCAGACTGGACTACGTTGCACTCTCCATCGCTCTCTTCCTTCCTGTCGTCCTCATCCTCTTCGAGGGAAACCTGAACATCAGGGGTGGCTCCTCTCTTCAGGCCGGTATGATATCGGCCTTTGCCGTGTTCGTCATGGCCTACGGTCTTACAAGAGTAAACGTTAAAAAAGTGAAGGTCTTCAATTTAGGTATGGAAAAGGAACAGCGGTGAACCACGGTGAGAGTGCTGATCATCATTCCAGCGTACAACGAGGAACTTACCATTGGATCGGTGGTAGCGCTATCCAAAAAGTACGGGGACGTTTTGGTTGTTGATGATGGCTCCTCTGACAGAACGTCGGAGATTGCCAGGGAGGCCGGAGCATTGGTCATAAGGCACGAGAGCAACATGGGCAAGGGGAGGGCCCTAAAAACCGGTTTTGAGTACGCGCTATCAAAGGAGTACGATGTGGTGGTCACGATCGATGCCGATGGGCAACACAACCCCGATGAGATCCCGCGCCTTCTGAAGCCTCTGATCGGCGGGGAGGCGGATCTCGTTATCGGTTCGAGGTACCTCGGAGGCTCCAAGAAACGCGTTCCCCTGTACCGTCGCCTTGGCCTCTGGATCCTCAACAAGGGGACGAAACTGGCCGCGGAGACCGAGGTTGACTCCCAGAGCGGCTTCAGGGCCATCTCTGGGAAAGCCCTTGGAAAGCTGAACCTAAACAGCGAGGGCTACTCGGTTGAGACCGACATGGTGGTGCAAGCTAAGGAGAAGGGCCTTCGTATTGTGGAGGTCCCGATAAGCGTCCGCTACGACGTCCCGAACAGGCACAAGAAGAACCCGCTGAGCCACGGCCTCAGCGTCCTGTGGGAAGTTCTGAGCCTCATCGGATATAAACGACCTATGCTCTTCTTCGGCATCCTCAGTCTGCTGTCCTTTACGGCCGCCGCTGTCCTGGGGTACATGGGGCTGAAGCCGTATCAGAAAACTGGTCACGTGTTTTTGACCCAAACCGTTGGGGCGGGGGTATTCGCCATTATTGGGATACAGTTTTTTGTCTCAGGGCTGATGCTCAACGTTTTGGCAAAGATGGTGAGGGAGTGATGAGGAATCGAATAAGTTTGAGGGTTGCACTGATAGGTTCCAGGGGCATTCCTGGAAAGTACGGTGGCACTGAGACATTTGTTGAAGAGCTCTCCAAACGATTGATTAAGGATGGATTTAGGGTGTATGTTACATGTGAGTCGGATAAGTTCTCTGAGAATGAATATATAGGGATATCCCTAGTTAACATCCCATCGTTTCAGGGAAAAAGCATCACGATACCTTCAATAAATGATGTTATTGCTACAGTGTATTTTCTTTCAAAACATTCAAACGACGTTGACGTTCTTTACTACGTATCCCCAGATGGGGCACTCGCGGCGATAATAGGGAGACTGGCAAAAAAGAAGATCATTATAAACCCTGACGGGATCGAGTGGCGCAGGTTGATAAAGAGGAGCCGGTTCGTGCCATTCCACCTTTTTCCGGTATATTTAGTTACGATGATCTACATGTACCTCATGGAGTACCTCTCATGTAAGCTTCCGGATGTGGTTGTTGCAGACTCCATGGGGATTAAAGAACACCTAATGAAGAGGCATAAGCCTAGGAGGGTTGTTTACATTGCCTACGGTGCGAGAGAGCTTGTTCCATCGAAGCTCTCACAGAGGGAGGAAGCCGAAATCCTTGGAAGGTTTGGACTTGAGCCCAATGAATACTACCTCACCGTGGCGAGGATAGTTGCCGAGAACAACATCCACTTAGAGATTGAGGGGTTCAAAAAGGCGGACTCCTCAAAGAAGCTTGTCATAGTTGGGAACTTCAATGAGAAAGATCCGTACAGCAGGCACCTTTTTAAGCTGGCAGAAGATAATGAAGATGTACTTCTGCTTGACCCAATCTACGATAAAGAGGTTCTCGGAGTTTTGAGGAAAAACTGCTTTGCCTACATCCATGCCTATGAGGTCGGGGGGACAAACCCCTCCCTGCTTGAACAAATGCTGTTTAAGAGGCCGATATTAGCTTACGACGTGCCATTCAACAGAGAAGTCCTGCAGGAGGGAGGGATATACTTTAAAAATAATGACGAATTAGCAGCCAAAATGGAGATGCTTGAGAGGGGGGAGTTTGATTTAAGCTTAATAAAGAAAACCCAGGTTAAAAGGATAAAGAGACAGTACAACTGGGAGAAAGTTGCAAGGGCATATGAGATGGTGTTTAGGGGGGTTATTAGTGAGCTCTAAGAAAAAAAGATCCCCTCTAGTTTCGGTCATTATACCAACTTACAATTCAGAGAAGACAATAAGTCGGTGTATTATGTCCATTAAAAACCAAACATATCGCAATATTGAGATAATAGTAGTGGATGGAGGATCCAAAGATCGGACCGTTGAGATTGCGAAAGATATGGGAGCTTCAACCTATGTTCTTCCGGGTTCTAAAATGTCTGATGCAACTAACTTTGGTATTTTAAAGGCTCGTGGGAAGTATGTGTACCGGGTTGATTCCGACGTGATACTGGATAAGAATCTTATTGGAGAGGCGGTTCACAAATGTGAAAATGAAGGATTTGATGGTGTTTGTATATTCTGGCTTCCTGATGATAATATTAGTTTTTGGTCTAAAATCCGAAAGATTGAAAAAAGTGAGTATATCAGGCATCCGGAGTTTGTGGGGTCTATAAAGTATTCAAAGCCTGTACTTGGAGCAAGGTTTCTGCGAAAGGATGTAGTGATAAGTTTGGGAATGATGGATGAGGATGTTCCTCTTGCTGGCGAAGATTATGCCTTCTATATAAAATTAGCTGAATCTCCCTATAAAATTGGGGTGATAAGTTCTACAGAACGCCACATAGGGGAACCAAGAACCCTACGAGAGGTAGCCGTGAAAAATTTCAGATATGGGTGCTCTATGCGGCGGATTGTATTGAATAATACTTCCTTTCAAAAGAGGGGTAACAGGAGGGTTTTTTGGAGTCTCTCGCCCTTTGGGCGGAAATACTATTTGGAGGCATTTAGAAAAGCATTGGACATGGGTTTTAAGTATGCGCTTGGCTTTGTTGTTTATGAATTAGCGGTGTATATATCTTCGCTATTTGGTTTATTGTATTGTATACTCACGAATAGGGAGGATACAAAATGAAAATCCTGTTTACTAATTTCACTGAGATCACGTCTCCTGGGGGAGTTCATAAGACAATATTAGAGCTCTCTAGGCATCTTTCTCAAATGGGTCATGAAGTGGTGGTTTTTCAGTCAAATCCCCTTAATCTTAGAGGAGAAGAAATCATAGGGGGATTCCGAATAGTTAGAGCCAAATCTCGGATGGGGGAGTACCTCTATGGTTTTAGTCCAAAAGCATGGTTAAAACTGAACATTCTTTTAAAAGGATTCATGCCCGATATTGTACACGTTCATGGATATCACACATTGTTTTCACTTGGGGTTGTTTATCTCCTCAAGAAACATTACCCTGATGTTCCTGTTGTATTCTCTCCTCATTTCGGTGTTAATAGCCACAGTACATTTTTTGGTAAAATCTTTTGGAAGCCGTATAATCGCCTACTTGGAGCATGGCTTGTTGATAATGTTGATTCAATAATTCTAGCGTCAAAATTTGAAATGGAGACTTTCAAAAGGGAGTTCCCTGGAATCTCTGAGGATAAACTTGTCGTTGTCCCTCATGGTGTTGATAAAATCAGAGCAAAACCATTAAAGAAACAAAACAAAAAAGATCAAATAACTCTACTTTATGGGGGATATTTGCTTGAAAGTAAGGGCATCCAATATACAATCCTGACATTGGATGTGCTCATAAACAAGTGGGGAATACAAAATGTGAGACTTAAGATTATAGGAAGTGGACCATACGAGAGAAAGCTTCGAGAACTTGCTACTGGTCTTGGAGTTAGTGACTTTATAGAGTTTGTTCCGGCTATGCCTCATAGTGAATTCATGGAAGAACTAGAACAAGCAGATGTTTTCCTTTATCTATCAAAAGCTGAAAACTATGGGATCACTGTTGCTGAAGCGCTTGCTTTAGGAACACCAGTGATAGTAGCAAAAGAAACTGCCCTACTAGAGTTTTTGCGAGAACCTGGTTGTTTTGGTGTTGGATACCCTCCGGATCCTAAAAAAGTTGCAGAATTGGTTTTAAAGATTGTCAACAGTAATATTAAAATTGGGCCATTTAGTAGAAAGATAAGGACTTGGGATAAAGTGGCAAAGGATTATGAGAATATCTACTTTCAGGTTGGTGGGCGCAATGGGAAGATGTAGCCAGTTATTTATAACACTGCTATTTATTGGGGGACTTCTTTTGAGAATTTTTAACATGTTTCCTTTCATATACAAACCTATCCTGTTTGTATATGTTACCCTCGTTCCGGGGGCATTGTTGTTATCCAGCATGGGGGTTAACGTTAAGAGTCCTGTAAGATTTGTATTGTATGCCGTCGGTGTAACTGTGTTCCTGGAGTATATTTTCATGTTGATTCTAAATTATTTATTGTTAGCTATTGGTGTAGCCAGGCCGCTAAGTGAAAGGTACATACTCCTTGGTTTCTCTGTCACCATATTTATTGTGTTTATCTTTAGCTGGCTGAGTAGTCATAAGATAGATCACGGGCATTATGTGCTCTTCAATAAGCTTAACCTCTCTTTAGTTAATGGTTTCACATTTAGTATCCTACTCATTTTGCTTTCGGTTGTTGGTACGATGATATTAAATCAATACGGTACTGCGTTTGTTTTGTACATATTTCTGATTCTTGTTATATTTGCAGTAATTGTTCTCATTTTTGAAAAGATTGAGGTTTCTTTGTATCCTCTAGTTGTTTTTTCTGTGTCTTTGTCTATGCTGTACCATACATCTCTAATTTCCAACTATCTTTGGGGACGGGATATATTTAATGAACTCTTTATTTTGAGAAGTGTTGAGACACTTGGGAGGTGGGCTCCTAATTATATTTCCGATCCTCTTAACTCCACTTTAAGTATTACATTATTTCCATTATTTCTTAGTGATATTTTAAATGTCCGTACAATAATTCCGTTTAAGGTGATATATCCTATATTCCTCTCTTTGGGCATGGTTGGCTTTTATGAATGGTACAAAGATATGTTCAATGAAAAAGTTTCTTTATTCTCTGCACTTCTAGTAATATTTTCAATAACATTTTATGCAGAGATTCCTCAAATGGCGAGGGTTATGATAGGTGAGTTTTTCCTTAGCATTCTATTATTGTCGACATTTAATAATCACAGTCTTCTATCTCTGATTTTTGTAATATCCTTGTTATTAACTCATTATTCTACATTTTATATACTAATGTTCGAATTGATTGCAGTTATTATAGTATTGAAAATTATTGATGTATTCGATAGTTCAATTATCAAACGTAATACCAAGTCGATTTACAATATTATTGTGATTTTATTCTCTTTGTCTTTTCTTTGGTTTCTAAGTACCTCTAAAGGCATAGTCTTTAGGATTTCTTCAAGGTACTTCTTGTTGTTCGTAAAAGAGATAGTAGGTATCGTACTTCACCATACAATTTATACAACCTCCCCCCAGCACATTTTATCTATGAATTATCCCCTACTGGTGAAGCTAACCCAATATCTATATCCATTACTGGGTATGTTCATGATAGTGGGTCTATTCTTAATGACCAAAGATGTGTTGGTTAATCCAAATAATAATTCAAATAAGGGGTACATAAAAATGATGTTCTGGGGGTTTGGTGTAGTCAATTCAGTATTACTTGGAATGTCTGTGCTAGTTCCCGTGATATCCAGGACAATAACAGTGACAAGGGTGTATCACATTGCACTCCTATTTTCGGCTCCGTTTGTTTTCATAGGGTTCTTCGAACTAATTAAGAAGTTGGGAGCCATGGAGTATCTACATTATCTAGTTTCAATGTTTCTTATTGTTTTTTTGGTTTTGAACTCTGGGGTTCTTGCATCTATAACTTCAAATGTGTATGATGATACATCTATAGCTTTTCAGCATAACTCTGATTGGCCCAAGTTTACTATTCCTGAGATTTATGGGGCAAGGTGGATAGCAGAACATTGGGCTACAAGTGAGGTTAAAATACTTTATGGAGATACTTACGGTTGGGTATTGTCTGGAGCATTTAATTGGTATACCTGCAATGAGTTTAAGAGTGATTTAGTAATAAATGAGAGTACTGCATACATTTTCTTTAGAAAATGGAATGTTGAGCATAATGCCCTACTGATCGGTGGGGGAAGGTTGAGTGGGGGGAATTATTATCCGTCTTGGGCAATATATAAATACCTAGACCTCAGGATATATAATTCTGGTATGTCTGCGATATATCTGTATGTCAGATGACAGACGTAAATTATTCAAATGTATTAATTCTTGCAATGGAAAGTTAGACCTTTTTAAAATGGGCTCGATTTTTTGAGAGTTTTCTACTTTTACAGAGATTCCCTGTAGCTCCATCAAATACTCCTTTAACAAACATTAGAGCAGCGTCTACATTTCTGTAATGTATTAAATATACAAACGCATAAAACACTGTCCAAAACACAGTTGAAGCGAATGAAAGCCATCTGCTTATCCCCGTGAGATTTTTTCTGATAAAGTATATTCTGTTTCTACCGAATAAATATGCGGATAGAGGCTTTATTTTTTTACGTTTTGGATCATTGGAACCTATCTTATGCCATATTCGTGAGGATAGAACTATGGCCTTGGATATTCCATATTTTTTAGCCCTAAAACAAAAGTCCGTCTCTTCCCAATATGCGAAGTATGCTTCATCCAATAATCCGAGTTTGGTAAGAGTGTCGGTTTTAATAAGCATCGCTGCTCCATTAACTTCGTCAGTTTCTATTAGGGAGATGCCAGGAGAAATTGTGGCAAGATTAATCAATCTTTTATGCAATATGCTTTTGTATAATACTGCCCCTGAAAATTGTACTATTTGGGGGTAGTTATAAAAGAATATTATTGGGCCCGCAATCCCTATTGGTTTATTCTTATGGATGCCTTTAACTAGTTCAGACAGAAACTTTTTCTCAGTTACTGTATCATTGTTTAGGAGCAGTACATATTCCGGATTCAAAACACTCAAGGCAAATTTTATCCCAACATTATTCCCACCAGCAAAACCATAGTTGTCTCTGTTTTTGATTAAAATCAGCCTTCTATCCGGATCAACCTTTTCATAGAGCGGTCGGTTAAATTTTCCTTGCTTTGAGTCATCTTCATTAAGCTCAAAAACTCTGATCGGTTTATTGTTGGGGTTGTATTCAAAAAACTTCGAACTAACTTGAATCTCTCCTTCCGCGTATTCCTTAATCTTTTGGACTGAATCGTCTTTTGAACCATTATCCACTACAATAACATCGTAGTTGGGATAGGTTATCCTATAAAGAGACTCTAAGCACTCTATTGTATCCTTCCAGCCATTCCAATTTAAGATGATTATCGAGACCCTAGGATAATTCATAATAACACCGTCTGAATCTCTCAGGATAAATTCTTAAAAGGTTATCCTTATCATAAAAAGCAAGCGGGTGATGTTAGAATGCAAAAAATGCTAATCATTGGAGTTGATGGAGTGACAGGGGATGTTCTAATGCCCTCGATAGAAGAGAAAAAGCTTCCAACATTGAGGTCACGAGGTTTGAATAGAAAATTTTGGATTATCGGAGGTGTGTAAATGCCTGGTAATTTTAATGTGATCTTCATAGTAGTAGATACACTAAGGAAGGATTACGCTGGATCTTTAGAAAGGGAACTCAAAAAGTTGGGCTTTGTTTCTTATGAGAATGTTGTTGCACCGGCTTCTTGGACACTTCCTAGTCATGTCTCAATGTTTACTGGGTTATACCCTGCGTTTCACGGAGTACATGAAACCAAGACAAAAAAGCATGTAAATCTTAGAGTAAGCAAGAAAATAAGAGAAATGCTCATTAGTCATACCCTCCGAGATTTAGGGCTGAATACATATTTAGTAACGGCAAATATCTTTGTTTCTCCATACTTTGGAATTGACGGTTTTTTAAAAGTCTATGACATTGTGGGTATCCATGGGATATTATCCGATAATACAATTAAAGTTTTACAGCAAATTGGACATAACCATAAGAACAAATTGAACTACTTAATACAATTATTGCATTTGAACAAATATTCTGCATTAATTGAGATAGCACTAAAATATCCAATATACTTTTATCATAAGAGGACTTCTTGGCCATTGGATAAAGGAGCAAAGTATGCTGTTAAAAAACTTAAATCCATGCTAGCTGTTTCGGGAGGTAAATCCTCGAATTTTATCTTTATGAATTTGATGGAAGTCCATGAGCCGTATTTTAAAAAGGAAGGCAATGTTGATAGGAATTTTATAATGAATATACGAACCAATAGACTTGACCCCTATCTTGTCCAGAAATGGAAAGAGAAATATCCAAAAGAAGTTACTTATGTGACCAGAAAAATTCTAGACATGATGAGAATCCTAAAGGAAAAAGGAGTTTTTGATAACTCTCTGGTTATAGTAACTAGTGATCACGGTCAGCTATTGGGAGAACACGGAAGAATAAGTCATGGAACATTTCTGTATGACGAACTATTGAGAGTGCCCCTGCTGATAAAGTATCCCATAGGGTATGAAATCGAACGCACTGAAAATGAATCAAAATACATAAGCTTGGTAAAGCTCAAACCATTTATCCTTGGTATGGTGGACAACAAGCTCAGTGACGATAATGTGTTATACGATGGTACAGTGTTTGCAGAATCATATGGGATTCATCAAAATGTTGGTGAAGTGCGAACTGAAGAAGAGAAAAAAAACGTAGACCAACTCGAAAAATACCGCATAGCCATATACTACAAGAACTTCAAAGGTATCTTCAACGTCACCGACTGGAAGTTTGAGGAAATAATCTCCCATAACCCCCAAATAGCGGTTACCGAGGACGTTGTAAAGCATATGAAAAAGGAAGTCATGAAGTTTCTGAAAACTGCCACGGTGGCAAAAGTCCCGAAAATCAAAATCTAAACAAACCCCCCCAATATCTTTTTTACTCCCCTTAAATCAATCCCCATTCTCTTCTCAACCGCCAGCAACAGCTCAACGTCCTCTCTGTCAATGCTCCCGCTAAATAACACCAAAACAAAGAATACTCCCGTAATTATGACCAGCGCCACGAACGCGTACACTATGCTGGGGGTCTTTATACCTTCAACCAGTACCAGAACCAGCAGTGAAATCCCCACAACAAGAGTTTTAACGTAGCTCCTTCCAAACGGGTGAATTTTAACCTTCTGATAAAGCCTGAGGGAATTCAAAGCGTTCGTCACGAAATACGACACTGCCGTGGCAGCGGCGGCGCCCTCAATACCATAAACCGGGATCAGAAGGGCGTTCAGAACCACGTTTATCCCGGCTGAAACCAGCGTCGAGTACATTATAAAGCTGCTTTCCCGGATAACGATCAAACTCATCCCGTTCAGTCCCAAAAGTGTGTGGAACATGAATCCCACCGCAAGAATCCTGAGTGCCGGGGCCGCGGGGAGATACTTACTTCCAAAGAAGAAGCCTATCGTGGCTTCAGGAAACAGGAACATCAGAGTAAAGAGGGGAAATGTGGCGAGGAATATCCACTTCGTCAGAACCTGATACACCCAGCCGAGCTCTTCAATCTTTCCATGGGCGTAAAGGACAGTCGCCAGGGGAGGAAATATCAGCCCGGCTGAGTTCAGAAACACTGGCAAAAGCCTGGCAATAGGGGCGGCGCCGTTGTACAGTCCCACAACATTAGAACCGAGGTAGTAGCCCAGCATCAGCGTGTCCGTCCACGTCATTACAAAACCCGCAATGCCCGTCATCATCAGGGGAATTGAAAATCTAACCAGCTCTTTTCCGAGCTTTAAATTTAATGAAATCCCAAATCTAAAAACCCTCCGTTTCCACACATCAAAAGCGAGTGCCATGAGTGTGAGAACCCAGGCGGCAACGTAGGCACCAAAGATAAAGTCAAACGGCAGTTTTAAGAGAATCCCCAGCGCGACGAGCAGGAGGAAGGCTGTGGAGTAGACAATATTCTGAAAATACACCTGCTCCCTGACCCTGCCGAATCCCCTTGAGATGGAGATTATAACCCCTGTAAGAGCGGAAAACGGCAGCGCAAACGCCACTATCCTGAGCGCATATACCAGCCTCGCCTCATTGAAAAGCCCGGCGATTCTACCTGCCCCAAGGATTAAGACCGCCGCCCAGAGAATACCGTTCAGGGCCGTTATCACAAGTGCCGTCGAAACCAGATCCCCAACCCTCGAAGGCTCCCTCTCCTTGTAGAAGGCGACCTCCCTGGGGAGGGAGTTCTGAAAGCCGAGCGTGGCAAGGACAAGGGCAATGCTCAAGACAGTTAAAGCCAGATTAAACACCCCGTACTCTGAAGTCGAGAAATACCTCGCTATCACCGCTCTGCTCAGGAACCCAAAGAACATCGAAACGACCGTCCCGGCGAAAACAATCCCCGTCCCCATGGCAATCCTCTGCAGCGCCTGGCTTGCCTCGTTCATGGGATTCACCCTTTAATTATGATGGCTTTGAGGGCTTTAATCCTCACAGCTTAATACTCTCCTTGAGTTCCTCCAGAAATTGAAGAATGTCATTCCAGACCTTATCAAATTCTGGAAGTGGGTTTATCTGGTGTGCCAGGCTCATCTCCCAGGCCCTTTCATAATGAGCCTCACGTCTTCTGAATTCTTCAATTTCTGGTTGAACACCTTTAACCTTAAACTTCCCAGATATTATGCCAGTAATGTCCCTCCACTGGGCAATATCCTTCAAACGCCAGATGTCATATAAATCCCTCGGTCTCGTTCTCTGGAAGAGCGAGCGAACTTTCTCGGCAAAGATCTCCTCAAGGGAATACACCAGGACCCCGGTATTGCATTCATCAGAATAGGAATGAATGATTTTCCTTTTTTCCAGCGGGAGCAGGATTGGTTCGTTCTCCTTTTTGGTCAGATCAATTTTGATTTTTAAGGGTGGCCCCGATGCCCTTATTATTCTAAAATAGACTCCGGCCTCATAGCCGTTTAAAGTCTCCTTGAAAGCAATATTTTCTTCAAAACCGATACCGCTTTCCCTTCTGGCAATCTTAATACCCTTCACCAGCTCTCCCTGTAGCGTTTTTTCATCGTATTCCCCCAGGAGTGTAAAATCCAGGTCATCAGAAAACCTGTAATTTCCGATGTATACTTTTCTTATCCCTGTTCCCCCCTTTAACGCCATTTTAAGGGATGTCCTTGAAAGTCCAAACAAAAGCCAGTTCTGGGCGTAATCCCTCTCTACCGTACTCTCCGGGACCCCCTTCTTTCTGGCAATTGTCTTAATCTCCAGTATGGGAATCATTCCAAGCCCTCCAGTTCAACGTTGGCTATGATCTTCCATTTGCCCTTAACATTCCCTTCCTTGGGCATTGTTGGATCAAGGAGGATGTAATTTCTCGCTTTCGGCCTTGGTAAGTTAATATCTACCTCAAAATAGTCACACAGGTAGCCGAGTCTTCTTATAATGGCGGAGTTATCCATTCTCAACGCATACTCTCTGAGCTTCTCCCTGTCAAGATCCTCCCTGAAGGCTTTGGCAACCTCAATTATCCCTCCGCAATATCTCGGCTTGTCCAAGCAGTCGATCACGGTTTTTTCTCTGTCGGTTATAGGAACTTGAAACTCCTCAATCCAGGTTTTTTCAACACCAAAGTATTTTTCGGGCTTTATCCTGATAATTTTATACCTAACCCCAAAAATTCTGAGGTCTTGTTTTTTCTTTCTTGCCGTCGTCTGGACGAATACAGTGCTGGGGATCTGCTCGGTAAAACCGTGATAATTGAGGGCTGACCAGTAAGCTATGGCAGAGGGCCTTACAAGAAGAGAACCTATTATGAACTCGTGAAGCGTGTATTCTCCTTTTTCTGCTCCCAAAGGTATGATGAGGTATTTTCCTTTTTCAATTCTTTCAACCCAGCCCCTTTTCTCAAGCCTGCTGAGGAGAACTTTCAGGGCGTTTCTGTTGAGGCCCGTTATTTTGGCCGCCTCTTCTATGGTGAAGACTCTCTTTCTTGCGAGTTTGTTAAGCAGTTCGATTCTCATAATTATCCACCATGGTTAACAGTTTCGATAACTTTGGTGCATGTTTTTGAGATTTCCTTATTAAATCTTTCGGGTTATGATCCTTCCCTAGTATCTCTCTAGTGCTCTACTTCTGCCTGTGTTTCGCTCATGGGCTTTCACCCGCTCATTTCTTTCAAATATTCGCTGATTAGCTTCTCCTCCAGCAGATGAAATTCGGATATTATCTTTTCTCTGGTTACTCCGCCCACTTTCCTTCACCAAAGTACATTTTGAAGATTTCTTTCACCTCCTCCATAGAGGGATAAGGATGTTTTTTAACCTCCTTGCCTTTGAGATATTTGAGCAATTCGCTAACGCGGACATCGTATTTCCTGCCAAGCTTAAAAAGCTTCTTTTGATTGATCCTACCCTTATACGCCAGCAAGAGGACGGTTGAATACAGAATCGTTCTCGGGCTGAAATCAATGAGCAGTGAATGCACAATAATCTCTTCCAGAGAAAGCTCCTCCGTCTTTTCAGAATAATAGTAGTGATACTGCCCGGTCCCAATGAGATCCACCCCAAAATCCCTGAACCTTTCAAGTCCGGTTAGATGGAAGTTATCAACATCCTTCCCCCTGTACTCTCCCGTCGACAGGATGAACTCCCCAACTCCGCCCCATATCAGGGCGGAATCTCCAGAAAATTCCCTGGCTTTAATGGAGTTCTGCAGCTCATAGAATTCTTCAGCAAACTCATGAAACAACTTGTACCTCTCAACCAGGAAATACTTCCCGTCTTTCTCCCCAATGACGCCGTAAGTGGAGAGCCTGTTGATCACATGGTAAAAAGTGCTCCGTGAGAGGTTGCTCTTTATGCAAAGCTCATGGGCACTTAAAGGAGTATCCATGAGAACCGCGAGAAGTGCGAGATTCCTTCCTCTCAGTATCTCATCAAGAGGCATGTGACCAAACTTGGACATCAATTTTCTAAGAAGTTCCGCGGGCTTTGCCGCACTCAGCGAGACTATCTTATATCTTCCTCTTTTTTCCGTCCTTACAAGGCCTGTTCTTTTGAGGGATGCAACGAGAGTAGAGGTTCGGTAAATGGATAAACCCAGTTCGCTGGCTAACTCGCGTATAGTCTTCTCCCCGTTAAGTTTCAAGAGCACCCTAACCTCCATTTTTGACAGTGTATTCATGTCCAAAAATTAGAAAGTGATATATATAACACTTTTGGTTTTTTAGACTTTTTTTAGAGCTTGCTCGCCTCGCCCATGGGGTTCACCTTTTTGCACATTCTGGGTCGCGGATCAATGAATGCCATACTTATGGGCTATGTTCTGGACTGCCCTTGCAAGTGGATTCTCCGCAATAAGGTACTTCCCGCGCTTTTTGCTGTGCTCGACCATCCCTGAGAGAACGAGATTCTTCAATATGCGGCTAAGACTCCTGTCGCTGATTTCCTCTCTGCGGAGCACTTCTCCAGCAATCTCTTTCCTCGTGAGGCCAAATTTTGACTGAGCCAGTACCCAGAGTGTTGTTACATAGGCTTTTGTGCTGTAGATGTTAAGGAATGCCTCCAGATCTTGCTCCCAAACGCTGATGGCATAATTTGAAGCTTCTATAAGTGCTTCGTCATGGCTCATACCTCTGACCCTTTGCTTGCCGTAGTACGCCAGAAACCCGGGCACGTTTGAGAGCTCCTCCACAGCTTCTTCAAGTTCAGCCCCAGTGCAGGACACTTTTGCCTCGCTCAATCCTTTTTTGAGGTACCCCATGCTTTCTTCCGGTGCCCAGCGCGGTATATGAATCTTGTCAACGTATCTGGCGAACATAGGTTGCGACGCTGATGGACTGAGTATCTTCTCGAGCAAACCTGGCATCGAACCCGTCATTATCACAGTTGTGTTGTCCATTGTGTTGCTTATCAGCTGAAGGAGGCCGAGCATGTTGATACCCCTGATGCGGGGCATTACTTGGGCCTCATCTATTACCACAAGGAAATCGTCGTATTTAGCATTTAATTCTCTGAGGAGATTAATTAGGGCGTTTTGGAACTGTACAGCATTTTCAGGTTTAACATCAAGCCGCACAAGACCTAAACTGAGCTGAGTATGGTATGAGAGTTCTTTTACCTCAATGTTCGTCATTGCTGGAGTTAACTCGGTGTAGCTGATTCCCTGCTTACCCATAAAAGGAGAGAGGTCATAGTATATGTACCGGTACTTGTACTTATTCAAAAAAACTCTAATGATGCTCGTCTTGCCGACTCTTCTCGGGCCTAGAATTGCCGTAAAAGTCCTTTCCTCGACATTCTCCTTCAGCTGTTTGATGGCTTCCCTGTGCCGTTTTCCGTAAAGGTTTTTCTCATTGGTTATTGGTCGAATTTGAAACATCTATGGACACCCCATTCTATATGGAAGCCCCTTCCATATTTAAACCTTTCTTTTTGGATTCAGTAGGATGAGTCCAGGGTAAAGCCTAGCTCACTTCGCTCATGTGATCCACCTTTGACTTATGCCTTCGAAATGAGCCAGTTCAGAGTTTTTTATCTTGAAATTCAAATTCTCGAAGTCCTTCAAATCCCACAGGAGCCAGCTCTCACCTTTAAAATCTTCCTTACCCTTAATGCCCTTCGCTATCAACCCCTGACCTCCTCCCCGCCCTGAAGAACGAGGCTTTCAAAAGAAAAAGTAAATCCCTTCAGCCCCTTAAGTGTTTGAGTTTGGATCTGGTGGCGGGCTTCCAAGGCCGGTATTAAAAACTATGGTAGGACAGTAGAAAACTGCAAAAAGTTGGGTTGTGATTCGGTATTCTGGAATCTCTGGGCTGAAAAACGCCGAAGGTCTTCTCACTGTTATCCGCTATTAATGTGCAGATTTATCTTTCATTTTTTCGGGGTTTTTGCAGGGCATGAAGTGTCAGTTGAGCCCTCCAGATTGATGTAATTGACACTTGTGGCTACAACCAGCACACAAAAATCGGGTATTGTTTAGGATGGCTTATACTACGCGTGAATTTTTCACGTGTGTTATACGTCTTTGGTGGAGGGTTTTGGTTTTTGAGTGCAAGTCTCGGCGTGACTGCCCCCGGTAACCCTCTCGTCCTTTTGCACTTCGGCCCGCTTCTTGTAACTTGCATTTGTGATTCCGCGTGAGTTTCTCACGTGGATACATATGGCATCTGAATTGTGTTTAATCTCAATGTGTCATTCTGGGTCATATGCGTCAATTGTGGGCCCCGGCATTCTCGTTACTTGCTCTGTTCTCTATCATTCATGCGTAGTTTTCCGTATAGGTTTCTGCATTACTTCTGTTCTATTTCCTATTGTTTTTGAGTAGTTTCTTGAAAACGCCATAAGCCGGATACTTGCATTGAAAACTATGCAAAAAGTGAAGAGTTGTCTACCATAGAAAAATCGGTCGGTAACTATCTTCCAGTGGGTGACTGGGGAGGTTAAAGTGAGAATGAAATTTTGGATTGTGATAAGAATGCTCACTCTGCCGTTAAGTACTCTTCCAATCCCTTCCTCCAGCTAGGCATGTTAAGGCCAAGCTTATGGAGTCCCCTGTTCTCCAGCGCTGAGAACCTCGGCCTCCTCGCCAGCCTGTTGAGCTCGCCCGACTTTATGGGCTTTACCTCAACATCCCAGCCAAGGATTTCAAATATCGCTTTAGTGAACTCGTACCACGAGCAGTGCCCCTCGTTGACCATGTGGTAAACGCCCCACTCTGGTCCAATCTTTAGGAACTCTTTCAAAGTTCTGGCTACGTCGAGAGTGTGAGTAGGGCTCATGAACTGGTCGTTCACGATTTTCAGCTCCTCTCCACGTCTTGCCTTCTCAATGACCCAGTTTACGAAATTGCCTCCCTTCCCACTCGCCCCCGCCTTCCCGTAAAGGCTTGCGACCCTGATGATGTAGTACTTTGTTGAATAATTCCTCGTGAAAACCTCGCCGGTGTACTTGCTCGTCCCGTAGACGTTTATTGGATTTGGGACGTCTTCCTCAGTGTAGGGTTCCCCCTTCTCGCCGTCAAAGACGTAGTCCGTGCTGATGTAGACGTTGATGGTGTCAATCTCACCGGCAATCCTCGCAACGTTCAGCGCGCCGATGGCGTTGACCGCAAAGGCTTTCTCTGGGTAGAGCTCGGCGTCATCAACCCTCACATAAGCGGCCGTGTTGATGATGACGTCGGGCTTCAGCTCTTTCAGCACCATCAGTGTCTCAGGAACGGCAACGTCAAGGTCTTTGTGGGTCAGCGGGATGACCTCAAAAGACGGGTCTTCCCCAAAGACCTTCACCAGGTCGGTTCCGAGCTGACCGTTGGCTCCGATTACAGCTATCCTCACGGGACATCACCAAGCCTGGTTATCTCCTCTGGAGCACTAAGAAGGGATATCCCTTCCTTCTCACAAGCATTGGCAAAATCGCTGTCAAACGAAATTAGATACTTGACGTCGTGAAACTTACAGGTTGCGAGAATGAGTGCATCATTCGGCAGCAGGCCGTACTTTATCATGTACTCAACGGCTAGGGTTTCAACAGTCCTGTTTATTTCCAGATCAAGGAAAAGCTCAAAAAGCCTTGAGAAGTCCAGGAGCTCCTCCCTCAGGTTCCTGATAATATCGGGGTTGTGTTTGAGTGTATACGGCCTCTCACCGGTTAATGCCCTTAGGTACACCATAAGCGCCTCACTGAACACTATGCTGTTGGAATACAGAACGTCAAACCTCTCCCTTATATCGAGAAGGTCAACATTGCCCTCCAGATGCTCAATTATCACGTTGGTATCCACAAAGGCCGTCAAAGGCCCCATTCCTCTTCGACCTCTCTCAGGAGTTTTTTAAGGTCCATGCCCCTGAACTTTCCGTGGAGTTTCTGGGCGCTGTACTCTGCAATAACCTCCCTCTCAACGATTCGTCTCAACCGATCGAGGTCAATCGTCTTCAGTATCTCATCAGGGACGTTGAGCTCAATGGCAATTTTTCCCATATCAACCACCAGTGTACTCTTGTGTTATCAATTCATATAAACTATTTTGCGATAGTGGTGTCTCAGAACACCCATCCCCTTGCGATTGCTTCCCTCAGCGTCGGCCATTTCCTGTCCTTCTCCGAGACTATGGGCTCGTCAACCGGCCAGTCTATGCCTATCTCGGGGTCGTTCCAGATTATCCCGCCCTCATAGTCGGGAGCGTAGACGTTGTCGACCTTGTAAACCACTTCTGCAACGTCGCTCAGCACGACGAACCCGTGGGCAAAGCCCCTGGGTATGTAGAGCTGCCACCTGTTGTGCTCCGAGAGAATAACACCAACGTATTTGCCAAAGGTGGGCGAATCCTTTCTCAGGTCAACGGCGACGTCGTAGATTACGCCCCTAATGGCCCTCACAATCTTGGCCTGGGCGTAGGGCTCGCGCTGGAAGTGCAGGCCTCTAAGCACACCGTACTTTGAGCGGGAATGGTTGTCCTGGGCGAAGTCCCCTTTTATTCCGGCCCTCTCGAAGTCCGACTTCTTGTAGGTCTCCATGAAGAAGCCCCTTTCGTCCTCAAAAACGAGAGGCTTGATCAGGATAACGTCTGGGATTTCAAGGCGTTTGAACTCGAAGGGCATTCTCACCACCCCAACTTCCAGGGCGTTGGGTGGAGGACCTTCTCGTTCACCAGCGGCCTCCACCACCACTCGTTTTTGAGGTACCACTTGACCGTTCTCTCTATGCCCTTCTCGAAGCTGTACTTCGGCCTCCATTTGAGGTCGCGCGTTATCTTCCATGAGTCGAGAGAATACCTCAAATCGTGTCCGGGCCTGTCCTCCACGAACTCTATAAGTGACTCGTCATTGTCCATGAGCTTGAGAATGGTCTTAACGACCTCGATGTTCGTTCTCTCCTCGCCGGCGGAGATGTTGTAGATTTCCCTCGGTTCCCCTTTGAGCAGAACGGCCTCAATTGCCCTCACGTGGTCTTCGACGTAGAGCCAGTCCCTCACGTTCTGGCCGGTGCCGTAGATGGGTATCTTCAGCCCCATGCTCGCCCTGATTATGGTCTTCGGGATGAGCTTTTCCGGGAACTGGTATGGGCCGTAGTTGTTGGTGCACCTCGTTATGGAGGCGTTCAGGTTGTAGGTTCTCGTCCATCCCAAGACAAGAACGTCGCTCGCTGCCTTGGTGGCGGAGTATGGAGATGATGGCATAAGCGCGTCCCTCTCAGTGAAAGAGCCTTCTAGGATATCGCCGTAGACCTCATCAGTGCTTATGTGGACGAACCTGACTTCCGGATTCTCCTTCCGTATTGCTTCGAGAATCGTGTAAGTGCCGATGACGTTGCTCCTCAGGAAGTGCTCCGGGCTGGAGATGCTTCTATCTACGTGAGATTCTGCCGCGAAATTCACAACCGCATCCGCCTTCTTAACCAGCTCGCTCACGAGCTCGAAGTCCGCTATGTCCCCCCTGACGAAGGTGTAGCGCAGGTCGTTCTCCACATCCTTCAAGTTCGCCGGATTTGAGCCGTAGCCGAGTTTGTCGAGGTTTATCACTTCCCAATCGGGATGCTTTTTCAGAATGTAGCGGATGAAGTTGCTCCCTATGAAGCCCATTCCACCGGTTACCAAAAGCTTCATCGTTCCACCTCACAGTATGAGCCTGGAATTATCGCCGATGACCAGCTTTCTGCCGAACGGATGGGAGGTGCCGTTTATTATCTTCACGCCCCTTCCGATGAGGCTCTCCACGATCCTGCCTGCGTTTCTTATCTCACTCCCCTCGAGGATTATTGAGTCCTCTATTTCGGTGTTCTCTATAATCACATTGTCACCGATGCTCGTATAGGGTCCGATGTAGGAGTTTATTATCCTGACGTTCTTTCCTATGACTACGGGGCCCTTTATCACCGTGTTCTCGTCTATTACGGTGCCCTCGCCGATGACGACCCTCCCGTGGATGCGGGCGTTGGTGCTTATCTGTATGTCTGTCTTTATGTCGTCAAGTATGAGTCTGTTAGCATCCAGAAGATCCTCTGGCTTCCCCGTGTCCTTCCACCAGCCGGTGACCTTTGTCCAGCCCACCCTATAGCCGTGGTCGATAAGCCACTGGATTGCGTCGGTTATCTCGAGCTCGTTCCTCCAGGAGGGCTTTATGTTCCTAACAGCCTCGTGGATAACCGGCTTGAAGAAGTAGATTCCAACGAGGGCTAGGTTGCTTGGCGGCACCTTTGGTTTCTCCACCAGTCTCTTTATAGTCTTTCCGTCTTCGCTCAGCTCTGCAACTCCAAATTGCTGGGGATTAGGAACCTCCTGGAGGAGAATGCTGGCGTCGAAGTTTCCTTTTTTGAAGTGTTCTAGGTGCTTCACTATGCCCTCACGGAGGATGTTGTCTCCGAGGTACATGACGAAGTCGTCATCGCCGAGGTAGTCCCTCGCAACCAAGATGGCATGGGCCAGCCCCTTCGGCTCACCTTGATAGATGAACTCTATCTCAGCGTCCCATTCCCTGCTCAGAACGGTCTTCTTTACCTGCTCTGCATTTGGACCGACAATAATTCCAATCTCGTGGATTCCCGCTTCAATAACGTCCTCAATAGTGTAAAAGAGAACCGGCTTATTGGCCACGGGGATGAGTTGCTTCTGCTGGGAGTAAGTCAGCGGTCTCAAGCGGGTGCCATGACCACCTGAGAGTATAAGGGCTTTCATAGGTAACACCCGAAATTTAAATCCTGCTGGGGACTATAAAAGAATTTTGTCAGAACGTCATCTTCACGGTAGTCTTTCATCTTTTCTATCCAGTTCATCCGCCCATGAGCGTAAAAAGTCCTATTAACAGGATTATTACGTTTATCACCTTCTTAAGCTTCTCCCTGTCCACACTCCTGTTGACGTGTGTTCCCAGGTAAACACCTGGAATCGTTCCAAGGATCAGAGCCTCCGCGAGGCCGTAATTAACCCTACCTATGCTCGCGTAGTTCAGAAAACTAAACCCGGAGAGAGCCAGTCCGTAAACTATGACCACCCCGACTACGTCCCTCGGATCGAGCCGGGCGACGTTCATGAGGGTGAAGCTCACTATCACACCGGCCCCAACGGACGTGAACTGGACGGTTAGACCGACCACGAAGCCGAGGAGGTAGACGTAGGCCCACCGTGGCCTTATTGGGACGTGGATTTCATCCTTGAGGAGGCTCAGAACCGCGCTCGCAACGAGGACAATACCGAGGAGAACCGTGAGGTACTCGTTGAGAACCTCCCTATCAATCCAGCGAAGGAGCACTCCTCCAAGGATTATTGCGGGAACACTACCAGCTAAGAGCCTCAGTGCTATGTCGTACCTCATCCTACCCTTTCTCTGATGGAAGAAGACGCCGAAAACCCTCGTGACGGTGGCATAGAAAAGGTCTGTCCCAACGGCCACCAGCGGCTCGACGCCGAGGAATATGAGGGAGGGCGTCATCAGCGCCCCTCCCCCGACCCCTGTAAGGCCGACGAGGAAGCCGACTAGGAAACCCAGTCCAACAAATACTGGATTCAACGCCCTCCCTCCCTTTGAAAATCAGGGTAGGTAGCCCATCTCGCGGGCCTTCTCTATTACGGCCTCTACCTCCTCCTCCGGCGTCATCTTTGAGCTGTCCACCTTTACCTCCGGGTTCTCGGGTTCCTCGTAGATACCATCGTAACCCGTCAGACCCTTAATCTCACCCCTGATGGCCTTTGCATAGAGCCCCTTGGGGTCGCGCTGGATTCTGACCTCCAAGGGGGCGTAAACGTAGACCTCGATGAAATCCCCTATCTCCTTCCTCGCGTATTCCCTGACGGCTTTGTAAGGCGAGATTAGCGAGACTATCGCTATGACCCCGTTTCTGCTGAGTAGCTTTGCCATGTGAATGACAACGCGGTTGTGCATCTCCCTCGCTTCTTTTGAGAACCCCAGGTTCGGGTAGAGTGTCTTCCTTATCGTGTCCCCATCGAGTATTTCGACACGGTAGCCCATCTCCCTCAGCTTTTTGGCGAGTTTGACGGCTAGGGTTGTCTTTCCCGCACCGCTCGGTCCGGTGAGCCATATTGTGAAGCCCCTTTCAAGGTTCTTCATGCTTCATCCCGCCGTGGCTTCCTCCAGCTTGAAAGTTATCTCGGTTATTGGGGCATGAGCTCTCATAGAGGCGCCGATTATCTCAATGCCAATTATCTCTCCGTTCTCACCGTAATCTACAAGGACTCCTTCCTCTACCTCCACGGTCTCAACAATCTTCCCGTTACTGAACCGGATATACATTACATCGTGTTTGGGATCGTACGATATCTCCATTTACTCACCCCCGTATTTTCTTATCTTTGAAGTTATGTATGCGGTTATTACCAGTACCTCATCTTCCTTTTCCTCGTAAACAACTCTAATGAGCTTTCCATTTATTCTTTTTTGTGCCACTTTTCTCCCGAAGTACCCTTCGAGTGTGTTATCCGGTGACAGGAGGACCTCTTCAACGAGTTCTCTGGATATGCCCCTTTCTTTCATCCTCTCCAGTGCGTGAGGAATGTATTTTATGGCCAAAGGACAATCACCCGGGTAAAATGCTCCTTCCCCTCAGCCTTTCCGCTTCCTCCCTCAGGCCGAAGAGGTTAAGCACGGTTGGTGCAACATCGTAGATTGTGAGCTGTGTCTGCCTCTCCTCGTCGAGTCCCGGCAGGTAGAGCGAGAATACGCCAACTTCGGAGTGGTTGGCATCGTCCGGCCCCGTATCGTTCTCCGGGAGGTAGTTGCTCTCCCAGCCAACGGTTCCAGCGGCACGCCAGTTCAGGTTGTCGAAGTAGACCATTATGTCGGGCTTGCTACCCTTCACCACTGGATAGATGTCCTCCGGGTAGTAAACCCTGTTGTCCCACTTCTCGCCATTTGGCCCCCTAATCGAGCGTATCATCTCCGCAACCTCGTCCCTGACTTCGTCGAATTTGCTCTTTGGCACCTTCCCGAAGAGTTCTCTTCCCTTCACGTTGAGGAAGACCCTGGAGTAGTAGCCACCCCATCCCCAGGCCGTCGTTTCCTTCCAGTCCACCTTTATCTGCTCGAAGCGTTTAATCTTCCCGTCGTGGAGAACTTCCGGGTTCTTTACCTTCAGGAGGCCCTCCTCGGCAAGCCACTGGTTGACGGCGAAGTTTCCGTGCATAGCCTTTATCCCGTGGTCGGAGACTATCATAACCGCTGTCTCGTCGAGGTCTATTAGCTCCAGTGTCTTTCCAACTTCTTTATCAAGGAGCTTCCAGTAGTCGGGAATAACGGTCTCGTATTTGTTGCCCTTCCCCGGGTAGAGGTGATGGTTTGGATCGAAGTACCTCCAGAAGGCATGGTGAACTCTATCAAGGCCTATCTCGACGAAGTGGAAGTAGTCCCACTCCTTCTCCTGGAGGAGGTATCTGATGACCTCAAACCTCTTCTCCGTCATCTCCCAGAGGCCTTCCTTGACCTCGTCTTTCGCTTCCTTCCTGAAGGGGACGTCGAAGATGTACTCACCAACTAAACGTTCAATCTCACCCTTGAGTTCCTTTGGATGGGTATAATCCACGCTGGCATCGGGTGTTATGAAACAGCTGACGAGGTGGCCGTTGATTGGCTTCGGTGGATAGGTTGGTGGGACGCCGACTATTATCGACTTCCTCCCTTTCTCGCCGAGATAGTCCCATAGCGTAGGTTCCTTAACCTTCTTGCTGTGGGCAATCCAGTACTCGGTGTAGCTGTAACCCTTCCTGTGTCTGAAGCCGTAGAGGCCGAGCTCGCCCGGCGTTTTGCCGGTAACCATGACCATCCACATTGGAATAGTTATGGCCGGAATCCCCGTCTTCATCGGCCCGTGAATCGAGCGCTCGATGAGCTTCCTGAGGTTCGGTAACTCGTCGTAGAACTTCCCGAAGAGCAACTCTGGCGGAGCTGAATCGAGGCCTATGACGAAGAGCTTCTTGGTCTTGGCCATGCCTTCCCTAACCTTCTCCTCAAACATCTTACCACCCCAGACGCTTTTCTATCACGTTCAACGCCATTTCAACTTTTTCTTTCTCGCAGATGCAACCGAGAACCTCTCTCTTTCCCCCGGCGTTGGTGCCAAGTTGTCTAACTTCCTCTATTATGTTGGCCATGTCTATTCTCCCCGCCATTTCGGGCGAAACCCTGAAGTAGAGCTGTGCCTTCCCGTGGAAGTCCCCGTTTATCACGATTGCCCCCGGATATTTCTTCTCCCATACGAGCTTCCTCGCGACTTTGGAGATGATGTTGAAGGGACTCTCAAACCTGACGAGGGCAAATCCTTTTCTTTCCTCAACTTGGGACAGTGCATCTTCAATGGCCTTTTCTATCGCCTCGACTTTTTTAACCCAGGGTTCATACTCAAGGAGGTCCCTGATGTTGTTTTCAAGGAGGACCCCAACGGCCTCCTCCACGGCTTTCCTGTCCATTGTTATGTAGTTGGAGTCGATGAGCTCTACCAACCTCAGGGCATCTCCCTCTGAGAGGCCTTCCCTTTTGAGGAGCTCCCTGACGGTGTTTAACCCGAAGGCCCTCTCGCCTATATCCCCCACAACGCCGAGGGCCGTCCACGCGTTGAAGAGGCTGAAGTGCTCCGAGATGACGAGAGAGCACGAGGGGTAGTAGTTCCCCTCAAGCGACGGATTTACCTGCTCCACTAGGGGGTTCTCGATTCTCCCCTGATTGTGGTGGTCGATGAAGAGTGTGGGGATTTTCACATTCTTAACTTCCCCGGGAACGTTGAAATCGAGGACGTAGAGCTTTTCGGCCCTATCTATAGCTTCCCGGATTCTCTCATCAAACCGGAACTCACCTATCGGCGCGGTTAAGTTCGTGAACTCCTCCATTTTGAGGGCCTTAACGAGAAGGGCCGTTGAGGTTATTCCGTCGGTATCCCAGTGGTGGACGATTAGGTTCACCTAACTCACCCATCTCGATTTTTTAGAAGTTTATTTAATTCTTGCCATTCTTCAAGTAGGTAGAATGCCTTGATTCCATATTTTAACGCGCTTTCTACTTGGAACCTATCGTTTGAAACGAGAATCGCATCTCTTGCGTGGGCGACGCTTATGTAAAATGAGTCAATAGCCCTGCATCCCGTTTTTAATGCGACTTCAAACGATACCTCCCTAAGTTGAGCAGTATCCACGATTTCAACTCTCTCAACAATTAGTTCGTACAGACTTATAGCTTTCTTGTGCTCCATTCTTCTGACTAGCTGTCCTATCAGTTCTATTTTAAAGATATCCGGTTCGACCACTTGATTCCTCGTGTCTTGGACGGTTCTAAAAAATCTCCTTGCAATTTCTGTTCTTGAAGGGTTGTACTCGAAAATTGCGTCTATGAACACTGACGTGTCCACTATTATCATCTCCGCTCCTCCAAGAACTCCTTGAGGGCGTCCTTTTCCACTCTTTTGCCGAATTTTTCAATTATGTCGGCCAGCCCAAGTTCAAGTATCACCTTTCCATGAGTGCCCTCCTTGATGTTTACCTTCTTCAACGGCTTGAAAACACCGTCCTCATAAATTACCTCGACTTCTTCCATTTACATCCCCCGATAAAAAGATGTGTGAAAAGGGTAATAACGTTTTGCTTCATTCAACAAAGGGATTCTCGAAGCTCCTGACGACCTCATAAACTTCAGGCCTCATCATGTACTCCGGGGGCTGTTCACCGGCCATTATCATCTTCCTAAGCTTGGTTCCGCTTATGTGGACGTGGAACTCCTCGCTGTGGGGGCATATCTTTGCGTTGACCATCCCACCGCACTTCTTGCAGTAAAAAGCCTCCCTTATGAACATCGGGGTTATGCCGAGGTCTGGGAAGTTGTCGAACATATCCCAAGCTTCGTAGGGGCCGTAGTAGTCGCCAACACCGGCGTGGTCCCTCCCAACGATGAAGTGCGTTGCACCCATGTTCTTCCTCATTATTGCGTGGTGAATTGCCTCCCTCGGGCCGGCGTAACGCATCTCGTAGCGAACCGTCGCGAGGGTGGCGCTGTCCTTTGGATAGTAGTGCTTGAACAAAGCTTCGTAGGCCTTTATTATGACCTCGTCCCTGTAGTCGCCCTTCTTCTTTCTGCCGAGGACGGGATTGACGAAAAGCCCATCAACGAAGGTCAAGGCCGCTTTCTGGACGTACTCGTGGCCGAGGTGCGGGACGTTCCTGGTCTGAAAAGCCACTATCGTCTTCCAGCCGAGCTCCTTGAAGAGAACCCTCGTCTCGACGGGCCTGAGCGTGTACTTGGCGAAGGGGTTCGGAACCTCGTTGAGGAGCTCAATCTCGCCCCCGACAAGGTAGTCCCCCATATCCATTACCCTGGCAACGCCCGGGTGCTTTGCATCGTCTGTCTTGAAGACCTTGACCGCGAACTCCCTCTTGTAGTACGTGTAAATCTCCTCGACGTGCATCCTCGCTATGGGGATGTCTTTGTGGTAGAGGAGTATCGCATCTCCCTCCTCAAAGTTCGGCTTCTTCACGTCGAGAACTATCGGAATCGTCCAGGGTAAGTCGTTGCTCAGGCGCATCTCATCCAGAACGCTCTGGAAGTCGTCACTCGTTAGAAAGCCCTTGATGGGTGAGTAGACGCCATGTGCTATGTTTTCGAGGTCTATCGCCCTTCCATGTTCAATCTCAACTCTGGGATACTCGTTCTGCTCGCTCAGAATTCTCTCCCTGGTTCTTTCAGCAACTATCCTCCTTACTAGTTTTCCTCCGTGGGGCTTTGAAACCATTCTATCACCTCAACTCGGGTTAAAAAAGAACAGGAATCAGTCAAGGTAGCCGAGTGCCCTGAGGCGCTCCTTGACCTTCTCTTCCTCCTCTTCGCTGAAGACTTCCTCTTCTTCCTCTTCGAGGCTCGCTAGAACCTCTCGGAGGACGTAGGTAACGTACTCGTCAACGCTCTCAAAGCCGGTCTCCTCAATGCGTTCCTTAATCCTGTCGTAGAGGCCCTTGGGGATCTTGATCTCAACGAACTCTTCCATGTTTCCACCTCCTCCCGATAATAAAGTGACTATTCGGTTACCATTAGGATAGGGCATTAATAAAATTTGGCCTCACTTAAAACTGGAAAATGGCAGAAAACACACGGGATTTCAAACCTCAATCTCCTCTCCCGGCTTGAGAATGACGACCTCGGCTTTATCGCTGACGAGCCTCTTGAACTCCTCTGGATCGGCTGAGATCGGCGGCCACGTGTTGTAGTGCATCGGCACGACTTTCTTCGGTTTGAGAAGCTCAACTGCCTTCGCCGCTTCCCTCGGCCCCATCGTGAAGTGTCCGCCTATTGGGAGTAGGGCAACGTCAATCGGTCCGTAGAGCTCGCTGAAGAGCCCCATGTCGAGAAAGACGAATGTATCACCGGCGTGGTAGATCGTCTTCCCGTCGAGCTTGACGATAAAGCCCGAGGCGTTTCCTATACTGTGAACGCCGTCGCTGCTCGAGTGCCAGGCCGGAACCTGGACTATTCCAACCCCATCGACCTCGGTCGGCCCGTAGTTCATCCCTATCGTCTCAACCTGGCCGTTTGCCTGCTGGCTGATGTAGTTCGCTACGTCGTACATTGCAACTATCTTCGCTCCCGTTCTCTTGGCAATCTCTATGGCATCACCGATGTGGTCGCCGTGGGCGTGAGTCACCAGAATCAGGTCTGCATCAATTTCCTCCGGCTTTACAGCGGCCTGCGGGTTTCCGCTGAGGAAGGGGTCTATCAGGATTTTCTTGCTCCCCTCGATGTAGAAAGCCGCGTGTCCCAGAAAGCGCACCTTCACCATTTCCACCACCTCCAACTTAAAATAACTCGAGCTTACTTAAAGCTTTCGGGTTTGTGACACTTAAGGGCTTTCGAGAGCCCTTTGCTCTGCTCTAGAAGGTAGTATGCATTTACACCTGCTTTTCTTGCGTTATTGACCATCACCCTGTCGTTTGAAACGAGGATGGAGTCAGTCATCTCGGCGGTGGCTATGAAGTAAGAGTCTATAGCGCGGCTTCCGGTTTTTAAAGCCATCCAGAAGGCCAGATTAGTTGGGTTTTCCACTATTTCAACAGCCATTAAGATATCCTCGATGAACCCAAGAACGTCCCCTTTTTGAATCTCCTTGAGAGAACACCGGCGAGTTCTACTTTGAAAACTTCGGGTTCGTATACCATGAGGCCACACTCGTCGATGGTTCTCACGAGGTTTTCGGCTAGCTTTTTCCTCTCTGGTGTCTCAATGAAGAGATCAAGCCATACGGATGTATCTATTACTATCATCTCCTCTCCTCCAGAAACTTCTCGATGTCCTTCTCGCTCAGCCTGAACTTTTCTTGATAATCCTTTACTATGTCAAGGAGCCCACTTTCTATCCGCACAATGAACCTTTTTCCCTCTTTGAGCTTCAGGGGCTTGATGGGCTTGAGCTTTCCATCCTCATAAACAACCTCTATCCTCTCCATTACTCTCACCAATCCAATAGTCACCTTGAACCTTAAAATCCCTTCCGGTATGAAAGCTTCATCTGGTAAAGTGTGGATCGACTCCTCAACAACTCGACTGGATGTGGAACTTCTTAGCTCATCGAAGCTTCTTTGAGTTCATTAAGGTCTATTTTTTCTCCAACGTCCGTTTTGGGAAAGCTTATATACGATTCCACCGAGATTTTAACGGTGAGGCCAATGAGTCTTGACTACTTCTTCAGACCCAAGGGCATTGCTGTTATCGGGGCATCAAACGATCCCCTCAAGCTCGGCTACGAGGTCTTCAAGAACCTCAAGAAGTACAAGGCCGGCAAGGTTTACCCAGTTAATGTCAAGGACGAGGTCGTTCAGGGCGTTAAGGCCTACAAGAACGTGAAGGATATCCCCGACGAGGTAGACCTCGCTGTAATTGTAGTTCCGAAGCGCTTCGTAAAGCAGACAGTGATAGACTGCGGCGAGAAGGGCGTCAAGGGAATAATCCTCATAACAGCCGGCTTCGGCGAAGTTGGAGAAGAAGGAAAGCGTGAGGAGCGCGAGCTTGTCGAGATAGCCCACAGGTACGGGATGAGGCTCGTCGGTCCGAACTGCGTCG